>NZ_FTNW01000009.1 GCF_900156545.1 Aquipseudomonas alcaligenes
CCCCACACTACCATCGGCGATGCGTCGTTTCACTTCTGAGTTCGGGATGGGATCAGGTGGTTCCAACGCTCTATGGTCGTCAAGCAATTCGGTTGCTGTGTCGGTGTTAAGTCGCCACAGCGAATTGGGTATGTGATCTTGGCTTTGCGGTTCTTAGCGAACTTTCGGTTCGTTTGTCGACTTCACCATCACCGACAATCTACAGATTGTTTGGGTGTTATATGGTCAAGCCTCACGGGCAATTAGTATTGGTTAGCTCAACGCCTCACAGCGCTTACACACCCAACCTATCAACGTCGTAGTCTTCGACGGCCCTTTAGGGAGCTCAAGGCTCCAGTGAGATCTCATCTTGAGGCAAGTTTCCCGCTTAGATGCTTTCAGCGGTTATCTTTTCCGAACATAGCTACCCGGCAATGCCACTGGCGTGACAACCGGAACACCAGAGGTTCGTCCAACCCGGTCCTCTCGTACTAAGGTCAGCCCCTCTCAAATCTCAAACGTCCACGGCAGATAGGGACCGAACTGTCTCACGACGTTCTAAACCCAGCTCGCGTACCACTTTAAATGGCGAACAGCCATACCCTTGGGACCGGCTTCAGCCCCAGGATGTGATGAGCCGACATCGAGGTGCCAAACACCGCCGTCGATATGAACTCTTGGGCGGTATCAGCCTGTTATCCCCGGAGTACCTTTTATCCGTTGAGCGATGGCCCTTCCATACAGAACCACCGGATCACTAAGACCTACTTTCGTACCTGCTCGACGTGTCTGTCTCGCAGTCAAGCGCGCTTTTGCCTTTATACTCTACGACCGATTTCCGACCGGTCTGAGCGCACCTTCGTACTCCTCCGTTACTCTTTGGGAGGAGACCGCCCCAGTCAAACTGCCCACCATACACTGTCCTCGATCCGGATGACGGACCAGAGTTAGAACCTCAAGCATGCCAGGGTGGTATTTCAAGGATGGCTCCACGCGAACTGGCGTCCACGCTTCAAAGCCTCCCACCTATCCTACACAAGCAGGCTCAAAGTCCAGTGCAAAGCTACAGTAAAGGTTCACGGGGTCTTTCCGTCTAGCCGCGGATACACTGCATCTTCACAGCGATTTCAATTTCACTGAGTCTCGGGTGGAGACAGCGCCGCCATCGTTACGCCATTCGTGCAGGTCGGAACTTACCCGACAAGGAATTTCGCTACCTTAGGACCGTTATAGTTACGGCCGCCGTTTACCGGGGCTTCGATCAAGAGCTTCGCTTGCGCTAACCCCATCAATTAACCTTCCGGCACCGGGCAGGCGTCACACCCTATACGTCCACTTTCGTGTTTGCAGAGTGCTGTGTTTTTAATAAACAGTCGCAGCGGCCTGGTATCTTCGACCGGCATGAGCTTACGGAGCAAGTCCTTCACCCTCACCGGCGCACCTTCTCCCGAAGTTACGGTGCCATTTTGCCTAGTTCCTTCACCCGAGTTCTCTCAAGCGCCTTGGTATTCTCTACCCAACCACCTGTGTCGGTTTGGGGTACGGTTCCTAGTTACCTGAAGCTTAGAGGCTTTTCCTGGAAGCATGGCATCAACCACTTCATGTCCAAAAGGACACTCGTCATCAGTTCTCGGCATTAAGACCCCGGATTTACCTAAGATCTCTGCCTACCACCTTAAACACGGACAACCAACGCCGTGCTGGCCTAGCCTTCTCCGTCCCCCCATCGCAGTAACTAGAAGTGCAGGAATATTAACCTGCTTCCCATCGACTACGCATTTCTGCCTCGCCTTAGGGGCCGACTAACCCTGCGTCGATTAACGTTGCGCAGGAAACCTTGGTCTTTCGGCGTGCGAGTTTTTCACTCGCATTGTCGTTACTCATGTCAGCATTCGCACTTCTGATACCTCCAGCAAGCTTCTCAACTCACCTTCACAGGCTTACAGAACGCTCCTCTACCGCATCACTTACGTGATACCCGTAGCTTCGGTGTATGGTTTGAGCCCCGTTACATCTTCCGCGCAGGCCGACTCGACTAGTGAGCTATTACGCTTTCTTTAAAGGGTGGCTGCTTCTAAGCCAACCTCCTAGCTGTCTAAGCCTTCCCACATCGTTTCCCACTTAACCATAACTTTGGGACCTTAGCTGACGGTCTGGGTTGTTTCCCTTTTCACGACGGACGTTAGCACCCGCCGTGTGTCTCCCACGCTCGGCACTTCCAGGTATTCGGAGTTTGCATCGGTTTGGTAAGTCGGGATGACCCCCTAGCCGAAACAGTGCTCTACCCCCTGGAGTGATACGTGAGGCGCTACCTAAATAGCTTTCGAGGAGAACCAGCTATCTCCGGGCTTGATTAGCCTTTCACTCCGATCCACAGGTCATCCGCTAACTTTTCAACGGTAGTCGGTTCGGTCCTCCAGTCAGTGTTACCTAACCTTCAACCTGCCCATGGATAGATCGCCCGGTTTCGGGTCTATACCCAGCGACTAAACGCCCTATTAAGACTCGCTTTCGCTACGCCTCCCCTATTCGGTTAAGCTCGCCACTGAATATAAGTCGCTGACCCATTATACAAAAGGTACGCAGTCACCTAACAAAGTAGGCTCCCACTGCTTGTACGCATACGGTTTCAGGTTCTATTTCACTCCCCTCTCCGGGGTTCTTTTCGCCTTTCCCTCACGGTACTGGTTCACTATCGGTCAGTCAGTAGTATTTAGCCTTGGAGGATGGTCCCCCCATATTCAGACAACGTTTCACGTGCGCCGTCCTACTCGATTTCACTTCTAAGATCCTTTCGCGTACAGGGCTATCACCCACTATGGCCGCACTTTCCAGAGCGTTCCGCTAAAATCAAAGAAGCTTAAGGGCTAATCCCCGTTCGCTCGCCACTACTAAGGGAATCTCGGTTGATTTCTTTTCCTCAGGGTACTTAGATGTTTCAGTTCCCCTGGTTCGCCTCTTGCACCTATGGATTCAGTACAAGATACCTAGGTTATCCTAGGTGGGTTCCCCCATTCAGAGATCTCCGGATCAAAGTCTGTTTGCCGACTCCCCGAAGCTTATCGCAGGCTACCACGTCTTTCATCGCCTCTGACTGCCAAGGCATCCACCGTATGCGCTTCTTCACTTGACCATATAACCCCAAGCAATCTGGTTATAGATTCGTAACGTGAAGACGACATTCGCCGAAAATTCGCGCTTGAACTCGCAAATTTTGCCTTGATTAACAACGTGCAGTGAAACACGCTGTTAGTCACTTCTATCACATACCCAAATTTTTAAAGAACAGTTCTGGCGCAAAGACCAGAAATCAACATTGAGCTACCAATGTTCATTTCTGAGCTTTCAGCGATGGTGAGTTGATGGTGGAGCCAAGGAGGATCGAACTCCTGACCTCCTGCGTGCAAAGCAGGCGCTCTCCCAGCTGAGCTATGGCCCCATTTGACACTGGCCATCCCGACAATTGGTGGGTCTGGGCAGATTCGAACTGCCGACCTCACCCTTATCAGGGGTGCGCTCTAACCAACTGAGCTACAGACCCAATCGTCACTCTCGGGTCTCAACCCAATCGCTTTTCGCAAGTGAATCAAGCAATTCGTGTGGGAACTTATGAAGAAGCTGAAGTCTTCGATTAAGGAGGTGATCCAGCCGCAGGTTCCCCTACGGCTACCTTGTTACGACTTCACCCCAGTCATGAATCACTCCGTGGTAACCGTCCCCCTTGCGGTTAGACTAGCTACTTCTGGAGCAACCCACTCCCATGGTGTGACGGGCGGTGTGTACAAGGCCCGGGAACGTATTCACCGTGACATTCTGATTCACGATTACTAGCGATTCCGACTTCACGCAGTCGAGTTGCAGACTGCGATCCGGACTACGATCGGTTTTATGGGATTAGCTCCACCTCGCGGCTTGGCAACCCTTTGTACCGACCATTGTAGCACGTGTGTAGCCCTGGCCGTAAGGGCCATGATGACTTGACGTCATCCCCACCTTCCTCCGGTTTGTCACCGGCAGTCTCCTTAGAGTGCCCACCATAACGTGCTGGTAACTAAGGACAAGGGTTGCGCTCGTTACGGGACTTAACCCAACATCTCACGACACGAGCTGACGACAGCCATGCAGCACCTGTGTCTGAGTTCCCGAAGGCACCAATCCATCTCTGGAAAGTTCTCAGCATGTCAAGGCCAGGTAAGGTTCTTCGCGTTGCTTCGAATTAAACCACATGCTCCACCGCTTGTGCGGGCCCCCGTCAATTCATTTGAGTTTTAACCTTGCGGCCGTACTCCCCAGGCGGTCGACTTAATGCGTTAGCTGCGCCACTAAGATCTCAAGGATCCCAACGGCTAGTCGACATCGTTTACGGCGTGGACTACCAGGGTATCTAATCCTGTTTGCTCCCCACGCTTTCGCACCTCAGTGTCAGTATCAGTCCAGGTAGTCGCCTTCGCCACTGGTGTTCCTTCCTATATCTACGCATTTCACCGCTACACAGGAAATTCCACTACCCTCTACCGTACTCTAGCTCAGTAGTTTTGGAGGCAGTTCCCAGGTTGAGCCCGGGGATTTCACCTCCAACTTGCTGAACCACCTACGCGCGCTTTACGCCCAGTAATTCCGATTAACGCTTGCACCCTTCGTATTACCGCGGCTGCTGGCACGAAGTTAGCCGGTGCTTATTCTGTTGGTAACGTCAAAACAGCAAGGTATTAACTTACTGCCCTTCCTCCCAACTTAAAGTGCTTTACAATCCGAAGACCTTCTTCACACACGCGGCATGGCTGGATCAGGCTTTCGCCCATTGTCCAATATTCCCCACTGCTGCCTCCCGTAGGAGTCTGGACCGTGTCTCAGTTCCAGTGTGACTGATCATCCTCTCAGACCAGTTACGGATCGTCGCCTAGGTGAGCCATTACCTCACCTACTAGCTAATCCGACCTAGGCTCATCTGATAGCGCAAGGCCCGAAGGTCCCCTGCTTTCTCCCGTAGGACGTATGCGGTATTAGCGTTCCTTTCGAAACGTTGTCCCCCACTACCAGGCAGATTCCTAGGCATTACTCACCCGTCCGCCGCTGAATCATGGAGCAAGCTCCACTCATCCGCTCGACTTGCATGTGTTAGGCCTGCCGCCAGCGTTCAATCTGAGCCATGATCAAACTCTTCAGTTCAATACTGCTTGGGTTTTGAGAAAACCCTAAACTTGGCTCAGCAATCGCAAATAAACTCTCGAATTCACGAGTGTTACTTGTGTTGCTGATAATCAGTTGACTATCAGTCTTACCTCACAAGCACCCACACGAATTGCTTGATTCAGTTGTTAAAGAGCGTTTCGATTAAG
>NZ_FTNW01000007.1 GCF_900156545.1 Aquipseudomonas alcaligenes
TCCTCGTGGCCTTCCTGGAAGATGTTGCCGACCGAGTCCTCGGTGAAGGTGCCGGCGGTGATCAGGCCTTGCTTGGTGCCTTCGAGGGACAGGTATGCGGGTGTTGGCATGGTGCTCTCCTTTGCATTGAGACGAGGACCGGGAATGGTCCGGGCGGCTGACTCAGTACAAGGGCCGTGCCAGGGGCGTGCAGGTCAGTAACGGCGCGGGCTTTGGGCGTGTCGCTCAAGGCCTGCCTGCCCGTCTGTGCGCTGGGTCACCAAAGCCTGTGCAACAACTGGCGCAGGGCTGTGCAGGGGCTTGCGCAGAGGGGCTAGCCCGCGAAGCGTGGGGCCTGCAGCGTCGCTAGAGATGAGGTGTGCGCAGAAAATTGCGCAGAGCAGGGCGCGGGCTGCTTCCTCTCGTTCGAGGTGGGGCTTCCCGGATTTCATCCGGGCTACAGGAGAGCCCCCTCTCCCCGGCCCTCTCCCATAAATGGGAGAGGGGGAGGTCCATACCGGGTTAAGAGGGCGAGCAGGCGTAGGACGGGTAAGAGCGCGTCAGGCCAGGCTCGATCCGTTTAGGACGAACAGCTGATTTCCAGGTGCTTGCCCCATTCCGGTGGGCGCTCGGTGTAGCGCTGCATGCCGGGCTGTTCGGTGAAGGGCTGCGAGAGCACGGCGTGCAGTTCGCGCACCGGGGCGTAGTCGCCCTGTTCGGCGGCGCTGATGGCGTTCTGCGCCAGGTAGTTGCGCAGCACATAGAGTGGATTGACCGCGTGCATGCGCTCCTGGCGCTCTTGCTGCGAGCCGCCTTCCTGGGCAACGCGCGCCAGGTAGTCGTGGCTCCACTGGTCGAAACCGGCGAGGTCGACGAACTCCTCGCGCAGCTGCTGCAGCGCTTCGTTGGCTGCCCGTTCGCCGAGGTGGCGGAAGAACAGCGAGTAATCCACCGCGCTGCCCTGCATCAGTTCCAGCAGGCGCTCGACCAGCGCCGCATCGTGCTCATCCGCCGTGGTCAGGCCCAGGCGGCGACGCATCAGGTCGAGGTGGTGGGCCTGGTAGAGCGGCAGGAACAGGCCCAGCGTTTCGCGCAGCTGCTCGACTTCTACGAAGGGCGTCAGCGCCTGGGCCAGAGCGGCCAGGTTCCAGTGGGCGATGGGCACCTGGTTGGTGAAGCTGTAGCGACCGCTGTCGTCGGAGTGGTTGCAGATATGCCGGGCGTCGAAGTCGTCGAGGAAAGCGTAGGGGCCGTAGTCGAAGGTGATGCCGAGGATCGACATGTTGTCGCTGTTCATCACCCCGTGACAGAAACCATAAGCCTGCCATTTGGCGATCAGCTCGGCGTTGCGTTCGACGATTTCGCGGAACATCGCTGCCCAGGGGTTCTCCGCTGCCAGGCAGTCGGGGAAATGGCAGGCCAGCACGTGCTCGCCCAGCTCCTTCAGCCGTTCGTGCTGGTTGCTGTAGTAGAAGTACTCGAAGTGGCCGAAGCGCACGTGGCTCGGTGCCAGGCGCAGCAGCATGGCGCCGCTCTCCTGGCGTTCGCGCCACACCGGGGTGCTGGAGCCGGTGACGCACAGGGCGCGCGAGGTCGGGATGCCCAGGGCGTGCAGGTACTCGCTGGCGAGAAACTCGCGGATCGACGAGCGCAGCACCGCACGGCCATCGCCCATGCGCGAGTAGGGCGTCTGCCCGGCGCCCTTGAGGTGCAGGTCCCAGTGCTCACCGGCGGCGTTGACCACCTCGCCCAGCAGCAGGCCGCGGCCGTCGCCCAGGCGCGGGTTGTAGACGCCGAACTGGTGCCCGGCATAGACCATGGCGCGGGGCTCTGCGTCGCTCCACAGCTTGTGCCCGGAGAACAGCTGGGCGAACAGCTCGCTGTCGGCTTCGGCCGGGTCGAGGTCGAGCAGGGCCATGGCCGCCGGGCTCGCCACCACCAGGCGCGGCTCGTCCAGTGGTTCGGGCAGCACGGCCGTGGAGAAGGCGTCGCCCAGGCGGGCGAAGCGGTTATCGAAGACGAGGTCGGCGAGGGCTTTCAACGGCGGGCTCCAACGAAAAAGCCCGAGCATTGTGCTCGGGCTTGTCGTGGGGCGTCCAGCGCGTCTTACTCTTCGTCTTGCGCCGCTGGGGTCTCGGGTCCGCTGTCCTTGCTGGCTGCTTGCGGTTTGCTCTGAATCAGCTGGTACTCGCCACCCTCGAGATTTTTCACATGCACATCGAGCTGGCGGAACGAGATGTCGATGCCGTGCTTCTTGAACTCGCGATCGATGAAACGGTTGATTTCATCGGTGGCCGGATTGCGGTCGCCGAGATCGCGGACATGGATGCGCAGCTCGTGGTTCAGGGTGCTCTCACCGAAGGTCAGGAAGTACACCAGTGGTTCCGGTTCGCGCAGTACGCGCGGGTTTTCTCTGGCGGCCTGCAGCAGCAGTTTGCGCACCAGCTCGAGATCCGAGCCATAACCGACGCCGACCTGAATGGTGACGCGGGTGACAGTATCGGTCAGAGACCAGTTCACCAGTTGGCCGGTGATGAAGGTCTTGTTCGGGACGATGATTTCCTTGCGGTCGAAATCCGTGATGGTGGTGGCGCGGATGCGGATACGGCTCACCGTGCCGGACAGGTTGCCGATGGTGACCACGTCACCGATCCGTACGGGGCGCTCGAACAGGATGATCAGGCCGGAGATGAAGTTGGCGAAGATTTCCTGCATGCCGAAACCAATGCCCACCGAGAGTGCGGCGACCAGCCATTGCAGCTTGTCCCAGCTGACGCCGAGGGCGCCAAGCGTGGCGACAAAGCCGGCACCGCTGATCACGTAGGTCAGCAGCGTGGTGGTGGCGTAGGCGCTGCCCTGTGCCAGCTTCAGGCGTGACAGCACCAGGACTTCCAGGAGACCCGGCAGGTTGCGGGCCAGGGCAATGGTCAGGCCGATGATGATCAGGCTGCCCAGCAGGTCGAGCAGGCTGATCGGCATCAGGGTGGCACTTTCACCGGTGCCGCTGCTGTATTCGTAGAGGGTGATGTTGTCCAGGTAGGTGAACACCGTGATCAAGTCGGCCCAGACCCAGTACAGGCAGGCGACGAAACCGCCCAATAGCGCCAGGCGCATCAGTCGCAGCGACTGCTGGTTGATCTGCTCGATGTCCAGGGTCGGCTCCTCCACCAGGGGTTCGCCTTCCGGACCTTCCTTGGGTTGCGCCTGGCGCTTGGCCAGGGCGCGGGCATAGGCCAGGCGGCGGGCGGCCACGGCCAGGCCGCGTTCGAAGGCGGCTTCCAGCACCAGCCAGAGAATCAGCAGGTAGAGGGTGTCGATCAGTCGGTCGGTCAGTTTCAGCGCGGTGTAGTAGTAGCCGAAACACACGGCGACGAACAGGCCGATGGGAAGAGCGGTGAAGGTCAGCCCCAGTAGCAGGCGGAACGGCGAGGTGTTCTCGCGCATTGGTCCGGCCAGCAGCAGGCGGCTGAGCAGCCAGGCCATCAGGGCGAAGCCGGTCAGTACCACGAAGATGCCGATCACGTCCTCGGCGAGCACCGCCGGCTGGTGTTCGGCAACCGTCACCACGGCTACCAGCGATAGCACGACCAGCCCCAGGCGGCGCACCTGGGTGCGCAGGTAGGTGACCTGCGAGCGCGGCCAGCGGAAGTGCAGTTCGCCGACACCGCCCGGGGCCAGGATGCGGTACAGGGTGTAGAACACCAGCCAGGCCTGGGCCATTTCCAGCAGGGCGCTGCCGAGCGTGGCGTTCTGGCCGCGCGCGTCGATCAGCAGGGCGACGCCGGCCAGGCCAAGCAGCAGGGTCACCGGCAGGGCGAGCAGCAGGTTGACCAGGATCGCCAGCGGCGTATGCAGCTGGCTGTCGCGCTTATAGTGGCCGATATCCTCATGCAGTTGCTGCAGTTTGGCGAACAGCCAGCCGCGCCGCCAGACCAGGGCGCCGATGAGCAGCAGCAGCGGGATGAACAGCCAGGGACGGTCGACCAGGCCGGCGCCCAGTTCGCGTATTCCCGAGCCCCAGGGCATCGCCGCCAGCTGCCTCTCCAGCAGTTTGGGGACCTGTTGCAGCCAGGCCAGGTCGAGTGGCTTGTTGCTGGGAATCCAGAACATCTGTTCTTCCAGCGTGTTGCGCAGGCTCTTGACCATTGCTTCCAGCTGCTTCTGATTCAGCTGTAGGGTGATCGACTCGTTGAGCAGGGCATTCAGCTCACGGTTCATGTGTTCGAGCAGTTGGCTGCGGGTGGTGACCAGCTCCAGCAAGGTCTTGCGCAGTTCGGGGGTGACCTGCTCGGCCGGCTGGGTGGCCAGCAGGCCATCGACATAGGCATTCAGGTCGCCGAGCTTGTCGCGTTCCTGGTTCAGTTCGAACTGGTAGAGGCGGATGTCGGCGATTTCGTCGGCCAGGCCGCCGTCGACCTGCAGGCGCGGCAGGGTCTGTTTCTGCTGGTAGAGGATCTTGGCCAGCAGCAGGCTGCCGCGCAGCACGCTGACCTGCTCATCCAGCGCCTGGTCGGCCTGGCTGACGCTGTCGAGTTGCTGCTTGGTTTCCAGGTTCTGACGGGTGAGCTGGTTGAGGCGCTCGGTGGCGCGCAGCAGGTAGTCGGAAATCTTCAGGTTGGTCGCGCTTTCCCGGGCCAGCAGGCTGTCCGGGGTAGCCTGCTCGGCCTCGCGGGACAGTTCGGCAACGGTCTGTTCCGAGCTCTCGCGGCGCTTCTCGCTGATCAGTGCCTGCAGATCCAGGCTCTCCTGGTCGAGGCGGCGGATGCGCTCCTGCAGCAGCTCGTGGCGCGAACTGCCGAGGTCCTGCAGCAGGCTGTTGCCAGCCAGTTCCTGGCGGCGCAGCTCGGATTGTGCCTCGATGGCCGCCAGCTCGGCATTGAGCTGGTCACGGCGCTCGGCGGAGAGCGGCTTGCCGGCTTCCTTGCCGACCTTGAGCAGGTTGTTGATCTGCAGGGTGCGCGTCTGGTTGCTGCTGATTTCAGCCTGGGCCCGCTCCGGGCGGGTCTGCGCGGTGATCATCAGGCTGCTGGCCTCGGCCAGTTCCTGTTGCCAGTTGCTCAGCTGGGCAGCGCGTTCGCTCAGGAGCTGCTCCAGCTGTGCCACGCTGGACTTGGCATAGCGCTTGTTCACATCCACCGCCGCCGTGGCCTTGAGGCGGGTCAGCTCGCGCTGGGCTTCACCGGTCAGGCGTGGTGCATCGCGTAGCTGAACCTTGAGCGCCTCCAGCTTCTGCTGGCTGCCATCACGGTCGGCCAGGAAGGCCAGCGTTTGCTCCAGGCGGGACTTCAGCGCGTTGTGCTCGGCCTCCGGCAACTTGCGGTCGGCCAGGGCGTCGAGGCTTTGCTGCACGGCCTTGGCCGAAGGCGGTTCGGCAGCCGAGACAGGGGCGATGAAGCTGCAGCCAAGCAGCAGTCCGAGAAGGAGAGGGCGCAGGAAAGACATGGTCGCGGCAGCGGCTCTTAGAAAAGAATGGGGCTAATGATATGCCAGGCAGGCGGCTGATGCCGCCAACCAGGGCGCTTTACCAGCGCGTGGGTGCGCTTATAGGAACAGGCCGGGGCCGGGTTTGCCCTGGCCTTCGGGGAATCTGACGCCGACCTTGCGCACCTTGTTCCCGTCCATCAGGGCCACGGTCCAGGTCAGGCCGTTCCATTCCACCTGGTCGCCAATCACCGGTTCGCCGCCGATCTGCTGGTAGATGAAGCGCCCGAGAGGCTGGCGGCCGTCCTCCTCGCCCACCTTCAGGCCATACAGGGCTGCCACCGCGCCGAGCTGGGCGTCGCCTTCCAGCACGAAATCACCGAAGAAGCGCAGGTCCTGGCCGCGCTGCGGCGCCTGGCTGAACAGCTTGCCGAGGGCCGGCAGATCATGTTCATGACCCACCACGCAGAGGATATCGCCGGCGTCCAGCGTGGTACTGCCGGACGGGTGCAGCAGTTCGGTGCCGCGGAACAGTGCGGCCACGCGGGTGCCGTCGGGCATCTTGAGATCGCGCAGCGGTGCGCCGATGCACCATTTCTCGGCGCCGAGACGGTAAATGAACAGCTCCCACTGGCTGGTGGGGTGAATCTCCAGGCCGGCGCGGGAAATCGGTGCCGGGTCCGGCGGCACGGTGACCTTGAGCAGTCGGGCGGCCAGGGGCAGGCTGGTACCTTGCAGCAGCAGTGACACCAGTACGATGAAAAAGGCCACGTTGAAGAACAGCTGGGCATTGTCCAGACCGGCCATCAGCGGGAACACCGCGAGGATGATCGGTACCGCGCCGCGCAGGCCGACCCAGGCGATGAAGATTTTCTCGCGATCATGGAAGGCGCGGAACGGCAGCAGACCCAGGAATACCGACAATGGCCGGGCGAACAGAATCATCCACAGCGCCAGGCCCAGCGCCGGCAGGGCGATGGGCAGCAGCTCGCGCGGGGTGACCAGCAGGCCGAGCACCAGGAACATGCCGATCTGCGCCAGCCAGGTGAGGCCGTCGAGCATGTGCAGGATGCCGTGGCGCGAGCGGATGGGCTGGTTGCCCAGCAGCAGGCCGCACAGGTAGATGGCGAGGATGCCGCTGCCGCCGATGGCGTTGGTGACGGCAAAGATGATCAGGCCGCCGCTGACCACCAGCAGTGGGTACAGTCCGCCCGCCAGGTTCATGCGGTTGACCAGTTGCAGCAGCAGCCAGCCACCGCCCAGGCCGAACAGCCCGCCAAGACCGAATTGCTGCAGCAGGTGGACGAGGAAGCTCCAGCTGAGGCCGGCCTGGCCCTTGGCCAGCATGTCGATCAGGATCACGGTGAGGAACACCGCCATCGGATCGTTGCTGCCCGATTCGATTTCCAGCGTCGCACTGACCCGCTCGTTGAGGCCACGCCCACCAAGCAGGGAGAACACCGCCGCAGCGTCGGTGGAACCGACGATGGCGCCGATCAGCAGGCCTTCCAGCCAGTGCAGGTTGAATAGCCAGGCGGCTGCCACGCCGGTCAGTCCGGCGGTGACCAGCACCCCGAGCGTGGCTAGCGACAGCGAGGGCCATAACGCTACACGGAAGCTGGAAACGCGGGTGCGCATGCCGCCGTCGAGGAGGATTACGGCCAGCGCCAGGTTGCCCACCAAATAGGCCGTGGAGTAGTCGTTGAAGACGATGCCGCCGGGGCCGTCGACGCCGGCCAACATGCCGACGGCAAGGAACACCACCAGAATCGGGATGCCGAAACGCGAGCCGAAAGCGCTGACCAGGATGCTCATGCCCACCAGCAGCGCACCGATCAGAAACAGGCTGTTGATGGCGCTGGCGTCCAAGGCGTACTCCGGGGGCAAAAAAGGGGGGAGCGTATCTGGCTATGCAGATGGCATGCCGGATTCTAACCATTGCCTTCGCTGCCCTGTCAAAGAAAAACGCCCCGCATGTGCGGGGCGTTCTTCGCAGCCAAATCAGAGACTTAGAACCAGGCGTCGTGCATGCCCAGGCAGGTGTCGTCGCGCGCTTCGAGAATGTTCAGCTCGTGCTGACAACTCGGTACTTCCCAGGTCAGGAAGTAGCGTGCGGCCTGCAGCTTGCCCTTATAGAAGTCGGCATCGGCGGGGTTGCCGGTAGCCAGGCCTTCCTCGGCACGGATCGCCTGTTCCAGCCAGCGCCAGCCGATCACCGCGTGGCCGAAGGCCTTGAGGTACAGCGCCGAGTTGGCCAGGCCCTGGTTGACCTTGCCGGCCAGCAGGTCGCCGAGCAGGGCCAGGGTCACGCCGCCGAGGCGCTGCACCAGCTGCTCCAGCGGCTGGCGCAGGCGGTCCAGCGAGTCGAACTGGCTGGCGCGCTGGCAGGTGGCCTGGATCAGCGCCATCAGCTGCTTGAGGGCGGCGCCGTTGTTCATCGATACCTTGCGCCCGAGCAGGTCGAGCGACTGGATGCCGTGGGTGCCTTCGTGGATGGGGTTCAGGCGGTTGTCGCGGTAGTACTGCTCCACCGGGTACTCGCGGGTGTAGCCGTGGCCGCCGAGGATCTGGATCGCCAGTTCGTTGGCCTTCAGGCAGAACTCCGAGGGCCAGGACTTGACGATCGGGGTGAGCAAATCAAGCAGTTCCAGGGCTTTCCTGCGCTCGTCTTCGGTGGGCAGGGTCTGGGTGTCGTCGAACAGCCGCGCGGCGTACAGGCCAAGGTCGAAGGCGCCCTCGACGTAGGCCTTCTGGGTCAGCAGCATGCGCCGCACATCGGCGTGCTCGACGATGGAAATCTGCGGGCTGCTCGGATCCTTACCGTCCGCGTGGCGGCCCTGCGGGCGGTTGCGCGCATAGTCCAGCGAGTACAGGTAGCCGGCGTAGCCGAGCATGATGGCGCCCATGCCGACGCCGATGCGCGCCTCGTTCATCATCTGGAACATGTAGGACAGGCCATGGTGCGGCTTGCCCACCAGATAGCCGACGCACTCGCCGTTGTCGCCGAAATTGAGCGCAGTGGAGGTGGTGCCGCGCCAGCCCATCTTGTGGAACAGGCCGGCCAGGGTCACGTCGTTGCGCGCACCCAGCGAGCCGTCGTCACTCACATGGAACTTGGGCACCAGGAACAGGCTGATGCCCTTCACCCCGGGCGGGGCGTCCGGCAGCTTGGCCAGCACCATGTGCACGATGTTCTCGGAGATCGGCTGGTCGCCGCCGGAGATGAAGATCTTGTTGCCCTTGATCCGGTAGCTGCCGTCGGCGTGCGGCTCGGCCTTGGTGCGGATATCCGACAGCGAGGAGCCGGCATGCGGCTCGGTCAGGCACATGGTGCCGAAGAAGCGCCCGTCGATGATCGGCTGCAGGTAGCGGGCCTTCTGCTCGTCATTGCCGAAGGCCTCGATCAGGTTGGCCACGCCCATGGTCAGCATCGAGTACGAGCTGGTGGCGATGTTGGCCGACTGGAAGTGGGCGAAGCAGGCCTGCGACAGCAGGTTGGGCAGTTGCATGCCGCCGTGTTCGAAGTCGCGGGTGGCGTTGAGGAAACCGGCCTCGTGGAAGGCGCGCAGCGCCGGCTCGACTTCCGGAATCAGCACCGCCGCGCCGTCCACGTACTGTGGCTCGTGCTCGTCGTTCTTGCGATTGTGCGGGGCGAACAGCTCCTCGGCGATACCGCGGGCGGTGGCGATGGCCGCGTCGAAGGTCTCGCGGTTGTGCTCGGCGAAGCGCTCGCGCTGGGTCAGGGCTTCGGCGTCGAGCACTTCATACAGCTCGAAGGCCAGGTTGCGGGAACTGAGCAGGGACTCGGACATGGACTCGTCTCCGGTGGGATCTTGCAGGAGTCTAGGATTGTGAATAGAGGCTGCCTAGCAAGATTCATTTGCCTGATACGTCGCCAGAACCTGCCGCCTTCACGCCTTCGGGCTACAATTCGCGCCCCGCTCCAGGTGAAACGTTCATGAACTACCGTCACGCCTTCCATGCCGGCAACCACGCCGACGTGCTCAAGCACCTTGTCATCAGTCGCATCATCGCCCTGCTGTCACGCAAGGAGGCGCCGCTCGCCTATCTCGACAGCCATGCCGGCGTCGGCCTGTATGACCTGCAGGGCGACCAGGCGACCCGTACTGGTGAGTGGCTGGAAGGCATCGGCCGCCTGTGGGATGCGCCGGACCTGCCCGAAGCCACTGCCGATTATTTCGGCGTGCTGCGCGACCTCAACCCGGACGGTGCACTGCGTTACTACCCGGGTTCGCCCGAGCTGGCGCGCCAGCTGACCCGCGAGCAGGACCGCGTGCTGCTCAACGAGAAGCACCCGGAGGACGGCCAGTTGCTCAAGGACAACATGAAGGGTGACCGCCGCGTGGCCGTGCACCTGGGCGAGGGCTGGCACGTGCCGCGCGCCCTGCTGCCGGTGGCGGAGAAGCGCGCGTTGCTGCTGATCGACCCGCCGTTCGAGAAAGCCGATGAGCTGGAGCGTTGCGTTGCTGCGCTGGACGAGGCCATCGGCCGCATGCGCCAGACCGTGGTGGCGATCTGGTACCCGATCAAGGACGAGCGCCAGCTCAAGCGTTTCTACCAGGCGTTGGGCAAGTCCAGCGCGCCCAAGCTGCTGCGCGCCGAGCTGTTCGTCCACCCGGCGGACGACGCCAGCCGCCTGGCTGGCTCCGGCCTGGCCATCGCCAACGCGCCCTGGGGTCTGGAGGACGAACTCAAGCAGCTGTTGCCCTGGCTGGCCGGCAAGCTGGCGCAGAGCCAGGGCGACTTCCGCCTGGACTGGCTGATCGCCGACTGAACCCTCAGCGATTGCGGCGGATGGCGCGTTCGGCGGCGCCGATGACATCCTTGCCGATCTGCTCCTCGAACTGCTGCCATACCGGGCGCATGGCGTCGCGCCAGGCATCGCGCGTGGCGGCATCGAGGCTGGTCAGCTGGGCCTTGCCGCCGGCCAGCAGGCGTTCACGGTCCGTCTGATTCTGTTGCTCGGCGGCGCGGTTCACCTCGAAGGTCACCTCGTCGATGATGCTTTCCAGTTCCGTGCGCGTCTCATGGGGAATGGAGAACCAGAAGCGGCTGTTGGTCACCAGCATGTAGTTGAGCGAGCCGTGGTTGGTCTCGGTGATGTGCGGCAGCTGTTCCACATAGTTCTGGCTGTGGATGTTCGACCAGGTATTTTCCGTGCCCTGGATGGTGCCGGCGCGCAGCGCATTCGGGGTTTCCGCGAAAGGCATGCCAACGGCTTTCGCGCCGAGCCTGGCGAACTGGCTTTCGATCACCGGCGAGGGCTGGATGCGAAAGCTCAGGCCCGCGGCGTCGCTCGGCTGCCGCAGGGGGCGAGTGGCGGCCAGCTGCTTCATGCCGTTTTGCCAGTACGCCAGGCCGCTGATGCCCTGCTGCGCCATGGCGCTGAGCAGCTGCCGGCCCTTAGGGCTTTTCTGGAAGCGGCTGACGGCCTCCTGGTCATCGAACAGGAAGGGCAGGTCGAACACCTGCAGTTTGGGGGTGTACGCGCTGAATTTGGCCAATGACGGCGCGAGCATCTGTACGTCGCCATTGAGCAGCGCCTGCATCTCGTTGCTGTCGTCGAACAGGCTGGCATTGGGGTAGACCTCGACCTGCACGCGGCCGGCCAGGCGTTCTTCCACCTTCTGCTTGAACAGCAGGGCGCCCTGGCCTTTCGGGGTGTCCTCGGCCACGACGTGGGAGAACTTGATCAGGAAGGTCTTTTCCTCGGCGAAGCTCGGCGTGGTGAAACAGAGCAGCAGGGCGCAGAGGCCAGAAAGGGTCTTGTTCATGATCAGCCTGTGATTGTGCGTATGGACGTCATTGCCTGTGCCGCTGGAGCAGCAGGCGGCAACCTACAGCATAGGTGCCAATACGGCAGCTTTCGCTTGTCAGAGCTGTGATGGATGACGCGTGGCGCGGGGGCCAGCGCTCAGTCCGGCGTTGCGCTGTTGTGCTTCAGCTGTGCGGCCAGCTCTGCCAGTTGCTGCTGCTGTTGCTGCAGTTCGCTCAGCGAGGTGTGCGAAACGGGGGGAAGGGGCTGCAGCAGTTCTGCCTGCAGGTTGTGCAGCAAGCCCAGGGTTTGTGCGGCCGCTTCGCGGCAGCTGCCTTGCTGCTGTGCCAGCGTCTGCAGCGGGGCTTCGAACAGCAGTCGGGCGGCGTCCGATTCATCCTGCGTCTGCGGGGTGGCCTGGGTCGTTGCCTGCTGCAGGGCATCAAGCATGCTCGCCAGCGTGCTGCGGATGGTCTGGGAGAACTCGGTCGAGCGGTTGGACAGCGCGCGGACTTCATCGGCCACCACGGCGAAACCGCGGCCTGTGTCGCCGGCCCGTGCCGCTTCGATGGCGGCATTGAGTGCCAGCAGGTTGGTCTGCTTGGCAATCGAGTCCATGTCGTCGGTGGCGCGCATGATGGTCTGCACCAGCTCGGAGACCACCTGTAGCCGCTCGCCCTGCGTGGCGGCCTGCTGTTCGCCGCGCTGCTGCTCGGCGCTCAGCGTGCTTAATGCCTGCTGAATCTGCTGCATGGCCGCTGCGCTGTCCTGCTCCTGTATCGGCAGCAGCGCCGCGTGCACCTGCTCGCTATGACTGGAGACCCGCTCATGCTGGCTCTGCCAGTGCCGTTGCTGGCTGTCCGCCAGGGCCGCCCACTGGGTCTCAAGCGCCTCCAGCCACTGCCGTTGCTGCTCGCTCAATGTGTCCAGTTGCGCGGCCAGTGGTGCTGCCCAGGTGGGTGCCACCACCGGGCTTGGGCGTGGCTGCATCAGCGCGCGCCAGTGGGTGGCGGTGGCCAGTGCCGGCAACAGGCCGAGGTTCAGGCACAGACCACAGAACAGGCAGATCCACAGCGGCAGACCGCCCCAGGCGCCCAGCCCCACCAGCACCCAGGGCAGCAACTGCAGGGCAATGGCGGCCGGGCTGAAGGCTCTGGGCGGAATCTCGTGCAGGTCGGAAAAGCGCGGCTGGTGCATGGTGGCCGTATCTACTTCGGGTGGGCGCAGCTGAGTTTAGGCGGGCCGCGTGCGGCCGGCTATTTTCCGCGCTGGCGCGGGTCGACGTAATAGGTGATCTGCTGGCGCGGGTCCAGGTATTCCAGGGCCTCCACCGGCAGCTGCGCGGGGCGCAGGCTGCGGGCGATGGCCAGCTTGGGCTCCTGTTCGAGGTTGACGATCAGCGCTTCGGCCTTGGGGATGTCTGGCTCGTAGATGATCAGCGTGGGCCGCAGCGGCAGGTTCGGGTGCATACCCAGGACCAGTGCGTAGCGCTCGTCTTCCAGTTGCACCAGGCTGCCGGGCGGGTAGATACCCATGCCGCGGATAAAGGTCTTGAGTGCCACTTCGTCGTAGCGTTCGCGCTGCTGTTTGAACATCAGGGCCAGGGCTTCGTGCGGGCTGAGCGCCTGGCGCGGATCGAGCGGGTTGCACAGGTCGTCGAACGCGTTGACCAGGCTCACCACCCGGCTCAGACGGCCGATGGCGGCCTCGCGCAGGCCCTTCGGGTAGCCGCTGCCGTCGCAGTATTCGTGATGCTCCTGGATGATTCGCAGCACCTCGTCGTCGAGCATCAGCTCCTGGCCGTGGCGCACGCCGAACTCGCAGTGCAGCTGCAGCAATTGTTGCTCCGGGCGGGTCAGCGGCTCGCTCTTGAGCAGCACCTTGCTGGGGATCTGCAGCTTGCCGATGTCGTGCAGCAGGGCACCCAGGCCCAGGCTGTGGCAGGCCTCGGAGTCGAAGCCGAGCTGACGGCCGAGCATCACCGACAGCACGGTGACGTTGAGCGGATGCAGATAGGCGTCCTCGGCGGCCTTGCCGTTGATGCTGTGCAGCGCCGCACCGTCCTCGCCGCTGAGGGCGCTGACCAGCTCGCGCACCACTTCGCCCGCCTGCTGGATGGCCTCTTCCGGCTGGCTGCGCAGGGTCTGGTTGAGTGACTTGACCCGTTGGCTGGCCTGGATGAAGGTGCGGTCCACTTCCGCCAGGCGCTTGCGCAGGGCGCCCAGCTTGGCGGCGCGGGCCTGACGAGCCTGCTCCTCTGGATCGGGTTGCGGTGTTTCGGGGCAGGCAGGCGGTGTTTCCGCCGTCAGCTCCAGCGGCTCGCAGTCACTGCGCGCCGGTTCGTAGCGCAGTTGCTTCAGACCCAGCGCACGCAGAGCCTGGATCTGCTTTTCGTCTTTGATCTTGAACTGGCTGAACGTGAAATTGTGTTCCCACCAGCTCAGGTCGAGATGGATGTAGAGGCCCACGCAGAGCTGGTCGGGCGAGATATGAAGGGTGCTGGCGGACATGCCGGACTCGCGGGGTACTGGCTTTTTGCTGGCAGTCTAGCGCTTCGCCATGCGTCTGGCAGCCCTGTCAGTTGGCGTCCAGTGCCATCTCCACTTCGGCTGCCCAGGCCAGCCAGGACTGTTCGCCGAGAATGCCGCGGCGCAGGGTCAGGTAGGGCAGGCGCAGGGCCTGGCGCTGTTCGGCTGGCAGGGCCAGGTAGTCGCGCTCGATGGCCAGCAGGCTGTCCAGGGTCTTGCGGTGCACGGCCACATGCCGCTGCATTTCCTCGCGCAGGTTGGCGGTCGAGGTGTGCGCACCACCGAACAGCTTCACCAGCAGCGCGTCGTTGATCTTGTTCGGTTGCACCGGCTCGCCCAGCCAGCGCAGCAGCTCGGTGTGGCCGGCGGCGGTGAGGCGGTAGACCTTCTTGTCCGGACGCGTTTCCTGGGGCTGTGCCTCGCAGTCCAGCCAGCCGGCTTCATTGAGTTTCTTCAGCTCCTGGTAGACCTGCTGGTGCTTGGCGTTCCAGAAGTAGCCGAGGCCTTCCTTGAAGCGCTTGAGCAGGTCGTAGCCGCTGCCCGGTTCGCTTTCCAGAAGGATGAGGATGGCGTGCTTGAGCGACATGGACGAACTCGGCGAGGGCGGTGCGCCGCAGTATACGGATTATGCAAAGAGTTGCATGGAGGTGATCTGCTGCTAGTATGCAAAAACTTGCATAAAAACAATCACGCAGGAATCCTCATGAAACGCACCGGTACCCGCTTCCGCCCGCGCCTGGCGGCCAATCACTACGACGCCATCGTCATCGGTTCCGGCATCGGCGGCCTCACCACCGCCGCCCTGCTGAGCAAGCTGGGCAAGCGCGTGTGCGTGCTGGAGCAGCACTACACGGCCGGTGGCTATACCCACAGCTACGAGCGCGAAGGCTACGAGTGGGATGTGGGCGTGCACTACATCGGCGAGGTGCACAAACCCTGGTCGATGATCCGCCGGGTGTTCGACGTGATCAGCGACGGCAAGCTGGAGTGGTCGCCGATGGATGCACACTACGACCGCATCGTGATTGGCGAGCAGAGCTACGACTACGTGGCCGGTCGCGATGAGTTCAAGGCCGAGATGAAGCGCCATTTCCCCGCCGAGGCGGAGGCCATCGACCGCTATGTCGAGCTGCTTAGCGAGGTCAGTGCACGGGTGCCGCGCTTCTTCGCCGGCCAGGCCCTGCCGCGTTCGCTCGGCATGCTCTACGCGAGGCTGCGCCGCCTGTGGCTGCCGGCCTATTTCTTCAAGAGCACCCGCGAGGTGCTGGAAGGCCTGACGCAGAATCAGGAGCTGATTGGCGTGCTCACCGCCCAGTGGGGTGACTACGGCCTGCCGCCGGCGCAGGCGGCTTTCGTCATGCATGCCATGGTGGCCAAGCACTACATCACCGGCGGCAACTACCCGGTGGGCGGCGCGATCAGGATTTCCGAGACCATCATCCCGCTGATCGAGGCGGCGGGCGGCAACGTCTTCACCTATGCCGGCGTGGACAAAATCCTGGTGGAGAACGGCCGCGCCGTGGGCGTACGCCTGCACAAGGACGGTTTCGAAATCCGCGCGCCGCAGATCGTCAGCTGCGCCGGCCTGGTGCCCACCTACACCCGCCTGCTGGAACCGCAGGTGGCCGAGGCGCATGGCCTGTTGGCGCCGCTGCAGCAGGTGAAGCTGTCGGCCGCGACCCTGTGCCTGTACGCCGGTTTCAAGGGCAGCGCTGCCGAACTGGGTCTGCCGAAGACCAACTACTGGGTCTACCCGAGCCATGACCACGACCACAACGTCAGCAGCTTCGAGAGCGGGCAGAATCCAGCGATGCCGCTGATCTACATCAGCTTCCCTTCGGCCAAGGACCCCGGCTGGGATGCTCACTACCCGCACAAGGCGACGGTGGAGATCGTCGCGCCGACGCTGCCGCAGTGGTTCGCGCCCTGGAAGGGCAGTACCTGGGGCAAGCGCGGCGCCGACTACGAGGCCTTCAAGGCTCAGCTCACCGAGCAACTGCTGGAGACCCTCTACCGGCACCAGCCGCAGCTGCGCGGCGCGCTGGATTTCTGCGAGCTGGCCACGCCGCTGTCCACCGAGTGGTTCCAGTGGAACGAGCAGGGCGAGATCTACGGAATCGACCACACGGTGCAGCGCTTCGACCAGCACTGGATCCACAGCCAGACGCCGATCAAGGGCCTCTACCTGACCGGTGCCGATACCGTCACCGCCGGCGTCGGCGGCGCGCTGATGGCCGGCGTGCTGACGGCCACGCGCATGCTGGGTTGGCGGGGCTACAAGGTGGGCAAGCTGCTGAAGGACTGGAAGCCTGTCGCGCAGGCAGGGGGTACGGTGGAGGTCGCCGGCTAGATGGTTGGCCTCAGACCATCACATCGATGCTGTTGCCCAGGTTTGCCGGATTGCTCGCGGGCGCGCTGGGTGCCACGGTCTGCATCAGGTTGGCGGTGCTGGCAGCCTGCAGCTCCAGGGTCTTGCGCAGCAGCATCAGTGAGGCCAGAGCCGACGCCTGGGCGGCGGCCTGGCTGGAGATCTGCCGGGGGCTGAGTTCCATGGTCGGGCTCCTTGAGCTTCTTCAGCCTGGCAGGCACACGCCGGTGCCGCCGAGGCCGCAGTAACCGCCGGGATTCTTCGCCAGGTACTGCTGGTGATAGGCCTCAGCGTAGTAGAAGGGCGGGGCCGCGGTGATCTCGGTGGTGATGGCGCCGAAACCGGCCTTCTCCAGTTCCAGCTGGAACTGCGCCTGGCTGGCCAGGGCGGCCTGCAGCTGAGCGTCATCCATGCAGTAGATGGCCGAGCGGTACTGGGTGCCGATATCGTTACCCTGGCGCATGCCCTGGGTCGGGTTGTGCGCTTCCCAGAAGACTTTCAGCAGTTGCTCGTAGGAGGTTTGCTGCGGGTCGAACACCACCAGCACCACCTCGGTATGGCCAGTCAGGCCGGAGCAGACTTCCTCGTAGGTCGGGTTGGGCGTGTGGCCGCCGGCATAGCCGACGGCAGTGCTCCATACGCCCGGCTGCTGCCAGAAGCGCCGCTCGGCACCCCAGAAGCAGCCGAGGGCGAACACGGCCTGCTGCAGGCCGGCGGGGAAGGGGCTCTGCAGCGGGTTGCCGTTGACATAATGGGCGGCAGGCACCGCCATGCGCGCGGCGCGGCCCGGCAGGGCCTGCTCGGCGCTGGGCAGTTCGAGCTTATGGGCGAGGATTTGCGAGCGCAGGACCATGATCTGTTCCCCGTGGTGGCGGTGAAGGTGGAGATAGCTTACCCCTTTGGGGTTATCGGTAGACGCCGAAACTGAGTGCATATTACAGCGCCCTCACCCCCGGCCCCTCTCCCGGTGGGAGAGTGGAGGGTCAGGCGCCGCGGCAGGGATAGCGGCGCAGGCTGCCCACCAGGTCGCGGCCGGGTATCGGCCGGTCGAACAGGTAACCCTGGCCGACGTCGCACTGCTGGCGACGGAGGAAGCCAAGCTGGGCGGCGGTCTCGATGCCTTCGGCGACCACCTTGAGCTTGAGGTTGTGGGCCATGGCGATCACCGCCGAGGTGATCTCCATGTCGTCCTCGTTCTCCGGGATGTCCTTGATGAAGCTGCGGTCGATCTTGATCACGTCGATCGGGAACTTCTTCAGGTAGCTCAGCGAGGAGTAGCCGGTGCCGAAGTCGTCCATCGCCAGGGTCAGGCCGAGAGCCTTGAGGCGCGCCACCTGCTGACGGGTGTCGGCGTTGCCCTCCAGCAGCAGGCTTTCGGTCAGCTCTACCTCCAGCAGGTGTGCGGGCAGCTGTTCCTCGGCGAGGATGGTGGCGATCGAGCCGACCAGATCGGGGTCGGTGAACTGCTTGGCCGACAGGTTGATCGCCACCTGGATCTGGCCCATGCCGAGGGCGGCCAGTTCCAGGCTGGCGCGACAGGCCTGGCGTACTACCCATTTGCCGATGGGGATGATCAGGCCGGTTTCCTCGGCCACGCTGATGAACTGCTCCGGGCTGATCATGCCCTTTTCCGGGTGGTGCCAGCGCAGCAGCGCCTCCAGTCCCACCAGCTGGCCGCTCTTCAGACACAGCTTGGGCTGGTAGTAGACCTCCAGCTCGTTCTGGGTCAGGGCGCGGCGCAGGTTGTTCTCGACGAACAGCTTGTAGTTGGCCTCTTCGTTGAGGGCCTCGGTGAACAGCTGGACCTGATGCTTGCCGTTGGCCTTGGCCTTGTGCAGAGCCAGCCCCGCGTGCTTCATCAGCACGTGCGGGTCATCGCCATGGCGCGGCGCACAGGCCAGGCCGACCGAGCCGGTGACGCTGATCAGTTGGTTGTCGACGAACAGCGGCTTGTCCAGGGTCGCCAGCAGCTCCTGGGCCAGCTTCAGGCCGGCCTGCTCCTCGGCTCCGTCCAGCAGTACGGCGAACTCGTTGCTGGCAAAGCGCGCCAGGCTGGTGTTCTGTCCCAGGCTGTTGCGCAGGCGCCGCGCCAGATTGGCCAGCAGCTTGTCACCGGTCTGATGACCGAGGCTGTCGTTGATTCGTTTGAAGTTGTCGATATCCACCAGCAGCAGGCTGAAGGCTCGGCCATCGCGGCGGGCGAAGCGCTCCTCTAGGCAGCGGATGAAGTAGGGGCGGTTGCCCAGGCCGGTGAGGTTGTCGCTGTAGGCCAGGCGCTCGATGCGTTGTTGGGCCAGCTTGCTCTGGGTGATGTCTTCATAGATGCCGATGTAGTGAGTCAGCTCGCCATCGTCGTTGTACACCTTGGAGATCGACAACTGGCCCCAGTACGGTTCCAGGTTCTTGCGCCGGCTGCGAAACTCGCCCTGCCAGCTGTTGCGTTCGCTCAGGCCGCTCTGCGCGTCGAACAGCAGGTCACCGAGGTTCTCCAGTGCCGGTAGCTGCGAGATGCGCCGGCCCTGCACTTCCTCGGCGCCGTACTGGGTGATGGCGGTGAAGCTCGGGTTGACGTACTGCACCAGGCCGTCGCGGTCGAACAGCAGGAAGGCGCTGGCGCTCTGCTCCACGGCGCGCTGGAACAGGAACAATGCGCTGGTGGCGTCGCGCCTTTGCTGGTTGCTCATGACCTGGGCGAACTGGTCGGCCAGTTCGCCGGCGAAGGCGATCTCGTCGGCCTGCCAGGTGCGCGCCGGGCCGATGTGCTCCAGGCACAGCACCGCGACCACTTCACCGCCGAGGCGGATGCTGGCATCGAGCAGTGCGCTGATGCCCAGCGGCTTGAGGTAGCTGTGCGCCAGCTCGCTGGTGCGCGGGTCGCGCTGGGCGTTGTGCGCGTCGATGGCGCGACCGCTGTGCAGCGCTTCCAGGTAGCGCGGAAAGCGACTGGCATCCATGGGCGCCGGCAGCTCGTGTCGGTCGATGTCGCGGCGGTACATGGCCACCGGTTCCAGATGATCGCCGATCAGGTGCCAGATGCTGGCGCGGGCCACGTCGTAGGTTTCGCAGGCCGCCTGGGTAATCAGCTCGGCGGCTTCCTTGAGCGGGTCCAGCGCGCTGTAGCGATGCCGCGCCAGGCGTACGATCAGACTCTGCTGGGCGCGCGAGCGGATCAGGTGCTGCAGATGTTCTTCCTGGGCGTGCTGGTACAGCTCCAGCGAGGTCTGCAGCCTGCTGTTCTGTTCTTCCAGCTCCAGCAGGCGCTGATCGGCCAGGGTTTCGCCGGCCTCGGCCGTGACCAGTAGATAGCCGCGCAGCAAAAAGCGCCCGCGCTGCTGGAAGCTTTCGCCGATCTCCAGCAGGTGCAGGGCGCCGTTGGGCGTGTGCAGGCGGTAACGCACCGAGTAGTGCTGGGTGCTGGCCAGCTGGCGCTGGATGTCGTCGTGCAGCTGATAGCGCGCTTCGGGCTCCATCAGGCTGGCATAGGGGCAATCGAGCAGGGCGCAGAGTTCGCCCGCGCTGACGCCGAGCTGGCGCTCGCAGGTTGGGTCGAGGAACAGCAGACTCCAGCTGGGCTCGTTGAGGCGTTCGAAGCGCAACATGCCCAGGCGTGACGGTACAGGCAACTGCGTCACAACCTCGGCCGCCGAACGGCTGGCGGCATCGGGATGGCTTTTCATCGAACCACGGGCTTCCAGTATGCTGCCGCTGAGGGCAGGCTAAGGGCTGCTACATCTACCAACGTCAATCAAGGGTGCATCATGCGGCAGGGACTGACAAGAAGACTGAGCGGGTTGTTGCTGATGCTGAGCCTGGGTGCCGGAGCCCCGGCGCAGGCCAGCGAGGCCCAGCTGAGCGGTGAGGAGCAGGCGCGCTACCTGGCCGAGCTCAAACGCCTGTATCTGACCAAGGACGAGCGCAAGGCGCTGCTGGCGCACAGCAATGCGCTGCTCGACACCTATGCACTGCGTGCCGGCTACCAGCTGGGCAAGGCCCCGGCACAGCGCAGCGACCTGCGCTACCAGCTGAGCGTCTCGGGCCCCGGTGAACTGCTGGTGCGCCAGGAGACCCGCGCCGAACAGACCAATAGCCTGGCGGTGAGCAACCAGCGCCTGTCGGTGTTCGGCCTCGACCCTTACATCCACTACGACTGCCCGACCAGTGGCATCTCCTGCGTACTCAACAATCCGGCCGACGGCAGCCCCTGGATCACGGTGCTGCGCGACCATCAGGGCGCGGCCGACCTGGCCAAGGCAATCAGCTTCCTGATCCGCAATCTGCAGCGCAACTGAGCGGCGGGCCGGCATGGCAGAGCCCCGCTACGGCAGTAATGCTGCTCACATAGGCCATGACCTGCGCGATCCAGTCCCCTCTCCCCACTGGGGGGAGGGTTAGGGAGAAGGGGCGCAGCCGCTTCGCAGCACTTTCGGCCCTCTCCCCCAGCCCCTCTCCCATGAATGGGAGAGGGGAGCTAATCGAGCACTCTCTACGTGAACAGCCTTACTGCCATGGCGGGGCTTTTCTTTGCCGATAAAAAAGCCCCGCCAGATGGCGGGGCCGAGGGGGAGAGGCGTCGATGCCTCCAAAGCACAGCTTGGTTCGTTACAGCAGCAGGGTGCGGATATCACCCAGCACGTCGCCCAGGCGCTTGGTGAAGCGCGCGGCGGCGGCACCGTTGATCACCCGGTGGTCGTAGGACAGCGACAGGGGCAGCATCAGGCGCGGCTGGAAGGCCTTGCCGTCCCACACCGGCTGCATGGTCGCCTTGCTCACCCCGAGAATCGCCACTTCCGGCGCGTTGACGATCGGCGTGAAGCCGGTGCCGCCAATGTGGCCGAGGCTGGAGATGGTGAAGCAGGCGCCCTGCATGGCATCCGGTGACAGCTTCTTGGTGCGCGCCTTCTCCGCCAGCTCGGCGGCCTCGGCGGCCAGCTGCAGCAGGCTCTTCTGGTCGACGTCGCGGATCACCGGGACCAGCAGACCGTCCGGGGTGTCCACGGCGAAGCCGATGTGCACGTACTTCTTGCGGATCAGTGCCTTGCCGGACGGGGCCAGCGAGCTGTTGAAGTCCGGCAGCTCTTTGAGCAGGTGGGCGCAGGCCTTGAGCAGCAGGGGCAGCACGGTGAGTTTGACCCCGGCCTTCTCGGCCACCGCCTTCTGCGCCACGCGGAAGGCTTCCAGCTCGGTGATATCGGCGCTGTCGAACTGGGTCACGTGCGGCACGTTGAGCCAGCTGCGGTGCAGGTTGGCGGCGCCGACCTGCATCAGGCGGGTCATCGGCACTTCTTCGACCGGGCCGAACTTGCTGAAATCCACCTCCGGGATCGGCGGGATGCCGGCACCGCCGGTGGCACCGGCGGCCGGGGCGTCCTTGGCCTTCTGCAGCATGGCCTTGACGTAGTTCTGCACGTCTTCCTTGAGGATGCGGCCTTTCGGGCCGGTGCCTGGTACGGCGGCCAGGTCGACGCCGAACTCGCGGGCGGTCATGCGCACCGCCGGGCCGGCGTGCACCTTGCTGCCGTCACGCACGGGCGGCGTCACGGCGGCGGCCGCGGCGGCCAGGGCGGCGATGGCGCTAACCTCGGCGGCCACCTCGGGCTTGGCGCCCGGCGGGGTGCGATGCACCGGTTCGCTTGTAGGTGCCAGGGCGGCCGCAGGGGCTGCAGCAGCCTCGTTGGCGCCGCCTGCCACGCGCAGCTTGAGGATCAGGTCGCCGGTGCCGACTTCGGCGTCCAGCTTGACCACGACTTCCTCCACCACGCCGGCGGCCGGCGCGGGGATTTCCATGCTGGCCTTGTCCGACTCCAGTGTGATCAGCGACTGGTCGGCTTCGATGCTGTCGCCGGCCTTGACCAGCACCTCGATGACCTTGACCTTGCCACTGGTGCCGATATCCGGCACGTGCACGTCCTGCACGCTGGCGGCGGCGGGGGCCGCTGCCGGCGCTACAGCGAGCGGCGCTTCGGCAGCCTTGGGCGCCTCGGCGGCGACGGCAGCCGCGACGGGCTCGGCGGTGGGGGCCGCGCCCTCGACTTCCAGCACCAGCAGTTCGTCGCCTTCCTTGAGGCGGTCGCCTAGCTTGACCTTCAGTTCCTTGATCACCCCGGCCTTGGGCACGGGGACTTCCATGGAGGCCTTGTCGGACTCCAGGGTCAGGACGCTCTGCTCGGCCTCGACGCGGTCGCCGACCTTGACCAGCAGTTCAATGACCTCGCCTTCACCGCCGAGGTCGGGTACGCGAATCAACTCGCTCACAATACGTCTCCTCAGCAGTCCAGGGGATTGGCTTTTTCAGGGTCGATGCCGAACTTGGCGATGGCATCGGCCAGCACCTTGGCTTCGATCTCGCCACGGTCGACCAGCGCTTCGAGCGCGGCCAGGACCACCCAGTAACGGTCTACCTCGAAGAAGTGACGCAGCTTCTTGCGGCTGTCGCTGCGGCCGAAGCCGTCGGTGCCGAGCACCTTGTACTCCTTGCTGGGTACCCACTGGCGCACCTGCTCGGCGAACAGCTTCATGTAGTCGGTCGAGGCAACCACCGGACCCTTGCGCCCGCTGAGGCATTCCTGGATGAACGCCTGCCTGGGCTTCTGCCCCGGATGCAGGCGGTTCCAGCGCTCCACGGCCAGGCCGTCGCGGCGCAGTTCGTTGAAGCTGGTGACGCTCCACACGTCCGAGCCGATGTTGAACTCGTCGCGGAGGATCTTCGCCGCCTCGCGCACTTCGCGCAGGATGGTGCCGGAGCCCAGCAGTTGTACGTGGTGGGCGGCTTCCTTCTTGTCTTCCTCGAGCAGGTACATGCCCTTGATGATGCCGTCCTCGGTACCGGCCGGCAGGGCCGGCTGCTGGTAGGACTCGTTCATCACGGTGATGTAGTAGAAGACGTTCTGCTGCTCCTCGATCATCTCCTTGATGCCGTGGCGGATGATCACCGCCAGCTCGTAGCCGTAGGTCGGGTCGTAGGTGCGGCAGTTGGGGATGGTCGCGGCCATGATGTGGCTGTGGCCGTCCTCGTGCTGCAGGCCCTCGCCGTTCAGCGTGGTGCGGCCGGCGGTACCGCCGATCAGGAAGCCACGGGCACGGCTGTCGCCGGCGGCCCAGGCCAGGTCGCCGATGCGCTGGAAGCCGAACATCGAGTAGAAGATGTAGAACGGCAGCATCGGCTGGTTGTGCGTGGAGTAGGAAGTACCGGCGGCGATCCAGCTGGACATGGCGCCGGCCTCGTTGATGCCTTCCTCGAGGATCTGGCCCTTCTTGTCCTCGCGGTAGAACATCACCTGGTCCTTGTCGACCGGCTCATACAGCTGGCCGACCGAGGAGTAGATGCCGAGCTGGCGGAACATGCCTTCCATGCCGAAGGTGCGCGCCTCGTCCGGCACGATGGGCACGATGCGCGCACCCAGGTCCTTGTCCTTGACCAGCTGCGAGAGGATGCGCACGAAGGCCATGGTGGTGGAGATGTCGCGGTCGCCGGTGCCGTCGAGGATGGCCTTGAGGGTCTCCAGCGGCGGGGTCGGAATGCTGAAGCTCTGCGTGCGGCGCTGCGGCACGAAGCCGCCAAGGGCCGCGCGGCGCTCGTGCAGGTACTTGTATTCCGGGCTGCCTGGCTCGGCCTTGACGAAGGGCAGGCTCTCCAGTTCGTCGTCCTTGACCGGGATGTCGAAGCGGTCGCGGAATTTCTTCAGGCTGTCGATATCGACTTTCTTGGTGTTGTGCGCGGTGTTCTTCGCTTCACCGGCGCCGGTGCCGTAGCCCTTGATGGTCTTGGCCAGGACCACGGTCGGCTGGCCTTTGTGGTTCACCGCCTGGTGGTAGGCCGCGTACATCTTGTACGGGTCGTGGCCGCCGCGGTTGAGGTTCCAGATTTCCTGGTCGGAGAGATCCTTGACCATCTCCTTCAGCTCGGGGCTGTTGAAGAAGTGCTCTCGCACGTAGGCCCCGTCCTTGGCCTTGTAGTTCTGGTACTCGCCATCGACCACTTCGTCCATGCGGCGCTGCAGCAGGCCGTCTTTGTCCTTGGCCAGCAGCGGGTCCCAGAAGCGGCCCCAGACCACCTTGTTGACGTTCCACTCGGCGCCACGGAACACGCCTTCCAGTTCCTGGATGATCTTGCCGTTGCCGCGCACCGGACCGTCCAGGCGCTGCAGGTTGCAGTTGATGACGAAGATCAGGTTGTCCAGCTTCTCGCGGCCGGCCAGGGAGATGGCGCCGAGGGACTCCGGCTCGTCGCACTCGCCGTCGCCCATGAAGCACCAGACCTTCTGCTTGCCGGCGGGGATGTAGCCGCGGCTCTCCAGGTACTTCATGAAGCGCGCCTGGTAGATCGCCTGGATCGGGCCTAGGCCCATTGATACGGTGGGGAACTGCCAGAAGTCCGGCATCAGCCAGGGGTGCGGGTAGGAGGACAGACCCTTGCCGTCGACTTCGCGACGGAAGTTGTTCATCTGCTCCTCGCTGATGCGGCCTTCGAGGAAGGCACGGGCGTAGATGCCGGGGCTGGCATGGCCCTGGAAGAAGATCAGGTCGCCGCCGTGCTCTTCGGTCGGCGCCTGGAAGAAGTAGTTAAAGCCGATGTCGTAGAGGGTCGCGCTGGAGGCAAAGCTGGAGATGTGACCGCCCAGGTCGGGGTCCTGCAGGTTGGTACGCATCACCATGGCCAGCGCGTTCCAGCGCACCAGCGAGCGGATCCGCCGCTCCATGAACAGGTCGCCCGGCATGCGGGCCTCATGGCCGACCGGGATGCTGTTGCGGTAGGGCGTGGTGATCGCATAGGGCAGCTGGGTGCCGCTACGGGTGGCCAGTTCGCCCATGCGGGTCAGCAGGTAGTGGGCGCGGTCTTCACCCTCCTTGTCGAGGACGGACTCGAGGGCGTCCAGCCATTCCTGGGTTTCGACGGGATCGAGGTCTTGCATGGCTTGCTCCAGGGCGGAAAGGCTTCCAGAATCGGAGGCCTGGGCTCGTGCACGCTTTTTGGGCGGGCTACGTGAAGTCGTGGTCGACCGCTGTGCTCGCGGTCGCTTTTGTAGTTTTACTACATTTTCGATGCCGCCTGTAGAGTCCGGGACACATTCTTTAGTAGTAAAACTACAGTTTTCTCTGGAAGGGCAGCGGCGCCTGGGTGAATTCGGGGCAGGCTGCCCGTCCCAAGGATAGACCATGAGCCTGCCGCCACTGGCCGCCCTGCCGGCCCCTTTGCTGTCTCTTGCCGAACGTGCTTCGGCCCTGCTGCCCACCGCCTGGCCGGCTGAGCGCGTGCAGGCGTTGCGGCGCAGCTGTGCGCTCAGCGACTTCGTTCACGAACAGGTCGTGCGTGACCCGCAGCTGCTGGCCGAGCTGGGCGAGAGTGGCGATCTGGAGCGTCGTTTCGCCGCCGGCGAGCTGCGCGGGCAGCTGCAGGCCCTGCTGGCCGACTGTCCCGACGAGGACGAGCTGGGCCGCCGCCTGCGCCGTTTCCGCAACCGCCAGCAGGTGCGCATCATCTGGCGCGACCTGAACCGTCTGGCCTGTCTGGCCGAGACCTGTGGCGACCTTTCCGACCTGGCCGATGCCTGCATCGACGGCGCTTACCAGTGGCTCTACCCGCGCCACTGCGAGCAGTTCGGTACGCCGATCGGCCACCGCAGCGGCCAGCCGCAGCATCTGGTGATCCTCGGCATGGGCAAGCTCGGCGCCCATGAGCTCAACCTGTCGTCGGACATCGACCTGATCTTCGGCTACTCCGAGGGCGGCGAGACGGAGGGCGTGAAGCGCTCGCTGGACAACCAGGAGTTCTTCATCCGCCTGGGGCAGCGGTTGATCAAGGCGCTGGACGCCATCACCGTCGAGGGTTTCGTGTTCCGCGTCGACATGCGCCTGCGCCCCTATGGCTCGGCTGGCGCTCTGGTGCTCAGTTTCAACGCGCTGGAGCAGTACTACCAGGACCAGGGGCGCGACTGGGAGCGCTACGCCATGATCAAGGCGCGCGTGGTCGGCGGCGACCAGGTCGCCGGCAAGCAGCTGCTGGAGATGCTGCGGCCCTTCGTCTATCGCCGCTACCTGGATTTCTCCGCGATCGAGGCGCTGCGCGCCATGAAGCAGCTGATCCAGCAGGAAGTGCGGCGCAAGGGCATGAGCGACAACGTCAAGCTCGGCTCCGGTGGCATCCGCGAGGTGGAATTCATCGCCCAGGCCTTCCAGCTGATCCACGGCGGTCGTGATCTCAGCCTGCAGCAGCGGCCGCTGCTCAAGGTGCTGGATACCCTGGAGGGTCAGGGCTACCTGCCGCCGCCGATCATCGCCGAGATGAAGGAAGGTTACGAGTTCCTGCGCTACACCGAGCACGCCCTGCAGGCCATTGGCGACCGCCAGACGCAGATGCTGCCGGACAACGACCTCGACCGCGCGCGGGTGGCCTGCATCATGGGCTTTGCCGACTGGGCGAGCTTCCATGAGCGCCTGATGTACTGGCGCGGACGCATCGAGTGGCATTTCCGCCAGGTCATCGCCGACCCGGACGAGGAGGAGGGTGGCGAGGCGGAAACCTGCGTCGGCGGCGAGTGGCTGCCGCTGTGGGAAGAGGCGCTGGAGCCGGACATGGCCGAGCGCCAGCTGGCCGAGGCCGGCTTCCGCGAACCGTCGGCCGCCCTCAAACGCCTGATCGACCTGCGCGGCGGCAATCAGGTACGCACCATGCAGCGCCTCGGGCGCGAGCGCCTGGATGCCTTCGTGCCGCGCCTGCTGGCGCAGGCGGTGGAGCACGCCGATCCGGACCTGGTGCTGGAGCGCGTGTTGCCGCTGGTGGAGGCGGTGGCGCGGCGTTCGGCCTACCTGGTACTGCTCACGGAGAATCCCGGCGCCCTGCAGCGGCTGATGACGCTGTGTGCGGCCAGCCCGTGGATCGCCGAGCAGATCACCCGCTTCCCGCTGCTGCTCGACGAACTGCTCAACGAGGGACGCCTGTTCAAGCCGCCGCTGGCGCCGGAGCTGGCGGCCGAACTGCGCGAACGGCTGACGCGCATTCCCGAGGACGACCTGGAACAGCAGATGGAGGCCCTGCGCCACTTCAAGCTGGCGCACGGCCTGCGCGTGGCAGCGTCGGAGATCGCCGGCACCCTGCCGCTGATGAAGGTCTCGGATTACCTGACCTGGCTGGCCGAGGCCATCCTCGACCAGGTGCTGGCCCTGGCCTGGCGCCAGACCGTGGCCAAATACGGCAATCCGCGGCGTGCCGACGGCAGCCTGTGCGATCCGGACTTCATCATCGTCGGCTACGGCAAGGTCGGCGGCCTGGAGTTTGGCCATGGTTCGGACCTGGACCTGGTATTTATCCACGACGGCGACTCGCAGGCCGAGACCGATGGCGCCAAGCCTATCGACGGCGCACAGTTCTTCGCCCGCCTGGGCCAGCGCATCATTCACCTGCTGACCACCCAGACCACCTCCGGCCAGCTCTACGAGGTGGATATGCGCCTGCGGCCCTCGGGGGCGGCGGGCCTGCTGGTCAGCTCGCTGGCCGCCTTCCAGCGCTACCAGAAGAACGAAGCCTGGACCTGGGAGCACCAGGCGCTGGTGCGTGCTCGCGTGCTGACCGGCTGCGCCCGGGTGGCCGAAGGCTTCGAGCGGGTGCGTGCGACCATTCTCGAACGTTCGCGCGATCTGCCCAAGCTGCAGGCCGAGGTCAGCGAGATGCGCGCCAAGATGCGCGACAACCTGGGCAGCCGCGAAACCGCCGCCGGCACTGGGGCGAACGCCTTCGATGCGGCGACTTCCTTCGATCTGAAGCAGGACGCCGGAGGTATCGTCGATATTGAATTTATGGTGCAATACGCGGCCCTGGCGTGGTCGGGGCAGCATCCGGAGCTGCACCGCTACACCGACAACATCCGCATTCTCGATGGCCTGCGCGATGTCGGGCTGCTGCCCGCCGCGGACGTCGAGCTGCTGCAGGAGGCCTACAAGGCCTACCGCTCCGCCGCCCACCGGCAGGCGTTGCAGAAGCAGCCGGGCAAGGTCGGTGGCGACCAGTTCGCCGAGGAGCGGCGCAGCGTGATGCGCCTGTGGCGCGAGCTGGGCCTGAACTGAACGAAACGAATCCTGAGGAGTGGCAAAGATGTCGATGTCCGACCGTGATGGCGTGATCTGGTACGACGGCGAGCTGGTGCAGTGGCGCGACGCCACCACCCACGTACTGACCCACACCCTGCACTACGGCATGGGCGTGTTCGAGGGCGTGCGTGCCTACAACACCCCGGACGGCACCGCCATCTTCCGCCTGCAGGCGCACACCGATCGCCTGTTCGACTCGGCGCACATCTTCAACATGCAGATCCCCTTCTCCAAGGAAGAGATCAACGAGGCGCAGCGCGCCGCGGTCCGTGAGAACGGCCTGGAAAGCGCCTACCTGCGTCCGATGGTGTTCTTCGGCAGCGAAGGCATGGGCCTGCGCGCCTCGGGCCTCAAGGTGCACGTGATCGTCGCCGCCTGGAACTGGGGCGCCTACATGGGCGAGGAAGCGCTGCAGAGCGGCATCAAGGTGCGCACCAGCTCCTATACCCGCCACCACGTCAACATCTCCATGACCCGCGCCAAGGCCAACGGCAACTACATCAACTCGATGCTGGCCCTGCAGGAAGCCATCTCCGGCGGCGCTGACGAGGCCATGCTGCTGGACCCGGAAGGCTACGTGGCCGAAGGCTCCGGCGAGAACATCTTCCTGGTCAAGGACGGCGTGGTGTACACCCCGGAAGTGACCTCCTGCCTGAACGGCATCACGCGCAGCACCATTTTGACTTTGGCTGCCGAGCACGGCATCAAGGTGGTGGAGAAGCGCATCACCCGCGACGAGGTGTACATCGCCGACGAGGCCTTCTTCACCGGCACCGCCGCCGAAGTCACGCCGATCCGCGAAGTGGATGGCCGCCAGATCGGCGCCGGTCGTCGCGGCCCGGTCACCGAGAAGCTGCAAAAGGCCTACTTCGACCTGGTCACCGGCAAGACCAGCGCCCACGCCGAGTGGCGCACGCTGGTTAAGTAAGGCAGTCGTCAAGGGACATGACGGGGAGGCTCCAAGGGCCTGCCTAGGATCTTGCGAGCTAGGGACGGGCTAGGCGGAAGAGGGCCGAGGGCGCGGAGTTTACACAGGGTAAATGAGCACCCGAGGCCCTCTTCCAACGACGCATGACCGACGCGCAGCAGATCCTAGGTAGGCCCTGAGCCTCCTCGGTCGTTTCTGGAAAGAGCATGAAAATACTGATCGTGGGGCCCAGCTGGGTCGGTGACATGGTGATGGCGCAGACCCTGTTCGTCTGCCTCAAGCAGCGCCATCCCGGCTGCGAGATCGACGTGCTGGCGCCCGAGTGGAGTCGGCCGATCCTCGAACGCATGCCCGAAGTGCGCGCGGCGCTGAGCTTCCCGCTCGGCCATGGCGTGCTCGACCTCGCCACCCGCCGGCGCATCGGCCAGTCGCTGGCCGGCCAGTATGATCAGGCGATCCTGCTGCCCAACTCGCTGAAATCCGCGCTGGTGCCGTTCTTTGCCAAGGTGCCCACGCGCACCGGCTGGAAGGGCGAGATGCGCTATGGCCTGCTCAACGACATCCGCAAGCTCGACAAGGAGCGCCTGCCGCTGATGATCGAGCGCTTCATGGCGCTGGCTTATGAAGCGGGCGCCGAGCTTCCCAAGCCCTACCCGCAGCCGCGCCTGGTGATCGACGAGGCCTGCCGCGCCGCCGCCCTGGCCAAGTTCGGCCTGAGCCTGGATCGCCCGGTGCTGGCCCTGTGCCCTGGTGCCGAGTTCGGCGAGGCCAAGCGCTGGCCGGTGGAGCACTACGCCAAGGTCGCCGAGATCAAGATCCGCGCCGGCTGGCAGGTGTGGATGTTCGGCTCGAAGAATGACCACCCCGGCTGCGAGGCGATCCGCGAGCGCCTGATCCCGGGGTTGCGCGAAGAAAGCGTGAACCTGGCCGGCGAGACCAGCCTGGCCGAGGCCATCGACCTGCTCTCTGCTGCCACCGCCGTGGTGTCCAACGACTCCGGCCTGATGCACGTGGCCGCTGCGCTGAATCGCCCGCTGGTGGCGGTGTACGGCTCGACCTCGCCGCAGTTCACCCCGCCGCTGGCCGACCAGGTGGAGATCGTCCGCCTGGGCCTCGATTGCAGCCCCTGCTTCGAGCGTACCTGCCGCTTCGGTCACTACAACTGCCTGCGCGAGCTCAAGCCGCGCCCGGTGATCGAGGCGCTGGACCGCCTGGTCGCCGACCCGGTCGAGGTGTAGGTCGTGCTCGCGATAAATGACGCGCCGCGCCGTCGCCCCGGGGAGCGCAAGTCTAGGAATGAGGAGAGAAGTTTGGTTATTCCAAATGAGCGACGAATGACGCTGGATTGCGCTCCCCGGGGCACGGCCCTTCGGGTTGGCGCTGTGAGTGTGCCATGCGTTGTTGCGGGACTTGCCGAGGGAATGACCATCGCCTGCGTCCCGCGCCTAGCCTGGCGCACTCACAGCGCCAACGCGGCGTGTCATTTGTCGTGAGCACGACCTCTATGCGGGTACTGCTGATCAAGACTTCTTCGCTGGGCGATGTGATTCATACCCTGCCAGCGCTCACCGATGCGGCGCGGGCCATTCCCGGCATCCAGTTCGACTGGGTGGTGGAAGAGGGCTTCGCCGAGATTCCTGCCTGGCACCCGGCCGTGGCGCAGGTGATCCCGGTGGCCATCCGCCGCTGGCGCAAGCACCTGCTGCAGACCTGGAAAAGCGGCGAGTGGAAACGCTTCAAACAGCGCCTGGGCGAGGTCGACTACGACCTGGTGATCGATGCCCAGGGTCTGTTCAAGAGTGCCGTGCTGACCCGTTACAGCAATGCGCCGGTGGCCGGCCTGGACCGCGATTCGGCGCGCGAGCCGCTGGCCTGCCGCTTCTACGACCGCCTGTACGCGGTGCCCAGGGAGCAGCATGCCCTGGAGCGCACCCGTCAGCTGTTCGCCCAGGCGCTGGGCTACGAGCTGCCGCAGCAGATGATCGGCGACTATGGTCTGGATCGCACGGCCATGGCCGATGCGTCCGCCCAGCCCTACCTGCTGTTCCTGCATGGCACCACATGGGCCAGCAAGCACTGGCCTGAGGCCGACTGGCGCGCGCTGGCCGAGCGCATGGCTGGACAAGGTTGGGCCATCCGCCTGCCCTGGGGCAACGAGACCGAGCGTGAGCGCGCCCAGCGCATCGTCGCCGGCATCGACAACGCCGCCGTGTTGCCCAAACTCAACCTGGCCGGCGTGGCCAAGGTGATCGCCGGCGCTACTGCCTGCGTGGCCGTGGACACCGGCCTCGGCCACCTGGCGGCGGCGCTCGATGTGCCGACCATCTCCCTGTACGGCCCGACCCTGCCAGGCAAGGTCGGCGCCTATGGGCGCGGCCAGGTGCACCTGTGCGCCACCGGGCCGGGCGCCGGCCAGGGCGATCGCCACAAGCCCTGCTTCGACGGCCTCGACGCCCAGCGCGTCGGCGATGCGCTGAACGCCATGCTGCTGGCGCAGCAGGAGGCGGTGTGATGCAACTGGCCTTCGTGCTCTACAAGTACTTCCCCTTTGGCGGCCTGCAACGCGACTTCATGCGTATCGCCCTGGAGTGCCAGGCGCGGGGGCATGCCATCCGCGTCTACACACCGATCTGGGAGGGCGAGGTGCCCGTCGGTTTCGACGTGCGGGTGGCGCCGATCAAGGCGTTCTTCAACCATCACCGCAACGAAAAGTTCAGTGCCTGGCTGGCTGCCGACCTGGCGCGCGACCCGGTGGACCGGGTGGTGGGCTTCAACAAGATGCCGGGTCTCGACGTCTACTACGCCGCCGACGGCTGCTACGAGGACAAGGCGCAGACCCTGCGCGCGCCGATCTACAAGCGCTGGGGCCGCTACAAGCATTTCGCCGACTACGAGCGGGCGGTGTTCGCCCCGGAGTCGAAGACCGAGATCCTGATGATCTCCGAAGTGCAGCAGCCGCTGTTCATCAAGCACTACCAGACCCCGGAGGCGCGCTTCCATCTGCTGCCGCCGGGTATTGCCGCCGATCGCCGTGCGCCGGCCAATGCCGGCGAGATCCGCGCCGAGTTCCGCCGCGAGTTTCAGCTGGCCGACGACGACCTGCTGCTGGTGCAGATCGGCTCCGGCTTCAAGACCAAGGGCCTGGACCGCAGCCTCAAGGCCCTGGCCGCGCTGCCGCGCGAGCTGAAAAAGCGTACCCGCCTGATCGCCATCGGCCAGGATGACCCCAAGCCCTTCCTGCTGCAGGTCAAGGCGCTGGGGTTGAGCGATCAGGTGCAGATTCTCAAGGGGCGCAGCGACATCCCGCGCTTCCTGCTCGGCGCCGACCTGCTGGTTCATCCGGCCTACAACGAGAATACCGGTACCGTGCTACTGGAGGCCCTGGTCTCCGGCCTGCCGGTGCTGGTCAGCGCCGTCTGCGGCTATGCCCACTACATCGCCGAGGCCGAAGCCGGGCGCGTGGTGCCGGCGCCGTTCGAGCAGGAAATGTTCAACCGCATGCTCGCCGAGATGCTCGCCGATGACGCGGCGCGCGCCGAGTGGGGTGCCAATGGCCTGGCCTTCGCCGACACGGCGGACCTCTATTCCATGCCGCAGCGCGCGGCCGACGTGATCCTGGCGGAGCGCGCATGAAACTGATGCTTGCCGAGCCGTTCCAGAGCCTGTGGGCTGGACAGGATGCCTTCGTCGCCGTGGAGGCCCTGCAGGGCCAGGTCTATCGCGAGCTGGAGGGGCGCCGCACGCTACGCACCGAAGTCGACGGGCGCGGCTACTTCGTCAAGATCCACCGCGGCATCGGCTGGGGCGAGATCGTCAAGAACCTGCTCAGCGCCAAGCTGCCGGTGCTCGGCGCCGGCCAGGAATGGCGGGCGATCCAGCGCCTGACCGAGGCTGGCGTGCCGACCATGACCGCCGTGGCCTATGGCGAGCGCGGCGGCAATCCGGCCGCGCAGCATTCCTTCATCATCACCGAGGAGCTGGCGCCGACCACCGACCTGGAGCAGCTGACCCTGAACTGGGCCCAGCAGCCACCCGAAGCGCGCCTCAAGCGCGCGCTGATCGCCGAAGTGGCGAAGATGGTCGGCGGTATGCACCGGGCCGGGGTCAATCACCGCGACTGCTATATCTGCCACTTCCTGCTGCACACCGACAAAGCGGTCACGGCGGACGATTTCCGCCTCTCGGTGATCGACCTGCACCGTGCCCAGGTACGCAGCGCCGTGCCCCTGCGCTGGCGCAACAAGGACCTGGCCGCACTGTATTTCTCCGCCCTGGACATCGGCCTGACGCGCCGCGACAAGCTGCGCTTCCTGCGTACCTACTTCCAGCGCCCGCTGCGCGACATTCTGCGCGACGAGGCGCGGCTGCTGGCCTGGCTGGAACGCAAGGCGGAAAAACTCTACCAACGCAAGCAGCGCTATGGGGATGCGCTGTGAATCAGGATGCTGCTATGACGCAAATGGATTGGCACGACAAGCGTGTGGCCATCGTGCCGTGCGCGGCTCTGGGGGATGTCACGCTCTACCTTTACCTGGCCTGGCTGTTCCACCGCGCGGGTGCGCGGGTGCGTTTCGTGTCCGGCACCTTGTATCCGGCACGCGACTACTTCGACTGGCTGCAGGTGGAGTCCGCTGAGGGTGTCGATCTGCTGGCGCTGGCGGCCGAGAACGACCTGGTCATCTGCTACGTCAATGCGCTTCCGCAGGATGCGTCGCGCCTGCCGGAGATTCTCGCCCAGGCCAATATCGCTATCGTGACGGCGAAGAAACTGTCGCCGCGCCTGGGGATTGACGGGCGCGAGGTGCGGGTCGGCGAGCATGTGTTCGCCGGCGCTAGCCGCGCCCTGTGCCTGCGTTCGCGGGCGGGCTTGAGCATGGTGCAATGGATCGACGAGTATGCCGCCAGTGTCTTCGGCCTGCGTGGCGAGGGCACTGTGCCCCTTCGGTGCTCGACCTCCTGCGCCGACGCTCATCGGCGCGTGGCGATCTTTCCGACCACGCCGCATGACAAGAAGAACTACTCGCAGGCCGGCTTTCTCTGGCTGGCTCGGCGTCTGCGCGCGCGGGGCTGGCTCGTCGAGTTTGTCGGCATGCCCAGAGAGCGCGAGGCGCTGGGGCACGCGTACAGTGGTTTCCCGGTGCACGCCTTCGCCGATGTCCGCGGCCTGATGGACTTTCTCGCGACCTGCGCGGTGGTCATCAGCAATGACTCGGGAGGTGGCCATCTCGGCTCGCTGATGGGATTGCGCAGCTTCACCATTACCCGCAAGCACGCCAACTTCGTCTGGCGTCCGGGGTTCAACGCTCACAACGAGGTGCTGGCGCCGCTGGCCAGCTTCAAGCTGTTGGGGCGCTATGTCTGGTCTCCGTTCATCCCGGTCTGGCGGATTCCCCGGCGCCTGGGGCGGGCGCGCTGATGGCCGGCTGGACCTTGAGGCCTGAATACGGCGCGCTGCACCAGGATCTGGGCTCGCTGGCGGCCGTGTTCGCCCTGCAGGGCCGGCAGTTGACCTCCGACCCGCTGTCCGAGGTGATCCTCATCGAGCGCGACGGCGTGCGCTACTACGTCAAGCGTTACTGGGGTGCCGGCAAGGGCCTGCGCCGCTTCATCGGGCGACCGCGGGTCAAGGCCGAGTGGCAGAACCTGAAGCACTTCGCGCAGTGGGGCATTCCCACCGCGCCCGTGGTCGCCTACGGTCTGGAGCGCAAGGGGGGCGCGTTCGTGCGTGGGGCGCTGGTTACCCGCGAGCTGGAGCACACCTGCGACCTGGCCGAGATGGCCAGGCAAGGCGACCCGCGCCTGCGTGATGGCGCCTGGGTTAACACTGTCAGTCTCCAGCTGGCCAGGGCGACCCGCGCCCTGCATGACCATCATTTCGCCCATAACGACCTGAAGTGGCGCAACCTGCTGGTCAATCAGGACGGTGCGCTGTTCCTGATCGATTGCCCGACCGGCAGTTTCTGGTGGGGGCCGTTCCTGCGCTACCGCGTGATCAAGGATCTGGCCTGCCTGGACAAGGTGGCCAGCAAGGTGCTGACGCGCAGCCAGCGTTTGCGCTTCTACCTGCAGTACCGCGGGCGCGAGCGCCTTTCCAGCGGCGACAAGCGCCGTGTTCGGCAGATTGTGAAGTTCTTCGAGGGCCGGGAATGAGCGATTTCATCGCCGCCGAGGATCGCGCCATCCTCGAGCGCCACGGACTGGCCGACTACGACGCGCTCTGGGCGCTCAAGCTGGAGGCGGTGGACGAGCCCAACACCGAACGCGGTGGCTGGAGCAGCGTGTATCGCCTGGATCTGGGCGAGGCGGCCTATTACCTCAAGCGCCAGAGCAACCACCTGACCCACAGCCTGCTAAGCCCGCTGGGTGAGCCGACCTTCGCCCGCGAGTTCCGCAATATTCGCCGCTATGCCGAGCTGGGCATTCCCGCCCTGCAGGCGGCTTTCTACGCCGAGCGCCGGCTGCCCGGCGAGCGCCGCGCCGTCCTGCTGACCCGTGCGCTGGACGGCTGGCAGGACCTGGAGCACTGGCTGCAGGGGTGGGCACAGCTGGACGGCGCTCGCCGCAGCGCCATCCTGCGCGCCTGTGGTGAGCTGGCGCGGCGCCTACACGCGGCCGGACAGGTGCACGGTTGCTTTTATCCCAAGCACATCTTCCTGAAAGAGGATGGCGAGGGCTTCGCAGCGCAGCTGATCGACCTGGAGAAGACACGTCCGCTGCTGCTCGGCGAGCGTGACCGGATCAAGGATCTTGAGCCGCTGCTGCGCCGTGCCAGCGTTTGGAGCGAGGGCGAAGTGCGCCAGTTGCTGGTCGCCTACCTGGGTGATGCGGGCGCTGTCGAACGTTGGAGTCAGCGCCTTGGCGCGCGCCGCCGGCACAAGGAGTCACGTTGATGCAGCTGGCCGATCTGCAGCTTGCCGGGCGCGCGCCCGTTCTGCCGTTGCAGCTGCAGCTGAGCGGCGAGCCGCTGGTGCTGGAGCGTCTGCTGCGCGTATTGCCGGGGCAGCGCTATGTCGGTCTGGCGCGCTGGCGTGGCCGTGCGGTGCTGGCCAAGCTGCTGGTTGGCGGCAAGGCCGAGCGGCATTTCCAGCGTGAGCTGTGCGGTGCGCGCCTGCTGGCCGAGCAGGGGGTGTGCACGCCCGAGCTGCTGGCCGAGGGCTTCGTGGCCGGACAGGGCGGTTGGCTGCTGTTCGACTACCTGGACGGTGCCGAGAGCCTGTGGGATGCCTGGCGCGCCGTCGAGCGCGAGGACCTGCTGTCCGACGCGCAGCAGGCCGTGCTGGGCGAGGCGCTGAATGCCATCGGCCAGCTGCATGCCAGGGGCCTGTGGCAGGCCGATCTGCACCTGGACAACCTGCTGCGGCACGCCGGCCGCCTGTTCGTCATCGATGGCGGCGGCGTGCAGGTCGAGACGGCCGGCCAGCCGCTGTCGCGCCAGCGCGTGCTGGAGAACCTCGGGGTGTTTTTCGCCCAGCTGCCGGCCGAGCTGGAACCCTTCACCGAGGAGCTGCTGGTGCACTACCTGCTGGCCAACGGCGAGCATGCCCTGCCGCTGGAGGCGCTGCTCAAGGAAGTAGCGAAGGTGCGGCGCTGGCGCCTGCGCGACTACCTGAAGAAGGTCGGCCGCGATTGCAGCCTGTTCGCGGCCAGCATCGGCGCCTTCGGCCTGCGCGTGGTGCGTCGCGAGCAGGACGCCGAGCTGGCGCCGCTGCTGGGCCAGATCGACGCGCGCATCGACGCCGGGCATATCTACAAGACCGGCGGCGCGGCCACCGTTGCCCGGGTCGAACTGAATGGCCGGCCGCTGGTGGTCAAGCGCTACAACATCAAAAGCTGGCTGCACTGGCTCAAGCGCTTCTGGCGCCCCAGCCGGGCCTGGCACAGCTGGGTCGAGGGCAACCGCCTGGAGCTGCTGGGCATCGCCACGCCGCGTCCGTTGGCGGTGCTTGAACGGCGCTGGTGCTGGCTGCGCGGCCGTGCCTACCTGGTGACCGAGTATTGCGGGGGTGAGGACCTGATCGCGCGCTTCACGCCGCATGTCGATGGCTGCCCGCCGGAAGCCGAGCTGGCGGCGCTGGACCGGCTGTTCGCCGCGCTGATCCGCGAGCGCATCAGCCACGGTGATTTCAAGGGCCACAACCTGTTCTGGGACGATGGCCGCTGGAGCCTGATCGACCTCGACGCCATGCGTCAGCACGCCGGGCAAAGTGGCTTCGCCCGTGCCTATGCCCGCGACCGCGCGCGCTTCCTGCGCAACTGGCCGGCGGACTCCGCCCTGCACCGCCTGCTGGATGAGCGCCTGCCGCGTCTGTGACGCGACCGCGCGGTCGGCACCCGGCGATACCCGCGGCCGGAGTCTGTCGCTATAATCCCCGCCTTTGTTCGGGCGAAAGCTGTTTCGCCCTTCCACCTGTCCCGGCGGCGTTGTCCGCCCGTAGCTGCAAAGAGGCTTTCCCGTGGCATTGACCATTCTCGGCCTGTCCGGCGCGCTCAGCCATGACCCGTCCGCCGCCCTGTACATCGACGGCAAACTGATCGCGGCGGTCGAGGAAGAGCGCTTCGTGCGCGACAAGCATGCGAAGAACCGCATGCCCTACGAGTCCGCCAAGTTCTGCCTGGAACAGGCCGGGATCAAGCCCTCCGACGTCGACGTGGTGGCCATTCCGTTCGCGCCGATCAGCATCATCGAGAAGGCCCGCTGGCAGTACGCCAAGCGTTACTGGTACGCACCGGACCGCGCCCTCGACGCCATCCTGATGGGCAATCGCCGCTACAAGCGCTACCACAAGAAGATCCAGTGGTGCCTGGAACAGCTCGGCTTCGACCTGAAGAAGGTCAAGATCGAGCCGGTCGAGCACCACCTGGCCCACGCTTCCAGCGCCTACCACTGCTCGGGCTTCAAGGAAAAAACCGCGATCCTCGGCATCGACGGCAAGGGCGAGTACGCCACCACCTTCTTCGGCTGGGGCGAGAACGGCAAGATCCACAAGATCAAGGAATTCTACGATCCGGATTCGCTCGGCGGCCTGTACGGCGCGATCACCGAGTTCCTCGGCTTCGAGATGCTCGACGGCGAGTTCAAGGTCATGGGCATGGCGCCCTACGGCGACGCGGCCAAGTACGATTTCTCGCGCCTGGCCAAGTTCGAGAATGGCGAGCTGATCATCAACACCGAGTACGCCAACGTCATCGGTTTCCGTCGCTACAAGGAAAACGGCAAGGGCTACTACTTCTCGCCCAAGCTGATCGAGTGGCTGGGGCCGAAACGCCAGGGCGACATCGCCGACGACCCGTACATCCACTATGCCGCCAGCATGCAGGCGCTGTTCGAGAAGCTGGCGCTGGAGATGATGGAGTACTACCTCGGCGACATCCTCAAGGAAACCGGCAAGATTGCCTTTGCCGGCGGCTGCGCGCTTAACGTCAAGCTGAACCAGAAGATCATCGCCCGCGACGACGTCAAGGAACTGTTCGTACAGCCGGCCTCCGGCGATGCCGGCACCGCCGTCGGTGCCGCCGCCTACGTCTCGCACCAGCGCGGCGTGCCGGTGGAGAAGATGGAGCACGTCTACCTCGGTCCGTCCTACTCCAACGAGGACGTGATCGCCGCCTGCGCTCGCCACCCGAGCAAGCCGGTGTTCAAGCGCATCGACAATACCCCCGAGCGCATCGCCAAGATCATGGTCGACGGCAACCCGGTGGCCTGGTTCCAGGGTCGCATGGAGTTCGGCCCGCGTGCCCTTGGCGGTCGTTCGATCATCGGCTGCCCGAGCGTGCCGGGCGTGGCCGACCGCATCAACGAACAGATCAAGTTCCGCGAGCGCTGGAGACCCTTCTGCCCGTCGATGCTCGACACCGTGGCGCCGAAGATGCTCAAGGTCGACCATCCGAGCCCGTTCATGACCTTCACCTTCGAAGTCAACGAGGAGTGGAAGGAGCGCGTCGGCGAAGTGGTGCACGAGGACGGCACCTCGCGCGCCCAGGTGCTGGAACGCCAGTACAACCCGCGCTGGTACGACCTGATGCTGGAGCTGGAAAAGCTGACTGGCAACGGCGTGTCGCTGAACACCTCGCTCAACCGCCGCGGCGAGCCGATGATCTGCTCGCCGACCGACGCGCTGAACATGTTCTACGGCTCCGACCTGCAGTACCTGATCATGGAAGACATCCTCGTGGTCAAGGACGGCAAGGACTGGTATGACAACATCTGAGGCGGCTGGCCGTCGCCTGGCTGAGCGAGCTAGCGCAGGGCTAGGCGAGCGGCGCCGAGGAAGTGGAGTTTACTGTGGTAAATGAGCACTCCAAGGCGACGCTCAACGACGCCCTGCCAACGCACAGCCAGCCAGAGCGCTGGGTTCTGCAGTTCTGTCATGGCTACGACGGCCCCTTCCTCGATTGCGCGCGGCAGTACGCCGCGCTGTTTGCCGGTACGCGTTACAAGGTCTGCACCGTCTACCTGACCGGTGCGCCGAGCGCCGAGGTCGAGGCCGGTTCGGCCTCCGACGAGGTGATCTTCCTCGACTATTCCAGTCGCCAGGTGCGGGGCCTGAAGCTCAAGGCCATCGCCGACTTTCGGCGCATCGCCGCGTCGCGCGATTTCGCCGTCTGTATCGCCCACCGCTTCAAGCCCATCTATGTCGCCCTGCTCGGCAGCCAGCTGCCGGTGATCGGCGTGCACCATGCCTTTGGTGACTACAAGCGCCGTACTCGCCAGCTGTTCGCCAATTGCTTCCGCAAGCGCCTGGCGCTGCTCGGGGTGTCCGATGCGGTGCGCGACGACATGCGCGCCTGCCTGCCAGGCTGGCCGGGCGAACGCATCGAGACGCTGTACAACCGTATCGACATCGCGGCCGTGCAGGCCGAGCAGATCTCCCGCGAGGCGGCCCGCGCGCATCTGGGCCTGCCGCAGAATGCCTGGATCGTCGGTAATGTCGGTCGTCTGCACCCGGACAAGGACCAGGCTACCCTGATCCGCGGCTTCGCCCAGGCGCTGCCGCAGCTGCCCGCCGGCAGCCTGCTGGCGATCATGGGCAGCGGCAAGCTGGAGGCTTCGCTCAAGCACCTCGCCGCCGAGCTGGGTGTGACTGAGCGCGTGCGTTTTCTGGGGCAGGTGGCCGGCGGCCGGCGCTACTTCCAGGCCTTCGACCTGTTCGCCCTGAGCTCCGACCACGAGCCCTTCGGCATGGTCTTGCTGGAGGCCATGGCTGCCGGCGTGCCGGTGATCGGCACCGACTGCGGCGGCGGCCGCGAGGTGGTGCAGGGCGTCGGCGAGCTGTTCCCGCTCGGCGATGCCGCCGCCCTGGCCGGTGCGCTGCTGCATCAGGCACAGAGCCGCGATCTGCCGGCGCTGCGTGAACGCCTGCAGGTGCACCTGCAGCAGCGTTTCTCCGACGCGGTGGTGCGCGAACGTTTCTGGTCGCTGCCGCTGCGCGCCATGCTGAACTGAGGCCGACCCGATGCAGGATGCTGTCGCCAACCCCTGGGCCGCCAAGGCCCGCGCCCTGGACCGCTACCGTTGGCTGCTGCTACGTGAGCGCCACGGCCTGCTCGGCAGCGCCTTGCGCTTCGCCCGCGAGGCACTGGGTGACTGGTGGTTTGGCGTGCGCGCCAGATTCCGGCTGGCCGCGGCCGTTCCGGCCGAGCCCTGCGATTTTCTGCTGTTGCAGTCGGCGCCCAAGGTCATCGCTTTCCAGCGCAAGAAACTGCTGATCGGGGGACTGCGGGGGTGCGGCTACAACCTGGTGGAAACGGCGTTACAGGCGCCCAAGACCATCCTGCGGGATCGCTTGCTGCTCCGCCCGCCGCATGGGGTGCCAACCCGTTACTTCGGTATCGCCGCCTACGCCGAGTGGCTGGTGGAGCGGCATCAGCCACGCATCCTGCTCAACGACCGCAATGGCAGCCTGTATGCGCCGTTTCTGCGCCTAGCGCTGAATGTTCGCGGCAGCCGGCTGGTGCACCTGGCCCACGCCACCACGGTGGAAGGCTCGCGCCGCCTGGGCATGAACGACTACGACTACTACTTCCTGTTCGGCCAGAGCTCGCTGGAAGCCCTGCAGGCGCGTGAGCTGCGCTTCGGCTGCTCGACCTCGGTGCTGGTCGGCTCGCACATGATCGACGACAGCTATGTGATGCCGGCGCCGGACCTGGCTACTCGCACTTTGCTGATCCTCGGCGTCGGGCCTGACAAGGAAAAGGAGCCGGCCTATCAGCAGACCTACCGCCTGCTGGCCGATTGGGCGTGCCGGCATCCCGAGTACCAGGTGCTGGTCAAGCGTCATCCGCGCAGCCAGGCCCCGTTCTGGCAGGAAGCCGCGAGTCGTGCCGGCAATATCGAGCTGCTGGCCGCCGACTGCAGCCTGGCGGCGGCATTGGCGCGTACCTCGGTGGTGGTGAACATCCTCTCCAACGCGGTGATCGAGGCGGCCCTGGCCGGGCGGCCGGTGCTCTGCGTCGACCTCGGCGGACAGCCGGACATCTTCCAGCAGCAGCGTTTCTTCGGCGCGGTCATCCGTGGCGAGGACGAGCTCGAGCGACGTCTGCAGGGCGTCGAGGCCGATTTCGCGCAGGCCCTCGGGCAGTCGCGGGCCTTCGCCGAGTTTCACCTGGCGCAGGGCGCGGCCGGGCTGGCCAGCACTCTGGAGGCGCTGCAGGCGCTGCGTGCCGGACAGCCATTGCCGGCCGGCATTGGGCAATTCACCCTTGATGCACACCCTACGGACTTTAGGAGCTGACCTTGGCCCGAGCAGCAGTGACATGGCCCTTCTTCGAGCATGTGCAGGTGATCAATCTGGACTCGCGTGCCGACCGTTGGGCCGCCATGCAGGCGCAATTCGAGCGTCTCGGTGTTTGCGGTGATGTTCAGCGTTTCGCCGCAGTGCGTCCGCCGGCCGACATCGTCGAGCAGCCGCAGTTGGCGGGGTTGCGCGAGTTCCTGCAGCGGGTCGATGGTGACAGCGAGCGACTGGCGGCCAAGCTGCGCTCGACCTGGGGTTGTACCCAGAGCCATCTGGGTGTCATTCGGCTGGCGCAGGCCAGCGGCTGGCCCCATGTGCTGATTCTCGAAGATGACTGCGAATTCGAGCCCTACACGTTGCCTGTGCTGCGGCGCGTGGCCCGCCAACTGCAGGGGCAGGAGTGGGACATGCTTTACCTGGGCGGGACTTACAAGAGGGGCGGACGGCTGCAGCGCTTTGCCGCCAATCTCGACGACGCCGGGCGGATTCGCCTGGGTCACGCCTATCTGGTGCACGAACGCCTGTACCAGCGCATTCTCGACGAAGCCGAGATTTCCGGCCTGCCTATCGACTGGTACTACTCGGAAAAGCTGCATCCGCAGGTGCGCAGCTTCCTGGTGCGGCCGGTGCTTGCCTACCAGCGCCTGCTGGACATGAGCGACATCGAGGCCGTGGTACGCAAGCCGGAATTCAAGACCCGGAAGGCCCTCCGGCGTCTCTGGAGTCGTCTGCGTTACTGGGCATTCTGAGCATGCGCCTGTTGTCGATGTCCGGCTGGCGCGAGTTTTTGCTGCGCTGGTTGTCCGTCGGGTTGCTCTGGTGGCTGGCGGGCATGTTGCTGCTCAGTAGCCACAAGCTCTATCAACAAGGGCTGATTGCCCTGTTCTGGCTGCCCGGCTTGCTGGCGCTGCTGTCGTTCCCCGAGGTTCGCCGGGCCTGGTGGCAGCCCGGTGTTGCCTGCCTCGCACTGTTCGCTACCTGGTCGGCCTGCTCGGTGCTCTGGAGTGAGGTGCCGGTGCCGGCGAAAGAGCTGAAGATCTTCCTGTATGTGGGGCTGGCTGCCAATGCCGTGCTGGCGCTGGCGGTGCTCGATGCGGTGCGTTTCTGGCGTGCGTTGGCCATGCTGGGCGTGCTGGTAGGCCTGTATGCCTGGAGTGCGCTGCTGGTGTTCTACGGTTGGCAGGATCGGCCCTGGTCGGCTCGGGTGGTTGGCAGCGGGCTGGCCAATCACCCGATTCTCGCGGCGCAACTGTTCTGCGTGATGGGCATGGTGCTGCTGTTCCTGCGTGATCATCTGCCAAGCTGGCTGCGCGGCCTGCCTTGGTTCATTGCCCTGCTGGGCTACCTGGCGTTTCTGCTGCTGAGTCAGTCCAAGGGCCCCTGGGCTGCAGCCTTCGTCACCTTGCTGCTGCTGCCGTTGTGGTGCCGGGGGCGCCGGCCTCTGGCGGCCCTGGGCGTGGTCTGCGTGGCTTTGGCGACAGTCTACGTTTTTTGGCCGGACGTCCTGCTGCAGCGTGGTCTGTCGTTCCGCCCGGACCTGTTTGCCCAGGCACTGCTGAAAATCGAGGTACATCCCTGGCTCGGTATTGGCTTCGACTCGCCCTATACGCTACCGGTGCCTTCGCTGGGCTTGTCCTACGAACATGCACACAACCTCTACCTGCATATTGCCGTGCTGCTCGGTCTGGTCGGTCTGCTGGGCTGGCTGCTGCTGCAGGGCTGGGCGGTGCTCTGGGCCTGGCGGGCCAGGGGCAGTGTCCAAGGGCGGCTGTGTCTGACCCTGCTGTGCTTCTCGGCGGTCGCGCTGTTCACCGATGGCGTTGGTCCCTGGCTCAAGCCGCGCGAGGAGTGGTTCTGTATCTGGCTGCCGCTGTTCCTGTGCCTGGCTGGTGCAGCGCTGCAGCGCGGTGCGGATAAGCGGGCTCTTGAGCGGGCATGAGGTGAGCGGGCTTCGATTCCCACCTCGGTGACTTCAGTTTCCTTGCTGTCCCGGTTGTCGGCGACGCAAGCGACTCCGCCCTGAGCTGTCAGCGAGGTGGAGTCGGTCCAGAGTCGGCAGATTTCTAGGGGATTTGCCTGGTCTGGATCCCGAGCGGCCTTTGATGTCGGGGGTGAATCTTGGTCAGTGAGGCTCGTCGCGCGCGGCTTCGTAGTGCTGCAGCAACTCGTTCCAGGGGAAGCCCGGTACCTTGCGGCGCTCCAGATAGCGCTGCAGGTGGCGGAAGTTGCGGCGCACGAGCATGCGCCCCAGCGGGCGCCCCTTGAAACGCAGGTCGAGGAAGTCGATCAGGCCGAAGTCGTCATTCGGGGTCAGCAGGATGTTGCCCAGATGCAGCGAGCGGAAATAGATGCCCAGGCGATGCAGTTTCAGAATGTAAGCGGCCAGTTCTGGCAGGCGTCGGTCGAACTCATCCCGCTGGTCGCGGAACAGCCTGTCTAGCGGCTGGCCAACCAGCGGCTGGTAGAGGCAGGCGCTGACGGCTTCATTGCGGTCAATCCAGGCGCACTCAAGGATGCTCGGCGTCGCGATGCCCAGCGCCCGCAGGCGTTCGGCGCGTTCGGCGAAGCGTCGGGCATCCGGGCGCAGGCGTGCCAGCAGGGGATTGCGCCGGCTACGGAAGATCTTCAACAGACTGCTATCGGGCAGGCGAACGACCTTGGGGCCATGGCTGTCTTTTTCCAACACTTCTCCCTGGCTCAACCAATCTTGTAATTCGTTCGCTGTTACAATCCGCATCTTGTCTCTCTAGCCAGTCGTATGAGGCCCGCCGAATGGCCAATTCTACCCAGCAATCCAGCCTTAAGGTTTATCTGCGGTTGCTGAAATACGTCGCTCCCTACTGGGGGCTGTTCGCGATCAGTATCCTCGGCTTTCTGATATTCGCCTCGACCCAGCCGATGCTGGGCTACATGCTCAAGTTCTTCGTCGACGGTCTGAACAACCCCAGTGCTGGCCTGTTTTCCGAGGTGCCCTGGCTGATCGAGCATGCGCCCTGGTTGGCCAGCCTGCCGCTACTGCAGGCCGTGCCGCTGCTGATTGTACTGATCGCAGTCTGGCAGGGGGTGGGCTCCTTTCTCGGTAACTATTACCTGGCCCGAGTTTCCCTCGGGTTGGTACAGGATCTGCGTACGGCCCTGTTCAATAACCTGCTGACCCTGCCCAACCGTTACTTCGACAACCACAACTCCGGTCATCTGATCTCGCGCATCACCTATAACGTGACCATGGTGACCGGTGCAGCCACCGACGCAATCAAGGTGGTCGTGCGTGAGGGGATGACGGTGTTGTTCCTGTTCGCCAGCCTGCTGTGGATGAACTGGAAGCTCACGTTGGTGATGTTGGCGATACTGCCGGTCATCGGTGTGATGGTGACCAGTGCCAGCAAGAAGTTTCGCAAGCAGAGCAAGAAGATCCAGGTGACCATGGGGGACGTTACCCATGTTGCCTCCGAGACCATCCAGGGCTACCGCGTGGTGCGCAGCTTCGGGGGGGATGAATACGAGCGTGAGCGCTTTTTCAGAGCTGCCGAGGACAACAAGAACAAGCAACTGCGCATGGTCAAGACCAATGCGGTCTACACCCCCAGCCTGCAGCTGGTGATATACAGCGCCATGGCCGTGCTGATGTTTCTGGTACTGCTGCTGCGCGGAGATGCTTCGACGGGTGAACTGGTGGCCTATATCACCCTGGCAGGCCTGCTGCCCAAGCCCATTCGCCAGCTCTCCGAGGTCAGCTCCACCATACAGCGGGGGGTGGCCGGCGCCGAGAGTATCTTCGAGCAGCTGGACGAGGAGCCGGAGGTCGATCACGGCACCCAGGAGCGCGAGCGCGTCAGCGGCCGCCTGGAGGTGCGCAACCTCAGCTTCCAATACCCTGGGGCCGAAAAACCGGTGCTCGAGGACATTTCTTTCGTCGCCGAGCCGGGGCATATGGTCGCATTGGTCGGCCGCTCCGGCAGCGGCAAGTCGACCCTGGCCAGCCTGATCCCTAGGTTCTATCACCATGAGCAGGGCCAGATCCTGATCGACGGGCTGGATGTTGAGGAATACACGCTGCACAACCTGCGCCAGCACATCGCGCTGGTCACCCAGCATGTCACCCTGTTCAACGACAGCGTGACCAATAACATCGCATACGGCGACCTGGCTGGCGCGCCTGTCGAGCAGGTCCGCCAGGCGGCCGAGGCGGCTTATGCCGCCGAGTTCATCGACAAGCTGCCGCAGGGTTTCGATACCCAGGTCGGGGAAAATGGCGTGCTGCTCTCCGGTGGTCAGCGCCAGCGCCTGGCCATCGCGCGTGCGTTGCTGAAGAATGCGCCGCTGCTGATCCTCGACGAAGCCACCTCGGCCCTGGACACCGAGTCCGAGCGGCATATCCAGGCGGCACTGGATGAAGTGATGAAGGGTCGTACCACCCTGGTGATTGCCCACCGCCTGAGCACCATCGAGAAGGCCGATCTGATCCTGGTGATGGATCAGGGCAGGATCGTCGAGCGCGGCAGCCATGCCGAGCTGCTGGCGCAGAATGGCTATTACGCGCGCCTGCATGCCAAACAGTTCGAGGAGGGTGACGAGCAGCCGCAGGTGCTGGAGCATGACGCCTGATGCTCAGTCACCTGCCCTTCTGGCGTGAACGCGGCTGGACCCCCATCAATGCGGCCGACTATGCCGATGCCTGGGCCAATTTCGGCGGTAGTGTCGCCACCCATCCCGAGGTGGTGGCGCGCCTGGCCGACTTGGCCGGCATCCCCGTACGTTACCTGGGCTGGGTGGCCGATGGTCAGCTGCAAGGCGCCATGCCGACCTGGGGGCGGCATATCGCCCTGTCCAAGGATGTACTGAAGAAGCAAGGCAAGCGGGGTCTGTTCGACCTGGGCAACGCCGAGATCATTCTGCCCCTGGCGCAGGGCGTGCGGCTGCCGGTGCAGCATCGCATGCGCTATGTCTCGCCGCTCAATGCCGGGCAGATCAGCACCCTGCGCGAGCAGCCCGAGGGGCTGGCCCTGGCCCGCGAGCCCGAGGAGTACAGCAAGAAGTTCCGCTACAACCAGCGCCGCGAACAGCGCCTGCTCGAAGAGGCGGGCGGTGTCATCCGGCCGATGCTGGAGCTGGATGCCGCCGAGCAAGCGCGCATCTATGCCGAGCTGTTCCAGCGCCGCTGGGGCTTCCCCGCCACCGGCGTGGCGCATCTGGCCGAGGTGTTCGAGCGTCTGCGCGAGTTCATGACCGGCGCGCTGATCTACCTCAATGACGAGCCGGTGGCCATCCAGGTGCTGTATCGCGTCGAGGCGCCCAGGTGGGTCAGCCTGGAGTACATCAACGGCGGGGTCGACCCGCAGCAGCGCGAGTTCAGCCCCGGCAGCGTGCTCAGCTTCGTCAACACGCAGAATGCCTGGGCCGAGGCACGCGCCATCGGCAAGCCGCTACGCTATTCCTTCGGCCGTGCGGACCGCGAGTACAAGGACCGCTGGTGCAACCGGATTCCCGTCTACCAGGTGTGACTATGCAGGCCCGCAAGCAGCAACTGCTCAAACGCCACCGGCGCAACAAGCGCATCGCCCTGCTGCTGGCCCTGCTGGCATTGCTCGCGCTGGGCGTCTTCGTCGCCTGGTGGTGGGTACCGTTGCTTCTGGTACTCGGCTGGATCGGCCACGAGGCCTGGTTCGCCGACCACCTGTTCTACTCGCCGGCTGACGACTACCGCTACGACTTTCCCAAGGGTACGCCGTGCCTGCCCACCAGTCTGGTCGATGGCCAGCTGCGTTGCGAGGGGGATCCGGGCGCGGCCGATACCCTGATTCTTGAGTGGGATGTGTCCGCCACCTGGCTGGGGCGTTTCCTCGATCCGCGCATCTACCTGGGCGATGATCGCCAGGACATGGAGCGCCGGGTCGATGGCCGACGCTACTTCAACCTGTCCGGGCAGGGTGATGCCTTACGCGCCGGTACCCTGCGCATGCACGGGCGTTTCTGCCGCCTGGTTGGTGCCGGGCGCCTGTTTGCCCTGAGCAATCCCGATTATGCCGAGCGCCGGCTGATGGTCGTCGCGCCGCATGCCGATGACGCCGAACTGGCTGCCTTCGGCCTCTACAGCCGTTGCCCGGAGGCCAGTATCGTCACCCTGACCCAGGGCGAGATCGAGGCCGAGCATTTCCAGCGCCTGGGTCTCAGCCTGCCCGAGGCGGCGCGACTCAAGGGGCGCCTGCGCACCTGGGACAGCCTAGCCGTGCCGCTATGGGGCGGTGTGCCGCAGGAGCGCTGCGTGCAGCTTGGCTACTACTGCCTGCAGTTGCCCGCGATGGCCGAAGCGCCGGACCAGCCATTCGCTTCGCGCGAGGCGGGGGACTGCGATGTGCGCAGCGTGCGTCGGCACAACCGAGTCACCCTGCCTGCCGATGTTGATGGCGCGCCGAGCTGGAACAACCTGGTCGCGGACCTGGCTGCACTGCTGGAGCATTTCCGTCCCGAGGTGCTGGTCACCCCGCACCCTGAACTTGACCCGCACAGCGATCACGTCGCTGCCACCCGCGCATTGCTGGAGGCCGTTCAGCAGAGTGCCTGGCAGCCTCAGACCCTGCTGCTCTACGCCAACCACCTGCACGACAATGACCGCTGGCCGATGGGGCCGGCAGATTGTGGCATCGCGCTGCCGCCGGCCATGGTGGCACTGCCGGTCGATGGCCTGTGGAGCCCGTCGCTGTCTGCCGGAACTCGGCTCGACAAGGCCATGGCACTGGCCATGCAGCATGACCTGCAGGCGCCGCTGCCGCCCAAGAAGCGGCTGCGCCGTCTGTTCCAGCGATTGCTCGCCGGACGTCGCTGGCCAGCCAGCGGCGAGGACGAGTTCTTCCGCAAGGCCGTGCGCCGCCACGAACTGTTCTGGGTGCGTGCGCTGGGCGAGTAAGGCCCGCGCCCCCCGCCATGCTATGATCCGCCCCGATTTTGCTGCCCTGGAGTACCCATGAAGCTGTCCATGCCCCGTTACGACCAAGCCCCCGTCCTGGTGGTGGGCGATGTCATGCTCGACCGTTACTGGCATGGCGGTACATCGCGTATCTCGCCCGAAGCCCCGGTGCCGGTGGTCAAGGTTGAGCAGATCGAGGATCGTCCGGGCGGCGCCGCCAACGTCGCGCTGAACATCGCCGCGCTCGGTGCGCCGGCGTTGCTGGTTGGTGTGACCGGGCGTGACGAGGCGGCCCACAGCCTGGCTGACAGTCTGCATGCGGCCGGGGTGCAGGCGCACTTCCAGCGCATCGACGAGCAGCCGACCATCGTCAAGCTTCGGGTGATGAGCCGCCATCAGCAACTGCTGCGCATGGACTTCGAAGAACCCTTCAATACCGATGTCGAGTCGTTGGCCGAAGATGTCGACGGCCTGCTCGCCGGGGTCAAGGTGCTGGTGCTGTCCGACTACGGCAAGGGCGCTCTGAAGAACCATCAGGCACTGATCCAGCTGGCCAGGGCCCGCGGCATTCCGGTGCTGGCCGATCCCAAGGGCAAGGACTTCTCTATCTACCGGGGGGCCAGCCTGATCACCCCCAACCTCAGCGAGTTCGAGACCATCGTCGGGCCTTGCCAGGACGAGGCTGAGCTGGTGGCCAAAGGCGCCAGACTGATGAACGAACTGGAGCTGGGCGCGCTGCTGGTGACCCGTGGCGAGCATGGCATGACCCTGCTGCGCCCCGACCACCCGGCGCTGCACCTGCCCGCGCGCGCCCGCGAGGTGTTCGATGTGACCGGTGCTGGCGATACCGTGATCTCCACCCTGGCTGCCTCCATCGCCGCCGGCGAGGAGCTGCCGCATGCCGTGGCCCTGGCCAACCTGGCGGCCGGCATCGTGGTCGGCAAGCTCGGCACCGCCGCCATCAGCGCCCCCGAACTGCGCCGTGCGGTGCAGCGCGAGGAGGGTTCCGAGCGTGGCGTGGTCAGCGTCGAGCAATTACTCCTGGCGCTGGAGGATGCCCGCGCCCATGGTGAGAAGATCGTCTTCACCAACGGTTGCTTCGACATCCTCCACGCCGGCCACGTGACCTACCTGGAACAGGCCCGCGCCCAGGGCGACCGCCTGGTGCTGGCGGTCAACGATGACGCTTCGGTGGCGCGCCTCAAGGGCCCGGGGCGGCCGATCAACGCGGTGGACCGGCGCATGGCCGTGCTCGCCGGCCTCGGCGCGGTGGACTGGGTGGTGAGCTTCGCCGAGGACACCCCGGAGAACCTGCTGCGCCAGGTCAAGCCGGACGTGCTGGTCAAGGGTGGCGACTACGGCATCGATCAGGTGGTCGGCGCCGAGATCGTCCGTGCCTATGGCGGCGAGGTTCGCGTGCTGGGCCTGGTGGAGAACAGCTCGACCACCGCCATCGTCGAGAAGATCCGCAGCAAGTGATGCTTGGCGGTCGCCTGCCGGCGGCCGCTGTTCTTCAGCCGGCCAGGCGGCCCGGCTCTCTCTCGGCGCGGCTCAGCTGCGCCAGCCAGTCGCGCCAGCGGATGCGTTCATCACGTACCAGCCAGCCGTCCTGCGCGGCGAAACCTTCCGACAGCCACAGGCCGCGGGTGCTGGCCGCGACCAGCTCGCCCCGGCGCAGGGTGCATAGCTCGCCCGTGGGCAGGCCGTTGTTCAGTGGCAGCAGGTAGATGTCCGGGCGGCGTCGCTCCAGGCGCGCCACCAGTTCACCGTCTTCCAGGCGTTCGTCGACGTGGAACAGACTGGGCTGGCGGCAGTCTTTCGGCAGTTCCAGACGCAGATCGTAGACCAGCTGCAGCGAGGCGGTGGGCAGGTGTACATAGGCGCGCGGACGCTCCATCAGCATCAGATTGCCGCACTGCACCGGCCGCGCCGCGCCGGACAGGGGGCTGAGGCGGAAGTGGCTGTCCTCGTGGTAGCGCAGAGGGTAGGGGGTCGGCAGCCAGGTGTCGGCGTAGCGCCCGCCCAGCCAGCTGCCGCCGTTCTCGATCAGACATTCCTCGGCGACTTCCTGGATCGCGGTGAGCAGGGGCAGGTTCAATTCGTGGGCCGGTACGTAGCCGGAAATCAGCTTGAGCACGGTATCGTCGCGATCCGGGCGCTGCTGGCGCACCAGCAGCCAGTGGTCGCGGCCCTGCCAGGCCATGGTCAGACGCACCGACACGCCCAGATTCGCAAGCTCCAGGGCGAAGCGCTGACTGTCGGCGGCCTCCACCGGGCGGCGTCGCTCGAGCATCTGTGCGAAGTTCAACGGCAGGCCGAGGCCACGGTAGTTCAGCCCGTCCGCTGTGGCTTCCACGTACAGCGGCAGGGTCTTGAAGGTGCCTGGGGCCTTGCGGGCCAGCAGTCTCGACATAGCGGCTCCTCAGTCGGCAGCGGTGGGGCTGCATCAGATGGACAGGGCGCAGCGACGTTCCGCCGGCGCCCGGAGCCCTGCAGTTTAGCCGCGGATCACTGCCGCCGCGGTGGCCGCGTTTGCCGCTAGATGTTGCGGATTGATGGTGCCGACGATGGCGGCGGTGACGCCGGGATGGCCGAAGACCAGCTCGAAGCTGGCGCGCACCGGATCTTCGCCCGCCAGCACCGCGTGTCCGCTGGCCAGGGCTTTCTTGATCAGAATGCCCTTGCCGTGGGTCGCGGCATGGTCGAGCACCGCCTGCTCGCCACGTTCGGCCAGGTTGTAGGTGACCATCGCGCAGTCGCCGCGCTCCAGCGCCAGCAGACCGCCCTCGACCGTCTTGCCGGACAGGCCGAAGGCGCGGATCTTGCCCTCGCGCTTGAGCTCGGCCAGGGTCTCGTAGACGCCGCTGTCGCGCAGGATGGCAATATCATTGCCGTCCGAGTGCACCAGGACCAGTTCGATGCGGTCGGTTTCCAGGCGTTGCAGGCTGCGCTCGACCGACAGGCGCGTGTGCGCCGGCGAGAAATCGAAGCGTGACTGGCCGTTGTCGAATTCCTCGCCGACCTTGCTGACGATCACCCAGTCCTCGCGCTGGCCGCGCAGCAGCGGGCCCAGGCGCTGCTCGCTGACGCCGTAGGCGGGGGCGGTGTCGATCAGGTTGATGCCGAGTTCGCGGGCTTGTTCGAGCAGGGCGCGGGCGGCGGCATCATCGGGGATGGTGAAGCCGTTGGGGTACTTCACGCCCTGATCGCGGCCCAGTTTGACGGTGCCCAGGCCCAGTGGCGAGACGATCAGGCCAGTATCGCCCAGCGGGCGGTGCAGGTCGTGCAGGCTCACGGCAGCAGTTCCTCCCACACCGGCTGCGCCTGCGGCGGATGCGGCAGTTCGGGCAGGGGCGCGTGCGTGCCTGGCTGGATGCCATCGCGCTCGAGGGCTGCGATCACCCGATCGGCGAAGTCCGGCGACAGCGCCAGCTTGGTCGGCCAGCCGACCAGCAGGCAACCCTGCTCGGCCAGGAAAGCGTTGTCCGGGCGCACCAGGCCGGACTGCGCCGGTTCGGCACGGTCCACGCGCAGGGTGGCCCAGCGTGCGTCGGAGAGGTCGATCCAGGGCAGCAACTGCTGCACTTCCTTCTGTGCCGCAGCAATCTGCGCCGCCTCGCTGCGCGCCACGCCGTCGGCTTCGGCGATGTCGCCGCCGAGGTACCAGACCCATTGGCCGTCGGCGGCCGGGTGGCTGGTGACGGTGATGCGCGGTTTGGGCCCGCCGCCCAGGCAGTGGGCGTAGAGCGGCTTGAGTCCACTGCCCTTGACCAGCACCATGTGCAGCGGTCGCAGCTGCTGGCGCGGTTGCTCGACGCCGAGGTCGGCCAGCAGGTCGGCGTTGCCGCGGCCGGCGCTGAGCACCACGCGCCTGGCGCGAATATCGCGGCCGTCGACGCACAGGCCGACCAGCTCGCCATCCTCGCGCAGCGGTGTGATCGTCTGGCCGGCCAGCAGGCTGTCGCCTGCCAGCGTGGCCAGGCGGCTGATCAGGCTGGGCACATCGAGCACCAGTTCCGCCAGGCGGTAGACCTTGCCCTTGAACTTCGGATGTTGCAGGGCAGGGGGCAGCTGTTCGCCCTTGACCTGATCGACCCGGCCGCGCACCGCCTTGCTGGCGAAGAAGCTGGTGAGGTTGCCAGCCAGGCTGCCTGGTGACCATAGGTAATGGGCCTCGGACAGCAGGCGCACGCCGGACAGATCCAGTTCGCCACTGCCCTCGATCGCCTGGCGCCAGCGCCTTGGCATGTCGGCGATCGCCTCAGAGGCGCCGGTCAATGCGCCATGCAGGGCGTACTTGGCGCCGCCGTGGATGATGCCTTGCGACTTCAGGCTTTGCCCGCCGCCGAGGCTGGCGTTCTCGACCAGCAGGGTGGCGTAGCCGAGTCGGCGCAGGCGGGCGTTGAGCCAGAGGCCGGCGATACCGCCGCCGACGATCAGGATATCGGTGCTCAGGGCTTGGGACATGCGCGGCGCTCGCTGAAAAAAAACAGGCGCGCAGTATAGCGCCCGCAGTGGGCGATCAGTGACCGACGCTCTGTGAGAACAGCTGGATGACGACCACGCCAGCGACGATCAGTCCCATGCCGAGCATGGCCGGCAAGTCGAGGCGCTGCTGGTAGAGGAAGGTCGCTGCGATGCTCACCAGGACGATGCCCAGGCCCGCCCATACGGCGTAGGCCACACCTACCGGAATGGTCTTGACCACCAGGCTGAGCATCCAGAAGGAAATGGCGTAGCCCGCGACCACCAGCAGCAGAGGCAGTGGCTTGTTGAAGCCGTCCAGTGCCTTCATCGAGGTGGTGGCGATCACCTCGGCGGTGATGGCGACGGCAAGATAGAGATAGCCGCTCATGTCGGTCCTCCTGGTTGAGAGGCCCGATTCTAGAGTTATGGCTGATGGGATAAAGTGATTAGCTATCTGTTTGGGAGATGGATCATGCAGTGGAACCTGGAGCAGATACGTCTTTTCGTTGGCGTTGCCGAGGGCCAATCCTTTTCCGCGGTGGCTCGTCGCCTTCAGCGCGCGCAGTCGGCGGTGAGCAGTGCCATTGCCCTCCTCGAGGCGGACCTGGGTGTGGTGCTGTTCGAGCGCAGCAGTGGGCGCCAGCCGCGCCTGACCTCCGCCGGACTGGCCCTGCTGGAGGAGGCGCGTGAAGTTCTGCGCCAGTGCGAGCGCCTTGAGGGCAGGGCTCAGGGACTGGTGCGTGGCGAGGAGGTTTGCCTGCGTCTGGCTCAGGATGAGGCCATGCCCTACCAGCCGGTGCTCGATAGCCTGGAGGCGCTGGCCAAGACTTTCCCCTTGCTGGAGGTGCAGTTGGCCAGTGGTGCCCAGGGCGATGTTGCGCGCAAGTTGCTGGAGCGTCGTGCCGACCTTGGTTTGCTGTTCCATCACGAGCGCATGCCGGATGCCCTTGAGCGCCAGCGTCTGGGCACTATCGAGATGGTCACGGTGTGCGGCGCCGGGCACCCTTTGGCCATGGCAGGGCAGGTGGGCCGCCGTGAACTGGCGCGTCACCGGCAGCTGCTGATGACGCCCCAGGACAGCCATTACCCGGGGGGCGAGCAGGTCAGTCCGGCGGTCTGGCGAACGGACAGCTTCTACGCCATGGCCGAGTTGCTGATGCGTGATCTGGGGTGGGCCTGGCTGCCTCGCCATGTGGTGCAGTACCCGACCTACCAGAGCGAGCTTGTCGTGCTCAACTGTGACTGGACGCCGCCACCGCTTGTGGTGGAGCTGGTCTGTCGGCGAGACGAGGCGCTGGGGCCTGCCGCCCTCTGGCTGGCCGATGCCTTTGCGGAGCGGTTGCGGGCGATTGGCTGAATGGCGGCGACCACTTTGCTAAGCTGCGCGCCCATGAACAGACCCCTTTATACCCTGATCCTGCACCTGGCTCTGCCCATCATCCTTTTGCGTCTGCTTTGGCGTGCCTGGCGTGCTCCGGCCTATGGGCAGCGCGTGGGCGAGCGCTTCGCGGTCGGCCTGCCGGCTTTCCGTCAAGGTGGGATCTGGATCCACGCGGTATCGCTGGGCGAGAGCATCGCGGCAGCACCGCTGATCCGCGAACTGCTGGAGCTCCATCCCGAGTTGCCGATTACCGTCACCTGCATGACGCCGACTGGCTCCGAGCGCATCCAGGCGCTGTTTGGCGCGCGCATTCAGCACTGCTACCTGCCGTACGACCTGCCCTGGGCCTGCGCGCGCTTCCTCGATCGGCTGCAGCCGAGGCTGGCGGTGATCATGGAGACCGAGCTGTGGCCCAACCATATTCATGCCTGTCATGCCCGCGGTATTCCCGTGGCGCTGGCCAACGCGCGCCTGTCCGAGCGCTCTGCGCGTGGCTATGCGCGCTTTGCGCGGTTGACCGCGCCGATGCTTGCCCAGCTGGACCTGATCGCCGTGCAGACTGAAGTCGAGGCCGAACGTTTCCGTCAGCTGGGTGCGCGCCCCGGCTGTGTCGAAGTGACCGGCTCGATCAAGTTCGACCTGAGCGTGGCGGCCGAGTTGCCGCAACGTGCCGCCGAGTTGCGTGCCGCCTGGGGCGCGCAGGAGCGACCGGTGTGGATCGCCGCCAGCACCCATGCCGGTGAGGATGAAGTGATGCTGGCAGCCCATCGCCGGCTGCTGGACGAGCGCCCTAACGCGCTGCTGATCCTGGTGCCGCGCCATCCGGAGCGTTTCACCCAGGTCTTCGAGCTGTGCCGGCGTGAAGGGTTTGCCTGCGTGCGCCGCTCCACGGGCGAGGCGGTCGGCGAGGCAGTGCAGGTGCTGGTCGGCGATACCCTGGGTGAGCTGCTGTTCCTCTATGCCCTGGCCGATCTGGCCCTGGTCGGTGGCAGCCTGGTGGCCAATGGCGGGCACAACCTGCTGGAGCCGGCGGCGCTGGGCAAGCCGCTGCTGGCGGGGCCGCACCTGTTCAACTTCCTGGAAATCGCCGCCCAGCTGCGCGAAGCCGGTGACCTGCTGGAAGTGGCGGATGCCGCGCAGCTGCACGCGGCTCTCAGTCTGCTGTTCGCCGATCCGGCCGAGGCGCAGCGCCGGGCCGAGGCCGGACTGGGTGTGCTGCGCGCCAATCAGGGCGCGCTGGCGCGCCTGTTGGCCGGTCTACAGGCGTTGCTCAGGCGGGCGTAGATAGCGCGCAGGGCGATGCCGGTCAGGGCCAGGCCCAGACAGGGCAGCCACACCCAGCGCGCTTCCGAGGCCAGCACATCCAGTCCGCGCTGGCTGAAGAAGTTGTGCACGAAGGGTGAGACCTCGATCGGCCGCCAGGGCAGGAAGAATCGCTGCTCGCTCCAGGGCCACAGCCAGGCGACGCCCAGGCCGCCGTCGGTGGCGGCGTCCAGCAGGCTGTGCGAGGCGCACGCCAGGGCGATCCAGGTAAAGGCCTTGAACGGGCCACACTTGAGCAGGCGGCAGCACAGCGCGCCCAATACTCCGCTCAGGCCGGCAAACAGCAGCGAATGACTGAAACCACGGTGGCCGAAGGCATCGGCATAGGCGATGCCGAACTTGAAGGCCAGCACATCGGCATCGGGCAGCAGGCTGAACAGCAGGCCGGCCAGCAGCAGTCGCGGAGGTATTACCCGCGGCCCCAGCGCCACTCCCAGGGCCAGGACCGGCAGCGGGTGGGTAATGAGGGTGGTCACGAGTGTTCGTGCATGCGCGCCAGCTGGCGCTCCAGCAGCGAAGGGTAGGGCTCCAGCAGGCGTTCGACACAGCTGGCGCCTTCCGGGCTGGCGATGGCGCGGATGCGCGCGCGCTGGCGCAGCAGCGGGTCGTCGGCGACGCTGCGCTGCACCAGCAGCAGGTTGCGGCTGTGCTGGGCCAGGGCCAGGGCATCCTGGGCCGCCTCGCTCAGCAGCAGTTCGGCCTGACTCGGGCTGATCGCCTCGTCGCTACGGGTCAGGCCCAGCTGCAGTTGCAGGGTAATGCCGCTGTCGGCCACCTCGATCTGCAGGGCATGGCCGAGGGCGCGCATCAGTTCGCCGCAGCACAGGGCGTGGGTCAGGTAGTCGTCGCCGCTGTGCTCGCTGCTGAACAGCATCAGGCTGCTGCCGTCACTGAGGGTGAACAGCTTGCCCTGGTACAGCGCGGCAGCCTGCTCCAGGCAGTCGCGATAGCGCTGCAGCAGTTCCATCAGACGCGCGCGCGGCAAGTGGCGGAGTTGTTCCTGGGCGCCGAGCTGGATCGCCAGTACGGCGCTGCTGATGTGCTGCGCCGGGGCGCTGGCCACTGGCGCGCTTTGCGCCGGTGCGGGTACTTCGCTCTGCATGTCGCGCAGGTCAGCGAAGGGGTCGTCGTCTTCGGGCGCCGCAGCCGCGGCGGCCTGGCGCGGGCTCTGTTCGTCGAAGTTATCGGCGTAGTCGGTACTGGTGCGCAGGTCCGGCATGTCGAAGCCGGGCTCGTGCGCGTCGTTGTCCTCGAAAGGCTGCTCGTCGAACTGCGGCTCCGGCTCCGGCTTCTCCGGTACCAGGCGTGCCTGCAGCTGGCGCGCCAGATCGCCGATCTCGTCCTGGCGGCCGGCGCCGGGTGCGGGGTCGTCCGGATCACGCAGCCACACGCGCAGCTGCAGCAGCGGAGTGGAGATGTGGCGGCCCAGGCGCAGGCTGAGCGACAGGGCCAGCGCCAACAGGATCAGGCTGAGCAGGCCCATGCTCTGCAGGCTGATGGTCATCGGTTGCTGGAACTGCCGCATGTCCAGGCTGATGCGCAGCTGCCCGGCGATCACTTCCTGAAAGGTGATGGGCGTGGAGTAGAGCCCCTCCGACTCGCCGAGAATGCTCTGCGTTGGGCGCGAGCCGGCCTCGGCGAGGATGCGGTTGTCCACGCTGTAGATGGCGGCGTGGGCGACCAGCGGATTCTTCGCCAGGTTGCTGAGCAGCACATTGAGGCTGAGGATGTCGTTGGACACCAGCAGCTCGGTGGCCGAGGCGGCGGTCTGTACGGTCAGGCTCTGGCCGAGGGCATCGGCCTGCTGCTGCATGGCCTGCTTGAATTGCATGCCCATCACCCAGGCGTAAATCACCAGCGCCAGGGCGACCAGCAGCAGGCTGTGGCTGGCGATGCGCAGGGCGAGCGGCACGCGGCGCTGGCGCAGGGCATTGAACAGCAACAGGAAGAAATTGTCGGGTTTGACCTGAACGGGCCGGTTCACAAAGCGCGGCTCTTCTCGAATGGAATTGCCGCGCAGTATAACCACCACCCCCAGGCGGGCAAAGCGCCGCCCGTGCCCTGCGCCAGGCAAACCGGGTTAGAATGTGCGCCTTTTCGCTGACCTCTTTGCAAGCTGGAGTGTGCGCCTTGCGCGAAATCGTCCTGATCAATATCACCGGGGAAGATCGCCCCGGTCTGACCGCGGCCATCACCGGGGTGCTGGCACAGGGCGGGGTGAACATCCTCGATATCGGCCAGGCGGTGATCCACGACACCCTGTCGTTCGGCATCCTGGTCGAGATCCCGGATACCGAGCAGGCCTCGTCGGTGCTCAAGGACGTGCTGTTCACCGCCTACAAGCTAGACCAGCAGGTGCGTTTTACCCCCGTGTCGGAAGACGACTACCAGCAGTGGGTGGGTGGCCAGGGCAAGCCGCGTTATATCGTCACTCTGCTGACGCGCAAGGTCACGGCTGAACAGCTGCAGCGGGTCAGCTCGATTACCGCCAAGTACGGGCTCAACATCGACCATATCGACCGTCTGTCCGGGCGCATGTCGCTGGACATGCCGGCCGATCAGGGCAAGGGCTGCATCGAGTTTTCCGTGCGTGGCGAGCCGGCCGATGCCGCCGCGCTGCGTGCCGAGTTCCTCAGCGTGGCCCAGGAGCTGAACGTCGACATCGCCTTCCAGCGTGACTCGGTGTTCCGCCGCAACCGACGCCTGGCGGTGTTCGACATGGACTCCACGCTGATCGAGGCCGAGGTCATCGACGAGCTGGCCAAGGCTGCCGGTGTTGGCGAGCAGGTGTCGGAGATCACCGAGCGCGCCATGCGTGGCGAGCTGGACTTCCGTGCCAGCTTCAAGGAGCGCCTGGCGCTGCTGCAGGGGCTGTCCGAGGATGTGCTGGAGGAAATCGGTGCCTCGCTGCGCCTGACCGAAGGCGCCGAGGTGCTGTTCGCCGAGCTCAAGCGCCTGGGCTACAAGACCGCCATCCTGTCCGGCGGCTTCACCTACTTCGCCAGGCAGTTGCAGGCCAAGCTGGGCATCGACTATGTGTTCGCCAACGAGCTGCAGATCGTTGATGGCAAGGTGACCGGCGTAGCCGTTGAGCCGATCGTCGACGCCCAGCGCAAGGCCGACCTGCTGCGCGAGCTGGCCGAGAAGGAAGGACTGCGTCTGGAGCAGACCATCGCCGTGGGCGATGGCGCCAATGACCTGCCGATGCTCGGCCTGGCTGGCTTGGGTGTGGCCTTCCGCGCCAAGCCGCTGGTCAAGCAGTCGGCCAAGCAGGCGATCTCCACCCTTGGCCTGGACGGCATTCTCTACCTGCTTGGTTATCGCGACCGCGACGGTCAGGACTGACCGAGCTGCCACAAAAAAGCCCCGCGATCGCGGGGCTTTTTTTACAGCGGGGATTATTCGTCTCCGGCGGAGAAATCGTAATCCATCGACTGGCTGGGGCCCTGCAGGTAATGGCCCTGGATGTAGTTGACCCCGGCCTGCCAGAGGGTGGCCAGCACGCTGGCGCTCTCGACGAAGGGCACGATGGTCAGCTTGGCCTGGGCATGCAGGCTGGCCAGCAGGGTTTTCAGCGCCTCCTGGTTCTCCGCGTTGGACAGGTCCTGGGAGAAGGAGCCGTCGACTTTCACGAAGTCCACATTGAGGTGCTTGAGCGTGTTGAAGGGGTTCAGCGCGCAGCCGAACTGGCTCAGGGCGACCTTGCAGTGCAGCTCCGCCAGGCCTTGAGTCAACGCCTTGGCCTGCTTGAGGTAGGTCACGGCGTCGGTCTCGCCGATCTGGAACACCAGCGAGTCGGATGGCAGGCGCGCGGCCTTGAGGGCGACGCTGAGCCACGGCAGCAGGGTCTGGTCCTGCAGGCTGTTGGCCGACAGGTGCACGAACAGGCGAGTGTTGTGGCCCTTGCTGCGGTGCTCGGCAAGCAGTTTGATCGAGTTGAGGATCACCCAGCGATCGATCTTCTCGGCCAGTCCGGCGTTCTTGGCGGCGCCAAGGAAGTCACCCGGCGGTACTTCCTCGCCCTGCTGGTTGAGCAGGCGCAGCAGTACTTCATAGTGTTCGTCGCTGTCACCGCGCAGGCTGATGATCGGCTGGAACAGCAGGCGGAAGCTGTTGTTCTCCAGCGCGTGCTGGACCATGGCCACCAGATTGCCGCGGTTGGCGGCGGCGGCCAGTTCGTCGGCCGGGTTGTAGACCTTGATCGCGTTGCCTTCCAGCTCGTCGGCGCAGCGATGGGCGCGGTCGATGACTTCCTGGGCCTTGCTGGTCTGCTCGCTGAGGCCGGCGATGCCCACCGACAGGGTGGTCTGCACGGTGCGCCCGGCGACATCGAACAGGTGGCCTTCGATCTTCTTCAGCAGCGGCTTGAGTTGTTCCTGCAATTGCTGGGGCGTGACATCCGCCAGCAGGGCGGTGAATACATCGTCACCGAAGCGCGCCAGTTGCGCCGTTTCGCCGAAGTGGGCGCGCAGCAGGTTGGCCAGGTCGGTGAGCAGGATATCGATGCCGGCCAGACCGACTTCGCCGATAGCCTCGCTGTAGCGGTCGATGCAGATGTAGGCCAGGCTCGAGACCTGATTGTCGTTGATGGCGCGCTGGGCGGCGCCATCCATCAGCTCGAGGAAGTGCGAGCGATTGAACAGGCCGGTGACCAGGTCCTGGCTGCTGATCTCGCGCAGCTTTTCCTCCAGCTCGGCGTTGTCCGCTTCCGCGCGGATCACCACCTGGATGCAAGGCTCGCCGTCGTAGGTGGCCGGCGAGAAGCTCATGCGCGACTGGAAGCGCTGGCCGTCTGCCCTGATTCCGCCGCAAGCCAGTTCGGCATTGCCTTCGGCGCTTGAGTAGTTCTTCAGGAAGTCCTTGAAGGCGGCCTGATCCTCGCTGGCGATCAGGTCGATCATCGGCATACCTTCCAGCTCGTCACCGTCCTCGTAGTCGAACAGTTTGAGGTAGGCGCGGTTGGCGTAAATGTGCATGCCATCGTGGACGTAGGTGATGGCGTCCACCGAGCTGTCGAGCAGCAGTTGGCAGCGTTTCTCCGCCTCGCGCAGCGCCACTTCGGCGGCGCGGCGGGCGCGACGCTCTTCGTGGTTGGCCAGCTCGCGGTTGGCCACCAGAATCAGGCGCTCGTCTTCGCCCTGCGGCAGGGCGTCCTGGGCGCCGAGCATCAGGGCTTCGGTAATGGCGTCGGAGTCGTTGCCGGCGACCAGCTGGATGACCGGGATATCCTTGGCCTGGCGGCGAATGGCGGTGATCGCTTCGCTCGGGTCAAGGTGCTCGCTGGAGGGGGCACTGATCAGCAGGTCCCAGCTCTGTTGCAGGGCCTCGGCGAGGTTGTCGCTGGAGGTGATGCGGTGAACGCGCGTGGCGCGGCCAGCGTTACGGAACAGGCTGACCAGGCGCTCGGCCTCGTTCTGCGAATCTTCGAGGATCAGCAGCCGTATGGTTTTTTTTTCGATGGCCATGGGGTTTTGCTTGGAAGGCGCCGAGGAACGGGCGCAAAAAGACGACGGATGGTCTGTTCGGGCAATCTACAGCGACTTCCAGAGTGAGTCAAAGTCTTCGTCCCCACTCTTGCCAGGGGCTTTCGCGGCTGTGACGGAGGTCCCGCTGGGGGGCTTTGCTTCACCCAGAATGCGGTACTCGAACTGGCTGAAACTAGCGGTGCTGGTCTGTTTGCGACTGAGTATGGCACGAGTCTCGTCACCGCTCAGGTTGATCACTACCTTGTGGCTTTCCTGGAACGGCAGGCGCGGCGTGATCAGGGTCGCTGGGCGCGAAATCACGCGGATTTCAGGTAGCAGCAGGGCGCGCAGGTACTGACTGTTCTGTTCACTCTTGCGCACCAGTTGCACGCCGCAGGGCTGGGCATGTGGAGCTATCAGCTCGATGCCCATCTGCGTGCCGCCGCCGCGCACCTGGCGAATCCAGCGCACCACGGCGACGCTCCAGCCCTGCCCGGGGGTGTCCTGGATGCCCAGCAGTTCGCCGGCCTGGAGCTGGCTGGGAACTTCGCGCGGCCAATTCAGGCAATAGCCGCCAGGGCTGTGGTTGATGATTGGCAGCTCATAGCTGGGGTAGCTCTCGCCAGTCTCCTCTGCGGTCTGGCTGGCACCTTTTGCCGGTTTGAACTGGATATCCTCCATCTGCAGGCCCAGCTCCCAGTGACTTTCGCGCTGGGCATCGAAGGCGCTGGCCCAGACGTCGGGGCCGCCGCTGCCGATGTTGCTGGTCTTGAACTGGGCGCTACGTGGCGCCGCTTCGTGCTTGAGCAGGTCGGAGAAGCTGCGTTGCCCGGCGAGATTGAAATGCAGGGCCGACATGCCGATGCACAGCGTCAGGCTGCCGCGGCCGGGGGTTCGCTGGAAAGTGCGTTCGGCGATGTCGCCCCAGGCTGAGGCCAGGTGTTGCAACAGTTCGCTGGGCATGCCTTCGGGAACCGACAGGCGTGAGCCTTCCACGCTCTCGGGAGGAAGCAGCAGGTGCTCCTTGAGTGCATCGACCAGCGCGTGCGGGTCCAGGCCGATTAGGTGGTTTAGTTCGGTGGCGCCGAACAGCGATTTGTAGCGTGGGGGGCCGTCCAGCTGTGGGGCAACAGCAAACAGGCTGGTCGGTTCGTCGGCGCGCCGCAGCGAAGCCAGCTGGCTCCAGCTTTCCAGGGCTTCGGCCAGGCGTGCGATACCGCTCTGGCGCATCTGGTTGCAGCGAGCGCAGCCCAGCAGCAGGGCGGCGATGTAGATTTGTTCCAGGCTCTGGCTTGTGCCGTTGTGGGCCAGGCTGTCGCGCACCTGCGCGCGCTGCAAGCCGTGTTGGCGGGCGATGCGGTACAGCTGATGCAGCTCCAGCCAGAGCCCCTCTGGCACCGGGCAGTACAACTGGGTGGAGCGCACCAGTGGGCCGTACAGGCAATGGCTGGCGCGCTGCAGGGCCACGGCGAGTAATTGCGCCCGCTCCTTGGCAAAGCTCGGCAGTTCTTCGGTGACGATCAGCTTGTAGCCCATGGCCAGGTGGTTCTGCAGGGCCTGGCAGAGGTTGGCGACCTTGCGTGGGCGCTCGTCAAGCACGATGGACTGGTTGAGGAAGTGCCGCGACAGATGGCTGCACACGAAGTGCACCTCAGGGCGCAACAGTTCGAGCAGCTGCAGACGATTGTCGCCGGGGGTGATCAGCTGGTTCAGCTCGGTCAGGCACTGGTAGAGCTGGCGGGCTGTCTCACCGATGTTGGCCTTCGGCAAGGCGGCGAGCCAGCGTTTCATGTCCCTGGGATTCGCGTCGCAGAGAGACAGCCCCTGTTTGTCGGGGGTGGGTACGCGCAGGAGCAGGTGGAGGCTCTGTTTATCCATACCGGGAGAGGTCCGTGACAGCTGGGCGGCGTCCATGCCGCCGGTTTTTTCGGAACTCTAGCAGCATCGGGGCGCGGTCGCAGCTCGCTGCCCGGCAGATGCGGAGTCGTATGCGTTCTGACTGCGCACCTTGTCGGATGTTCCTTGTGCTTAGACCTGCGGCGTGGCGAGCGCCTGGCCCATGCGCACCGGAGTGCCGGCGGCGAGGTTCTCGGCCCACTGCACCTGCTGCGGTCCGAACAGGACGATGGCGGTGGAGCCGAGCTTGAAGCGGCCCAGTTCGCCGCCTTTGCTCAGTTCGATGGCAGCGCGCGCCGCCTCGTCGTAACGAGTGGTTTTCAGTTCGCGCTTCGGTGGCGTGACCAGGCCGGCCCAGACCGTTTCCACGCTGGCCACGATCATGGCGCCAACCAGTACCACGGCCATCGGCCCGCGCTCGGTGTCGAACAGGCAGACCACGCGCTCGTTGCGGGCGAACAGCTCGGGCACGTTCTCTGCGGTGGTCTGGTTGACCGAGAACAGCCGGCCCGGCACGTAGACCATTTCCTTCAGGGTGCCGGCCAGCGGCATGTGCACGCGGTGATAGTCCTTGGGCGACAGGTAGATGGTGGCAAAGTCGCCGCCCATGAAGGGCTTGGCGCGTTCGGCATCACCACCGAGCAGCTCCAGTACGCTGAAGCTGTGGCCCTTGGCCTGGAAGCAGCGGCCCTGCTCGATCGGGCCGAGCTGGCTGACCGCGCCGTCGGCCGGGCAGAGAATGGCGCCGGGAGTTTCGTCCAGAGGGCGCGCGCCGTCTTTCAGGGCGCGGGTGAAGAAGGCGTTGAAGTGCTCGTAGGCGCTCAGGTCTTCGACCTGGGCCTCGCTCATGTCGACCTGGTACTGCTTGGCGAACCAGCCGATCAGGCGGTCCTTGAACCAGGTGGCGCGGCACTCGGCGGCGCAGCCGACCAGGCGCGACAGCAGGTGATGCGGCAGCAGGTACTGGCTGAGGATAAACAGGCGCTGTTTCATCGGTATTCCTTGATATCAGTGTTCGATCGGCGTGTCGGGCAGGTTGCCCCATTCGGACCAGGAGCCGGCATAGGCCTTGACCCGTGGATAGCCCAGCGCCTTGGCCACCAGGTAGGTGAAGCCGGAGCGGCGATGGGTCTGGCAGTGGGTGATCACTTCCTTGTCCTTGGTGATGCCGAGGCGCTCCAGAACCTGGGCCATGTCTTCGCGAATACGCAGTCCGCGCTGCGGGTCCATGCCGGCGGTCCACTCGAAGTTGACCGCGCCCGGCACGTGCCCGCCACGGGCGGAGAGCAGCTTCTCGCCGCTGAACTCGGCTGGCGAGCGGGCATCCCAGATCGCCAGGTCGGCGGCGCCCAGGCGGCCCTGTAGGTAGTCGCGGCTGGCGGTGGGCTCGTCGTGAATGGTCAGGCTGACCCTGCCGTCGGCGGCTGCGGGTATCTCCCGGCTCAGTTCGCGACCTTCGGTCATCCAGGCCTGCAGCCCGCCATTGAGGAAGTGGTAGCGGCCGTGGCCGATTACATCGAGCAGCCAGATGAAGCGCCCGGCCCAGCCGCCTCCTTCGTCGTCGTAGACCACGTAGACCGCATCCTCGCGGTGCCCTAGTTCGCCGAACAGTGCCTCCAGCTGGTGCTGCTCCGGCAGCAGGCCTGGCGCCGGCGGCTGGGCCCACTGGGTGCGTTTGCTGTCGACCCAGCGCGCCCCGGGAATATGGCCTTCGGCGTAGCGGGCGGCAGGGCTGAGATCAATCAGGATCAGCTCGTTGGCCTGCAGGCGGGTGGCCAGGTCGGCCGGTTCGATCACCAGCGGCAGGCCGGAGAAGGCGGACATGCGAAGACTCCGGATAGACGTTTGAGGGCGGATTGTAGCGAAAACCCCGCGCGCAGGCCGGCTGAAATCGTTGTCGGCATCAGGCGCCGCGACGGGCGAAGGTGGCCAGGCCGCGCTCGATGCATTGCACTGTCTTGGTAAAGGCTTGCAGCGGCACGGCACCCATTTCACCGCCGCCCTGGTCGACCACCAGCAGCATCACCACCCGGTCGTTGCTGGCCAGTGAGCGCAGCAGCAGGTGTTCACCGTTGAACAGGGCTTTCAGGCTGCCCGGCAGCAGGGCAGACACCTGGGCAAGGTTGGCCGGGCTCAGGCGCAACTGCCCGGGTTCGGCCAGAAGCCGGCGCAGCACCTGGCTCTGGGCCGGATCGAGGCGCAATTGTGCCGCCGTCTCCGGGAGGCCGGCCACCTGCTGTGCCAGCAGGCGACTGTGGGTGCGATCTGCCAGCAGTACCATGATCCGCTGCATGCCGCAGGCCTGCAGGGCCTGACAGGCACTGTCGGTCAGTTGCAGGACATTGGCGAAGGGCGAGGGCTGGGCCAGCAGCTTGCTGCAGTGTTGCTTCCACAGTTCCAGTTGCGGGTTGCTGGCCGGCGCGGGCGGTGCCTGAACGGTCTTCAGTCGGCAGCTTTCCCAAGGCCACAGCAGGGCCTCGGCCGGATGCCAGAGACCCGGTTGCGCGTGCTGGCGGGCGCTCAGCGCCGCCTGCTGATGCACCAGTTGCTGTAACTCGGGAAGCGCAATCTGCAAGTACAGGCCGGTCAGGCGTTGCCAGCGCAGGTGGTGCTGGCAGCTCCAGTTGTGGTGGCTGGACAGTGCCAGGCCGCTGGCCAGCAGAATGCTGTTGGCCGGTTGCGTCAGCCAGCGGCGCAGAGGAGGATCGGCATCGAGCAGTTGCTGCTGGTGCAGCGGATGCTCGTTATCGCGTGCAATATGCAGGGCCTTGACCAGCAGGCGGCGGTCTTCCACCAGCAGGCGATAACCCTGGATGATCCACTCCGGCATGCGCCAGTGCCTGGCCAGCGCCAGGCACAGCGGCAGCAGCGGAGTGCCGAGCAGCTCACGCTCGACCTTGCTCGCCGATTCGCCGCGACCCAGTACGCGCCGCTCCCAGGCCTCGAACAGCTGCGGTTGCATGGCCACCAGCGGCCACAGCGGGGCGAGGAACAGCAGGCTGCCCCAGTGGATCTCCTGCCATAGCCGTGCCAGGCGGCCGGCGAACAGGCCGTTGGCCTGTTGCGAGGCATGCAGGCCAATCAGCTGAATCTGCCGCAGTGGCAGTGGGATCTGCTCCTGTTCCTGCACCGGCATCTGTGCGAGAAGCGCTTCCGCACGTTTGAGCCCCAGTCGGTTGAGGGCCATCTCCAGGCTCTCGGCGGGTTCGCCGAGGCTGCCGGAGCTGCGGTTGGCCTCGCGCAGCACGGTCAGGGCAATGGCCGGGCTTACCTGCATCTGCTCGGCGATCTCGCGCAGTGACCTGCGGCTGTCCAGCAGCACGCGGCGCACCGCCTCGTGGTGGTGGCTGGCGACGGGCAGGCGCACTGCGTCCAGCTGTTTCAGCCAGGCGTCGATGCTGCGTGGTAGGTGCTTTTCAGTGGGCATGCAGGTTGAGCCAAACTGGCTTTTCGCCTTTACTGCCTATAGTCTGGCGCAATACTTCCGATAATTAGAAGGGTTGTTTTGCAGAACCCTTATCGACTGACTCTTCAAGCTCACTCTCATGATCAAGATCGTAGGCATCCTGGTAGTCTTCGGCTGCGTGCTCGGTGGTTTCGTGCTGTCTGGCGGCAAGCTCATGGCATTGGTTCACCCGTTCGAGGTGATGATCATCGGCGGCGCGGCGTTGGGTGCCTTTCTTCAGGCCAATCCCGGCAGCGCGTTCATGACGGTGTTCAAGAAGTCGCTGGCGATGTTCAGCAGCCGCTTCACACACGCGTTCTACCTGGAAGTGCTGAAGCTGCTCTATGAAATCCTCAACAAGAGCCGTCGCGAAGGCATGATGGCCATCGAGGCCGACGTTGAAGACCCCAATGCCAGTCCGATCTTCAGCAAGTACCCGGCGATCCTCAAGGATAAGCGGATGACCGAGTTCATCTGTGATTACCTGCGCATCATGTCCAGCGGCAATATGGCGCCCCACGAGCTGGAGAATCTCTTCGACATGGAGATCACCAGCCTGAAGGAAGAGTTGGAGCACCCCGCCCATGCAGTGGCGAAGGTGGCCGACGGCATGCCGGCAATGGGTATCGTGGCGGCAGTACTGGGTATCGTGATCACCATGTCCATTCTGGCGACGGCCGATAACGCACAGATCGGTGAGAAGGTGGCGACTGCTCTGGTCGGTACCTTCCTCGGCATTCTCGCCTCCTATGGCTTTTTCGCTCCTTTGGCGGGGGCTCTGGAGCACGATGCCAAAGAGGAGCTCAACCTGTACGAGTCGATCAAGGCGACTTTGGTGGCATCAGCCTCCGGCATGCCGCCGACGCTGGCCGTCGAGTTCGGACGCAAGGTGCTGTTCCCGGCCCACAGGCCGAGTTTCAGTGAGCTCGAACAGGCCATGCGTGGCAACTGAGGCGAGCAGCTGAGTCATGGAGAACAACCAGCCGATTCTGGTCAAGCGGGTCAAGAAGATCGCCGGGGGCCATCACGGTGGCGCCTGGAAGATCGCTTTCGCCGACTTTGCCACGGCGATGATGGCCTTCTTCCTGGTGATGTGGCTGATGTCCTCGGCCACGCCCGAGCAGAAGAAGGCGATTTCCGGCTACTTCCAGGACCCCATCGGCTTTACCGAGAGTGCCAGCCCCTACGTCATCGACCTGGGCGGCACGCCCACGCCTGCGCCGGATCGCACGCTCAATCCCGAGCTGAAAGATGCGCCGGACTCCCAGGAGGCTGCCGTCGACGCCACGCAGGATCCCGCCGAGATCGATCCCAGCCAGGCCGAGACCCTGGCCGAGCAGGTCGAGCGCGAGCGCCTGGAGATGCTGCTACAGGAACTGCAAACCAAGGTCGAGGAGAATCCCGAGCTGCAGAAGTTCAAGGATCAGATCCTCTTCGAAATCACCCAGGACGGCCTGCGCATCCAGATCATGGATGCCGAGAATCGCCCGATGTTCGACCTCGGCAGTGCACGCCTGCAGCCCTATTTCGAAGACATCCTGCTGATCCTGGCCGACACCATCAAGGCGGTGCCGAACAAGATCAGCGTCAGCGGCCACACCGATGCCAAACCGTTCGCCGGCGATGGCGACTTCGGCAACTGGGAGTTGTCGGCCAACCGTGCCAACGCGGCACGGCGCGCCCTGGTGGCAGGCGGCTACCCGGATGACAGCGTTGCGCGCGTGGTGGGTTATGCCTCCTCGGCGCTGTTCGATCGCAAAGATCCGTTCAATCCGGTGAACCGGCGTATCGACATCATCGTCCTGACCAAGAAGGCTCAGCGCGCCATCGAGGGTGAGCAGGACGGCGGCGGTGATGCGGTTCCGACCGAGGCCACGGCGCCCGGGCAGGCGCCTCCCGCCGCGGACGAGCCGGCCCAGCCCGACGAGCTGCGCCAGCGCCTGAACATTTTCGAGGATGGTGCCCTGCAGTTCGACCAGCCGCAGGAATGAAAGAGGCCGCGATCATCGCGGCCTCTTCGTTTCAGCCCGCCATCAGTATTCGGGTTCGGGCAGGCTGGCCAGGATATGCCGGTAGCTGGCCATGCGTTGCGGCTGGATGCGACCGTCCTCCAGGGCCTTGAGCAGGGCGCAGCCCGGTTCGCGGTCATGCTTGCAGTCGCGGAAGCGGCAGGTGCCGAGCAGGTCGCGGAACTCGATGAATCCCGCTTCCACGTCATCGCGGCTGACATGCACCAGGCCGAACTCGCGGATGCCGGGCGAATCGATCAATTCACCGCCGCCAGGGAAGTGGAACAGGCGCGCCGTGGTAGTGGTGTGGGTGCCCTTGCCGGTGACTTCCGACAGGTCGCCGACGCGGGTATCGACCCCCGGCAGCAGGCTGTTGACCAGCGATGACTTGCCCACCCCGGACTGGCCGACAAATACGCTGACATGACCATCCAGGCGCTGCTGCAGCTGTTCCATGCCGCCGCCGCCGTGGGCCGAGACTTCCAGCAGCTCGTAGCCGAGCTGGCGGTAGGTGGTCAGCAGGTTGTCCACGTGCCCGCTGTTTTCCTCGTCGAGCAGGTCGGCCTTGTTCAGCAGCAGCAGTGGGCGGATGCCGGCATGCTCGGCGGCTACCAGGTAGCGGTCGATCAGGTTGGCGTGCGGGTGCGGCAGCGGGGCGAAGACGATGACGATCAGGTCGACGTTGGCGGCCACCGGCTTGAGCAGGCCGCGCATGTCCGGGCGGCACAGCTCGGAGTGGCGCGGCAGCTGCGCGACGATCACGCCGTGGCCCTGGTTGCCCGAGCGCCAGACCACGCGATCACCGGTGACCAGCGGCGGCAGGTTGGCGCGCAGGTGGCAGCGCTGGACCTGGCCGGTCAGTTCGCCTTCCAGTGCCTCGACCTCGACCTGCACGCCGAAGTGGGCGATCACCAGGCCGGTCTGTTCCGCGCCCAGGTCGCCGCCTTCCAGTTCATCGAGCAGGCGCGATTCGCGCTTGGCCGCGCGGGCGGCACGCTCCTCCTGGACTTTCTCGATGCGCCAGCTCTGCCGGCGGGTCAGTTGGCGTTTGGCCATGGGGGTTCCGCTGAATAAGAAAACGGCGGCGAGTTTAGCACGGGGGGCGGCTGGCCCTGGCGTCGGCCTGCTGGTACAACAGCGGCATGCTCGACATTCTGCGTTCCCGATACCCGGCCCTGCTCGCCCTGCTGGCCCAGTTACTGGCCCTGGCGGTGATCGCCAGCCTGTTGCTGCTGTTCGCTCGGTTCGTCGACTGGCGCCCGAGCCTGTGGCAGGCGGCGCTCGCTCAGGGCGCGCTGGCGGCGGCGCTGGGGCAGTGGCTGGGGCTGCGTCGCTGGTGGCTGGCGCTGAACCTGGCTTTCGTCCCCGGCCTGCTGGCGCTGCAGAGTCGCGAGTGGCCAGCCTGGTGGTTCCTGGCCGCTTTCGGCCTGCTGTTGCTGATCAACTGGAACAGCTTTCGCGAGCGCGTGCCGCTGTACCTCAGCGGGGCGCGCACCCGCCAGCAACTGAGCCAGCGCCTGGCCGCGCTGCCGCCCGACTTTCGCTTCGTCGACCTAGGGTGCGGTCTGGGCAGTGCGCTGGTGCAGCTGGCGCGCGACTATCCGCAGGCGCGCCTGGTCGGCGTGGAGACGGCGCCGCTGGTGTTTCTGCTGGCCTGGCTGCGCTGCCTGCCGTATCGCCAGGTGCGGGTGCGTTATCGCAGCCTGTGGCGCGAGCCGCTGGGCGACTATGACGTGGTCTACTGCTTCCTTTCGCCGGCACCGATGGCCGAGCTGTGGGCCAAGGCCCGGCGCGAGATGCGCCCCGGCAGCCTGCTGGTCAGCAACAGCTTCGAGGTGCCGGGGGTTCCCGCTGGCGAAGTCATCGCGCTGCACGACTGGCGCGACTCACGGCTACTGCTCTGGCACTTCTGAGCGGCTAAACTGGCGCCTGTCTAGAAGGAGCCGAGCCCATGCCGCAGAACCCCAACAACCTGATCTGGATCGACCTGGAAATGACCGGGCTGGATCCGGAGCGCGACGTCATCATCGAGATGGCCACCATCGTTACCGACAGCGACCTCAACATCCTCGCCGAGGGGCCGGTGATCGCCGTACACCAGAGCGATGCGCTGCTGGCCGGGATGGACGAGTGGAACACCCGTACCCACGGTGAAAGCGGCCTGACCCAGCGCGTGCGCGAGAGCAAGATTGGCCCGGCCGAAGCCGAGGCGCAGACCATCGCCTTCCTCGAGCAGTGGGTGCCGAAGGGCAAGTCGCCGATCTGCGGCAACAGCATCGGCCAGGATCGACGCTTTCTCTACAAGTACATGCAGAACCTGGAAGCCTACTTCCACTACCGCTATCTGGATGTTTCGACCCTGAAGATCCTCGCCGGCATGTGGGCGCCGCAGGTCAAGGACTCGTTCCAGAAGCAGGGTACGCACCAGGCGCTGGACGATATCCGCGAGTCCATCGCTGAGCTGCGCCATTACCGCCAGTACTTCCTGAAAGTGTGAGTGCCTCAAGGTCCGCCTAGTGCGGGCCTTTTTCATGGTGGCGCGCCAGCGCCCAGGCGACGTGCTCGCGCACCAGTTCCGACGGGTGCTCGCGTCGCGCGCGCAGTGCCTCCAGCACCGGGATGGTCGACGGCGCATTGCCCAGCCCCACGGCCAGGTTGCGCAGCCAGCGTTCGTAGCCGGCGCGGCGCAATGGCGAGCCTTCGGTGCGGCTGAGGAACTCTGCTTCCGTCCACAGGAACAGCTCGACCAGGCCACTACTGTCCAGTCCGTGGCGTGGCTGGAAGTCGCCCTGCTCGGTGGGGCGGGCGAAACGGTTCCACGGGCAGACGATCTGACAGTCGTCGCAGCCGAACACCCGGTTGCCGATGGGCGCGCGCAGCTCCTCGGGGATCGATCCCTTGAGCTCGATGGTGAGGTACGAGATGCAGCGCCGCGCGTCCAGCACGTAGGGGTCGGCGAAGGCGGCGGTCGGGCAGATGTCCATGCAGGCCGTGCAGCGCCCGCAATGCTCGCTGGCGTGCGGCGCGTCGATTGGCAGCGGGATGTCGACGAACAGCTCGCCGAGGAAGAACCAGCTGCCGGCCTTGCGGTTGAGCACCAGGGTGTTCTTGCCGATCCAGCCGAGGCCGGCCTTTTCGGCGATGGCCTTTTCCAGCACCGGCGCACTGTCGACGAAGGCGCGATGGCCAAACGGGCCGATGACCGCCTGGATGCGCTCGGCCAGTTGCTGCAGGCGCTTGCGCACCAGCTTGTGGTAGTCGCGACCCAGGGCGTAGCGCGACACGTAGGCCTGCTCGGGTTGCGCCAGGCGCTCGGCCATCCGCGTGTCGCCGGGCAGGTAGTCCATGCGCAGCGACACCACGCGCAGGGTGCCGGGTACCAGCTCATCCGGGTGCGAGCGCTTGCTGCCGTGCGCGGCCATGTAGTCCATCTCGCCCTGGTAGCCGGCATCCAGCCAGCGCTGCAGGTGCGCCTCGTGCTCGCCGAGGTCGACGTCGGTGATGCCGACCTGCTGGAAGCCCAGCTCGCGCCCCCAGTCCTTGATGGACTGCGCCAGTTGCGCAAGATCGGGAGGGGAGTCGGACATGGCGGGGCGGCGAGGCAGGGGAGAGGGGTATAATTCTGCCAGACCTCGCCCGAATAGCCGAACATGCGCAACGATCACGACTGGCCTCTTCCTTTATACAGCGCCACCCAGGTGCGCGAGCTGGACGCCCGGCTGATTGCCGACGGCACCCCCGGATTCGAGCTGATGCAGCGCGCCGCGCATGCCGCCTGGCGCGCCCTGCGGCAACGCTGGCCGCAGGCCGGAGCCATCGCCGTGCTGGCTGGGGCCGGCAACAATGCCGGCGACGGCTACCTGATCGCCGAGCTGGCGCAGCGCGCCGGCTGGGCCGTGCGCGTGCTGGCGGTCGGCGCGCCGGAGCGGCTGCAGGGCGACGCCGCCCTGGCCCGCGATGCCGCGCAGGCGGCCGGCGTGGCCATCGAGGCCTGGCATTCAGGAGCCGAGCTGCGCGGCGTGCTGGTCGATGCGCTGCTCGGCACCGGTTTTGCCGGCGAGCTGCGCCCTCACTATGCCCAGGCCGTCGAGGCGATCAACAGCGCCGGCCTGCCGGTGCTGGCGGTGGACATCCCGACCGGGCTGCAGGCCGACACCGGCTGCGTGGTGGAGCAGGCGGTGCGCGCCGATCTCACCGTGACCTTCATCGGTCTGAAGATCGGCCTGTTCACCGGTGATGCGCCGGACTGGGTCGGCGAGCTGGTGTTCGATGACCTGCAGGCCGAGCCTGAGCTGGTTGCTCAGCAGGCCTCTGTTGCCCGGCGCCTGGCCGGCAGCGCGGTGCCGTCACTGGCGCCGCGTGCGCGCACCGCGCACAAGGGCAGCTTCGGCCATGTGCTGGTGATCGGCGGCGACCGTGGCTTCGGTGGCGCCGCCCTGCTCAGTGCCGAGAGCGCCCTGCGGGCCGGTGCCGGTCTGGTCTCCCTGGCTACGCGTCCCGAGCATTTGGTTGCTAGCCTGGCGCGCCTGCCGGAGGTGATGTGCCAGCCCACCGAGTCCACCTACCAGCTGCCCGAGCTGTGCGCGCGTGCCGATGTGCTGGTGGTGGGGCCCGGCCTCGGCCAGCAGGCCTGGGGGCGCAGCCTGCTCAGCGCGGCGGCGGCCAGTGCGCGGCCGCAGGTGTGGGATGCTGATGCACTCAACCTGCTGGCGGCAGGTAGCGTCGAGCTGCCAGCCGACAGCCTGATGACCCCGCATCCCGGCGAGGCGGCACGCCTGCTGGGTATTACCACGGCAGAAGTACAGGCGGACCGACCCGCCGCCGCCCTGGCCCTGGCGCGCCGCTACCAGGCGGTAGTGGTGCTCAAGGGCGCCGGCAGTCTGGTGGCCGCGCCGGACGGTCGCCTGCTGCTCTGTGATCGTGGTCATCCGGCCATGGCGGGCGCCGGCCTCGGTGATGTCCTAGCCGGGCTGCTCGGGGCCCTGCGCGCACAGGGGCTGGAGGCTTTCGAGGCGGCCGCCCTGGGTGTGTGGCTGCATGCCGGCGCCGGCATGCGTCAGGGCGAGCTGGGGCGTGGCCTGGCGGCCAGCGATCTGATTCCGACCATTCGTCAGCTACTGGAGGAGCATGCACCTTGCCTGAAATGACTCTCTATGCCGAGGGCGAAGACGCCATGTACGAGCTGGGTGCGCGTATTGCCCGGGCGACCGGCGGTCGCGGTGTGATCTACCTGCACGGCGACCTGGGCGCCGGCAAGACCACATTATCGCGCGGCATCCTCCGTGGCCTGGGGCACAGCGGCGCGGTGAAAAGCCCGACCTTCACCCTGGTCGAGCCCTATGAGCTGGGTGAGGTGCGGGCGTTCCACTTCGACCTGTATCGCCTGGCCGATCCGGAAGAGCTGGAGTTCCTCGGCATTCGCGACTATTTCGAAGGCGATGCGCTGTGCCTGATCGAATGGCCTGAGCGCGGCGCCGGCGTTTTGCCAAAGGCGGACCTGGACATTACCATTAGCCCGCATGGAGTCGGCCGCACGCTGCAGTTGCAGGCACATGGTGCGCGGGCCGAAGCGTGGTGTGCTGCCTTATAAGAGTTTAAGAAAGATGGGGAAGGCTATGCGCATGCGTGCGCTGTTTGGCGGTATCGGAGTCATGCTGGCGGCACTGGCCGTCGACGTGCTGGCCGCCACGGAAATCCGCAGCGTGCGCTTGTGGCGCGCGCCGGATAACACCCGCCTGGTCTTCGATCTTTCCGGTCCGGTGCAGCACAGCGTGTTCACCCTGGCCGCACCCAATCGCATCGTCATCGACGTCAACGGCGCCCAGCTGGCCACCCGGCTGGACCAGCTGTCCCTGAGCAATACGCCGATTACCGGCGTGCGCTCCGCGCAGCGTTCGCCCACCGACCTGCGTCTGGTCCTCGACCTCTCCGCCGGCGTCACGCCGAAGAGCTTCTCCCTGGCGCCGAACCAGCAGTACGGCCACCGTCTGGTGGTCGATCTGTTTGATCAGGCTGCCGGCGCCGCGCCTGGCGCGCCCAAGACGCCGCAAGTGCAGCAGCCGGTCAACAGTGCGCCGCCGGTCGCCAGTGCGCCCGGTTCGGCCCCGGCCAAACTGCCGCCAGTACCCGGCGGCAAGCGCGATATAGTCATCGCCATCGACGCTGGCCATGGCGGCGAGGACCCTGGCGCCCTCGGCCCGGGCAAGAAGCTCTATGAAAAGAATGTAACGCTGGCCATTTCCAAGGAGCTGCAGCGGCAGATCAACGCCGAACGCGGCTTCCGTGGCGAGCTGGTGCGTACCGGCGATTACTTCATTCCGCTGCGCAAGCGCACCGAGATCGCACGCAAGAAAGGCGCCGACCTGTTCGTCTCCATCCACGCGGACGCCGCGCCCAGCAGCCGCGCCTTCGGCGCCTCGGTCTACGCCCTGTCGGACCGTGGTGCGACCTCTGAAACCGCGCGCTGGCTGGCCGACAGCGAGAACCAGTCCGACCTTATCGGCGGTGCCGGCAGCGTCAGTCTGGACGACAAGGATCGCGTGCTGGCCGGCGTGCTGCTCGACCTGTCGATGACCGCCTCGCTGTCGTCCAGTCTCAATGTCGGGCAGCAGGTGCTGAGCAAGATGGGTTACATCACGCCGCTGCACAAACGACGGGTCGAACAGGCCGGCTTCATGGTGCTGAAGTCCCCGGACATCCCGTCGATCCTGGTGGAGACCGGCTTCATCTCCAACCCCAACGAGGCCAGCAAGCTGTCCACCGTCGGCCATCAGCAGGCCCTGGCGCGCTCGATCACGGCGGGTGTGCGGCAGTTCTTCCAGCAGAATCCGCCGCCCGGCACCTATATCGCCTGGCTGCGCGACAACGGCAAGATCGCGCCCGGACCGCGCGTTCACGTGGTTTCCTCCGGCGAGAGTCTGGCGCTGATCGCGCAGCGCTACCAGGTCAGCCTGGCCTCTCTGCGCAGCGCCAACCAGCTGCGCAACGACACCATCAAGGTCGGTCAGACCCTCAATATCCCTGCGACCGCCCTGGCGGCCCAGCCATGATCGAGTCGCGGCGCATCCAGCTGCTCAGTCCGCGGCTGGCCAACCAGATTGCCGCCGGCGAAGTGGTCGAGCGTCCGGCTTCGGTGGCCAAGGAGCTGCTGGAGAACAGCCTGGACGCTGGTGCCCGCCGGGTCGACGTCGAGGTCGAGCAGGGTGGCATCAAGCTGCTGCGCATCCGTGATGATGGTTGCGGTATCCCGCCGGACGACCTGCCCCTGGCCCTGGCGCGCCATGCCACCAGCAAGATTCGCGAGCTGGAAGACCTGGAAGCGGTTTCCAGTCTGGGCTTCCGTGGTGAGGCGCTGGCCTCGATCAGCTCGGTGGCGCGCCTGACCATGACCTCGCGTACCGCCGAGGCCGAGCAGGCCTGGCAGGTGGAGACCGAAGGGCGTGACATGGAGGCGCGGGTACAGCCCGCGGCCCATCCGGTCGGCACTTCGGTGGAGGTGCGCGACCTGTTCTTCAACACCCCGGCGCGGCGCAAGTTCCTGCGCGCCGAGAAGACCGAGTTCGACCATCTGCAGGAAGTCATCAAGCGTCTGGCCCTTGCCCGCTTCGATGTGGCCTTCCACCTGCGCCACAACGGCAAGACGGTGTTCGCCCTGCACGAGGCGCCGGACGAGATCAGTCGCGCGCGCCGGGTGGCCAGCGTCTGCGGTCCAGCCTTCCTCGAGCAGGCCCTGCCGATCGAGGTGGAGCGCAGCGGCTTGCGGCTGTGGGGCTGGGTCGGCCTGCCGACCTTCTCGCGCAGCCAGGCGGACCTGCAGTATTTCTACGTCAACGGCCGCATGGTGCGCGACAAGCTGGTCGCCCATGCCGTGCGCCAGGCCTACCGCGACGTGCTGTTCAACGGTCGCCACCCGACCTTTGTGCTGTTCTTGGAGATCGACCCGGGCGTGGTTGACGTTAACGTGCACCCGACCAAGCACGAAGTGCGTTTCCGCGACAGTCGCATGGTTCATGACTTCCTCTACGGCACCCTGCACCGGGCACTCGGCGAGGTACGTCCGGAAGATCAGCTGGCGGCGCCGGCGGCGGTGCAGCAGATCGTCCGGCCGAGCGGCATTGCCGCCGGCGAGTTCGGGCCCCAGGGCGAGATCGGCCTGGCCGCCAGCGTTCTGCAGCAACCTGCTGCGGAGTCCTCGGTCTGGCGCTCGGCGGGTGTTGGCTATCAGGCGCCGCGGCCACAGGCCGCGATACCGCAGGCCGAGGCCCAGGGCGCCTACCGCGAATACTTCGCGCCACTGCCCGAGCAGTCTGTCGCTCTGCCGACGGCGCAGGGTGACATACCGCCGCTGGGCTACGCCCTGGCTCAACTCAAGGGGGTCTACATCCTCGCCGAGAATGCGCAGGGCATGGTGCTGGTGGACATGCATGCGGCCCACGAGCGCATTACCTATGAGCGGTTGAAGACCGCCATGGCCTGCGAAGGGCTGCGCGGCCAGCCACTGCTGGTGCCGGAGAGCATTGCTCTGAGCCAGCGCGAGGCCGATTGTGCCGAGGAGCATGCGCAGTGGTTCCAGCGCCTGGGCTTCGAGCTGCAGCGCCTGGGCGAGGAAAGCCTGGCGATTCGGCAGATTCCGGCCCTGCTCAAGCAGGCCGAAGCTACCCAGCTGGTGCGCGACGTGCTCGCCGATCTGCTGGAGTACGGCACCAGTGACCGCATTCAGGCGCATCTCAACGAGCTGCTGGCGACCATGGCCTGCCATGGCGCGGTGCGCGCCAATCGCCGCCTGACTCTGCCGGAGATGAATGCCCTGTTGCGCGACATGGAGCAGACCGAGCGCAGTGGCCAGTGCAACCACGGTCGGCCGACCTGGACCCAGCTGGGCATGGATGATCTGGACAAGCTGTTCCTGCGTGGTCGCTGACGGCGAGCGGTGCTGAAAATCGGTTCGGAAAGCGCGTGCGCAGCGAGTAGACTGCGCCTCTTGCCGATCCGGCCCCTTCCTAGAAGCCTCGTCTGAGCCGCACATGTGCGCTTGGAGAGTGATTGCAGAGTTATGACCGAGCGCCTGCCCCCCGCCATCTTTCTGATGGGCCCCACCGCTTCCGGCAAGACCGACCTGGCCCTGGCCCTGGCGGATGCGTTGCCTTGCGAGCTGATCAGCGTCGATTCGGCACTGATCTACCGGGGTATGGACATCGGTACGGCGAAGCCGGACAAGGCTACCTTGGCGCGCTATCCGCATCGCCTGGTGGATATCCGTGATCCGGCCGAGAGCTACTCGGCCGCCGAGTTTCGCACCGACGCCCTGGCCGCGATGGCTGAGATCACCGCGCGCGCGCGCATTCCGCTGCTGGTAGGCGGCACCATGCTCTATTACAAGGCCTTGCTGGAAGGCTTGGCCGACATGCCCGGTGCCGATCCTGGGGTGCGCACCGAGCTGGAGGCCTGGGCGGCCGTCGAGGGCTGGGAGGTGCTGCACCGCGAGCTGGCGCGCGTCGACCCGGAGTCGGCAGCACGCATCCATCCCAACGATCCGCAGCGGCTGGTCCGGGCGCTGGAGGTGTATCGCGTCAGCGGATTGAGCATGACCGCGCATCGGCAGCGGCAAATGGCTCAAAATGGCGGTCTACAGGCGCCTGGCGTGGGGCAATTGCCTTATACTGTCGCGCAATTCGCCATCGCTCCCGAGCAGCGCCAGGTGCTGCACGAGCGGATCGCCCGCCGATTTCACCTGATGCTGGAACAGGGCTTTGTCGAAGAGGTCGAAGCGCTGCGCCTGCGGGAGGATCTGCATGCGGGGTTGCCATCGATTCGTGCGGTCGGTTATCGCCAGGTATGGGATTACCTGGACGGTCGCCTGAGCCGCGAAGAGATGGCGGAGCGGGGCATCATCGCCACGCGTCAGCTGGCCAAGCGCCAGTTTACCTGGCTGCGCGGCTGGGAAAGCCTGTACTGGTTGGACAGCCTGGCCAGTGACAATCTGACTCGTGCCTTGAAATACCTGAGGGCGGTCTCCATATTGTGATGAGACCCGCCTGTTCGCCGTCTATCCTTGGCTTTTGAGGCTGATACGGCATAAGCCATTTTTGCTTTACTACAATTTGAACCTTAAGGAGTGCGGCACATGTCAAAAGGGCATTCGCTACAAGACCCTTACCTGAATACCCTGCGTAAGGAACGCGTACCGGTTTCCATCTATCTGGTCAACGGCATCAAGCTGCAAGGCCAGATCGAATCCTTCGACCAGTTCGTGATTTTGCTGAAGAACACTGTCAGCCAGATGGTCTACAAACACGCCATCTCCACCGTGGTGCCGAGCCGCCCGGTGCGCCTGCCCAGTGCGACCGAAGGCGAGCAGGTCGAGCCGGGCAACGCCTGATAGGAGCCTGACTTGTTCTTCGAGCGTCACGGCGGCGGTGAGCGGGCCATTCTCGTTCACCTGGAAGGCAGTAACCCCGAGGCGGCCGAAGATCCGCAGGAGTTCCAGGACCTGGCTCTGTCGGCCGGTGCGGACATGGTGGCGTTGGTCACCGTGTCGCGTCACATGCCGACCGCGAAATTTCTCATCGGTAGTGGCAAGGTCGAGGAGTTGCGCGATCTGGTCAGGGAGTCCGAGGCCGAGCTGGTCATCTTCAATCACACCCTCACACCCAGCCAGGAACGCAACCTCGAGCGTGTCTTTGAGTGCCGCGTACTGGACCGTACCGGGCTGATCCTCGACATCTTTGCCCAGCGCGCCCGTACCCACGAGGGCAAGCTGCAGGTCGAGCTGGCCCAGCTGGATCACATGAGCACGCGCCTGGTGCGTGGCTGGACCCACCTGGAGCGGCAGAAGGGCGGTATCGGCCTGCGCGGCCCGGGTGAAACCCAGCTGGAAACCGACCGTCGTCTGCTGCGTGTGCGCATTCGCCAGATCAAGCAGAAACTGGAGAAGGTGCGTAGCCAGCGCGAGCAGGCTCGTCGCGGCCGTCGCCGTGCGGATATCCCCTCGGTGTCGCTGGTGGGTTACACCAACGCCGGCAAGTCCACGTTGTTCAATGCGCTGACCACTTCCGAGGTCTATGCGGCCGACCAGCTGTTCGCCACCCTCGACCCGACCCTGCGTCGCCTCGAGCTGGATGATCTGGGGCCGGTGGTGCTGGCCGATACTGTGGGCTTCATCCGTCACCTGCCGCACAAGTTGGTCGAGGCGTTTCGCGCCACCCTGGAAGAATCGAGCAACTCCGACCTGCTGCTGCACGTGATCGACTCGCATGAGCCGGAACGTGACCAGCAGATCGAGCAGGTCATGGCGGTGCTGGGTGAGATCGGTGCCAACGAGCTGCCGATTCTCGAGGTGTACAACAAGATCGACCTGGTCGAGGGCGTCGAGCCGCAGATTCAGCGCGATGGCGATGGCAAACCGGAGCGCGTATGGCTTTCCGCGCGCGACGGCAAAGGCCTCGAGCTGCTGCGTCAGGCGGTGGCCGAACTGCTCGGCGAGGATCTGTTCGTTGGCACGCTGCGCCTGCCGCAGCGCCTGGGGCGTTTGCGTGCGCAGTTCTTCGAGTTGAACGCGGTACAGAGCGAGTCGCACGACGAGGCGGGTGATACGCTGCTGGCCATCCGTCTGCCGCGCGCCGAGCTGAATCGCCTGGTCAGCCGCGAAGGGCTGAAGCCGCAGGATTTCCTCGAGCAACACACTTTGCAATAAAGCCTGGGCCGTCGCTTTTGCGGCGGCTCGGGTGCTTCGGTAGCATGGGGCGGCGCGCCGCGGGCGCGTCTTCGCTTTATCAGATGGAGAGCGCTATGGCTTGGAATGAGCCGGGTGGCAACTCGAACAATCAGGACCCCTGGGGTGGCCGCAAAGGCGGTGGACGCCAGGGGCCGCCGGACCTCGACGAGGCCTTCCGCAAGCTGCAGGAGAGTCTCAACGGCATCTTCGGCGGCGGCAAGAAACGCGATGGCGAAGGCCAGAGCGGTGGCTGGGGCATGCTCGGCATCGGTGCCGCTCTGCTCGGCGCGGTCTGGCTGTGGAATGCCGTGTACATCGTCGACGCTCAGGAGCAGGCGGTTGTTCTGCGCCTGGGTGAGTACAACCGGACTGTCGAACAGGGCCTGAATATCTACTTCCCGCCCTTCGAGAAGAAGTTCCAGGAAAACGTCACGCGCGAACGCTCCTTCACGCTGCAGGGGCAGATGCTCACCGAGGACGAGAACATCGTCGAGGTGCCGCTGACCGTGCAGTACAAGATCAGCAACCTGCAGTACTTCGTGCTCAACGTCGATGCGCCCGAGGTGAGCCTGCAGCACGCCACCGAAAGCGCCCTGCGCCATGTCGCCGGTTCCACCTCCATGGATGAGGTGATTACCCTCGGCCGTGAGCAGATGGGTCAGGAAGTCAGCCAGCGCCTGCAGAAGTTCCTCAACGACTACGGCACCGGCATCACCGTCACCCAGGTCAACATCCAGCGCGCCACGGCTCCGGCCGAGGTCAAGGATGCCTTTGATGACGTGATTCGTGCCCGTGAGGACGAGCAGCGCGAGAAGAACCAGGCCGAGACCTACGCCAATGGCGTGGTGCCCGAGGCTCGTGGTCAGGCTCAGCGTCTCATCGAGGAAGCCAACGGCTACCGCGACGAGGTAGTGGCGCGTGCTCAGGGGGAGGCCGATCGCTTCAGCAAGCTGCTGGCCGAGTACCGCAAGGCGCCCGAAGTGACGCGTCAGCGTCTGTATCTGGACACCATGCAGCAGGTCTACGGCAGCACCAGCAAGGTGCTGGTGACTGGCAAGGATGGGCAGAACAACCTGCTCTACCTGCCGCTCGACAAGATGATCGACTCCCGCCCGACTGCGCCGGCCGGTGCCGCTGGCCAGGCGGGTGCGGCTTCGAGCGAGGGTGCGACGCGCATCATCAACGACCTGCAGCAGCGTGAGCTGCGCACGAGGGAGAGCCGCTGATGAGCAATAAATCCCTGTTTGCCCTGATCGGGGGCGTGCTCCTCGCCATCGTGGCGTGGAACAGCATCTATATCGTCTACCAGACCGAGAAGGCCGTGCTGCTGCAGTTCGGTAAGATCCAGAATCCGGACGTCAAGCCGGGGCTGCACTTCAAGGTGCCGCTGATGAACCAGGTGCGCAAGTTCGACGGCCGCCTGCTGACCCTGGAATCGCCGATCCAGCGCATCCTGACCAAGGAAAAGAAGGCGGTGATGGTCGATGCCTATGCCAAATGGCGAGTGGCTGATGCCGAGCACTTCTATACCGCGACCTCGGGTATTCGCCAGATCGCCGATGACCGCCTGTCGCAGCGTCTGATCACCGCACTGGCCAACCAGTTCGGTACCCGCACCCTGCATGAGGTGGTTTCCGGTGAGCGTGATCTGCTGATGGCGGACATCACCAAGTCGCTCAACGGCATGGCGCAGAAGGAGCTGGGTATCGAGGTGGTCGATGTGCGCGTCAAGGCCATCGACCTGCCGAAAGAGGTGTACCGCAGCGTGTTCGATCGCATGAGCTCGGAGCGTGAGCGCGAGGCCCGCGAGCATCGCGCCAAGGGCCGCGAGCTGGCCGAGGGTATTCGTGCCGATGCCGACCGGCAGAAGCGCGTGATCCTGGCCGATGCCTACCGTGAGGCGGAAGAGGTGCGTGGTGATGGTGACGCCAAGGCGGCTGCCATCTATGCCGCGGCCTACAACCAGGATGCCGAGTTCTACGCCTTCTACCGCAGCCTGGGCGCCTATCGCGAAAGCTTCTCGAGCAAGAGCGATGTGCTGGTGCTGGACCCAAGTAGCGATTTCTTCCGCTACCTGCAGCAGCCCAAGCCCTGATCCGGTGTGCCCTGGCGTGGCCGTTCGGCCACGTCGGGGTGACCTCCGGGGAAAACGTGTTATCATGGGTCAGCCGGGAAAATGCCCGGCTTTTTTGCGTCTGCGGGAATCATGTGGCAGGAACTGGGCATCGCTTTTTGTCTAATGCTGGTGCTGGAAGGCATCCTGCCGTTCCTCTATCCGCGACGTTGGCGCGGCGCAATCGCGCAACTGGTGCAGCTGCCGGATCGTCAGCTGCGCCTCATGGGGCTGGCCAGCATGCTGCTGGGGACTGCCCTCCTGTATCTGCTTCACTGAAGGCTGCCGCCCGTACCGAGAGGGGAATGGCGAAATGGCAACGGTAGACCGCTGGCTCCTGCCAGATGGCATCGAAGAAGTACTGCCGCCGGAAGCGGCACTGATCGAGGCGGCACGCCGCCAGGTGCTGGATCTGTTCCAGCGTTGGGGTTACGAGTTCGTCGTCACCCCGCACATCGAATACCTCGAGTCCCTGCTCACCGGTGCCGGTCAGGACCTGGATCTGCGCACCTTCAAGGTGACCGATCCGCTGTCCGGGCGGCAGATGGGCTTCCGGGCCGACATCACCCCGCAGGTGGCGCGGATGGATGCGCACACTTTGCGTCGCGAAGGCCCGAGTCGCTTGTGCTATGCCGGCAGCGTGCTGCACGCCAAGCCGCGGGCACTCGCCACTTCGCGCAGCCCGATCCAGCTGGGTGCCGAGCTGTACGGCGACGCCAGCCCGGCCAGCGATGTCGAAGTCATTAGTCTGATGCTCGATACCCTGGCCCTGGCGCGCGTGCCGGATGTGCACATGGACCTCGGTCATGTCGGCATCTACCGCGGCCTGGCCCGCGCCGCCGGGCTGTCCGGTGAGGCTGAGCAGCAGTTGTTCGACGCCCTGCAGCGCAAGGCCATCGACGAGGTCGATGCGCTCACCGAGTCCCTGCAGCCGCACCTGGCCAGCATGCTGCGTGCACTGGTCGAGCTGTGTGGCGGCCGCGAAGTGCTGGACCTGGCCCAGGCCTGCCTGGTCGAGGCGCCGGACGAGGTGCATGCAGCACTGGATCAGCTGGTGGCGATCGCCGACCAGCTGGAACTGCGTTATCCCGAACTGCCGCTGTATTTCGACCTTGGTGAACTGCGTGGCTACCACTACCACACCGGCGTGGTGTTCGCCGCGTTCGTGCCGGGTGTTGGCCAGTCCATCGCCCAGGGCGGTCGCTACGATGACGTCGGCGGCAACTTCGGCCGGGCGCGCCCGGCCACCGGTTTCTCCACTGACCTGAAGACCCTGGTGACCCTGGGTGACATGCAGGTCGAGGCGCAGGAAGCCGGCGTGTGGGCACCGGATCATCATGACCTGTACCTGTGGCAGGCCGTGCAGCGCCTGCGCAGCGAGGGCGTGCGCGTGGTCCAGGCTTTGCCCGGACAGGATGTTGGCGCGGCGCGCGAGGCGGGTTGTGATCGCCAGCTGCAGCTGCGCGATGGACGTTGGCAAGTGGCGCCGCTGGCGTCCTGACGAGTTTTCCGCCGGCCGTGACCGGCATCGAGCTTCCGAAAGAGGACAAGTGTTATGGGTAAGAATGTCGTGGTCCTGGGCACCCAGTGGGGTGATGAGGGCAAGGGCAAGATCGTCGATCTGCTGACCGAGCAGGCCGCCGCCGTGGTGCGCTATCAGGGCGGCCACAACGCTGGCCACACCCTGGTCATCGACGGTGAGAAGACCGTGCTGCACCTGATCCCGTCCGGCATCCTGCGCGAAGGCGTACGCTGCCTGATCGGCAACGGTGTGGTGGTCGCCCCCGACGCCCTGATGCGCGAGATCACCAAGCTGGAAGAGAAGGGTGTACCGGTGCGCGAGCGCCTGCGCATCAGCCCGTCCTGCCCGCTGATCCTGTCCTACCACGTGGCCCTCGACCAGGCTCGCGAGAAGGCCCGCGGTGATGCCAAGATCGGCACCACCGGTCGCGGCATCGGCCCGGCCTACGAAGACAAGGTGGCGCGTCGCGGCCTGCGCGTTGGCGACCTGTTCCACCGCGAGCGCTTCGCCTCCAAACTGGGCGAGCTGCTCGACTACCACAACTTCGTGCTGGTCAATTACTACAAGGAGCCGGCCATCGACTTCCAGGCCACCCTGGACGAGTGCATGGCCTATGCCGAACAGCTGCGCCCGATGATGACCGACGTCACCGCCGAGCTGCACGAGCTGCGCCGCGCCGACAAGGACATTATGTTCGAAGGTGCCCAGGGCTCGCTGCTGGACATCGACCACGGCACCTACCCGTACGTCACCAGCTCCAACACCACCGCTGGCGGCACCGCCACCGGTTCCGGTTTCGGCCCGCTGTACCTGGATTACATCCTCGGCATCACCAAGGCCTACACCACCCGCGTCGGCTCCGGTCCGTTCCCCACCGAGCTGTTCGACGAGACTGGCGCCTACCTGGCCAAGAAAGGCCACGAGTTCGGCTCCACCACCGGTCGTGCCCGTCGCTGCGGCTGGTTCGATGCCGTGATCCTGCGCCGTGCCATCGAGATCAACAGCATCTCCGGCCTGTGCCTGACCAAGCTGGACGTGCTCGACGGCCTGGAGACCATCCGCATCTGCACCGGCTACAAGGACGCCCAGGGCAACCTGCTGGTCGACGCACCGACCGACGCCGACAGCTACATCGGCCTGCAGCCGGTGTACGAGGAGATGCCGGGCTGGAGCGACTCCACCGTGGGAGCCAAGAGCCTGGAAGAGCTGCCGGCAGCGGCTCGTGCCTACATCAAGCGCGTGGAAGAGCTGGTCGGTGCACCGATTGACATCATCTCTACCGGCCCGGATCGCAACGAGACCATCGTCCTGCGTCATCCGTTCGCCTGATCCATCGTCACAAAAAAGGCCGCCTGGAGCGGCCTTTTTTGTGGGCGATTCATATTCCAAACACTCGCGGGCCTCTCGCCTCAAGGTGTTCCTAGAGGCTTTTTCGTGCTTCGTCCCCACCTTGGGTCTGAATGCTCGTACTCGGATGTCTGCTCGACGAGGCGGCGAGTGGCGGCGAAGACCTTGAGCCGCTGCCTGGCTGCTTCCTGCACCGCCTGACCCTTTATGGGCTTGGCGGTGACTTGCGTTTCCTCGCTTGCCGCTGCGCGCCGGACATCCTCACGCCTGATCGGTTTCCGACGGTTCGGCGGAGCGGGCTGGCCTGGTGAGCATGCTGAAGGGCCATCGGATACCGAAGGCCCTGGATGCGCCCGGCGCGATTGCCGGGACTAGGGGCGGTCAGAAATGCGCCTTGAGCAGCAGGCTGATGGCGCTCTGGTCCGTACCGCCGAGGATTTCCGAGCCCAGGAAGCTCTCGTCTTCGATGCCGTACTTGTCGCTCCAGTAGTCGTACTCGACGCCGACGTAGAACTTCTCGCCCCAACCCATGGCCTTGGCCAGGTCGTACTTGATCTGCGGGTTGAAGTGGAAGTTGGCGTGGTAGCTATCGTCGTTGTCGACCACCCAGTCGATGAAGCCATCGATCACCAGGTTCGAGTTTCCGACCGGAATGGTGTAGCTCCATACCGGGGTGATCTGCCAGACGTTGTCGCCGTCGCGCTTGCCATCCGTGGTGCGCAGGTAGGTGTTGAGCTGGAAGTAGTCGAAGCCGGGAATGTCCAGGTCGATGGCGGGGCCGATCAGATAGGACTCGACGTCGTCCTCGCCGAACTCGTAGGTGGTGGCCAGCAGCACGTCCTTGATCGGACCGAAGGAAAAGTCTGCGCCAGTGATCTTTCCAAGCGAGAAGCGTGGGCTGAATTCACCGTAGAAAGTGTGGCCGTCGCCGGCGCCGTTGGTGGCCTCGGTGTTGTACTTGATGCCATCGACGAACATGAACAGGTCGCCGAAGCTCCAGCCGCTGGCGTGTTCGAAGGTGACGGTCTGCTGCTTGGGCGGGTCGACCTTGAAGTCGATGCCGTTGAGGTAGCTGAGGCTGTTGTCCTGCCATAGCAGGAGGTCGCCGGCCTGGCTCTGGTGGGCGGTAAACAGGCTGCCGAGCAGCAGCAGCGAGGTGGTGGTGCGCTTCATGAACATGCTCCTAAGGGTCTGGTCGGTTTCTCTGAACCTGTCTTTTTGGTCAGCCTTTCGCTCTGAGCAAGAATGGCGCCAATTCCTGTCAAAATGGACAGAAAATATCGGTTGGTGTGGGTTTCTCTCGGATTTACGCGCTTATCGTGTCGACTTCTGTCCTGGAGGGCCGGCAGCCGGTCCGGTGGAGGCTTGTGCATGCCACAGGATGGCGCAGCGGGTCGGTCCCGTGCGGCTTGCCGGTGCCTAGCGCACCAGTCTTGCTTCGAGGCTGTTGCTGGCCAGACGGGCGGCTTGCTCGCGGGTCATGCCCAGGTCGCGCTCCAGGGCGGCGAAGTTCTCGCCGACATAGCCGCCGAAGTAGGCCGGGTCGTCCGAGTTCACCGTCACCTTCACGCCACGTTCGAGCATGGTCAGGATGTTGTGCTGGCGCATGTGGTCGAACACGCAGAGCTTGATGTTGGACAGCGGGCAGACGGTCAGCGGGATCTGCTCGTCGATGATGCGCTGCATCAGGCGCTCGTCCTCAAGGGCGCGTACACCATGGTCGATGCGCTCGATTTTGAGCAGGTCCAGCGCCTCCCAGATGTACTCGGGCGGGCCTTCCTCGCCGGCATGGGCGACGGTCAGCAGTCCCTCGCTGCGGGCCTTGGCGAATACGCGCTCGAACAGGCGCGGCGGAAAGCCCATCTCCGAGCTGTCCAGGCCGACGGCGACGAAGGCGTCGCGGAACGGCATGGCCTGTTCCAGGGTCTTGAAGGCTGCTTCCTCGGGCAGGTGACGGAGGAAGCTGAGAATCAGGCCATGGCTGATGCCGAGCTGCTTCTCGCCATCGACCAGCGCCTGCTGGATGCCGCGCAGCACCACCTCGAAGGGAATGCCGCGGTCGGTATGGGTCTGCGGGTCGAAGAACGGCTCGGTGTGGATGACGCCCTGTTCCCGGCACTTGAGCAGGTAGGCCCAGGTCAGGTCGTAGAAGTCCTGCTCGGTGCGCAGGACATTGGCGCCCTGGTAGTAGAGGTCGAGGAATTCCTGCAGGTTGTTGAAGGCATAGGCGCTGCGCAGGGCCTCCACATCGGCCCAGGGCAGGGCGATGCGATTGCGCTCGGCCAGCGCGAACAGCAGTTCCGGCTCCAGCGAGCCTTCCAGGTGCAGGTGCAGCTCGGCCTTGGGCAGGGCGGTGATCCAGTCGGTCATGGGGGTATCTCGTGATGGGCTGGCATGTATGGCGGGAGCGGTTTCACCTGGGGGCACCGGGCCGTACCGGACACTCCTGCGGCACGGCCGGGTGCGGGGCCCGTTACGGTGCGGTTTCGCTGCGGCGATAGGCGTAGGTGTCGGCGAAGCGCGAGAGCATGTAGGCGCTGCAGGAGATCGGCGCGTACTTCGGCGGGTTGCTTTCGTCGTGGCAGCCGGGCAGACAGGCGATCTCTGTATCCGGATGCGGCTCGGCGAAGAACGGCATGGAGTAACGGTCCATGCCCTGAGGGCTGATCACCCGGTGTGGCGTGGACTTGTAACGGTCGTTGCTCCAGCGCGCCATCATGTCGCCGATGTTGACCACGTAGGTGCCGGCGATGGGGGGCGCGTCTATCCAATGGCCGCGTACGTCTTGTACTTGCAGCCCGCCGGCGGCGTCCTGGTAGAGCAGGGTCACGCAGCCGTAGTCGGTATGCGCGCCGGCACCGGGTTGGTCGGCGCTGCTGGCGGTCTGTCGAGGTGGGTAGTGGATCATGCGCAGCACGCTGATTGGGTCGGCGAAGCGCTGGTCGAAGAAGTCTTCCTCGATGCCCAGGGCCAGGGCCATGGCGCGCAGCAGGGTCAGCGAGAGGGCGTGCATATCCAGGTAGTGGCGCTGCAGCAGGTCCTCCCAGCCGGGAATGTCCGGGTGCCGGTTGGGCCCGCGCAGGGGCTTGCCGGCGAGTACATCGGGGTGGTCGGCAGGTAGGTGGAAACCCATGTCGAAGGTTTCCTTGAGATCGCTCGGCTGTGTCGGGTCGAGTTGCTCGGTGGCGATGGCGCCATATCCGCGATGGTGGGCACTCCGGGTGATGTCGATGCGCAGTTTTTCCTCGGCCGGGCGGGCGAAGAAGTCCTGGGCGGCGGCCTGCAGCGCGGCGATGCGCGCGGGCGTGATCGGGTGGCCCTCGATGTAGTAGAAGCCCCACTCGCGGCAGGCACGGTCGATCTGCTGGGCGACGCTCAGCCAGGCGGCGCGATCAGTGCTGTACAAGGGGGCGATATCAATGATGGGCAGTGCGTTCATCTGTGCTCCTGGAGGGGTGTAGGTGCTGCGAGTCTTCTCGTACCCAGGGCAGCGGAAAGGGCGCCGGTAGGCGCCCTGGTGCACGGTTCTTTCGCAGGGAAAGGGACGGCGCGGTCTTGCTCGGTGCAGGAACAGCCTTGGCCGCGACGATGTTCTGTTGAACAGCGGTCGTGACCGAGGCTCCTCCCTATGCTTGCCGTTACTTCGGTAGCTCGGCAGTGATGCCCTTGACGTAGTAGTTCATGCCGGCCAGTTCGGCGTTGCTGGCAGTGGCGCCGGCCGGGATCTTGACTGCACCGCTCTGGTCCATGATCGGTCCGGTGAACGGGTGGAAAGAGCCCGCCTTGATGCTGGCGATGATGGTTTCGGCCTCGGCCTTGACGTCGGCCGGCACCAGGTCGCTGATCGGCAGCTCGATGGTGCCCTCCTTCAGGCCGCCCCAGTAGTCCTGAGGTTTCCAGGTGCCGTCGATGACCGCCTGGGTGCTCTTCACGTAGTGCGGGCCCCAGTTGTTGACGATCGAGGTGAGCACGGCCTTCGGCCCGAAGTGGGCCATGTCCGAGGCGTAGCCCACCGAGTAGACGCCACGGCGCTCGGCGGTCTGGATCGGTGCAGGGCTGTCGGTGTGCTGGAACACGACGTCGACCCCCTGGTCGATCAGCGCGTTGGCGGCATCGGCTTCCTTGCCCGGATCAAACCAGGAGTTGACCCATACCACCTTGATCTCGGTACCGGGGTTGTACTTATCCAGGGCGAGCTGGATGGCGTTGATGTCGCGGATGACTTCCGGAATCGGGAAGGAGGCCACATAGCCAACCTTCTTGCTCTTGGTCATCTTGGCGGCGAGGAAACCGCCAACGTAGCGCCCCTCATAGGAGGTGGACAGGTAGGTGCCGAGGTTCTTGTCCTGCTTGTAGCCGGTGGCGTGCTCGAAGGTGACCTTGGGGAACTGCTTGGCCACCTTGGCGGTGGGGTTCATGTAGCCGAACGAGGTGGTGAACACCAGGTCGTAGCCACCCTTGGCCATGTTGCGGATGACTCGCTCGGCGTCGGCGCCTTCGGCGACGTTTTCGACGAAGCTGGTGTCGACCTGGTCGCCGAACTGCTTGATCAGCGCCTGGCGGCCTTGCTCGTGCTGGTAGGTCCAGCCATGGTCGCCAATCGGGCCGACGTAGACGAAGCCGACCTTGAGCGGGTCAGCGGCGTAGGCGCCAAGGGTGGCGGTGATGCCGAGGGCTGCGGCGACACCGCGTACCAGGCTCTTCAGGGAAGGGGTGGACATAGGGGAGAGCTCCGTGTCTGTCGTGTTGTTCTGTTGGGCCGAAGGCGGCGTCTGCCCCGTTGCAAAAATTTGACCAAAAGGACAGTAAGTCGGAAATTCCCTGCAACCCTTGTCTGGCGCTGGCCCTGCAGTGGTTGGAAGTTGTCGGTATGGTCAAAGAAAGCGCACGGCGTGGCCTGGCGGCGTGAATCTGGTGCAGGCATCAGCCCTGCACCAACTGGCGCGCCGCCTGATGATGGGCGGCGATCAGGGCGGGCAGGTCGAGGCCTTCGATCTGTCCATCGCGCACTCGCCAGCGACCGCCTACCATGACCCGGTCGGCACGCTCCGCGCCGCACAGGAGCAGGGCGGCGAGCGGGTCATGGCTACCGGAGAAGCGCAGTTCGTCGAGCCGGAACAGCGCCAGGTCGGCCTGCTTGCCAGGGGCCAGTTCGCCGATATCGTTGCGCCCCAGCAGTTGTGCGCCACCACGGGTGGCCCAGCCCAGCACCTGCTGCGGAGTAATGCGCTCGGCGCCGTAGCGCAGGCGCTGCAGGTACAGGGCCTGACGCGCTTCCAGCAACAGGTTGGACGCGTCGTTGGATGCGGAGCCGTCCACCCCGAGGCCCAGTGGCGCACCGGCGGCCTGCAGTTCCAGGGTCGGGCAGATGCCCGAGGCCAGGCGCATGTTGGACACCGGGCAGTGGCAGATACCGGTGCCGGCGGCGCCGAGACGGGCGATCTCGTCGGCATTGAAGTGGATGCCGTGGGCCAGCCAGGTGCGCGGGCCGAGCCAGCCGACACTGTCCAGGTAGTCGACGGTACGCAGGCTGAACCGCTGCAGGCAGAAGGCTTCCTCGTCGAGCGTCTCGGCCAGATGGGTGTGCAGGCGCACGTCCTGTTCGGCAGCCAGTGTGGCGCTGGCGCGCATGATTTCGGGCGTGACCGAGAACGGCGAGCAGGGTGCCAGGGCGATCTGGATCCGGGCGCCGGCGCCGCGCTCATGGTAGCGCTGGATCAGGCGCAGGCTGTCATCGAGGATCACCTGGCCCTGCTGCACCGTCTGCTGTGGCGGCAGGCCTCCATCGGCCTGGCCCAGGCTCATCGAGCCGCGGCTGAGCATGGCACGCAGGCCCAATTCGCGGGCGGCTTCAACCTGCACGTCGATGGCGTCTTCCAGGCCGTCGGGGAACAGGTAGTGGTGGTCGGCGGCGGTGGTGCAGCCGGACAGCAGCAGTTCCGCCATGGCCACGCGACAGGCCAGGGCGAGTTGCTGCCCGGTCAGCCGGGCCCACACCGGGTAGAGCGTCTGCAACCAGGGAAACAGCGCGGCGTTGACCACCGGCGTCCAGGCCCGGGTGAGGGTCTGATAGAAGTGATGGTGACAATTGACCAGGCCGGGCAGCAGCACATGCTGGCTGGCATCGAACACCTCGGCGCAGGGCGCGGCGGGAGCCTGGCCGGCGGCCAGCAGTTCGACGATCAGGCCGTTTTCCAGCACCAGGCCGCCGCTGGCGTCCAGATCGTTGGCGGTGAAACAGGCGAGGGGGTTCTTGATCCAGGTGCGTGCAGCGGACATGGCCGGCTCCTCTGAAGGTTGATGTTCAGTCGTGCCAGCTCAGTTATGCCCTGTCTGCTGATCCAGGGGCGGGGCCGTCGCGGGCGGCACCGCTCCCACAGGTCACTCAGGTGACTCGAGTGGGAGCGGCGCCAGCCGTACTCTCTCTCAATGCCCGGCTCGCCATGGCTGGCCGAGGGACACCGGGGCGTACAGGCGGGTCTTGAGTGCATCGCGCGAGAGGATCACCAGCACCAGAATGGTCGCCACATAGGGCAGCATGGCCAGCAGGTTGGCGGGGATGCTGATACCGATGCCCTGCGCCACCAGGTGGAGGATGCTGGCCAGGCCGAACAGGTAGGCGCCGAGCAGTACGCGCATGATCCGCCAGCTGGCGAACACCACCAGGGCTAGGGCGATCCAGCCACGCCCGGCACTCATGTTCTCCGCCCACATCGGCGTATAGGCCAGCGACAGGTAGGCGCCGGCCAGGCCGGCCATGGCTCCGCCGAACAGCACGGCCAGGGTGCGTACGCGCATGACCGGCAGGCCCATGGCGCTGGCGGCGTCCGGGTTCTCGCCGACCGCCTGGATGATCAGGCCGAGCCGGCTTCTGAGCAGCAGCCAGGCGACCAGGGCGAACAGGGCAAAGCTCAGGTAGACCAGCACATCCTGGTTGAACAGCATGTGGCCAATCAGCGGGATGTCGCTGAGGAGCGGGATGGCCAGTGGCTCGAAACCGGCGAGCGGCTTGCCGACCCAGGCGGCCCCGACGAATGCCGACAGACCGATGCCGAAGATGGTCAGGGCCAGGCCGGTCGCCACCTGGTTGGCCTGGCAGCCGAGGGCGACCAGTGCGAACAGGGCGGCGAGCAGCATGCCGGCCAGGCAGGCCAGCAGCACGCCGAGCCACAGGCTGCCGCTGGCCAGGGCGACGATGAAGCCGATCACCGCGCCGAACAGCATCATGCCTTCCTGGCCGAGGTTGAGTACGCCGGTCTTCTCGCAGACCAGTTCGCCAAGGGCGACCAGCAGCAAAGGCGTGCCGCAGCGCACCATGGCGTAGAGGATGTTGCTCAGCAGATCGATATCCATAGACGAAGCCTCAGGCTGCACGCGGGGCGGCAGGTGAACGAAGGTAAGCAAGGGGTGAGAGCGGCTCTGCCGTGCCCGGGGCAGCACCGTTGTTTCCCGTGATCATCGCGGCGATTGCCGCTTGCGCAGGCAATGCGCTCATCAGGCGTTGGCCGTTTCGGGTAGCGCCACGCGCTGGCGGCCTTTCAGGTTCAGGCGCACGCGGTAGTGGATCAGCAGGTCGCAGGCCAGCAGGAAGAACAGCATCATCCCCTGGAACAGCTCGGTCAGCGATTGCGGCAGGTTGAGGTTCATTTGTGCGTTCTCGCCACCCAGGTAGAGCAAGGCCATGAGCAGGCCCGCGACCAGGATGCCCAGTGGGTTGAGGCGGCCGAGGAAGGCCACGGTGATGGCCGCGTAACCGTAACCAGGCGACACCTGCGGCACCAACTGGCCGATGGGACCGGTAACCTCGCAGACCCCGGCCAGCCCGGCCAGGCCGCCGCTGATCAGCATGGCCAGCCACACCAGGCGTTTCTCACGGAAGCCCACCAGCCCGGCGGCGCGGCTGTCCAGGCCCAGCACGCGAATCTGGAAACCGAGGAAGCTGCGCGACAGCAGCACCCACACCGCCACCGCGGCCAGCAGTACCAGGTAGACGCCGGCATGCAGGCGCAGGTCCTCGAACAACAGCGGCAGACGGCTGGCATCGCCGAACATGGCCGACTCGGGGAAGCTGAAACCGTTGGGGTCCTTGAGCGGCCCGTGCACGCAGAACAGCAGCAGGTTCAGCGCGATGTAGTTGAGCATGATGGTGGTGAGAATCTCGTTGGCGTTGAACTGCGTGCGCAGCCACGCGGCCAGCGCCGCCCACAGGGCGCCGCAGAGGGTGCCGGCCAACACCACGATGGGCAGTGCCAGGGCAGAGTCCCAGTCGATGAAGCGCACCGCCAGCGCGCTGCCGGCGAGCGCACCGATCAGCAGCTGGCCCTCGGCGCCGATGTTCCAGATGCGCGCCTGGTAGGCGACGGCCAGGCCGAGGGCGCAGAGCAGGATGGGGATGGCCTTGATCAGCAGTTCGGAGATGCCGTAGAGGTCCTGCACCGGCTCGATCAGCAGGGTGTGAAAGGTGGCCAGCGGAGAGTGGCCGAGGGCGGCGAACAGGATGCCGCCGCACAGCAGGGTGAGCAGACCGGCCAGCAGGGGCGACAGCAGCAGGTGGCGACGCGACTGCTGCAGGCGGGGTTCAAGAGTCAGCAACATGGGGTTCTCTTCAGGCGGCTGGTTGGTCGAACTGGCCGGCCATCCAGCGGCCGACCTCGGTGACGCTGGTGGCGGACGTGGCCTTGAGCGCCGAGAGGCGCCCGCTGCACAGCGCGCCGATGCGGTCGCTGATCTGGAACAGCTCGTCGAGGTCCTCGGAAATCACCAGGATCGAGGCGCCGCTGTCGCGCAGCGCGATCAGCGCGCGGTGAATGGTGGCGGCGGCACCGACGTCGACGCCCCAGGTCGGGTGGGCGGCGACCAGCAGCTTGGGCTGTTGCAGCACCTCGCGGCCGAGGATGAATTTCTGCAGGTTACCGCCGGACAGGCTGCGCGCCGGGGTGTGCACGTCCGGGGTCTTGACTCCGAAGCGGCGGACGATCTCTTCGGCCAGGTCGAGTACCTTGCTGCGCCGCACCAGACCGTGACCGATCAGGCCCAGGTGGAAGGACGACAGCAGGGCATTGTCGGCCAGGCTCATGTCCGGGACCGCACCGTGGCCCAGGCGCTCGGCCGGGACAAAGGCCAGGCCCAGGCGCCGGCGCGCTTCGGGGGGCAGGTTGGCCAGGGGGTGCTGGTCGAGCGTGATGCGCTCGCGCTCGCCGCGTGGCAGGCGGGCTTCCCCGGAGAGCAGGGCGAGCAGTTCGTCCTGGCCGTTGCCGGCGACTCCGGCGATGCCGACGATCTCGCCGCTGCGCACTTCCAGGCGCACGTGGCTGAGCGAGGTGCCGAACGGGTCGGCGTTATGCCAGCTGAGGTCGTCCACGCGCAGCCGTGGCAGGCCGCCATCGACCTTGGGGTAGCTGGCCTCCAGGCCCTCGGCGTCGCCGACCATCAGGCGCGCCAGCTGCAGGTCGTTGCACTCGGCCGGCACGCACTCGCCGGATACCCGGCCGCTGCGCAGCACCGTGGCGACGTGGCAGAGTGCGCGGACCTCGCCGAGCTTGTGGCTGATGAACAGGATGCTGCAACCCTCGGCGGCCAGGGCGCGCAGGGTGACGAACAGCTCCTCGACCTCCTGAGGGGTGAGTACCGAGGTCGGCTCGTCGAGAATCAGCAGGCGGATGTCCTGCATCAGGCAGCGCACGATTTCCACGCGCTGGCGCTCGCCGATCGACAGGCTATGCACCAGGCGCTGCGGGTCCAGGCCCATGCCGTAGCGCTGCGACACCTCGCGGATGCGGCCTTCCAGCTGTTTCGGCGTGCCGGCCTTGGCGCCCAGGGCCAGGGCGATGTTCTCCGCCACGCTCAGTGTCTCGAACAGGGAGAAGTGCTGGAAAACCATGCCGATGCCCAGCGCGCGCGCCTGCGCCGGGTCGCGGATCGGTTGCTCGCGGCCCTCCCATACGAGGCTGCCGCTGTCGGGCTGGGTGACCCCGTAGATGATTTTCATCAGCGTGCTTTTGCCGGCGCCGTTCTCGCCAAGCAGGGCGTGGATCTCGCCGGGCCGGATGCTCAGGTCGATGCGGTCGTTGGCCAGGGTGCCGGGGTAGCGCTTGGTGATCGCGCGCAGTTCCAGGCGAGGGGTGGCGTTGCTGCTGGGCATGGGAGGCTCTGCTGCTCTGGGGATGACCTGCCTAAGCAAGATGTTGGCCAATTAGTCAGGAACCAGGCGAGCCCGGCGCTGGAGCGCGCGAAACGCCGTCGCGTGTGGCTGCGTGATGGTTATGTAGTGTTTTGTGCTGCCCGCCAATGGTGCGCGTACGGAGTGCGTGCTCTATCCCGGTGAGTTGGGCGTTGACGGATGCCTTTCAGGTTCTCGCCAGCGCCTCAGTCACAGCCTCTGCGGATAGTCCGCAGCCCCTGAGGATGATGTGGATCAGGGTGTCGCCGGCGTTGCGGAAGTCCTGCTGGCTCAGTTGGCTCTTGCCCATTACACGGCAGATCTGCGAGGCGAAGTCGGCATAGTGCTGGGTGCTGCTCCAGAGCAGGAAGATCAGGTGCAGCGGATCGACCGGGGCGATCTTGCCGGCATCGATCCAGGCCTGGAAGACGCCGGCTCGGTTGTAGAACCAGGTGCGGTAGTCCTGGTTGAAATACTCGCTCAGGCAGGGCCCGCCGCTGATCACTTCGATGGCGAAGATCCGCGAAGCGTGAGGGTTGCGGCGGGAGAACTCGATCTTGGCGCGGATGTAGCGGGCCAGCGCCTCGGCGGGGTCGTCGTCGACGCCGAGGTGGTTGAAGGTGCTGTCCCACAGTTCGATGATGTTGGCCAGGACTGCCAGGTACAGGCCCAGCTTGTTGTTGAAGTAGTAATGCAGATTGGCCTTGGGCAGCCCGGCCTGGTCGGCGATGGCCTGCATGCTGGTGCCCTTGAAGCCATGGCGAGCGAACTCCTCGCCGGCGGCGACGAGGATCAGCTCCTCGTTATGCTGGCGGATGCGGCCTGGTGCCTTTTCCGGGGTGAGGCTGTGCGAGGGGATATGCAGGTTCATCGGCGTTCTCGGGTGGGCAGTGGTGGTGGAGCCAGTACTGCAATTTCCTGACCAGCAGGTCATGAGCGCGAGGCCCTCACACGGAATGTCACTGACTGGCGCTGCGCCTGTGGGGGCGCCGGGGCCAGGGCGGGCTGAATCGCCCGCCCGCGTCATTTGCCCGGTTGCCGCTCGCTAATCCAGCGGCCGAGCAGGGCGCGTTCGCTCTCGCTCATCTGGGTCAGGTTGCCCAGCGGCATGATCTGGCTGTCCACCGCCTGGGCCTTGATACGTGCGGCCTGCAGGCGAATCTGCTCGGCGCTGTCGAACATCACCCCGGCCGGTGCACTGGCAAACATCGGGCTGCTGGGTTTGGCCGAGTGGCAGGTGGTGCAACGCTTGGCGATCACTGCCTGCACCTGGCTGAAGTCGACCGATGTTTGTGCAGCTTCCGGCGCGGGTCGTGGTGCGCCGACGAAGGCCAGGCAGAGCAGGCCAAGGGCTGCGGCTGGCAGGGTCCAGGCGAACTTCTGGCTGTGATGGCGGGTGTTGAAGTAGTGGCGCACGCCGATCGACAGTGCCGCCAGCACGGCCAGGATCAGCCAGTTCCACTGGCTGCCGTAGGTGGCCGGGAAGTGGTTGCTGATCATGATGAACAGCACCGGCAGGGTCAGGTAGTTGTTGTGCCGCGAACGCAGCAGGCCCTTGGCCGGCAGCGCCGGGTCCGGAGCGCGGCCTGCGGCGATGGCGGCGACCAGCGCGCGCTGTGCCGGCATGATGGTGCGGAAGACGTTGCCGACCATCAGCGTGCCGATCAGCGCACCGACGTGCAGGTAAGCGCCGCGTCCGCTGAACACCTGGCTATAGCCCCAGGCGGCGGCTACCAGCAGGCCAAACAGCAGGCCGCCGAGCAGCAGCGGCTGGCGCCCCAGCGGCGAGTCGCACAGGCGGTCGTAGAGCAGCCAGCCGAGCAGCAGCGAGCCGAGGCCGATGGCGATGGCCGCCGCAGGCGCCAGCTCGCTGCCGGGGGCGAGCAGGTACAGCCGTGGATCGAGATAGAACACCAGGGTCAGCAGGGCGACGCCGGACAGCCAGGTGCTGTAGGCCTCCCACTTGAACCAGTGGAGTTTCTCCGGCATCTGTGGCGGTGCCAGCTTGTACTTCTCCAGATGGTAGATGCCACCGCCGTGGATCGCCCACAGGTCGCCGGCCAGGCCGTCGCGGGGGTGGCGTCGGTCCAGGTGGTTTTCCAGCCAGACGAAGTAGAACGACGCGCCGATCCAGGCCACGCCGAAGATCATGTGTGACCAGCGTACTGCCAGGTTGAGCCATTCGAGCAGGTGTGCGGCCAAGTGCTATCCCCTGTTGCCGGTGGCCGGGTCGAGCAGGCACTGCTCGGCCTCGGTAAAGAAATGTTCGTCGCAGTTGGCGCCGGGCCCGGCGCGGTCGATCACCAGAAAGTCGTCCTCGGCGGCCAGGCACAGCACCGGGTGGTGCCAGGTGCCCCGGTGGTAGTTGATGCCTTGCCGGCCGTTGCTGCGGAAGGCGCGGATGCTGCCGGCGTCGATGCTTTCGCCGGGCGGGGCCACGACGATCAGGAACGGCTGGCCGTTGAGTGGCATGAATGCCTGGCTGCCCAGCGGATGGCGTTCGAGCATGGCGATGCGCAGTGGCATCGGCAGCGCCGTGGCGCGAAACAGACTGATGATCGCCACATCCTCCGGGCCGCCGAGCTGCACCTCGGCCTGGCGGTGGTAGCGCCGGGTCGAGCCGCTGTTGATCAGGAAAAACTCGCGTCCCTCGGCCTCGATCACCTCGCCGAAGGGGGCGAAGGCCTGGGCGGTCAGCGGTTCGATGGTCAGCGTACGCATGGTCGTTCTCTCGCCTCCTTGTCACGGCCGCAGCCGCTCCGACGGTTGGGCATCACCTGGCCGGCTTGCCGAACAGGCGCAGGCGACTGACGCCTCCGTCCGGGAAGATGTTCAGGCGTACATGGGTGACCGGGCCGAGGTCGTGGAGTGAGGTGAAGCGCTGCTCGCAGTCCATCTGCAGTTTCTGGCTGGGCAGCAGTTCGCGCCAGAACAGGCTCTGGGTCTCGATCTGCGCGTCGGTACCGCCCTTCACGTAAGCGGCCTGCAGCGAGCAGCTGTCCGGGTAGTTGCCCTTGTAGTGCAGGGTGTCGACCAAAACCTCGTCGATCACCCCGGGGCAGCCCAGTTGTACGATCACCCAGTCGAAACCCGGTGTGCGGCGTCGCGCGGTCTCCCAACCGCCGCCCATGTTTTCCGCGCGACCGGGGCTGAGGATGTTGCTCATGCTGCCGTAGTGCTCGTCGGAGCAGGCCAGTGCGCGGCCGCCATTGAGGGCGGCGGCGAGGTCGAGGCGTTCCTGGCCGGCGGCCGACCAGTCGCGGTGGGGGATGCCGTACACGCGCAGACGTGCGACCCCGCCATCCGGGTAGATATTCAGGCGCAGGTGGGTCCACGGCCGCTCATCGTCGATGGCATGCAGGTGCTGGCTGTTGCCTTGCAGGGCTACGGCGGGCAGCACTTCGCTCCAGGCGGTGGTGTCATCCGGGTCGCCGCCGCCCTCGATGAAGCAGGCGTCCAGGGAGGCCGAGGGCGGGTAGTTGCCGGTGAAGAAGCGGGTGTCGATGTCCACGCCCTTGATCGTGCCGGGTACTCCCAGGCGCAGTACGGCGAAGTCATGGCCTTCGAAGCGCTTGCGGCGCGACTCCCAGCCGTCCATCCACTTGCCGTTGTCGTCGTACAGGCCTTCCTTCCACACCGCGGGGCCGGGTTGCAGCATGCGCTCGACCGGGGCGAACCAGTCGTCACTGACGAAGAGTGCGCGGGTGCCGAGGCGGGCGTCGGTCAGGTTGAGGTACTTCTCGAAGGGGGCTGCGTAGTTCTTCATGGGGCGGTATCCAGACAGAGGGCTTGCAGGCGGAACAGGGCGATCCGGTTGATCTCCGCCAGGGCGGTGGCGAATTCCTGTTCCGGGCTGTGATGAAGGCGTTGCTCGAAGGCGGCCAGAATCTGCTGGCGGTCACTGCCCTTCACCGCCTTGATGAAGGGGAAGCCAAAGCGCGCCCGATACGCCGCGTTCAGCGCATTGAAGCGGGCGAACTCTGCGGTTGTGCAGTCCTGAATGCCGGCGCCGGCCTGTTCGGCGGTGGAGGCGGCAGTCAGTTCGCCGCGGATGGCCGCTTTGCCGGCCAGATCCGGGTGGGCGTTGATCAGCGCCAGTTGCTCGGCGGGGCTGGCGGCCAGCAGCACGGCGGCCATCTGTGCGTGCAGGCTGTCGATGCGGTCGAAGCTGGCCGGCTCGCCCTGGTCGTAGGTGCGCGCGGCGACCCAGGGCGAGTGCTCGTAGACGTCGGCGAATGTGGCGATGAACGCCGCGCGGTCCAGTGCCGAGGGAGTGATTTTCATGCACGGCCCTCCGGGCAGGGATGGGTGGCGTACCAGTGACGGGCGATATCGACGCGGCGGGCAAACCACACCCGCTCGTGCCCCTTCACGTAGGCGATGAAGCGCTGCAGGGCGGCCAGACGCGCCGGGCGGCCAAGCAGGCGGCAGTGCATGCCGATCGAGAGCATCTTCGGCGCGCCGGCCTGGCCTTCGGCGTAGAGCACGTCGAAGGCATCCTTGAGATAGGTGAAGAAGTCGTCACCGCTGTTGAAGCCCTGCACCTGGGTGAAGCGCATGTCGTTGGTGTCCAGGGTGTAGGGGATCACCAGGTGCGGCCGGCCGCCCGGCGTGTCGCGTTCCCAGTAGGGCAGGTCGTCGTCGTAGGTATCGCTGTCATAGAGGAAGCCGCCTTCCTCCATCACCAGGCGCCGGGTGTTGGGCCCGGTGCGTCCGGTATACCAGCCCAGCGGGCGTTCACCCGCGATCTCGCCAAGAATGCGGATGGCCTCGGCCATGTGCGCGCGTTCCTCGGCCTCGGGGATGTCCTGGTAATTGATCCAGCGCAGGCCATGGCTACAGATCTCGTGGCCATCGGCGACCATCGCCCGGATGGCTTCGGGGTGACGCTGGGCGGCCATGGCCACGGCGAACACGGTCAGCGCAATGCCCTGCTCGCGGAACAGCCTGAGCAGGCGCCAGACGCCGGCGCGGCTACCGTATTCGTAGAGCGACTCCATGCACAGGTGACGCGCCCCTGGCAGCGGCTGGGCGGCGACCATTTCGGAGAGGAACGCCTCGGATTCGCCATCGCCATGCAGGATGCAGCGCTCGCCGCCTTCCTCGTAGTTCAGCACGAAGGACAGGGCGATGTGCGCATCGCCCGGCCAGTGCGGGTGCGGCGGTGTCGCGCCGTAGCCGATCAGGTCGCGCGGATAGTTGTCAGTGACCAAGGGGGCTGTCCTCTGTTGTGCTGGGGGTAGCCAGCTGGCGCAGGCCGAGTGCGCCGGGCTGGCAAGGCTCTTGCAAATTACTTGCCTGTTTGGTCAGGTAATTGCGTCCGCCCGCCTGGGTGGACGCCTCACACGGGAGACACTGATGGGCCGTTTGACCACCCACGTACTGGATGCCAGCCACGGTTGTCCGGGGGCCGGCATCACGCTGCGCCTGTATCGCGTCGAGGGCGCCAGCCTGGTCGCCCTCGGCGAGGCGCGCACCGACGCCGACGGGCGCTGTGCGCCCCTGCTGGAGGGGGAGGCGTTGTGCGCTGGCGTCTACCAGCTGCACTTCGCCGTAGGCGACTACTACCGGGCGCGCGGGGTGGAGCTGCCGGAGCCGGCCTTCCTTGACGAGGTGGTGCTGCGCTTCGGCGTGGCTGAGCCGCAGCAGCACTACCATGTTCCCTTGCTCGTTTCGCCCTACAGCTACTCGACCTACCGCGGCAGCTGACCTGCGATGGCGCAGACAAGCCGGGCGCATGCTCAGCCTGCCTCGCGCTGGTGCACGCAGCGCCCTGCCGCATAGGTGGCGCGCACCGCGCGGTCGTCGCCGAGGGTGATGAGGGCGAACAGGGTTTCCTCCAGGCTGCGCGACTGGCGCAGGCGATAGTCGAGCAGCGGCGTGGCAGCAAGGTCGAGGACCACGAAGTCGGCCTCCTTGCCCGGCAGGAAGTTGCCCAGCCGGTCGTCCAGGTACAGGGCTTTGGCCCCTCCCAGCGTGGCCAGGTGTAGCAACTTGAACGGATGGGTCTGGCGCCCGCGCAACTGGCCCACCTTGTAGGCCTCGGCCAGCGTCTGTAGCTGAGAGAAGCTGGTGCCGCCTCCGACGTCGGTGCCCAGGCCGACTCGCACGCCGTGCCGTTCCATCTGCGCCAGGTCGAACAGGCCGCTGCCGATGAACAGGTTGGAGGTCGGGCAGAACGCCAGCGCCGAGCCGGTCTGAGCCAGGCGCTGGCACTCGGCGTTGCACAGGTGGATACCGTGGGCGAACACCGCGCGCGCGCCGAGCAGGCCGTGGTGGTCGTAGACGTCCAGGTAGTTGGCGCGCTCGGGGAACAGTGCCTTGACCCACTCGATTTCTCGCGAGTTCTCCGCCAGGTGGGTGTGCAGGTACAGATCCGGGTACTCGCGCAGCAGGCGCGCGGCCTGGTCGAGCTGTTCAGGGCTGCTGGTGGGGGCGAAGCGCGGGGTTACCGCGTAGTGCAGGCGGCCCTTGCCGTGCCAGCGTTCGATCAGCGCCTTGCTCTGGAGGTAGGCGCTGTGCGGGGTGTCGAGCAGGTCGGGCGGGGCGTTGCGATCCATCAGCACCTTGCCGGCGATCATCCGCAGGTTCAGGGCCAGGGCGCGCTCGAAGAATGCATCCACCGACTGCGGATGCACGGTGCCGAACACCAGTGCAGTGGTCGTGCCGTTGCGCAGCAACTCCTTGAGAAAAACGTCGGCGACCGCGCCGGCGTGGGCGGGGTCGGCAAACTTCGCCTCCGTGGGGAAGGTGTAGGTCTGCAGCCAGTGCAGCAGGTCTTCGCCGTAGGCGCCGATCATGCCGGTCTGCGGGTAGTGAATGTGGGTGTCGATGAAGCCTGGGCAAAGCAGGGCGTCTGGGAAGTGCTGCACCGATACCCCGGCTGGCAGCCGGGGCAGCAGCTCGGCAGCCGGGCCGGCGCACAGGATCTTGCCATCCTCGACCAGCAGGAGGCCGTCGGCGAAGTACTCGTGGCTGTGCGCGTTACCCACCTCGGCGGGGTCGGCCAGGCTGTGCAGGAGGGCGGCGCGGTAGGCGTGGATCTGGCTCATGGGTTTTCCGCAAAAGATCGGGGGCAGGTGTAGAGGCGGCTAAAGCCGCGCTCAGAAAGCGCCATCAGGCACGGCGTGAGTCCGGCAGCAGGCGCGCCAGCGGCGAGCCGCCCTTGGCCGACTGGGTGCCGAAGTGGGCGTTGTAGGTAGCGATCACTTCGCCTGCGATGGACACCGCGATTTCCATGGGCAGCTTGCCTTTGACCTCGGCCAGGCCCATGGGGCAGCGCATGCGCTGCACGACCTCGTTGCCCAGACCGCGGTCGCGCAGGCGGTGTTCGAAGCGCGCGCGCTTGCTCTTGGAACCAATCAGACCGAACCAGGCGAAGTCGTTGCGGCGCAGGATGGCTTCGCTCAGCTGCAGATCGAGCTGGTGGTCGTGGGTCATGACGATGAAGTAGCTGCCGGCGGGCTGCTCGGCAACCTCATCCAGCGGATCGTCGTTGAGGATGCGCTCGACACCGGCCGGCATCGATGCTGGAAACTCCTGCTCGCGCGAGTCGATCCAGCGCACCTTGCACGGCAGACCGGCGAGCAAGGGCACCAGCGCGCGGGCGACGTGTCCTGCGCCGAACACGGCGATGCGTGCCTGGGGGCGGCCGATCGGCTCGAACAGCAGCACGGTGGCGCCGCCACAGCACTGGCCCAGGCTGGCGCCAAGCGCGAAGCGCTCCAGGCGCGGCTGCTGGCTGCCACTGTCGAGCATCTCGCGGGCGATCTGCTGCGCCTTGAATTCGAGGTGGCCGCCGCCGATGGTGTCGTGGCTGCGCTCAGCCGCCACCACCATCTTGGCCCCGGCATTGCGCGGGGTGGAGCCGCGCTCCTCGATCACGGTGACCAGCACGCAGGGCTGGCCCCGCTGCTGCAGGTCGGCGAGGGCTTCGAGCCAGTTGTTCATCTATTGCCATTCTCCGTTGCCGGGTGCTGTTGTGGGCGCGGCTAAAGCTGCTTCATCTGTTGCACGCCCCACAGCACCCGTTCCGGCGTGGCGGGGGCATCGATGTCCGGTTGCATGCGGTAGTCGGCGATGCTCGCCACGGCATCTTTGATCGCGCACCAGGCGGCGATGCCGAGCATGAACGGCGGCTCGCCGACGGCCTTGGAATGGAACACCGTGTCTTCCGGGTTCTGGCGCTTCTCCACCAGCTTTACCCGCAGGTCGGCCGGCATGTCGGCGACGGTGGGGATCTTGTAGCTGGCCGGGCCGCTGGTCAGCAGTCGACCCTGGGCGTCCCACACCAGTTCTTCGCAGGTCAGCCAGCCGACGCCCTGGAGGAAGCCGCCTTCGACCTGGCCGATATCCAGTGCCGGGTTCAGCGAGGCGCCGACGTCGTGCAGGATGTCGGCGCGCAGCAGCCGGTATTCGCCGCTCAGGCTGTCGACCAGCGCCTCGACGCAGGCCACGCCGTAGGCGAAGTAATAGAACGGGCGGCCCTGGCCGCTGGCGCGGTCGTAGTGGATCTTCGGCGTGCGGTAGTAGCCGGTGGACGACAGCGATACCTGGCCGATCCAGGCCAGCCGCGCCAGTTCGGTGAACGGCAGCAGGTGGCTGCCAGCGCGCACCTGGTTGTTGCGAAAGGTGATCTCGCCCTCGGCCACGCCGAAGTGTCGCGCGGCGAACTCGACCAGGCGCGCCTTGATGGTCTCGGCTGCGTTCTGCGCGGCCTTGCCATTGAGGTCGGCGCCGCTGCTGGCGGCGGTGGGCGAAGTGTTGGGCACCTTGTCGGTGCTGGTGGCACTGATCTGGATGCGGGCGATATCGACCTGAAACACCTCGGCCACCACCTGCGCTACCTTGGTGTTGAGCCCCTGGCCCATCTCCGTGCCGCCGTGGTTGAGGTGGATGCTGCCGTCGCTATAGACGTGGATCAGCGCGCCAGCCTGGTTGAGGAAGCTGGCGGTGAAGCTGATGCCGAACTTCACCGGGGTCAGCGCCAGGCCCTTCTTCAGCACCGGGCTGGTCGCGTTGAAGGCGCGGATGGCGGTGCGGCGAGCCTGGTAGTCGCTGCTGGCTTCCAGTTCGGCGGTCATCTCGGCGAGCAGGTTGTGCTCCACGGTCTGGCCATAGTGGGTGACGTTGCGCTCGCTGTGGCCATAGTAATTGCGCTTGCGCACCTGCAGCGGGTCGAGGCCAAGGTGGCGGGCGATACGCTCCATGATGTCCTCGATCGGCACCATGCCCTGCGGCCCGCCAAAGCCGCGGAAAGCGGTGTTCGACGCGGTGTTGGTCTTGCAGCAGTGGCCGCGTATCAGGGCGTCGCCAAGGAAGTAGGCGTTGTCGGCGTGGAACATGGCGCGGTCGACGATCGAGCGCGACAGGTCCGGCGAGTAGCCGCAGTTGCCGGCCAGGTCCATGCGCGTCGCCAGCAGGCGCCCGCTGTCGTCGAAGCCGACTTCGTACTCGATGTGGAAGGGGTGGCGCTTGCCGGTCATCTGCATGTCTTCATGGCGCGGCAGGCGCATCTTGGTCGGTCGCCCGGTGAGATGGGCAATGACCGCGCACAGGCACGCCGGGCTGGCGGCCTGGGTCTCCTTGCCGCCAAAGCCTCCCCCCATCCGGCGCATGTCCACGGTGACCTTGTGCATCGGCACGCCGAGCACATCGGCGACCAGCTTCTGTACCTCGGTCGGGTGCTGGGTGGAGCTGTACACCAGCATGCCGCCGTCCTCGGTGGGCAGCACCGAGGCGATCTGCGTCTCCAGGTAGAAGTGTTCCTGGCCGCCGATCTCCAGTTGGCCCTTGATACGGTGCGGTGCGGCGGCCAGCGCCGCTTCGGCATCGCCGCGGCGCTGTTCATGCAGTTCGACCACGTAGTGCTGGCGTCGCATGGCTTCGGCCACGTCGAGCATGGGTTCCAGTTCTTCATATTCGACGATGGCCGCCTGGGCGGCGCGGCGCGCGTTGTCCAGGCTGTCCGCCGCCACGGCCAGGATCGGCTGACCGACATACTGCACCAGGCCGTCGGCCAGCAGCGGATCGCCGGGCAGCAGGGGGCCAATATCCAGTTGGCCGGGGACATCTTCGTGGGTGATGACGATGGCCACACCCGGCATGGCCAGGCACGCGCGGGTGTCGAGGCGGGTGATCCGTGCATGGGCTCGCTCGCTGCGCAGGGCATAGACATGCAGCTGGTTGGGAAACTCCAGGCGGTCGTCGATGTACAGGGCTTCGCCGCTGACGTGCTTGTCCGCGCTCTCATGCTTGAGCGACTTGCCCACCCCTGTGGCGAGTTCATGGCGGAACAGGGCGGCCAGTTGCCGCGGGTCCGGTGCCGGTTTATGCATGGTCGGTTACCCGGGTGGCGATATGGGGCTGGGTCAGTTCCAGATGGCAGCGACGCAGCAGGTTCTGCGCCACCAGCAGGCGGTACTCGCGGCTGGCGCGGAAGTCGCTGAGCGGGGTGAAATCCTGAGTCAGGGCCGCGCAGGCAGCCTCCACGCTGGCGCTGTCGAAGGGGCGGCCCAGCAGCGCCTGCTCGCAGGCGCTGGCGCGTTTGGGCGTGGCGGCCATGCCGCCAAAGGCGATCCGCACCTCGCTTGGCACACCCTGCGACAGGTGCAGGCTGAATGCCGCACAGACTGCGGAGATATCGTCGTCCAGGCGCTTGGAGACCTTGTAGGCGCGCAGTTGCTGGCCGGAAACCGGGCGCGGCAGGACGACCCGCTCGATGAACTCACCGGGCTGCAGGGCGGTCACCCGGTAGCCGATGAAGAAGTCTTCCAGGGCCAGGCTGCGCTGCTGTTGCCCTCGTCGCAGGACCACTCGCGCGCCGAGTGCGATCAGCAGTGGTGGGGCATCGCCGATCGGTGAGGCGTTGCCGATATTGCCGCCGAGGGTGCCCTGGTTACGGATCTGCAACGAGGCGAAGCGTTCCAGCAGGGCGCCGAAGTCGGGGTACTCCTGGCCGAGCAACTCGTGCAGGTCGCTGAGGGCCACGGCGGCACCGATTTCCAGACGGTTGCTGAAGACCTCGATGCGCTTGAGTTCTTCGATCTGGCCGAGGTGGATCAGCAGCGGCAGCTCGCGGTGCTGCTGGGTGATTTCCAGGGCCAGGTCGGTGCCGCCGGCCACCAGGCGGGCCTCGGGGTGGGCGGCGTAGATCTCGGCCAACTGCTCCAGGCTGCGCGGCAGCAGTGCCTGGCGGCCGGCGCCGGCGATGGCGTCGCTGCCGGCCAGAGCCTGCAGGCGGGCAATCAGTTCGGCGGCTGCTGCGTCGAAGCGATCAGGCTCGCGGGCGTTGCAGGCCTGCTCGGCGGCGGCGAGGATCGGTCGGTAGCCCGTGCAGCGGCATAGATTGCCGGCCAGCGCACGGTGCGTGGCCTGCGGGTCATAGTGCTGCACGCCTTTTTGCAGGGCGAACAGACTCATGACGAAGCCTGGGGTGCAGAAGCCGCACTGCGAGCCGTGGCAGTCCGCCAGGGCCTGCTGCACCGGATGCAGGCGGCCCTGGGTCTTGAGGTCCTCGACACTGAGCAACTGCTTGCCCTGCAGGCTGCCGACCAGGGTCAGGCAGGCATTGACCGCGCGGTAACGCAGGCGGCCCTGGTGCAGTTCGACCAGCACCACGGTGCAGGCGCCGCAGTCGCCGGAGGCGCAGCCTTCCTTGGTACCGGTGCGGCCGAGGCGGCCGCGCAGGTAGTTGAGCACACTCTGGTTGGGGTCCGGTGCAGGCTCCTCGATGAGTTGCTGGTCGAGCAGGAAACGCAGGGGCTGGGGCATCGTTCATCCGGCTGGTCGAGCGGGCGCCTGGCGAGAGCGTCCGGGTTCGTGAATATCTGACTTTTTGGTCAGGTATATTCGACTAAGCAGAATCCGTGCCTGCTGTGGCGGGAGGCGCTAGCCAGGCTTCTTCACCTCGTGGGGTGGGTATGCGGCGCGGCCGGGCGCACTATTTTTGATCATGTGGTCAGGAAGATGGCCCGCTCTGGGGCATTCGGCTGGCAGTCCGTGAGTGCTATCCCGGCGTCCAACAGAATGCGCGACCCGCAAGGCGCCGGCAGGACCACGGCGAGGCGTGATTGCGCATCCTCGAGCAGCTTGACGAGCGCGAGTCGTCAGCCCCTACCTTGTGGCCTGCCGCCGCATGGCTGTGCCATAACGTGACGAGTGTGCGGGTGTGGGAACGCTACAGGCGCGTGGCTGCGCGCGCGCTGGAGGTATGGCGCTGTTCTGCTGGAAGGCAAGCTCCGCCCATGCGGGAGGCTCGACGGGCACGGCAGTTGGTGGCCGGTTGATCATGGGACCCTCGGCAGGGGGAGGCTATTGCAGGGGAGATGACGATCTGGAGGCACCCGCACGCCGGCGTGATGGCCCGGCATTCGGAGTGCGGTAGCCAGTTCCTGCTGTTGAAACCGGCGCTTTCGAATGGCATGCGGAGCCAGCCACCCCGGGCATCGCAGCGCGGACGACCCCGCTCGGTTTTCATCACTCACGCCATCGACGTAGAGTGCTCGGCAGGCTCTGGAATTTTCCGCCTGTTCCCAATTGTCCGTGCCGATGGGGCAGAGCCTGGGGGCTTGCCTGGATTTCTCCGGGCAATAAAAAGGCCGGCTTGTGGCCGGCCTTCAGGGGGTGGTGTTGGCTTACTTCTGGTAAGCCGCTACCGCCTTCAGAATGGCTTGGCGGGCTTCGTCAGCGTTGCCCCAACCTTCGACCTTGACCCACTTGCCCTTCTCGAGATCCTTGTAGTTCTCGAAGAAGTGCTTGATCTGCTCCAGCAGCAGGGCCGGCAGGTCGGTGTATTCCTGGACGTCCTTGTAGATCACGGACAGTTTGTCGTGCGGCACGGCGATCAGCTTGGCGTCACCGCCGGCTTCGTCGGTCATGTTCAGCACGCCAACCGGACGGCAGCGGATGACCGAGCCCGGAGCAACCGGATACGGGGTCACGACCAGCACGTCGAGGGGGTCGCCGTCGTCGGCCAGGGTGTGCGGGATGAAACCGTAGTTGGCCGGGTAGAACATCGGGGTGGCCATGAAACGATCGACGAACAGGCAATCGGTGTCGTGATCGATTTCGTATTTGATCGGCGCATGGTTGGCCGGGATTTCGATGGCGACGTAGATGTCGTTCGGCACGTCTTTGCCGGCCGGGACTTTGCTGTAGCTCATGGGCGACTCCCCAGGGGTGGGCCAAAAAAGTGGGCGGATTATAGGCACATTCACCCAGCGTTACTACGTCCAGACGATTATCCGTTGGTCGTGTCGCGGTAATCCGGGTGGTTTTGCTGCAGACCCTGCAGACGCGCCAGTGGGTCCTGGCGGTAGAAGGCCGCGAGCTGGGCGTAAACGGCCGGAAAAGCCTGCTGCAGCAGGTCGGGGGCGGTGAAGAAGTATTCGCTGGTGACGGCGAAGAACTCGGCGGGGTTCTCGGCCGCATAAGGGTCGATGGCCGTTTGCGCCTCGGGGTCGGCATCGAGTTCGTCATTCATCTGGTCGTAGGCCTGCTGCATGGCCTGCGCCCAGGCATCGATGCGCATGTCGCGATGCAGCGGGGGCAGGCCGTTGGCATCGCCATTGAGCATGTCCAGCTTGTGCGCCAGCTCGTGGATCACCAGGTTGTAGGCATCCCAGCCGCCACTGCTTTGCACGCCGGGCCAGGCGAGGATCACCGGGCCCTGATGCCAGGCCTCGCCGCTGCGCTCGTCGTCCCATTCGTGCTCGACGCCGGCGGCATCGCGGTGACGCTGCGGGCTGACGAAGTCGTCCGGGTACAGGACGATCTCGTGGAAGCCCTGGTACCAGTCCAGGTCGGCCAGGTGCAGCAGCGGCAGCTCGGCCTGCGCGGCCAGGGTCAGGCGGTCAGTGTCATCCAGCTCGACGCCGGGCAGGGCGGTCAGGTGCTTGTGATGCAGGAACAGAACGGCGCGCTGGAACAGCCGCTGCTCCTCGGCTTCGCTGAGGCCGTCGAGGATCGGCAGGCGTGCGCGCACGCTGTGCCAGTGCTGGGTGGTGTAGGGCGAGCGAGCGAGGATGCGCCGGCGACGCCAGGCGCGGAACGACCACATGCGAGTGTCTCGGGAGGCGGCGGACGGCGTTCAGCCGGTCCGCCGGGGCCATCAGTCGCCCAGCTCCAGGGTGTAGTTCTTGAAGCGGGTGTCTTCGCGGAAGCCGATCGATTCGTAGGTCTTTTGCGCCACTTCGTTGCTCACGCTGGTGGCTACGCGCATGCGCACGGCGTTGGTTTCCTTGGCCATCTGCTTGGCGGTCTGCAGCAGGCGGTCGGCGACCAGCATGCGGCGCGCATCTTCGGCGACGAAGATGTCGTTGAGAATCCACACGCGCTTGAGCGACAGCGAGGAGTAACTGGGGAACAGCTGGCAGTAGCCGAGCAGCTTGTCCTCGTCATCGGCCAGGGCCAGGTAGATCACCGACTCCTTGCGCTTGAGGCGGGTCTCGAGGAACTTGCGCGAGGAGTCCGGGAAGGGCAGCTCGCCATAGAACTCACGGTACTTGATGAACAGCGGGGTCAGCAGGTCCAGGTGCTCCAGGGTAGCTTGGACAATGCGCATGGCGGGCCTCGGCGTTGGTGGAGTGGGGAAATTAGCTCAGTGTCAATCTTCAGTCCGATGCTGCCTAAAGCGGATGGAAAGCGCAATCCAAGCAAGCGTTTGATTTTGGGCGTGGCAATGATCGCCAAACTGCCTGGGCGTCCGGACTGTTCTCCACCTCGGCGAGTGACCGCTGCGGATGGCGTGAAGCCTAGTCGTTTCTCGCCGCGCAGGGCTGCTGCTGGGCGTGGGCAGGAGAAGACGCCGCCCGGGAGCGGCGTCTGCGAGCGGCTACTCAGAAGAAGCCGAGCGGGTTGATGTCGTAGCTGACCAGCAGGTTCTTGGTCTGCTGATAGTGGTCGAGCATCATCTTGTGGGTTTCGCGGCCGACCCCCGATTTCTTGTAGCCACCGAAAGCGGCGTGTGCCGGGTACAGGTGGTAGCAGTTGGTCCACACTCGTCCGGCCTTGATGGCGCGGCCCATGCGGTAGGCGCGGTTGATGTCGCGGGTCCACAGGCCGGCTCCCAGGCCGAACTCGGTGTCGTTGGCGATCGCCAGTGCCTCGGCCTCGTCCTTGAAGGTGGTGACGCCCACCACTGGGCCGAAGATTTCCTCCTGGAACACGCGCATCTTGTTGTGGCCCTTGAGCAGGGTCGGCTGGATGTAATAGCCGCTAGCCAGATCGCCCGTCAGCTGTTCCACGCCGCCGCCGGTGAGCACTTCGGCGCCCTCCTGCTGGGCGATCTGCAGGTAGCTGAGGATCTTGTCGAACTGCTGCTCGGAGGCCTGGGCGCCGACCATGGTTTCGGTGTCCAGCGGGTTGCCGCGCTTGATGGCGGCGACCTTCTTCATCACCTCCGCCATGAACGCCGGGTAGATGGATTCCTGCACCAGTGCCCGCGACGGGCAGGTGCACACCTCGCCCTGGTTGAAGAAGGCCAGCACCAGGCCTTCCGCGGCTTTCTCGATGAAGGCCGGCTCGGCCTGCATGATGTCCTCGAAGTAGATGTTCGGGCTCTTGCCGCCCAGTTCCACGGTCGACGGGATGATGTTCTCGGCGGCGCACTTGAGGATGTGCGAGCCGACCGGGGTGGAACCGGTGAAGGCGATCTTGGCGATGCGCTTGCTGGTGGCCAGTGCCTCGCCGGCTTCCTTGCCGTAGCCGTGCACCACATTGAGCACGCCGGCGGGCAGCAGGTCTCCGATCAGTTCCATCAGCACGCTGATGCCCAGCGGCGTCTGCTCGGCCGGCTTGAGCACGATGCAGTTGCCAGCGGCCAGGGCCGGAGCGAGTTTCCAGGCGGCCATTAGCAGCGGGAAGTTCCACGGGATGATCTGCCCGACCACGCCCAGCGGCTCATGGATGTGGTAGGCCACGGTATTGGCGTCGATCTCGGCGGCGCCGCCTTCCTGGGCGCGAATGCAGCCGGCGAAGTAGCGGAAGTGGTCGGCCGCCAGCGGGATGTCGGCGTTCAGCGTTTCACGTACCGCCTTGCCGTTGTCCCAGGTCTCGGTGACGGCCAGCAGCTCCAGGTTGGCTTCGATGTGGTCGGCGATCTTCAGCAGGATGTGGGAGCGTTCCTGCACGCTGGTGCGGCCCCAGGCCTCGGCGGCGGCATGCGCCGCATCCAGCGCCTTGTCGATGTCGGCGGCGTCGGAGCGGGGGAATTCGGCGATGGGCTGGCCGTTGACCGGCGAGGTGTTGGTGAAGTGGCGGCCGCCCGCCGGGGCGACGAACTCGCCGCCGATGAAGTTGCCGTAGCGCGCCTTGAAGGAAACGATGGCGCCGGGGGTGCCGGGTTGGGCGTAGATCATGGGGCAGTGCTCCTGGTTCTTGTGTTTGTTCGGGAGGACGTCGAGACGACCCTTTAGCCTCAGCAAGCGCCGGGCCAGGGAACGGAAAGCCGCGTCGTGCGGGGCTTGTGCCGCATCGGCGCGAGCGGTGACAGGAGCAGCGTTGCACCCGCGTGACGGAGCGGCGTGACACTTTGTCCCGTCGGCGGGACAGTTGCGGACTCACCGGTCACTTTGCCGTTGCATTGGCCCTGGGCCTGGTAGATGCTGGCCCGAAGCGGGGTGATTCCCTGCGGCGGAGAACAAGAACAATGCGCACTCAACAGAGTCGCCACGCCCAGCAGGTGCTGGACGTGGCACAGGGCGGGGCGGTGCTGGCCGGCCCCGCGACAGATCCGGCGGTAGCCCGTTCCTGGCTGCGCTGCCTGCAGCAGCATCACCTGGACCCGGCGCAGAGCATGGCGCCGGTGGTGCTGGAGCACGCGCGCATGCTCGAGTGCCGCGAGCGCGCGCGTCAGGTGCTGGAGATCGCCAGCGGCGAGATGAACAGCCTGCACCGCCAGTTGGCTGCGTCCGGTAACGCCGTGCTGCTGACCGACGCGCGCGGGGTCATCCTCAACTGTGTCACCGGCCAGGCCGAGCAGTCGGCCTTCGAGCGCGCCGGCCTGTGGCTGGGGGCTGACTGGAGCGAAGCCTGCGAGGGCACCAACGGCATCGGTACCTGCCTGGTCGAGCGCCAGCCGCTGACGATTCATCAGGACGAGCATTTCCGCTCGCGCCACACCGGACTGACCTGTTCCGCCAGCCCGGTATTCGACCCCCATGGCCAGCTGCTGGCAGTGCTCGATGTATCGTCGGCGCAGCGCGAGGTATCGCGGCAGAGCCAGTTTCACACCATGGCCCTGGTCAACCTGTCGGCCAAGGCCATCGAGGGCTGCTACTTCATGCGCAGTTACGAGCAGGAGTGGCTGCTGCGCTTCCATGCCCAGGCCGAGTACATCGGCCTGTTCAGTGAGGGGCTGCTGGCCTTCGATGGCGATGGCCGGGTGCGCGCGGCCAACCAGAGCGCCCTGAATCTGCTCGGCATGGCGCGTATCGAGCTGCTGGGTCGCTCGCTGGACACTCTGTTCGACGTGCCGCTGGACGAGCTGTTCGCGCGTGCCACCGCGCAGCCGGCCGCGGCCTGGCCGCTGCGTACCCACGAGGGGCAGGTGCTGCATGCCATGTTGCGCGGCAAGCGCCGCGAGCGTGCTGCGGCGCTGCCCGCACGCCCTGCGCCGGCCAAGGCCCAGCCGTCTGGAGCCTGCCTGCAGGACCCGCAGCTGGCCGAGCTGTTCCGCCGCGGCCTGAAGGTCTACGAGCGCGACGTGCCGCTGCTGCTCAGTGGCGAGACCGGCTCGGGCAAGGAAGTGCTGGCGCGTGCTCTGCACCAGGCCAGCTCGCGTGCGAGCAGGGCCTTTGTCGCGATCAACTGCGCGGCCATCCCCGAAGCCCTGATCGAGAGCGAGCTGTTCGGCTACCGCGGCGGCAGCTTTACCGGCGCACGCAAGGAAGGCATGCGCGGCAAGCTGCAGCAGGCGGACGGTGGCACCCTGTTCCTCGACGAGATCGGCGACATGCCGCTGCTGATGCAGACGCGCCTGCTGCGCGTGCTGGAGGAGCGTGCGGTGGTGCCCGTGGGGGCTGTGGAGGCGCAGCCGGTGGATCTGCGCCTGATCAGTGCCAGCCACCGCGATCTCGGCGAGCTGGTGGCAGCCGGGCAGTTTCGCCAGGACCTGTACTACCGCCTCAATGGCTTGAAGCTGCACCTGCCGGCTCTGCGTGAGCGCCAGGACCGTGCGGCCTTGCTCGACCAGCTGCTTGGCGAAGAGGCCCGGGGCGCGGCGGTAGCTCTGGCGCCGGCGGCCCGTCAGGCCCTGCTGGATTACGCCTGGCCTGGCAACGTGCGGCAGATGCGCACCGTGCTGCGCACCCTGCTGGCGCTGTGCGAGGACGACTGGATCGACCTGGAGGAATTGCCCGACGAAGTGCGTGGTGCACCGCAGGCTCTGGCATCGGTCGAGCGGGTCGATGACCCCCTGGCCCGCGCCGAGCGCGACACGCTGCTACGCCTGCTGGAGGCGCAGCGCTGGCATGTCAGTCGGGTGGCGGCCGAGCTCGGCATCAGCCGCAACACCCTGTATCGCAAGCTGCAGCGCCACGGCATTCGTCGTACGCGGTTATCCCCGGCTGGGGTGGATGAAGCTGTGGATAAGCTGTCGGCAGCTGGCGCCAGCCCGGATCACCCCTGAGTCTCCGGCTTCTGGTTGAATTTCGAGCTAATTCAGTGACTTGGCGATCAGGTTAAACACAGTTGCTGTGCATCAAGCTGTGGGTAAGTTGTGTGCACTCCTGGGTACGCGAGCGCTGCCGCGGCGTGCCGCCGGTTGCCTGTTTTCCAGCCAGCGCGCGGTGCATCCGCGGCGCCACGAGCTTGTCCACAGCAGCCTTGGGTAACGCTGTGGACAAGCTGTTCGGCCATCGCCCGGAGCAGCGTCGGGCCTGTGTTGTGGCGCGCGGGTGGTTTTTCGTCCAGCGCTCAGAGGCGCCCGTGCAAGGCATCGCTGAACAGCTGGCTGACGCTGGCCTCGCTCAACGGCAGCGGGTTGCCGCCGGCCGAGGGGTCGACTACGGCCATCTGGGCGATCAGCGCTGTCTTGCCGTCGTCCACGCCCAGCTCGGCCAGGCTGTGCGGCACGCCGGTGTCGCTGCGCAGGCGCATGACCAGATCGAGGAAGCTGTCGAAGCCGGGATTGGCCAGGCCCAGGTAGGCGGCCAGGCGGGTGATGCGTTCCTCGATGGCGCTGCGGTTGAACTTCAGCACATAGGGCATCAGCGTGGCGTTGGTCATGCCGTGGTGGGTGTCGTACAGCGCGCCGATCGGGTGCGCCAGGGCGTGCATGCCGCCCAGGCCCTTCTGGAAAGCGGTGGCGCCCATGGCGGCGGCGGCCAGCATGTCGGCGCGCGCGTCGAGATCATCGGGCTGGCGCACGGCGCGGACCAGCGACTGCTGCACCAGGCGCATGCCTTCCACCGCGATGCCATCGGCCAGCGGATGGAAGCCTGGCGCGCAGTAGGCCTCCAGGCAGTGCGAGAAGGCGTCCATGCCGGTGCCGGCGGTGACCCAGGCGGGCATGCCGACGGTCAGCTCGGGATCGCTGATGACGATCTTCGGCATCATCTGCGGGTGGAAGATGATGCGCTTGGTATGGGTGCGCTCGTCGGTGAGGATGCCGGCGCGGCCGACTTCCGAGCCGGTGCCGGCCGTGGTCGGCACGGCGATGATGGGGGCGATGCCCCTGGGGTCGGCGCGGGTCCACCAGTCGCCGACGTCTTCATAGTCCCAGACCGGGCGCGCCTGGCCGCTCATGAAGGCGATCAGCTTGCCCATGTCCAGGCCGCTGCCGCCGCCGAAGGCGACCACCCCGTCGTGCTTGCCGGCATGGTAGGCAGCCAGGCCGGCGTCGAGGTTGGCGCCCACCGGGTTGGGCTTGAGGTCGCTGAAGATTGCCGCGCCGAGGCCGGCATCCTGCAGCAGGGCGAGGGTGGCGGTGGTGATCGGTGCCGTACCCAGGCCGCGGTCGGTGACCAGCAGCGGGCGCTGCATGCCGAGGCTCTGGCACAGCGCCGGCAGCTCCTTGATACGCCCGGCGCCGAAGCGCACCGAGGTCGGGTAGTTCCAGTTGGCGGTCTTGCTCATGAGGTAGCCTCGTTGATCTGGTGGCGGTGGCGCAGTCATTCCCTCTCCCTCTGGGAGAGGGCCAGGGTGAGGGGCCGTCAGGCAACTCGGAGCCGCCTGGAGCATCCCTCATCCCCAGAGGGGGGAGAGGGGAGTTACAAGGCATGACGCAGATGGAACGACTTGGGCCGGGTCAGGTGCTCGTAGCCCAGGCGCGACAGGGTGGCACCGCGTCCGGTGTGCTTGACCCCGGTCCAGGCCAGGGCCGGGTCGAGGTAGTCGCAGCGGTTCATGAACACGGTGCCGGTTTCCAGCTGCTCGCCGAGCCGCTCGGCGGCGTCCAGATCACTGGTCCAGATCGCCGCGCTGAGGCCATAGGGACTGTCGTTCATCAGGGCGATGGCCTCGGCGTCGCCGGCCACTGGCATGATGCCGACCACCGGGCCGAAGCTTTCCTCGCGCATCACCGCCATCTCGTGGTCGACCTGCACCAGCACCTGCGGTGCCAGGTAGGGCGTGCCGGGCGCGTCGGCGGCGAAGCTGCTGGCATCGATCAGTGCCTTGGCGCCGTGGGAGGTAGCCTGGGCGATCTGCCCGCGGACGAACTCGGCGGCCTGGGCGCGCACTAGCGGGCCGAGGGTGGTGGCCTGGTCCAGCGGGTTGCCCAGCACGTACTGGCGGGTCAGCTCGACGAAGCCTTCGACGAAGGCCGGGTAGAGCTTGTGGTCGACGTAGATGCGTTCGATGCCGCAGCAGCTCTGCCCGGAGTTGAAGAAGCTGCCGTCGACCAGGTTCTCCACCGCGTGGGCCAGGTCGGCGTCGCCGCGCACGTAGGCCGGGTCCTTGCCACCCAGCTCCAGGCCGACGCCGATGAAGTGGCCGGCGGCGGCGCTTTCCATCATCCGTCCGCCCTCCACCGAGCCGGTGAAGTTGACCTGCTGCACCTGCCCGGAGGCGATCAGTGCACCGGTCTGGCCGTGGTCCAGCACCAGGTTGTGGAACAGCCCGTCCGGCAGGCCGGCGCGGGCGAAGGCCTGGGCGAAGCGCTCGCCGACCAGCAGGGTCTGGCTGGCGTGCTTGAGCAGCACGGCGTTACCGGCCATCAGCGCCGGGACGATGGCGTTAACCGCCGTCAGGTAGGGATAGTTCCACGGCGCCACCACCAGCACGGTGCCCAGCGGCTCGCGACGAATGAAGCGGCGGAAGCCTTCCTTCGGCTCGGGCAGCACGTCGGCCAGGGCGCTGGCGGCGATGCCGATCATGTAGCGTGCGCGCTCCTCGAAGCCGCGCAGTTCGCCGGCACCGAAGCGCACCGGGCGGCCCATCTGCCAGGCCAGTTCGGGGACTATCTCGTCCTTCATTGCCAGCATGGCGTCCACCGCCTTCAGGCAGTAGGCGGCGCGCTGTTCGAGGGGCAGTTGGCGCCAGGCGCGCTGGGCCTCGGCGGCGCGGCGCAGGACCTGCTCCAGCGCGTGGCTGCCGATGAGCGGGCGCTCGGCATATAGGCTGCCGTCGACCGGCGAGATCAGGCGGATATGGTTCATGCTCGATAGAACTCCCTGTGATCATCCCCCTCTCCCGTTTGCGGGAGAGGGATAGGAAAGGGCGTGGTCCGTCCCTCTCCCCCGGCCCCTCTCCCACGAGTGGGAGAGGGGAGTGAGGTCAATAGCGCTCGAAGCCGCGGCGCAGTTCCCAGTCGGTCACCCGGCGGTCGTACTCCTGCTGCTCCCAGCGCGCGGTGTGCAGGTAGTGCTCGACCACCTCGTCGCCGAAGGCCGCACGTAACATGTGTGACTGCTCCAGGGCGCTGGTGGCGCCGCGCAGGGTCTTGGCCACCTCGGGCAGTTCGTCGTGCTCGTAGGCATCGCCGGAGAACGGCGCTGGCAGTTCCAGCTGTTCGTCGATACCGGCCAGGCCGGCGGCGATCAGCGCGGCGAAGGCCAGGTAGGGGTTGAGGTCGGCACCGCCGATGCGGCACTCGATGCGGATGCCCTTGCCGCCCTCGCCGCACAGGCGGAAGCCCGCGGTGCGGTTGTCGTTGCTCCACACCGCGCGGGTGGGGGCGAAGGTGCCGGCCTGGAAGCGCTTGTAGGAGTTGATGTAGGGGGCGAGGAAGTAGGTGATGTCGCCGGCGTACTTGAGCTGGCCGGCCACCCACTGGCGCATCAGCCTGGACATGCCGAACTCGGCCTTGGCGTCGAAGAACAGCGGCTTGTTGCCCTTCAGGCTCCACAGCGAGTTGTGGATATGGCTGCTGGAGCCGGCCAGGTTGTAGTTCCACTTGGCCATGAAGGTGATGGCCTTGCCCTGCAGCAGGGCGATTTCCTTGCAGGCGTGCTTGATGATGCTGTGGCTGTCGGCCATGGTCAGCGCGTCGGCATAGCGCACGTTGATCTCTTCCTGGCCCGGACCCCATTCGCCCTTGGAGTTCTCCACGGCGATGCCGGCCGCCTGCAGGTGCTTGCGGATGGCGCGCAGCACCGGCTCGTCGCGGATGGTCTGGAGGATGCCGTAGTCCTCGATGTGGTAGTTGGCCGTGCGCGGCTCGCGGTAGTGCTGGGCGTGGATGCTCTCGTAGCTCTGGTCGAACAGGTAGAACTCCAGCTCGGAGGCGAACATGCCCCGGTAGCCGCGCTCGGTGAGGCGGGCGATCTGCCGCTTGAGGATGCCGCGCGGGCTGTGCGGCAGGTCCTGGTGGTGATGGTCCTGAACGTCGCACAGCACCAGGGCGGTGCCTTCCAGCCAGGGCACCAGGCGCATGGTGGAGAGGTCGGGCTTGAACACGAAGTCGCCGTAGCCGCGCTTCCAGCTGGCGGCGGCATAGCCGGGCACCGGCTCCATGTCGATGTCGTCGGCCAGCAGGTAGTCGCAGCCGTGGGTTTCCTCGTAGGCGCTGTCGAGGAAGAACTCGACCTGGAAGCGCTTGCCGATCAGGCGGCCCTGCATGTCGACCATGCAGGCCAGGACGGTGTCGACGCTGCCGGCTTCGGCCAGTTGGCGCAGCTGGGCAAGGGTGAGCGGGGCGGTCATCCGTAGTACTCCCTGGCGGGGCGTCTTGCCCCTTGGTTCTTGTTGTCGGGAAACGGGCCGGCCGGGCCGGCTGCCTTTGACTCTAGACGAAATTTTGCCGGCGTCCGGAACCGCCAGGGCGGGGCCTCAGTCCGATTGCGCTGTGCTAACCTGCGGCCAATTTCGCCCCGGCCTGCGGGCCGGTATCCAGAGGTCATCCATGCATATCCACATCCTCGGCATCTGCGGCACCTTCATGGGGTCGCTGGCCGTGCTGGCCAAGGAGCTTGGTCATCGCGTCACCGGTTCCGATGCCAACGTCTACCCGCCCATGAGCACCCAGCTCGAAGCCCAGGGCATCGAGCTGATGCAGGGTTACGACCCCGCGCACCTGCAGCCGGCGCCAGACTTGGTGGTGGTTGGCAATGCCCTGAGCCGTGGCAACCCGGCGGTCGAGTACGTGCTGAATCAGGGCCTGCCCTATGTGTCCGGCCCGCAGTGGCTGGCCGACCATGTGCTGCAGGGCCGCTGGGTACTGGCCGCTGCCGGTACGCACGGCAAGACCACCACCAGCAGCATGCTGGCCTGGGTGCTGGAGCATGCCGGCATGAGCCCGGGCTTCCTCATTGGCGGCGTGCCGCAGAACTTCGGGGTGTCGGCGCGCCTGGGCGGCACGCCGTTCTTCGTGGTCGAGGCCGACGAGTACGACAGCGCCTTCTTCGACAAGCGCAGCAAGTTCGTCCACTACCGCCCGCGCACGGCCATCCTCAACAACCTGGAGTTCGACCACGCGGACATCTTCCCGGACCTGGCGGCCATCGAACGGCAGTTCCACCACCTGGTGCGCACCGTGCCGGGCGAGGGGCTGATCATCCACCCGCAGGCCGAAGAGGCCCTGGTCCGTGTGATCAATATGGGCTGCTGGACCCCGGTGCAGACCACCGGCGACGGCGGCCAGTGGCAGGCGCGCCTGCTCAGCGAAGACGGCTCGCGCTTCGAGGTGGTGTTCGACGGCAAGGTCGAAGGCGTGGTCGAGTGGGAACTGACCGGCCAGCACAACGTGGCCAACGCCCTGGCCTGCCTGGCGGCGGCCCGGCATGTCGGCGTGGTGCCGGAGCTGGGCATCGCCGGGCTGTCGAGCTTCAAGAGCGTCAAGCGGCGCATGGAAAAGGTCGCGGAAGTGCAGGGCGTGACCCTCTACGACGACTTCGCCCACCACCCGACGGCCATTGCCACCACCCTTGATGGCCTGCGCAAGCGTGTCGGCGCCGCCCAGGTGGTCGCGGTGATCGAGCCGCGTTCCAACTCGATGAAACTGGGTGCCCACCGCGACGGCCTGGCCGACTCCGTGGTGCAGGCCGACCGGGTGTTCTGGTACGCGCCGGCCAATCTGGGCTGGGACCTGGCGGCCAGCGTGGCCGGCTCGACGGTGCCGACCGAAGTCTGCGATTCGCTCGAGGCCATCATCGCGGGGGTGAAGGCCGTGGCGGCGCCCGGCACCCAGGTGGTGATCATGAGCAACGGCGGTTTCGGCGGCTTGCACGGCAAGCTGGCTAGCGCCTTGGCCAAGTAGACAGTAACCCCCTCTCCCGCCGGGAGAGGGCAGGGGTGAGGGGGCTATGGGCAGCTCGGAGTTGCTCGGGACGCCCTCATCCTACGCGGCCCGCCCCGGCCCCTCGCCCAATGGGAGAGGGGAACAAACACTGCGAGGAGTTTCCCATGAACGGCCCCGAACGCATCACCCTGGCCATGACCGGCGCCTCCGGCGCCCAGTACGGGCTGCGCCTGCTCGACTGCCTGGTGCAGGAAGACCGCGAGGTGCACTTCCTGATCTCCAAGGCCGCGCAGCTGGTGATGGCCACCGAGACCGATGTCAGCCTGCCGGCCAAGCCGCAGGCCATGCAGCAGTTCCTCAGCGAGTACACCGGCGCCGCGCCCGGACAGATCCGCGTGTACGGCAAGGAAGACTGGATGGCCCCGCCGGCCTCCGGCTCCGGCGCGCCCAGCGCCATGGTGGTGGTGCCGTGTTCGACCGGCACGCTGTCGGCGATTGCCACCGGTGCCTGCAACAACCTGATCGAGCGCGCCGCCGACGTGGTGCTCAAGGAGCGCCGCCAGCTGATCCTGGTACCGCGCGAGGCGCCGTATTCGAGTATCCACCTGGAGAACATGCTCAAGCTGTCCAACCTCGGCGTGACCATACTGCCGGCGTCTCCGGGCTTCTATCACCAGCCGCAGACCCTGGACGATCTGGTCGACTTCGTCGTCGCGCGCATCCTCAACTGCCTTGGTGTGCCGCAGGACATGCTGCCGCGCTGGGGCGAACACCATCTGGCCAGCGATGAATAAGGGCCTGCTCCTGCTGCTGGCCTGCGCGCTGCTGCCCGGCTGCGCCAGCGTGCGCACCCTGGATGCGGCCAAGCCTGGCGCGCCGATCATCTACTCCGGTACGCGACTGGACTGGTACACGCTGCAGGGCGGCTGCTGTCCGGTGGATCGTTTCGGCGCCGAGGCGCCCCGCTATCCCGGCCTCGACCTGCCGTTCGCCGCCGTGCTGGAGACCCTGCTGCTGCCATTTGCGGTGGCTGCCGAGCTGGGCGTCGGGCTCAGCGTTTCCGGCGGCATCTGAGGCGCTCCTTGCGCTAGAGCCTTTGCGCCCGACTGGGCGGTCTGTTTCTGCGCGACCTGGGTTGGCATCGGCCAATCCTCGTCTAGGCTGACGAAAAAATGTCGGCGTCGCAGGCAAGGACATGCATCAGGCAATCCGAGCGTATGTGCGTGTTGTAGACCGCGTGAACAGGTTTGTGGGGCGCTGCGCCATGTACCTGATCTTCGTCATGCTGGGGGTTCTGCTCTACTCATCGCTGAGTAAGGCTTTCTTCACGCCGGCGATCTGGACGCTGGAAACCGCGCAGTTTCTGATGGTCGCCTACTTCCTGCTGGGGGGCGCCTACGCCATGCAGCTGGGGGACCATGTGCGCATGGACCTGCTCTACGGGCGCTGGCAGCCACGCACGCGCGCCTGGGTGGATGCCGTCACCATCCTCTTCCTGCTGTTCTACCTGGTGGTGCTGCTGTACGGCGGCCTGTCCTCGACCCACTACGCCTTCGAATACGACGAAACCAGCTATTCGGCCTGGTCGCCGCGCATGGCCCCGATCAAGGTGCTGATGGTGGTCGGTATCGCCCTGATGCTGCTGCAGGCGCTGGCACAGCTGTTCAAGGATATTGCCGCCGTACGCGGGGAGACGCTGTGATGGATCATGGTCTGATTGCCCTGCTGATGTTCAGCTCGATGATGCTGCTGTTGCTCACCGGCAAGCGCGTGTTCGGTGCCATCGGTTTCGTCGCAGCGGCCGCGGCGTTGCTGCTGTGGGGCGATGGCGGCGCCGAGCTGCCGTTCAGCGCGGCGATGAAGCTGATGAAGTGGTACCCGCTGCTGACCCTGCCGATGTTCGTGTTCATGGGCTACATGCTCTCCGAGTCGGGCGTGGCGGACGACCTGTACCGCATGTTCCATGTGTGGATGGGGCCGCTGCACGGCGGCCTGGCCATCGGCACCATCGGCCTGATGGTGCTGATCTCGGCGATGAACGGGCTGAGCGTGGCCGGCATGGCCATCGGCGCGACCATTGCCTTGCCCGAGCTGCTGCGGCGTGGCTACGACAAGATCATGGTCACCGGCGTGATCCAGGCCGGCAGCTCGCTGGGCATCCTCATTCCGCCCAGCGTGGTGCTGGTGCTGTACGGCATGATTGCCCGCCAGCCGGTCGGCCAGCTGTGGCTGGCCGGGGTGCTGCCAGGCCTGCTGATGGCCAGCCTGTTCGTGCTCTATATCGTCGTGCGCTGCCGCCTGCAGCCCGAAATGGGGCCGCCGCTGACTGCCGAAGAGCGTGCCGAGATCAGCCTGGGCGAGAAGCTGCGCCTGCTGCGTGCCGGTTTGTTGCCGCTGTTCATCTTCGTGTCGATGACCGGGCTGTTCATGCTCGGCATCACCAGCCTGGTGGAAAGCTCGGCGGTTGGCGCCCTGGCCGCCACCCTGGCGGCGCTGGTGCAGGGCCGGCTGACGCGCAAGGTGATGGAGGAGACCCTGCGCAAGACGCTCGGCATCAGCTGCATGTTCATGTGGATCATCCTCGCCGCACTGTGCTTCGGCGCGGTGTTCGACGGCCTCGGCGCGGTCAAGGCGATCGAGGGCTTCTTCGTCGGTGACCTGGGGCTGGGGCCCTGGGAAATCCTCATCCTGATGCAGCTGTCGTTCATCGTGATGGGCATGTTCCTCGATGACACCGCCATGCTGGTGATCGTCGCGCCGCTCTACGTGCCACTGGTGGGCAGCCTTGGCTTCGACCTGGTGTGGTACGGCGTGCTCTACACCATCACCTGCCAAATGGCCTACATGACCCCGCCGTTCGGCTACAACCTGTTCCTGATGCGCGCCATGGCGCCGCCGGAAGTCAGCCTGGGCGACATCTACCGCTCGGTCACGCCCTTCGTGGCGATCATGGCGCTGACCCTGGTGCTGGTGATGATCTACCCGCAGATCGCCCTGTGGCTGCCGCAGTGGCACTACGGCGGCTGAGGCAAATCGGTTTTCAGGGCGGCGGCCCGGTAGTGTCTGTTGTGCGAGCGCCGGTCTGGGAGAGAGGGGAGGCGCAATGGTGCGGCTCCATTCAACGCTTGGAGACGACAGCATGACTACGAGACGCAAGTTCCTGCAGACCGCCGCGCTGGCCGGCGGCACTGCAGCCCTGGGCTCGGCGCACATCTACGCCGCGGAACCGAAGAAGATCACCTGGCGCCTGCAGACCTACGCCGGCCCTGCACTGGCCGAGCACGTGATCAAGCCCTCCATCGATGCGTTCAACAAGGTCGCCGAGGGGCAGATGGAGATCCAGCTGTACTTCGCCGACCAGCTGGTGCCCACCGGTGAGCTGTTCCGCGCCATGCAGAAAGGCACCATCGACGCGGTGCAGAGTGACGACGACTCGATCGCCGCGCCGGTCGACGTCGCCGTGTTCGGTGGCTACTTCCCCTTCGCCACCCGCTACAGCCTCGACGTGCCGGTGCTGTTCGAACAGTTCGGCCTGCGGCAGATCTGGGAGGAGGCCTACGCCGAGGTCAAGGGCGTGACCTGGCTTGGCGCCGGCGCCTGGGACCCCTGCCACTTCGCCACGGTCGAGCCGATCAACTCGCTGGCCGACCTCAAGGGCAAGCGGGTGTTCACCTTCCCCACCGCCGGCAAGTTCCTCGCCCGCTTCGGAGTGATCCCGGTGACGCTGCCCTGGGAGGACGTCGAGGTGGCGATCCAGACCGGCGAGCTCGACGGCATCGCCTGGTCTGGCATCACCGAGGATTACACGGTGGGTTGGGCCAACGTCACCAAGTACTTCCTCACCAACAACATCTCCGGCGCCTGGATCGGCTCCTACTTCGCCAACTCGGAGAAGTGGGCAGAAGTGCCGGACAAGCTCAAGGACCTGTTCCGCCTGTGCATGGACAGCTCGCACTACTACCGCCAGCACTGGTACTGGGGCGGCGAGGCCAAGCTGCGGGTGGAGGGCGACAAGCTCAAGCTGACCACCATCCCGGCCGCGGAGTGGCAGACGGTGGAGGACGAGGCGCGCAAGTTCTGGGACGAGATCGCCAAGACCAGCCCGCGCTGCGCCAAGGTGGTCGAGACCTTCAAGCGCTACAACGCGCTGATGGACAAGGCTGGTCCGCCCTATCGCTGATGAGCGTTCAGCGCCCTGCGGTGCTTGCGTCGCCGCAGGGGGTTGGCCACAGCTCGAGCAGGCGTGCCGGTCCGGGCGTGGCGAACAGATAGCCCTGGAACAGCTGGCAGCCCGATTGCAGCAGGGCGTTGCGCTGCTCCGCGTTTTCCACCCCCTCGGCGATCACTTCCAGATCCAGCGTCTGGCCCAGGGCGACGATGGTGCGGATGATGGCGGCATCGTTGGCGTCTTCCAGAAGGTCGCGGACGAAGCAGCGGTCGATCTTCAGGCGCGACAGGGGCAGGCGCTTGAGGTAGCCGAGCGAGGAGTAACCGGTGCCGAAATCATCCAGCGAGAAGCTGACGCCATGACCGCGCAGCTCCTGCATGCGCAGGATGATGGCCTCCACATCCTGCGCCAGCTGGCTTTCGGTCAGTTCCAGCTCCAGGCGCCCGGGGTCGGCGCCGCTTTCGGCCAGGATGGCCAGCACTTCGTCGGCGAAATCCGGGCGGTGCAGTTGTCGCGCGCTGACGTTGACGGCCAGTGGCAGACTGCCGAGCTGCGGATGCCCCTGCCAGGCCACCAGCTGGCGGCAGGCCTCGCGCAGTATCCAGCGGCCCAGCGGGAAGATCAGCTCGGTGCTCTCGGCCAGCGGGATGAACTCAGCAGGGGGAATCAGTCCGCGCTGCGGGTGCTGCCAGCGTACCAGGGCTTCGGCGCCGATCAGGCGACCGTCTCGGTCCACCTGCGGTTGGTAGTGCAGCAGCAGGCCGCGTCCGTCGTTCAAGCATTGGCGCAGGTCGTTTTCCATCTGCATGCGCGCCAGAACCTCGGCCTGCAGTTGGGGGTCGAAGAAGCGCACCGCATTGCGCCCCGCGGCCTTGGCCTGGTACATGGCCAGATCGGCACGCTTGAGCAGCTCCTCCACCGTGCCTTGGGCGCCGGAGAACAGCGTCACACCGATGCTGGCGCTGCTGTTGTGCAACTGACCCTGCAGTTCATAAGGTTGCGCCAGGCTGACCAGCAGCTTGCTGGCCACCGTTTCGATTTCGCCGAGCGCCGTGCTGCCGCTGCCGAGCAACCCCTCGATCATCAGCACGAACTCGTCGCCGCCCAGGCGCGCCAGGGTGTCTTCCTGGCGCACCTGGCCACGCAGCCGCTGCGCCACCTGCTGCAGGAACTGATCGCCCATGGCATGGCCAAGGGTGTCGTTGAGGTTCTTGAAGTTGTCCAGATCGATGAACAGCAAAGCGCCTTCCTGGTGGCTGCGCTGGTGGCGCGCCAGGGCCTGCTGCAGGCGCTCTTGCAACAGGCGGCGATTGGGCAGGCCGGTGAGCGGGTCGTAGAACGCTAGCTGGTGGATCTGCTCAAGGTTCTTCTTGTGTTCGGTAATGTCGGTGGAGATACCGCATAGCGCATAGATGCTGCTGTCCGGGCGCCGCAACGGCAGCTTGACCGACAGATAGGCCTGCTCGCACTTGCCGTCCAGGCTGCGGTTGACCTCCTCCAGTTGCACCCGCTCACCTTCCTCCAGTACGAGACGGTCGTTGTGGCGCAACTGGGCGACGGTGCTCGAATCAAAGAAGGCTTCGTCGGTTTGGCCGATGACCTCGTTGCGCGGCCGACCGAACAGTTCGCAGACCTTGCGGTTGGCATACTGGTACCGGAACTGCGGATCCTTGATGTAGATGTAGGCCTCTACGCTGTCGAGGATGGTGTTAAGGCGTAGCTCGCTGTTGAGCAGGTGGCGCGTCTGTTCGGCGACCTTGCGGCGTAGCAGCAGCGCCCCGGCCGAGGCCAGCAGGAACAGGGCCGCGAGTGCGCCCAGCCCGACCCAGAGCGTGGTGGGAATCTCCAATTGCGGCGGTCGAGCGCCCCAGCGCTGCAGGATGTCGTAGTACGGTGAGTTGGGTTGGGCCTGTAACTGACGCAGGTGGCGGTCGATGGTTGTCAGCAGGTCGGCGTTGTACCCAAGGCGGGTGGCGAAGAACAGCCGTGCCGGCTGAAACATGATCGGGGTGTTGCGCAGGGTAAAGCGTTCCGCGTGGTAGTCGCCGAAGCGTTGGTTGGCAACGGCGGCGTCTGCCTCGCCGGCGGCAGTCCGGCGAAAGCCTTCTTCCAGGCTGTCGACCAGTACCAGCTCGGCCGGTAGGCCAAAGCTTTCGAGCAGGGTGCGCAGGTGGCTCTCCTGCACCGAGCCGCGCATCACCGCGATCTTCTTGCCGCGCAGGTCGAGGATGGAGTCCAGGCGCAGGTCGCGTGAACTGTAGAGCTGTGACCAGCTGAACAGTGCCGGTGTCCGGTGGAAACTCAGGTAGCTGGCGCGCTCTTTACTCCAGGCCACGTCCGGCAGCAGATCGAGCTGGCCGTCGCGGACCAGCTCCAGACAGCGCTGCCATTCGCAGGGTACGGGCGTCAGCTGCCAGCCTTCCTGGTGGGCGATCTCGCGCAGCAAATCGCCGAAAATGCCACTGAGTCTGCCGTTGGCATCCAGTATCAGTTTGGGCTCGTTGGCGTAGGTACCAACGCGCACCTCGCGTGCCGCCCATGCCTGGCCGCAGGTGGCGAGCAGAAGGCCGCCGACGAGCAGGGCGATAGGCGGGCGGATTTTGGGCACAAGGCTGCTGATCATGCGATACACCCTAGGTGCAAAACGCATGGCGGCGCGCTCATTCGGCCCAGCCGTACCAGACCCAGGTCAGCGGTCGCGGCCCTTGCAGGTAGCGGCTGTGTACTTCCCTGAGGCTGAACCCCCCGGCCTTGAGCAGTGCGGGGATGTCGCGGTTGAGGTGACAGCCGCCGGCCAATGGTCGCCACAGTGGCGTGAGGCGGTCCTGCCAGGCGCGTACCCTGAGGTCCGGCGCGCGGCCATGCTCCGCGAACAGGAACTGTCCGCCGGGCTTGAGTACCCGCCGCATCTCCTGCAGCGCGGCCAACGGATCGGGGATGGTACACAGGGTAAAGGTGCAGACGATGCTGTCGAAGCTGGCGTCGGCGGCCTGGATCTGTCCCAGCTCCAGGGCAATCATCTCCACCGGGATGTCGATGGCGGCGGCACGCTGGCGCGCCAGGTTCTGCATCTGTGCAGCCGGGTCGACGCCGACGATGGTGCGGACCTTGTCCGCATCGTAGAAGCTCAGGTTGAGCCCGGTGCCGATGCCGATCTCCAGCACCCGGCCGCTGGCCTGGGGCACCACCTGGGCGCGGGTCTTCATCACCTGGCCCATGCCGCAGGCGAAGTCGATCAGGTGCGGCAGGATCTTCTCGTCGTAGAGCTTCATCAGCGCCCCAGGCGGCGCAGCTCATCGGACTCGACGATCCGCGTGCCCTCGCCCTCCTCCAGTGCCAGGCGCCACAGTGCGCGGGCCAGCACGGCGGCCTCGATGCCGCGGTACTTGCCGGGAATCCAGCGCATTAGCGGTGCAGCCAGGCGCTCGCCGAGACGGAACTCGCGGCGCGGGCCGAGCAGCAGCGAAGGGCGCACGATGGTCAGTTGCGGCCAACCCATGGCTTGCAGGGCTTCCTCGGTCTCGCCTTTGACCCGGTTGTAGAACACCGAGGAGCGCGGGTCGGCGCCCAGGGCACTGATCACCAGCAGGTGGCGGGTGCCTAGCTCGCGGGCGCGGCGGGCGAAGGCCAGGACCAGTTCCTGGTCGACGGCGCGGAACGCCTCCTGCGAGCCCGCCTGGCGAATGGTGGTGCCCAGGCAGCAGAAGGCCGCGTCGATCCTGCCGTCGAGTTGTGGCAGCAGGTCGTGCAGCTGGCCGACCGGGTTGTCCAGATGGGCGTGCTCGGCCAGCGGGCTGCGGCTGGGGGCGAGCACGCGGCTGATGGTCGGCTCGCTGAGCAGGCGATCGAGCAGGTGCTCGCCCGTCAGGCCGGTGGCTCCGGCGAGCAGTATGTGCTGGGGCGTCAGGTACATGCTGTTCCTCCGCTGTTCAGTATCAGCTTAGAGCGAATTGGCAGAAGCGAGCGAAAACTGATCGCCATTTATTGCGCTTTCGTTGCCGCGCTCAAGGCTTCTTCTGCCTGCTGTCGACGCAGCTTTTTCCAGTGTTCGAGCACGGGCCTGGGGGCCCACAGCTGCGGCTCCGAGGGTTCGAAGTCGTCGGCCTGCTCGCGCTCGGCGACACGTTCTTTGGCCAGCTCGAAGGCGCGAGCGAGGTCGTCGGTCTCGTTGAGCGCCTCGGCGAACAGGGCGCGGCCGAAGTAGGTGAAGTCATTCTCTTCGGAACAGCCGAAAGACACCCGGTCGGCACGCGCGGCAGTCATCACCAGCGTCCTGTCATCCTTCAGCGGCGGGATGAAACCGCCGGAGTAGCAGGCGGAAATCACCACCACCTTGTAGCGGTCGCGCAGGGGCTGCAGCAGCGCGGCCAGTTCGCCGGCAGGCAGGTCGGCCAGCTGCAGCCGCGGCTGGTCGATATGCAGCTCGTGGTCGCGCGAGCCGTGGCTGGTCAGGTAGAGGAACACCAAGTCCTCCGGGCCGCTGCGCTCGGCCAGCGCTTGCACGGCGCGGGTCAGGCTCTCGCGGGTGGCCAGCGGGCGATCAGCCAGGTGATCGCGATGATTGCTCAGGGTCACGTTGCCGCGGGCGCCGAAGCGCTCGCGCAGCAACTTGCTGACGTAGTCGGCCTCGCGCAGGAACACGCTCTGCTTGCCGTCACCGGCCAGGGTCAGGCTGTACAGCTCGACGGCCGGCGTGGAGGCGGGCAGGGCATCCAGCGCCTGTTGTAACAATCGACCCTGTTGCAGCAGGCCGAGTTCCAGCGGGTCCGGCTGCGCCGCGCCATTGGCCTGGCGGATCAGTTCGCCATCACGCCAGGTGCCCTGGCTGCGGCCGCCGTCGAGCGTGGTGAGGGCGCCTTCGCCGTCGTACTGGCCGTTGGCGAACTGGCCCTGATAGACGCTGCCGTCGGCCAGGCTCAGCTTGCCCTGGCCGTGAAAGCGCCAGCGACGAAAATCCCCCTGGTAGTGGCGGCCGTCGCTGCCGCGGTATTCGCCCTTGCCGGTCAGCTCGCCGTTGGCGAAGTGGCCGCTCCAGACTTCGCCTTCGCCGCTCTGGTAACGGCCCTTGCCGTGGAACAGGTCATTGCGAAAGCCGCCGCTGTAGTGCTCGCCGTCTTCGCCCTGGTAACTGCCTTCACCCTGCAGCATGCCGTTCTTGAAGGTGCCGCTGAACTGCCCCTCGGCGTTGCTGCGCAGGCCCTCGCCTTCGGGCTCGCCACGCACGAAGCGGCCCTGGTAGCGGCTGCCATCCGGCCATTCCAGCGTGCCGAGGCCGTGGTAGCGATCGTCGCGAAACTCGCCGCGATAGCTGACGCCACCCTGTTGCAGATGGCCCTCGCCATGCATCCTGCCTTGCTTGAAACCACCCTGGTAACGGGTGCCGTCGGCGTAGACCAGCTCGCCCTGACCATGGAACAGGCCGAGATGGAACTGGCCTGTGTAGCGCTCGCCGCCGGCGCCCTGCCAGGTGCCGGGCCCCTCGAACAGGCCATCCTTGAACTGGCCCTCGTAAAAGGCGCCGTTGGCGTAGTCGAGGCGCCCTTCGCCCTGCAGGCGGCCGTCCACCACCTCGCCGCGGTAGCGGCCACCATCGGGCAGCACGGCGTCGGCTGGCAGCAGGGGTTCGCCGTCGCCGCACGCGGCCAGCAGCAGGGCGAGGGTGAGCGGGGCGAAGTGGCGGAGCATGGCGGATATCCAGTCTGGGTTCGCGCCGAGTATGCCAGCGCCATAATGCAAACGGGGCGCCTGAGCGCCCCGTTTCTGCGATGTCGGTCAGATCAGACGAAGCACAGCGACAGCGACTCGGCGATGTAGGCCGGTTTGTCCTGGCCTTCGATCTCCAGGGTGGCTTCGATCTTGATCAGCCACTGGCCCGGGCGCTTCTCGGTGATGTCCAGCACCTTGGCGGCCAGGCGCACGCGCGAGTCCACCTTGACCGGTTGGATGAAGCGCACGCTGTCGAGGCCGTAGTTGACCGCCATCTTCATGCCTTCCGGGGCGAGCATGAGCTTTTCCAGCAGCACCGGGATCAGCGACAGGCTGAGGAAGCCGTGGGCGATGGTGCTGCCGAAGGGGGTGTGCTTGGCCTTGACCGGGTCGACGTGGATGAACTGGTGGTCACCGGTACATTCGGCGAACTGGTTGATGCGTTGCTGATCGATGGTCAGCCATTCGGAACGTCCGAGTTCCTTGCCTACATAGTCTTGCAGTTGTGCAACGGGTACGAGCGGCATAGATCCTCCTTGAGGATGCGAGGTCAGTTGTTGTTTTTGATGAACCAGGCTGGCCCTAGAACAGCATGGGGCGGCGGGGCGGGTCAAGCCGAAAGTCGCGGTTTATGGAGCACCCTCAGGCGTGTCTATAATGGGCGTCTTTGTTCAGCCGGAGTCTTTCGCATGCTGCTTCGCGGCCTGACCTGGCTGGTGCTGTTCCAGTTGCTCGGCACCGCCCTCAACGCCCTGTTCCTGACCCTGCTGCCGGGGCCGATCATCGGCATGCTGCTGCTGTTCGTGTTCCTCCTGCTGCGCGGCGAGGTGGGCGAGCCGATCACCGAGGCCGCGTCCGGCCTGCTGCGCTACCTGCCGCTGCTGCTGGTGCCGCCGGCGGTAGGGGTGATGGTCTATGCCGAGCAGATCGCCGCCGATTTCTGGGCCCTGGCCGGTGCGTTGGGGCTGTCGCTGCTGATTTCGCTGCTGTTCGCCGGCTGGCTGATGCAGAAGCTGATCGAGCGCCAGGCGCGGCGCGAGGAGCGGTCATGAGCCTGGACTGGCACGCCGCGCTGCAGGCAGTCCTGCACCATCCGCTGTTCGGCGTCGGCATCACCCTGGCGGTGTATCAGGGTGCGCTGGCGGCCTACGAGCGCACGCGCTGGATGTTCCTGCAGCCGGTGCTGGTGTCCATGGCGGTGCTGATCGGCATCCTGCTGCTGGCCGGGCTGAGCTACCAGGAATACCGCGAGAGCACCTTCCTGCTCAGCGTGCTGCTCGGGCCGACCACGGTGGCGTTGGCCGTGCCGCTGTTTCTCAACCTCAAGCGCATTCGCCAGCTGTTCTGGCCGACCCTGGTCACCCTGCTGGTGGCCGGCCTGCTCGCCACCGTGCTGGGCGTGGCGCTGGCCTGGGCCTTTGGTGCCGAGCGCATGATGCTGATGACGCTGGCGCCGAAGTCAGTGACTTCGCCCATCGCCATGCTGGTGGCCGAGCAGATCGGCGGCGTGGCGGCGCTGGCGGCGGTGTTCGTGCTGATCACCGGCGTGCTCGGTGCCATGTGCGGGCCGGAGCTGCTGCGCCGCATTGGCGTGCACCATCCGGCGGCGCAAGGCATGGCGCTGGGCATCACCGCGCATGCGGTGGGCACCGCCCGCGCGTTGCAGGAGAGCGAGGAGAGCGGCGCCTTCGCGGCCCTGGCCATGAGCCTGATGGGCATGCTGACGGCGGTACTGCTACCGCTGGTGATTGCGCTGGTTGCCTGAGGATTCGTCGATGAGCTACCCGCTGTTTCCCCTCAATACCGTGCTGTTTCCTGGCTGCATCCTCGATCTGCAGATCTTCGAGGCGCGCTATCTGGATATGGTCAGCGCCTGCATGCGCCGTGGCCAGGGCTTTGGCGTCGTCACGCTGCTTGACGGACAGGAGGTGGGCGAGGCGGCGCGGCGCTTCTCGGCTCTGGGCTGTGAGGCGCTGATCCGCGACTTCCAGCAACGGCCCAACGGGTTGCTCGGTATTCGTGTCGAGGGCGGCCGACGCTTCCGCGTGGGCGAGGTCGGCGTGCAGCCGGACCAATTGACCCTGGCCGAGGTGACTTGGCTGGGTGAAGCCGAGGACGCGCCGCTGCTGGCCGAGCACGCCGACCTGGCCGCGCTGCTCGGCGCACTGGCTGAGCACCCGCTGGTGGCCGGGCTGAAGATGGGCGGTGTGGTGGGTGGCCAGCAGGCGCTGGCCAATCAACTGGCCTACCTGCTGCCGTTCGGCACCGAGCAGAAGCTGCGGCTGTTGCAGTTGGACACTCCGCTGCACCGCCTTGAGCAGATCCAGCTACTGCTCGACCAACTGCAAGGCGAGATGACCGCGTAAGGGCTCACCGCCCGGTGGAGCAAGCGGTGGTGTCAGTCAGGCGATCAGTAACGGTACTGCTGTATTGCCTCCGGCAATGCCCATAGGCTCGCCGTGCCCAGCAGCGCCAGTGTTGCCGGTGCTATCAGCCACCACGCCCGAGCGCCCAGGGGCTGCATGGGTTGGCGCCGCTGCAGCCAGGCCAGGCAGGCGGCGCAGACGGTGCCGGCAAGCAGTGCCCCGGCGAGGATGTCGGTTGGCCAGTGCACGCCCAGATAGACCCGTGACAAGGCGATCGCCGTGGCAGGCAGACTGGCCAGCAGCAGCCAGGTCAGGCGCGAGCGTGCCGGTGCGCCGCGGCCGGCCAGAATGCCCAGGGCGAGGAAGCAGGCAAAGGCGGCAGAGCTATGCCCGCTCGGGAGGCTGAAGGTGTCCAGCGGCTGCAGCAGGACATCGGGCCGGGCGCGAGCGAACAGTTGCTTCAGCGCGCCGTTTGCCAGCCCCGTGAGCAGCATGCAGCTCGACAGGAACAGGGCAGCCTGAGTGCGCCTGGCGAGTAATAACAGGAGTGTCAGCACGATGCCCGCAGCCACCTGGGTGCTGAAATCGCCCATGCGGGTAATCAGTACGGCCAGGCTGTCCATGCCGGCACTGCGGTGTTCCTGAACCAGGGCGATCAGGCCCTTATCCAGGGCGCTGAGATGCGGAACGCCGAGCAGCAGGGCCAGCAGCAGGGTGCCGCTGAGACCAGCGGCAATGGCCGTCGCCCAGCGCTGTTCGCGCAGGCTGCTATGGATCACCACCAGCAGCATCAGGGCAATGGCGGCGGCGACTATGCCGGCGGCGCTCCAGAAGCCTTCCGGCAGCGGCAGGCGCAGCGCGGCACCGGTCGCCCAGCCGGGCAGCATGTAGGCCACTGCCCACCCCCCAGCGGCCAGCATGCTGACCAGGGCGAAACGTATGAACGGCATGTCGAGCATCCCGGCCACCAGGGGGAGCATGGGGCGCAGAGGGCCGATGTAGCGGCCGACCAGCAGGCTGACTACGCCGTAGCGTTGGAAGTAGGTTTCCGCGCCGGTCAGCCACTCGGGGTGGTCGCGCAGCACCGGCAGGCGGCGGATGCCCTGGTGGAAGCGGCGGCCGATGCCGTAGGAAATGGCATCACCGAGCAGGCCGCCGGTATAGGCCAGCAGCAGGGTTTCGCCCAGGCTCAGGGCGCCGCTGCCGGCCATCACGCCGAGGGCGAACAGCAGCACGGTGCCGGGGATCAGGAGGCCGGCCACCGCCAGGCATTCCAGGGCGGCGGCCAGGAAGATGGCCAGGCCCAGCCACTCCGGGTTGCTCTCCAGCCAGTGCGACAGGGTTGCGTACCATTCGCTCATGGTCACTCCTCGGGGTTCAGTAGAGAGTAGTCGCGGCCTTCGGCCTGGCCACGGCGCAACGGGTTGCGCGTGCAGTGGCGGGCGTGAGTGGCATCGACGAAGCGGTAAGGCAGGTGCTCGTCGCGACCGCTCGGAATGCCCAGGCGGGTAGTTTGGATGATGCGTGCCGGGCGTTCGCCCACATCATCGACGAACAGGTGCGCAGGGTCGAAACGCTGCGCGTCCCAGTCCGGTACCCGGAGGCCCAGTGCCCGGCACAGCAGGGTCTGCCCGGCGCACAGGCGCTCCGGCGGGCGTGGCTCGCCGCTGGCTGCCGGGTTGTTGCACTGCATACGTTGCAGGGCGTCTGGTGCGCAGTGTTCATCCAGCCAGGGTAGGGCGGACTTGATCAGCACCGCGTTGCCCGGCCCCTGGGCGCTGAAGTTCAGCGAATCGCCGCCGCGCGCGTAGTACATGTAGATGTGGCCGCCATCGAGGAACAGGGCGCGACGTTTCTCGGTGTAGCCGAGCGAGGCGTGGCTGCCCTTTTCCGCCAGGTAGTAGGCCTCGGTCTCGATGATTCGCGCGGCCAGCCAGTGGCCCTGATGACGGTGGCGGATGATCTTGCCCAGCAGCGCGCGCGCGAGCACCTGGGCGTCGCGGTCGAAGAAGCTGTCGGGCAATGGGCGTGGTGTGGCGATCATCGATGCTGGAGCTGGTGAAAGTGGCGCGATCTTAGCAATGCCTTGGCATCGTGGCGGTGAATCTTGTTCCGCGATGTTGCACGGAGGTGACCATCCGCCCGGCAGTGCTGGGCTTGACGGGGTGTGCCCGCTATAATCGGCCACTTTTTCCAACTGCCAGACCTTCGCCGACCATGACCGAGTCCGTGCTCGACTATATGACCCGCCTGGGCCGCGCCGCGCGCGCTGCCTCGCGGGTGCTCGCCCGGGCCAGCACCGCGCAGAAGAACCATGCGCTGCAGGCCGCTGCCAACGCCCTCGATGCTGCCCGTGGCGAGCTGACCGCCGCCAACGAGCTTGACCTGGCTGCCGCCCGTGCCAATGGGCTGGAGCCGGCGATGGTCGACCGCCTGGCGCTGACGCCGAAAGTGATCGACAGCATGATCGAGGGCCTGCGCCAGGTCGCCACCCTGCCGGACCCGATCGGCGAGATCCAGGGCATGCGCTACCTGCCGTCCGGCATCCAGGTGGGCAAGATGCGCGTACCGCTGGGCGTGATCGGCATCATCTACGAGTCGCGCCCCAATGTGACCATCGATGCCGCCAGCCTGTGCCTGAAGTCCGGCAATGCCACCATCCTGCGTGGCGGTTCCGAGGCCATTCATTCCAACCAGGCGATCGCCCGCTGCATCCAGCTCGGCCTGGCCGAGGCCGGCCTGCCGGCCAGCGCCGTGCAGGTGGTGGAAACCACTGACCGCGCCGCCGTTGGCGCGCTGATCACCATGCCGGAGTTCGTCGACGTGATCGTGCCGCGTGGCGGCAAGGGCCTGATCGAGCGCATCAGTCGCGACGCCAAGGTCCCGGTGATCAAGCATCTGGACGGCGTTTGCCACGTCTATGTGGACAGCGCCGCCGATCTGGACAAGGCCATTCGTGTCTGCGACAACGCCAAGACCCAGCGCTACTCGCCGTGCAATACCATGGAGACGCTGCTGGTGCATGCCGACATCGCCGCGCGCGTGCTACCGCCGCTGGCCGCCATCTACCGCGACAAGGGCGTGGAGCTGCGCGGCGACGCCGCCACCCGCGCGCTGCTCGGCGGCGATGTGCGGGAAGCGACCGAGGATGACTGGTACGCCGAGTACAACGCGCCGATCCTGGCGATCCGCATCGTCGACTCGCTGGATGCGGCCATCGAGCACATCAACCAGTACGGCTCGCAGCACACTGACGCGATCATCACCGAGAACTTCAGTGATGCCCGGCGCTTCCTCACCGAAGTGGATTCCGCTTCGGTGATGGTCAATGCCTCCACCCGTTTCGCCGACGGTTTCGAGTACGGCCTGGGCGCGGAGATCGGCATCTCCACCGACAAGCTGCATGCCCGCGGCCCGGTCGGCCTGGAAGGCCTGACCAGCGAGAAGTACGTGGTATTCGGCGACGGGCACATCCGCACCTGATGGCCCGACTTAGCGACGCCCGCCGTATCGGCCTGCTCGGCGGCACCTTCAACCCGGTGCATATCGGCCATCTGCGCGGTGCGCTGGAGGTCGCCGAGTTCATGGTGCTGGACGAGCTTAGGCTGATCCCCAGCGCCCGCCCGCCGCACCGCGAGGCGCCGCAGGCGACCGCTGAACAGCGTCTGGCCATGGTCGAACTGGCGGTGGCCGGCGAGCCCAGGCTGAGGGTCGACGATCGCGAGCTGAAGCGTGACAAGCCGTCGTTCACCTACGACACCCTGGAGTCGGTGCGCAGTGAGCTGGCGGCGGACGATCAGTTGTTTCTCCTGCTGGGCTGGGATGCCTTCTGCGGGTTGCCCACCTGGCATCGCTGGCAGGAGCTGCTGGTGCACTGCCATATCCTCGTGCTGCAGCGGCCGGATGCCGACAGCGAGCCGCCCGAGGCACTGCGCGATTTGCTGGCCGCGCGCAGTGTGACCGATCCGCAAGGCCTCCTCGGGCCGAGTGGCCAGATCAGTTTCATCTGGCAGGCGCCGCTGGCGGTGTCTGCCACCCTGGTTCGCCAGTTGCTGGCGCAGGGGCGTTCGGTGCGTTTTCTGGTGCCCGACGCCGTGCTGGCCTATATCCATGCGCACGATCTGTACCGTGCGAAAACCGATTCATGAGGTAACGATGCAAAACGAACAACTGGTCAAGGTCGCCGTGGCGGCCCTGGAAGACATGAAAGGGCAGGACATCACCACCATCGATGTGCGCGGCAAGACCAGCGTCACCGATTTCATGGTGATCGCCAGCGGCACCTCCAGCCGTCACGTCAAGTCGATGGCCAATGAAGTGCTGGAAAAGGTCAAGGAGCAGGGCGTGCGCCCGATCGGCAGCGAAGGGCTGGACGGTGGCGAGTGGGCCCTGCTCGACCTGGGCGACGTGGTGGTCCACGTCATGCAGGTTGCCACCCGTCAGTTCTACGATCTGGAACGCCTGTGGCAAGGCGCCGAGCAGAGCCGCGCGCAGCATCAGGATCCGGCCGAGTAAGCCCGCCCCGTGCGTATCAAGCTGATCGCCGTCGGCTCGCGCATGCCGCGCTGGGTCGAGGAGGGCTGGCAGGAGTACGTCAAGCGCCTGCCGGGCGAGTTGCCGTTGGAGCTGGTGGAGATTCCGCTGAGTACCCGTGGCAAGAACGCCGATGTTGCCCGCCTGATCCGTCAGGAGGGCGAGGCGATGCTGAGCAAGGTGCAGCCCGGTGAACGCATCGTGACCCTGGAGGTCACAGGCAAGCCGTGGAGCACCGAGCAGCTGGCTGCCGAGCTGGAACGCTGGCGCCTGGATGCGCGCAACGTCAACCTGATGGTCGGCGGCCCCGAGGGGCTGGCGCCGGAAGTGTGCGCGCGCAGCGAGCAGCGCTGGTCGCTGTCGCCGCTGACCCTGCCGCACCCGCTGGTGCGTATTCTGGTCGGCGAGCAGATCTACCGGGCCTGGACCGTGCTGTCCGGCCATCCGTATCACAAATAAGTAGCAGTCGATGCCGCAACCGATCCGCCTGAAGGACCACGAGAAGGACGCCCGCCTGGTGCGTCGTCGCGTCGTTGTCGGCGGCGTCGTGGTGCTGCTGATGACCTGCGTGCTGATCGCGCGCATGTACTACCTGCAGGTGATCCAGTACGAGCATCACACCACCCTGGCGGAGAACAACCGTATTCATGTGCAGCCGATTCCGCCCACCCGTGGGCTGATCTTCGACCGCAACGGGGTGATCATCGCCGACAACCGGCCCAGCTTCAGTCTGACCATCACCCGCGAGCGCGCAGGCGACTGGCGGCAGGTGCTGGATGCGATCGTCGAGGTGCTGGAGCTGACCGCGGACGACCGCGCGTTGTTCGAGAAGCGCATGCGTCAGGGACGCCGGCCGTTCGAGCCGGTGCCGGTGCTGTTCGAGCTGTCCGAGGAGCAGATCGCGCGCATCGCGGTCAACCAGTTCCGCCTGCCAGGGGTGGAAGTCAGCGCCCAGCTGGTGCGCCACTACCCTATGAAGGAGCGCTTCGCGCATTCGGTCGGCTACGTCGGGCGGATCAACGAGAAGGAGCTCAAGGAGCTCGACCCTACCGACTATGCGGGCACCCACCATATCGGCAAGACCGGTATCGAGCGTTTCTATGAGGACATGCTGCACGGCCAGGTCGGTTACGAGGAAGTCGAGACCAATGCCCGAGGTCGCGTGCTGCGTGTGCTCAAGCGCACCGATCCGACGCCGGGCATGGACCTGACCCTGAGCCTCGATGTGCGTCTGCAGGAGGCGGCCGAGCGGGCTCTGGCCGGTCGCCGTGGTGCCGTGGTGGCGATCGAGCCGAGCACGGGCGATGTCCTGGCGATGGTCAGCCTGCCCAGCTTCGACCCCAACCCCTTCGTCACCGGCATCGGTTTCAAGGCCTATGCCGAGTTGCGCGACTCCATCGACCGGCCGCTGTACAACCGCGTGTTGCGCGGTCTGTATCCACCGGGCTCGACGATCAAGCCGATGGTCGCGGTGGCGGGCCTGGATGCCGGGGTGATCACCCCGCAGACCCGGGTTTTCGACCCCGGCTTCTACCAGTTGCCCGGCCACAGTCACAAGTACCGCAACTGGAACCGCCTGGGCGATGGTTCGGTGAACATGGAGTTCGCCATCATGCGCTCCAACGACACCTACTTTTACGACCTCGCGCGCAAGATGGGCGTGGACCGCCTGCACGACTACATGACCCGCTTCGGCCTGGGTCAGAAAGTGGCGCTGGACATGCACGAAGAAGCTGCAGGTCTCATGCCCTCGCGTGAGTGGAAACGTGCACGCTATCGCCAGGCCTGGTACCCGGGCGAGACGCTGATCCTGGGTATCGGCCAGGGCTACATGCAGACCACGCCGCTGCAGCTGGCTCAGGCCACGGCGCTGATGGCCACTCACGGTAAGTGGATTCGTCCGCACCTGCTCAAGCATGCGGACGGGCAGACGCCCGAGCAGCTGATGGCCGACGGCGCCATGGACGGGGTGGTGACGCCGCCGGATATCGTGCTGCGCGACGACAAGTTCTGGGACTATGGTCGCCAGGGCATGGAGGCGGTGATGCACGGTCCGCGCGGCACTGCGGCGAAGGTCGGCGCCACCTCGGTCTATCGTATCGCCGGCAAAAGCGGTACGGCCCAGGTGGTGGCCATCAAGCAGGGGGAGAAGTATGACCGCAACAAGGTGCATGAACGCCATCGCGACCATGCGCTGTTCGTTGCGTTCGCCCCGGCCGAGGCACCGAAGATAGCCGTGGCGGTGATGGTGGAGAACGGCGAGTCCGGCTCCGGCGTCGCCGCGCCGGTGGTCAAGCAGGTCATGGATGCCTGGCTGCTCGGCCCTGATGGCCAGCTCAAGCCCGAGTATCGCCCCCCGGTGCCGGTAACCGAAGAGGCTAGTGTGCAGCGATGAAGCGCCAGGAATTCGACCGCAGCATTTCCGATGAAGACGTGTTCAAGCGCCGCGCCACCCTGTTGCAGCGCCTGCACATCGATGGCTGGCTGCTGCTGATCCTGCTGGCCCTGTGTGCCGGCGGTCTGTTCGTACTCTATTCGGCCAGCGGCAAGAACTGGGACCTGGTGATCAAACAGGGCAGTTCTTTCGGCATCGGCCTGGTGGCTGCCATCGTCATCGCCCAGTTCGAGCCGCGCTTCATGGCGCGCTGGGTGCCGCTGGCCTACCTGGTCGGGGTCGGCCTGCTGGTGGCGGTAGAGGTCATGGGGCACACGGCGATGGGGGCCACCCGATGGATCAACATCCCCGGGGTTATCCGCTTCCAGCCCTCGGAGTTCATGAAGATCATCATGCCGGCGACCATCGCCTGGTACCTGGCGCGGCACAACCTGCCGCCCAAGCTCAAGCACATTGTCATCAGTCTGGCACTGATCCTCATCCCGTTCGTACTCATTTTGAAACAACCTGACCTGGGCACCGGCCTGCTGATTCTCGCGTCCGGCGCCTTCGTGCTGTTCATGGCCGGCCTGCAGTGGCGCTGGATCATGGGGGCGGTCGCGGCCGTGGTGCCGATTGCCATCGCCATGTGGTTCTTCGTACTGCACCAGTACCAGAAGCAGCGGGTGCTGACCTTCCTCGATCCGGAGAGCGACCCGCTGGGCACCGGCTGGAACATCATCCAGTCCAAGGCGGCCATCGGCTCGGGCGGTGTGTTCGGCAAGGGCTGGCTGCTCGGTACCCAGTCGCACCTGGATTTTTTGCCGGAAAGTCACACGGACTTTATCATTGCCGTGCTGAGCGAGGAGTTCGGCATGGTCGGAGTGTGTATCCTGCTGTTCGTCTACCTGCTGCTGATCGGGCGCGGGCTGATGATCACGGCGCAGGCGCAGACGCTGTTCGGCAAACTGCTGGCCGGTAGCCTGACCATGACGTTCTTCGTCTACGTATTCGTTAACATCGGCATGGTCAGCGGACTGCTGCCGGTGGTGGGGGTGCCCCTACCCTTTATTAGCTATGGCGGAACCCATCTGGTGACGCTGTTGTCTGGGTTTGGGGTTTTGATGGCGATCCAGACGCACCGCAAGTGGATCGCCCAGGCATGACAAGAGTGCAGAATTTGAAACAAGCAATGCGCAGCTGGGGAATCGCCGTGGGGGCGTTGCTCGGTCTGGTCGGTCAGGCGCAGGCCGCCGGCGAATATCAGGGCTCGCCCAAGGTGGCCGAGTTCATTGCCGAGATGACCCGCGATCATGGCTTCGCCGGTGAACAGTTGACCGCGCTGTTCGACCAGGTGGAGCGCAAGCAGGCGATTCTCGATGCGATTTCCCGTCCGGCCGAGAAGGTCAAGCCGTGGAAGGACTATCGGCCGATCTTCATTACCGAGGCGCGCATCAGCAAGGGCGTGGACTTCTGGAACAAGCATGCCGATGCCCTGGCCCGTGCCGAGCAGGAATATGGCGTGCCGGCCGAGGTGATCGTTGCGATCATCGGGGTAGAGACCTTCTACGGTGGCAACACCGGTAGCTGGCGCGTACTCGATGCCCTGTCGACCCTGTGCTTCGACTACCCGCCGCGCGCCGAATTCTTCTGCCAGCAGCTGCGCGAGTTCCTCATCCTGGCGCGCGAGCAGCAGGTCGACCCGCTGACCGTGAAGGGCTCCTATGCCGGTGCCATGGGCCTGCCGCAGTTCATGCCTGGCAGCTTCCGCGCCTATGCGGTGGACTTCGACGGTGACGGCCATATCGACATCTGGACCAACCCGGTGGATGCCATCGGCAGCGTTGCCAGCTACTTCAAGCGTCATGGCTGGGTCAGTGGCGAGTCGGTGGTCAGCCGCGCCCAGGTCAAGGGTGAACAGGCCGACAGCGGCCTGACCCAGGGCCTCGACCCGGTGAAGAACGTCGGCGAGTTGCGCGCCCTGGGTTGGAGTAGCGCCGACGTTCTGCGCGACGACATCCCGGTCACCGCCTTCCGCTTCGACGGCGCCGAAGGCCAGGAATACTGGATGGGGCTGCCCAACTTCTACGTGATCACCCGCTACAATCGTAGCGCCATGTATGCCATGGCCGTTCATCAACTGTCCGGCGAACTGGTCGCCAAGCGGGGTCGTCCGTGAAGCTTGTCCTGCGCACTCTGACCGCGACCGCCATCGGGCTGGCGCTGGTCAGCTGCACCAACAACCGTGCTCCGCAGCCGGTGGAGCCGGGCTCGCAGCCGATTTCCGGGCCGCAGGACTACAACCGCCCGCATCGCGATGGCGCGCCCTGGTGGGACGTCGACGTGTCACGCATCCCTGATGCCGTGCCGATGCCGCATTACGGCAACTACAAGGCCAACCCCTACACGGTGATGGGCAAGACCTATTACCCGATCCGCGACAGCCGCCGCTACAGTGCCGTCGGTACCGCGTCCTGGTACGGCACCAAGTTCCATGGCCAGGCCACCGCCAACGGTGAAGCCTACGACCTGTACGGCATGACCGCCGCGCACAAGACCCTGCCGCTGCCGAGCTACGTGCGGGTGACCAACCTGGACAACGGCAAGACGGTGATCCTGCGGGTCAACGACCGTGGCCCGTTCTACTCCGACCGCATCATCGACCTGTCCTTCGCCGCCGCGAAGAAGCTCGGCTACGCCGAGAGCGGCACCGCCCGGGTCAAGGTCGAGGGTATCGACCCACATGAGTGGTGGGCCGCCCAGGGCCGTCCGGTGCCGATGGTGCTGGCGCAGCCGAAGATGGCCAGTCAGCCCGCCCCGGCGGTCGCGCAGCCGGTCGCCGTGGCTGCCAGCCAGCCAATCGAGCAGTACACCCCGCCGCCTCAGCAGCATGCGGCGGCCGTCGTGCCGGTGCAGATGGACGTAAAAAAAAACGCTTCGCCCGCAGCCTCTGGCCTGTATCTCCAAGTGGCCGCCTTCGCCAATCCGGACGCTGCGGAGCTCCTCAAGGCCAAGTTGAGCGAGACGGTGCCTGCCAAGGTGTTTATCAGCTCGGTGGTGCGCAACCAGCAGATCTTGCACCGGGTACGCCTGGGGCCAGTCGAAACCCAGGCTGAGGCGCAGCAGCTGCAGGACAGCGTGCGTCTGGCCAATCTCGGCGAGCCTGCCCTGGTGAAACCCGACTGAAGTCTTTCGTGCGCCGCGTTCGCGTGGCGCTGAATGCGGGCGGCGCTGCCGTCCGTGCCATCGTTGACACTGATCTTTAGAGAACCGGATGAACATCTCCCGCTTTGCCCAACGCCTTTCCCTGTTCGTGCTGCTGGCCGTGCCTTTCGCCGCATCCGCCGAATCGGCGATCCCCTCGCCGCCGCAGCTGGCTGCCAAGTCCTATGTGCTGATGGATGGCGCCAGCGGCAAAGTGCTGGTGGAGAACAACGGTGATGAGCGCCTGCCGCCGGCCAGCCTGACCAAGCTGATGACCGCCTACATCGCCACCCTGGAGATCCGCAAGGGCAAGATCGGCGAGCAGGACCTGGTGACCGTCAGCGAGCACGCCTGGCGTACTGGCGGCGCGGCGTCCGGTGGTTCCACCATGTTCCTGCCGATCAACAGCCAGGTGACCGTGGATGACCTGCTGCACGGCATCATCATCCAGTCCGGCAACGACGCCAGCATCGCCATCGCCGAGTACATCGCCGGCAGCGAGGATGCCTTCGCCGACATGATGAACGAGACCGCCGAGAGGCTCGGCATGAAGAACACGCACTTCATGAACGCCACCGGCCTGCCGCACCCGGAGCACTACTCCAGCGCCCACGACATGGCGATCCTGGCCCGCGCCATCATCAACGAGGACCAGGAGCACTATGCGATCTACTCGCAGAAGGAGTTCTTCTGGAACAACATCAAGCAGGGCAACCGCAACCTGCTGCTGTGGCGCGACAGCACCGTCGATGGCCTGAAGACCGGCCACACCGAGGAGGCTGGCTATTGCCTGGTGGCCTCGGCCGTGCGTGATGGTGCGCGCATGATCACGTCGGTGTTCGGCACCGACAGCGAGAAGACCCGCGCCGCCGAGACGCAGAAGCTGCTGACCTACGGCTTCCGCTTCTTCGAGACCCAGACCTTCTACAAGGCAGGCCAGGAACTGGCCCAGGCCCAGGTCTGGAAGGGCACCACGCGTCAGGTCAAGGCCGGCCTGGCCCAGGACCTCAGCCTGACCCTGCCGAAAGGCCAGGTGAAACAGCTCAAGGCCAGCATGGTGCTGGAGCCGCAGCTGGTAGCGCCGCTCAAGCAGGGCGACGTGATCGGCAAGGTCGAAGTCAAACTGGGTGAAGAGGTGGTGCACAGCGCCGACCTGATCGCCCTGGAGCCGGTGGAGGAGGGTGGTTTCTTCCGTCGCCTGTGGGATAGCATCCGCCTGTTCTTCTACGGCATGTTCAACTGAGAGTCGTCCGGCGGTCTTGAAACACCGCCGCTCGGGCCCCAGATAAGGGACTGAACTGAAGACTCACAAGGACGCCCCGGAATCGGGGCGTTCGCATTTCACGGGTGACAAACCCGGAGTGACCGCGATGACCGATACCGAAGTACAAGCTCCGAAAATCGAATTCCCCTGCGAGCGCTACCCGATCAAGGTGATCGGTGAGGCGGGCGACGGCTTCGCCGACCTGGTGGTGGAAGTGATCCAGCGCCATGCGCCGGGCTTCGATGCCGCCAGCCTGGTGGTGCGCGACAGCCGCAATGGCCGCTTCCTCTCCGTGCAGGTGCTGATCACTGCCACCGGTGTCGAACAGTTGCAGGCGATTCACGTCGACCTCAAGGCCACCGGTCGCGTGCACATGGTGCTCTGATGACCGAGCTGGTTGTGCGTCAACTGGGGCTGGCAGAGTATCTGCCGACCCTGGAAGCCATGCGGCGCTTCACTGCCGAGCGCGATGAGTCGAGTCCCGACGAGATCTGGCTGCTGCAGCATCCGCGGGTGTTCACCCAGGGCCAGGCCGGCAAGCCCGAGCACCTGCTGGCACCCGGCGACATCCCGGTGATCCAGGTCGAGCGCGGTGGTCAGGTCACCTACCATGGCCCCGGCCAGCTGGTGGCCTACCTGATGCTGGACCTGCGCCGCAAGAAGCTCGGCGTGCGCGAGCTGGTGACGGCCATGGAGCAGGCGCTGGTCGATGTGCTGGCCGGCTATGGCATCGAGGCCGCGCCCAAGGCTGATGCCCCGGGCGTCTATGTCGCCGGCGACAAGATCGCCTCGCTGGGGCTGCGGGTGCGCAACGGCTGCTCGTTCCATGGCCTGGCGCTGAACGTCGACATGGACATGGCGCCCTTCCAGCGCATCAACCCTTGCGGTTATGCCGGTCTGAAGATGGTCCAGCTCAAGGACCTCCTGGAAGCCCCTCCATCGCTCGATGAGGCGGCGCAGCGCCTGGAGGTTGCGCTGCGCGCGCGCCTGGGCTACGCCTGAGGCGAGAGATAGGCACCAAGCAAAAGGCCCTGGGGCGATGCCGCAGGGCCTTTTCTGTTTCTACGCTGAGGGTCAGTTCAGATTGAGCGCCGGAATCAGGCTATCGTTCTGCTGCTGGCCCGGCACCGGGGCGGGGGCGGCCAGGCCCAGGTTGTTCTTCTCGAACACCCGATCGGCGCGATAGCTGGAGCGCACCAGCGGGCCGGCGGCGACTTCCATGAAGCCCTTTTCCAGGCCAATGTCGCGCAGGCGGTTGAATTCTTCGGGGCTGACCCAGCGCTGCACCTTGAGGTGGTTGCGCGTGGGCTGCAGGTACTGGCCGAGGGTGAGGATGTCCACACCGATGGCGCGCAGGTCGTCCATGGTCTCGAGGATTTCCTCGTCGGTCTCGCCCAGGCCGAGCATCAGGCTGGTCTTGGTGATGACCGAGGGGCGGTGCTGCTTGGCGAACTCCAGCACCTTCAGGGTCTTCTCGTAGCCGGCACGCGGGTCGCGCACCACATGGGTCAGGCGCTTGACCGTCTCGACATTCTGCGCGAACACCTCGAGGCCGGAATCCACCACGCGGGCGATGGCGGCGTGGTCACCATCGAAGTCCGGGGTCAGCGCCTCGACCACCACCTGTGGCGTGTTGGCCTTGATCGCCTGCACGCAGGCCGCGTAATGCGCGGCCCCGCCGTCGGGCAGGTCATCGCGGTCCACCGAGGTCAGCACGATGTAGCGCAGGCCCATCAGTTCCACCGACTTGGCGGTGTTCTGCGGCTCTTCCAGATCCAGCCAGCCGTTCGGGTTGCCGGTGTCGACGGCGCAGAAGCGGCAGGCGCGGGTACAGACCGAGCCCATCAACATGATGGTCGCGGTGCCGTTGGACCAGCACTCGCCCATGTTCGGGCAGTGCGACTCCTGGCACACGGTGCTCAAACGATGCTCGCCGACATTGCGCTTGACCGCATCGAAGCGGCTGCCACTCGGCGCCTTGACCCGCAGCCAGCTCGGCTTGGGTTCGACGACCTGTGGCTCGGCCGAAGCGCGGCGCTTCTGGCCATCCTTGATCGCGGTGATTCCCTGGGGGGTGCGGAATTTTTCGCCGCTGGAGACGGGCTTGGGCGGGACTGCGTCGGACATCGAGATCTCGGCTCCGGTAGGAGGCTTGGGTAGCGGGGCTTTTGGCCTGCCGGCAGTCTACCATGGATGGCTACCTGCGGCTTGCGGCCCTTGTCGGACGCGCACTGCAGCCGCGGAGGCACTCCCCCGCGGCAGCGCGTTGCTGTCCCTTGGGCTGCGCCAGGCTCAGCTCTTCAGCTGGTTGGCGAACTGGCCGATAGCCTGGACTACCTGCTGTGCGCCATCCTGAATCTCGACGATCACCGCACCGGCCTCGCTGGCCAGGCTGAGCCCCTGCTCGGCCTGCTGGCTGCTGCTGGCCATGCTGTCCACGGCGTTCTGCGCCAGGCTCTGGTTCTTCTGCACCACCTCGACGATCTCCTCGGTAGCCTGACTGGTGCGTCCGGCCAGCTGGCGGACCTCGTCGGCGACCACGGCGAAGCCGCGCCCCTGGTCGCCGGCCCGCGCAGCCTCGATGGCGGCATTGAGGGCGAGCAGGTTGGTCTGATCGGCGATGCCGCGGATGGTTTGCATGATGGTGCTGATCAGCTGCGATTGCTTGCCCAGGGCCTCGATACCCGCGCTGGCCTCACTCAGCTGGCGGGCAATGCGCTGCATGACCTCGACCGTCTGGCTGACCACGGCGGCGCCTTTTTTGGCGCTGGCGTCGGTTTGCCGCGAGATGCTGTAGGCGATGCTCGCGGCTTCGGCCACGGCCTGTTCCTGGTTGACCTGGTCGGTGATCACGGTGGCGAACTTGACCACCTTGTACAGCCGGTCGTGGCTGTCGACTATCGGGTTATAGGAGGCTTCCAGCCAGACGGAGCGGCCATGGCTGTCGATGCGGTGGAAGCGCCCAGCGACATATTCGCCACGATTCAGGCGTGCCCAGAAGTCGCGATACTCCTGCGAATTCGCCTCCTCTGCCGAGCAGAACATGCGGTGGTGTTTGCCGCGGATCTGTTCCAGTCGGTATCCCATGCCGTCCAGAAAGCGCTGGTTGGCGGTGAGTACCTCGCCAGTCAGGTTGAACTCGATGACCGCCGTGGAACGCAGCAGGGCTCCAATCAGTCCCTCGTGTTCACGCGAGGTGACGATGGTGCGGGTCAGGTCGTTGGCGCAGAGGGTGAAGTAGGCCAGTTCGCCCCGGCTGTTCAGGACCGGCTGCCAGATGGCGCGCAGCCAGGCCTCCTGGCCGTTGCCGCGCAGCAGGCGGAAAGCGCCGCTGAGGTGTTCGCGGTTGCGCAGCGCCTGCTGCAGGCGGGCATAGTTGGCTTCCTCGCGGAAGGAGGTGGGGATCAGCGACTCCAGCTGGCGCCCGAGAAGCGCGCTGCCGGTGTAGAGCATTTCCCCCAGAAAATTGTCATTGGCATAGCGCACCCGGCCATCGGGTTCGATCTCCAGAACCAGCATCTCGCTGTACAACGAGTCCTTGATCTGGCGCATGCTGGACAGCTCGTTTTGCAGCTGGGCCAGCTCCGCTTTCAGTGTGTTGTTGAACATCTGCAAGGCACCTTTTGGGCTGATGAAGCGGTCAATCCGGGGCAATCGCCTGTTCAGATATCGGCCGCTGGCGGAAAAGTCGCAGTACCTGCAGTGTAGTTCCCGACCACCAGCTTTCATGACCAATGCCCCATGACCCGACTCGACCTCGAAATGACTTTGCCCGCCGACTACCGGCTGGCCGACCTGTTGAGCTTCCATCGGCGCGATGCCCAGGCCCTGGCCGAGCGGGTGACAGACGATGGTCTGGACAAGGGCCTGCTCTGGCAGGGGCTGCCGGCCTGCCTGAGCCTACGCTTCGTCGCGCACCGAGTGCGGGTTAGCCTGCAGGTGGATGGCGATATTGACGTCGATCCGCAGCCGCTGGAGGCGCTGGCGGCGCACATGCTGGGGCTGACCCAGCCGGTGCACGCCTTCGAGGCGGCCTATTCCGCGCACCCGCTGCTGGGCCGTCTGATCGCTGTCAACCGGGGCTTGCGCGTGCCCCAGGCGGCTTCGGCCTTCGAGGCACTGACCTGGGCCATCAGCGGCCAACAGATCAGTCTGGTGGTGGCCATCACCCTGCGTCGGCGGCTGATCCAGCTGTCCGGGCAGCAGCACTCGGGCGGCCTGTTCTGCTATCCGGACGCGGCGGCGGTCGCGGCGCTCGATGAGGATGTTCTGGGCCAGGCCGGCTTCTCCCGGGCCAAGAGCCAGACTCTGCTGCGGCTTGCGCGCGAAGTGGTCGGAGGGCGCTTACCGCTCGATCAGTGGCAGGCTGACGCGCCAGCCGAGGCCATTGCTGAACACCTGCTGGCCCTGAGGGGCATCGGGCCATGGACGGTGGACTACGCGCTGTTGCGTGGCTTCGCCCGGCTGGACGGGTCGTTGCACGGTGATGCCGCGGTCAGGCGCCAGCTGCAGCGCCTGCTCGGCACGGAGGAAAAGCTCACACAGCCGTTCGTGCGCGACTGGCTGCAACCTTTCGCCCCGTGGCGTGCGCTGGTGGCGGCCCATCTCTGGGCGCTGCCTTAGCGGCTCGCGAGGCAGGGCACGTGACGCTTGGCCCTGCTGCTGCCTTGCTCAGCGCAGCTGTTGCAGCAGCGCCGGGGTCGGATAGCCGTCGGCCGGCAGGCCCAGGCTCTGCTGGAAGGCGCGTACGGCGCGGCGGGTGTTGGCGCCGATGATGCCGTCGGCCGGGCCCGGCTCGTAGCCGCGGGCAGCCAGGCCCTCCTGCAACTCGATGCGCTCGCTGCGGCCCAGTGGGCGTTCGTCCTTCGGCCAGCTGGCCAGCAGCGGTCCGCCGCCATCCAGGCGCTGGCCGAGCAGGCCCACGGCCAGGGCGTAGGACGAAGAGTTGTTGTACTTGAGGATGGCGCCGAAGTTGCGGAACACCAGGAAGGCCGGGCCACGGTGGCCGGCCGGCAGCAGCAGGTAGCCGGTGTCGTTCGGGTCGACGTTGGTCGGCGTGCCTTTCACCCCATGGGCGTACCACTCCGCGTAGGTCTTGCGCACTTCGGTGTCGGCCAGCGCGTAGTCGAAGCCGCTGGGCAGGGCCACCTGGATGCCCCAGGCGCGGCCCTTCTGCCAGCCGGAGGCCTGCAGGTAGTGGGCGGCCGAGGCCAGGGCGTCGGCGCTGGAGTTCCAGATGTCGCGACGGCCGTCGCCGTCGAAGTCCACCGCGTGAGTCAGGTAGGTGGTGGGAATGAACTGGGTCTGGCCCATGGCGCCGGCCCAGGAACCGCGCAGGCCGCTGCTGCTGATGTCGCCGCTCTGCAGGATCTGCAGGGCCGCCAGCAGCTGGTCTTCGGCGAAGCGTGGGCGGCGGCCTTCATAGGCCAGGGTGGCGAGGGAGCGGATCACCGACTGCTCGCCCATGAACTGGCCGAAGCTGCTTTCCATGCCCCAGATGGCGACCAGTGTCTCGCGGTCGACGCCGTAGCGCTGCTCGATGGCCTCCAGCGTGGCGGCGTGCTCGGCCAGCAGCGTCTGGCCCTTGCGCACGCGCAGCGGCGAGATGGCGCCGTCGAGGTATTCCCAAACCGGGCGGGTGAACTCCGGTTGGGCGCCGTCGGCCTTCACCACGCTCAGGTCCGGCGTCACGCCGGCGAAGGCCTGGTCGAACACCTGGGGCTGGATGCCGGCCTGCAGGGCCTTGGCGCGGAAGCGTTCGCGCCAGTCCGCGAAGTTCAGTGCCGGTGCGACGGGCGCGGCGGTTTGCGCCTGAGCAGGGTTCTGCTGGTTTTTCGGCGGCTGGGTGGGCGTGGCGGCAACCAGTTCGGGGGCGGGATTCGGGGTTTCGGCACAGGCGCCGAGGAAGAGCATGGCGCCGGCGAGCAGGCAGCTCAGGCGGCCGTTGGTGGAAAGCTGGAACATCGGGGCGTCTCGGTCTTGCCAGTCAAAGCGCGACCTTAACATGCCGGGCGGCTTTCAGGACCCCGGCGACATGGCGGCAACGCTCAGGCGGCGTATTTTGCCGGCCCCAGAATGCAAGAAGCCTCCCAGTGGGAGGCTTCGCGGCGGTAGCTGCCTTTGCCTTTCTTCGGCTGTTCCTGGCGGCAGCGGAACAGTGGTTGGGCGACTATGGACTTGGCCTTGTTCGGCCGCTTCGGGGCTTTCTGGCTCATCGGTGTGCTCCTCGCGGGCTCGCGGCATTGCGAGCGGCGCGGACTATGCGCCCATGGTTAAAAAATGTCCACAGGCGCGCATGCCTGGCGTCATTCGCTGAGTGGCAGGCGCTGGCCGGCCATCAGCAAGGCCAGGCGCGCCAGGCTGCTCCAGGCATCACCGGCGGCCTGGCCCTTGACCTGCGCGTCGATGCGCTGGGCATCGATCAGCAGCTGGTTCCAGCGCAACGCCGTATGGCGTTGCAGGGCGCGGCTGTAGAGCGGGCGACGCTTGTCCCAGACCGGCGGGCGGGCGCTGGCGAAGGCTTTTTCCAGCGGTACGCCCTGGCTGAACTGCAGGGCCAGGCCAGCCAGCTGGCGCAGTTCGCGTGCCAGCATGACGACGATGAACAGCGGTTCCACGCCTTCACCGCGCAGGCCTTCGAGCATGCGCAGGGCGTGCGCGGCTTCGCCGTTGAGGATCGCATCGACCAGGCCGAACACGTCATAGCGGGCGCTGTCGGCCACGGCCGCCTGCACCGTGCTGGCGTCGATCTGGTTGCCCTCGGCCAGCAGCTTGAGCTTCTCGATTTCCTGGGCGGCGGCCAGCAGGTTGCCTTCGACCCGCGCGGCGATCAGCTCCACCGCTTCCTGGCTGGCAGCCAGGCCGGCCTGCGACAGGCGCTGGCGAATCCAGTTGGGCAGCTGGGCGACCTCGATCGGCCAGATCTGCAGGAACTGGCTGTGCGGGCCGTCGATCAGGGCCTTGGCCCACTTGGTCTTCTGCGTGCTGCCGTCGAGCTTGGGCAGGCTGATCAGCAACACCGTGTCTTGCGGCGGCCGCTCCAGGTATTCGAGGATGGCCGCGGTGCCCTTGTCACCGGGCTTGCCATTGGCGATGCGCAGCTCGATCAGGCGTTTCTCGGCGAACAGCGACAGGCTGGCGCCGGCTTCGTAGAGCAGGCCCCAGTCGAAGCTGGCTTCGGCATGGAACACGGTGCGCTCGCTGAAACCCTGCTGGCGGGTGGCGGCGCGGATGGCGTCCTCGGCTTCCTGGCACAGCAGCGGCTCGTCGCCACTGACCACGTAGACCGGGGCGAGACCGCCTTGCAGATGCTTGCCGAGTTGGGCGGGGTTCAGTTTCATCGCGGCTTCTTGCGAAAAGGGCCGGTTGCCCGGCCCTCTCGTATTACTGCTTGATCGGCAGCTGGATCGGCGACTGCAGCGGCGCCGACTCCTGCTCGGCGCGGCGCGCCGCGGCGGCGGCTTCCGCTTCGGCGGCGGCGCGGGCCTCGGCTTCCTGCTGCAGCTGTTCCAGCTGGGCCGGGGTCAGCAGTTGCAGGCGCAGGGACAGCTGCTGGATCAGCTCGCGGCGCATTTCCTGGCGCAGCTGGCCGGATTCCTGGCTGGAGCCGATCAGGTTGTTCTCGTCGTGCACGTAGATGCTCTGCACTTCCAGCTTGTCCTGCAGCAACAGCAGGTTCTTCTCGCCGCGGATCTCGTAGTCCAGGCGGGTGGTCAGTTCGAGCTCGGCACTGCGCGCGCTGCCGCTGCGGCTGGCGGTGCGCTGGGTTTCCTGCTCGTTGGTCAGGAACAGGCGGTAGGGCGCGCCGTTGTGGACTTTCACGCCGCTGTTCTCGAGCAGCTGGCGCAGCTGCTTGGCGGTATCGCTGTAGGCGTTGCGCGCCTGCAGGTCGATTTCCTTGACGGCGAACTCGGCGCTGCCAGTGCCACGCAGCTGGAAGCCGCAGGCGCTGAGCAGAACGGCCAGACCTATTACCACCAGATTCCGTTTCATCATTCTCTTCTATCCCCTTGGAGAGCCCCGGCGCCATGCGGGCATGGCGCCGAGCTTAAAGCAGTTTTCAGTTGGCAACGATGTTGACCAGCTTGCCCGGCACGACGATGACCTTGCGGATGGTCACGCCTTCGGTGAAGCGCTGCACGTTCTCGTTGGCGCGGGCAGCGGCTTCGACTTCTTCGCGCGAGGCCGAGGCCGGCACTTCGATCTGGCCGCGCAGCTTGCCGTTGACCTGGATGACCAGGGTCAGGCTGTCCTGCACCAGGGCCGACTCGTCCACCAGCGGCCACTGTGCGTCGATGATCGCGCCGGTCTTGCCCAGGCGCTGCCACAGCTCGTGGCAGATGTGCGGGGTGATCGGCGCCAGCAGCAGGGCCACGGTCTCCAGGCCTTCCTGCAGCAGGGCGCGGTCCTGTTCGGTAGCAGTCGCCGCCTTTTCCAGCACGTTCATCAGGGTCATCACCTGGGCGATGGCGGTATTGAACTTGTGGTGCTGGCCCACGTCGTTGCTGGCCTGGCGGATGGCCAGGTGGATGGCGCGGCGTACGGCCTTCTGCTCGTCAGTCAGGCTGGCGATATCCAGTGTACCCGGCAGGCCGGCGCTGACGTGGCTGTGGGCCAGGCGCCAGACGCGACGGAGGAAGCGGTTGGCGCCTTCGATGCCGGCGTCCGACCACTCGCAGCTCATGTCGGGTGGCGAGGCGAACATCATGAACAGGCGGCAGGTGTCGGCGCCGTAGGCGTCGATCATGGCCTGCGGGTCGACGCCGTTGTTCTTCGACTTGGACATCTTCTCGGTGCCGCCGATTTCCACCGGCAGGCCGTCGCTCTTCAGCTTGGCGCCGATGACCTTGGCCTTGGCGTCACGCTCGACTTCCACGTCGGCCGGGTTGAACCAGTCCTTGCCGCCGTTTTCCAGGGTGCGGTAGTAGGTCTCGGCGACCACCATGCCTTGGGTCAGCAGGTTCTTGAACGGCTCGTTGGAGGTGACCAGGCCTTCGTCGCGCATCAGCTTGTGGAAGAAGCGCGCGTATAGCAGGTGCAGGATGGCGTGTTCGATGCCGCCGATGTACTGGTCCACCGGCAGCCAGTGGTTGGCGGCCTGCGGGTCGACCATGCCGCCGGTGTAGTTCGGCGAGGCGTAGCGCGCGTAGTACCAGGACGACTCGACGAAAGTGTCCATGGTGTCGGTTTCACGTTTGGCCGCTGCGCCGCATTTCGGGCAGCTGCACTCGTAGAACTCGGGCATCTTGGCCAGCGGCGAACCGGCGCCGTCCGGCACCACGTCTTCGGGCAGGACTACCGGCAGCTGGTCTTCCGGTACCGGCACGTCGCCGCAGCTCGGGCAGTGGATGATCGGGATCGGGCAGCCCCAGTAGCGCTGGCGGCTGATGCCCCAGTCGCGCAGGCGGAACTGGGTCTTGCGTGCGCCATGGGCGCTGGTTTCCAGATCGGCAACGATGGCGTCGAAGGCGGCGCCGAAGTCCAGGCCGTCGTACTTGCCGGAGTTGATGGTGGTCAGGCCGGCCTTGTCGCCGTACCAGTCCTGCCAGGTGCTGGCGTCATAGTCCTTGTCCGCCGCGACATACACCTGCTTGATCGGCAGGCCGTACTTGTTGGCGAACTCGAAGTCACGCTCGTCGTGCGCCGGCACGGCCATTACCGCGCCTTCGCCGTAGCCCCACAGCACGTAGTTGGCGACGAACACCGGCAGCTTGTCGCCGGTCAGCGGATGGATGACGAACTGGCCGGTGGCCAGGCCCTTCTTCTCCATGGTGGCCATGTCGGCCTCGGCCACGGAGCCGGACTTGCACTCGGCGATAAAGGCGGCAATTGCCGGGTTGGATTCGGCGGCGCGCTGGGCCAGCGGGTGCTCGGCGGCCACGGCCACGTAGGTGGCGCCCATCAGGGTGTCGGGGCGGGTCGAGTAGACCTTGAGCTGGCCATCGATGCCGATGCTGGCGACATCGTAGTCGAACACGATGTCGGCACCGAAGCTCTTGCCGATCCAGTTGCGCTGCATGGTCTTGACCTGCTCGGGCCAGCCTTCCAGCTCGTCCAGGCTGCTCAGCAGCTCTTCGGCGTAAGCGGTGATCTTGAAATAGTACATCGGGATTTCGCGCTTCTCGATCAGCGCGCCCGAACGCCAGCCGCGGCCGTCGATGACCTGCTCGTTGGCCAGCACGGTCTGGTCGACCGGGTCCCAGTTCACGGTGCCGTTCTTGCGGTAGATCACGCCTTTCTCGAACAGGCGGGTGAACAGCCACTGCTCCCAGCGGTAGTAGTCCGGCTTGCAGGTGGTGACTTCGCGGGTCCAGTCGATGGCCAGGCCCAGCGATTTCAGCTGGGACTTCATGTAGGCGATGTTCTCGTAGGTCCACTTGGCCGGCGCGACCTTGTTCTTCATCGCGGCGTTCTCGGCCGGCATGCCGAAGGCGTCCCAGCCCATGGGCTGCAGTACGTTCTTGCCCTGCATGCGTTGGTAGCGGGCGATCACGTCACCGATGGTGTAGTTGCGCACGTGGCCCATGTGCAGCTTGCCGCTCGGGTAGGGGAACATCGACAGGCAATAGAAGGTGTCCTTGCCGGGTTGTTCGGTCACGACAAAGGACTTTTCCGCATCCCATTGGGCTTGGGCGGCGGCTTCGATTTCACGGGGCGAGTACTGTTCGTGCATGGGCTTCTGGCGCTGGAAAGAGGGCTTTCGAGAAACGCCGTAGCATACATGACCCCCCCTGATTCAGGGAAACCCTGATTGTGCCCCGGCCGCCGTTTGTCGCGGCGTCCGGCCTCGCTCGGGGCGGGCGCTAAGCTTGCCAGAGGGAGGCGCGCGGTAGGCGCCCGGTCGAGGTGAGGGATGGCAGAGTCGCGGCGTGCGGAGGTGGGCGGAGGGCTCTACGAGCGGCTGCTGCAGCGCCTGGCCCTGGCCCTGCAGGAAGCGGACACTGCGACCCGCCTGCATCAGGCTCCGCCGGACGAACTGGAACTGAGTGGCCTGACGCCCGCCGAGTTGGAGCTGATCCGCGCCTACCTGGATCGTGACCTTCACTGGTTGCGCGGCTGGCATGCCGCCGCCGAGGAACTGGCGCTGATCGAGCAGTTGCCCGCCGCCGCCAAGCCCGTCACCAAGCTGCCGGTGCGGGCGGCTAGCAAGTCGGTGCCGCGTGGCAAGCCGATGATCAAGAAGCGCCAGCAGCTCTGCTGCGCGCTCTGTGGCACGGTGGCCCAGGTGCAGCGTGGCGAAGGCGTGCTGCCGTGCAGCGCCTGTGGCTCCAAGCTGTTTCGTGCCGGTCAGCCACGTTAGCGCTCGACTCCCCAGGGCTTAGCTCATAACCTCCGGCCACTGGAGGTGCCCATGGAACTGCGCTTTATCCTCAAACAACTGATCCTGCCGCCCGGTGGCCTGATGCTGCTGATCCTGCTGGCCTGGCTGCTGTGGGCCTGGGCGGGGCGGCCGCGGCTGGCGGCGGCGTGCCTGGTGGCTGGTCTGGGAGGGCTGTGGCTGCTCAGCCTGCCGGCCGTGGTGGAGTGGGCCGCTCGGCTGATCGAGCGCGAGCCGGCTTTGGTCGAGGCGCAGTGGCCCGGCTTGGCGCAACGCTCTCAGGTCATCGTGGTGCTTGGCTCCGGGCGCGAGGAGGCCGATCCGGCCTGGGGCAGCGACCAACCCAGCGCCACCGCCATCGAACGCCTGCGTTATGCCGCGCGCCTGCACCGGGCCTCGCACCTGCCGCTGCTGATCAGCGGCGGGCTGCACTACGGTCAGCCACCCAGCGAGGCGGCGATGATGGCTGATGTGCTGCAGCGCGACTTCGGCGTGGCAACCCGCTGGCGCGAGGAGCGCAGCCGCACCACCTGGGAGAACGCGCTGTTCACTGCGGAGCTGCTCAAGGCGCAGGGTTTGAATCGTGTGGTGCTGGTGACCCAGGCCGCGCACATGCCGCGGGCTCGCTGGTGCTTCGAGCGTGCCGGGCTTGAGGTTGTGGCGGCGCCGCTAGGCTTTCTCGGTGTGCCCAACGAGCGCCCGCTGGGCGGCTGGCTGCCAGAGGGCAAGGCGCTGTGGCAAAGCACGCGCCTGCTCAATGAGGCGATCGGGCTGGCGGTCTATCCGCTGCTCTATCGCTGAGAAGGTCCGCGTTCAGGCTGCCTGCGGGCTGAGGCCGCGAGCCGCGCGGCGGCGGGCGAAGAAGGCCCAGCCCAGCAGCAGGCTGCACAGCACGACCAGCGGCCAGGCGCGCCATTGCAGGTAGGGCGTCAGACCCTGCATCGGCTGCACTTCGCCATAGAGAATGGCCTGCTGGAACTGCGGGATCTGCGCGCTGATGCGGCCTTGCGGGTCGATCAGTGCGGTGACGCCGTTGTTGGTGGCGCGGATCATCCAGCGGCCTGCTTCGAGGGCGCGCATCTGTGCCATCTGCAGATGTTGCAGCGGGCCGATCGAGGTGCCGAACCAGGTGTCATTGCTCACCGTCAGTAGCAGGTCGCTGCGCGCGGCCAGGCCGGCGGCGAATTCCGGGTAAACGACCTCATAGCAGATAAAGGGCGCGATCTTCAGTCCCTTGGCCTGCAGCGGGGCCTGGTCCGCGGGGCCGCGGGCGAAGTCGGACATGGGCAGGTCGAAGAAGGCGATCAGGCCGCGCAGCACTTCCTGCAGCGGCACGTATTCGCCGAACGGCACCAGTTTCTGCTTCAGGTAGGTGCCTTCGCCCCAGCCGGTGACGGTGATCGCGTTGTAGTAGCGCTTCTCGCCGCGCTCGTTGGCCTGGCGCAGCGGCACGCCGGTGATCAGCGCGGCGTCACGCTCGGCGGCGACGCGGCCCATCACGGTGAGATAACCCTCGGCGTATTCCTTGAGCACCGGCACGGCGGTTTCCGGCCAGACGATCAGGTCGGCGGGACGACTGCTCAGGGTCATGTCGCGGTACAGGTTCAGCTGAGCCTCGAGCTGGGCCGGGTCCCACTTCATGTTCTGTTCGACGTTGCCCTGCACGGCGGCGACCTTGAGGGGGTCACCCTTGCTGGCGGTCCAGGCGTGGCCCTGCAGTGCCAGGCCAACGCCCCAGGGCGCCAGCAGCAGGAGCAGGGCGGCAGCCAGGCGTGGTTTGTCGCCGAGCAGGCGGGGGAGGTTGACCAGCAGCGCGGCCGACAGCGCCAGGCTGAGGGAAATCAGCCACATGCCGCCGACCGGCGCCAGCCCGGCCAGCGGTCCGTACAGCTGGCTGTAGCCGGCATAGAGCCAGGGGAAGCCGGTAAGGAACCAGCCGCGGAATGCTTCCTGGGCCAGCCACAGGGCGGCGAAGGCCAGGGCGTCGCTGACTGGCGCATCGTTGCGGCGCAGCCAGCGCGCCCACAGCCAGGCCGGTAGGGCGAAGAACAGGGCGACCCCGGCACAGAAACCGACGGTGAGGAAGGCGGCCAGGGCCGGCGAGGCGGCGCCGTAGTCGTGGATGCTGACGTAGATCCAGCTGGTGCCGGCCAGGAACAGGCCGAGGCCGTAGCACCAGCCGCGCAGCAGCGCCTGGCGCGGGTTCAGCTCACGCAGGCCAAGGTAGAAAAGGGCGATGGCCAGCAGGGCCAGCGGCCAGATGTCGAAGGGAGCCAGGGCCAGGGTGGTGGTGGCGCCGCCGGCGAGAGCCAGCAGGTTGCCCGGCCAGCCGGGTTGGGTGATCCAGCGCATCGTGCGTCCTTGATCGGGAATCAGGCGGGCAAGGGTACTGGAAGCTGGGGTGGCTAGAAACTCCCTCTCCCGGAGGGAGAGGGAGGCTGGGCTTAACGCTCCAGCGGAGTCAGGCGCAGCAGGTGCACCCGGCGGCTATCGGCGTTGAGTACGCGGAAGCGGTACTCGCCGATCTCGGTCACTTCGTTGCGCTTGGGCAGGTGGCCGAAGGCATTCATCACCAGGCCGCCGACGGTGTCGAACTCGCTGTCGGGGAACTCGGTGTCGAAGGCTTCGTTGAAGTTCTCGATCGGGGTCAGCGCCTTGATCAGGAAATCACCGGACGGCAGCGGCTTGATGTAGCTGTCTTCCTCGACATCGTGCTCGTCCTCGATGTCGCCGACGATCTGCTCGAGCACGTCCTCGATGGTCACCAGGCCGGCCACGCCGCCGTACTCGTCGATCACCACGGCCATGTGGTTGTGGTTGGCGCGGAACTCGCGCAGCAGCACGTTGAGGCGCTTGGACTCCGGCACGAAGGTGGCCGGGCGCAGCAGCTGCTTGATATCGAACGGCTTGTCGCCGCCGAGGATCAGCGGCAGCAGGTCCTTGGCCAGGAGGATGCCGATCACTTCGTCGAGGCTGTCGCCGATCACCGGGTAGCGCGAGTGGGCGGAGTCGATGATTGCCGGGAGGAACTCCTGCGGCGAGTGGCTGGCCTTGATGCTGACCATCTGCGAGCGCGGCACCATGATGTCGCGCACCTGCAGGTCGGCGACCTGGATGGCGCCCTCGACGATGGCCAGCGCCTCGCTGTCGAGCAGCTTGTTCTGGTGGGCTTCGCGCAGGACTTCCAGCAGCTCCTGGCGGTTTCTCGGCTCATGAGCAAAAGCCTGGGTCAGCTTGTTGAACCAGGACTTCTGCTCGTTGCTCGATCGGTCTTCGCTCATGGTGAGTCTCGGTATCTTCCTATTCTTCGGCGTACGGGTCGGGGTGACCCAGCTCGGCCAGCAATTCTCGTTCCAGCGCTTCCATCTCCTCGGCTTCCTCGTCTTCGAGGTGGTCGTAGCCCAGCAGATGCAGGCAGCCGTGGATGACCAGGTGGGCCCAGTGGGCCTCCAGGGTCTTGCCCTGTTCGCGGGCCTCGCGCTCGACCACCGGCACGCAGATCACCAGGTCGCCGAGCAGCGGGATGTCGAGGATGCCTTCGGGCACCTCGGCGGGGAAGGACAGCACGTTGGTGGCGTAGTCCTTGTGCCGCCAGGTGTGGTTCAACTCGCGGCCTTCGGCTTCGTCGACCAGGCGGATGGTCAGCTCAGAGTCGGCCGAGCGCTGGCGCAGCGCCAGTTCGCACCAGCGGCGCAGCTGCGCCTCGCTGGGCAGTTCGGTGGCTGCGGAGGCGTTCTGCAGGTCCAGTTCAAGCATGCGGTTGGCCTTTGCCTTGCTCGTCCTGCTGTTCCTCGAAGCGCTCGTAGGCCTCGACGATGCGCTGCACCAGCGGGTGGCGGACCACGTCCTTAGGCTGGAAGTGGGTGAAGCTGATGCCGGGGACGTCCTTCAGTACCTTGATCACGTGGGCCAGGCCGGACTTGGTGCCGCGCGGCAGGTCGACCTGGGTGACGTCGCCGGTGATCACGGCGGTGGAACCGAAGCCGATACGGGTGAGGAACATCTTCATCTGCTCGAGCGTGGTGTTCTGACTCTCGTCGAGAATGATGAAGCTGTTGTTAAGGGTGCGGCCGCGCATGTAGGCCAGCGGCGCGATTTCGATCACCTGTTTCTCGATCAGCTTGGCCACGTTGTCGAAGCCGAGCATCTCGTACAGCGCGTCGTAGAGCGGGCGCAGATAGGGGTCGATCTTCTGCGCCAGGTCGCCGGGGAGGAAGCCGAGCTTCTCGCCGGCCTCGACCGCCGGGCGCACCAGCAGGATGCGCCGCACCTGCTCGCGCTCCAGCGCGTCCACCGCGCAGGCCACGGCCAGGTAGGTCTTGCCGGTACCGGCCGGGCCGATACCGAAGTTGATGTCGTTGTCGAGGATCGCCTTGACGTAGCGCTGCTGGTTGGCGCCGCGCGGCTTGATCGCGCCCTTCTTGGTGCGCAGGGTCACCCCGGCGTCGGCCTTGCCGCTGTCCAGCGCTTCCAGGCCGGATTCCTGCAGGTACAGATGCACCAGTTCCGGCGACAGCTCGGCGCTCTTGGTCTCGCGGTACAGGCGGCGCAGCAGATTCTCGGCGGACTGGGTGTGCTTGCTCGGGCCGACCAGCTCGAACTGGTTGCCGCGGTTGCGGATCTCGATGGACAGGCGCTGTTCGATCAGGCGCAGGTGCTCGTCGAACTGGCCGCAGAGGTTGGCGAAGCGGCGCGCTTCGTAGGGTTCGAGGGTGAAACGGTGCGGTTCTATGGAGGCGTTCAATGGGGTCCGGTTGCCGTTGTGCGGCGGGAATGATGGTCGAAGGATAACCCCAGGTGCCCGAGGACGAAAGTTCGGGCACCTGGCGAAGGGCTAGCCGTTAGTCGATAAGGGTGCCGCGCAGCGAGTGGGGCAGGGCGCCATCGATGTGCACATTGACGAACTGACCGATCAGCGCGGGATTGTCCGAGCGGAAGTTGACGATGCGATTGTTCTCGGTGCGGCCCTGGAGCATGCCCGGGTCCTTCTTCGAGTAATCGCTGACCAGGATGCGCTGGGTACTGCCGGTCATCCTGTGGCTGATCTCGTAGCCCTGCTGGTGGATGCGGCTCTGCAGGATCTGCAGGCGCTGCTTCTTCACCTCGTCCGGGGTGTCGTCGACCAGGTCCGCCGCCGGGGTGCCCGGGCGCGCGCTGTAGATGAAGGAGAAGGAGAAGTCGAAGCCGACATCCTCGATCAGCTTCATGGTCTGCTCGAAGTCCTTCTCGGTCTCGCCGGGGAAGCCGACGATGAAGTCCGAACTGATGCAGATGTCCGGCACCGCCGCCTTCAGCTTGCGGATGCGCGACTTGTATTCCAGCGCCGTGTGGTTGCGCTTCATCGCCGCGAGGATGCGGTCCGAGCCGGACTGCACCGGCAGGTGGAGGAACTTCACCAGCTGCGGAATCTCGGCGTGGGCCTGGATGATGGCGTCGGAGAACTCCAGCGGGTGGCTGGTGGTGTAGCGGATGCGCTCGATGCCGTCGATGGTCGCCACCGCGTAGAGCAGGTCGGCGAAGTCGGCAATGGTCCCGTCCGGGGTCTCGCCGCGGTAGCCGTTGACGTTCTGGCCGAGCAGGGTGACTTCCTTGACGCCTTTCTCGGCCAGCTGGGTGATTTCCAGCAGCACGTCGCCCAGCGGGCGGCTGACTTCCTCGCCGCGGGTGTAGGGCACCACGCAGAAGGTGCAGTACTTGCTGCAGCCTTCCATGACCGAAACGAAGGCGCTGGGGCCGTCGACGCGCGGCTCGGGCAGGCGATCGAACTTCTCGATCTCGGGGAAGCTGATGTCGACCTGCGCCTTCTTGGTGGTGCGCGCGGCGTCGATCATCTCCGGCAGGCGGTGCAGGGTCTGCGGGCCGAACACCACGTCGACATAGGGCGCGCGGTCACGGATGGCGGCGCCTTCCTGGCTGGCCACGCAGCCGCCGACGCCGATCACCAGGTCAGGGTTCTCCTGTTTCAGTTCGCGCCAGCGGCCCAGCTGGGAGAACACCTTTTCCTGGGCTTTTTCGCGGATCGAGCAGGTGTTGAGGAGGATCACGTCGGCTTCGGCCGGGTTTTCCGTGACTTCCAGGGCCTGGTGTTCGCCCAGCAGGTCGACCATGCGCGAGCTGTCGTACTCGTTCATCTGGCAACCGTGGGTCTCGATATAAAGCTTCTTGGCCATCTGCGTGCGTCGGGGGTGGTTCGATAGGACCGCGCATTATAGGGGGCGACCGCCAGCCTTCCTAGCGTTGCCTGTCCGGCCCCTGTAAGATCGCGCCCCCGATTTGCAGCAGTCCTCTATCCTTCTTCCCATGAGCAAGCGCGAACCCATCTACAAGGTGATCTTCATCAACCAGGGCCAGGTGTACGAGATGTACGCCAAGCAGATCTATCAGAGTGATCTGTGGGGCTTCCTGGAGGTGGAGGAGTTCGTCTTTGGCGAGCGCACCCAGGTGGTGGTCGATCCCAGCGAGGAGAAGCTCAAGGCGCAGTTCGAGGGCGTGGTGCGCAGCTTCGTGCCGATGCACTCGATCGTGCGCATCGACGAGGTGGAGCGCCTGGGGACGCCGAAGATCAGCGAGGCCAAGGGCGGCGGCAACGTGATGCCGTTTCCCATGCCGATGCCCGAGAAGTAGCAGTCAGTTGGGCGCGAAGGCCGGTACCTGTGGGCTGCCGAACGAGCCGCCCGGTGCCGGCGTGAAGCCTGAGCCGGGTGTGCTGGGCGTGCTGTCGATGTGCTGCAGTTCCAGCAGGTAGCTGCGGAAAATCTGTCCCAACACCTGGGTGGCGACCTGTAGCTCCTCGCGCTGCATGCGCTCGGCCACCTGGTCGGCGCTGTCCATCGCCTCGTCCGAGCCGTTCACCGCCGCCATCTTCAACACGATATAGGCCTGCACGTTGTTGGCCTGCACGCCCTCGCCGCGGAAGAACATGGTGCCCAGGCGCAGCTGAGCCTGGGCATTGCCCTGCAGCGAGGCTTGTTCGAACCAGTGCAGGGCCTGGGGCAGGTCGCGCGGGGCGCTTTGCCCCTGATAGAAGAACTCGCCTAGCTCGTACTGGGCCAGGGCATCGCCCTGTTGGGCCAGTTGCTGGCAGGCGGCAATGGCCTGGGAGAGGTATTCGGGGGCGGTGTTCAGCGCGCAGCGAGCGGTGGCCGGGACCAGCAAGGAGTTGTCGCCTGCATGGGTCAGCAAGGGAGAAGCGAGCAACAGGCAACCCAGAAGCAGGTTGCGGCCGGTGCGGTTCATGGAAATCGGAACGCCTCGCGGAACGGGTCGGGCCTCATGCCCTGCCGGCTGAATGCGCCGACCATCACATTATGTGATAAGCCGAGGTGTCCTTACAAAGTCTTTACCGGGATTTCCTCGCGAGCCGTTGCGCGCAGCGTCAGCAGCAGCCAGGCCAGCAGCGGGTAAGCCGGGGTCAGCAGGCCATGAAACAGGTCGACCCGGCGTAACGGGCCGATAAAGCCTTCAGTGCCCACGGCCAGGCCGGCGACCAGAAACAGACTGACCACGCCCAGTGCGGCTAGGCCCGGCAGACGCTGCGGCCAGCGGCTCAGGCCGGCGTAGAGGATCAGCAGCAGGGTGGTCAGGCTCAGGGCCAGGCGATAACCCGGGTCGATTCCCAGCACACGAGCCCCGATGAACAGTCCGACCAGCGCCAGCAGGCAGACCGTCCAGACCGAGCGGCCCCAGGCCAGTCCCCGTGCCAGCGCCAGCGCGGCCAGGCCGAGCAGGGGCAGGCCGAGCACGGCGCTGAGCTGGCTGAAGGCGCGGTGTTTGTCCATCCAGCTCGGATCCAGGCCATAGCGCACCGCGCCGCACAGGGCGGCCGTGGCGGTCAGGCCGAAGCCCAGCAGCAACGCGCGCAGCAACGGCTGACCGGCAAAGGCCGGGCGCAGCCAGAGCAGGCTGGCCAGGCAGGCCAGCGCCAGAACGGCGTCACTCAGCGCGGTGCTGTATTGCATCACTTGAGCTGGGCGAAGGCGCGCTCGGCGGCGGCGAAGGTGATCTCCAGCTCCTTGTCGCCGTGGGCGATGGAGGTGAAGCCGGCTTCGAAGGCGCTCGGCGCCAGGTACACGCCGCCTTCCAGCATCAGGTGGAAGAATTTGTTGAAGCGCGCCGCATCGCTCGCCATGACGTCAGCGAAGGTGACGATGTCGTCGGCGCCGCTGAAGTACAGGCCGAACATGGCACCGGCCTGGGTGGTGACGAAGGGGATGCCGGCGGCATCGGCACGCTCCTGCAGGCCGGCGAGCATGCGGCTGGTGAAGTCGGACAGTTCGGCGTGGAAGCCCGGGCGGCTGATCAGCTTGAGGGTGGTCAGGCCGGCCGCCATGGCCAGCGGGTTACCGGACAGGGTGCCGGCCTGGTAGACCGGGCCCAGCGGGGCGATGCATTCCATGATCGCGCGCTTGCCGCCGAAGCAGCCGACCGGCATGCCGCCGCCGACGATCTTGCCGAAGGTCGACAGGTCCGGGGTGACGCCATAGTGCGCCTGGGCACCGCCGAGGGCGACGCGGAAGCCGGTCATCACTTCGTCGAAGATCAGCACCACGCCGTGCTTGTCGCACTGCTCGCGCAGACCTTCGAGGAAGCCCGGTGCCGGCGGCACGCAGTTCATGTTGCCGGCGACCGGCTCGACGATGATGCAGGCGACGGTCGAACCGACTTCGGCGAGGGTCTTCTCGACGGCGGCGATGTCGTTGTAGGGCAGGGTCAGGGTGTGCTTGGCGAAGTCCGCCGGCACGCCGGCCGAACTGGGTACGCCCTGGGTCAGCAGGCCGGAGCCGGCCTTGACCAGCAGGCTGTCGGAGTGCCCGTGGTAGCAGCCTTCGAATTTGATGATGGCGTCGCGGCCGGTGTAGCCACGGGCCAGGCGGATGGCGCTCATGGTCGCCTCGGTGCCGGAGCTGACCATGCGCACCAGTTCCATCGACGGCACGATGGCGCAGACCAGGTCGGCCATCTCCACCTCCAGCGCGGTCGGCGCGCCATAGGACAGGCCGTGCTCCAGCTGCTTGCGCACCGCGTCCAGCACCTGCGGGTGGGCGTGGCCGAGGATCATCGGGCCCCAGGAACCGACGTAGTCGACGTAGCGCTTGTCGTCCTCGTCGATCACATAGGCGCCTTCGGCGTGCTTGAAGAACAGCGGGGTGCCGCCAACGCTGCGGAAGGCGCGCACCGGCGAGTTGACGCCACCGGGGATGTGTTTCTGGGCGTTGGCGAACAGGGCTTCGGAACGGGACATGACGGGTCTCTTTGTAAAGGGGCTCGAATCAGGAAGGCGTGAACAGCGCGCCGAAGGCGCGCGCGCGGGCCTCCACCTCGGTGGCGGAGGGCGCGGAAAACAAGGCGTGAACCACCGCTAGCAGGTCGGCGCCGCGGCCAATCAGCTCGGCACCGTTGTCCAGGCTGACGCCGCCGATGGCGGTGATCGGCAGGGCGAAGCGCGCACGCGCCTGCTCCAGCAGTTCGGGCGTGGCGCTCGGCGCGCCGGGCTTGGTCTGCGACGTGAAGAAGCGGCCGAAGGCGATGTAGCTGGCGCCCTCGCTGGCGGCCTGCTCGGCCAGCGCCAGGCTGGCATGGCAGGTGGCGCCGATGATCGCCTTGCGCCCGAGCAGGGCGCGGGCGGCGGACAGCGAGCCGTCGCCCTGGCCCAGGTGCAGGCCGACGCCCAGGCGCGCGGCCAGTTCGGCGTCGTCGTTGATGATCAGTTCGGCGCCGTGGCGCGCACAGAGTTCGGCCAGGGCCGAGGCTTCGCGCAGGCGACGTGCCTGGTCGTCGGACTTGTCGCGGTACTGCAGCAGACGTGCGCCGCCCATCAGCGCTGCTTCCACATAGGGCAGCAGGCGACCATCGGCCAGCAGCTGGCTGTCGGTGATGGCGTAGAGGCCGCGCAACGGGCTACTCACGAGCAGAAGTCCAGGGGCAGGCGGCGCGGCACGAACTGGCCGTGGCCGGGTTGTTCGGCGTCACGCAGGGTGCGCCAGGTGTAATCGAGGGCGCTGCGTACGGCGCTGACCACTTCCTCGCCCAGGGCCAGGCGCCCCGCCAGGGTGCTGGCCAGGGTGCAGCCGGAGCCGTGGTAGCTGCCCGGCAGGCGGGCGCAGGTGAAGGTGTGGCTGTCGCCGCCGCGCACATAGAGGCGGTTGTGCACTTCGGCCTCGTCGCCGTGGCCGCCGGTGATCAGCAGGTGCTGGCAGTAGGCGGAAAGCTTCGCGGCGCATTCGTCCGCGGTGCCCTCGGGCAGCTCGGCGAGGATGCGCGCTTCCGGCAGGTTGGGTGTGGCCACGGCGGCGATCGGCAGCAGGCGCTCGCGCATGGCGTAGCCGACGTCGTCCTTGCCCAGCGAGCCGCCGCCGCCGGCGCGCAGCACCGGGTCGCAGACCAGCGGTACGCCGGGCAGCGCCTGCATGATCTCGACCACGGTATCGACCATCTGCACCGAGCCGAGCATGCCCAGCTTGACGGCGGCTACCGGCAGATCGGCGATGATGGCGCGGGCCTGGGCCAGCACCCAGTCGCGGTCGAGTACGCGGAAGTCGCTGACGTTGACCGTGTCCTGCACGGTCAGCGCGGTGACCGCCGGGGCGGCGTGGCAACCCTGGGCGAGCAGGGCTTCGATGTCCGCCTGCAGGCCGGCACCCCCGGAGGGATCATGACCGGACAGGCAGAGGACGACGGGGCGGGAATTGTGTCTGTTCATGGCCGGCGAGCTTACCATCAAACGTCGCTCACAGGCCGTGGTGCTGGCGTAGGCGTTGCAGCTCGCCGTTGTCGCGAATGATCTGCAAACCCCGGTTGAACGCCTTCAGGGTGGATTCGGCATTCGCGCGTTTTTTCGGCAGAGCCAGGTGCAGGGTGGGTTGCAGGAGTGGGGGGCTGAGCAGGTCGATTTCGTCCCGATGCTCTGGAAAGTAACGGCCGATCAGGAACTCGGCCACCAGGTAGTCCATGAAGATCAGGTCTACCCGGCCGGCCAGCAGTTTGCTCAGGTTCTGCTGATCATCACGGGCAAACTCGCGATGCAGCCCGGGAGCTGAGTCCAGGCCGGGGTGGTTCAGATAGCCTCTGACCAGGCCGATCTTCAGTCCGCGCAGTTCGCTCAGCGGGGGCAGGCCGCTTTCCTCGCGTTGCGTCGACAAGTGGCGTTCACGGAGCTTGAGCAGTCCGGCGGGGCCGCCGGGGAATGGGTCCGAGAAGAGGAAGTCCGGGCGTTGTTCGGGGGCGAAGTACTCCGGAAACAGGCCATCGACCTTACCCTGCTCTGCCAGGCTCAGCGCCCTGGCCCAGGGGTAGTGGCGCACCTCGATGTCGATGTCCACGGCGGCGAAAGCCGCGTGCACCACTGCCGAGGCATAGCCGCCGTCCTGCAGGGTCTGGCTGGTGTAGGGGGGCCAGTCCAGCGTGCTCAGATACAGCTTTTGCTGGGCCTGCGCGTGCGGCGTAGCGATGGCCAACAGGCAAAGAAACGCCACCAGTCTCATCAGGCTGTTCCTCGGATGTGCGCCCGTTACTTCATCCTGGGGCTACTTTCCTCCGGCTGTCACAGACTGCTAGAGTTTGGCCGATCAATCAATTCGTGCCTGGAGGGCGCCTGTCGGTCAGGTGGCCGCGGCGTGTTTGCAGGCTCTGGCGGGGCGGCATGCGCTGTTTACTCCTTGGGCTGCTTTGCCTGATTCCTCTGTTGACTCAAGCCGTCGAGTTCGACGAACACACCCGTTATCTCTCGCTTGGCCCGCAGATGCAGGTGTTCGAGGATGTGCGTGGCGATGCCACCATCGAGCAGGTCAGTTCGGCGGCGCTGAGCGGCAGCTTCCGTACCAACGGCAAGGCGGTGCTCAACGCCGGCTACTCGCGTTCGGTGTTCTGGCTGCGTGTCGACCTGCTGTACCGCCCGCGCGAGGCCGCCACCGCGCGCAACTGGCTGCTCGAGCTGGCCTACCCGCCGCTGGACAACCTGGAGCTTTACCTGCCGGACGGTGCTGGCGGCTACAAGCTGGCGGCGCGGACCGGCGACGCACTGCCGTTCTCCAGCCGGCAGATCAAGCAGAACAATTTCCTCTTCGAGCTGGGCCTTAACCCTGGCGAACCGCTGCGCCTGTACCTGCGTGCGCAGAGTCAGGGGTCGATGCAGATGCCGCTTGGGTTGTGGGCGCCGGAAGCCTTCATCGAGGCGCAGCCGACGCGCATCTATGTGCTCGGCATCATTTACGGCGTGCTGCTGGTGATGCTGATCTACAACCTGTTCATCTTCCTCAGCGTCCGTGATACCAGCTACCTCTACTACATCCTCTACATCGCTTCCTTCGGGTTGTATCAGGTGTCGGTCAACGGCGCCGGCATCCAGTACTTCTGGCCGAACGACCCCTGGTGGGCCAATGCGTCGACGCCCTTCCTGATCGGTTCGGCGGCGCTGTTCGGCTGCCAGTTCGCGCGCAGCTTCCTGCACACCGGCGAGCACAGTCCCTGGGTCGACCGCCTGTTACTGCTGCTGATGGCAGTCGGCGTGCTGACCATGGTGCTGGCCCTGACCACCAGTTACGCCACCGCGCTGCGCCTGGCCACCTACCTGGCCCTGGCCTTTACCGTGGTCATCTTCACCGCCGGCATTCTGGCCTGGCTGCGCGGCATGCGCGTGGCGCGTTATTTCATCATTGCCTGGTCGGCCTTCCTGGTCGGTGGGGTGATCAATACCCTCATGGTGTTGGGTTACCTGCCCTATAACTTCTTCACCATGTACTCCAGCCAGTTCGGTTCGGCGCTGGAGGTAGGCCTGCTGTCGCTGGCCCTGGCTGACCGCATCAATGCGATGAAGGAAGAGCGTGCGCGTATCCTGCAGCAGGCCGGGGACGAGCTGGAGGCGCTGAACCGCGAGCTGGCCGAGAGTAACCGGCTCAAGGACGAGTTCCTTGCCACCGTCACCCATGAGCTGCGCACGCCGATGAACGGGGTGATCGGCTCGCTGGAGCTGATGCAGACGGTCAAGATGGATGTCGAGCTGGAGCAGTACCACAAGACTGCCGCGACCTCCGCGCGCGACATGATGCGTATGGTCGGCGATATCCTCGCGCTCACCGAGCTGCAGGCCGGTAAGCTCTACCCGCGGCGCGAGCCCTTCAGTCTGCGCGGGCTGGTCGATGGCCTGCGCGCACAGTATTCCCCGCGCGCCACCGACAAGGGGCTGGGGTTCGTCGTCGAGCTGGAGGACAGCCTGCCCGATACCCTGGAAGGCGATGCCGGCAAACTGGCGCAGGCCCTGGGCTACCTGCTCGACAATGCCGTGAAGTTCTCCCATCAGGGGCAGGTCACCCTGCGTGTGCAGGCGGCAGGGCCGCTGTCGGGCTGCATGCCGCTGCGCATCGAGGTGCTCGATACCGGCATCGGCTTCATCGCGCCGGAAGAGGGCAAACTGTACCAGCGCTTCCACCAGCTGGATGGCTCCATGACCCGCCAGTACGGCGGCCTTGGGGTTGGCCTGGCGATTTGCCGGCAACTGGTCGAGCTGCTCGGCGGTCGTCTGCAGCATGCGTCCCTGCCGGGGCAGGGCAGCGCCTTCAGCGTCGAGCTGGAGCTCAAGCTGCCGGTGCAGCGCCATGACGCTGTGACCGGGCCGCGTCGCGTGGGGGGTGTGCCGCGGCGCACCCCGGAGCAGTGCACCGTGTTGATCGTCGAGGACAACCCGATCAACCAACTGGTGACGCGCGGCATGTTGCTCAAGCTGGGCTACCGGGTGCGCACCGCGGACAACGGCGCCGAGGCCCTGGAAATGCTGCGCAGCGAGCCGATCGACGCGGTGCTGCTGGACTGCCAGATGCCGCTGATGGACGGTTTTGCCACCTGCCGCGCGCTGCGTCAGCTGCCTGGCTGCGCCGACACACCGGTGCTGGCCATTACCGCGCACAGTCACAGCGGTGACCGCGAGCGTTGCCTGGCTGCCGGCATGAGCGACTACCTGGCCAAGCCGGTGAAGTTCCTTGAGCTGCAGGCCCTGCTGCACGACTGGGTGCTGTGCCGCGCTGCCGATAGCTGACAACGATTCGGCCGAGATTTGGCCGAATCGTCGTTTCAAACCCAAAATGAATCGTGATTCACTTGAGTTAACAAAAGTGAATCCGGATTCATTCCATGGCCGCACTCCCTTCGACTTCCCGTATCGACCGCGCCCATGAGCTGCGCGAACGCATTCTGGCCTGCGCCCATGCGCGTGTCGCCGAGGGTGGTTTTGCCAGCCTGACCATGCAGGCCCTGGCCGAAGACGCCGGCGTTGCCACTGGCAGCCTGTACCGCCACTTCAGCGGCAAGGGCGAGCTGGCGGCAGAAGTCTTCAGCAATGCCTGCCGCATCGAGGTCGAGGCCCTGGCCGCCGTTCTGCGCGGCCCCGGCAGCGCCAGTCAGCGCCTGGCCGCCGGCCTCGAGCAGTTCGCCGCGCGTGCCTGGCACAGCCGGCGCCTGGCCTTCGCCCTGATTGCCGAACCGGTCGAGCCGGAAGTCGACGAGCAGCGCCTGCTGTTTCGCGAGGCCTATGCCGAGCTGTTCGTCGATCTGCTGGACGAGGGCGTGCGGAGCGGCGAGTTCCGCGTCGAGCAGGTCAATCTGGTGGCCGCCTGCCTGGTTGGCGCCATTGCCGAAGCCCTGGTCGGGCCGCTCTCGCCGCCAGCGCGCGCGGCCCGCGATGCCGGCCTGCCGGCGGCGGACCTGACCAGCGTCAGCCAAGCCCTGATCACTTTCTGTCTGCGCGCCGTCGGCGCCCCGGAGTCCTGAGATGTCCTTGCAGCAATTCGCCGAAACCCACGAAGTGTTCAACCAGGTGCCGAGCCTCGACGGCGCCAACCTGTACCGTATCGACCTGCCGTTGCAGGAGTGGATTCGCCGCTACGACGGCGGCTGGGCCGAAGACCGGCTGAATACCTACGGCGCCCTGGCCGGCGGCCCGCTGATGCAGGCCGGCTTCCTGGCCAACGAGCACAAGCCGCAGTTCAAGACCCATGACCGCTACGGCAACCGCATCGACCTGGTGGAGTTCCACCCGGCCTATCACGAGCTGATGCGCACGGCCATCGAACACGGTCTGCCGTCGCTGCCCTGGACCGACCCGCGTGCCGGCGCCAACGTCGTGCGTGCCGGCCTCACCTACCTGCACAGCCAGGCCGAGGCCGCCAGCGGCTGCCCGCTGACCATGACCTTCGCCGCCGTGCCGGCCCTGCGCCTGCAGCCGGAGATCGCCGATATCTGGGTGCCGAAGATCCTCGCCACCGAGTACGACCCGCGCAACGTCGGCATCGAACATAAAGCGGGCGTCACCATCGGCATGGCCATGACCGAAAAGCAGGGCGGCACCGACGTGCGCGCCAACACCACCCGCGCCTACCCGGTGGGTATCGGCGGCCCCGGCCAGGCCTACGAGCTGGTCGGCCACAAGTGGTTCTGCTCGGCGCCCATGTGCGACGCCTTCCTCACCCTGGCGCAGACCGACAAGGGGCTGTCCTGCTTCCTGCTGCCGCGCCACCGCCCGGACGGCACGCGCAACCAGTTCTACGTGCAGCGCCTGAAGAACAAGCTGGGCAACTGGGCCAACGCCTCCAGCGAGGTGGAATACCGTGGCGCCCTGGCCTGGATGATCGGCGAGGAAGGCCGTGGCGTGCCGACCATCATCGAGATGGTGGCGATGACCCGCTTCGACTGCATGGTCGGCTCCAGCAGCCTGATGCGCCAGGCCCTGACCCAGGCCGCGCACCACTGCGCGCACCGCAAGGTCGGCGGCAAGGTGCTGGCCGACCAGCCGCTGATGCAGAACGTGCTGGCCGACCTGGCGCTGGAGAGCGAGGCGGCCCTGGCCCTGTCCATGCGCATGGGCCGCGCCCTCGACCACCTGCACGATGAGCAGGAAGACAAGTTCGCCCGCCTGGTCACCGCCATCGGCAAGTACTGGATCTGCAAGCGCGCGCCGGAGATGGTCTACGAGGCCAGCGAGTGCATGGGCGGCGCCGGCTATGTCGAGGAAACCATCCTGCCAAGGCTGTACCGAGAGGCGCCGGTCAACTCGATCTGGGAAGGCTCGGGCAACGTGCAGTGCCTGGACGTGCTGCGTGCCCTGTCGAAGGAGGCCGGCGTGCTCGATGCGCTGTTCGCCGAGCTCGGCGACGGTCATGGTGACGCGCGCCTGAAGGCGCATATCCAGCGCCTCCAGGCGGATTTCGCCGATACCGCCGACATCCAGTACCGCGCCCGCCAGCTCACCGAGGACGTGGCCGTCGGCCTGCAGGCCAAGCTGCTGCTGGAAGCCGGCAACAGCACGGTGAGCGATGCCTTTATCGCCAGCCGCCTGGAGGGCCGTGGCCGGGTTTACGGCACCCTGCCGCGCGGCGTCGATGTCGAGGCGCTGGTGGCGCGCAGCACGCCGCACCTGGCCTGAGTCAGGTGTGCTGCTGGCGCCGCCAGTAGGCCAGGTAGATCAGCGCCAGGCCGGCGGCCAGGGCGCTGGCGCCGAGCAGCGCACGGTAGTGCCAGTGGGCATAGCCGAATGCTCCGAGCACGCCGCCGCCGATGAAACCGGCGATCAGGATCAGGTACAGCAGGATGCGCCGACGGTCCGCCGGCTGCCCGCGCAGCTTGAGGCCGAGCATGATGCCGAGGTCGGTGAACAGCCCGGTGACATGGGTGGTGCGCACTACGGCACCGCTGTAGGTGCTGGTCATCGCGTTCTGCAGGCCGCAGGCGGCCGAGGCCAGGTAATGGCCCAAGTCGCTGCCGCGCTCCAGCATCAGCATCGCCAGCAGCAGGGCCAGGCTTTCCGCCAGCAGCGCCACACCGTAGCGCCGGCCGAGCTTGAGCGACTGGTGGCCGATCACGCAGCCGCTGATGGCGGCGCCGAGCACGAAGCTGAGCAGGATCAGCAGCAGGTGCAGGGCTGCGCCGGTGTCACCCTGGGCCAGCTCCACGCCGAGCAGACTGGAGCTGCCGGACAGATGCGAGACACCCTGGTGGTTGAACCCGAGTAGCGCGATGGCATTGACGCTGCCGGCGATCAGCGCCAGGCAGAAGCCGCCGATCTCCACCCAGCGTGGTAGTTGATTGATCATGGCGAGACGTCCCCCGGCGCGTCGTTGCCTGCTGTTATGCCGTAATCGCTGCCGGCGCGCCATTCGTCCTTAGGAGAACACCCGCCGCGTCAGCGGCAGGGCGCCGAGGGCCGCCACCACGAATAGGCTGGCCGCCAGGCACAGGGCCAGGGGCAGGCCTTGTGGACCGATATCCATCAGCGCGCCGCTGAGCAGCGGGCCGAGCAGGCTGCCGACGCCCCACAGCATGCCGACGCAGGCGTTGGCCGTGACCAGGTCGGGGCCGCGGAAATGCTGGCCGATCAGCACCAGGGCCAGGGTGTAGATGCCGCCGGCGGCGGCGCCGAGGACTGTCAGGGCCGGCCACAGCAGTTCGCGCTGCTCGATCAGCCAGGGCAGCGCCAGACCGATGCCCAGGGTCACCAGGCCGCAGGCCAGGTGCAGGGCGCGTCGCTCGACGCGGTCGGAGAGCCAGCCCAATGGCACTTGGCAAAGCATGTCGCCGCCGAGAATAACGCTGGCCATCAGCGCCGCCACACCGACCGCCCAGCCGTGCCCGCTGGCATACACGGGGAATAGCGACAACACCACCGCATCGAAGAAGGCGAAGAACAGTACGCCCAGGCACAGCGCCGGGGCGACGCGGACGAAGCCGACCAGGGAGAAGCGCCGCGGCGCCTCTTCGGCAGTTTCCGACCAGCCCGCCGGCAGGCTTTGCCAGACCAGTACCAGGGCCACCAGATTGGCCGCCACCACCAGCAGCACCGGCCAGGCACTGGCGGTACCGAACAGGCTGATCATCGCCGGTCCGCCCAGCTGGCAGCCGGTGAAGCAGGCGGCGTACAGCGCGACGGTCTGGCCGCGCTTGCGCTCGTCGCACAGCTCGTTGACCCAGGATTCGCCGAGGATCACCAGCACGCCCATGCCGACGCCGAGCAGCAGGCGCGCGCTGGCCAGCAGCGGCAGGCTCGGCTCGGGCAGCAGCAAGGCGGCGCTGGCCAGCAGGCACAGGGCGAAGCAGGCGAGGTACAGCTGGCGGCCGCTGAAGCGGCGGCACAGACGGCCGACCAGCAGGGCGCCGAGGATCATCCCGGCCGCCGGCATGGCCGACAGTGCGCCGATGGCCAGGCTGCCGGCGCCAGCTTCATGCAGGCGCAAGGCCACCAGCGGCAGGGTGGCGCCCATGCTCAGGCCGACCACGGACACGGCGAAGATCAGCACGCCGAGCAGATAGCGAGGGTTCATGTTGCTCTCCAGCCCGTTTTTGGCCCGGGCGCGGCCAATAAAGCGAAGGTTGTCCACGCCGAGAGGCGGGACAGCTGACGAGGGCGCGGGGGAGTCGCGGCGCGGGGCCTGCGTGACTCAGCGGTGGGCGGCGGGAGGCGAGAAGGTGAAGGCGAACAGCACGCTGCGGCGGCGACGTTGCAGGGCATCACGCGGCCAGGTGCGCGCCAGCAGCCGTGGGTCGGGCTGGGCGGAGCAGGGCAGGTGAGCAGACGACGACATTGCAGGCGGTTTCGCTGGAATCGGCGGGGCGCGAAGTCTAGGACGCGGCCTGGCCGGGGTCAATGCGTGGCGGACGGGCTGTCTTTTGCCGGCGCATGACGTTAAGGTGGCCGCCGATGGTTCCGCCCCTTGCGGGCGGATGAAAAGGGAACAGGGTGCGGCGCATGTCGCCAATGCCCTGGCTGCCCCCGCAACTGTAAGCGGCGAGCGAAGCCCACATGCCACTGACCCTCGGGTCGGGAAGGCGGGCGGAGCGCCGAGCCGCGAGCCAGGAGACCTGCCATCGCACCTCCAACCACCTCCAGATCACCGCGCGGTGGGCGCGGAAAAGGAATCCTCATGCATATCGAACCTGGTGTCGTCGAAGGCGCCAAGATCTTCCTCAGCTATGCCACGGCCGTTGCCGGCCTGGGCCTGACCGTCAAGCTGGCCCGTGACAGTATTCGCGACAACGGCGGGGCCCTGGCCCTGGCGCTGCGCAGTCTGATTACCACCGTTCTGGTGTTCGGCTTCTTCGAGGTCCTGCCGCATCACCCGGTGGGTGTCTCGGAAGTCCACCTGATCCTTGGCTCGACCCTGCTGCTGCTGTTCGGCGCGGGGGCGGCGGCCATCGGCCTGGCCGCCGGGTTGCTGATCCAGGGCCTGTTCTTCGCTCAGTTCGACCTGCCGCAGTACGGTATGAACGTCACCACCTTGCTGCTGCCGCTGTGGGGCATCCACCTGCTGGCCAAGCGCATCATCCCGGCGCGTACCGCTTATGTGGACACTCGCTACACCCAGGCGCTGGCGCTGTCCACCGCCTACCAGGGTGGCATCGTCGCCTGGGTGGCCTTCTGGGCGTTCTACGGCCACGGCTTCTCCAGCGAGAACCTGGCCTCGGTCGGCAGCTTCGGCCTGGCCTACATGAGCGTGGTGTTGCTCGAACCGCTGATCGACCTGGGTGTGTTGGCCGCCGCCAAGGCCCTGTCGCGCTACAGCCAGGGTCCGCTGTTCAACGTGCGCCTGCACCAGCCAGCCTGACCCTGCCGCGCCGGACCGCCTGGCGGTCTGGCGTCTCCTTCGCCGGCGCTGGGTGCGTGACTCAGCGCCGCTGCCAGATCATCCTGCCGGTGTTGCTCTCGGTGACCAGGTAGGGCGTGTCGAAGCGATAGCGCGCCGCTGGCTGGAACTCCGTCGCCCCTTTCAACTGCACCAGCAGCAGGCCCTGCTCACTGCGCCAGCGTCCGCTGTACTGCAGCTCGCCCGGACGGTCGTAGCTCCATTCGCTGCCGCCGGCCACGCTGCGGCGCCATTGCTCGATGCTGCCGTCAGCGCGAATGCGCAGGGTGGTGACCGTGGTCAGCGAGGCATACTCCATGCCCTCACTGTTGCTCATCTGCTCGAACACCCAGGTGCCGACCAGCGCCGGGTCCTGCCGCGGATTTGCTTGCGGCGGGACCGTGGCGACCCGCTGGAACAGCGTCTCGCGCAGCAGTGTCTGGCCGCTCTGTGGGTCGCGCGCGGCGAGGCTGGCGGCGAGCATGTCGTTGGCGTAGTTGGCATTCATGTTGGCCAGCACCTGGTCGGAATCCGTGGCGCTGATCTGCGCCTGCAGGGCCTGGCCATCAAAGTGGCCGCTGAGGTGAAAGCGCTGCTGGTCCTCGATGTACTCGCCTTCCACCTGCTGTCCCTGGCTGCGCAACACCAGCTGCACCGGGCGCTCGTCGAGGGTGCCCTGGTAGTGCCCGTCGAGGTCGGCGGCCAGCAGGGGCGGGCTGGTACAGGCAAGCAGGCAGAGAAGCGACAGGGCGCGCATGTTTAGCTCCCGGGGTATCCGAGCTCTAAGCCTAGAAGCTGGCGCCCGGCTGCGCTTGCCAGTTGTGCTCGGGGCTGGCGGGCCGACTGTCGCACGGCGCAAGATAGAGCTGTTGCCAAGCCAGGAAGCTGTCCCGTGACTGTCATGTCGTCTACCGATTTCATCGTCGCCGCCACCGCCGAGGAGGCCGTCGATCGCCTCGCCGCCCTGCATCGCCAGGCCTCTGAGGCACTCAGTCTGGCGCTCAAGCGCTACCTCAAGGAGCGCACCCTGCCGGGTGAAACCGAGCGTGCGCTGTTCCGCTACCCCGAGCTGCGTCTGACCTACCATTGCCAGGGCGAGGTACCGAGCAGCGTGCGTGCCTATGCCAAGGTGCAGGTACCCGGCACCTACCGCGCCACCGTGACCCAGCCGCTGGCCTTTCGCGGTTACCTGCTGGATCAGCTGCGGCCGCTGATGGAAGACTTCTCGGTGACGGTCGAGGTCGGCTTCAGCCAGCAGAACATTCCCTATCCCTACGTGGTTGACCAGGGCGACGAGCTGTCCGGTTCCGGGGTGACCGCAGCCGAACTGGCGCGGGTGTTCCCCAGTACCGACCTGTCCGCTGCCACCGACTCCGTGGCCGACGGCCTTTACGGCTGGGGCGACAGCAGCGACCTGCCGCTGGCCCTGTTCGATGCGGCGCGCACCGACTTCTCGCTCAAGCGCATCCAGCACTACACCGGTAGCGACTGGCGCCATGTGCAGCCGTGGATTCTGCTGACCAACTATCACCGCTACGTCGATCAGTTCATCCGTCATGGCCTCGAGCAGCTGCGCGACAACCCGCGCTTCGTGCGCATGGTGCTGCCGGGCAACGTGATCATCGAGCGCGGCACCTCGGAGGAGGATGCCCAGGCCGTGGCCGACGCCGTGGTATGGCACCGCTACCAGATGCCGGCCTACCACCTGATCGCCAATGACGGCCATGGCATTACCCTGGTCAACATCGGCGTCGGACCGTCCAATGCCAAGAACATCACCGACCACCTGGCGGTGTTGCGCCCGCACTGCTGGCTGATGATTGGCCACTGCGGTGGCCTGCGCCAATCGCAGACCATCGGCGACTACGTGCTGGCTCACGCCTACATGCGCCGCGACGGTATTCTCGATCGCGTGCTGCCGCCGCACATTCCCATCCCGGCCCTGGCCGAGGTGCAGCAGGCGCTGCAGGAGGCGGCTGCCGGCGTCACCGGCGAGCGTGGCGAAACCCTGAAGAAGCGCCTGCGCACCGGTACCGTGCTGACCTACGATGATCGTAACTGGGAGCTGCACTGGGCCCACGAACGGCCGTTGATCAACCTGTCGCGCGCGGTGGCGGTGGACATGGAGAGCGGCACCATCGCCGCCCAGGGCTATCGCCTGCGGGTGCCTTACGGCACGCTGCTGTGTGTGTCGGACAAGCCGCTGCACAGCGAGATCAAGCTGCCTGGCTCGGCCACCGGCTTCTACCAGCGTGCGGTCAGCCAGCACCTGGCGATTGGCATCGCTGCGCTCGACCTGCTGCGCTGCCAGCTCGACTCGCTGCATTCGCGCAAGCTGCGCAGCTTCGACGAGCCGCCGTTCCGCTGATCAAGGGAGAGTTCACCCTCTCCCCAGCCCTCTCCCGTAACGGGAGAGGGAGTGTCCTACTCGCCAACTCGGATCGTAGCCCGGATGACGTTCGGGGACGCCGGTAGTGCGCTCCCGGATTGCATCCGGGCTCGGCTCAGGTGTCGCGCAGGCGCAGGTGCAGCAGGGGATAGGGCTTGTCGGCGCCGTCCAGTTCGGAGCGGCCGATCTGCTCGAAGCCCTGCGCCAGGTAGAAGGCCAGGGCGCTCGGGTTCTGCTCGTTGACGTCGACCAGGCGTACGCCGTCGTGCTCGATGGCGTGGCGCAGCAGCGCCTTGCCCAGGCCGCGGCCGTGCTGTGCCGGATCGACGAAGAGCATTTCCAGGCGATCCTCGGCGGTGCCGCAAAAGCCCAGAACCCGGCCGCGCTCATCGCGCAGGCAGGTCAGGCGCACCAGGTCGAAATACTGTTCGGCGAGCATGCGCCGGTAGAACAGGATGTCGCCCTCGGCGAGGAAGTGGTGGGTGGCGCGCACCGCCGCCTCCCACACCTGCAGCAGGCGCGGCCGGTCGGTGCCGTCGACCGCGCCCAGGTGCCAGGCCGGGCCGCGGCGCCAGTGCAGCAGCTCGCTCATCGGCTGGCGTCCAGCACCACGCGGTAGCGCGCTTTGCCGGCGCGCAGGTGGTCCAGCGCGGCGTTTACCTGGCTCATCGGGAAGTGCTCGACCTGCGGCAGGATCTGATGGCGGGCGCAGAACTCGAGCATGGTCGCCATGCTCGACGGCGAGCCTACCGGCGAGCCGGACAGGCTCTTCTGCTGCGGAATCAGGCTGAACACGTGGGTGGGAATCGCGTTGGGCACGATGCCGACGAAATGCAGGCGGCCCTTGCCGCGCAGGGTGGCGAGCAGGGCGTTCCAGTCCAGGTCGGCGCTGGCGGTGACCAGCAGGAAGTCGAGGGTGCCGGCGATGGCCTTGAGCGCCTTGCCGTCGGTGGACGCCACCACCTTGTGCGCGCCCAGGCTCATGGCCTCCGCCTGCTTGCTCAGCGAGGAGGTGAAGGCGGTGACCTCGCAGCCCCAGGCGTTGAGGAAGCGCAGCGCCAGGTGCCCGAGGCCGCCGATGCCGACCACGCCGACGCGGTCGGTGGGCTTGATGGCGTACTCCAGCAGCGGGCTGAACACCGTGGAGCCGGCGCAGAACAGCGGGCCGACCAGCGCCGGGTCGAGCCCCGCCGGCAGTGGCACGGCCCAGGCCCAGTGCGCGCGCAGGCGATCGGCGAAGCCGCCGTGGCTGCCGACGATGGTCGGCTTAACCGTACGACAGAGATTGTGCGAGCCTTCCATGCACGAGCCGCAATGCATGCAGCTGCCCTTGTACCAGCCAATGCCGACGCGCTGGCCGAGCTTGAGGCCGCGCGCCTGCTCGCCGACGCGGACGATGGTGCCGACCACCTCATGGCCGGGGATGAAGGGATAGCGGGCGTTGCCCCACTCGTTGTCGATCATCGACTGGTCGGAATGGCAGATGCCGCAGTACTCCACGGCCACCTCGACCTCCTCGGCGCCCAGCGGGCCCGGGTCGTAGCTGTGGCGTTCGAGCGGTGCGCCCGGTGCGGTGGCGGCCCAGCCGGTGAAGGTGGCGAGTTCATGGCTCATGTACGGTGTCCTCTGCGGTCGCTGCGATGGCAGCAGCTTAGCCGGATGTGCGGCGCAGCGGCTCATCATCAACGCGCTTGATGATGCTCGGTTAAACTGCGCGCTTTCCCCTAGTCGCGGAGCTTGCATGGCGCGCCCACCCCGTCCTTCCCAGCCCCGTCATCCCGCCCCGCGCCGGGTGGCCAAGGCGCCGCCGGCCGCGCCGCGCTTGATCATGCTGAACAAGCCGTTCGACGTGCTCACCCAGTTCCAGGACGAGCAGGGCCGCGCCACCCTCAAGGACTTCGTCGCCGTGCCCGGCGTCTATCCGGCCGGGCGCCTGGACCGCGACAGCGAGGGCCTGCTGCTGCTGACCAACGACGGCCGCCTGCAGGCGCAGATCGCCGATCCCAAGCACAAGCTGGCCAAGACCTACTGGGTGCAGGTGGAGGGCGAGCCGAGCGAGGAGCAGCTGGCGCAACTGCGCAATGGCGTGCAGCTGAATGACGGCCCGACCCTACCGGCCGAGGCACGCCGCCTGGACGAGCCGCTACTGTGGGAGAGAAATCCGCCGGTGCGCTTTCGCAAGAGCGTGCCGACCGCCTGGCTGGAGCTGGTGATTCGCGAGGGGCGCAATCGTCAGGTGCGGCGCATGACGGCCGCCGTGGGCCTGCCCACCCTGCGCCTGGTGCGGGTGCGCATCGGCCCCTGGAGCCTGGATGATCTGGCGCCCGGGCAGTGGCGCGAGCTGGAGCCCAGGCTGCGCTGAGGTTCGCTCAGTAGCCGGCCTTGATCACGCTGATGCCCTTGTTCAGCACCTCGCGCCAGGCGCTGCGAATGCTTTCGTTGAACTGCTTGTCGTGGCCGGAAACGGTCAGCAGCAGGGCGTCCAGCCACAGGTCGTAGAGTTCCGGGCGAATGTCCAGGCGGCCGCGCGAGTGGCTCTCGCCCAGGGCACGCAGCTTGCTGTCGGACATGCCGCGCGCGTACATCACCAGGTTGAGGATGCCCTGGCGCAGCAACAGCTTCTGCGCCGGCATGTCGGTCTCGGTGAACTTGGCGCGGATTTGCGGCGAACTGTCGAGGAAGGTGCGATAGAAGTCGTCGAAGAAAGTGGGGCTGGCGCAGCAGCGTCCATAGCTCTGCATCACCAGGTCTGCGGGGCTCATGATAACTCCTGTAAATAGCGGGAAGGCCGCGTGCCAGACGCTGCCGTAGGTCAGTCAGACGTCGCGCGCGCGACTGGCGACACCCTCAGCCGTGAATGCCGCGGGCCATCTCGATGATGTAAGTGATGATCGGCTTGGCCAGGAAGGCGAACAGGCACAGGCCCAGGCCGAGGAACAGGATCGCGGTGCCGAGACGGCCAGCCTTGGACTTCTTGGCCAGGTCCCAGATGATGAAAGCCATGAACACCATCAGTCCGCCCACCAGGACGTACATCATCAGGGCTTCGAACTGTTCGGTTTCCATCTGGGCCTCTCGGAAATGCGGGGAATGGCGACGGGGCCGGCATTATACGCGCCTCGTCGACCACTGCAGCATTTGCCGGTTGGTTCAGCTGCGCAGATGCTCCAGGGGCAGTTCGGTGCTGGACAGCACCTGATTGAGCACGAAGCTGGAGCGCACGCTGGTGACGCCTTCGATGCGGGTCAGCTGGCCGAGGAGGAATTTCTGGTAGTGATCCATGTCCGGTACCACCACCTTGAGCTGGTAGTCGGCGTCCATTCCGGTCACCAGGCTGCACTCCAGCACTTCCGGGCACTGGCGGATCACTGCCTGGAAGTGTTCGAAGCGCTCCGGGGTATGCCGGTCCATGCCGATGAGGACGAAGGCGGTCAGCGACAGGCCGAGTTTCTTGCGGTCCAGCAGGGCAACCTGGCGCACGATGTAGCCATCGTCTTCCAGTTGTTTGACACGCCGCGAACAGGGCGATGGCGACAGGCCGATGCGTTCGGCCAGCTCCTGGTTGGAGATGCGCGCGTCGTGCTGCAGTTCGGCGAGGATGCGCAGGTCATAGCGGTCCAGCTTGTTCATGTTTGCTCTTCTTTGTTTTCAGATTGCGCTATTCAATCTAACAGTGAAGATAAATTGCGCAAGTCATGTTTGATTGAGCAATCTTCGCAATCCTTTGTCACCCCGGCCTCGATAAGCTTTCCCTCAGTTTCATGGCCCGGACGACATGTCCAACCGCGCCGCCCAATCAGGCGCTGCGGCGCCGGCGATCCTACCGGGTCGCGCAGGCTCCCGGGTCCGCACCGCCCAACCAGGCGGGCGAGGAAAGCGGTGACACGATCGCCAGTGCCGGACACGAAAAAGGGGAGGCCTAGTGCCTCCCTTTTTCTTGCCTGCGAATCAGGCCAGGCCGCTCAGGCGCAGCAGCCACCAGGCGAGGATCAGCATCTGCGCCAGCAGGCCGGCAAAGCGCAGCCAGACGAACAGCGGGCCGGTGCTGATCAGGTGCATCGCCGACTGGAACAGGCGCGCGCCCAGCAGCAACAGCGCCAGCGGATCGGTCAGGGCGGTCTGCCCGGCGTGCATCGCATAGAGCAGCACCGCCGCCTGCAGCGGCAGGTTTTCCAGGCAGTTGGCGTGGGTGCGCACCAGGCGCTGGCCGAAGGCGCTCGGCGTATTGCTGCCGTCGGGGGCGAAGGCGTTGACCTTCATGCGCCCCCCAAGCACCAGCAGGCCGCGTTGGTTGATGATCAGGAACATCAGCAGCAGTGGCCAGGCAGTCAGGCCCAGCAGGGCGATGGCAGAGGGGGACAGGTTCATGGTGGCGCCTTTTGTTGTTGGTCTGCCACGCAGTCTAGTGTTTTTAGAGTATTTGCTCTAGTCGCTCGCGCCGTTCGCCTGCGCTTGCCTGGAGGGGCTCAGCTGGCGCCGAAGAGCTGCTGCAGCAGGTACCCGGCGAGGAAGGCCAGGGACGCGGCGGCACCACCGGTGAGCAGGGTGTAAAGCCCCGAGCGCAACAGCGGCTTGGCGAACACCAAGCTTTTCAGCATGCCGATAGAGAAGAACACGGCGGCGGCCAGCAGCGCACTGATGAGGAACTGGCGTTGCATGTCCAGGCTGGCGAAGAACAGCGGCAGCAGCGGCAAGCTGCCAGCGAGCAGGAAGGTGGCAAAGGTCACGGCGGCGGACACCAGGGGGGCCGGTGGCGCTTGCTGCAGGCCGTATTCCTCGCTGAGCATGGTCTCCACCCACAGCTGGCGATCCTGGCAGATGGTGGCGACTATCCTGTCCAGCGTTTCGCCGCTGAAGCCCTTGCGCGCGAAGATCTGCCGGACCTCTTCCCGTTCGCCTTCGGGCACCCGCGCGATGTGCTCCTCCTCGGTGGTCCTGGCCGTTTCGCGGAACTCGTGCAGGGACTTGACCGCCTCGTAGTTGCTGACGGCCATGCTGAAGCCGTCGGCCAGCAGGTTGGCGAAGCCCATGATCAGCGCCACCGAGGCCGAGAAGCCGGCACCCACCGCGCCGGCGACGACGGCGAAGGTGGTGACGCAGCCGTCGATGGCCCCCAGTACGGCATCGGCGACATAGCGCGGCTGCAACGGCTGGTCCAGGCGCTGCTCGATGGCGGCGGGCTGGTGCTGACGATGCAGCGTCTCGAGGCTGGTCTTCTTCATGGTGCCGTTCCGCGCTTCAGTCACGGATGCAGCATAAGCGCGAACCTGTCTGCGTGCCTGCGGTGTTCAGGCCGCGGGTGCCGTCGGGGTCGCGTAGGCCAGCACCTGGGCGCGGGGGAACTCGCTGCGAATGGCGTCTTCCACCTGTTTGCACAGACTGTGGCTCTGCTGCAGGCTCAGGTCGCCCGGCAGCTCCACATGCAGCTGGACGAACCAGTGGGTGCCGGAGATACGCGTGCGCAGGTCGCTCGTACCCAGTACCCCGGGTACGCCACCGGCCAGCAGGTGCATGCGCTCGCTCAGCTCCGGCGCCAGCTCCTCGTCCATCAGCACGGCGATGGCCTCGCGCACGATGCTCACCGCGCTCCACAGGATGTAGGCGGCAATGCCTAAGCCGAACAGCGGGTCCAGGCGCTGCCAGCCGAAGCCGGCCAGTACCAGGGCGAGGAGGATGCCGCTGTTGAGCAGCAGGTCGGAGCGGTAGTGCAGCGAGTCGGCGCGTACCGCCGTGGAGCCGGTGACACGCACCACGTGGCGCTGGAACAGCAACAGGGCGACCGTCATCGCCAGCGACAACAGCATCACCGCGATGCCCAGGGTCTGGGCGCCGAGTGGCTGTGGGTGCTGCAGGCGATCAATGGCCTGCACTGCCACCAGCACCGCGCTGGCGCCGACGAAGAGGGCCTGGGCCAGGCCGGCCAGAGCCTCGGCCTTGCCGTGGCCGTAGCGGTGATCCTCGTCGGCCGGGCGCAGGGCGTAGTGCACGGCAATCAGGTTGAGCAGCGACGCGGCGCCATCCAGCAGCGAGTCGGTGAGGCCGGCGAGCAGGCTCACCGAGCCGCTCAGCCACCAGGCCACCGCCTTGGCCAGGGCCAGCAGCAGGGCGGTGGCGAGCGCCGCCTGGGTGGCCAGGCGCATCAGGCGGGCGTGTTGGGGCATTAGGGTCTGCTCCCGTTTCGGCGCGAACCGCGTTGCAGCGTAAAATCGCGCCAGGCTAGGCGCGGGACGCAGGCAATGGTCATTCCCTTGCCAAGTCCTGCAACGACGCATGGCGCGATTTTACGCGCAACCCAAAGGGACGGGCCCGTTTTGGCGCGGAACGTCGTTACTCGCCGGCTCATTTGGACGACCAAACTTCGCGTCTCGCGCCTAGCCCCGCGCCAAAACGGGCTCCGTCGCGGTCGCGGCGAAACGGGAGCAGACCCTAGTGTCATGGCAGTTCCGGCAGGGCGTAGATGTAGTCGAGCACCGGCGCTGGACGGCCCATGGCGGTCAACGCGGCGCTGATCTGGCCGCGATGGTGGGTGCCGTGGTTGACCAGGTGGGTGACGATCTCCAGGCGCGAGCGCTGCTGGGGTTCGCCGGCCATGTTGCGGTAGGCCAGCGGGGCCAACAGCTCGACATCGACCAGCCCCTCCAAATGGTCGCGCCAGGCGGCCACGCCGGCCTCCAGGTAGTTCTCCAGCGCGGTGCGCTCGGCGACCGCCCCGGCATCCAGGCGGGCGAACGGCTGTGCTTCGTCGCGCACCCGCGCCAGCCAGATGCGGTCGGCCACCGCCAGGTGGTTGAGGGTGGCGTGGATACTGCCGAAGAACAGCCCGCAGGGCGCGCGGTACTGCGCCTCGTCCAGGCTCGCCAGCTCGCCGAGCAGCCGCGCGTAAGCCCAGCCGTGATAGGCCAGCAGGCGCTGCAGGTGAGTGGCGAGGTGCTGCATCAGGCCTCCGCGCGCAGGCCGTAGGCGGCCAGTTGCTCGATCTTGCCGCTGTGCTGGATCAGGCGCGGGTCGTCCAGCGGCAGGTCGCGGCCCAGCTCGCGCTGCAGAATGGCCTTGAGCTTGCGGTTGTCGACGCGGCCGTCCGCGCCAATGGCGTCCTGCAGCTTTTCCGGGGCCAGCGAGTACTGGTTGTCGGGCAGGTAGATGGCACCGGTGGCGAAATCGATGCCGAAGGCGATCAGCCCGGGGATCACGTAGAACAGAATGCCTACTGCATTGAGGCCGGCCACCACAGGGTCGATCTTGCCTTCGATCTGGCCGCGGCGATCCGGGAAGAACAGGGTGCCGCAGGCGGTCAGCTGGGTGACCAGGGAGAGCGCGACGACACTGCCGATGATGCGGGTCTTGCTGGGCATAAGCACCTCCGAAAATTGAGGGCGGCACTATAGCAAGGCCGCCGTTGCAGTTGGATGCGCGGGCGCTGCCGTGGTTCGTATAATCGCCGGCCAATCGGAGAAGCCATGAACCGCCTGCCCATCGACGACGTATTGCCCGCCCTCCGCCAAGCCCTGGTCGAGCGCCACGAGGCCGTGCTGGAGGCGCCACCCGGTGCCGGCAAGACCACCCGCGTGCCGCTGGCCCTGCTCGGCGAGCCCTGGCTGGCCGGGCAGCGCATCCTCATGCTGGAACCGCGCCGGCTGGCCGCGCGCGCCGCCGCCGAGCGCCTGGCCAGCGAGCTGGGCGAGAGCGTTGGCGAGACGGTGGGCTATCGCATCCGCCTGGACAGCAGGGTCGGCCCGCAGACCCGCATCGAGGTGGTCACCGAGGGCATCCTCGCCCGCCGCCTGCAGGACGATCCGGCGCTGGACGGCGTCGGCCTGGTGATCTTCGACGAATTCCACGAGCGCAGCCTGGATGCCGACCTGGCCCTGGCGCTGACCCTCAATGGCCGCGAGCTGCTACGTGATGAGCCGCTCAAGGTGTTGCTGATGTCCGCCACCCTGGAGGGCGAACGCCTGTCCGCGCTGCTCGGTGATGCGCCGGTGGTGACCAGCCAGGGCCGCATGCACCCGGTGGAGACGCGCTGGGGTGCACCTTGGCAACCGGGTGAGCGCATCGAGCAGCGGGTCATCCAGACCGTGCTGCAGGCCCTGGCCGATGAGCCGGGCAGCCTGCTGGTGTTTCTGCCCGGCCAGGCGGAGATCCGCCGGGTGCATGAGCAGCTGCAGGAGAGTCTGGGCCAGCGTCCCGACGTGTTGCTCTGCCCGCTGCATGGCGAGCTGGAGCTGTCTGCCCAGCGCGCCGCCATCGAGCCGGCGCCGGCCGGCATGCGCAAGGTGGTGCTGGCGACCAATATCGCCGAGACCAGCCTGACCATCGATGGCGTGCGCGTGGTGGTGGATGCCGGTCTGGCACGCGTGCCGCGCTTCGACCCGGCCAGCGGCATGACCCGCCTGGATACCCAGCGCATCTCCCGCGCCTCGGCCACCCAGCGCGCCGGTCGCGCCGGGCGCCTGGAGCCGGGCGTGTGTTATCGCCTGTGGTCGCAGAGCCAGCACGAGCAGCTGGCGGCCTACGGCACCGCGGAAATCCTCCAGGCGGATCTCGCCGGCCTGGCCCTGCAGTTGGCGCGCTGGGGCGTGCAGCCGGGCGAGCTGGCCTGGCTCGATGCACCGCCTGCCGCCGCCTTCGCCCAGGGCTGCGACCTGCTGGCGCGCCTCGGCGCCCTCGATGCGCGCGGCGCGCTGACGGCGCATGGCCAGGCCATGGCCGAACTGCCGGCGCATCCGCGTATCGCCCATCTGCTGCTGCGTGGCCAGGCCCTTGGCCTTGGCGCGCTGGCGGCGGACCTCGCCGCGCTACTGTCCGAGCGCGACATCCTGCGCGGCGCGGGTGCCGACCTGCACAGCCGCATGGCGCTGCTGGCCGGCGAATCACGCGCCACGAGTGGCTCGCGCGGCGGCGTGCAGCGTGCGCGGCAGCTGGCCCGGCAGTTTCGTTCCTATCTGCGTGGCGCGCCGAGTGAGGCGGTGGCCGATCCCGAGCATCCGCGCTGGCTCGGCGCGCTGCTGGCCTTCGCCTACCCCGACCGGGTGGCGCGCCAGCGCAAGGCCGGCGGTGCGGACTATCGCCTGGCCAATGGCCGCGCCGCGCAGTTCGGCGAGGCGGATGCGCTGATGAAGCACGAATGGCTGGTGATCGCCGACCTCGGCAGCCGCCAGGGCCAGCGCGAGGAGCGTATCTACCTGGCGGCCGACCTCGATCCGGCGCTGTTCGACGCGGTACTCGCCGAGCAGGTGAGCCTGCGCGAAGAACTGGAGTGGGACGAGCGCGAGGGCGTGCTGCGCGCCGAACGGCAGCGCCGGGTCGGCGAGCTGGTGCTCAGTCGCGAGGCATTGACAGGGTTGGACGAGCTCGCACGCAGCCGCGCGCTGCTCGGTCTGGTGCGGCGCAAGGGGCTGGAGTTGCTGCCCTGGACGCCGGAGCTGCGCCAGTGGCAGGCGCGGGTGGCGCTGCTGCGCCGCCTCGACCTAGAGCAGCGGGGCGACAGCGAATGGCCGGACCTGAGTGACGCCGCGTTGCTGGCGACCCTGGAAGACTGGCTGCTGCCGTACCTGGGCAAGGTCAGCCGGCTCAGCCATTTCGCCAATCTGGACCTGCCGGGCATCCTCGCCGGTCAGTTGCCCTGGCCGCTGCCGCAGCGCCTGGACGAGCTGGCGCCGAAGCACCTGCAAGTGCCTTCCGGTTCGCGTATCGCCATCGATTATGCCGAGTCGCCGCCGGTGCTGGCAGTGCGCCTGCAGGAGCTGTTCGGCCTGGCGGCCACGCCGCGCATCGCCGGTGGCCGCCAGGGCGTGTTGCTGCACCTGCTGTCGCCGGCGCGCCGGCCGGTGCAGGTGACCCAGGACCTGGCGAGCTTCTGGGCCAACACCTATGCCGAGGTGAAGAAGGACCTGAAGGGGCGCTACCCCAAGCACTACTGGCCGGACGACCCGCTGGTGGCCGAGCCGACCGCCCGCGCCAAGCCTCGAAAATAGAGGCCTGGCGCGCGTTCAACGATTGAAGCGCTCAACCAGGGCGCGCAGGTCGGCCGCGACCTGTTCCAGCTCCACGGCGCGGCTAACGGTTGAGCGCGCATTGTCTGCCGTCTGCTCCATGGTGGCGGCGACATTGTTGGTCTGTTGGGAGATATCTTCGGAAACCAGTGCCTGCTGTTCCGAGGCTGCAGCCATCTGCAGGCTCATGGCGCCGATGCGATCGACCGCTTGCCGAATGCCCTGCAGGGCGCCACGGGTGTTGACCACCTGCTGCAGACCGCTGTCGGCTTCATGCATGCCGAGACGGGCAACCGAGACGGCCTCGTCGGCACCTGCCTTGAGTGTTTGAATCACACACTGGATTTGCTGAGTCGATTCGCGAGTCTTGCTGGCGAGCGAGCGGACTTCGTCGGCCACCACCGCAAAGCCTCTGCCCTGTTCGCCGGCGCGCGCTGCCTCGATGGCGGCATTGAGGGCTAGCAGGTTGGTTTGCTCGGCGATGCTCTGGATGATTTCCGCGGCCGACATGATCTGCTGCGTTTCCCCGGCCAGCGTATCGACGGCCGAGCCGATTTTCGTCACGGTCGTTGCCAGTGACTCGATAGCTCCAAGCGTGCTCTCGGCAACCCGGTCGCCCTGCTCGGCCAGAGTGCTGGCGGCCTGCGCTTCGCTGGCTGTTTGCTGAACGTTGCCCGCGACCTCGGCAATGGAGGCGGCCATCTCGGTCATGGTGGCGGCCGTCAGATCTGTCTCGGCCCTCTGTGCAAGCAGTGCGCGCTCGGTCTGACTGGACAGGTTCGAGGCATTCGCTGCCGACTCTGCCACGCGGCTGGCCAGGTCGCTCAGGCGCGTCAAGGCGGTGCGCAGGCGCGCATCCTCGCTGATCAGCAGCATGTCCAGCTGCGCCGCGGCTCCCTGTGCCTCGCTGTAGACCTGCGCGCTGATCGGGTCGGCGAAGGCATTGGGGTTCTTGCCGACGATCCTGCTGAGTGTCGATTCCAGTTGGCGTCTGGAACTTAGGCCGACACCGAGTATCAGCGTGGCGGTCAGCCCTCCGGCAATCCAGGGCGTGCTCGTCCCGATGGCCGTGATAGCCAGTGCTGCAGCGGCAACGGGCAGGGCGAATGACCAAGCGTGGTGGGCCAGTCGACGTGTCGTCGGGATGGGGTTCTGGCCCTCACGGATACGCTCATAGAGGCTTTGCGCCCGTGCCACCTGCTCGCGGGTCGGCTTGACCCGCACGGACTCGTAGCCCACGACGCGGCCATTATCGAGAATGGGCGTGACGTAAGCACTGACCCAGTAGTAGTCGCCGTTCTTGCAGCGGTTCTTGACCACGCCCATCCAGCTCTTGCCGGCCCGCAGGTAGCCCCACATCACCGCAAAAACGGCGGCAGGCATGTCCGGGTGGCGGACCAGGTTGTGTGGGCTTCCCAGTAGTTCCTCTTCGGTGTACCCGCTGATTCTGACGAACTCGCTGTTGCAATAGGTGATGTTTCCCGCGGCATCCGTGGCGGAGATCAGGCGTTGGTCGTGGGCAAAGGTCTGCTCGACGTTGGTGACGGGGCGGCGCATTTTCATGGATTGCATTTCTCTGGCCCTTTGGATGGCCAAAGGGCATACGTCTGCTCCCGGAGTCTCTTCCGGGGCATTGGGGGTTCTATGGGGTTCAGCTGTCGCAGAGCCCGCGCGGCGCTGCAGAAAATCTGGGATAGGGCGATAGAGGGCGTTATTGTTTTTTGATGATTCGCATGCGCCTGATGGGGCGCATCTATGGCTAGCTATTATTTTGACGTCACTTTTTTGGATGTCTAGTGGCTATCTGCTATTGCCGATAGGTGGCCCGCTGGCGAGCTTTCGGCGCTTTTTGCCGCGGGCTGCTCAGGCGTCGCGCATGGGGCGGCGGAGCGGCTAGTCCAGTTGCAAGGGTTCGCCCGCTGCCTGAAGCGCCGCGTAGGCGCTGTCCAGATCGTCCAGCAAGCGCTGGCTGCCCTCGGCATGACGCGAGGCAATCAGGCGCAGTTGCATGGTCTGCAGGATGGTATAGGGCAGAGGTGACAGCCCCAGCTCCTTGCGCACCTGTTCGACGGGAGCCTGGTAGTCGAGCAGATAGTCGCCCCGTTTGCGCAGCAGCATGGCCAGCGCCGAGGCATGGGTACTGGTGCGATGGATACCGATTCCCAGCGTGGTGTCGGTGATCAGTTCGCTGGCCGGTTTCCAGTAGCTGTAGCCGCTGATCACAATCAGCCCCCGCCCTCTGAGGCCCTCCGGTAGGACCGGTCTGGGTGTGTCCGCGCGGTGGTAGAGGGCCAGGCTGATCTCGCCCATGGCCTGCCTGGCTTCGTGGGTATGGCCGAGCAGTTCGGTCTTGCCGCCGGCGCCGGGCCACAGCTGCACGCTGCCGTCGCGCAGGGCGGCATACAGCCGCGCGCCGGGCAGTGAGCGGTAATGGCCGCGGTAACCGGCATGGCGCAACAGGCGCTCGGTGAGCCCCAGGATGGAGCCGCGCGGCTTGCCATCGTCATCGGTCCAGGAGTAGGGCGGGAATTCGTAATAGCCGACGCTGACGGTCGGCTCGGCGGCCTGGGCGCCGGCGCAGCACAGCCACGCCAGCAGGGCAGGAAAAAGGAATCTGCGCATCGGTGCGGCTCGGGCCGTCTTGTTGTTCGTTTGGGGCCGAGCATGGCGATGCACTGGCGCTTTGTCCAGAGCCTTGAGGTATAGCGCTTCAGCGTTCGGCCGCTTGCCGGCGGCCCGTCCGTGGGCGGGGGCTTGGGCCGCGCGGTGGTGACCGGGCTGGCCGCTTGCCGGGGCGGCGACAGGTCAGTGTGCGTGCGGCTCGATATACAGCTCGTAGACCAGCTCGGTGTCCCAGTAGGCCGCCTCGATCTTGTGTCCGTCGAGGTCGCGGACAAAGCAGCCGTAGTACGGCTCGCCATAGTGCGGGCGCGGACCGGGCGGGCCGTCAGCGCTGGCGCCGGCCTCCAGAGCGGCGTCGTAGAAGGCGTGCACGGCCTGCTTGTCCGGGGCGACGAAGCCGAAGTGAGTGCCGTTGCCGACATTCGCCGGCTGACCATCGATCGGCGTCTGCACCCAGAACTCCGGGTATTCACGGCCCCAGGCGACGGCGCCGGGGTGTTCGAGGACGCGCTTGCAGCCGAGGGTCGCCAGGACCTTGTCGTAGAAGGCCACGGCCCGCTCGAACTGATTGGTGCCGATGGAGACGTGCGAGAGGATGCTCGGATTCTGTTCGGGCATGGCGATCTTCCCTGGGGTTGCGGAAGTCCCAAGCCTAGCAAAGGCGCGGAGGATTTCCTGTCGAGCGGGTCAACTGCTGTGGCTGTCCTCGGTCGGCTGCTGGCTGCACAGCATGAAGCAGCGGAACAGCACCACGGTGGAGAACAACTGGAGGAAGCCGTTGACGATGTCCAGCAACAGGCTGCCGATCGCATCCGGCTGCTCGCCGAGCAGTTGCAGGGTCCAGTCATCCAGCAGCCACAGCGGCACGATCACCAGCAGCACGCAGGCCAGCAGCGACCAGAAGTGGCCGATGCTGAGCAGGAAGCTCTCGCGCATCGCCGGCAGCGGTGCCAGGCCGCGCAGTACCAGCAGGTATTCGGAGAAGGCCAGCTTGACCATCAGGTACAGGGCTACCGGCAGAAACAGCGCGCCACCGAGCATGATCAGCAGGGTACTCAGTCCGGCTAGCACTGCGAACGACGGCCACAGCGGCAGCGCGGCGGCCAGCAGGTTGCGGGTAGCCGGGCGCTGGCCCTGGCTGCGCGCGTCGAGGAAGAGGATCAGCGCGGCGCTGTATAGCGGGTAGAAGAACAGCCCGACCAGCAGCTCGTAGGCGGGTGAATGGTCCGTATCGACCAGGCCCGCGACGACCGCGCGCGCCAGGCATTCAGCGGCGATCAGCGGCAGACACAGCGGGGCGATACCGGGCAGGTTACGGCTGAAGAAATGGAAGGCATCGCGCAGAACGGTCAACGGATTCATCGGCAGGCATCGCGGCAGTACTACATGTCCTCACTTTAGCCGATGGCCGGGGGCGACGAACATGCCGGTCTTTCGCATAATGCCGCTCCCTTGTTGCCAGGCTGCACTGTGAAGAAGATCGCCCTGTTCGCCGATGTGCAGAACCTTTACTACACCGTGCGCCAGGCTCATGGCTGCCACTTTCACTATGCCGAGCTGTGGCGCCAGGTGGCGGCGCAGGGCGAGATCATCGAGGCGCGCGCCTATGCCATCGACCGTGGCGACGCCAAGCAGCGCCAGTTCCAGCAGATCCTGCGCAACCTCGGTTTCGAGGTACTGCTCAAGCCCTATATCCAGCGCAGCGACGGCTCGGCCAAGGGCGACTGGGATGTCGGCATCGCCCTGGATGTGATGGATGCCGCCGAGCGGGTGGACGAAGTGGTGCTGGCCTCCGGCGACGGCGATTTCGACCTGCTGCTGCAGCGCGCCCGCGCCCGTCATGGGGTGGCCTGCTGTGTGTATGGCGTCGAGGGCCTCACCGCGCATTCCCTGATCCGCGCCGCCGACCGCTTTGTGCCGGTCGAGGGTGCGCTGCTGTTGAAGAACTGAGGACAACCGATGCCAGATCGCATCGCCGTGATCGACTTTGAAACCACCGGCATGTCGCCGGCCCAGGGCGCGCGACCGACCGAAATCGGCGTGGCCATGATCGAGGGCGGACGCATCGTCGCGCGCTACCAGAGCCTGATGTATGCCGGTGCCTGGGTGCCGCCCTTCATCGAACAGCTCACCGGCATCAGCAACGCCATGGTGCGCAGCGCGCCGCCGGTGGCGCAGGTGATGGCGGAGGCCGCCGAGTTCATCGGCGAGGCGCCGCTGCTGGCGCACAACGCCGCGTTCGACAGCAAGTTCTGGGATGCCGAGCTGGGCCTTCTGGGGCGTCGCCGCAACCGTGACTTCGCCTGTTCGCTGCTGCTGTCGCGGCGCCTGCTGCCGGAGGCGCCGAGCCACAAGCTGGGCAACCTCAACAGCTGGGTCGGGCTGCCCAGCACCGGCCAGGCCCACCGCGCGCTGGCCGATGCCGAGATGGCGGCCAACCTGACGCTGCACCTGCAGGCGTTGCTGTGGGAGCGCCACGACATCCGCGCTGATCACGACTACCTGTGCGGGCTGCAAAAGCTCTCGGCGGCCAAGGTGCGGGCGTTGCTGCGGGCTAGCGTGTAGGCAGCTCCCCTCTCCCTGTGGGAGAGGGGCCGGGGGTGAGGGGCTTCCGGGCCACTTCGAGTCGCTTATAGCGCCCTCACCCTACGCGGGCCGCCCCAGCCCTCTCCCAAGGGGAGAGGGAACTGGGTCAGTGGTGCTCGCGGGTGGCGCGGAAGGTGATGTCCGGCCAGCGCTCTTCCATCAGGCTCAGGTTGACCCGGGTCGGCGCCAGGTAGGTGAGGTGGCCGCCGCCATCCACCGCCAGGTTCTCGAAGGCCTTGTCCTTGAACTCCTTGAGCTTCTTCTCGTCGCTGCACTCGATCCAGCGCGCCGACCAGACGTTGATCGCCTCGTAGGCGCACTCGACCTTGTATTCCTCCTTGAGGCGGCTGGCGACCACATCGAACTGCAGCACGCCGACGGCGCCGAGGATGATGTCGTTGTTGCGCTCGGGGAAGAACACCTGGGTGGCGCCTTCCTCAGCCAGCTCCTGCAGGCCCTGGCGCAGCTGCTTGGATTTCAGCGGGTCCTTCAGGCGCACGCGGCGGAACAGTTCCGGGGCGAAGTGTGGGATGCCGGTGAAGCCCAGCACCTCGCCTTCGGTGAAGGTGTCGCCGATCTGGATGGTGCCGTGGTTGTGCAGGCCGATGATGTCGCCGGCGTAGGCTTCTTCCAGCTGCTCGCGCTCGCTGGAGAAGAAGGTCAGGGCGTCGGCGATCTTCAGGTCCTTCTTGATGCGCACATGGCGCATCTTCATGCCCTTCTCGTACTTGCCCGAGCAGATGCGCATGAAGGCGATGCGGTCGCGGTGCTTGGGGTCCATGTTCGCCTGGATCTTGAACACGAAGCCGCTGAACTTCTCTTCCACCGGCTCGACCACGCGCTCGTGGGCGGCGCGCGACAGCGGCTGCGGGGCCCAGTCGACGATGCAGTCGAGCACCTGGTCGACGCCGAAGTTGCCCAGCGCGGTGCCGAAGAACACCGGGGTCATCTCGCCCTTGAGGAAGGCGTCCTGGTCGAACTCGTGGCAGGCGCCCTGGACCAGTTCCAGTTCCTCGATGAAGCGCTCGTACATGTCACCCAGGTGGGTGCGCGCCTCGTCGGAGTCCAGCTTGTTGATCACCTTCTGCTCGGTGCGCTCGTGGCCGTGGCCCGGCACGTAGACGATGATCTTGTCCTCATGCAGGTGGTACACGCCCTTGAAATCGCGGTAGCAGCCGATCGGCCAGGTGATCGGCGCCGCCTTGATCTTCAGCACCGCCTCGATTTCGTCGAGCAGTTCGATCGGGTCACGGATGTCGCGGTCGAGCTTGTTGATAAAGCTGACGATGGGCGTATCGCGCAGGCGGCACACTTCCATCAGGGCGATAGTGCGCGGCTCTACGCCCTTACCGCCGTCGAGCACCATCAGTGCGCTGTCTACTGCAGTCAGGGTGCGGTAGGTGTCTTCCGAGAAGTCTTCGTGGCCGGGGGTGTCGAGCAGGTTGACCATGTGCTCGCGGTAGGGGAACTGCATCACCGAGGTGGTGATGGAGATGCCGCGCTGCTTTTCCATCTCCATCCAGTCGGACGTGGCATGGCGGTCGGACTTGCGCGACTTCACCGTACCGGCGACCTCGATGGCCTTGCCCATCAGCAGCAGCTTCTCGGTGATGGTGGTCTTACCGGCGTCGGGGTGGGAAATGATCGCGAACGTGCGGCGTTTGGCGACTTCTGCGGCCTGGATGCTCATGGCGGAAAACCTGTCGACTCGGTCGTCGGAGTGTCAAAAAAGGCGGCGATTATACCGGTAAAGGCCGGCCCCTGTTCCCGTTTCGTCGCAGCCCTGTCGGGCCTGGTTTTGTGCAGCATTTCTGACGGTTTGTTGAGTATCGAAAACAATCAATCAGGCAGGCGACAACCGGGTGCAAAACAGCGGCAATTTTCGGTTGATATCGCGCAGTCATGGTCCTAAAGTTCGCGCCCGAACGCTCATGCTGGAAACGATCCATCCGGCTCAAGTACTGACGACGAGAGACTCGGAGTCCCTTGCAGAACCACCCTGGCGTTGTTGCTCCGCCTTGCCGTAGTCGGTCTACTGGCTGCGGCGAAGCGTCTAGCCATGATGATTCTGCAAGGGCCTCCGGTGCTGTGCGCAGCAGCTCGGCGACATGCCTTGGGAAGTAGGCGAACCAAAGTGGGGAAACTGATCAGGCGTTCACGGCTCGAAAACAGAGCCACTCCCTCTTTTCTATAACGTGTTTTGCCATTTGGAGTCCCGAGCATGTCGATCAAGGTCGAAGACTATTTCGCACCCGAAACTTTCAAGCGCATGAAGGCGTTTGCCGACCAGCAGGAAACCCCCTTCGTCGTCATCGACAAGCAGACCATCGCCGACTCCTACGATCAGCTGGTCAGCTGCTTCCCCTTCGCCAAGATCTACTACGCGGTGAAAGCCAACCCGGCCACCGAGATCACCGAGCTGCTGCGCGACAAGGGCTCGAACTTCGACATCGCCTCCATCTACGAGCTGGACAAGGTGATGAAGGCTGGCGTCGGCCCTGAGCGCATCAGCTACGGCAACACCATCAAGAAGGCCCGCGACATTCGCTACTTCTTTGACAAGGGTGTGCGCCTGTTCGCCACCGACTCCGAGGCCGACCTGCGCAACATCGCCAAGGCCGCCCCGGGTGCCAAGGTCTATGTGCGCATCCTCACCGAAGGTTCGACCAGCGCCGACTGGCCGCTGTCGCGCAAATTCGGCTGCAACCCGGACATGGCCCTTGACCTGCTGATCCTGGCCAAGCAGCTGGGCCTGGTGCCCTATGGCGTGTCCTTCCATGTTGGCAGCCAGCAGCGCGACATCGACGTGTGGGACGCCGCCATCGCCAAGGTCAAGGTGATCTTCGAGCGCCTCAAGGAAGAAGACGGCATCACCCTGCAGATGATCAACATGGGGGGCGGCTTCCCGGCCAACTACATCCAGCGCACCAACAGCCTGGAGACCTACGCCGAGGAGATCATCCGTTTCCTCAAGGAAGACTTCGGCGACGAGCTGCCGGAAATCATCCTCGAGCCGGGCCGTTCGCTGATCGCCAACGCCGGCATCCTGGTCAGCGAAGTGGTGCTGGTGGCGCGCAAATCGCGTACCGCCGTGGAGCGCTGGGTCTACACCGACGTGGGCAAGTTCAGCGGCCTGATCGAAACCATGGACGAGTCGATCAAGTTCCCGATCTGGACCGAGAAGAAGGGCGAGGCCGAGGAAGTGGTGATCGCCGGCCCTACCTGCGACAGCGCCGACATCATGTACGAGAACTACAAGTACGGCCTGCCGCTCAACCTGGCTGCCGAGGATCGCCTGTACTGGCTGTCCACCGGTGCCTACACCACCAGCTACAGCGCGGTGGAATTCAACGGCTTCCCGCCGTTGAAGGCCTTCTATATCTGAGCCGCTGTGACGCAGACAGACCCCGCTTCGGCGGGGTCTTTCGTTTCTGTCGGGGCATCCACGCTGCCTTTCCCATCGCCCGACGGGGCTTTAAGCTGCAGAGATGAACAGACCTATCCTCCTCAACTGCGACATGGGCGAAAGCTTCGGCGCCTGGCGCATGGGCGACGACGAGCACGCCATGCCGCTGATCGACCAGGCCAACCTGGCCTGCGGCTTCCATGCCGGCGACCCGCTGATCATGCAGCGCAGCGTGACGCTGGCGGTGCAGCACGGGGTGAGCATCGGCGCGCATCCGTCCTATCCCGATCTGCAGGGTTTCGGCCGGCGTCACCTGTCCTGCTCGGCGGAAGAGGTGAGCGCGCTGGTGCTGTACCAGCTTGGCGCGCTGGATGCCTTCTGCCGCGCGGCCGGCACCCAGCTGGCCTACGTCAAACCACACGGCGCGCTGTACAACGATCTGGTGCGCGACGATGCGCTGCTGATCGCCGTGCTGAGTGCCTGCGCCCGCTACCGCGAGGGTCTGCCACTGATGGTGCTGGCCCGGGCCGATAATGACCGGGAGCGACGCCTCGCCAAGGCGGTCGGCGTGCCGCTTTTGTTCGAGGCGTTCGCCGATCGTGCCTACCTGGCTGACGGTCAGCTGGCGCCGCGGCGCCTGGCCGGTGCCGTGCATCACGAGCCGCAGCGCATTCTCGACCAGGCGCTGGCCATCGCCGCCGGCGAGCCTTTCGCCGACCTCGATGGCAAGCCCCTGCGGCTGCAGGCCGACAGTCTCTGCGTACACGGCGACAACGCCGAGTCGCTGGCCGTGCTGCGGCGCCTGCGAGCCCAGCTGGACGCCCTGTGATCCGCCTGGAGCCGGCTGGCGCCGAAGCGCTGCTGCTGGTGCTGGCCGAGGCACCGGATGCCGACTTGCCGCTGCGCATTGCCGCCCTGGCCGAGCGCATTCGCCTGCAGCTGGGCGAGCTGCTCACCGATCTGGTACCGGGTTGGACAACGCTGCTGCTGCACTACGACCTGCTGCGTACCGACCACCTGCAGTTGGCCGAACGCCTGGCACCGCTACTGGAGGCATGGCTGAGCGACTGCACGCCGGCCGTTGCCGGGCGCCTGCACGAGATCCCGGTGTGGTACGCCGGCGCGGACCTGGCCAGCGTGGCGCAGGCCTGCGGGCTGTCTGTCGCTGAGGTCATCGAGCTGCACAGCGCCGGCGAGTACCGGGTCGGCGCCATTGGTTTCGCGCCGGGCTTCGCCTATCTGGGCGGGCTGAGCGAACGTCTGGCTTTGCCACGCCTGGCGACGCCTCGCACAGGTGTGCCGGCCGGGAGCCTGGCCATCGCTGAACGTCAGACCGCTATTTATCCCCAGGCCTCGCCTGGTGGCTGGCACCTGCTCGGTTTCTCTCCCTGGAAGCTGTTCGATGTGCGGCGCATGCCGCCCTGCCCGCTGGCCTTGGGTGACCGTGTGCGTTTCGTGCCGGTCGACGAGGCACACTATCGCCGCGAGCTCGCCTTATGAGCGGGCTGCGCGTGCTCAGGCCAGGGCCGCAGAGCCTGCTGCAGGATGCGGGGCGCCTCGGTTGGCAGCATCTGGGAGTGTCGCCCGGCGGTGTGCAGGATGGTCATGCCGCAGCCTGGGCCAATCGCCTGCTGGGCAATGCCTGGGGCATGCCGCTGCTGGAGATCGCCCTGGGCGGCATGGAGCTGCGCGCCGAGGCCGAGGTGTGGCTGGCGCTGGCGGGTGCTGAAGCCAGGATCGAGGTCGATGGCCGGGTTGTGCCGAACTGGTCGCGCTTCGCCCTGAGGGCAGGGCAGTGCCTGAGGATCGGCTTCGCCGTTAGCGGTCAGTATCTCTACCTGGCGGCGGCCGGAGGCTTCGCCGCCGAGCCGGTACTGGGCAGTATCAGCGCGCAGGTGCGCGAGCGCTTGGGTGGGCTGGATGGTGCGGGTGCCGCACTGGTCGAGGGCGATCTGCTGGCCTGTGCCGGCGGGGCCTGCGTCCGTGCTGCCAGCGTGCCCTGGCCTTATCGGCCGAACTACCGGGCCACGCCCCTGCTGCGGGTGATCACCGGTGGCGATGCCGTGGCGTTCAGTGAGGCGGCGCTGGCGGCTTTTTTCGGCCAGGCCTGGCAGTTGGCGCCGCAGTCCGATCGCATGGGCGCACGGCTGCGAGGAGAGCCCCTGGTGGCGCCTGCGCGGCAATGGTCGCTGGGCGTGGCGCGAGGTGCCGTCCAGGTGCCGCCGGACGGTCAGCCGATCATCCTGCAGGCCGACCGCCAGACCATGGGCGGCTACCCCGTCCTTGGCTGGCTGCATCCGCTGGATCAGTGGCGTCTGGCGCAATGCCAGGCTCGGCAGAGTCTGCGTTTTACCCAAGTCAGTGTCAGTGACGCCCAGGCAGAGCTACGCGAGTTCTACCGCTTCTTCAGAGGCTGAGAACCAGAAAGGGCGAAGGCGCCACGGTGGGCGCCTTCTGGTTTACGAGCTGTGCACACGTCATCGCTTGCTGGCTCCTGACTTCCTCGGGCTGACTCAGGCGACATTGCTGCCGGTGCGGTCATAACCATCTTCGGCGACGTTGCTGCCAGTGCGGTCGAAGCCGTCTTCGGCGACGTTGCTGCCAGTGCGGTCGAAGCCGTCTTCGGCGACGTTGCTGCCAGTGCGGTCGAAGCCGTCTTCGGCGACGTTGCTGCCAGTGCGGTCGAAGCCGTCTTCGGCGACGTTGCTGCCAGTGCGGTCGAAGCCGTCTTCGGCGACGTTGCTGCCAGTGCGGTCGAAGCCATCTTCGGCGACGTTGCTGCCAGTGCGGTCGAAGCCGTCTTCGGCGACGTTGCTGCCAGTGCGGTCGAAGCCATCTTCGGCGACGTTGCTGCCAGTGCGGTCGAAGCCGTCTTCGGCGACGTTGCTGCCAGTGCGGTCGAAGCCATCTTCGGCGACGTTGCTGCCAGTGCGATCGAAGCCATCTGCGGCTACGGCGCTGCCGGTACGGTCATAGCCATCTTCGGCGAGGTTGCTGCCGGTGCGGTCGAAGCCATCTGCGGCTACAGCGCTGCCGGTGCGGTCATAACCATCTTCGGCGAGGTAGCTGCCAGTGCGGTCGAAGCCGTCGGCGGCGAAGGTGATGCCGCTGGCGGCAAAGGTGGAGAGGAGAAGGGCGGTGAGGATTTGCTTTTTCATCTTGGTCGGCTCCGTATTGGGGGCTGGAAGTTGGCTACGGGGCTCATGTTAATTGGATTTTTTCGATTAAAAAGTTGACGCTGGCAATGATGAATATCGATGTGGGTGATAGTTAATTAAGTAATTGATTTAAAATTATTTATTTGTATTTTTGAGGATATTTTCATGTGCTATGAGGGTTTTGCAGAGTGATTGTTAATATCGAATAAATAGATATTTTTTCTGATCTTCACGCGTATGCCGACACTGCGCACTTCGGAATCCCCGAGACCGGCCGATAACGCTAAGCTCTTGTCGAGGCCCTTTGCAGTGGATGGATCCTGGGAGAGGGAGCGCTTGGATAATAAGAACGGCAGTGAAGTGGAGTTTCGATGATGTTGCGACGGCTGATGGTCGGGCTGGCCATCTGTAGTGCACTGTTCAGCAATGGCCGGGTGTGGGCCGAGCCCGGCATCAATGCGGGCGAACTGCGCTTGGGCATGGTCAATGCACAGAGCGGCCCAGCCGCCGGTCTCGGTCGGGGCCTGCTGCAAGGTACACAGGCCTACTTTCAGCGCGTCAATGCCAATGGCGGCATTCATGGTCGGCGGTTGAGCATGGAGGTGCGCGATGACGGTTATGAGCCGCGTCGCACTGCCGAGCTGACACAGGCGCTGATCGCGTCTGGCCGCGTGTTTGCTCTCCTGGGCTACGTCGGCACCCCGACCTCGCGTGCGGCCATGCCCGCCGTGCTTGAGGCGGGCGTGCCTTACCTGTTTCCCTTCACCGGTGCCGAGGTGTTGCGGCAGCCAGTCCACCCCTGGGTCTTCAACGTACGGGCTTCCTATTTCGCCGAGACCGAAGTGTTGGCGGGTTACATGACCGAAGCGCTGGGGCTGCGTCGCATTGCCCTGCTCATGCAGGATGATTCCTTTGGCGAGTCGGCCAAGAGTGGGCTGTCAGGTGCCCTGCATCTGCGGGGGCTGAAGCTCGAGGGCGAGGCCCGTTTCCTGCGCAATTCGCTGGACGTCGGAGATGCCCTGGCGCGTCTGCGGGACGTGCAGCCTGAAGCGATCTTCTTTGTGGGTACCTACAAGCAGCTGGCAGCGGCGGTGCGCGAGGCGCGGGCCAAGGGCATGCAGGCGCGTTTTTTTACCGTCTCCTTCGTCGGGACCGACGACTTTATCGCCGAGGCGGGGGCTCTGGCGGAGGGCGTACTGATTTCCCAAGTGGTGCCTTCGCCCGATGATGTGTTTCTGCCCGTGGTGCGGGACTACCGGGAGGATATGGCCGACAGCCCCCTGGGCTACACCTCGCTGGAGGGCTATCTCAACGCGGCCGTGCTGGTCGAGGCGCTGCGCCGGGCGGGTCCTCAGCCTACCCGGGCGCGCCTGGTCAAGGAGCTGTCCATGCTGGACACCGACCTGGGCGGTTTCCGTGTCACTTTCGGTCCCGACGACCACCAGGGCTCCGATGCCGTGTTTCTGACCCGCATCGAGCAGGGCAAGGCGGTGCCGGTGCGCCGCCAGCCCTGAGTCTCGCTCAGCTCCCGATTACCTCGGCGTGGTGGCAGGCCACCTGGCGCGCCTCGATCAGGCGCAATTCCGGTACTTCCACGCGGCAGCGCTCGCTGGCGTGCGGGCAGCGCTTGTGGAAGGCGCAGCCGGGTGGTGGATCGAGTGGGTTGGGCAGTTCGCCGGCAATCTTGATCTTCGGTTTGGTCGGGGCCGGGTGGATGGCCGGGGTGGCCGAGAGCAGGGCGCGGGTGTAGGGATGCAGCGGCCGCTCGTAGATCAGCGCCGCCGGGCCCATCTCGGCCGGGCGGCCGAGGTACATCACCAGCACGTCGTCGGCCACGTGGCGCACCACCGCCAGGTTGTGCGAGATGAATACGTAGCCGGTCCGGTACTGCTCCTGCAGGTCCATAAACAGGTTGAGCACCTGCGCCTGGATCGACACGTCCAGCGCCGAGGTCGGCTCGTCCGCTACCAGCACCTTGGGCTGCAGCATCATGGCGCGGGCCAGGGCGATGCGCTGGCGCTGGCCGCCGGAGAACATGTGCGGGTAGCGCTGGTAGTGCTCGGGGCGCAGACCGACCTGCTGCATCATGCTCTGCACCCGCTCGCGGCGCTCGGCGCGCGACAGACCGGTGTTGATCAGCAGCGGCTCGGCCAGCTGGTCGCCGATCTTCTGCCGCGGGTTGAGCGAGGCGTAGGGGTTCTGGAACACCATCTGCACATCGCGGCGCAGTTGCTTGCGCTGGGCCTTGTCGGCACCGGCCACTTCCTGCCCGGCGATCTGCAGGCTGCCGGTGCTGGGCTCCTCGATCAGGGTCAGGGCGCGCGCCAGGGTCGACTTGCCGCAGCCGGATTCGCCGACCACCGCCAGGGTCTTGCCGGCTTCCAGCGAAAACGACACGCCATTCAGTGCGCGCACCAGGGCATTGGGCTTGAACAGGCCGCGGGAGATTTCGTAGTGCCGGGTCAGCTCGCGGGCTTCGAGAACGACGCTCATCAGGCCACCTCCGCGGTCAGGTTGAGGGGGTAGAAGCAGCGCACCGCGCCGCGTGTGTGCGTCTCCAGCGGCGGGCGTTGCTCACGGCAGTGCGGCTGGGCATAGGGGCAGCGCGGCGACAGCAGGCAGCCGGCCGGGCGGTCATAGCGGCCGGGGACGATGCCGGGCAGGGTGGCCAGGCGTTCGGCGCCCAGGCTGTGCTCGGGAATGGCCTTGAGCAGCGCCTCGGTATAGGGGTGGGTCGGTGAGTCGAACAGGGTCGGCACGCTGCCGATCTCCACCGCTTGCCCGGCGTACATCACACAGACGCGCTGGGCGGTTTCGGCGACCACGGCCAGGTCGTGGGTGATCAGCACCAGGCCCATGCCCTCGCTGCGCTGCAGGTCGAGCAGCAGGTCCATGACCTGCGCCTGGATGGTCACGTCCAGCGCGGTGGTCGGCTCGTCGGCGATCAGCAGCTTGGGTTCTGCAGCGATCGCCATGGCGATCGCCACGCGCTGGCTCATGCCGCCGGAAAGCTGGTGCGGGTAGGCGTCGAGACGGCTGGCGGCGCCGGGAATCTCCACCCGCTCCAGCAGCTGCAGGGCGCGCACGCGGGCGGCCTTGCCCTTGAGGCCAAGGTGCTGGCGCAGCACTTCCTCGATCTGGAAGCCGACCGTGTAGCTGGGGTTGAGCGCGGTCATCGGGTCCTGGAACACCATGGCCAGGTCCTTGCCCACCACCTGGCGGCGCTGACGGCCCTTGAGGGTGAGCATGTCGTGGTCGTCGAAGCGCAGGCTGTCGGCGCGCACGATGCCGGGAGCGTCGATCAGGCCCATCAGCGCCATCATGGTCACCGACTTGCCGGAGCCGGATTCGCCGACAATGGCCAGCACTTCGCCCTTGTCCACAGACAGGTCGAGGCCGTCGACCACGGGTATGGCATCGGCCGTGCCGAAGCGCACGGACAGGTTGCGGATGTCGAGCAGACTCATAGGGCTGCCTCCGATTCGTAGCCCGGATGCAATCCGGGGTGGGCCAGCTCGGAGGTATTCCCGGATGGCATCCGGGCTACATACATGGTCATGGCGGGCTCCTTACTGCGCATTCTTCAGTTTCGGGTCGAGCGCATCGCGCAGCCCGTCGCCCATCAGGTTGATCGCCAGCACGCTGAGCAGGATGGTCAGCCCCGGCAGCGACACCACCCACCAGGCGCGCTCGATGTAGTCGCGCGCCGAGGCCAGCATGGTGCCCCACTCGGGTGTCGGCGGCTGCACGCCGAGGCCGAGGAAGCCCAGGGCGGCGGCGTCGAGGATGGCCGAGGAGAAGCTCAGGGTGGCCTGCACGATCAGCGGCGCCATGCAGTTGGGCAGCACGGTGACGAACATCAGTCGCGGCAGGCTGGCCCCTGCCAGCCGCGCGGCGGTGACGTAGTCGCGGCCCAGCTCGCCCATTACCGCGGCGCGGGTCAGGCGCACGTAGGAGGGCAGCGAGACGATGGCGATGGCGATCACCGTGTTGATCAGCCCCGGGCCGAGGATGGCGACGATGGCCACGGCCAGCAGTAGCGAGGGCAGGGCCAGCATGATGTCCATCAGGCGCATGATCGAGGGGCCGAGCAGGCGCGGGAAGAAGCCGGCGACCAGGCCCAGGAGGATGCCGGGGATCAGCGACAGCAGCACCGAGGCCAGGCCGATCAGCAGCGACAGGCGCGCGCCGTGGATCAGCCGCGAGAGCAGGTCGCGGCCCAGTTCGTCGGTGCCGAGCAGGAAGCGCGTCTGCCCGCCTTCCAGCCAGGCCGGCGGCGTGAGCAGGGCGTCGCGGAACTGCTCGCTGGGATCGAAGGGCGCCACCCAGGGCGCGAACAGCGCGCAAAACAGTATCAGCAGCATGAACAGCAGGCCGCCGACGGCGCCCTTGTTATGGGCAAAGGCCTGCCAGAACTCCTTGAGCGGCGAGGGGTAGAACAGTGCCTGGTCGGAGACCGGCGCAGCGTTGGCTTGAGTCATATCCGGGCCTCCTTAGCGCTGATGACGGATACGTGGGTTAACTAGGCCGTAGAGCACGTCCACGACGAAGTTGACCAGGATCACCAGGCAGGCGATCAGCAGGATGCCGTTCTGCACCACCGGGTAGTCGCGGGCGCCGATGGCCTCGATCAGCCACTTGCCGATGCCCGGCCAGGAGAAAATGGTCTCGGTCAGCACGGCGCCGGCCAGCAGGGCACCGACCTGCAGGCCGAACACGGTGAGCACCGGGATCAGCGCGTTGCGCAGGCCATGCACGAACACCACGCGTGCCGGCGACAGGCCCTTGGCGCGGGCGGTGCGGATATAGTCCTCGCGCAGCACTTCGAGCATGGCCGAGCGGGTCATGCGCGCGATCACCGCCAGCGGGATGGTGCCGAGCACCACGGCCGGCAGGATCAGGTGCATCAGCGCGTCCTGGAAGGCGCCTTCCTCTTCACTGAGCAGGGTGTCGATCAGCATGAAGCCGGTGACCGGCTCGATGTCGTAGAGCAGGTCGATGCGTCCGGACACCGGCGTCCAGCCCAGGTACACCGAGAAGAACATGATCAGCAGCAGGCCCCACCAGAAGATCGGCATCGAGTAGCCGGCCAGCGACACCCCCATCACGCCGTGGTCGAACAGCGAGCCGCGCTTGAGGGCGGCGATCACCCCGGCGATCACCCCGAGCGTGCCGGCGAACAGCAGGGCCGCCAGGGACAGCTCCAGGGTGGCCGGGAACAGGGTGAGAAACTCCTCCCACACGCCCTCGCGGGTGCGCAGCGATTCGCCCAGGTCCCCCTGAGCCAGCTTGCCGATGTAGTCCAGGTACTGGGCCGGCAGCGGCTTGTCGAGGCCCAGGCGGTGCATGGCCTCGGCGTGCATCTCGGGGTCGACGCGGCGTTCGCCCATCATCACTTCCACGGGGTCGCCGGGGATCAGACGGATTAGCGCGAAGGTCAGCAGGGTGACGCCGAAGAAGGTGGGGATCAGCAGCCCCAGGCGTCTGGCGATAAAGGACAGCATTGCGTTGTGGTACTCCGCATCATCAGGTTTGTACTCCCTCTCCCTTCGGGAGAGGGCTGGGGCGGCCCGCGTAGGGTGAGGGTGTTGTAGGCAACTCATAGCCGCCTGGTTGACCCTCACCCCCGGCCCCTCTCCCGGAGGGAGAGGGGAGCAGTGATCATTGCTTGCGCTTCACATGGGTGAAATTGTTGGAGCCCAGCGGGCTGAGCACAAAGCCCTCGACATCCTTGCGCAGCACGGCGAACTGCTTGGGATGGGCGAGGGCGATCCAGGGCGCCTGCTGGTGGAAGATCGCCAGCGCCTCACGGTACAGCGCGGCACGGCGCTCCGGCTCGGCGACCCGGCGGGCCTCGCGGATCAGCTGGTCGAACTCCTTATGACACCAGCCTGCCTGGTTCTCACCGCTCGCGGCGGCGGCGCAGGACAGGTTGGGGGTCAGAAAGTTGTCCGGGTCGCCGTTGTCGCCGGCCCAGCCCATGAACACCAGATCGTGCTCGCCATTCTTGGCACGCTTGATCAGCTCGCCCCACTCGAATACGCGGATGTCTGCCTGGATGCCGATGGCGGCCAGGTCGGCCTGCAGCATCTGTGCGCCGATGCCCGGGTTGGGGTTGGTCGGGCCGCCGCCAGGGCGGGTCCAGATGGACAGCTTCAAGCCTTTTGCATGCCCGGCCTCGGCCAGCAGCTGGCGGGCGCGTTCCAGGTCCTTGGGCCAGGGCTGCAGGCGCTCGTCGTGGCCGAACAGGGTGGCCGGGTAGGGTGCCGCCGCCAGGGTGGCGTTGCCTTCGCCGTACTGGGCGCGCAGGTAGGCCTGGCGGTCGAAGGCCAGGTTGATGGCCTGGCGCACGCGCACATCATCCAGCGGCTTGTGCCGGGTGTTGATGGCGACATAGGCGGTGAGCAGCGAGTCCAGCTCCAGCACCTGCAGGTCCTTGTGCTCGCGCAGCGCCGGCACGTCGCTCGGGCGCGGAAACAGTGCCACCTGGCAGGCGCCGGCCTTGAGTTGTTGCACGCGCGTGTTGGGATCGGGGGTGATGGCCAGCAGCAGGCGGTCGAGCACTGGCTTGCCGCCCCAGTAATGTGGATTGGCCGCGAAGCGCACCTGGGCGTCCTTGGCGTAGCGTTCGAAGATGAAGGGGCCGGTGCCGATCGGCTGGCTATTGAGCTTTTCCGGCGTATCGGCATCGAGCAGCTGTTCGGCGTACTCGGCGGAATAGATGGAGGTGAAGCCCATGGCCAGGTCGGCCAGGAAGGGCGCCTCGGGGTGTTTCAGGGTGAAGCGCACGCGGTGTTCGTCGAGCGCCTCGATCTCGGCGATCAGCTCGGCGAAGCCCATGGCTTCGAAATAGGGGAAGCCACGCGGGGCCAGTTCGTGCCAGTCGTGCTCCTTGTCGCGCTGGCGCTGGAAGCTCCACAGCACGTCATCGGCATTCAGCTCGCGGCTCGGCGTGAACCAGGGCGTCTGATGAAATTTCACCCCCTTGCGCAGGGTGAAGGTGTAGGTCAGACCGTCGGCGCTGATCTCCCAGCTCTCGGCCAGGGCGGGGATGATGCGGGTGCTGCCGGGGGCGAACTGCACCAGACGCTCGTAGACCGTCTCGGCTGAGGCGTCGGCGGTGGTGGCGGCGGTGTACTGGACGATGTCGAAGCCTTCCGGGGCGGCCTCGGAGCAGACCACCAGGGACTGCGACTGGGCGAACACCGGCAGGCTGGCGCACAGGGCCAGAGGTATGAACAGGCTGCGCATGAGTTCTTCCTTCTATGGGAGAACGGGCGGAACCCGCAGGTTCCGCCCGGTGCACGGCTTACTTGCCGACGCCCACGCCATAGAAGGAGTTGAGTGCGAACGGACTGATCTTGAAGTCCTGCACGTTCTTGCGCATCGGCTGGTACACGGTGGAGTGGGCGATCGGGGTGATCGGCACCTGGGCCTTGAGCACGTGCTGGGCCTGTTTGTACAGCTCGGTGCGCTTGGCCACGTCGGAGGTCGCTTTGGCGGCCTTGACCAGCTTGTCGTAGTCCTCGAAGCACCACTTGGAGAAGTTGTTGCCGTCGACCGCGTCGCAGCCGTACAGGGTGCCCAGCCAGTTGTCCGGGTCGCCGTTGTCGCCGCTCCAGCCGATCAGCATGGCGTCGTGCTCGCCGCCCTTGGCGCGCTTCATGTACTCGCCCCATTCGTAGCTGACGATATTCGCCTTGATGCCGATCTTCGCCCAGTCGGCCTGGAGCATCTCGGCCATCAGCTTGGCGTTGGGGTTGTAGGGGCGCTGCACCGGCATGGCCCACAGGGTGATCTCGGTGCCTTCCTTGATGCCGGCGGCCTTGAGCAGGGTCTTGGCCTTCTCGGGGTCATAGGCCGGGTCCTTGACGCTGTCGTCGTAGGACCACTGGGTCGGCGGCATGGCGTTGACCGCCAGCTGGCCGGCGCCCTGGTACACGGCGTCGATGATCGCCTGCTTGTTCACCGCCATGTCCAGCGCCTGGCGCACTTCGAGCTGGTCGAACGGCTTGTGGGTGACGTTGTAGGCGATGTAGCCGAGGTTGAAGCCCGGCTGCGAGGGCATGCTGAGGTTCGGGTCCTGCTTCAGCGACTCGAGGTCGGCCGGGCGCGGGAACAGGGTGATCTGGCATTCACCCTTCTTCAGCTTCTGCATGCGCACCGAGGCGTCGGTGTTGATGGCGAAGATCAGGTTGTCGATCTTCACGTCTTCCGGCAGCCAGTAGTCCTTGTTGCCGGTGAAGCGGATCTGCGCGTCCTTCTGGTAGCGCTTGAACACGAACGGGCCGGTGCCGATCGGCTTCTGGTTGATGTCGGCGGCCTTGCCGGCCTTGAGCAGCTGGTCGGCGTATTCGGCGGACTGGATCGAGGCGAAGCTCATCGCCAGGTTCTGGATAAAGGCGGCGTCGACGCTGTTGAGGGTGAACCTGACGCTGTGGTCGTCGAGCTTCTCCACCTTGGCGATGTTGGCGTCCATGCCCATGTCGGTGAAGTAGGGGAATTCGGTGGGGTAGGCCTTACGGAACGGATGCTCCTTGTCGAGCATGCGGTTGAAGGTGAACAGCACGTCATCGGCGTTGAATTCACGGCTGGGTGTGAAGTACTCGGTGGTATGGAACTTCACGCCCTTGCGCAGGTGAAAGGTGTAGGTCAGGCCGTCGGCCGATACATCCCACTTCTCGGCCAGGCCCGGCACCACGGCGGTGCCGCCGCGTTCGAACTGCGTCAGGCGGTTGAACATGGTTTCCGCGGCGGCATCGAAGTCGGTGCCGGTGGTGTACTGGCCCGGGTCGAAGCCGGCGGGGCTGCCTTCGGAGCAGAACACCAGGTTGCTGGCGGCGCTGGCGAACGGGGCGCTGGCGATCAGCCCAGCGGCGAGAAAAGCCTGGATGACGGCGTTCTTACGCATGTTGACCTCATGTTTGTTGTGGTTGTCATCGTGAGGGATGCCTTGTGGGCACCTTGCGTGAAACTATGCACGGCACATGCCGTGGGCAAGCGCGAAACGCCTTGGAGTGTAGAAGCTGTGGCCAGGTTGTAACGGGTTGTCGCAATTCTGAAAGTCTGGTCAGGAAAAGCTGGCGCAGCGCCATCAGGTGATGACGACGCTGCGCTCTCTATCAGGGCAGTTGCACCTCGATCACGCCATCGGCGCTCATGCTCACGCGGCTGGTGCCGGCTTCGATCTGCGGTGCGGACTCGCTCTTGCTGAAGCTACCGCGGTCCATGGCCATGGCGCGCATCGGCATCACTGGCTGGAAGCCGCCGCTGTTCAGGTTCAGGCTGACCAGCTTGTAGCCCTTGCCGCCGACCGCTTCGGTGGCCAGCTGCGCGCGGGCCTTGAAGGCTTCGACCGCTTCCTTGATCAGGCTGTCCTCGCTGGTCTTGCGGGTATCCTCGGCCACGGCGAAGCTCATCTCGGCCATCTTCAGCTCGCCCAGCAGGTCGGCGGACAGCTGCGACAGGCGGGCGAACTCGGCGCTTTCCAGGCGCAGCTCGGCGCGCTCGCGCCAGGCGCTGATCTTGCTGCCTTCGTTCTCGTACACCGGGTAGCTCTGCCGGCTGCCCAGGCTGACTTTCACGCCCTGTACCTTGCGTGCCCTGTCGATGGCGGCGTTGAGGGTCTTGGTCACGCCGCTGGCCAGCGCGGCCGGGTCTTCGCTCTGCGCCTCGGTGTAGAGGGTGACGAACATGCGGTCGTGGGCCACTTCTTGGCTGACTTCCGCGCGCAGTGATACCTGGTTGTAGCGCGGCTCCTCGGCCATGGCCGGCAGGCTGGCGACGGTGGCCAGGCCGAGGGCGAGGGTGGCGGCGAGACGGTTGAGTGCGTGCATGGAAACTCCTTGCGGGTGATTGTCCTGGGGGTTGACGATGGAGTCAGACTATTCGGGTTAACACAGGTTCGCAGATTTTCTTTTGCCCGTTGCTGGCCGCTTCGCGCTGCGGCCGGTTGCCGCAGGCAGGCGGCCACCCCGGACCTCTGGTTATACTCGCCGCATGTCACAGACCTCCATTTACGCTCCCGTCCAACTGCTCTCCGCCAGCCGGCAGAATCTCTGGCGTCTGACGCTGATCCGCCTGCTGGTGCTGGCCGCCCAGGCCGCCTCGGTGGGCATCGCCTATCTGTCCGGCATGGTGCCGCTGCCCTGGCTGCCGCTGTGCGCGACGCTCGCCGTTTCCCTCGGCCTGTGCCTGGTCACCGCGCTGCGCCTGCGCGGGCCGTGGCCGGTGACCGAGCTGGAGTACACGGTGCAACTGGCCTGCGACCTGGTGATCCACAGCGTGCTGTTGTACTACTCGGGCGGGCCGGCCAACCCCTTCGTTTCCTATTACCTGGTGCCGCTGACCATTGCCGCGGCTACCTTGCCCTGGCTGCATACCATGGCGCTGTGCGCCCTGGGCCTGGCCGGCTACAGCGTGCTGCTGTTCTGGCCGCATCCGCTGAACATTCCGATGGCCCAGCGCGAGTTGTTGCTGATCTACGGTATGTGGCTTTCGGTAGCCATGGCGGCGGTGCTGATCACCTTCTTCGCCGCCAAGATGGCCGGTGCGCTGCGTCGCCAGGACGAACTGCAGGCCCTGCGTCGCGAGGAAGGCATGCGCGACCAGCAGCTGCTGGCGGTGGCGACCCAAGCCGCCGGCGCGGCCCATGAGCTGGGCACGCCACTGGCGACCATGAGCGTGCTGCTCAAGGAGCTGCGCCAGGAGTACCGTGACAAGCCGGCGTTGCAGGATGACCTGGCCCTGCTGCAGGAGCAGGTGCAGCTGTGCAAGGACACTCTGCAACAGCTGGTGCGTGCCGCCGAGGCGGATCGCCGCCAGGCGGTGTTCGAGCAGACTGCCGTGCAGTGGCTGGAGACTACTCTCAACCGCTGGCACCTGATGCGCCCCGAGGCCACCTATCGCTTCCAGTGCCTGGGTGCCGGTGCGGTGCCGCGTCTGCAGCCGCCGGCCGACCTGACCCAGGCGCTGCTCAATCTGCTGAACAACGCCGCCGATGCCTGCCCGGACAAGCTCGACATCCGCCTCGACTGGGACGAGCAGTGGGTCAACCTGAGTATCCGTGACCACGGCGCCGGCGTGCCGCTGGCCATTGCCGAGCAGATCGGTCGACCGTTTTTTACCACCAAGGGCAAAGGCTTCGGCCTCGGCCTGTTCCTCAGCCAGGCCAGCGTGACGCGGGCTGGCGGTTCGGTGAAACTCTACAACCATGAAGAGGGCGGCACCCTGACGGAACTGCGCCTGCCCAGACTGGGAGAGCAACATGTCTGACGAACACCTCCACGACCAGGAAGAACACCCGCACCTGCTGCTGGTGGACGACGACGCCACCTTCACCCGCGTGATGGCGCGCGCCATGGAGCGTCGCGGCCTGCGCGTGAGCGTGGCCAACTCGGCGGACGAAGGCCTGGCCCTGGCCAAGGAGGACCTGCCCGACTACGCCGTGCTCGACCTGAAGATGGAAGGGGATTCCGGCCTGGTGCTGCTGCCCAAGTTGCTGGAGCTGGATGCCGAGATGCGCGTGGTGATCCTCACCGGCTACTCCAGCATCGCTACCGCAGTGGAAGCCATCAAGCGCGGTGCCACCAACTACCTGTGCAAGCCGGCCGACGCCGACGACGTGCTCACCGCGCTGCTCTCCGAGCATGCCGACCTCACCACCCTGGTGCCGGAAAACCCGATGTCGGTGGACCGCCTGCAGTGGGAGCATATCCAGCGTGTGCTGGCCGAGCATGATGGCAACATTTCCGCCACTGCGCGGGCGCTGGGCATGCACCGGCGCACCCTGCAACGCAAGCTGCAGAAACGCCCGGTTCGTCGCTGAACCTCTCCCAAGGCGCAGGGCGGCAGCCCCCGCACTGCGCCGATTGAAAGCCCGGTGAAAGCCTTTCTCCGACTGCAGCGGTTATCATTAGCCGCCTAATCAAGTAGTCGGGGCTGCCATGCTCGCCGTTGTCCAGCAGACACTCGCCATCACCGCGCCGGTGTTCTCCATGCTGTTCCTCGGCGTGGCGCTCAAGCGCCTGGCACTGATCGACGCGCAGTTCATCGGTACCGCTTCGGCGCTGGTGTTCAACGTCAGCATGCCGGTCATGCTGTTCCTCGCGATCCTCCACGCCGACCTCAGTACCGCGCTGCAGCCGGCGCTGCTCGGCTACTTCCTGCTGGCCACGGTCATCGGCTTTCTGCTGGCCTGGGGCTGGGCCATCCTGCGGGTGCCGCGCGCGGACCGCGGCATCTACGTGCAGGGGGCGTTTCGTGGCAATAACGGCATCATCGGCCTGGCCCTGGCCGCGAGCCTTTATGGCGACTACGGCCTGTCACTGGGTGGCATCCTCGGCGGGGTGGTGATTCTCAGCTACAACACCCTCTCGGTGATTGTGCTGGAGGTCTACAACCCCAATGCCCGCGCCAGCGCCTGGAGCATCCTCAAGGGTATTCTGCGCAACCCGCTGATACTCGGCGTGCTGGCGGCCATTCCTTTCGCCTACTGGCAGATTCGCCTGCCGGTCTGGCTGGCCACCTCGGGGGAGTATCTGGCGCAACTGACCCTGCCGCTGGCGCTGATCTGCATCGGCGGCACGCTGTCGCTGGCCTCCTTGCGTGCCAGCAGCGGCCTGGCCCTTGGAGCCAGTCTGATGAAAGTCGTCTGGCTGCCGATACTGGGCACGGCGGGCGCCTACTTCTGCGGCTTTCGCCAGGCCGAACTGGCCATTCTCTTCCTCTACTTTGCCAGCCCGACTGCTGCGGCCAGCTTCGTCATGGCCAAGGCGGCCGGCGGCAACCACGAACTGGCGGCGGCGATCATCGTCATCACCACCCTGCTGGCGGTGGTTACCACCAACATCGGCCTGCTCGTGCTGCAATGGGGCGGCTGGATCTGACCAGCGAGATGTGAAGCGCTGCCGATCCGCAGTGCGGCGCGATTGCCTGGCGCGCTGGCGCCGGCTAGCCTATGCGCTTCGCGCCTTTAAAGGATTAATCATGCGCCCCCTGCTGTTGTCGGCATGTCTGACGTTCGCGTCGCTTGCCTGGGCAGACCCCTCCGCCAGTCTGGAAGGCCCCACGGCAGGCTGGCGCCACGACGGCCTGCTCGAGCGCGCGGCCGACGCCCGCGTGGCCTATCCGACGCCGCCCATCGATCGCGGCGGCCAGCGCGGCCGCAGCCTGATCGCCGGCAAGCTCGAAGGTACCCAGGGCCTGCGCCAGCCGCATGTGCTGGCAGTCAACGGCAATCCCCTGCCTCTATACACCGACACCGAAGGTCGCTTCGTCCGCCCCTATAACTTCGGCGCCGGCTCCAACAGTGTCGAACTGCGCGCCGATGGCAAGCCGCTGCGCCGCGTGCAGTTCTATGAAGCCAACCACCTCAAGACCCCGGCGCGGGTGCGCATCGTCCTCGGTTGGGACGACCCCAAGGCCGAGCTCGACCTGCATGTGATCACCCCCGACGGCCAGCACGCCTACTGGGCCGACCCGGTGATGAGCAACGGCGGCGGCCTCGACGTGGACAGCGTCGACGGTCCCGGCCCGGAGATGTTCACCATGACCGCGCCGCTGCGTGGCACCTACCTGGTGTACGTCAACTACTGGGGCAACCTGGGCAGCCAGGGCTACAACTTCCAGGCCGGCAGCAACCAGAACGAGGTGATCACCTCGCAGATCAGCCTGGTGTTCAACGAGAACACCGTCAATGAGCGGCGCGAGACCTTCGTCGTGCCGCTGCGCACCATCGGCGAATTGCTGCCGGTGAAGTCCTTCAACTACTGAACGCTCCTGCGGAGTCTTTACCTATGAGCGAGAACACCACTCCCGTCGAGCCCGTCGCCACGCCCAGCCCGCGCCGCTGGCGCCCGCTGCTGCTGGGCCTGGCCGTGGCCCTGCCGGTGACGGCCGCCGGCCTGTTCGCCTGGCTCGAGTACGAGCCGCAGGGCGAGCGCCAGCTGGTCGAGGCCAACTACCTGGGGCTCGACCTGGCGCGCCCGGATGTGCTCATTGAAAGCGCTTCGCTGAGCCGCCTGCCCAAGGACGTGCTCAAGGTGCCGCTGCTGCGCGACACCCTGACCGAGGACCTGGTGTTCTACTACGAGAACAACGCCGACCGCCTCGGCCTGACCGGCAGCCTGCGCCGCATCATCTACGAGCATGACCTGCAGCTGCGCGACAACCTGCTCGACGAACTGCTCGACCAGCCGGCCGAAGTGGCCCTGTGGCGCGACGCCGGTGGCCGTCTGCGGCATTTCGTGGTGCTGATCCGGCGCGGTGGCCTGGCCAAGGTGCTGGAGCCGCTGGCCAAGGTGGCGCTGGACGATACCCAGCTGAGCCAGGCCGGCGAGTTCATGGTCGATGGCGCCGCGGTGCCTTTCTATCGCCTGCGCTACAACGGCGACCGCTCCATCCTGTTCGCCTCGCATGGCGACCAGCTGCTGCTGATGTCCAGTACCGACATGCTGTTCGGTCCGGCACCGCAACCGGAGGTCGATGAAGACGCCCCGGTGGCCGTGGATGAAAACAACCAACCGATTCCGATCGAGCCGCCACCGCCGGGCCTGGCCAAGGTCTCCGCGGAGGCCGCCGAAGCCCTGCTGGCCGGCCAGCATCCGTTCCCCGAGCGCTTCGGCTTGGGGGAGCGCGGCGCCCTGCAGCAGCGCGTGACCCTCGGCGCGGACTTCCTCGCCCTGGGCTACCGGCGCTTCCTGCCGGCCTTCGCCGGCCTGCGTTTCGAGCTTAACGACCAGGGCTGGGGCAGTTTCCTGGCCTTGGACGAGGTGGAAGGGCAGGGCGCCTTCGACTTCGCTCCGGTGTGGCGCGCCATGCCCATGGGCGCCAGCGCCTGCGTGGCGCTGCCGGTGGCACCGGGCCTGCCCGAGCGCCTGCTGACCAAGGTCGGCGCCGAGCCCAAGGCCGCTGCCGAGCTGGCCGCCCAGCTCAGTGGCAGTGCCGGCCTGTGCTGGTATCCGGACTCGCGTCTGCACTCGCCGCTGCTGGTCGGCACCCTCAAGGACACGCCCGGCGCGCAGACCGATGCCGAGCTGGGTGCGCTGTTCGACCGCCTGATCGGCGCCTGGGAACCCTACGCCGAGGGCGGCAGCTTCCCGGTCGAGGAGACTGCCCAGGGCGAGCTGCACAAGTGGCAGCGCCAGGTGGGTTCCAATTTCGGCCAGTACCCGGCAGACCTGGCCGAGCAGCCGGACGCCCTGGCCTCGCGCGCCTTCTTCCGCGTTGGCCTGGCGCGCCACGGCTCGACCCTGCTGTTCTCGCTGGACGACCGTCTGCTCGACAAGGCCGCCCAGACCCTCGACAAGCGTTTCCCGCCGCTGGCCGAAGTGCTGCCGGAGAACGCCCTGGTGCCAGCCTACCTGGCCCCGGACAGCCTGGCCGCATTGCTCGAGCGCGAGACCCTGGACAGCCTGCCGGAAGATATCGAGCCGGTGTTCCGCAACGCCGCCCAGGCTAACCTGCTGCCCAAGCTGCGTTCGCTGTCCGGTCACGGCAAGTACGCGCTGAGCCTGCCGGCCGACGCGGCCGCTGACGAAGCCTGGCAATGGCTGCCGTTAGAATGGCGCGCACTTTGAAACACCTGCTGCTCGGTGCCCTGCTGCTCGCCCTTGGCGCGCCGGCATGGGCCAATGCGCCCGCGCTGGACATGCAGCAGTCCCAGGTGTTCCGCGCCTGGTTCGTGCGCATCGCCCAGGAGCAGCTGCGCCAGGGCCCCAGCCCGCGCTGGCACCAGCAGGATTGCGCCGGCCTGGTGCGCTTCGCCGCCAACGAGGCACTCAAGGTTCACGACGCCAAGTGGCTGCACGCCAACGGCCTGAGCAACCGCTACCTGCCGCCGGAGCTGGAGCTGAGCGAGGCCCAGCGCGGTCTGGCGCAGCAGTGGCAGCAGGGCGGCGGCCAGCTCGGCCCCTACGTCAACGCGATCAAGCTGATCCAGTTCAACAGCACCCTCGTGGGCCGCGACCTCAACCAGGCGCGCCCCGGCGACCTGATCTTCTTCGATCAGGGCGACGACCAGCACCTGATGATCTGGATGGGCCGCAACATCGTCTACCACACCGGCACCACCACCCCGACCGACAACGGCATGCGCTCCGTGAGCCTGCAGCAACTGATGACATGGAAGGACACCCGATGGATTCCCGACGCATCCAACCCCAACTTCATTGGCGTCTACCGGCTGCACTTTCTCAGCCGATGAGCGCGCCCATGAACCTGCTGCGTCTCGCCGCCACGGCCCTGCTGGCCGCCGTGCTGCCGCTGGCCGCCCAGGCCGACGACAGCGTCGAGCCCAGCGGCTACTCGCCGGTGGCGGGGCAGTCGTTCTTCCTGCTGGCCGACAGCAGCTTCGCCAGCGACGAGGTGGCCAAGGTGCGCCTGGAGGCGCCGGGCCGCGACTACCGTCGTTACATGATGGAGCCCTACGGCGGCGTGGACGTGCGTGTGTACCGCATCGAGCAGCCGCTGGAGTTCCTCAAGCGGCAGAAGAACCTGCACCGGGTGGTGGCCGAAGGGCAGTACAAGGGCGAGGGCCTGTCCAACACCCTGGCCTACCTGTGGGACAACTGGTACCGCAAGTCGCGTCGGGTGATGCAGCGGGCCTTCTCCTACGAGTCGCGGGTGCAGGTGACCGAGGAAGCGCCGGAGCTGAAGATGGGCGACGCGATCAAGGCGCCGACGCCCTTCGAGGCGCAGCCGCAGTATGCGCCGATGAAGGGCGTGCCGCTGGTGACGCAGTTCCGCTACCCGTTGTGGGACGCCAAGGCCATCCAGCCGCCCAAGGGCGTCGAGCTGGCCGGCTCGTCCAGCTCCTTCGTCACCGTCAACCCGGGCAACGTCTATATCCCGCTGGGCAAGCTCAAGCCGGGTCTCTACCTGGTCGAGGCGCTGGTCGGCAAGTACCGCGCGACCACCGTGCTGTTCGTCTCCAACACCGTGGCGGTGAGCAAGATCGCCGGCCAGGAGTTGCTGGTGTGGACCGCGCGCAAGCATGAAGGCAGTGCCGTCGCTGGCGCCAAGGTGCTGTGGACCGATGGCCTGGGCGTGATGCGCAGCGGCAGTACCGACAGCCAGGGCCTGCTGCGCCTGCAGCACGCCAGCCCGGAACGCTCCTACCTGCTCGGTGAAGACGCCGAGGGCGGCGTGTTCGTCTCGGAAAACTTCTACTACGACAGCGAGATCTACGACACCAAGCTCTACGCCTTCACCGACCGCCCGCTGTACCGTCCGGGCGACTGGGTCGAGGTGAAGATCGTCGGCCGCGAGTTCACCAGCGCGCGCGACTCCAAGGCCGCCGCGGCCGCGCCGATCAAGCTGGCGGTGCTCGACGCCAACGGCACCACCCTGCAGACGCTGGACCTCAACCTGGATGCCAAGGCGGGCACCCAGGGCCGCTTCCAGCTGCCGGTCAATGCCGTGGCCGGTGGGTACGAGCTGCGCTTCCTGTACCGCGACCAGCTGTACAGCAGCGCCTTCCGCGTCGCCGACTACATCAAACCGCACTTCGAGATCGCCCTCGACCTGGCCAAGCCGGACTTCCGCACCGGTGAGCCGGTCAACGGCAACCTGGTGCTGCTCTACCCGGACGGCAAGCCGGTGCGCAATGCGCGTGTGCAGCTGAGCCTGCGTGCCCAGCAGCTGTCGATGATCGACAACGAACTGCAGTATCTCGGCCAGTTCCCGGTAGAGCTCAGCAGCAGCGAGCTGGTCACCGACGACAAGGGGCGCGTGGCCTTCGAGCTGCCAGCCGCCGACAAACCGAGTCGTTATCTGCTGACCCTGTTCGCCAGCGACGGTGCGGCCTACCGGGTCAAGACTAGCAAGGAGATCCTCATCGAGCGCGGCGCTGCCCGCTACCGCCTGGAGGCGCCGCAGCGCTTCAGTGCGGCCGGCGAAGCCGTGCAGTTCAGCTTCCGCAGCGAGCAGCCGACCGAACTCAAGCCGGCCAGCTACGAGTGGGTGCGTCTTGAGGATCAGAGCAAACACAGCGCCAGCCTGGGTGAGGACGACCAGGGTTTCAGCCTGAGCTTCGAGCACCCCGGCACCTACAACATTACCCTCAAGGACGATCACGGCCTGATCCTCGGCGCCACTGGCCACTCGGTCAGCGGTAGTGGGCTCAAGGCGGTGGCCGGCACCGTCGAGGTGGTGTTCGACCGCGACCAGTACCAGCCGGGCGACGAGGCCCTGGCGCTGATCACCTTCCCCGAGCCGGTGGGCGACGCGCTGCTGACCCTGGAGCGCGACAAGGTCGAGGCCACCGCGCTGCTGTCCAGCGGTGGCGACTGGCTCAAGCTGGAGAAGCTCAACGATACCCAGTACCGCGCGCGCATCCCGGTGGACGACCACTTCGCGCCCAACCTGACCTTCTCGGTGCTCTACACCAAGGGCGGCGACTACAGCTTCCAGAACGCCGGGATCAAGGTGGCCAAGGCGCAGATCGAGATTGCCGTGAGCACCGACAAGGAGCTGTACCAGCCGGGCGAGACGGTTACCGTCGACCTGGCCACTCAGTTCAAGGGCCAGCCAGCCGCCAGCCGCCTGACGGTGAGCGTGGTGGACGAGATGATCTACGCCCTGCAGCCGGAGATCGCCCCGGGCATCGACCAGTTCTTCTATCACCCGCGACGCAACAACGTGCGCACCAGCGCCAGCCTGTCGTTCATCAGCTACGACGTGGCCCTGCCGGGCGACGCCACCGCACCGGGGCGGGCCAACCGCAGCGAGCGCGGGGTCAAGGTACTGGAGCGGCCGCGCCGCGAGGAAGTCGATACCGCTGCCTGGCAGCCGGATCTGGTCACCGATGCCGACGGCAAGGCGCGCTTCAGCTTCCGCATGCCCGACTCGCTGACCCGTTGGCGCATCACCGTGCGCGCGGTCAACGACGGCGGCGAAGTCGGGCAGAAGAAGCAGTTCATCCGCTCCGAGAAACCGCTGTACCTGAAGTGGAGCGGGCCGACCCTGTTCCGCGACGGCGACAAACCGCAGCTGGGCCTGTTCGCCTTCAACCAGGGCGAGGAGGAGACCGAGGCCGAGCTGGTCACCCGCTTCGCCGGCCAGGAGCAGCGACAGACCGTGGAGCTGGTCCGTGGTGCCAACTACCTGGCCTTGCCGCCGACCGCACTGGCCGCCGGTGAGTTGACCGCCGAACTGGTGCAGGACGGCAAGCCGATCGATGCCCTGGCCGTTGGCCTGCGCGTGGCCGGCGAAGGCTGGCAACGCCTGCATGTGCAGAACATGGCGCTCAACCCGGGCAGCAACCCGCTGAGCCTGCCGGCGGACGCTGGCAATATCCGCCTGCGCCTCGGTGACAGCACTCAGGCACTGTTCCGCTCGGCCCTCGACGACCTGCTGGAATACCCCTACGGCTGCGTCGAGCAGACCGCCAGTCGCCTGCTGCCGCTGAGCCTGGCCTACCCGACGCTGGCCAAGGGCGAGGCGCGCATCGGCGAACGCCTGCGCCTGATCATGCAGAACAGCCGCCTGCGCCTGGTGCAGATGGCCGGCCCGGAAGCGACCTTCACCTGGTGGGGCGAGGGCGAGAATCCCGACGCCTTCCTCACCGCCTACGCCTACTACGCCGACTGGCATGCCAGCCGCGCCCTGGCCGTCGAACTGCCGCCGGAGCACTGGCAGCGCGTGCTGGACATCTACGCCCAGCAGGCGCCGAGCGTGCCGCTGCTGCAGCGTGCGCTGATCCTCGGCTTCGCCCGCGAGATGCAGTTGCCCACCGAGACCCTGCTCAAGGGCCTGCTGGAAGACCTGGCCAACGCAGACGAAGGTCAGGACGTGGCGCTGGACGACAGCGGCGAGACCAGCCTGGTGATGGCCTACCCGGACTCGCGCCTGGGCCTGGATCTGGCCCGCGTACTGGCCGCCGACATGGCTGGCAGCAAGATCGGTCTGCCGCCACGCTTTGCCGTCGGCCTGGCCGCCGCCCGCGAGCGCGTGGCGGCCAGCACCCAGCCGTTCGCCGAGGCAGTGCGCCTGTCCCGTGGCCCGGTCGATCCGCTGCAGATCAACGCGCTGTTGCAGCGCCTGACCCCGGCCCAGGCTACTCTGGAGCGCGCCCTGGCGCTGACCTGGCTGCAGCGCCGCCTGGGCGATGCGCCGATCGTCGCCGTGCCGCAGCCGGGTGCCGGCTGGCAGGCCCGCGAGGGCGCCAGCGGCGAGACGCTGTGGCACTGGCAGGGCAGCCAGCCGCCAAGCGCCCTGGAACTGCCAGCCGAGCTGGGCAGCCCGCTGGTCGCCGCGCTCAGCTACGACAGCGCCGCCACGCCGCCGAGCGGGCCGCTGGAAGTGAAGGTCAGCCGCCGCCTGCTGCGCCTGGTGCCGGGCGAGGCGGCGTTCAGCTTCAGCGCCGAGGAAGTGGGAGACGGCCCGATCTCCGGCGACCAGTTGTATCTGGACGAGATCACCCTGGAGAGCGAGGCCGAGACGCCGCGCCGCTATGGCCTGCTGGAAGTGCCGCTGCCGCCGGGCGCGGACGTCGAGCGCACCACCTGGGGCCTGCAGGTCAGTGGCCTGGATTCGGAAGAGGCGGCGCCGCTGGAGAAGGCCCGTCACGAGCCGGGCCAGCTGCTCTACGCGGTGCCGGTGGACAGCCTGCAGGGCAAGCTGGTGCTGCGTCACCTGGTGCGTTTCTCGCAGAAGGGCGAGTTCCACCTGCCGCCGGCGCGTTACTCGCGCATGTATGACCCGCAGGCTCAGGCCTTCGAGCAGAAGCCGGCACTGGCCGAGCTGAAGGTCGAGTAAGGATGCGCGCGCTCGCCTGGCTGGCGCTGCTGCCGCCGCTACTGGTCTCCGCCGGGCCGGCGCCGCTGCAGCTGGCCTGGCACACGCCGCAGGGCGCCGAGCTGCTGCGCCTGGATGGGCAGCAGCTGTTGTCCCGCGAGCCGTTGCCGGCGAACCTCGAGGCGCCGCTGGGCAGCCTGTGGAAGCTGTTCGTCTACGCCTACCAGGTCGACCGCGGCCTGCCTGATCAGGTCTATGCCTGCACCGGCCAGGATCGCGAGGAGGTGTACTGCTGCAAGGCCGGCGAGCGCATCGACCGTGACCAGGCGCTGGTGCGCTCCTGCGGCCTGTACTTCGCGCCGCAGCGTCTCGGCTTGCCGGCTGATGAGTGGCGCGACTACTGGCAGGCACGCCGCGCGCCGGATTGGTTGCTCGATCTCGACGGCCTACAGCCACAGCGCCGGGTGGCGATCGGCGAGCTGCTCGACAGCCTGACCACGCTGCCGGCCCAGGCCGAGGCGCGCCGCGTGCTGCTCGACGTGCCGGTGAGCGCTGCCGACGGCGCGCTGCTCGGGCCGCTCGGCAGCCGCCTGCGGGTGAAGACCTGGAGCTGGCTGGCCGATGGCGATACCCAGGCACGCCAGGGCGGTTTCGCTGGCTGGCTGGTCGACGGCACGCCGCTCTGGGCTGGCGGCTCCGGCACCAGTCAGGGTGTGCTCAAGCGCCATGCCGAAGCACTCGGCAAGGTGCTGCCGGCACCCTGGCCGGCGGAGCCGGGTGGCTGCGTCGAGGTGGCGCTGTTCGATCGCTATCCGCTGCGCGGCCTCAGTCGCGCGGATGGCGGAGCGGTGAGCCAGTCCGGCGCGCTGCGCGGCCATTACCGGGTGGCGTTCGCCAACGGCAACACGCTGGAGATCGAGAGCCAGGGCGAGCTGTTCCTGCTGGCTGGCGAGCAGCCTCGGCTGGTGGCCCGCCTGAGCCGCGAGGAATACGTGGCGCGGGTACTGGATCGCGAGGCAACGGCGCAGCCGGCCGAGGCGGCCAAGGCCCTTGCTGTGAGCATCCGCAGTTACCTGCTACAGAACGGCGAGCGCCGTAGCGAGTGCCTGGCGATCCGCGACAGCAGCGCTCAGCAGCGTGTGGCGCCGCGCCCGGCCAGCGCCGCCGCGCGCGAGATAGCCGCCTGGACCGCCGACCTGGTGCTGGCCGGCAGCCCTGTCACCTATCACGCCGACCAGCCCGGCGTGGATCGCCTGGCCTGGAGCCAGGCTGTCGAGCAAGCGCAGGCCGGCCTGCGCTACGACGCCATTCTCGCTCGCGCCTTTCCGCGTGCGAGCCTGAGCCGTTGGGACCGGCCGGTGGCCGCCTGCCAGCCGCTACCCGTCGCCGAGGACTGGCTGCACAAGCAGCGCCGCAGCTGGCGTGAGCTGCTGGATCGCGAGCCGGGCTATGCCGAGACCGCCGAATTCGCCGTGTGTCGCCTGTACAGCGGCAACCCGCATGTCGACCGCGAGCGCCGGCGCATCTACGTGCGTGGCCTGCAGTCGTTGCAGGACCGCCTCGACCTGGCTCACGAATACCTGCACCTGGCCTTCGATGCCCATCCGAATGGCCAGGATGAAACTTATATCGAGGGCCTCGCCCGCCATCTGCTGCTGGAAGCTCAGCCATGAATCATCGTTTCTACTCGGTCGCCTTCCTGGCCTGCGCCATGCCACTCGGCGCGTTTGCCGACATCACGCTGGACACTCCGCGCGCCGGCTGGCGCACCGGCTCGGACGAGGGCGCGCACTTCATGCAGGCCGTCAGTTACCCGGCTTCGGCGGTCAACAGCGCGCCGGATCAGGGCGACAGCGCGCGCATCCGCGGGCAGATCAGCGCCACCGACAAGGCGCCCAGTGGTGCGCCGGCGCGCCTGGTGGTGAATGGCCTGAGCATGCCGCTCAAGGTGCAGGAGGGCGGTGGTTTCGACCGGCCCTTCGTGTTCCCGGCCGGCAGCAACAACGTCGAGGTGCGCAGCCCGGATGGCCAGCAGGTACGCCGCGTGCAGTTCTACAACAACGGCAGCGGCGAGACGCCGGCCAAGCTACGCGTGGTGCTGTCCTGGGACAGCGACAACACCGACCTCGACCTGCACCTGGTGACGCCCGACGGCGGCCATGTCTGGTATGGCGAGCGCGCGCTGGCCAACGGCGCGGCGCTGGACGTGGACGTGACCGGCGGCTTCGGTCCGGAGATGATCGCCTCGCCGACCCCGCTCAAGGGTGAGTACCTGGTCTACGTCAATTACTACGGCGGCGGGCAGAGCTCCGAGGGCAACATGGTGCAGGACCTGACCACGGCCCAGGTGACGCTGATCAGCGGCGAGGGCAGCTCTAACGAGAAGCAGGAGTCCTTCCTCATCCCCATGCGCGCACCGGGCGAGCTGACCCTGGTAAAGCGTTTCAGTTATCCCTGAACGATGTAGGGCGGGTGAAACCCGCGTTACCCAGGGTGCATTGCACGCGGGTTGCACCCGTCCTACGGCTCAGGCGGCTCAGGCCTCAGGCGCCTGCCAGGCATCGATCACTTCCTGGGCTGCGCGGAAGGCGTCGATAGCTGCCGGCACGCCGGCATAGACCGCGCAGTGCAGCAGCGCCTCGCGGATTTCCGCCACCGTGCAGCCGTTATTCAGTGCGCCGCGCACGTGGCCTTTGAGTTCCTGCGGGCACTTCAGCGCGGTCAGCGCGGCCAGGGTGATCAGGCTGCGGGTCTTGCGTTCCAGCACGCCGCGGGTCCAGACCCCGCCCCAGGCGTGTTCGTTGACGAAGTCCTGCAGCGGCTGGGTGAATTCGGTCGCGTTGCCCAGGGCGCGGTCGACGAAGGCATCGCCCATCACCTCGCGGCGCACCTGTTCGCCCTGTTTACGGTTGTCACTCATCGCGGTACCCCGGAGATCAGCGCTGGCGGTGCCAGGCGCGGGCGCCGATCACCGCCAGCGTGATGGCTGTCAGCGGCAGCACGAAGGTCAGCATGGCGTGCTGGAAGGCGCCGAGCCAGGGCGCGCCGCTGCTGTTGAAGATCAGGTAGGTGGTATAGAGGGCGTAGTAGCCGACGAACAGGGCACCTTCCCAGCGGTTGATCGAGTAGCCGTTGAAGAAGATCGGCAGGCAGGCGATGGCCACCGCGATCATCACCGGGAAGTCGAAGGCCAGGGCGTTGGCTGCCACCGGGATGGCACTCGGAGCGACCAGCGAGGCCAGCCCGAGCACGCAGAGCAGGTTGAAGATGTTGCTGCCGACGATGTTGCCCACGGCGATATCGCGCTCGCCCTTGATGGCGGCCATCACCGAGGTGGCCAGTTCCGGCAGCGAGGTGCCCACCGCGACCACGGTCAGGCCGATCACCAGCTCCGACATGCCCAGGGCGCGGGCCAGTTGCACGGCGCCTTCGACCAGGAAGTTGGCGCCGCCGACCAGCAGAGCCAGGCCAACGATCACCAGTGCCGCGTTGATGGCCCAGGCGTAAGGCTTGGGTGCTTCGTGCAGACCGTACTCATCCTCGAACTCGTCGCCCGCCTCGGCCTTTTTCTCGCGGCGGCTGCTGATGATCAGGAACGCCGTGTAGGTGAGCACGCCGGCAAACAATAGGGCGCCGTCCAGGCGGCTCAGGCTGCCGTCCCAGGCCAGCGCATAGGTCACCAGGCTGGCGCCGATCATGATTGGCACGTCGAGGCGGATCAGCTGGCGCGACACCAGCAGCGGCGCGACCAGGGCGGTGACGCCGAGGATCAGCAGGACGTTGGCGATATTGCTGCCGACCACATTGCCGATGGCCAGGTCACCGCTGCCGTCGAGGGCGGCCTGCACGCTCACGGCCGTCTCCGGCGCGCTGGTGCCGAAGGCCACCACGGTAAGGCCGATGATCAGCGGCGGGATGCCGAACTGGGCGGCCAGCCGGGCGGCGCCACGTACCAGCACCTCGGCGCCGGCCACCAGCAGCACCAGGCCGGCGATGAGATATACGAACGTCATCAGGGTCATGTCGAGCTCCTTGCGCAAAATCGCCAGAGCATAGCCAACTGCGGGTCTTGCGTGCAGCCCCTGAGTGTTGCGTCTTGCTTCAGTCGTCCAGGTTTTCGACGCGTACCGTTGCTACGCCGGCGCGTAGCATGTCCAACTGGCGTGCAGCCGCCTGCGACAGGTCGATCAGGCGGCCACGACCGTGCGGGCCGCGGTCGGTGATACGCACCACCACTGAACGCTCGTTGCTCAGGTTGGTGACTCTTACCTGGGTGCCGAATGGCAGTTCGCGGTGCGCGGCGGTGAGCGCATTGTTGTTCAGGCGCTCGCCGCTGGCGGTGCGCCGGCCATGGTGGCGCGAAGCATAGTAGGAGGCCTTGCCCTGGGCTTGGTAGCTGGGCTCGGGGCGGGGCTTGGCGGGTGGTGTTGGTGCCTTGGCCACTGGTGCAGGCTGTGGCGCCGGGGTAGGCGTCTCGGGCTGGCGCTCAAGTGGCTGGCTGGCGCAGCCGGCCAGCAACAGGAGAGGCAGGATGAAAGTCGCGATCTTGTGCATGGCGGCTCCCGGAGAAAGGAACGCCGGGTTGCCCCGGCGTTGCGCTCTTAGTTTTCGAGCTTCTTCTTCAGCAGCTCGTTGACCTGACCGGGGTTGGCCTTGCCTTTGGCGGCCTTCATCGCTTGGCCGACGAAGAAGCCGAACATCTTGCCGCGCTTGGCCTCGTCGGCGGCGCGGTATTGCTCGACCTGCTCGGCATTGGCGGCGAGTACTTCATCGAGCAGCTTCTCGACGGCGCCGCTGTCGGTGTTCTGCACCAGATCCTTGGCCTTGATGATCTCGTCCGGCGTGCCCTCACCTTCAGCCATGGCGGCGAATACGGTCTTCGCGGCCTTACCGTTGATGGTGCCATCCTTCAGCCGCAGGATCATCTCGCCCAGGTGCTGTGCAGAGACCGGCGACTGCTCGATCTCCAGGTTGTCCTTGTTCAGCAGGCTGGACAGCTCGCCCATCACCCAGTTGGCGGCCAGCTTGGCATCGCCGCAGACCTTGGCCACCTGCTCGAAATACTCGGCCATCTCGCGGCTGGCGGACAGCACGCTGGCGTCGTAGGCCGACAGCCCGTACTGGCTCTGGAAGCGCTCGCGCTTCTGGTTCGGCAGCTCCGGCAGGGCAGCGCGCACCTCGTCGAGGAAGCTCTGCTCGATCACCACCGGCAGCAGGTCGGGGCAGGGGAAGTAACGGTAGTCGTTGGCTTCTTCCTTGCCACGCATGGAGCGGGTCTCGTCCTTGTTCGGGTCGTACAGGCGGGTCTCCTGCACCACCTTGCCGCCGTCCTCGATCAGCTCGATCTGGCGCTGAATCTCGTGGTTGATCGCCTTCTCGATGAAACGGAAGGAGTTGACGTTCTTGATCTCGGCGCGGGTGCCGAAGGCTTCCTGGCCTTTCGGGCGCACGGACACGTTGCAGTCGCAGCGCAGCGAACCCTCGGCCATGTTGCCGTCGCATATGCCCAGATAACGCACCAGGGCGTGGATGGCCTTCACATAGGCCACCGCTTCCTTGGCCGAACGGATATCCGGCTCGGAGACGATTTCCAGCAGCGGCGTGCCGGCGCGGTTGAGATCGATGCCGCTCATGCCGTGGAAGTCTTCGTGCAGGCTCTTGCCGGCGTCTTCTTCCAGGTGCGCGCGGGTGATGCCGATGCGCTTGACGGTGCCGTCTTCCAGGGTGATGTCCAGATGCCCTTTACCGACGATGGGGTGGTCCATCTGGCTGGTCTGGTAGCCCTTGGGCAGGTCCGGGTAGAAGTAGTTCTTGCGCGCGAAGACGTTGGTCGGCGCGATCTCGGCGTCGATGGCCAGGCCAAACTTGCAGGCCATGCGCACGGCCTCGGCATTCAGCACCGGCAGGGTGCCGGGCATGCCCAGATCGATCAGGCTGGCCTGGGTGTTGGGCTCGGCGCCGAAGGTGGTGGCGCTGCCGGAGAAGATCTTCGATTGGGTGCTGAGCTGAGCGTGGATCTCAAGCCCGATCACGGTTTCCCATTGCATCTTGAATGTCCCTCAAATCTGTTGCGGGCTGCCCCCTGTCCCGCTGGCGGGAGAGGGTTGGGGAGAGATGCGCGCCCTCTCCCCTGGCCCCTTTCCCATGAATGGGAGAGGGGAGGGTATGTCTTAGAATCCGGCAGGTGCCTGTTTGTGCCAGTCAGTCACCTGCTGGTACTGATGCGCGACGTTGAGCAGGCGGGCTTCCTGGAAGTAGTTGCCGAGCAGCTGCACGCCGACCGGCAGGCCGTCGACGAAGCCGGCGGGCATGGACAGGCCCGGGATGCCGGCGAGGTTGGCGGTGATGGTGTAGATGTCTTCCAGATAGGCGGAGACCGGGTCGGCGCTCTTCTCGCCGAGCTTCCAGGCCGGGTTCGGCGTGGTCGGGCCGAGGATCACATCGACTTCCGCGAAGGCGCTGACGAAGTCGTTCTTGATCAGCCGGCGGATCTGCTGGGCCTTGATGTAGTAGGCGTCGTAGTAACCGGCGGACAGGGCGTAGGTGCCGACCATGATGCGTCGCTTCACTTCCGCGCCGAAGCCTTCGCCGCGCGAGCGCTTGTACAGGTCTTCGAGGTTGACCGGGTTCTCGCAGCGGTAGCCGAAGCGTACGCCGTCGAAGCGCGACAGGTTGGAGCTGGCTTCCGCCGGGGCGATCACGTAGTAGGCGGGAATCGCATGCTGCATGTTCGGCAGAGAGATGTCCTTGACGGTGGCGCCGAGCTTCTTCAGCTCCTCGACCACGGCCATGACCTTCTCGCCGATGCGGGCATCGAGCCCGGCACCGAAGTATTCGCGCGGCAGGCCGATGCGCAGGCCGGACAGCGGCTGGCTCAATGCGGCCAGGTAGTCATCGATCGGCTGGTCGACGCTGGTCGAGTCCTTCGGATCGAAGCCGGCCATGGCGCCCAGCAGCAGGGCGCAGTCCTCGGCGGTGCGGGCCAGCGGGCCGCCCTGATCGAGGCTGGAGGCGTAGGCGATCATGCCCCAGCGCGAGACCCGGCCGTAGGTGGGCTTGATGCCGGTGAGGTTGGTCAGCGCGGCCGGCTGGCGGATCGAACCGCCGGTGTCGGTGCCGGTCGCCGCCGGCAACAGACGCGCGGCCACGGCGGCAGCCGAGCCGCCGGATGAGCCGCCCGGTACGCGGGTCAGGTCCCAGGGGTTCTTCACCGGGCCGTAGTGGCTGGATTCGTTGGCCGAACCCATGGCGAATTCGTCCATGTTCAGCTTGCCCAGGGTGACCGTGCCGGCGGCAGCCAGCTTCTCGACCACGGTGGCGTTGTAGGGCGCCTTGAAGCCGGTGAGGATCTTCGAGCCGCAGCTGGTCAGCACGTTCTGGGTGCAGAACAGGTCCTTGTGGGCGATCGGCGCGCCGAGCAGGGCGCTCTCTTCGCCACCGGCACGGCGGGCGTCGGCGGCCTTGGCCTGTTCCCGCGCCAGATCGGCGGTCACGGTGATGAAGCTGTTCAGTTGCGGGTCGAGCTGGGCGATGCGCGCCAGCAGGGCGTCGGTCAGCTCGGCGGAGGAGAAGGTCTTGTCCTTCAGGCCGCGGGCGATCTCGGCCAGGGTCAGTTGATGCATGGGGAACCCTTTCCTTTTATTCGATGACTTTCGGCACGAGGAACAGGCCGTTTTCCACGGCCGGGGCGACGGCCTGGTAGGCGTCGCGCTGGTTCTGCTCGGTCACGGTGTCGGCGCGCAGGCGCTGGGTGGCTTCCAGCGGATGGGCCAGGGGCTCGATGCCGGTGGTGTCGACGGCCTGCATGGCGTCGATCAGGCCGAGGATGTTGTTGAGGGTGGCGGTGGTTTGCGGAATTTCGCTCTCGGTCAGGCCCAGGCGGGCCAGATGGGCGATTTTTTCCACGTCGGAGCGTTCGAGCGCCATCGTGAGTCTCCAGAAAAACGGGCGGGGAACGGATGCCGCGCGGGGCGGTCAAAGGCCGCGAATTGTGGGCCATCGGGCCCGGAAAAGCAGGCAATTTAGCATATCTGGCGCCTTGCCCAAAGGGCGGCTCGTTGATAGAGTTTGCCGCACTTTTTTACCCAGCGTTTTCATCGCGCTCTGTCTAGGGCTTCTTCCTCATGTTCAAGAAACTGCGTGGCATGTTTTCCAGCGATCTGTCGATCGACCTGGGCACCGCCAATACCCTGATCTATGTCCGCGAGCGTGGCATCGTCCTCAACGAGCCGTCTGTGGTCGCCATTCGTAGCAGTGGCAACCAGAAATCCGTGGTTGCCGTCGGCACCGAGGCCAAACGCATGCTCGGCCGTACCCCGGGCAACATTTCCGCCATTCGTCCGATGAAGGACGGCGTGATCGCCGACTTCAGCGTCTGCGAGAAGATGCTGCAGTACTTCATCAACAAGGTGCACGAGAACAGCTTCCTGCAGCCGTCGCCGCGCGTGCTGATCTGCGTGCCGTGCAAATCCACCCAGGTCGAGCGTCGCGCCATTCGTGAATCCGCTCTGGGCGCCGGTGCCCGTGAAGTGTTTCTGATCGAAGAGCCGATGGCGGCCGCCATCGGTGCCGGCCTGCCGGTCGAAGAGGCCCGTGGTTCCATGGTCGTCGACATCGGCGGCGGCACCACCGAAATCGCCCTGATCTCGCTGAACGGCGTGGTCTACGCCGAATCCGTGCGCGTCGGCGGCGACCGCTTCGACGAAGCCATCATCACCTACGTGCGCCGCAACTACGGCTCGCTGATCGGCGAATCCACCGCCGAGCGCATCAAGCAGGAAATCGGCACCGCCTACGCTGGCGGCGACGTGCGCGAAGTCGACGTGCGTGGCCGTAACCTGGCCGAGGGCGTGCCGCGCAGCTTCACCCTGAACTCCAACGAAGTGCTAGAAGCGCTGCAGGAATCCCTGGCCACCATCGTGCAGGCGGTCAAGAGTGCCCTGGAGCAGTCGCCGCCCGAGCTGGCCTCGGACATTGCCGAGCGCGGCCTGGTGCTGACCGGCGGTGGCGCGCTGCTGCGCGACCTGGACAAGCTGCTGGCCCAGGAAACCGGCCTGCCGGTGATCGTCGCCGAGGACCCGCTGACCTGCGTGGCGCGCGGCGGTGGTCGTGCCCTGGAAATGATGGATCGTCACTCCATGGACCTGCTGTCCACCGAGTGATCCCCCCAGGGGTGACCCGAAGCCGGAAGCTGGTCCTTCCGGCTTTGTGTTTTCTAGCCGTCAGTCGAGGGTAGCCATCATCAAACCGTTATTCGCCAAGGGCCCGTCGCTGGGCGTACGACTGCTGGTGCTGGTCGTGCTGTCGGCCGTGCTGATGGTGGTGGATGCGCGCTTCGAGGTGCTGCAGCCGCTGCGCTCGCAGCTCGGCCTGATCGTCGAACCGACCTACCGCGTGGCTCGCCTGCCGATGACGCTGTGGGAGGAGGCGACCCAGCAGATCGCCAGCCGCAGCGAGCTGGTGGCGGAGAACGAGAAACTCAAGGCCGAAGCGCTGCTGATGCAGGGCCGCCTGCAGAAGCTGGCCACCCTCACCGAGCAGAATGTGCGCCTGCGCGAGCTGCTCAATTCCGCCGCGCTGGTGGAGGAAAAGGTGCTGGTCACCGAGCTGATCGGTGTCGACCCCAACCCCTTCACTCACCGCATCCTGATCGACAAGGGCGAGAAGGATGGTGTGTTCCTTGGTCAGCCGGTGCTCGATGCCCGCGGCCTGATGGGCCAGGTGGTCGAGGTCATGCCCTACACCGCACGGGTGTTGCTGCTCACCGATACCAACCACAGCATTCCTGTGCAGGACAATCGCAACGGTCTGCGTGCCATTGCCGTCGGTACTGGCAATCCGGAGCGCCTGGAGCTGCGCCATGTGGCCGATACCGCAGATATCAAGGAAGGCGATCTGCTGGTCAGCTCCGGCATGGGCCAGCGCTTCCCGGCCGGTTACCCGGTGGCCACGGTCAGTGAGGTGATTCACGACTCCGGCCAGCCGTTCGCCATCGTCCGGGCCGTGCCCACCGCGGCGCTCAATCGCAGCCGTTACATGCTGCTGGTGTTTACCGACGGCCGCACGGCTGAAGAGCGCGCCACCGAGGCCGCCGAGGCCCAGGAAGCTGCCGACCGCAAAGCCGAAGCTGCCGCCGGGCAGCCTCCGGGGGCGTCGCCCGCAGCCGTGCCAGCGCCAGCAACACCGGCCGCTCCGGCGGCTCCAGCCGCAGGGGGGCAGTGATGGTCCAGGTCAAATCGCGCAATTCCTGGGTACTCTGGTCCACTCTGCTGCTGGCGCTGCTGTTCAGCGTGGCGCCTATTCCGTTCAGCGAGCATCCGCAGCTGCGTTTCCTTGAGCTGGGTCGGCCGCTGTGGCTGGCCCTGTTCCTGTCCTACTGGGTGCTGGTCCTGCCGCATCGGGTGGGCATGCTCACTGCCTGGTGCCTGGGGCTGGTGTTGGACGTGCTCAATGGTACGTTGTTGGGGCAGAACGCCCTGATCCTCACCCTGATCGTCTTCCTGGTGCTGTCGTTACAGCGGCGCCTGCAGATGTTCCCCACCTGGCAGCAGAGCCTGGTACTGCTGGTGGTGTTCGGTATCGCCCAGCTGGTGCAGCTGTGGCTCAACGCGCTCACCGGCAACCGTCCTCCGACCCTGGCGTTCGTCCTGCCGGCGCTGATCAGCGCCTTGCTCTGGCCCTGGGTGTTCGCCATTCTGCGGGGGCTGCAACGGCGCTTCGGAGTTTACTGAGGCGCCCCACCTCCCTACTCCAGACCAGGAGATGTCTGCATGGCCTCGCTTCATCTGGCCTCGGGTTCCCCCCGCCGGCGCGAGCTGCTGGCGCAGATCGGTGTGCCCTTCGTCACGCTAATCGCTTCCATCGATGAAACGGCATTGCCCGGCGAGCACGCCGAGCGCTATGTAGAGCGCCTGGCGAGGGAAAAGGCGCTGGCCGGGCTGGCTACGCTCAATGACCCGGCAGGCGCCGTGGTATTGGGTGCCGATACCGCCGTGGTGCTCGATGGGCGCATTCTGGGCAAGCCGGCCGACCAGGCCGAGTGTTTGGCCACGCTGGCCGCGCTGTCCGGGCGTGAGCATCAGGTGCTGACTGCCGTGGCGCTGGCCAGCGCACAGCGCATCGAGTCGCGGGTGGTGAGCAGTCGCGTGCGCTTCCGCCCGCTGCGTGCGGGCGAGGCCGAGGCCTACTGGGCGACTGGTGAGCCCTGCGACAAGGCCGGCAGTTATGGTATTCAGGGGTTGGCGGCGGTGTTCGTCATCCAGCTCGAAGGCAGTTACTCGGCCGTGGTCGGCCTGCCGCTGTGCGAAACCGCGCAGTTGCTGGGGGAGTTCGGGATTCCGTGCTGGCAGGCCTGACCTGCCGGCCCACAACAATGAGAATGGCGGTGGCCCCAGGCCGCAGCGCGCAGAGTAGGACGCATGAGCGAAGAGATCCTGATCAACATCACGCCGATGGAGTCGCGCGTGGCGGTGGTGGAAAACGGTGTGCTGCAGGAGGTGCATGTCGAGCGCACGCAGAAGCGCGGCATCGTCGGCAACATCTACAAGGGCAAGGTGGTGCGGGTGCTGCCCGGCATGCAGGCAGCCTTCGTCGACATCGGCCTGGAGCGTGCGGCCTTCATTCATGCGGCGGAAATCTCCAGCCGTGAAGGTAGCGCCGTGGAGTCCATCGGCGCCCTGGTCCACGAGGGGCAGAGCCTGGTGGTGCAGGTGACCAAGGATCCGATCGGCACCAAGGGTGCACGCCTGACCACTCACCTCTCGATCCCTTCGCGCTACCTGGTCTACATGCCGCGTACCGCGCATGTCGGCATTTCCCTGAAGATCGAGGACGAGGCCGAGCGCGAGCGTCTCAAGCAGGTGGTGGCCGACTGCGTGGCGGCCGAGGGCATCGAGGAGGTCGGTGGCTTCATCCTGCGCACCGCTGCCGAGGGCGCCGGCAAGGACGAGATCCTGGTCGATATCCGCTACCTGCGTCGCCTGTGGGAGCAGATCGCTGCGCAGATGAAGACCGCATCGACACCGACGGTGATCTACGAGGACCTGTCCCTGGCGCTGCGCACCCTGCGTGACCTGGTCAATCCGAAGATCGAGAAGATTCGCATCGATTCGCGGGAAACCTTCGGCAAGATCACCCAGTTCGTCGACGAGCTGATGCCGGAAATCGCCGATCGCCTGGAGCATTACCCCGGCGAGCGGCCGATCTTCGACCTGTATGGCGTCGAAGACGAGATCCAGCGTGCCCTGGAGCGCAAGGTGCCGCTCAAGTCCGGCGGCTACCTGATCATCGACCCGGCCGAGGCGATGACCACCATCGACGTCAACACCGGCGCTTTCGTCGGTCACCGCACCCTCGAAGAGACCATCTTCAAGACCAACCTCGAGGCGGCCACCGCCATTGCCCGCCAGCTGCGCCTGCGCAACCTGGGCGGGATCATCATCATCGACTTCATCGACATGGAAGATGAAGAACACCAGCGCCAGGTGCTGCGCACCCTGGAGAAGCAGCTGGAGCGCGACCACGCCAAGACCAACATCATCGGCATCACCGAGCTGGGCCTGGTGCAGATGACCCGCAAGCGCACCCGCGAGAGCCTCGAACAGGTACTGTGCGAGCCCTGCAGCGCCTGCCAGGGCCGTGGCAAGCTGAAGACGCCGGAAACCATCTGCTACGAAATCTTCCGCGAGATCCTCCGCGAGGCCCGCGCCTACCAGGCCGAGGGCTATCTGGTGCTGGCCGAACAGAAGGTGGTCGACCGCCTGCTGGACGAGGAGTCAGGCAACGTCGCCGACCTGGAGGCTTTCATCGGTCGCACCATCAAGTTTCAGGTGGAAAGCATGTATTCCCAGGAGCAGTACGATGTCGTGCTGCTCTGAGGCGCTGCGCTGAATGAGCCTGCTGATTCGACTGCTGCGCGTGACGCTTGGCCTCTGCGCCATGCTGCTGGTGCTCGCCGCGCTCTATGTGAGCCTGGGGCGAGAGCTGGTGCCGCTGGTCGCCGAATACCGCGATGAAGTGCAGGCCAGAGCCCAGGCGGCAGTGGGCATGCCACTGTCGATCGGCCATCTGGAAGGCGGTTGGAGCGGCTTCGACCCGATCCTCACTGCGCATGACGTGCAGCTCGGCGAGGGCGCCGACGTGGTGCGCCTGGACCAGGTGCGGGTGGTGCCGGATATGCTCGCCAGTCTGTTGGCTCGGCAGCCGCGTATCGCCAACCTGCAACTGGAGGGCCTGCAGCTCAGCCTGCGCCAGGCCGAGGACGGGCGCTGGACGGTCGAGGGCCTGCCGCAGCGCGAGCCGGCCGCAGCGCCGCAGCCGCAGAAGCTGATCGATGCGCTGCAGATGGTCGCCAAGGTATCGCTGCTGGGTAGCCAGCTGACTCTGGAGCCGCGCGGGCGTGAACCTCTCAGCCTGACCTACATCGACCTGACACTGCGCAGCGGCAGCGTGCGCCAGCATCTTGATGGTCGCCTGCGGCTGCCGGACGGCCAGCCGCTGGCCTTCGACCTCAAGGTCCAGCTGGACAGCCAGGACTGGCGCGCGAGCAAGGCCGACGCCTACCTGAGCCTGCCGCAGAGCGACTGGGCCGCCTGGCTACCGGCCGGGCTAACCCGTGACTGGCACCTGGACCGCGCCCAGGCCGGGGGCGAGTTCTGGTTGCAGTGGGTTGCCGGCCAGGTGCAGCGTGGCGCGGCCCGCCTGCACGCACCGGAAGTGCGCGGCGCCTACGGCAAGCGCAAGGCCGTGCAGGTCAGCGATCTGGCGCTGAGCGCCTATTTCGAGCGGCGTGCGGACGGTTTCGATCTGCTGGTGGACGGTTTGGCGCTGAGTCTGGGTGATACCCGCTGGGGCGAGGTGCAACTGGCCCTGAGCCAGCAACTCGATGCCCAGGGGCAGGTGCAGCGCTGGGCGCTCAGCGCCGACCGCCTCGACCTGACCCCCCTGAGCCCGGTGATTCTGGCCCTGGCGCCGCTGCCCGATGCCGCTACCGAGGCCCTGGAAGCGCTGCGGCCAAGTGGCGCCCTGCGCAATGTGCAGCTCGACTACCGTCCGCAGCTGAGCGACGCCACGCGGGTGCGTTATTCGGCCAACCTGGAGCGCGTCAGCATCGGCGCCTGGCATGGCTCGCCGGCGGTAGAGAATGCCAGCGGCAGCGTGCGCGGCGACCTTGGTAGCGGCGAAGGGCTGACCGCCAGCGAGAACTTCGGCCTGCACTTCCCGGAGCTGTTCCCCGAGATGTGGCGCTACCGCCAGGCGGGCGCGCGCCTGCTGTGGGAGCTGGATGAGGAGGGTTTCACCCTGCAGAGCCCGTACCTGCAGGTGGTGGGCGACGAGGGGCGGGTAGCGGGCGATTTCCTGGTCCGGCTGAAGAAGGACCCGGCGCAAGAGGACTACATGGACCTGCGTGTCGGTCTCAAGGACGGCGATGCGCTGCAGGCCAAGAAGTACCTGCCGACCCGCTCGCCGGGCCTGAGCCCGGCCCTGGCCGACTGGCTGCAGACGGCGATTCGCACCGGGCATATCGAGGATGGCTGGTTCCAGTACCAGGGTTCGCTGGCCAAGGGCGCCCACGAGGCGGCACGCAGCATCAGCCTGTATTTTCTGGTGAACGGTGCCGAGCTGGCTTTCCAGCCTGGCTGGCCGAGCCTGCGCGAGGCGCGCGGTGAAGTACTGATCGAGGACGATGGCGTCGACGTGCGGGTGCCTGAAGCCCGCATTCTCGACAGCCGGGTCCGCGACGTGACGGTCAGCATTCCCAAGGCCGCCAACGGCCAGGCGCCGCGCCTGGCGCTGGCGGGCGAGCTGGAGAGCAACCTGCCCGATGCCCTGAAGATTCTCCAGGAAGCGCCCATCGGCACCGCCGAGACCTTCGCCGGCTGGCAGGGGCAGGGGCCGCTGAGCGGCAAGTTGAAACTGGATATCCCCCTCAGCCAGGGGCAGAAGCCGCAGATCCAGGTGGACTTCGCCACCCAGGGGGCACAACTGAAGATCAGTACCCCCGAGCTGGAGCTGAGCCAGCTTGCTGGAGCCTTCCGTTTCAACAGTGCCAGCGGCCTCAGCGCACCGGATATTCGCGCCCAGGTGCTCGGGCATGCGGTGCGCGGGCGGGCCCTGGCGCAGGGCGCGCGCGGCAAGGCGCGCAGCCGCATTGAGGTCAATGGTCGGGTGGCGTTGAATCGCCTGAGCAGCTGGCTCGGTGTGACGCAGCCACTGCCGCTCAGTGGTGAGCTGCCCTATCAGCTGAGCCTGATTCTCGATGGCGGCGACGGCCAGTTGCGCGTCGATTCCAACCTCAAGGGGCTTGCGGTGAACCTGCCGGCTCCCTTCGCCAAGGCTGCCGCGGCTGAGCGCAGCACCAGCTGGCGCATGACCCTGCAGGGCCCGGAACGGCGTTACTGGCTGGACTATGGCGGCCTGGCCAGCCTGGCGCTGGCCGCGCCGCCGGGGCAGTTCGGCAATGGTCGCGGCGAGCTGCGTCTGGGCGGCGATCCGGCGCGCCTGCCGAGCACGGCGGGGTTGCGGGTCAGCGGGCGTCTCGCCGAATTCGACTGGAGTGCCTGGCAGGCGGCGCTACAGCCCTACCAGGCGCTGGCCGGTGACGGGCAGAATCGCAAGCTGTTTGCCGGAGCCGACTTGCGCATCGATCAATTCAGTGGCTTCGGTACCCAGGTCGATAATCTGGGCGTGAAGCTGGCGCCGGTGCAGGCCGGCTGGCAACTCGACCTGAGCAGTGCCCTGCTGGAAGGCCGGGTCGGCCTGCCCGATGCCAAAGGCGCGCCCATCGACATCGACCTGGCCCGTCTCAGCTTCCCGCCGGCCCAGCCGCCCGAGGCTGGCGCGCCGGTGCCGGACAAGCCCGACCCGCTGGCGACGCTCGACCCGCGGCAGATCCCCGCAGTGGATGTGCGCATCGCCAGGGTGATGCAGGGCGATGCGCTGATCGGCGCTTGGTCGCTCAAGGCTCGGCCCACTCCGCAGGGCGTGCGCTTCAGTGAACTCAAGCTTGACCTCAAGGGGCTCAAGGTCGGTGGCGAGCTGGGCTGGGAAGGCGCTGCCGGTAGCAGTGCCAGCTGGTACAAGGGGCGTATCGAGGGCAAGAACCTGGCCGATATCCTCAGCGCTTGGGGCTATGCGCCGAGCGCCACCAGCGAGCGTTTCCGCCTGGACATGGATACCCGCTGGCCTGGCTCGCCCGCCTGGTTCGGCCTGCAACGGCTGTCCGGTAGTCTGGATGCCAGCCTGCGCAAGGGCCAGTTCGTCGAAGTGCAGGGCTCGGCCTCGGCCCTGCGCGTGTTCGGCCTGCTCAACTTCAACTCGATCAGCCGTCGCCTGCGCCTGGACTTCTCCGACCTGCTTGGTAAGGGCTTCAGCTACGACACCACCAAGACCCTGCTGGTCGGCCAGGATGGCGTTTTCCAGACTCGCGAGCCACTCAAGGTCGTTGGTCCATCCAGCACCCTGGAGCTGAACGGTACTCTGGACATGGCACGTGAGCAGATCGATGCCAAGCTGCTGGTGACCCTGCCGGTGACCAACAACCTGCCGCTGGCCGCGTTGATCGTCGGTGCGCCGGCCGTCGGCGGCGCGCTGTTCATCGCCGACAAGCTGCTGGGGGATCGCGTGGCCCGCTTCGCCAGCGTGCAGTACAAGGTCAAGGGGCCCTGGCAGGACCCGGAGATCAGCTTCGAGAAGCCGTTCGAGAAGCCGCGCTGAGTGACTTGCGGTAGGATGCAGGTATCAATCGGACGGAAGTTTCCATGTCCCTCGCCGTAATCCAGATGGTCAGCCAGGACGATGTCCTGGCCAACCTTGCCGCCGCTCGCCGCCTGCTGCAGCAGGCCGCCGAGGCGGGGGCGCGTCTTGCCGTGCTGCCGGAAAACTTCGCCGCCATGGGCCGCCGCGACCTGGCCGTGCTCGGCCGTGCCGAGGCCGAAGGCCAGGGGCCGATCCTGCCCTGGCTACGCCAGAGCGCTCGTGATCTGGGCCTGTGGATAGTCGCCGGCACCATTCCCCTGCCGCCGGACGGCCAGCCCAGTGCCAAGGCACATGCCTGTTCCCTGCTGATCGATGAGCACGGCGAGCGCGCCGCCCGCTACGACAAGCTGCACCTGTTCGATGTGGATGTCGCCGATTCGCGCGGCCGCTATCGCGAGTCGGACGACTATGCCTTCGGTGGACGCGTGGTGGTGGCCGATACCCCGGTCGGCCGGCTCGGCCTGACGGTCTGCTACGACCTGCGCTTCCCCGAGCTGTACAGCCGCCTGCGCGAGGCGGGCGCCGAGCTGATCAGCGCTCCGGCGGCCTTCACCGCCGTTACCGGCGCGGCGCACTGGCAGGTGCTGACCCGTGCGCGCGCCATCGAAACCCAGTGCTATGTGCTGGCGGCGGGGCAGGGTGGTACGCACCCGGGTGGCCGCGAGACCTTCGGCCACTCGGCGATCATCGACCCCTGGGGCCGTGTGCTCGCCGAGCAGCCTCTGGGTGAGGCGGTGCTGCTGGCCAGCCGCGATGCCACCGAGCAGGCAGCGATTCGCCAGCGCATGCCGGTGGCCCTTCACAGACGATTCATCGCGCCGGAACAACCCGGTCCGGCGCCCACGGAGCAACCATGAGCGATATCCTCGGCCGCGTCAGCGGTCATCTGCTGAGCCCTGGCAACCTGACCATCGAGCAGTTGCCGGCGATCCTCGGCGAACTGGCCGGACCCGGCATCGACGCCGCCGATCTGTACTTCCAGAGCCAGGTCTCCGAGTCCTGGGTGCTGGAGGACGGCATCGTCAAGGAAGGCAGCTTCAACCTCGATCAGGGAGTTGGCGTGCGCGCCCAGTCCGGCGAGAAGACCGGTTTCGCCTACAGCAACGCCATCCATGCCGAGGCTCTGAGCCAGGCGGCGCGCGCCGCTCGCTCGATTGCCCGCGCCGGCCAGCAGGGCCGCGTGCAGGCCTTCGCCAGCCCGGCGGTGGTGGCGCTGTATGCCCAGGACAACCCGCTGGAAGTGCTGGAGCGCGCCGAAAAGGTCGAGCTGCTCAAGCGCATTGACGTCTTCACTCGCAGCCTAGATCCGCGCATCAAGCAGGTCACGGTCAGCCTGGCCGGGGTCTGGGACCATGTGCTGGTGGCCGCCAGCGATGGCAGCCTGGGCGCCGACATCCGCCCGCTGGTGCGCTTCAACGTCAGCGTCATCGTCGAACAGAACGGCCGCCGCGAGCGCGGTGGTCATGGTGGCGGCGGGCGCAGCGACTATCGCTACTTCCTCGAGCTCGATCAGCACGGCGAGGAGCGTGCCAAGGGCTACGCCCGCGAGGCATTGCGCCAGGCGCTGGTCAATCTGGAGGCGATTCCCGCGCCGGCCGGCACCCTGCCGGTGGTGATGGGCGCCGGCTGGTCCGGCGTGCTCCTGCACGAGGCGGTCGGTCATGGCCTGGAGGGCGACTTCAACCGCAAGGGCAGCTCGGCCTACAGCGGCAAGGTCGGTGAGCGGGTAGCGTCGAGCCTGTGCACCATCGTCGACGACGGCACCCTGGCGGGCCGCCGCGGCTCGCTGAGCCTGGACGACGAAGGCACCCGCACCCAGTGCACCACGCTGATCGAGAACGGTGTGCTCAAGGGTTACATGCAGGACAAGCTAAACGCACGTCTGATGGGCGTGGTGCCGACCGGCAACGGCCGGCGCGAGTCCTACGCGCACCTGCCGATGCCGCGCATGACCAACACCTACATGCTGGCCGGCGAGAGCGATCCGGAAGAAATCATCCGCTCGGTGAAACGCGGCATCTACTGCGCCAACCTCGGCGGCGGCCAGGTCGACATCACCAGCGGCAAGTTCGTGTTCTCCACCAGCGAGGCTTATCTGATCGAGGACGGCAGGATCACGGCGCCAGTCAAGGGCGCGACCCTGATTGGCAACGGGCCGGAAGCGATGAGCCGGGTGTCCATGGTCGGCAATGACCTGGCGCTGGACAGCGGTGTCGGCACCTGCGGCAAGGACGGTCAGTCGGTACCGGTGGGTGTCGGCCAGCCGACCCTGAAGATTGACGCGATCACCGTGGGCGGCACCGGCGCCTGAGGCGCCGGTGATCCGGGGCGTTAACGCAGGCCGCGCTGGACCTCGTCCAGATCGCGGATGTATTTGAAGACTTTGCGCGCGGCGGCGGGCGGCTTGTTGTGGGCCGCTTCATGCTGGGCATGGCGGATCAGGCTGCGCAGGTGCTGGCGGTCGGCTTCCGGATAGTCGGCGACGAAACTCTCCAGGGTGCTGTCGTCGCCGGTGATCAGGCGGTCACGCCAGCGCTCCAGATTGTGGAAGCGCTCGTTGTATTCGCGGGTGGAGCTGTCGACCTGGTCTATCAGCGCCAGAATGGCGTCGATGTCCTGGTCGCGCATGAGCTTGCCGATGAACTGCACGTGGCGCTTCTTGGCGGCATTGGCCGTGTGCTTCGGGGCCTCGGCCAGGGCCTTGCGCAGGCCGTCGGTGATCGGCAGCTTGGCGATCAGCTCGGGCTTGAGGGTGGTCAGGCGGGCGCCGAGATCCTGCAGGGCGTGCAGTTCGCGCTTGATCTGGGTCTTGCTCTTCTCGCCGGAGAAGTCTTCGTCGTATGAATCAGCCATGGGGGCGGTCCGGATGGAAACGCTGTCATGATAACCAGTCAGGGGGAGCCTGTCCGCAGCGGACCGGCCTCCCGTCGTTGGAGTGCAACATGAGTTCAGCACAAGCAGTGGGCCCTCAGGCCCTGCCGGACCTGCAGGCGCAGGTCGAGCAGATCATCGCCGAGGCGCGCCGCCAGGGCGCCAGCGCCTGTGAAGTGGCGGTGTCGATGGAGCAGGGCTTGTCCACCACGGTCCGCCAGGGCGAGGTCGAGACGGTCGAGTTCAACCGCGACCAGGGCTTCGGCATCACCCTGTATGTCGGCCAGCGCAAGGGCTCGGCCAGCACCTCGGCGAGCGGCGAGGCGGCCATTCGCGAGACGGTGGCGGCGGCCCTGGCCATCGCCAGGCATGCTTCCGAGGACGATTGTGCCGGCCTCGCCGACGCTGCGCTGATGGCGCGCGAACTGCCGGATCTGGACCTCTATCACCCCTGGGGCATCGCGCCGGAACAGGCGGTGGAACTGGCCCTGGCTTGCGAGGCGGCGGCCTTTGCCACCGACAAACGCATCAGCAACGCCGACGGTACCAGCCTCAGCACCCATCAGGGCTGCCGCGTCTATGGCAACAGCCATGGCTTCGTCGGCGGCTATGCCAGCACCCGGCACAGCCTCAGTTGCGTGATGATCGCCGAGGGCGAGGGGCAGATGCAGCGCGACTACTGGTATGACGTCAACCGCCAGGGCGAGCTGCTTGCCGATCCGCTGTCGATCGGGCGCAAGGCCGCCGAGCGCAGCGTGGCGCGCCTCGGTGCGCGTCCGGTGCCGACTTGCGAGGTGCCGGTACTGTTTGCCGCGGAACTGGCCACCGGCTTGTTCGGGCATTTCCTCGCGGCCATTTCCGGCGGCAACCTGTACCGCCATTCCTCGTTCCTCGAAGGGGCGCTGGGCCAGCGCCTGTTCCCCGAGTGGCTGAACCTCGACGAGCGCCCGCACATTCCGCGGGCCATGGGCAGCGCGACCTTCGATGGCGATGGCCTGGCCACCTATGCCAAGCCCTTCGTCGCTGGCGGCGAGCTGGTTTCCTACGTCCTCGGCACCTATTCCGGGCGCAAGCTGGGCCTGCCCAGCACGGCCAATTCCGGGGGCGTGCACAACCTGTTCGTCAGCCATGGCGACGAGGATCAGCAGGCGCTGATCAAGCGTATGGGGCGTGGCCTGCTGGTCACCGAACTGATGGGGCAGGGGCTCAATCTGGTCACTGGCGACTACTCGCGCGGCGCCGCCGGCTTCTGGGTGGAGAATGGCGAGATCCAGTTCCCGGTGCAGGAAGTGACCATCGCTGGCAACCTCAAGGATATGTTCCGCCAGATCGTCGCGGTTGGCAGCGACCTGGAACTGCGCGGCAATATTCGCACCGGCTCGGTGCTGATCGAGCGCATGACCGTCGCCGGCAGCTGATCGGCTGCGCAACGAAAAAGGGACCCGAAGGCCCCTTTTTCATGCGACGGCGTTCACTCGCCTTCGTCGAACTTGTTGTCGATCAGCGCCGCCAGGGCGTCCAGTGCCTGGTCGGCCTGTTCGCCCTCGCTGGACAGGTGCAGGCTGGTGCCCTTGCCTGCGGCCAGCATCATCACCGCCATGATGCTCTTGCCGTCCACCAGCGCTTCCGGCGAGCGGCCCACGCGGACCTGACAGGGGAAGCTGCTGGCCACGCCGACGAACTTGGCGGCGGCGCGCGCGTGCAGGCCGAGCTTGTTGATGATGGTGATCTCGCGGGTGGGCATTGCAGTCCTTAGCCGAGGTCGCGATGGCGAACCTGGACGTTCTTCAGTACGGGTTTCAGGGCCTCGCCCAGGCGGTTGGCCAGGTACACCGAGCGATGGTGGCCGCCGGTACAGCCGATGGCGACGGTCACGTAGGCCCGGTTGCTGGCGGCGAAGCGCGGCAGCCACTTGTTCAGGTAGGCCTGGATATCCTGGTACATCTCCTCGACATCCGGTTGTGCCGCCAGGTACTCCGCCACCGGAGCTTCCAGGCCGGACATGTCGCGCAGGTCCGGCTTCCAGTAGGGGTTGGGCAGGCAGCGCACATCGAACACCAGGTCGGCGTCCACCGGCATGCCGCGCTTGAAGCCGAACGATTCGACCAGGAAGGCGGTACCCGGTTCCGGCTTGTTCAGCAGGCGCAGCTTGATGCTGTCGCGCAGCTGGTAGAGGTTGAGGTGGGTGGTATCGATCTTCAGGTCGGCCAGATCGATGATCGGCGCCAGCAGCAGGGCCTCGTCGCGGATGGCCTCGGCCAGGGCGCGATCTTCATTGGTCAGCGGGTGGCGCCTGCGGGTCTCGGAGAAGCGCTTGAGCAGGGTCTCCTCGTCGGCATCGAGATACAGCACATCGCACTGGATATGACGGGCGCGCACCTCGTCGAGCAGTTCGGGAAAACGCTTGAGCTGACTGGGCAGGTTGCGCGCGTCCACCGATACGGCGACCTGCGGATGCAGCAGCTCGGTCTGCAACAGGGCACGCTCGGCCAGGTCAGGCAGCAGGCCGGCCGGCAGGTTGTCAATGCAGTAGAAGCCGTTGTCTTCCAGCACGTCGAGGGCAGTGCTCTTGCCCGAGCCGGAACGACCGCTGACGATGATCAGACGCATGGCGCCCCCCGTATTCAGTGGCCGCTCTGGACGTCGACCACGACCTGGTACAGGCCCTCGTTGCTCTGCGCCTGGCGCAGCCGCTCGCGCACCTCCGCGCGGTCGAGCATGCTGGCGATCTGGCGCAGCAGCTCTAGGTGCTCGTCGGTCGCCGCTTCCGGTACCAGCAGGACGAACAGCAGGTCGACCGGCGCGCCGTCGATGGCGTCGAAGTCCACCGCCGCATCCAGGTGCAGCACGGCGCTGATCGGCGCCTGGCAGCCCGGCAGGCGGCAGTGCGGGATGGCGATGCCGTTGCCGAAGCCGGTGGAGCCGAGCTTCTCGCGGGCAATCAGGTTTTCGAAGATGTCCTGAGCGTCCAGATCGGTGAGATCGCGGGCAACCAGGTTGGCAATCTGTTCGAGTACGCGTTTCTTGCTGCCTCCCGGCACGTTCACCAGGGAACGTGCGGGAGTCAGAATGGTTTCGAGTCGGATCATGAGGGAGGTGGTGTCAGCGAGCCGTGGCGCCTTGCAGGCGACCCAGCTGCTTTTCCTTGTGCTTGATCAGTTGTCGGTCGAGTTTGTCGGTCAGTAGGTCGATGGCCGCATACATGTCTTCGTGCTCGGCGTTGGCCACGATTTCACCGCCGGCAATGTGCAGGGTCGCTTCGATCTTCTGCTTCAGCTTCTCGACCTCCATGATGACCTGCACATTGGTAATCTTGTCGAAATGGCGTTCCAGCCGGCTCAACTTCTCGCCGACATAGTCACGCAGAGCGTCGGTCACATCCAGTTGATGTCCACTGATGTTGACTTGCATACCGCTTCTCCTTGTTGCCTGGTGTAAGAGACAGACTAGCTTGTCTGCCGCCGTAACACGTTGGCTGAAAGGGCTGGTGCACTGCGGGCCATGTTTCCCCCATGCAGGGTATCTGGCGCTCGGTACGGTGGTGCAGAAGCCTTCCGCTCAGGGCCGCTTACATCAGTCGCTTGCGTTCGCTGGATGGCGCTATGCCGAGCGATTCGCGGTACTTGGCGACAGTGCGGCGGGCTACCTGAATGCCCTGTGCTTCCAGTAAACCAGCGATCTTGCTGTCACTCAACGGCTTTTTCGCGTTTTCCGCGGCCACCAGTTTCTTGATGATGGCGCGGATTGCGGTGGACGAGCATTCGCCGCCTTCGGAAGTGCTGACGTGGCTGGAGAAGAAGTACTTCAGCTCGTAGATGCCGCGCGGGGTGTGCATGAATTTCTGGGTGGTGACGCGCGAGATGGTCGACTCGTGCATACCCACCGCCTCGGCGATGTCGTGCAGGACCAGCGGCTTCATCGCCTCGTCGCCGTAGTCGAGGAAACCGCGCTGGTGCTCGACGATCTGCGTCGCCACCTTCATCAGCGTTTCGTTGCGGCTCTGCAGGCTCTTGATGAACCAGCGCGCTTCCTGCAGCTGGTTGCGCATGAAGGTGTTGTCGGCGCTGGAGTCGGCGCGCTTGACGAAACCGGCGTACTGCGGATTGACGCGCAGACGCGGTACCGCCTCCTGGTTCAGCTCCACCAGCCAGCGCTCGTTGTGCTTGCGCACGATGACGTCCGGTACCACGTACTCGGGCTCGTTGGCCTCGATCTGCGAGCCCGGGCGCGGGTTGAGGCTTTGAATGAGCTCGATGATCTGCTTGAGCTCGTCTTCCTTGAGCTTCATGCGGCGCAGCAGCTGGCTGTAGTCACGGCTGCCGAGGACATCGAGATACTCGCTGGCCAGGCGCTGTGCTTCGCTCAACCAGGGTGTGCTGGCGGGTAGCTGGCGCAGTTGCAGCAGCAGGCATTCGCGCAGGTCGCGGGCGCCGATGCCGGCGGGCTCGAAGTGCTGGATGCGATGCAGTACGGCCTCGACCTCGTCGGCCTCGACTTCCAGTTCCGGGTCGAAGGACTCGACGATCTCGTCGATGCTCTCTTCCAGGTAGCCCTGGTCGTTGATGCAGTCGATGATGGTGACGCCGATCAGCTTGTCCTTGTCGGACATCGGCACCAGGTTCAGCTGCCACAGCAGGTGACTCTGCAGGCTTTCGCCGGCGGAGGTGCGGGTGGTGAAATCCCACTCGTCGTCATCGTTGCTCGGCAGGCTGCTGGCGCTGGTCTGGTAGACGTCTTCCCAGGCGGTGTCGACGGGTAGTTCGCTGGGAATGCGATCATGCCAGTCGCCGTCTTCGGCGCTTTCGTTGTTGTTGACCGCGACCGTGCTGTCCTGGAAGTTCGAGTTGTCCTGCTGAGTGGTTCCGGCCTGTTCGGCCGCATCGGCCATCGGGTCGGAGTTGTCGAAATCTTCGCCGTCTTCCTGACGTTCCAGCATGGGGTTGGATTCCAGGGCCTCCTGGATTTCCTGCTGCAGGTCCAGGGTGGAGAGCTGGAGGAGACGGATGGCCTGTTGCAGCTGCGGAGTCATCGTCAGCTGCTGGCCCATCTTGAGGACTAGCGACGGTTTCATGGTGTGGGGCTGGGTACCTTGTTCACTTGCCGGCGCGCGGCGCCATCCACTGCAGGGCGGTGAGCCGCCCTAGGAAGCAAATTATATGCCTGACCTTGAATGATTCTAGCCCTTTGCGCAAGCCCCGCACGGGGCTCGGCTCACAGACGGAATTCATGCCCCAGGTAGACTTCCTTGACCAGCTGGTTGGCCAGGATGGTTTCGGCATCGCCCTCGGCGATCAGCTGGCCGTCGTTGACGATGTAGGCGGTCTCGCAGATGTCCAGGGTCTCGCGCACGTTGTGATCGGTGATCAGTACACCGATGCCCTTGGCCTTGAGGTGGTGGATGATCTGCTTGATGTCGCCCACCGAAATCGGGTCGACGCCGGCGAAGGGTTCGTCGAGCAGGATGAACTTCGGTTCGGTGGCCAGGGCGCGGGCGATTTCCACGCGGCGCCGTTCGCCACCGGACAGGCTCATGCCCAGGCTGTCGCGGATATGGCTAATGTGGAATTCCTGCAGCAGGGCTTCCAGGGCCTTGTCGCGGCCGGCGCGGTCGAGGTCCTTGCGGGTCTCGAGGATGGCCATGATGTTGTCGGCCACCGACAGCTTGCGGAAAATCGAGGCTTCCTGCGGCAGGTAGCCGATGCCGGAGCGGGCGCGGCCATGCATGGGCTGGTGGCTGAGGTCCTGGCTGTCGATCAGCACGCGGCCCTGATCGGCCTGGACCAGACCGACGATCATGTAGAAGCAGGTGGTCTTGCCGGCGCCGTTGGGGCCGAGCAGGCCGACGATCTGGCCGCTGTCGATGGACAGGCTGACGTCGCGGACCACCTGGCGGCCCTTGTAGCTCTTGGCCAGGTGCTGGGCTTTGAGAGTCGCCATTACTGCGCCTGCCCCGCTTGGCCGTCTTTCTTGCGCGGTTGCAGGATCATGTCGATGCGCGGGCGCGGCATCGAGACGTTGCTGCCTGTGGCGCGGCCGGCGTTGACGATCTGGCGCTGGGTGTCATAGACGATCTTCTCGCCTTCGAAGGTATTACCCTGCTGGATCACCTTGGCCTGATCGATCAGCACGATGCGCTCGTTGGTCGCGTAGTACTGAATGGTCAGGCCGTAGGCCTTGACGATGTCCTTGTCGGCGGAAGGCTTCTGCTCGTAGTAGGCCGGTTTGCCCACCGAGGTGAAGACCTCGATTTCGCCATTGGCATCCTGGGTGATGGTCACGGTGTCACCGGTGATCTTCAGGGTGCCCTGAGTGATCACCACGCCGCCGCGATACACCGCCACGCCTTGCTTGTCGTCCAGTTCTGCGCTGTCCGCCTGCACCCGGATCGGTTGGTCGCGGTCGCTGGGAAGTGCCCAGGCGCTGGCGCTTCCGAGCGCGGCGCCCAGGCTGAGCAGTAGGGGGAAGGTTTTAACGAACCTCATGCTGGCCTCTTACGTTGGACAGCAAGCTGATCTTGCCGTCGTTCATGTACGCTTTCATTCCCTGTGCCGTGGTCACCCCATTGGCGGCCTCGATTCTAACGGCTTGCTGGGTCTGCGCATATTCTTTGTCTGGGAATACGGTGGCGCGGCTGGTGGTGATCACGGTGGCGCGGTTCTGTGCATCGGTGCGGGCAATGCGCACGTTGTCGATCAGTTCGACCTGCTTGCCCTCCGGTGCGACCTCGCCCTTGTCGCTGCGCACATGCCAGGGGTACTGGGTGCCGCGGTACAGTTGCAGGTCGGGCTTTTCCACCAGGGTGATGTCGCTGGCCTTGATGTGCTCCAGCTTGGTGGCGGTCATTTCGTACTGCAGTTGGCCGTCTGCCTGGAACTGCTGGGCGCTGGCGCCGACCACATAGAAGTCGATGGTGGTGTCGGATTCGGCGGCCGCCTGGCGCTCCATAAAGCTTTCCGGGCGGACGTTCCAGTAGCCGAGGGCGCCGATCAGGGCTACCGCCAGCAGGCCGATCACGTAATTGCGCAATTTGCCGTTCATGGGTAATTCCTAGAGGTAGGCAGCCTGGGCGGCTTCCAGCGTGCCCTGAGCGCGCATGATCAGCTCGCAGAATTCGCGTGCCGCACCTTCGCCGCCGCGGGCGGCGGTGACGCCGTGCGCATGCTGGCGCACGAAGCTGTCGGCGCTGGCTACGGCCATGCCCAGGCCGACGCGGCGGATCACCGGCAGGTCGGGCAGGTCGTCACCCAGATACGCGACCTGCTCATAGGACAGGCCCAGCTCGCTGAGCAGTTCATCCAGAACGACAAGCTTGTCCTCGCGGCCCTGGTACAGGTGCTGGATGCCCAGGTTCTGGGCGCGGCGCTCGACCACCGGGGTCTTGCGTCCGCTGATGATGGCGGTGCGCACCCCGGAGTTGATCAGCATCTTGATGCCGTGGCCGTCCAGGGTGTTGAAAGTCTTGAACTCGCTGCCGTCTGTGAGGAAGTACAGGCGGCCGTCGGTGAGTACGCCGTCGACGTCGAAGATGGCCAGTTTCACGCCCTTGGCGCGTTGCAGCAGGTTGGCAGTCATTTACATCACTCCGGCGCGCAGCAGGTCGTGCATGTTGAGGGCGCCAACCGGCTTGTCCTCGTCATCCACCACCACCAGCGCGTTGATCTTGTGGTCTTCCATGATTTTCAGTGCCTCGGCGGCGAGCATCTCGGCGCGGGCTGTCTTGCCGTGCAGGGTCATTACCTGGTCGATGCTGGCATCGCGCACGTCGATGCCCTTGTCCAGGGTGCGGCGCAGGTCGCCGTCGGTAAAGATGCCGGCGAGCTTGCCGTCGGCTTCGACGATAACGGTCATGCCCAGGCCCTTGCGGGTCATTTCCAGTAGCGCATCGCGCAGCGAGGTGCCGCGTGGCACCAGTGGCAGGCGCTCGCCAGCGTGCATCACGTTCTCCACCTTGAGCAGCAGGCGCCGGCCAAGGGCGCCGCCTGGGTGGGAGAAGGCGAAGTCTTCGGCGGTGAAGCCTCGGGCTTCCAGCAGGGCAATGGCCAGGGCGTCGCCGATTACTAGGGAGACGGTGGTGGAGGAGGTCGGTGCCAGGTTGAGCGGGCAGGCTTCCTGGGCGACGCGGGCGTCCAGGTTGACTTCGGCAGCCTTGGCCAGTGGCGACTCCGGGTTGCCGGTCATGCTGATCAGCTGGATGCCGAGGCGCTTGATCAGCGGCAGCAGGGTGACGATCTCGGCGGTGGAGCCGGAGTTGGACAGGGCCAGCACCACGTCTTCCTTGGTGATCATGCCCATGTCGCCGTGGCTGGCCTCGGCAGGGTGCACGAAAAAGGCCGGCGTGCCCGTGCTGGCCAGGGTGGCGGCGATCTTGTTGCCGATGTGCCCGGACTTGCCCATGCCGACCACCACGACGCGGCCCTTGCAGGTCAGGATCATTTCGCAGGCACGCACGAAGTCGGCGTCGATGCGGCTCAGCAGGCTTTCGACGGCCTCGGCTTCGAGGCGAATGGTGCGTTGCGCGGACTGGATCAGGTCGCTGGTCTGGCTCATGGGGTACTTCGCGGGACTCGACACAAAAGGAAGCGAGTATAACGACAAAGCCGCTTTGGCTCACCTGAAGTGCGTTGCCGTCATTGCATCTTGTGACCATTTGTTATGAAAAGGTTGCAGTGGCTTGGGCTGCAGGCCCCGCCGATGCTATATTCCGCGCCCTGTTCGGCCCTGACTGCGGCGCCAGGTATCCCCGTCGCGGGTTATGGCGTCTGACCCGGGAAGGTCCGTGTAACAAGGAGTTTGGATGAGCGCCGAGAATGCCTATGCCGTCGAGTTGAAGGGCCTGACCTTCAAGCGTGGCGCGCGCAACATCTTCGACAACGTCGATATCCGCATACCGCGTGGCAAGGTCACCGGCATCATGGGGCCCTCCGGCTGTGGCAAGACCACGCTGCTGCGGCTGATCGCCGCCCAGCTCAAGCCGGCCAGTGGCGAGGTCTGGGTCAACGGACAGAACCTGCCGAGCCTGTCGCGCAGTGATCTGTTCGACATGCGCAAGCAGTTCGGCGTGCTGTTCCAGAGCGGAGCGCTGTTCACCGACCTGGATGTGTTCGAGAACGTGGCCTTCCCGCTGCGCGTGCACACCCAGCTGTCCGACGAGATGATTCGCGACATCGTACTGATGAAGCTGCAGGCCGTGGGCCTGCGTGGCGCCGTCGAGCTGATGCCGGATGAGCTGTCTGGCGGCATGAAGCGTCGCGTGGCATTGGCCCGCGCGATCGCCCTCGACCCGCAGATCCTGATGTACGACGAGCCGTTCGTCGGCCAGGACCCCATCGCCATGGGTGTGCTGGTGCGCCTGATTCGTCTGCTCAACGATGCCCTCGGCATCACCAGCATCGTGGTGTCCCACGACCTGGCCGAGACCGCCAGCATCGCCGACTACATCTATGTAGTGGGCGATGGTCAGGTGCTGGGGCAGGGCACGCCGGCTGAGCTGATGAACTCAACCAACCCGCGCATTCAGCAGTTCATGAAGGGTATACCGGACGGTCCGGTGCCTTTCCACTACCCGGCTCCGGGCTACCTCGACGATTTGCTGGGAGCGCGCTGATGCGTAGGAAGTCCCCTATTGAGCGCGTGGCCCTGCTTGGGCGCGCGGGTATAGATGTGGTGCAGGCGATGGGGCGTTCGACCCTGTTCCTGCTCAGTTCGCTGTTTGGTCGCAGTGGTCTGCGCAACGGCGGCCAGTTGCTGATCCGCCAGCTGTATTCGGTGGGTGTGCTGTCGCTGCCGATCATCATCGTCGCCGGGCTGTTCATCGGCATGGTACTGGCGCTGCAGGGTTACAACATCCTGACCAGCTACGGCTCGGAGCAGGCGGTCGGGCAGATGGTTGCCCTGACCCTGTTGCGCGAGCTCGGCCCGGTAGTGACCGGCCTGTTGTTCGCCGGGCGTGCCGGCTCGGCGCTGACCGCCGAGATCGGCAACATGAAGTCCACCGAGCAGCTGTCCAGCCTGGAAATGATCGGTGTCGACCCACTCAAGTACATCATCGCCCCGCGCCTGTGGGCCGGTTTCATCTCCATGCCGCTGCTGGCCGCGATCTTCAGCGTGGTCGGCATCTGGGGCGGGGCGATGGTCGCTGTCGACTGGCTGGGTGTCTATGAAGGCTCGTTCTGGTCGAACATGCAGAACAGCGTGCAATTCACCGAAGACGTGCTCAATGGTGTGATCAAGAGCGTGGTGTTCGCCTTCGTGGTGACCTGGATTGCCGTGTTCCAGGGCTATGACTGCGAGCCCACCTCGGAAGGCATCAGTCGTGCCACCACCAAGACCGTGGTCTACGCCTCCCTGGCCGTGCTCGGCCTCGACTTTATTCTGACCGCCCTGATGTTTGGAGATCTCTGATGCAAAGCCGCTCCCTGGAAATCGGCGTCGGCCTGTTCCTGCTGGCCGGACTGCTGGCGTTGCTGCTGCTTGCCCTGCGGGTCAGCGGCTTGTCGGCCACGAGTTCGGGCGACACCTACAAGCTGTATGCGAACTTCGACAATATTGCTGGTCTGACTGTCAGGGCCAAGGTCACCATGGCCGGCGTGACCATCGGCAAGGTCACCGCCATCGACCTGGATCGCGACAGCTACACCGGTCGCGTGACCATGGAGATCGAAAAGCGGGTCGACAACCTGCCGCTCGATTCCACCGCCTCCATCCTCACGGCCGGCCTGCTGGGTGAGAAGTACATCGGCATCAGCGTCGGCGGCGAGGAAGATCTGCTCGCGGACGGCGCCACCATTCACGACACCCAGTCGGCGCTGGTACTGGAAGACCTGATTGGCAAATTCCTGATGAATTCGGTGAACAAGGACAGCAAATGAACACCCTCAATCTCCTGCGTCGCGGCCTGCTGATCCTGCTGGCGAGCCTGCCCCTGGTGGCGACCGCGGCGCCGACTGCGCATGACGTGGTGAAGAGCACCACCGATGAGCTGATTGGTGATCTGAAGGCCAACAAGGTCGGTTACCAGCAGAACCCGCAGTCCTTCTATGACACCCTGGAGCGCATTCTCGGGCCGGTTGTCGACAGCGAAGGCATCTCGCGCAGCATCATGACCGTCAAGTACTCGCGTCGCGCCAGCGATGAGCAGCTCAAGCGTTTCGAGGACAACTTCAAGCGCAGCCTGATGCAGTTCTACGGCAACGCCCTGCTCGAGTACGACAATCAGAACATTCGCGTGCTGCCGGCCAAGGTTGAAGGCGCCGACCGCGCCAGTGTCGGCATGGAAGTTAGTGACAGCAAAGGCACTGTCTACCCCGTCTCCTACACCATGGTGCAGCTCGATGGGCAGTGGAAGCTGCGCAACGTGATCATCAATGGCATCAACGTCGGCAAGCTGTTCCGCGATCAGTTCGCCGACAGTATGCAGCGCAACGGCAATGACCTGGACCGCACCATCGACGGCTGGGCCGAAGTGGTGGCCAAGGCCAAGGACAGCGCCGAAGGCCAGCAGGCGAGCGGTCAATGAGCGAGACCGCCATTCGTCAGGGCGCCGGCGGCGAGCTGCTGCTCAGCGGTGTACTCGACTATCGCAGCGGGCCGGCCCTGCGTGAGCAGGGGCGGCAACTGATTGCAGCCAGTACGGCCAGCGCTCTGCTCCTCGACTGTGCCGCCGTGGAGAAATCCAGCAGCGTCGGTTTGTCCCTGCTGCTCGCCTTCATGCGTGATGCCAGGGCTGCCGGCAAGAGCCTCAAGGTGCGCGGCCTGCCGCAGGACATGCAGGGCATCGCCCGGGTTTCCGGTCTACACGAGCTGCTCGACCTGCCGGCCTGACCGCGCAGCAGAGCCCTCCGTCTGCCGGGCTTCGCAGGCGGGGGGCTTTTTTGTATGATTGCCGACCCGCGAGCCTTGGCCCGCCCATGAATTCTTTTGCGCCGATCGAGGTTGAGCATGCAGGCCGTAGAAGTTAAGAACCTCCTTGAGGCCAAATTGCCCAACACCCGTGTCGAGGTGGAAGGCGAAGGCTGCAACTTCCAGCTGAACCTGATCAGCGACGAACTGGCCGCGCTCAGCCCGGTCAAGCGCCAGCAACAGATCTATGCCCACCTCAACGAGTGGATCGCCAGTGGCGCCATCCACGCCGTGACCATGAAATTCTTCAGCCAGGCCTCCTGGGCCGAGCGTTCTTGAGCCCGAGACCCGAATGGACAAACTGATCATCACCGGCGGTATCCGCCTCGACGGCGAAATCCGTATTTCCGGCGCGAAGAACTCCGCGCTGCCGATCCTTGCCGCCACCCTGCTGGCCGATACCCCGGTCACCGTGTGCAACCTGCCGCACCTGCACGACATCACCACCATGATCGAGCTCTTCGGCCGCATGGGCGTGCAGCCGATCATCGACGAGAAGCTCTCGGTTGAAGTCGACGCCAGCACCATCAAGACCCTGGTCGCGCCCTACGAATTGGTCAAGACCATGCGCGCCTCGATCCTGGTACTCGGCCCGATGGTCGCCCGCTTCGGTGAGGCCGAAGTCGCGCTGCCCGGCGGTTGCGCCATCGGCTCGCGTCCGGTCGACCTGCACATCCGTGGCCTGGAAGCCATGGGGGCGGAAATCCTGGTCGAAGGCGGCTACATCAAGGCCAAGGCGCCGGAAGGCGGCCTGCGCGGCGCGCACTTCTTCTTCGATATCGTCAGCGTGACTGGTACCGAGAACATCATGATGGCTGCCGCCCTGGCCAAGGGCCGCACCGTGCTGGAAAACGCCGCGCGTGAGCCGGAAGTGGTCGACCTGGCCAACTTCATCAATGCCATGGGCGGCAAGGTCAGCGGCGCCGGCACCGACACCATCGTCATCGACGGCGTCGAGCGCCTCGGTGGCGGTCGTTACAGTGTGATGCCTGACCGTATCGAGACCGGCACCTACCTGGTAGCCGCGGCCGCCACCGGTGGCCGGGTCAAGTTGAAAGACACCGATCCGACCATCCTCGAGGCCGTGCTGGCCAAGCTGCAGGAAGCCGGTGCCGAGATCACCACCGGTCCGGACTGGATCGAGCTGGACATGAAGGGCAAGCGTCCCAAGGCTGTCAACGTGCGCACCGCGCCGTACCCGGCCTTCCCGACCGACATGCAGGCCCAGTTCATTTCCCTCAACGCCATCGCCGAGGGCACCGGCACCGTCATCGAGACGGTGTTCGAGAACCGCTTCATGCACGTCTACGAGATGAACCGCATGGGCGCGCAGATCCTGGTCGAAGGCAACACCGCCATCGTCACCGGCGTGCCGGCGCTCAAGGGCGCTCCGGTGATGGCCACCGACCTGCGTGCCTCCGCCAGCCTGGTGATCGCCGCACTGGTGGCCGAGGGCGAAACCCTGATCGACCGCATCTACCACATCGACCGTGGTTACGAGTGCATCGAGGAAAAACTGCAGCTGCTCGGCGCCAAGATTCGCCGCGTGCCGGGCTGATTTGGGCTGCGCCTAGCGCCGCCCAATGGCCGGTCTATGCAGGCTGGCCACTGTTCTAAGGAAACCGCTTCATGCTGACCATTGCGCTGTCCAAGGGCCGCATTCTCGACGACACCCTGCCGCTGCTCGCCGCAGCCGGCATCGAGCCGACCGAGAATCCGGAAAAGAGCCGCAAGCTGATCATCCCCACCACCCAGGATGACGTGCAGCTGCTGATCGTGCGCGCCACCGACGTGCCGACCTATGTCGAGCACGGCGCCGCCGACCTCGGCGTGGCCGGCAAGGACGTGCTGATGGAGTACGGCGGCCAGGGCCTGTACGAGCCGCTGGACCTGCAGATCGCCAACTGCAAGCTGATGACCGCCGGCAAGGTCGGCGCGCCGGAGCCGAAAGGGCGCCTGCGCGTGGCTACCAAGTTCGTCAACGTGGCCAAGCGTTACTACGCCGAGCAGGGCCGGCAGGTCGACATCATCAAGCTGTACGGCTCCATGGAGCTGGCGCCGCTGGTCGGCCTGGCCGACAAGATCATTGACGTGGTCGACACCGGCAACACCCTGCGTGCCAACGGTCTGGAACCCCAGGAGCTGATCGCCCACATCAGCTCGCGGCTGATCGTCAACAAGGCGTCGATGAAGATGCAGCATGGCCGCATCCAGGCGCTGATCGAGACCCTGCGCAGCGCGGTCGAATCCCGATGACCGCCAGGGATGGCGGGAATGTCGAAAATGCACGAGCATTTTTCGACCACCGACGCTAATACCATCGGCGCGACCATCGGTCGCGTCTGCCTATCCGTGTCATAGCCACTTTTCTCGGGCGTCCATACGGTGGGCTTGGTAGCCTAGCGACGCCCGAGCATTTGCCAATTAAGAGGCCCGCTATGACCGCTCCTACCGCCATCCGTCGACTCAATGCCGCTGACCAGGACTTCGCGCGTCATCTGGATCATCTGCTGAGCTGGGAAAGCGTGTCGGACGACGCGGTCAACCAGCGCGTGCTGGACATCATCCAGGCCGTGCGCGAGCGTGGCGATGCCGCCGTGGTCGAGTTCACCCAGCGTTTCGATGGCGTCGAGGCGCAGTCCATGGCCGAGCTGATCCTGCCGCGCGAGCGTCTGGAACTGGCCCTGACCCGCATCAGCGCCGAACAGCGCGTTGCCCTGGAAAAGGCCGCCGAGCGCGTGCGCCTGTACCACGAGCGCCAGCGCCAGGACTCCTGGACCTACACCGAGGCTGACGGCACCGTGCTGGGCCAGAAGGTCACCCCGCTGGACCGCGCCGGCCTCTATGTGCCGGGCGGCAAGGCGTCCTACCCCTCGTCGGTGCTGATGAATGCCATCCCGGCCAAGGTCGCCGGCGTGCCGGAAGTGGTGATGGTGGTGCCGACCCCGCGCGGCGAGATCAACGAGATCGTCCTCGCCGCCGCCTGCGTGGCCGGGGTCGACCGCGTGTTCACCATCGGCGGCGCCCAGGCCGTGGCCGCGCTGGCCTATGGTACCGAGAGCGTGCCGCCGGTGGACAAGATCGTCGGCCCGGGCAACATCTATGTCGCCACCGCCAAACGCCACGTATTCGGCAAGGTCGGCATCGACATGATCGCCGGTCCTTCGGAAATCCTCGTGGTCTGCGACGGCCAGACCGATCCGGACTGGATCGCCATGGACCTGTTCTCCCAGGCCGAGCACGACGAGGACGCGCAGTCCATCCTGGTCAGCCCGGACGTCGCCTTCCTCGACCGCGTGGCCGAGAGCATCGCCCGTCTGCTGCCGACCCTGGAGCGCGAGACCATCGCGCGTACCTCGCTGGAGGGCCGTGGCGCGCTGATCCAGGTCGCCGACATGGCCCAGGCCATCGAAGTGGCCAACCGCATTGCGCCGGAGCACCTGGAGCTGTCGGTGGAAAACCCCGAGCAGTACCTGCCGCAGATTCGCCACGCCGGCGCCATCTTTATGGGCCGCTACACCGCGGAAGCGCTGGGCGACTACTGCGCCGGCCCCAACCACGTGCTGCCAACCTCCGGCACCGCGCGCTTCTCCTCGCCGCTGGGCGTGTACGACTTCCAGAAGCGCTCGTCGATCATCCACTGCTCGGCCGAAGGTGCTTCCGAGCTGGGCAAGGTCGCCTCCGTGCTGGCCCGTGGCGAGTCGCTGACCGCCCACGCGCGCAGCGCCGAGTATCGCATCAAGAACTGAGGGCTTTTGTAGGGTGGACAACGCTTTGCTTGTCCACCGCCAGGCCCGGTGGAAAACGCTTTGCAGTTTTCCACCCTACGCAAACCGAACGAATTCGAGGAGAGAAGGGCGGATGAGCAAGTTCTGGAGCCCCTTCGTCAAGGACCTGGTGCCCTACGTGCCGGGTGAGCAGCCGAAACTGGCCAAGCTGGTCAAGCTCAACACCAACGAGAACCCCTATGGTCCGTCGCCCAAGGCGATCGCCGCCATGCAGGCCGAGCTGGGCGACAGCCTGCGCCTGTACCCGGACCCCAACAGCGATCGCCTCAAGCAGGCGGTGGCCGATTATTACGGCGTGAGCACTGCCGAGGTGTTCGTCGGCAACGGTTCCGACGAGGTGCTGGCGCACGCCTTCCACGGCCTGTTCCAGCACGGCAAGCCGCTGCTGTTCCCCGACGTGACCTACAGCTTCTACCCGGTCTACTGCGGCCTGTACGGCATCCAGCATGAAGCGCTGGCGCTGGACGAGCAGTTCCAGATCCGTCCCGAAGACTATGCGCGGCCGAACGGCGGCATCATCTTCCCCAATCCCAACGCGCCGACCGGCTGCCTGCTGCCGCTCGACGCCATCGAGCGCATCCTGCAGGGCAGCCCGGACAGCGTGGTGCTGGTCGACGAGGCCTATATCGACTTCGGCGGCGAGACGGCGATCAAGCTGGTGCACAAGTACCCGAACCTGCTGGTGACCCAGACCCTGTCCAAGTCGCGTTCGCTGGCGGGCCTGCGGGTCGGCATCGCGGTCGGCCACCCGGACCTCATAGAGGCGCTGGAGCGGATCAAGAACAGCTTCAACTCCTACCCGCTGGATCGCATGGCCATTGTCGGCGCGGCGGCGGCCTTCGAGGACGAAGACTATTTCCGCGCCACCTGTCAGCAAGTGATCGACAGTCGCGAGGCGGTGGTTGCCGGCCTGCAGGCCCACGGTTTCGAGGTGCTGCCCTCGGCGGCCAACTTCGTCTTCGCCCGCCATCCGCAGCGCGATGCGGCCACGCTGGCAGCCGGCCTGCGCGAGCAGGGCGTGATCGTGCGCCACTTCAAGCAGGCGCGCATCGCCCAGTTCCTGCGCATCACCATCGGTGCGCCGGAGCAGAACCAGGCACTGCTGGACGCCCTGAGCTCGTTGCTCTGAGTCGGGCCGGAAACAAAAAAAGGCGCCCCACGGGGCGCCTTTTTCATTGCTCCTGTACTTCTGCCGGGGGTCTGAGGCCGATCTCGGTGGTCAGCTCCAGCAGCTCGCCGGCGCGCAGTACCTCGACCACCACCTGTTCGCCAGGCTGGGTGCGCGCCACCTGGTTCATCGAGCGCCGGCCATCGACGGCGGGCTCGCCGTCGATCCGCAGGATCAGGTCGCCGGGCTGCAGGCCGGCCTTCTGCGCCGGGCCGCCGCGGTAGATGCCGGCGACCAGGATGCCGGCACGTCCCTGCAGGCCGAAGGATTCGGCCAGTTCGGGGGTCAGCGGCTGCACTTCGATGCCCAGCCAGCCGCGGATCACCTGGCCGTGCTCGATGATGGCCTTCATCACCTCGCGCGCCAGCTTGACCGGGATGGCGAAGCCGATGCCCTGGGAGCCGCCGGACTTGGAGAAGATCGCCGTGTTGATGCCGATCAGGTTGCCATGGGCATCAACCAGGGCGCCGCCGGAGTTGCCTGGGTTGATCGCCGCGTCGGTCTGGATGAAATCCTCGTAGGTATTCAGGCCCAGCTGGTTGCGCCCGGTGGCGCTGATGATGCCCATGGTCACGGTCTGGCCGACGCCGAAGGGGTTTCCGATGGCCAGGGTGACGTCGCCGATCTGGATCTGGTCGGAGCGGCCCAGGGTCATGGCTGGCAGGTTCTTCAGGTCGATCTTGAGTACCGCCAGGTCGGTTTCCGGGTCGCTGCCGATCAGGCGGGCCAGAGTTTCGCGGCCGTCCTTGAGCGCCACCACGATCTGGTCGGCGCCGGCTACCACGTGGTTATTGGTCAGCAGGTAGCCTTCCGGGCTCATGATCACCGCCGACCCCAGGCTCGACTCCATGCGCCGCTGCTTGGGCAGGTTTTCGCCGAAGAAGCGGCGGAACACCGGGTCTTCCAGCAGCGGGTGGGTGGACTTGCTGACCATCTTGGTGGTGTACAGGTTGGCCACCGCCGGTGCCGCGCGGCCGACGGCCTCGGCGTAGGACACCGGGCCCTCCTGGGCGATGCCGTACTGCGGCGCCTGCTGCAGGTTTACCTCGTTGGCCGGCAGGCCGACCCATTGCGGGTAGCGCTGGATCAGCAGCAGTGCCAGCAGCAGGCCGACCAGCAGCGGCCAGCCAAGGAAGCGCAGGGCCTTGAGCATCGATGAGAAATCCTGAGGGTTGCGAGGGCCCGAGGCGGCCCTTAAGGTGGCGGCATTATAGAGGTGCGGCCGGCAGTAAGGGCAGCACCGGCAACAGTTTGACGAGGAATTCCCATGGCCATCGCCCTGAGCACCCTGGTGGAGGAAGCCGACCGCTTTCTCAATGCCGCCCGCATCGCCGACTACTGCCCCAATGGCCTGCAAGTCGAGGGGCGGCCGCAGGTCCGCCGCATCATCAGTGGCGTGACCGCCAGCCAGGCGTTGCTGGACGCCGCGGTGGAGGCCGAGGCGGACGTGGTGCTGGTGCACCACGGCTACTTCTGGAAGGGTGAGGATGCGCGCGTCACCGGTATGAAGCGGCGCCGGCTGCAGACCCTGCTGGGGCACGACATCAGCCTGCTGGCCTACCACCTGCCGCTGGACCTGCACCCGGAAGTCGGCAACAACGTGCAGCTGGCGCGGCAGCTGGAGATTACCGTGGAGGGGCCGCTCGATCCGGACAATCCCAAGGTGGTCGGCCTGCTCGGCTCGCTGGCCGAACCCATGACCGCCCGCGATTTCGCCCGTCGGGTGCAGGAGGTGCTGGGGCGCGAGCCGCTGCTGGTGGAAGGTGCGGGCATGGTACGGCGCATCGGTTGGTGCACCGGGGGCGGTCAGGGCTATATCGACGATGCCATCGCTGCCGGGGTCGACCTGTTCCTCACCGGCGAGGCCTCCGAGCAGACTTTCCACAGCGCCCGCGAGAACGGCGTCAGCTTCATCGCTGCCGGCCATCACGCTACCGAGCGCTACGGCGTGCAGGCTCTGGGTGACTACCTGGCGCGGCGCTTCGCCATCGAGCATCTGTTCATCGACTGCCCGAACCCCGTCTGAGGGCTCTTACGCAGCCCGGCTGGGGCGGTCCCGCCAGGCCCGGAAGGCGCTGATTTTTGGGCATAAATCTAGATCTTTTCGATCTAAAACGCCTCCTCAATAGAATAGGGCGCTGTGCTAGAGTGCGCCCTCGTCCACGGCCCGCCGGCCGTTATCCTGTATTTCGAGAGTAGCCATGCTCGACAAACTGACGCACCTGAAACAGCTAGAGGCGGAAAGCATCCACATCATTCGTGAAGTGGCCGCCGAATTCGACAACCCGGTGATGCTGTACTCCATCGGTAAAGATTCCGCCGTGATGCTGCACCTGGCGCGCAAGGCGTTCTTCCCCGGCAAGCTGCCGTTCCCGGTGCTGCACGTGGATACCCGCTGGAAGTTCCAGGAGATGTACCGCTTCCGCGAGAAGATGGTCAACGAGTACGGTCTGGAGCTGATCACCCACATCAACCCCGATGGTGTGGCGCAGGACATGAACCCCTTCACCTACGGCAGTGCCAAGCACACCGACGTGATGAAGACCGAGGGTCTCAAGCAGGCGCTGGACAAGTACGGCTTCGACGCCGCCTTCGGTGGCGCGCGCCGCGATGAAGAGAAATCCCGCGCCAAGGAACGCGTGTATTCCTTCCGCGACAGCAAGCACCGCTGGGACCCGAAGAACCAGCGTCCCGAGCTGTGGAACGTGTACAACGGCAAGGTGAAGAAGGGCGAATCGATTCGCGTCTTCCCGCTGTCCAACTGGACCGAGCTGGACATCTGGCAGTACATCTATCTGGAACAGATCCCGATCGTGCCGCTGTACTTCGCCGCCGAGCGCGAAGTGATCGAGAAGAACGGTACGCTGATCATGATCGACGACGATCGTATCCTCGAGCACCTCTCGGACGAAGAAAAAGCCCGTATCACCAAGAAGATGGTGCGTTTCCGTACCCTTGGCTGCTACCCGCTGACCGGCGCGGTGGAGTCCACGGCGACCACGCTGACCGACATCATCCAGGAAATGCTCCTGACCAAGACCAGCGAGCGCCAGGGCCGGGTCATCGACCACGACCAGGCCGGCTCGATGGAAGAAAAGAAACGTCAGGGCTACTTCTAAGGATTCCGCATCATGAGCCATCAATCCGATCTGATCAGCCAGGACATCGTTGCCTACCTGGCTCAGCACGAACGCAAAGAGCTGCTGCGCTTCCTCACCTGCGGCAACGTCGATGACGGCAAGAGCACCCTGATCGGGCGCCTGCTGCACGACACCAAGATGATCTACGAAGACCATCTGGAAGCCATCACCAAGGACTCCAAGAAGGTCGGCACCACCGGCGATGAAGTCGACCTGGCGCTGCTGGTGGACGGTCTGCAGGCCGAGCGCGAGCAGGGCATCACCATCGACGTGGCGTACCGCTACTTCAGCACCGCCAAGCGCAAGTTCATCATTGCCGACACCCCCGGTCATGAGCAGTACACCCGCAACATGGCGACCGGTGCATCCACCTGCGACCTGGCGATCATCCTGATCGACGCGCGTTATGGTGTGCAGACCCAGACCAAGCGCCACAGCTTCATTGCCAGCCTGCTGGGCATCAAGCACATCGTGGTGGCCATCAACAAGATGGACCTCAAGGGCTTCGATCAGGGCGTATTCGAGCAGATCAAGGCTGACTACCTGAAGTTCGCCGAAGGCATCGCACTCAAGCCGACCTCGCTGCACTTCGTGCCGATGTCCGCGCTCAAGGGCGACAACGTGGTGAACAAGAGCGAACAGTCGCCCTGGTACACCGGTCAGTCGCTGATGGAAATCCTCGAGACTGTGGAAGTTGCCGGCGACCGCAACTTCGACGACCTGCGCTTCCCGGTGCAGTACGTCAACCGTCCGAACCTGAACTTCCGTGGCTTCGCCGGTACCCTGGCCAGCGGTATCGTGCGCAAGGGCGACGAAGTGGTGGCCCTGCCGTCGGGCAAGGGCAGCAAGGTCAAGTCCATCGTTACCTTCGAGGGTGAGCTGGAGCAGGCTGGTCCGGGCCAGGCCGTGACCCTGACCCTGGAAGACGAGATCGACGTGTCGCGCGGCGACATGCTGGTGCATGCCGACAACCGTCCGCTGGTCACCGACAGCTTCGACGCCATGCTGGTGTGGATGGCCGAGGAGCCGATGCTGCCGGGCAAGAAATACGACATCAAGCGCGCCACCAGCTACGTGCCGGGCTCGATCCCGAGCATCGTCCACCGCGTCGACGTCAACACTCTGGAACAGGGTCCGGCCAGCAGCCTGCAGCTGAACGAGATCGGCCGGGTCAAGGTCGCTCTGGATGCGCCGATTGCCCTCGATGGCTACGAACACAACCGCACCACCGGTGCCTTCATCGTCATCGACCGCCTGACCAATGGCACCGTTGGCGCCGGCATGATCATCGCCGATCCGGTCGGTGCTCAGGGCGGCGGCCACCACGGCAAGCTGGCCCACGTCTCCACCGAGGAGCGTGCCACCCGCTTCGGTCAGCAGCCGGCCACCGTGCTGTTCTCGGGCCTCTCCGGTGCCGGCAAAAGCACTCTGGCCTATGCCGTGGAGCGTAAGCTGTTCGACATGGGCCGCGCCGTGTATGTGCTGGATGGCCAGAACCTGCGTCATGACCTGAACAAGGGCCTGCCGCAGGACCGTGCCGGGCGCACCGAAAACTGGCGGCGTGCGGCGCACGTGGCGCGTCAGTTCAACGAAGCCGGCCTGCTGACCCTGGCCGCCTTTGTGGCGCCGGATGCCGAAGGCCGCGAACAGGCCAAGGCGCTGATCGGCAGCGAGCGTCTGCTCACCGTCTACGTCCAGGCTTCGCCGGCCGTGTGCCGCGAGCGCGATCCGCAAGGTCTGTATGCCGCCGGTGGCGACAACATTCCGGGCGAGTCCTTCCCCTACGACATCCCGCTGGATGCCGATCTGGTGATCGACACCCAGGCTATGTCGGTGGAAGAGGGCGTCAAGCAGGTGCTTGATCTGCTGCGCAGTCGCGGCGCCATCTAAGCCTGCCGGATCGAAAAAGCCCCGCATTGCGGGGCTTTTTTGTGCGCGTTCGAAGCCCGGCGCATCCGCGATTGATGCCCATAAAAAAGCCCCGCCAGTGCGGGGCTTTTGGGGGCTGTCGGTCAGCGCTTGAGGCCGAAGCTCTCGTCCAGAGTGCCGGGCGCATCCGGCTCCTTGGGGGCGTAGTCCTTCGGGGCCTCATTGGTCTTCGGCGGGGTCAGGCGCTCGCGCGGGGCCTTGCTCTCATCGGTGTTCAGCGCAGCCAGCAGACGCTGGCGGGTCAGTTCGTCGGCGGCCAGGCGGTTGGCGCCCTGGGACAGGTGTTCCTGCACTTCCTGGTAGCTCTGGGTGAGCTTCTTCACCAGGCTGGCGGTGGTGTTGAAGTGGGTCACCACCTCGTTCTGGTAGCTGTCGAAGCGCTGCTGCAGGTCGTCCAGCTGGCGCTGGGTGCGGCCAGGGGCAGCGTTGGGCAGCAGGCGCGCGGCCAGGAAGCCGATGGCGATGCCGGCGAGCAGGGCCAAGGCGGGCAGCAGCCAGGGGGTGAGCGATTGTTCCACGAGTCCTTCCTCTGAAAGCGGCTTTGTTTTACGGTAGCGGCTCTCGCCGGCGCTGTATACCGCGGCAAAGCCCTGTTGTGCGATGTGCCTAACCAAGACGTGTCGACCCCGCCCGGGGTCACGGAGTTCCCGCTGTTGATCCGCGAAACCCCTCTTGCCATCGACGGCCCCTGCGGCCCGCTCGAGGCCCTCTGCTGTGAAGTGCCGGACGCCCGTGGCGTCGCCCTGATCTGCCATCCCAACCCGGTGCAGGGTGGCACCATGCTCAACAAGGTGGTCTCCACCCTGCAGCGTGCGGTGCGCGACATGGGGTATCACACCCTGCGCTTCAACTACCGCGGTGTTGGCGCCAGTGCCGGCAGTCATGACATGGGCAGCGGCGAAGTCGACGATGCCGAGGCCGTGGCGCACTGGCTGCGCGCGCAGTATCCCGAGCTGCCGTTGACCCTGCTCGGTTTCTCCTTCGGTGGCTTCGTCGCCGGTGCGCTGGCCGGGCGCCTGGAGGACCAGGGCGTGGCCATTCCCAGGCTGTTCATGGTGGCGCCGGCCGTGCATCGCCTGCAGCAGCCAGAGCATCTGCCGCAGGGCGGCGAGCTCGTGGTAATTCAGCCCGAACAGGATGAAGTCATCGCGCCCGCGGACGTCTATGGCTGGTCCGCTGGGCTGGCGCGTGCCCATGAGCTGCTGAAAGTGGCAGAATGCGGCCACTTTTTTCACGGCAAGTTGCCCGAGCTGAAAGACCTGGTGCAGCCCCGTATCCAATAAGTTGAAGCGAACATGACCACCCGTATCCTCACCGGTATCACCACCACCGGCACCCCGCACCTGGGCAACTACGCCGGCGCCATTCGCCCGGCCATCGTTGCCAGCCGCGCCGCCGACGCCGATTCCTTCTATTTCCTCGCCGACTACCACGCGCTGATCAAGTGCGACGACCCGGCACGCATCCAGCGTTCGCGCCTGGAGATCGCTGCCACCTGGCTGGCGCTGGGGCTGGATACCGACAAGGCGACTTTCTATCGCCAGTCCGATATTCCCGAGATCCCCGAGCTGTGCTGGCTGCTCACCTGTGTCGCCGGCAAGGGCCTGCTCAACCGCGCCCATGCCTACAAGGCCTCGGTGGACAAGAATGTCGAGGCCGGCGAAGACCCGGATGCCGGCGTGACCATGGGCCTGTTCAGCTACCCGGTGCTGATGGCGGCGGACATCCTGATGTTCAACGCGCATAAGGTGCCGGTCGGCCGCGACCAGATCCAGCACGTGGAAATGGCGCGCGACATCGGCCAGCGCTTCAACCACCTGTTCGGCCAGGGCCGCGAGCTGTTCACCCTGCCGGAAGCGGTGATCGAGGAAGAAGTGGCGACCCTGCCCGGCCTCGACGGGCGCAAGATGAGCAAGAGCTACGACAACACCATCCCGCTGTTCGGCACGGCCAAGCAGCTGAAGGATGCCATCGCCCGCATCGTCACTGACTCCAAGTTGCCGGGCGAGCCCAAGGACGCCGACGGCTCGCACCTGTTCACCCTGTACCAGGCTTTCGCCAGCCAGGCGCAGCAGGCCGAGTTCCGCGCCGAGCTGGAAGGCGGCCTGGCCTGGGGGGAGGCGAAGAACCGCCTGTATCAGCTGCTGGAAAACGAACTGGGTGAGGCGCGCGAGCGCTACAACGCGCTGATCGCCCGTCCCGCCGACCTGGAGGACATCCTCCTCGCCGGCGCGGCCAAGGCACGCAGGATCGCCACCCCGTTCCTCGGCGAGCTGCGCGAGGCGGTCGGCCTGCGCTCGTTCCGTGAGCAGGTGCAGGTGGCGGGTGGCGAGAAGAAGAAAGCGGCCAAGAGCGCGCGCTTCGTCAGCTTCCGCGATGACGACGGCAGCTTCCGCTTCCGCCTGCTGGATGCCGCCGGCGAGCAGCTGCTGCTGTCGAAGTCCTTTGCCGATGGCAAGGCCGCCGGCCAGGCCAGCAAGGCCCTGCAGTCCGGCGCCGAGCTGGATGTGCGCAGCGAGGGGCTGAGCTTCTCGGTGTGGCTGGGCGACGAGCAGATCGGCGACAGCCCGGCCTTCGCCGATGCCGGCGCGCTGCAGCAGGCCATCGCCCGCCTGCATGAGGCGCTCGCGCCGCAGGAATGAAGCGCACGGCATGATTGCCAAGCACGGGGTGCGTCGCTAAAGTGACCGCCCCGTTTTTGTTACCGAAGTTCCCAGCATGACTCCTCTTGAGCGTTATCAGGCCGATCTGAAGCGGCCGGACTTCTTCCACGATGCCGCACAGGAAAACGCCGTGCGTCACCTGCAGCGTCTGTACGACGAGCTGGTGGCCGATTCCAAGGCGTCCGGCCTGCTCGGCAAGCTGTTTGGCAAGAAGCGCCAGGGGCCGATCAAGGGTATCTACTTCTGGGGCGGCGTCGGCCGCGGCAAGACCTATCTGGTCGACACCTTCTTCGATGCGCTGCCGTTCGAGCAGAAGATGCGCACCCACTTCCACCGCTTCATGAAGCGCGTGCACGAGGAAATGCGCACCCTCAAGGGCGAGAAGAATCCGCTGACGATCATCGGCAAGCGCTTCGCCGACGAGGCGCGGGTGATCTGCTTCGACGAGTTCTTCGTCAGCGACATCACCGACGCGATGATCCTCGCCACCCTGCTGGAAGAGCTGTTCAAGAACGGCGTGAGCCTGGTGGCCACCTCCAACATCGTGCCGGACGGTCTGTACCGCGACGGCCTGCAGCGCGCGCGCTTCCTGCCGGCCATCGCGCTGCTCAAGGAGCACACCGAGATCGTCAACGTCGACAGCGGCGTGGACTACCGCCTGCGCGCGCTGGAACAGGCCGAGCTGTTCCACTTCCCGCTGGACGCCGAGGCCGAGATCAGCCTGGAAAAGAGCTTCCGCAGCCTGCTGCCGGAGCACTGCTCGGTGGAAGAGAACAAGACGCTGATGATCGAGAACCGCCCGATCGTGGCGCGCAAGGAGGGCGACGATATCGCCTGGTTCGACTTCCGCGAGCTGTGCGACGGCCCGCGCAGCCAGAACGACTATATCGAGCTGGGCAAGATCTACCATGCGGTGATCCTGTCCAATGTCGAGCAGATGAGCGTGGCCAAGGACGACATGGCGCGGCGCTTCATCAATCTTGTCGACGAGTTCTACGACCGCAACGTCAAGCTGATCATCTCCGCCGAGGTGGAGCTGAAGGACCTGTACAGCGGCGGCCGCCTGAACTTCGAGTTCCAGCGCACCCTCAGCCGCCTGCTGGAGATGCAGTCGCACGAGTTCCTCTCGCGCCCGCACAAGCCGTAACGCCAGCCCCGGGTTGGTCAGAAAAACGCCGCGCCTTCCTTCTGAGAGGCGCGGCGTTTTGGTTTGTAGGGCGGGTGAAACCCGCGAGCCGGTTTGCGGGTTTCATCCGCCCTACGCATCAACTGCCCTTCAGGCGCCGTCCTTGTGCTGGAACTGTCTGCGGTATTGGTTCGGCGACAGCTCGGCGTGCTGGCGGAACAGGCGGGCGAAGAAGCTGGCGTCGTCGTAGCCGACCTCGTAGCTGATGGTCTTGATGCTCTTGCGGGTAGAGGAGAGCAGGCCCTTGGCCGTTTCGATACGCAGGCGCTGCAGGTAGTGCAGCGGCTTGTCGCCTGTCGCCGCCTGAAAGCGCCGCATGAAGTTGCGGATGCTCATGCCGTGCTGGCGCGCCACGTCCTCGATGCGGAACTTCTCGGCGAAATGCTCTTCCAGCCACTGCTGTACCTGCAGGATGGCCACGTCCTGGTGCAGCTTCTGCCCGCCGAAGCCGATACGTCCCGGGCTGTAGCTGCGCTGGGTCTCATAGAGGATGTCGCGCGCCACGCCCTGGGCGATGCCGGCGCCGCAGTAGCGTTCGATCAGGTAGATGTAGAGGTCGCAGGCCGAGGTCACGCCGCCGGCGCAGTACAGGTTGTCGGCGTCCGATAGGTGCTTGTCCTGGTTCAGCAGCACGCGCGGGAAGCGCTCGGCGAATTCGCGGAAAAAGCGCCAGTAGGTGGTCGCTTCCTTGCCATCGAGCAGGCCGGCCTGGGCCATCCAGAAGACCCCGGTGGCCTCGCCGCAGATGGCGCTGCCGGCGGCGTGCCGTTCACGCAGCCAGGGCAGCACCTCGGGGCAGCGTCGGCAGAGAGCGTCGAAATCGCCCCAGAAGGCCGGCAGGATGATTACCTCGGCCTCGCCCAGGTGGCCATCCACCGGGATCACTGCCTCGCTGAAACTGGTCACCGCCTGTCCGTCCGGGCTGACCACGCGGATCTGGAAGGCGGATGTGGGGCCCAGGCCCTGCTGCTTGCTGTGGCGCAGCCCGGCCATGTGGAAGAAATCGCGCGCCTGCATCAGGGTGGCGGCGAACACGCCATCGGTAGCGAGTATGGCGATGCGTATGGGCGACATTGCTATTGTTCTTATTAGTGATTAAACGGTCATCAGGTGGCTGGATCGTCTTATTTTTTGTCGCATGTGTCCAGTGCCGCCGGCACGAGCCCTGGCCTAGAGTGGGTCTCACCCAATGACCACTCAGATACAGGTGTAACAATGATTCCAAGAACCCTGTTCAGCCCCGAGCACGAGCTGTTCCGCGAGTCCGTGCGCAAGTTCTTCGAGCAGGAGGCCGTGCCCTTCCATGCGCAATGGGAGAAGGATGGTCATATCGACCGCGCGTTGTGGAACAAGGCGGGCGAGGCCGGCATGCTCTGCTCGCACATCCCGGAGGAGTACGGTGGCATGGCCGCGGACTTCCTCTACAGCGCTGTGGTGATTGAGGAGCAGGCGCGCCTGGGCCTGACCGGTGTCGGCTTCTCCCTGCACTCGGATATCGTCGCGCCCTACATCCTGCATTACGGCAATGAAGAGCAGAAACAGTACTACCTGCCCAAGCTGGTCAGTGGCGAGCTGGTTACCGCCATCGCCATGACCGAGCCGGGTACCGGCTCCGACCTGCAGGGGGTGAAGACCACCGCCGTGCTGGATGGTGACGAGTATGTGATCAACGGTTCGAAGACCTTCATCACCAACGGCTGGCTGGCCGACCTGGTCATCGTCGTGGCCAAGACCGATGCCAAGGCGGGCGCCAAGGGCATCAGCCTGTTCCTGGTGGATGCCAAGACGCCCGGTTTCTCCAAGGGCAAGCGCCTGGAGAAGGTCGGCATGAAGGCGCAGGACACCTCCGAGCTGTTCTTCCAGGATGTGCGCATTCCCAAGGCCAACCTGCTGGGCAAGGAGGGTATGGGCTTCGTCTACCTGATGCAGGAACTGCCGCAGGAGCGCCTGACTGTCGGCGTCGGCGCCATTGCCTCGGCCGAGGCGGCGCTGAAGTGGACGCTGGACTACACCCGCGAGCGCAAGGCCTTCGGCCGGGCGGTGGCGGATTTCCAGAACACCCGCTTCAAGCTGGCCGAAATGGCCACCGAGATTCAGGTCGGTCGCGTGTTCGTCGATCGCTGCCTGGAGCTGCACTTGAACAAGAAGCTCGATGTGCCGACCGCGGCGATGCTCAAGTACTGGGGCACCGACCTGCAGTGCAAGGTGATCGACGAGTGCGTGCAGTTGCACGGCGGCTACGGCTACATGTGGGAATACCCGATCGCCCGCGCCTGGGCTGACTCGCGGGTACAGCGCATCTATGCCGGTACCAACGAGATCATGAAAGAAATCATCAGCCGCGCCCTGTAAGGACGGCGGATGCGAAAAGCCCGGCTCTGGCCGGGCTTTCTCGTTTCAGGGCGCCGGGTTGGGCTGTTCGCGGTGAATCGCCTCGATGGCGTCCAGCAGTTCGTCGCTCAGTTCCAGGCTCAGGCTGCCGAGGTTGCTCTCCAGTTGCTCCAGGCTGGTGGCGCCGATGATGTTGCTGGTGACGAAGGGCTGGCGGGTGACGAAGGCCAGGGCCATCTGTGCCGGGTCCAGCCCATGCTCCTTGGCCAGCGCTACGTAGCGGCTGCAGGCGGCGATGGCCTGCGGGTTGGTGTAGCGGGCGAAGCGGCTGAACAGGGTGATGCGGGCATTGGCCGGGCGCGCGCCGTTCTCGTATTTGCCCGAGAGCATGCCAAAGGCCAGCGGCGAGTAAGCCAGCAGCCCGCACTGTTCGCGCATGGCGACCTCGGCCAGGCCGACCTCGAAGCTGCGGTTGAGCAGGTTGTAGGGGTTCTGGATCGACACCGCGCGCGGCAGGTCCAGCCGGTCCGCCAGTTGCAGGTACTTCATGGCGCCCCAGGCCGTCTCGTTGGACAGGCCGATGTGGCGGATCTTGCCGGCCTTGACCTGTTCACCCAGCACTTCCAGGGTTTCCTGCAGCGGGGTGAAGTCCTGTTCCTGGTGGCGATAGCCGAGCTGGCCGAAGAAGTTGGTGCTGCGCTCCGGCCAGTGCAGCTGGTAGAGGTCGATCCAGTCGGTCTGCAGGCGCTTGAGGCTGTCGTCCAGCGCCGCGACTATGTGCTGGCGGTTGTGCTTGAGTTGGCCGCCGCGGATGTAGTCGATACCGTTGCCGGGGCCGGCCACCTTGCTCGCCAGCACCCAGTCGGCGCGATCATCGCGGGCCTTGAAGTAGTTGCCGATGATGCGTTCGGTGGCGCCGTAGGTGTCGCGGCGCGGCGGGACCGGGTACATCTCTGCGGTATCGAGGAAGTTGATGCCGCAGGCCTTGGCGCGGTCGATCTGGGCGAAGCCCTCGGCCTCGCTGTTCTGTTCGCCCCAGGTCATGCTGCCCAGGCACAGGGCGCTGACCTGCAGATCGCTGCGGCCCAGTTGGCGATATTCCATGTGCTGCTCCTCGGTTCAGCGGCAAAGGCCAAGCATAAAGCAGGTTGCTATTTCTGCAGCAATCGGCATAATTCCGCGGCTTTCTCGGCGGGGATGCCTAGCCCGTGCGAGAAGGAAGGTGGGGATGCCTAGCCCACCGAAACCCCCGCCGTGGCGGACGCGCTGACCCGAGCCCCCGATAGCGTCTGTTTCCGGCTGCCTTTGACCTTGTCAAAGCAAGCACTATTCAGTAAGATCCGCCGTCTTATTTTCAGGGCGGCCCCTGAGGCTATAGCGAATGAAGACTTTTACTGCAAAACCGGAAACTGTTAAGCGCGACTGGTACGTCGTCGACGCTGCAGGTCAGACCCTGGGTCGTCTGGCCACCGAAATCGCCAGCCGTCTGCGCGGCAAGCACAAGCCGGAATACACCCCGCACGTTGATACCGGCGACTACATCGTCGTGATCAACGCCGAGCAGGTGCGTGTCACCGGCGCCAAGACCAGCGACAAGATGTACTACTCGCACTCCGGCTTCCCGGGCGGCATCAAGGAAATCAGCTTCGAGAAGCTGATCGCCAAGGCCCCCGAGCGCGTGATCGAGACCGCGGTCAAGGGCATGCTGCCGAAGAACCCGCTGGGTCGCGACATGTATCGCAAGCTGAAGGTGTACAAGGGTGCCAACCACCCGCACACCGCTCAGCAGCCCCAAGAACTGAAGATTTAACGGAATAGTTCATTATGTCGGCGACTCAAAACTACGGCACTGGCCGTCGCAAGACCGCAACCGCGCGCGTATTCCTGCGCCCGGGTACTGGCAAGATCTCCATCAACAACCGCAGCCTGGATAACTTCTTCGGCCGCGAGACCGCTCGCATGGTCGTACGTCAGCCGCTGGAGCTGACCGAGACCACCGAGAAGTTCGACATCTACGTCACCGTTCTCGGTGGTGGTGTCAGTGGTCAGGCCGGTGCTATCCGTCACGGCATCACTCGCGCTCTGATCGAGTATGACGAAAGCCTGCGCAGCCCGCTGCGTAAAGCCGGCTACGTCACTCGTGACGCCCGTGAAGTCGAGCGTAAGAAAGTGGGTCTGCGTAAAGCGCGTAAGCGTCCGCAGTACTCCAAGCGTTAATTCGCTGCTACGTTCAAAGACGCCCAGTTCCGTTTGGAACTGGGCGTTTTTTATTGTCCCGGTTTTTGTCTGCGACAACCTGTCGCATTGGTGGAGAGCCCGATCTGCAAGGCCTGCGAGCATTTTGTATCCGGTAATTGCCTTGTCAGAAAAGGGGCTTTTCTTTACCATTCGGCAAATTTTGTGCGGCCCGATTTATTACTTAGTAGAGGCCTGACAACAGGCCACAAAGCTGATGGGAGACGACTGAATGAGCAATGACGGCGTGAATGCAGGCCGGCGTCGCTTCCTGGTGGCGGCCACTTCGGTGGTTGGTGCTGCCGGAGCGGTGGGGGCTGCGACTCCGTTCGTGGGGTCATGGTTCCCCAGTGCCAAGGCCAAGGCGGCCGGCGCACCGGTGAAAGTGAATATCGCCAAGGTCGAACCCGGCCAGCAGATGGTCGCCGAGTGGCGCGGTCAGCCGGTGTTCATCGTGCGCCGTACCGAGGAGATCCTGGCCAACCTGACCAAGATCGAAGGTAGCGTTGCCGATCCGGAATCTGCCGCATCTGTGCAGCCGACCTATGTCGACAAGAAGACTCGTGCCATCAAGCCGGAGATTCTGGTACTGGTCGGTCTGTGCACCCACTTGGGCTGCGCTCCGTCCTTCCGTCCGGAAGTGGCGCCGGCCGACCTCGGCCCGGATTGGGTCGGTGGTTACTTCTGCCCTTGCCACGGCTCGCGCTACGATCTCGCCGGTCGTGTCTACAAGGCCCAGCCCGCGCCGCTGAACCTGCCGGTTCCGCCGCATTCCTACGAAACCGATGAAGTCATCATCATCGGCGTGGACCAGGAGAAAGCATGATGGAAAAATTCATGGCCTGGATCGATGCGCGCTTCCCCGCGACCAAGATGTGGGAAGACCATCTGAGCAAGTACTACGCACCGAAGAACTTCAACTTCTTCTACTTCTTCGGCTCGCTGGCCCTGCTGGTGCTGGTCAACCAGATCCTCACCGGCATCTGGCTGACCATGAGCTTCACCCCGTCCGCCGAGGAGGCCTTCGCTTCCGTCGAGTACATCATGCGCGACGTGGAGTACGGCTGGATCATCCGCTACCTGCACTCCACCGGTGCCTCCGCGTTCTTCGTGGTGGTCTACCTGCACATGTTCCGCGGTCTGCTCTACGGCTCCTACCAGAAGCCGCGCGAGCTGGTGTGGATCTTCGGCATGCTGATCTACCTGTGCCTGATGGCCGAGGCCTTCATGGGCTACCTGCTGCCGTGGGGCCAGATGTCCTACTGGGGCGCCCAGGTGATCATCTCGCTGTTCGGTGCCATCCCGGTGATCGGCGATGACCTGACCCAGTGGATCCGTGGTGACTACCTGATTTCGGGCATCACCCTGAACCGCTTCTTCGCCCTGCATGTGATCGCTCTGCCGATCGTCCTGCTTGGCCTGGTCGTGCTGCACATCCTGGCGCTGCACGAAGTGGGTTCGAACAACCCGGACGGCGTGGACATCAAGAAGAACAAGGACGCCAACGGCGTACCGGTCGACGGCATTGCCTTCCACCCGTACTACACCGTGAAGGACATCGTTGGTGTCGTGGTCTTCCTGTTCGTCTTCTGTGCCGTGGTGTTCTTCTTCCCGGAGATGGGTGGCTACTTCCTTGAGAAGCCCAACTTCGAGCAGGCCAACCCGTTCAAGACGCCTGAGCACATTGCCCCGGTTTGGTACTTCACGCCTTACTACGCCATTTTGCGCGCCGTGCCGGACAAGCTGCTGGGCGTGATTGCCATGGGTGCTGCCATCGCCATCCTGTTCGTCCTGCCGTGGCTCGACCGTAGCCCGGTCAAGTCCATGCGCTACAAGGGCTGGATGAGCAAGGTCTGGCTGGTGATCTTCTGCATCTCCTTCGTGATTCTTGGCGTACTGGGCGTGCTGGCTCCGACTCCGGGTCGTACCCTGCTGTCGCAGATCTGCACTGCGCTGTATTTCGCCTACTTCATCCTGATGCCGTTCTACACCCGGATGGAGAAGACTAAACCGGTTCCGGAAAGGGTGACTGGCTGATGAAAAAGCAATTTGCCGCACTGATTCTCGCTCTACTGCCAGGCTTGGCTTTTGCCGCTGGCAGCGGTTATCCCCTGGACAAGGTGGATATCGATTTCACTGACAAAGTTGCCATGCAGGATGGTGCGCGCACCTTCGCCAACTACTGCATGGGCTGCCACAGTGCCAAATTCCAGCGCTATGAGCGGGTTGCCGATGACATCGGTATTCCGCATGAGCTGATGCTGGAAAATCTGGTGTTTACCGGTGCCAAGATCGGTGACCACATGAAGATCGGCATGCAGCCTGAAGACGCCAAGGCCTGGTTCGGTGCGGCTCCGCCCGACCTGACCCTGGTCGCCCGTGTGCGTGGTACCGACTGGCTGTATACCTACCTGCGTACATTCTACGAAGATCCGACCCGTCCGCTGGGCGCCAACAACAAGGTCTTCCCGAACGTCGGCATGCCGAACGTGCTGGTCGGTCTGCAGGGTCGCCAGGTCATCGGTTGCAAGCAGGTTCAGGTGGTCGAGGATGGCAAGAAGCAGTACGACCCGCTGACCGGCGCGCCGATCACTCATGAGGCCTGCGATCAGCTGACCGTGGTGCCCGAGACCGGCAAGCTGAGCGAAGCCGAGTTCGACGAGAAGATTCACAACCTAGTGACCTTCCTCGCCTACTCGGCCAACCCGGTCAAGCTGGAGAGCCAGCGCATCGGTACCTATGTGCTGCTGTACCTGGCCTTCTTCTTCGTGTTCGCCTACCTGCTGAAGCGCGAATACTGGAAGGACGTGCACTGATCCATCGCGTTACCGCTGTCGACGCACGCGCCCCTCAAGGGCGCGTGCGTCTTTCTGTTTCTGCCATATCGAAAAACCAGGAGGGACGCCATGGCCGCGACCAATAAGCTGGCCTGTTATTCCGACCCTGCCGACCACTATTCTCATCGTGTGCGCCTGGTGCTGGCCGAGAAGGGGGTCAGTGCCGAGATCATCGATGTCCAGGCCGGGCGCTGCCCACCCAAGCTGGCCGAGGCCAATCCCTACGGCGGCGTGCCAACCCTGGTCGATCGTGACCTGGCGTTGTACGAGTCGACCGTGGTGATGGAGTATCTCGACGAACGCTACCCGCACCCGCCGCTGTTGCCGGTGTATCCGGTCGACCGCGCCAAGAGTCGCCTGCTGATGCATCGTATCCAGCGTGACTGGGTCAAGCTGGTCGACCTGATTCTGGACTCGCGCACCAAGGAGGCCGACAGGGCTTTGGCGCGCAAGGAGCTGCGCGAGAGCCTGACCGGCGTATCGGCGCTGTTTGCCGACAAGCCGTTCTTCCTCAGCGATGAAATGAGCCTGGTGGACTGCTGCCTGCTGCCGATCCTGTGGCGCCTGCCGCGCCTGGGTATCGAGCTGCCGCGCCCGGCCAAGCCATTGCTGGATTACATGGAGCGGATGTTTGCCCGCGAGGCCTTCCAGGTCAGCCTGTCCACCGTCGAGCGCGACATGCGCTGAGCCGAGGAGAGTCGAGATGAATTCCAGTCGTCCTTATCTGGTGCGCGCCCTCTACGAGTGGATAGTCGACAACGACTGTACGCCGCACCTGCTGGTCAATGCCGAGTTCCCGGGCGTGCGTGTGCCGCCAGGCTATGCCAACGACGGCCAGATCGTGCTCAACGTGTCACCCAGTGCCGTGCGCAATCTGCACATGGATAACGAGGCTGTGAGCTTCGAGGGGCGTTTCGGCGGTGTTGCCCATTCGCTGTTCATCCCCTCTGGCGCCATGCTGGCGATCTATGCGCGGGAGAATGGCCAGGGCATGGTGTTCGAGTTGGAGCCGCCGGTGGATGACGACGAGGAGGGGCCGGAGCCTGATGGTGACGGCCCGTCCGGCGATGAGCCGCCCCGGCCCAGCGGGCGACCCAGTCTGAAGGTGGTCAAGTAGAAAACAAAAAAGGCGCTCCGCGGAGCGCCTTTTTCATGTCTGTCGCGAGCGCGACTCAGTTGGTGTACTGGTACAGGGTGACGATTTTCTGCACGCCCGAGGCGCCGGATGCAACGTTGGTGGCGGCGGCACCTTCGGCGCGGGTGACCAGTCCCATCAGATAGACGATGCCGTTCTCGGTCACCACCTTGACCTTGGCGCTCGGCACCTTGCTATCGGCCAGCATCAGGGTCTTGATCTTGCTGGTAATCAGCGCGTCGTTGCTGCGTGCCAGGGCGCTGGTTGGCTGTAGTACCTGAAGTTCGTTGTGCAGCTTCTTGACGCCCTGCACGCCATTAGCCACCTGCGCGGCCTTTTCCTTGAGGTCGGCGCGCGGAGTCTGGCCAGCCAGCAGGATCACACCATTGTAGGCGGTGACCACGATGTGCGAGGTGGGGCCGGTGAGGTCCGGGTGGCTGCGGGAGATCGCATTGGCCACATTGGGTTCGAGGAACTGGTCGTCGATCTTGTTGCCGATGCTGCGGTTGCTGCAGCCGCCCAGGACCAGGCCGAGGGCAAGGGTAACGAGGATCAGCGGATTGCGGGTCATTCTTCACTCCCGAACAGTTGACGGTCGATCAGGTCGCACAGGCAATGGATGGCCAGCAGGTGCACTTCCTGGATGCGTGCGGTGACCTTGGAGGGCACGCGAATTTCCACGTCCTCCGGCAGCAGCAGTGAGGCCATGCCACCACCGTCGCGGCCGGTCAGGGCCACTACCAGCATTTCGCGGTCATGGGCGGCCTGGATGGCCTGGATCACGTTGGCCGAGTTGCCGCTGGTGGAGATCGCCAGCAGCACGTCGCCGGGCTGGCCGAGGGCGCGGATCTGTTTGGAAAACACCTCGTTGTAGCTGTAGTCGTTGGCGATCGAGGTGATGGTCGAGCTGTCGGTGGTCAGGGCGATGGCCGGCAGGCTGGGGCGCTCGCGCTCGAAGCGGTTGAGCAGTTCGGAGGAGAAGTGCTGGGCATCGCCGGCCGAGCCACCATTGCCGCAGGAGAGGATCTTGCCCTCGTTGAGCAGCGAATTGACCATCACCTGGCTGGCATGCTCGATGAAGGGGACCAGGACTTCCATAGCCTGCTGCTTGGTGTCGATGCTGGCCTGGAACATCTGGCGAATGCGGTTCTGCATATCCATGGGAGGAAGACCTTAGGTGTGCTGGCTGATGAGACAGCCGGAAGAGTCGGAAGTCGCCGGGGCGTGATTAAAAGAGTTGTACCTGAGGGAGACGCCGCGGGCGACTAGAAATCCTTGATCGGGCCTATTCACGTTTCGAAAGCGTTGCGTAGCCAGTTGAGCCCGGTAGTGCCGGGGCCTATCGCCACCACATCGAAGCGACAGGGTTGCTTTCCCCAGCGGCTCTCGCGTTGCAGGAACAGTTCTGCGGCGAGAATCAGGCGCTGGCGCTTGCGCCCGTCGACGCTCTCAAGCGCGCCGCCCCAGGCAGCGTGCTTGCGGTAGCGGACTTCGACGAATACTACTGTATCGCCGTCGAGCATGACCAGATCGAGCTCACCGCCGCGGCAGCTCCAGTTCTGCGCCAGCAGGCGCAGGCCGTGCTTCTGCAAGTGGTCGCAGGCCAGTGCCTCGGCCGCGCGACCACTGTCCTGGTTGCGGTTAATTGACGGCGTCCGGCAGGCGCTGAACCTGACCGCCGCGGAACTCGGCCCAGGGCAGTTGGCGCTCGATGCGCTGGGCCTGGTTCAGGCTGAGGTTGCCGGAGAGGCCTTCGACGCGGCTGTCCGGCAGGGCCTTGAGCTGGCTCAGGCGCGGGGCCAGGCGGAAGGCGTCGACGCCCATGGCGTAGAGGCGGCCGAGGCTGCCGGCGGCCTGCGGCCACTGCTGGTCGACCTGCTGGCGCAGCGGATCGTTGGCGTCCAGCAGCCAGGGAGTTTCGCAGAAGCGGATGCCTTCCAGATCCTGGTACTGCGTCGGGTTCTGTCCACCGGTGTAGAGGTGCGAGGTGGCATACACGGGCAGGTCGCCGGCGTACTGGAAGGCCAGGGTCGGTTTGATCTGCTGAGCCTGCTGCGGGGTGGCGGCGAGGAAAATGAAGTCGATGTCCTGGCGGCGCGCGGGCAGGGCGGCCAGCGGGGTACCCAGGGTGCTCTGCAGGCGCTTGGCGCGCGCTTCGCTCTGGCGCAGCTGGAGCAGGTCGGCGATCTGCTGGGCCAGCTCCACCGGCTGGTCGACGTGCTCGGCGGCGATCAGGTTGCCGCCGGCGGCCTGCCAGCTCTGCTGGAAGGCGGCCAGTACGCGGTTGCCCCACTCGCCCTGCGGTACCAGGGCTACGGCGCTGCGCATGCCATCGGCCCAGGCGCGACGGGCCACTTCGCGGGCTTCATCCTCGGCGGCCAGGCCGAACTGGAATAGCTGAGCTGGCGCTTCGCGGCCGGCGTCGCTGTAGTTCAGGGCCAGGGTGGTCAGCGGCAGCTGCGGGCGCTCGCTGAGCTGCTTGACCAGCGGCTTCTCCAGCGGGCCGACGACCAGTTGCACGCCGTCGGCCTGGGCCTGGCGGTAGAAGTCATCCAGTGAGGACAGGCGCGAACTGTCGTACAGCAGTACTTCCGGTGGGTTCTGTCCGGCCTGCTGGGCCTGGTAGTGGGCGGCCAGGAAGCCGTCGCGCAGGGCGCGGGCCACCGAGGCCAGCTGACCTTCCTGCGGCAGCAGCAAGGCGATCTTCTGCAGCGGCTGGCCGGCCAGCTCCTTCAGTTTGCCCAGCGATTGCGGCAGCTGTTCGGCCGCGGGGTGGCCGGCGTGCTGGTTCTTCCAGGTGTCGATGGCGGCCAGCTGCTGGTCCGGGGTGCCGGCGTTCTTGGTGGCCAGGGCCAGGCTCAGCCAGCCGTCCAGATCACTGTCGCCGGAACTGATCAGCTGGCTCTGCGGCAGGCTGGAGACCAGCGCCCAGATGGTCTCATGGTTGGTCTGGGCGGCTTCGCCGGACAGCAGCGGGGCGATGAATACGCGTTCGCGAGCGGCGGCCAGGGTCTGGCCATCGGCTTCGAGGGCGCGAGCCTGGACCAGCTGGGTGCGGATCTGCTGATCCACCGGCAGTTCGGCCAGGCGCTCCAGGCTCGGGTGTTGCAGGGCCTTGAGTGCGCTCTTGGGTTTGTTGCGGGCCATCGCCAGCTCGGCGTCGAGGGTGGTGGCGAACACCTGTTGGGCGGGTTTAAGGCTGTCCAGCGACACTTCATCGAGGATGCGCGTGGCGCGACCGATGTCCTGCTGGCGCCAGGCCTGGTCGGCGGCTGACAGGCGCAGCAGTGCCGCCTGCTCGGGCGTGCTCTGGCTGGCCTGCTGCAGCAGCTGGTCGATGCTCGCCTGCGGTGTACGCGGCAGCTCGCCCAGGCTGGACGAGGGCGAGCCGGCGCAGGCGGCGAGCAGGCCGGCGAGGCAGAGGGCGGAAAGTGGGCGCAGGCAGGCGATCATCTAATACGTTCCTGGTACTGATCAGAAAGAAGGCGGATTGTACCCAAGCCCTGCGGCAGGCGCGATGTCGAGACCTTGAAACGGGCTACAATGCGCGCTTTGCGCAATTGAGGTGTGTCCGTGAGTGCTTCCGTCGTTCCTGCTGCCGCCGGCACCCTGTATGTGGTGGCCACGCCTATCGGCAATCTCGATGACATCAGCGCGCGCGCGCTGCGCATTCTCGGCCAGGTGGCGCTGATCGCCGCCGAGGACACCCGTCACTCGGTGCGCCTGCTGCAGCACTTTGGGATCGCCACGCCTTTGGCGGCTTGTCATGAACACAATGAGCGTGACCAGGGCGGGCGTTTCCTCGCGCGCCTGCAGGCGGGCGAGGATGTGGCGCTGATCTCCGATGCTGGCACGCCGCTGATCTCCGATCCGGGCTTTCACCTGGTGCGTGCGGCGCGCGCCGCCGGTATCCGCGTGGTGCCGGTGCCGGGCGCCTGCGCGCTGATCGCCGCGCTGTCGGCGGCGGGTTTGCCGTCCGATCGTTTCAGCTTCGAGGGTTTTCTGCCGGCCAAGGCGGTGGGGCGCCGGTCGCGTCTGGAGCAGGTGCGCGAGGATGGGCGCACGCTGATCTATTACGAGGCGCCGCATCGCCTGCTGGAGTCACTGGCCGATATGCGCGATGTCTTCAGTGCGGACCGCCAGGCGGTGCTGGGGCGTGAGCTGACCAAGACCTTCGAGACACTCAAGGGGCTGCCGCTGGGTGAGCTGCATGACTGGGTGGCGGCCGACAGCAATCAGCAGCGCGGCGAGTGCGTGATCCTGGTCGCCGGCTGGCAGGCGCCGGAAGGCGAGGAGGCGGTGAGCAGTGAAGCGCTGCGTGTGCTCGATCTGCTGCTCGCCGAGTTGCCGCTCAAGCGCGCGGCAGCACTGGCGGCGGAGATCACCGGGGTGCGCAAAAATCTGCTGTACCAGGCTGCACTCGATCGGCAGAAGGACGCTTGAGCTTGTCCTCAAGCGCCTGGCTCGTTACCCTTGGCGGCGGAGAGTCGATCGGACAGTCGCTGCCTTCTTTATCGAAGGGGGAGGAAAGTCCGGGCTCCATAGGGCGGAGTGCCAGGTAACGCCTGGGAGGCGCGAGCCTACGGAAAGTGCCACAGAAAACAACCGCCTAAGCGTTTCGGCGCCGGTAAGGGTGAAAAGGTGCGGTAAGAGCGCACCGCACGGCTGGTAACAGTCCGTGGCTAGGCAAACCCCACTCGGAGCAAGACCAAATAGGGTTCCATCGGCGTGGCCCGCGCTGGAACCGGGTAGGTTGCTAGAGGCGTACAGCGATGTGCGTCGTAGAGGAATGACTGTCCTCGACAGAACCCGGCTTACAGATCGACTCTCCACCTTTCCCTTCTATCTGCTCCACCTCTCAATACCGAAAAAATCTTACTCTTGAGAAACTACTTTAAGTTCGAAGTTTAGCTTCCTGAGCTCGCTGAAATTCGCCCTCAAAATACCCTCGTTTTTCCTCTCAAAACGCCCCTCTTAGTTCGCTAAATCACCGTCCTATAAGGATTTTTCCGAGTTTGCGCGCCTTGACGCTAGGGCTGGTGCATTCCTATAGTGTGCCGAAGTGGTACAAAGTGGAAAAAAGTGGGTCAAAAGGGCATGGAAAGCTAATAACAGTGGGGAAGCGCAGCCTTGTTTCGTGGAGCTAACGCCATCAGTCTCGACGCCAAAGGGCGACTCGCGATGCCAAGTCGGTATCGCGACGAGCTCGTTGTGCGTTGTGGCGGTCAGCTCATCGTCACCATCGATGCCGTCGACCCCTGCCTGTGTGTCTATCCCCTGCCCGAGTGGGAGCTGATCGAGGCCAAGCTGCGTGACCTGCCCTCCCTGCGCGAAGAGACCCGCCGCCTGCAGCGCCTGCTGATCGGCAACGCCGTGGACATCGAGCTGGACGGCAGTGGTCGTTTCCTCGTGCCGCCGCGCCTACGCGCCCATGCCGGCCTGGACAAGCACGCGATGCTGGTCGGCCAACTGAACAAATTCCAACTGTGGAACGAAGATGCCTGGAACGCGCTTGCCGACGCCGACCTGGCTGCCATCAAACAGCCCGGTGCCCTGCCGGACGACTTGCGTGATCTGATCCTGTGACCATGACCAGCAGCTTCCGCCATATCACCGTGCTGCTCGACGAGGCCGTCGAGGCCCTCGCCGTGCGCGCCGATGGCTGCTACATGGATGGCACCTTCGGGCGCGGAGGGCACAGTCGGCTGATCCTTGAAAGGCTCGGGCCAGACGGTCGGCTGCTTGGATTCGACAAGGATCCACAGGCGATCGCGACGGGGAATGCACTGGCGGCCGAAGACGGCCGCTTCGTCGTTGTACAGCGCAGCTTCGCCGACCTCGGTGAAGAAGCAGTCGCGCGCGGCCTGCTGGGCAAGGTCGACGGTCTGCTGCTCGACCTCGGGGTGTCCTCGCCGCAGCTGGACGATGCCGAGCGCGGCTTCAGCTTCCTCAACGACGGCCCGCTGGACATGCGCATGAACCCGGATGCCGGCATCAGTGCAGCCCAGTTCATCGCCAGCGCCAGCGCCGACGAGATTGCCCGGGTGTTCAAGGAGTACGGCGAGGAGCGTTTTGCCAAGCGCATGGCGCGTGCCGTGGTCGAGCGTCGTGAGCTCAAGCCATTCGAACGCACCGCCGACCTGGCGCAGGTGCTCACCGATGCCAATCCGGCTTGGGAAAAGGGCAAGAATCCGGCGACCCGTGCCTTCCAGGGGTTGCGCATCCACGTCAACAACGAATTGGGCGACCTCGAGCGCGGCCTCGACGCGGCGCTGGAGGCCCTGGCGGTCGGCGGGCGTCTGGTGGTGATCAGCTTCCATTCGCTGGAAGATCGCATCGTCAAACAGTTCATGAAGCGTCAGGCCAAGGGCGAAGCGGACAACCTGCCGCGCGACCTGCCGATCATTCCCAAGGCCTTCGAGCCGCGCCTGAAGCTGCTGGGCAAGCCCATCTATGCCGGCGAAGCCGAGCTCAAGGCCAATCCGCGCTCGCGCAGCGCGGTGATGCGCGTGGCGGAGAAGCTGCGTTGAGCCGCCTGTACGCCAAGCCGCTGCCGCCCGGCACCTTGCTGCTGGTGCTGCTGTTCGCTGCCGTGCTGCTGTCGGCCATTGCGGTCGCCTACAGCGCGCACTGGAATCGCCAGCTGCTCAATGCGCTCTATACCGAGCTCAGCGTGCGCGACAAGATCCAGGCCGAATGGGGGCGCCTGGTGCTTGAGCAGAGCACCTGGACCGCGCACAACCGTATCGAGGCCCTGGCTGCTGGGCAGCTGAAGATGCGCATCCCCGAGCCGACCGAAGTGCAGATGGTGGCGCCATGATCGGTCTCGAAGGCGCTCTCTATCCCTGGCGTTTCCGCCTGGTGCTGGCGCTGCTGGCGCTGATGGTGGGTGCCATCGTCTGGCGTATCGTCGATCTGCATGTGATCGACCATGACTTCCTGCAGGCCCATGGCGATGCGCGCAGCGTGCGGCATATCCCGATCCCCGCACACCGCGGCCTGATCACCGACCGCAACGGCGAGCCGCTGGCCGTCAGTACTCCGGTCACTACCCTGTGGGCCAATGGTAAGGAGCTGTTCAAGGCGCAGGAGCGCTGGGGCGACCTGGCGGCTGCCCTGGGGCAGGAGCCTGGCTCCTTCTCCCGGCGCCTGACCCAGGCCCAGGACCGCGAGTTCATGTACCTGGTGCGTGGTCTCACGCCGGAGCAGGGCCAGCGCATCCTCGACCTCAAGGTGCCGGGCGTTTATGGCCTGGAAGAGTTCCGCCGCTTCTATCCGGCGGGCGAAGTCACGGCCCATGTGGTCGGCTTCACTGATGTCGACGATAAGGGGCGTGAGGGCGTCGAGCTGGCCTTCGAGGAGTGGCTGGCCGGCGTGCCGGGCAAGCGCCAGGTGCTCAAGGATCGTCGTGGTCGCCTGATCAAGGACGTGCAGGTCACCCAGAACGCCAAGGCCGGCAAGACCCTGGCCCTGTCCATCGACCTGCGCCTGCAGTACCTGGCCCACCGCGAACTGCGCAATGCGCTGATCGAACAGGGTGCCAAGGCCGGCAGCCTGGTGATGATCGACGTGAAGACCGGCGAGATCCTCGCCATGGTCAACCAGCCTTCCTACAACCCGAACAACCGCCGCAACCTGCAGCCGGCGGCCATGCGCAACCGCGCCATGATCGACGTGTTCGAGCCGGGTTCCACCGTCAAGCCGATCTCCATGGCCGCCGCCCTGCAGACCGGGCGCTGGAAGCCGGAGGACAAGGTCGAGGTCTACCCGGGCTCGCTGCAGATCGGTCGCTACACCATCAAGGACGTGTCCAAGACCCAGGGGCCAATCCTCGACCTGACCGGTATCCTGATCAACTCGTCCAACGTCGGCATGAGCAAGATCGCCTTCGATATCGGTGGCGAGACCATCCACGACATGATGGCCAAGGTCGGCTTCGGCCAGGACACCGGGCTGGGCTTCCCGGGTGAGCGCGTTGGCGAGCTGCCAAACCACCGCGAGTGGCGCAAGGCCGAGACTGCCACCCTGTCCTATGGCTACGGCGTGTCGGTGACTGCCATCCAGCTGGCCCATGCCTATGCCACCCTGGCCAACAACGGTCAGGTGCTGCCGCTGTCCATGACTCGCGTCGACCGCCAGCCGGTGGGTGCCCAGGTGGTTCCGCCGGAGGTGGCCAAGAACCTGCAGATGATGCTGCAGCAGGTCGTCGAGGCGCCGCGCGGCGTGTTCCGCGCCCAGGTTCCGGGCTACCACGTCTCCGGCAAGAGCGGTACGGCGCGCAAGGCCAGTGTCGGCACCAAGGGTTATACCGAGAACGCCTATCGCTCGATGTTTGCCGGCTTCGCTCCCAGCACCAACCCTCGTATCGCCATGATGGTGGTGATCGACGAGCCGAGCAAAGGCGGCTACTTCGGCGGCCTGGTCTCTGCACCGGTGTTCAGCAAGGTCATGGCTGGCTCGCTGCGTCTGATGAACATTACCCCTGACAACCTGCCGCCGCCGGTCGCACCGGCCGCGGCGCAGCCGCAGACTGCCGCTGCGGCCGCCACACCGGGAGGGCGAATCTGATGCCCATGCCCCTCAATCAACTGCTGCCGCAGGCAAGCGGCGCGACCCTGATCCGTGAACTGACCCTGGACAGCCGCAAGGTGCGCCCGGGCGACCTGTTCCTCGCCGTGCCGGGCCTGGCCCAGGACGGCCGTGCTCACATTGTCGATGCCATCGCCCGTGGCGCCGCCGCCGTGGCTTACGAGGCCGAAGGCGCCAATGTAGTCAGCGCCAAGGGCGCCGAACTGGTGGCGATCAAGGGCCTGGCGGGCCAGCTGTCGGCCATCGCCGGACGTTTCTACGGCGAGCCGAGCCGCGGTGTGCGCCTGGTCGGCGTCACCGGCACCAATGGCAAGACCAGCGTCAGCCAACTGGTGGCGCAGGCCCTTGATCTGCTGGGCGAGCGCTGCGGCATCGTCGGCACCCTGGGCACCGGTTTCTACGACGCCCTGCAGAGCGGCCGTCACACCACGCCCGATCCGGTCGCCGTGCAGGCGACCCTGGCCGACCTCAAGCAGGCCGGCGCACGCGCCGTGGCCATGGAGGTTTCTTCGCACGGTCTGGATCAGGGCCGCGTCGCGGCGCTGGACTTCGATGTGGCGGTGTTCACCAACCTGTCGCGCGATCACCTGGACTACCACGGTTCGATGGAAGCCTACGGCGCCGCCAAGGCCAAGCTGTTCGCCTGGCCGGACCTGAAGTGCCGGGTGATCAACCTGGACGATGACTTCGGTCGCCAGCTGGCAACCGCCGAGTCCGAGGCGCGCCTGATTGGCTACAGCCTGAGCGACGCCACGGCCTACCTGTTCTGCCGCGAAGCCAAATTCGATGATCACGGGGTGCGGGCCAGCCTGGTCACGCCGCAGGGCGAAGGCCTGCTGCGCAGCCCGCTGCTCGGTCGTTTCAACCTGAGCAACCTGCTGGCCGTGGTCGGCGCCCTGCTCGGCCTCGGCTATCCGCTGGGTGATGTGCTGCAGGTGCTGCCGCAGCTGCAGGGGCCGGTCGGGCGCATGCAGCGTTTTGGTGGCCAGAACCAGCCGCTGGTGGTGGTCGACTACGCCCACACCCCGGATGCTCTGGAAAAGGTGCTGGAGGCCTTGCGCCCGCACGTCACCGGTCGCCTGCTGTGCCTGTTTGGCTGTGGTGGCGATCGCGACCGCGGCAAACGTCCGCTGATGGCTGCGGTGGCCGAGCGCCTGGCCGATGCCGTGCTGGTCACCGATGACAACCCGCGTACGGAAGACCCGGCGCAGATCGTCGCCGATATCCGTGCCGGATTCGCCAAGCCCGAGTCAGTCGAATTCGTCCATGGTCGGGGCGAGGCCATCGCCCGCCTGATCGCTGCCGCGCAGGTAGGTGATGTGGTGCTGCTGGCCGGCAAGGGGCATGAGGATTACCAGGAGATCGCCGGCGTGCGCCATGCCTTCTCCGACCTCGACGAGACCACCAAGGCGCTGGCCGCCTGGGAGGTCGCCCATGCTTAAGCCGTTGCTGCTGAGCGAAGTGGCGCAGGCCCTGGGCGCCCGCGTGATGGGTGCCGATGTGGCGTTTACCGCCGTGTCCACCGACAGCCGCAGGATCGAGGCGGGCCAGCTGTTCATCGCCCTGGTCGGGCCGAACTTCGACGGCCATAACTACCTGGCCGATGTCGCCGCCAAGGGTGCCGTCGCCGCCCTGGTGCAGCGCGAGGTAGCCGGCGCTGCGCTGCCCCAGCTGGTGGTGGACGACACCCGCATCGCTCTCGGCCAGCTTGGCGCGCTCAATCGCGCAGCCTTCCACAAGCCGCTGGCCGCCGTCACCGGCTCCAGCGGCAAGACCACGGTCAAGGAGATGCTTGCCAGCATCCTGCGCGCTGGTCTGGGCGGCCCGGTGCTGGCTACCCGTGGCAACCTGAACAATGACCTCGGCGCGCCGCTGACCCTGCTGGAGCTGGCGCCTGAGCATGTCGGCGCGGTGATCGAGCTGGGTGCCAACCATGTCGGCGAGATCGCCTACACGGTCGGCCTGACCCGCCCGGACGTGGCCATCATCACCAATGCCGGGCTGGCCCATGTCGGCGAGTTCGGCGGGCCGGAAAAGATCGTCCAGGCCAAGGGCGAAATCCTCGAAGGTCTGGGCGGGCAGGGTGTCGCCGTGCTCAATCGCGATGACAAGGCCTTCGCCACCTGGCAGGTGCGCAATGGCGACCGTCGGGCGCTGAGCTTCGCCCTGCTGGATCAGGCGGCTGACGTGCACGCCGCAGAACTCTGGCGCGATGCCCGTGGCTGTGTCGGCTTTGCCCTGGCCGGCAAGGCTGGCGAGGCGCGCATCCAGCTCAACCTGCTCGGCGAGCACAGCGTGGCCAATGCCCTGGCTGCCGCTGCCGCTGCGCATGCCCTCGGCGTGCCGCTGGTCGGGATCAAGGCCGGGCTGGAAAGCCTGCAGCCGGTCAAAGGCCGCGCCGTAGCGGCGCTGGCGACGAATGGCATGCGGGTGATCGATGACAGTTACAACGCCAACCCGCTGTCCATGTGCGCGGCAGTAGATATACTCGCCGCCTTCTCCGGCCGCACCGTCCTGGTGCTGGGAGACATGGGCGAGTTGGGCGAATGGGCCGAGCAGGGCCATCGCGACGTCGGCGCCCATGCCGCAGGCAAGGTCGATGCGCTCTATGCCGTAGGTCCGCTGATGGCACATGCCGTCGCGGCTTTCGGTGCCAATGGCCGTCATTTCGCCGATCAAGCCAGCCTGATCGACGCGCTTCGCGCCGAGTCGGGCAACACCACAATTCTAATTAAAGGCTCGCGCAGCGCGGCGATGGACAAGGTCGTCGATGCGTTGCTGGATCGGGTATCGGGGGAGGCTCACTAATCATGCTGCTGCTGCTGGCGGAGTACCTGCAACAGTTCCACACCGGCTTCGGGGTCTTCCAGTACCTGACCCTGCGCGGCATCCTCGGCGTGCTCACCGCCCTGGCCCTGTCGCTATGGCTCGGTCCGTGGATGATCCGTACCCTGCAGATCCGTCAGATCGGCCAGGCCGTGCGCAATGATGGCCCGCAGTCTCACCTGTCGAAGAAGGGCACGCCGACCATGGGCGGCGCGCTGATCCTCACCGCCATCGCCGTCAGCACCCTGCTCTGGGCCGACCTGACCAACCGCTACGTGTGGACCGTGCTGGCCGTGACCCTGCTGTTCGGCGCCATCGGCTGGGTCGACGACTACCGCAAGGTGATCGAGAAGAACTCGCGCGGCCTGCCGAGCCGCTGGAAGTATTTCTGGCAGTCGGTCTTCGGCCTGGCCGCCGCCATCTTCCTCTATATGACAGCGCAGAGCCCGGTGGAAACCACCCTGATCGTGCCGGTGCTGAAGGACGTGGCGATTCCGCTGGGCGTCGGCTTCGTGGTGCTGACCTACTTCGTCATCGTCGGCACCAGCAACGCGGTGAACCTGACCGACGGCCTCGACGGCCTGGCCATCCTGCCGACCGTGATGGTGGCCGGCGCGCTGGCGATCTTCTGCTACCTGTCGGGCAACATCAAATTCGCTGAATACCTGCTGATTCCCTATGTGCCGGGCGCCGGCGAGCTGATCGTGTTCTGCGCCGCGCTGGTTGGTGCCGGCCTCGGCTTCCTCTGGTTCAACACTTACCCGGCCCAGGTGTTCATGGGCGACGTCGGTGCGCTGGCCCTCGGTGCCGCGCTGGGCACCATCGCCGTGATCGTCCGCCAGGAGATCGTGCTGTTCATCATGGGCGGCGTGTTCGTCATGGAAACCCTGTCGGTGATGATCCAGGTCGCCAGCTTCAAGCTGACCGGCAAGCGCGTGTTCCGCATGGCGCCGATCCACCACCACTTCGAACTCAAAGGCTGGCCGGAGCCGCGTGTGATCGTGCGCTTCTGGATCATCACCGTGATCCTGGTGCTGGTCGGCCTGGCCACCCTGAAGCTGAGGTAATAGAGAGTGTCGCTGATCGCTTCCGACCAGTTCCGCATCGTTGTCGGCCTCGGCAAGAGCGGCATGTCACTGGTGCGCTTCCTGGCGCAGCAGGGCGTGCGCTTCGCCGTGGCCGATACCCGCGCGAACCCGCCGGAGCTGGCGACCCTGCAGCGCGACTACCCCGAGGTGGAAGTGCGCTGCGGCGAGCTGGACGTCGACTTCCTGTGCCGCGCCTCGGAGCTCTACGTGAGCCCCGGCCTGGCCCTGGCCACCCCGGCGCTGCGCGAAGCGGCCGCCCGTGGGGTGAAGATGTCCGGCGATATCGACCTGTTCACCCGCCATGCCAAGGCGCCGATCGTCGCCATTACCGGTTCCAACGCCAAGAGCACCGTGACCACCCTGGTCGGTGAGATGGCGGCTGCGGCCGGCAGGAAGGTCGCGGTCGGAGGCAATATCGGTACCCCGGCGCTGGACCTGCTCAGCGACGAGGTCGAGCTGTACGTGCTGGAGCTGTCCAGCTTCCAGCTGGAGACCACCGAGCGCCTGGGCGCCGAGGTCGCCACCTGCCTGAACATCAGCGAAGACCATATGGATCGCTATGACGGCATGGCCCAGTACCACCTGGCCAAACACCGCATCTTCCGCGGTGCCCGCCAGGTGGTGGTGAATCGCGACGACGCCTTGTCGCGTCCGCTGATCGCCGACCAGGTGCCATGCTGGACTTTCGGCCTGGGCAAGCCGGACTTCAAGCGTTTCGGCCTGATCGAAGAGGGCGGTGAGAAATACCTGGCCTTCCAGTTCGAGACCCTGATGCCGACCGCCGAACTGAAGATCCGTGGCGCGCACAATCAATCCAACGCCCTGGCGGCCCTGGCCCTGGGGCACGCCGTCGGCCTGCCGTTCGAGGCCATGCTCGACACCCTGCGTCGCTTTGTCGGCCTGCCGCACCGCTGCCAGTGGGTGCGCGAGCTGCGTGGCGTGGGTTACTACGACGACTCCAAGGCCACCAACGTCGGCGCCGCCCTGGCCGCCATCGAAGGCCTGGGCGCGGATATCGCCGGCAAGCTGGTGCTGATCGCCGGTGGCGACGGCAAGGGCGCCGACTTCTCTGCACTGAAGGCGCCGGTGGCCCGCTTCTGCCGCGCCGTGGTGCTGCTCGGCCGCGACGCCGAGCAGATCGCCGACGCGCTGGGCGACGCCGCACCGCTGGTGCGGGTGAAGGCGCTGGACGAGGCCGTGCAGCGCTGTGCCGAACTGGCCCAGACTGGTGACGCCGTGCTGCTGTCGCCAGCCTGCGCCAGCCTGGACATGTTCAAGAACTTCGAAGAGCGTGGGCGCCTGTTCGCCCAGGCGGCGGAGGGCCTGCAATGACCCTGCTTGCCCGTCTGTTCGCCGCTCCGTCGCCGCTGCGCACCCGCCGCGGTATCGACCTCGACTTCCCGCTGCTGGCCGGTTGTCTGGCCCTGCTCGGCCTGGGCCTGGTGATGATCACCTCGGCCAGCTCGGAAGTCGCCGCGGCGCTGTCGGGTAATCCGCTGTACCACATGATCCGCCACCTGATTTACCTGGCCATCGGCATCAGCGCGGCCGTGGTCACCCTGCTGATTCCCATGGCCTTCTGGCAGCGCTACGGCGCCAGCCTGCTGCTGATCGCCTTTGCCCTGCTGGTGCTGGTGCTGATTCCCGGCATCGGTCGCGAAGTCAACGGCGCCAAGCGCTGGATCGGCTTCGGTCTGTTCAACCTGCAGCCGTCCGAGCTGGCCAAGCTGTTCACCGTGGTGTTCATCGCCGGCTATCTGGTGCGGCGCCAGGACGAAGTGCGCGAAAAACTCTCCGGCTTCCTCAAGCCGATGCTGGTGCTCGGCCCGATGGCCGTGCTGCTGCTGGCCGAGCCGGACTTCGGCGCCACCGTGGTGCTGGTCGGTTCCTGCATCGCCATGCTGTTCCTCGGCGGCATCAACCTGGTGCGTTTCATTCCGCTGGCCGCCTGCGTGCTGGTGCTCGGCGCCGTCGTCATGACCAGCCAGGCCTACCGCCTGGAGCGCCTGACCAACTTCGTCGACCCCTGGGCCGACCAGTACGGTGCCGGCTACCAGCTGAGCCAGGCGCTGATCGCCTTCGGCCGCGGCGAGTGGCTCGGCGTTGGCCTGGGCAACAGCATCCAGAAGCAGTTCTACCTGCCCGAGGCGCATACCGACTTCGTCTTCGCCGTGCTGGCCGAGGAACTGGGCATGGTCGGCGCGCTGATCACCGTCGGCCTGTTCGTCTTTGTCGCCGTGCGCGCCCTGTACATCGGCCTGTGGGCCGAGAAGGCCAAGCAGTTCTTCGCCGCCTACGTGGCCTATGGCATCGCCATCCAGTGGATCGGCCAGGTGCTGATCAATATCGGCGTGAACGTCGGCCTGCTGCCGACCAAGGGCCTGACCCTGCCGTTCCTCAGCTACGGCGGCAGCTCCCTGATCATCTGCTGCGTCAGCCTGGCCATGCTCCTGCGCATCGAGTGGGAGCGGCGTACGTCGCTGGGCAGCGAGGACATCGAATTCAGCGAGTCGGACTTCTTCGACACCGAGGAGGTCAAGCATGCGCGGTAACGTCCTGATCATGGCCGGCGGCACCGGCGGCCACGTATTCCCGGCGCTGGCCTGCGCCCGCGAGTTCCAGGCGCGCGGCTATGCCGTGCACTGGCTGGGCACGCCGCGTGGCATCGAGAATGAGCTGGTGCCGGCCGCCGGGCTGCCGCTGCACCTGATCCAGGTTTCCGGCCTGCGCGGCAAGGGCAAGCTGTCGCTGCTCAAGGCGCCGTTCCAGCTGGTGCGCGCCCTGTTCCAGGCGCGCAAAGTGATGCGCGAGCTGCAGCCGGTCTGCGTGCTCGGCATGGGCGGCTACGTCACCGGCCCCGGCGGTCTGGCTGCACGGCTGAATGGCGCGCCGCTGGTGATTCACGAGCAGAACGCCGTGGCCGGCACCGCCAACCGCAGCCTAGCGCCTTTTGCCAAGCGCGTGTGCGAGGCCTTCCCGAACACCTTCGGTAAGGCTGCCAAGCTGCGCACCACCGGTAACCCGGTGCGTGAGGAGCTGTTCCTGGAAACGCCGCGCGACAGCCTCAAGGGTCGCAAGCCGCGCCTGCTGGTGCTGGGCGGCAGCCTGGGCGCCGAGCCGCTGAACAAGCTGATTCCCGCCGCGCTGGCCAAGCTGCCGGCCGACTTGCGTCCGAAGGTGTTCCATCAGGCGGGCAAGCAACATGACGCCGTTACCGCGGAGCGTTATCGCGAAGTCGCGGTCGAAGCCGAGGTCGCGCCCTTCATCAAGGACATGGCCGGCGCCTACGCCTGGGCCGACCTGGTGATCTGCCGTGCCGGTGCGCTGACCGTCAGCGAGCTGGCCGCCGCCGGCCTGCCGTCCTTCCTGGTGCCGCTGCCGCACGCGATCGACGACCACCAGACCCGCAATGCCGACTATCTGGCCAAGGAGGGCGCCGCCGTCCTTCTGCCGCAACATGCCACTGACGCGGACAAGCTCGCCGCGCAGCTGACCGAGGTTCTGATGCACCCTGAAAAACTCAAGACCATGGGCCGCACCGCGCGCACCCTGGCCAAACCGGACGCCACCCGTACGGTGGTCGATATCTGCCTGGAGGTGGCCCGTGGCTAAGTCTCCCGCCGCTGCCCGTTCGGAAATCCGCCGCATGCGCCGCATCCGCCGCATCCACTTCGTCGGTATCGGCGGCGCCGGCATGTGCGGCATTGCCGAGGTGCTGCTGAACCTGGGCTACGAAGTGTCCGGCTCGGACCTCAAGGCCTCGGCCGTGACCGAGCGCCTGGAAAGCTTCGGTGCCACCGTGTTCATCGGCCACCGTGCCGAGAATGCCGAGCAGGCCGACGTGCTGGTAGTGTCCAGCGCCATCAACACCGCCAACCCGGAAGTGGCCACCGCCCTGGAGCGCCGCATCCCGGTGGTGCCGCGCGCCGAGATGCTCGCCGAGCTGATGCGCTATCGCCACGGTGTGGCCGTGGCCGGCACCCACGGCAAGACCACTACCACCAGCTTGCTGGCGTCGGTATTCGCCGCCGGCGGCCTGGACCCGACCTTCGTCATCGGCGGCCGTCTGAACGCTGCCGGCACCAATGCCCAGCTGGGCAGCAGCCGCTACCTGATCGCCGAGGCGGACGAGAGCGACGCCAGCTTCCTGCACCTGCAGCCGATGGTTTCGGTGGTCACCAATATCGACGCCGACCACATGAGCACCTACGGCGGCGACTTCAATGTACTGAAGAAGACCTTCGTCGAGTTCCTGCACAACCTGCCGTTCTACGGCCTGGCCGTGCTCTGTGTGGATGACCCGGTGGTGCGCGAGCTGCTGCCGCAGGTGGCCCGCCCGACCGTGACCTACGGCTTCTCGGAAGATGCCGACGTACGCGCCATCAATGTGCGTCAGGAAGGCATGCGCACCCACTTCACCGCGCTGCGCCGCGATCGCGAGCCGCTTGACGTGTCGGTGAACATGCCCGGCAACCACAATGTATTGAACGCACTGGCGACCATCGCCATCGCCACCGACGAAGGCATCGAGGATGCCGCCATCGTCCAGGGCCTTTCGGGCTTCCAGGGCGTCGGCCGGCGCTTCCAGGTGTACGGCGAACTGCCGGTGGACGGTGGCAGCGTGATGCTGGTCGACGATTACGGCCACCACCCGCGCGAAGTCGCCGCGGTGATCAAGGCCGTGCGCGGCGGCTGGGCCGAGCGTCGCCTGGTGATCCTGTACCAGCCGCACCGCTACAGCCGTACCCGCGACCTCTACGAGGACTTCGTGCAGGTGTTGGGCGACGCCAACGTGCTGCTGCTGATGGAGGTGTACCCGGCCGGCGAGGAACCGATTCCCGGTGCCGACAGCCGTCACCTGTGCCACAGCATCCGCCAGCGCGGCCAGCTCGACCCGATCTACGTCGAGCGGGGTGTCGACCTCGCCCCCATCATCAAACCGCTGCTGCGTGCCGGCGACATCCTGCTGTGTCAGGGCGCCGGTGACATCGGCGGCGTGGCCCCGCAACTGATCAAGCACCCGCTGTTCCAAGGTGACGTGAAATGAGCCTGCATTCCTCCCTCGATCCCAAGGCCTTCGGTCGCGTCGCCGTGCTGTTTGGCGGCAAGAGCGCCGAGCGCGCGGTATCGCTGAAGTCCGGCGCCGCCGTGCTGGAAGCGCTGCAGAGCGCCGGCGTGGATGCCTTCGGCATCGACGTCGGTGACGACTTCCTGCAGCGCCTGGCCGCCGAGAAGATCGATCGCGCCTTTATCGTGCTGCATGGCCGCGGCGGCGAGGACGGTTCCATGCAGGGCCTGCTGGAATGCGCCGGCATCCCCTACACCGGCAGCGGCATCCTCGCCTCGGCCCTGGCCATGGACAAGCTGCGCACCAAGCGCGTGTGGCTGAGCCTGGGGCTGCCGACGCCCAACCATGCGGTGCTGGCCAGCGAGGCGGATTGCCGCGCGGCCGCCGCCGCGCTGGGCTTCCCGCTGATCGTCAAACCGGCGCACGAAGGTTCCAGCATCGGCATGGCCAAGGTCGCCGATGTCGACGCGCTGATCGCCGCCTGGAAGGACGCCAGCCAGTACGACTCGCAGGTGCTGGTCGAGCAGTGGATCGCCGGCCCCGAGTTCACCGTGGCCATGCTGCGCGGTCAGGTGCTGCCGCCGATCGGCCTGGGCACCCCGCACAGCTTCTACGACTACGACGCCAAGTACCTGGCCAGTGACACCCAGTACCGCATCCCCTGCGGCCTGTCGGCCGACAAGGAGGCGGAGCTGAAGGCGCTGACCACGCGCGCTTGCGAGGCCGTGGGCACTCAGGGCTGGGCCCGCGCCGATGTGATGCAGGACGCCAACGGCCAGTTCTGGCTGCTGGAAGTCAACACCGTGCCGGGCATGACCGATCACAGCCTGGTACCGATGGCCGCGCGTGCCGCCGGTCTGGACTTCCAGCAGCTGGTGCTGGCGATCCTGGCCGACAGCGTCGAGGCGAGGGGTTAAGCCATGGTCGCCACCCTCCGTCACCACTCGCAGCCAATAGGAGGCGCCAGCCGGCGCCAGCCTATCGCTGCGCGTGGTGCCAGCCGGATGGTGGCCAAGGAACCGCTGGCCGCGCGCCTGCCGAAGCCGGATTTTGGTGGCCTTGGGCGTGGTTTCAAGCGCCTCGGCTGGCCGTTGCTGCTGGTGGCGCTGGGTTTGGGGACCTATGAGGGCGCCCAGCGTCTGCTGCCCTATGCCGACCGGCCGATTGCCCGGGTCAGCGTGCAGGGCGAGCTGAGCTACATCAGCCAGCAGGCGGTGCAGGAACGTATCGCGCCGTACACCGCGGCCAGTTTCTTCACCATCGATCTGGCCGGCATGCGTGCCGAGCTGGAGCAGATGCCCTGGATCGCCCATGCCGAAGTGCGCCGGGTGTGGCCGGACCAGGTATCGATCACCCTGGAAGAGCAGCTGCCGGTGGCCCGCTGGGGCAACGAGGCGCTGCTCAACAATCAGGGCCGTGCCTTCGCCCCGCGCGAGGCGGCCAACTACGAACACCTGCCGCTGCTGTCCGGGCCGCAACGCGCCCAGCAGCAGGTGATGCAGCAGTACCAGGTGCTCAGCCAGCTGCTGCGGCCGCTGGGCTTCACCATCAGCAGCCTGGAGCTGCGCGAGCACGGCAGCTGGTTTATCAGTACCGCCCAGGGCGTGGACATCCTCCTGGGTCGTGATCACCTGGTCGACAAGATGCGCCGGTTCGCCAGCATCCACGACAAGGTGCTCAAGCAGCAGATCGCGAATATCGCGCGTGTCGACCTGCGCTACGCCAACGGCCTTGCCGTGGCCTGGCGCGAGCCGGTGGCGCCAGTGGTTCCGGCCGAAACGGCTGGCGCCCAGTGAATCGAGGAGAACAGTAGAGATCATGGCAAGCGTGCAGAGCGGCAAGATGATCGTCGGCCTGGATATCGGCACCTCCAAGGTGGTGGCGCTGGTGGGCGAGGTGACGGCCGATGGCGAGCTGGATATCGTCGGTATCGGCACCAGCCCGTCGCGCGGCCTGAAGAAGGGCGTGGTAGTGAATATCGAGTCCACCGTGCAGTCGATCCAGCGCGCCATCGAAGAGGCGCAGCTGATGGCCGGTTGCCGCATCCACTCGGCCTTCGTCGGCATCGCCGGCAACCACATCCGCAGCCTCAACAGCCACGGCATCGTCGCCATCCGCGACCGCGAAGTCAGCCCGGCCGACCTCGAGCGCGTGCTCGACGCCGCCCAGGCCGTGGCCATCCCGGCTGACCAGCGGGTGCTGCACACCCTGGCGCAGGACTACGTGATCGATAACCAGGAAGGTGTGCGCGAGCCGCTCGGTATGTCCGGCGTGCGTCTGGAGGCCAAGGTGCATGTGGTCACCTGCGCCACCAATGCCGCGCAGAACGTCGAGAAGTGCGTGCGCCGCTGCGGCCTGGAAGTGGACGACATCATTCTGGAGCAGCTGGCTTCCGCCTACTCGGTGCTGACTGAGGACGAGAAGGAGCTGGGCGTGTGCCTGGTGGACATCGGGGGCGGTACCACCGACATCGCGATCTTCGCCGATGGTGCGATCCGTCACACTGCGGTGATCCCGATTGCTGGCGACCAGGTCACAAATGATATTGCAATGGCATTACGTACCCCGACCCAGTATGCCGAGGAAATCAAGATTCGGTATGCTTGCGCCCTAGCCAAACTGGCCGGTCCGGGGGAAACCATCAAGGTGCCCAGCGTGGGTGACCGGCCACCGCGGGAACTGTCCCGTCAGGCTCTGGCCGAGGTAGTCGAGCCTCGTTACGACGAGCTCTTCACGCTGATTCAGGCCGAGCTGCGGCGCAGTGGCTATGAGGACATGATTCCGGCAGGGATCGTCCTCACCGGCGGCACCGCCAAGATGGAAGGCGCCGTCGAACTGGCCGAAGAGATCTTTCACATGCCGGTGCGTTTGGGCGTACCCCACAGCGTCAAAGGACTGACCGACGTCGTGCGTAATCCAATCTATTCCACAGGCGTGGGCCTGCTGATGTACGGGCTGCGGAAACAGTCCGACGGTTTCCACGCGCCTGGGATTCAGTATGGCGATGAGCCCAAAACACCGGTACTGGAGCGGCTTAAACGCTGGGTCCAGGGCAATTTCTGATGTGAAACCCGCGGTAGCTGTAGGCGATAATTAAAAAAGAAGGAGAGGGGAAATGTTCGAGCTCGTAGATAACGTTCCGCAAAGCGCAGTTATCAAAGTCATCGGCGTGGGTGGCGGTGGTGGTAACGCCGTCAATCACATGATCAAGAACAACATCGAGGGCGTCGAATTCATCTGCGCCAACACCGATGCCCAGGCGTTGAAGAACGTTGGTGCGCGTACCGTGCTGCAACTCGGCCCGGGCGTGACCAAGGGTCTGGGTGCCGGTACCAATCCGGAAATCGGCCGTCAGGCTGCCATGGAAGACCGCGAGCGTATCGCCGAGGTACTCAATGGAGCTGATATGGTCTTCATCACCACCGGCATGGGTGGCGGCACCGGTACCGGTGCGGCACCGATCATCGCCGAAGTGGCGAAAGAGATGGGTATCCTCACCGTTGCCGTGGTGACTCGTCCGTTCCCGTTCGAAGGGCGCAAGCGCATGCAGGTCGCTGACGAGGGCATCCGCGCCCTGTCCGATTGCGTCGACTCGCTGATCACCATCCCCAACGAGAAGCTGCTGACCATCCTGGGCAAGGATGCCAGCCTGCTGTCCGCCTTCGCCAAGGCTGACGACGTGCTGTCCGGCGCCGTGCGCGGTATCTCCGACATCATGCAGCGTCCGGGCCTGATGAACGTCGACTTTGCCGACGTGAAGACCGTGATGGGCGAAATGGGCATGGCCATGATGGGCACCGGCTGCGCCAGCGGTCCGAACCGTGCTCGCGAGGCCACCGAGGCGGCCATCCGCAACCCTCTGCTGGAAGACGTCAACCTGCAGGGCGCCCGCGGCATCCTGGTCAACATCACCGCCGGTCTGGATCTGTCCCTGGGCGAATACGCCGCCGTCGGCGAGATCATCGAGGCCTTCGCCTCGGAAGCGGCGACCGTCAAGGTCGGCGCGGTGATCGATCCGGACATGCGCGACGAGCTGCATGTGACCGTGGTGGCTACCGGCCTGGGTGCGCGCATCGAGAAGCCGGTCAAGGTGGTCGACAACACCATCGCGACTGCTGCCGTGGCCACTCCGGCTGCTTCGATCAGCGCCGCGCCACGTGCTGCCGAACAACCGGCCGTCAACTACAAGGACTACGAGCGCCCGACCGTTCAGCGCCAAAGCCTCGCCGGCAGCGCCGCCGCGGCCAAGCTGAATACGCAGGATGACCTGGATTATCTGGACATCCCGGCCTTCCTGCGTCGCCAGGCTGATTGATGCTGTCTATCAGGAGTATATCGGTGATTGGTGTTCAGCAAAGGGCGGTTCTGCTATCATCGCCGCCCATTGTTGAAAACAGTTCGCAACAAGCGCAGCCAAAACCATGATCAGACAACGCACCCTGAAGAACATCATCCGAGCCACTGGTGTTGGCCTGCACTCGGGGGAGAAGGTTTACCTGACCCTCAAGCCGGCTCCGGTGGATACCGGTATCGTGTTCCGTCGCACCGATCTGGATCCGGTCGTGGAAATCCCCGCCCGCGCCGAGAATGTCGGTGAGACCACCATGTCGACCACGCTGGTCAATGGTGAGGTCAAGGTGGACACCGTCGAGCACCTGCTTTCGGCCATGGCTGGCCTGGGCATCGACAACGCCTACGTCGAGCTGTCGGCGTCCGAAGTCCCGATCATGGACGGCAGTGCCGGTCCCTTTGTATTCCTGATTCAGTCGGCTGGCCTGGAAGAGCAGGAAGCGCCGAAGAAGTTCATCCGCGTGCTGCGCGAAGTGACGGTGGAGGAGGGCGACAAGCGCGCTACCTTCCTGCCCTTCGACGGCTTCAAGGTGAGCTTCGAGATCGATTTCGATCATCCGGTGTTTCGTGGTCGCACCCAGACCGCCAGCGTCGACTTCTCCAGCACTTCCTTCGTCAAGGAAGTGAGCCGCGCACGCACCTTCGGGTTCATGCGCGACATCGAGTTCCTGCGTTCGCAGAACCTGGCACTCGGCGGCAGCGTGGATAACGCCATCGTGGTGGACGAGTTCCGCGTGCTCAACGAAGACGGCCTCCGTTACGAGGACGAATTCGTCAAGCACAAGATCCTCGACGCCATCGGCGACCTCTACCTGCTGGGCAACAGCCTGATTGGCGAGTTCAAGGGCTTCAAGTCCGGACACGCGCTGAACAATCGTCTACTGCGCACCCTGATCGAGCAGAAAGATGCTTGGGAAGTGGTGATCTTCGACGATGCCAGCACCGCGCCGATCTCCTACATGCGCCCGGTTGCGGCCGTGTAAGCAATACCCCTCCCTTCTGTTGTATTCAGGCCACCCTCGGGTGGCCTGTTTTTTTCTCCCCGTATTCCTTCAGTCGTGTCTGGCATTGCGTGCCAGGCGCTCCAGAGCGGCACGCAGCTTCGGATCGCCGATGCCCTCGGCGGCGCTGCGCAGGCTGTCGGCGGCGGCCTCGGACAGCTCGGTCTTGTGCGCCTGATAGGCGACCTGGGTATTGGGCGGGCGTACCTTGACCTGGATCTTCTGCAGCCCGGCGAACTCCGGCAGTACCTGCAGCAGGCGTTGCAGGCGGCGCTGCTGGTAATGCAGACGGGTGGCCCAGTGGCCGTTGCTGGTCAGCAACAGCAGGCAGCCGTCGTGCCAGCTGGCGACCTGGCAGTGCTCGCGCGCCGCCGGCTCCAGTTGGGCTTCCACCAGCGCCTGCAGCCTGCCCAGGCGCTGGGCCGCGCTGAACAGCGCCTGCAGCGGCTTGTGTTCACGCAGCAGATTGGCAGGGGTCTTGGCGGGTGGGGGGCGCAGGCTCATGGCGGTGACTTCGGGTATCGATGCGCCCATGTTAGCAAAGGCCCTTGCAGCTGTCGGTCGTCGTCCCCATATGAAGGTGATGGCCAGCTCATTAGCAGGTCTGGCGTATCCGCGCGGCTCGCGGGAGTTCGCCCTTTTCTCGCCAACGTTTCCGAGTAGAATGCCCCCTTTGCATGCGGTCGAGCTGGCCGCTGGGCAGCGCCCCCCATCCCCTTGAGTGGAAGAATCCGTCGATATGTTTGCGCCACTGTTGAAGAAACTCTTTGGAAGCAAGAACGAGCGTGAAGTCAAACGCATGCTCAAGACAGTGAGCGCGATCAACGCCCTCGAGGAGCAGATGCTCGCTCTCTCCGACGAGCAGCTCAAGGGCAAGACCGAAGAGTTCAAGGCGCGCCTGGCCAAGGGCGAGACCCTCGACCAGATTCTTCCCGAAGCCTTCGCCGTGGCCCGTGAAGCCGGCAAGCGGGTGATGGGCATGCGTCACTTCGACGTACAGCTGATCGGCGGCATGACTCTGCACGAGGGCAAGATCGCCGAGATGCGTACCGGTGAGGGCAAGACCCTGGTGGGTACCCTGGCCGTGTACCTCAACGCACTGTCCGGCAAGGGTGTGCACGTGGTCACGGTGAACGACTACCTGGCCCGCCGCGACGCCAACTGGATGCGCCCTCTGTATGAGTTCCTCGGCCTGTCCGTCGGCGTGGTGATTCCCTTCATGCCGCCGGAAGAGAAGCGTGCTGCCTACGCCGCCGATATCACCTACGGCACCAACAACGAATTCGGTTTCGACTACCTGCGCGACAACATGGCGTTCAGCCTGGAAGACAAGTTCCAGCGCGAGCTGAACTTCGCCGTGGTCGACGAAGTGGACTCCATCCTCATCGACGAAGCGCGTACCCCGCTGATCATCTCCGGTCAGGCCGAGGACAGCTCCCAGCTGTACATGCAGATCAACCAGCTGATCCCGCGCCTCAAGCAGCACATCGAGGAAGAGGAAGGCGTGGTCACTCAGGAAGGCCACTACAAGGTCGACGAGAAGACCCGCCAGGTCGAACTCAACGAGGCAGGCCACCAGTACGTCGAGGAGATGCTCACCGCAGCGGGCTTGCTAGCCGAGGGCGAGAGCCTCTACTCCGCGCATAACCTCAGCCTGCTGACCCACGTTTACGCCGGCCTGCGCGCGCACAAGCTGTTCCACCGCAACGTCGAATACATCGTGCAGAACGGTCAGGTCATCCTGATCGACGAGCACACCGGCCGTACCATGCAGGGCCGCCGCCTGTCCGAGGGCCTGCACCAGGCCATCGAGGCCAAGGAAGGGGTGAACATCCAGGCCGAGAGCCAGACGCTGGCCTCGACCACCTTCCAGAACTACTTCCGCCTCTACAAGAAGCTCGCCGGCATGACCGGTACCGCCGACACCGAGGCCTTCGAGTTCCGCCAGATCTACGGTCTCGACGTAGTGGTCATCCCCACCCATCGTCCGGTGGCGCGCAAGGACTTCAATGACCTGGTCTACCTGACCCAGGAAGAGAAGTACCAGGCGATCATCACCGACATCAAGGAAAGCCAGGCCCAGGGCCGGCCGATCCTGGTCGGTACCGCCTCGATCGAAACCTCCGAATACGTTTCCAAGCTCCTGGAGCAGGCCGGCATCGAGCACAAGGTGCTCAACGCCAAGTACCACGAGAAGGAAGCCGAGATCATTGCCCAGGCCGGTCGCCCGGGCGCCGTGACCCTGGCCACCAACATGGCCGGTCGCGGTACCGACATCCTCCTGGGCGGCAACTGGGAAGCCGAAGTGGCTGCCCTGGAAGCGCCGAGCGAAGAGCAGATCGCGCAGATCAAGGCCGACTGGCAGAAGCGTCACCAGCAGGTCATCGAAGCGGGCGGCCTGCACGTGATCGCCTCCGAGCGCCACGAGTCGCGCCGTATCGACAACCAGCTGCGTGGCCGTGCCGGTCGCCAGGGTGACCCGGGCTCCAGCCGCTTCTACCTGTCGCTGGAAGACAACCTGATGCGCATCTTCGCCTCTGACCGGGTGAAGAACTTCATGAAGGCACTGGGCATGCAGTCCGGCGAGGCCATTGAGCACCGCATGGTGACCAACGCCATCGAGAAGGCGCAGCGTAAGGTCGAAGGTCGCAACTTCGACATGCGCAAGCAGTTGCTCGAATACGACGACGTGGCCAACGAGCAGCGCAAGGTGATCTACCACATGCGCAACAGCCTGCTGGCGGCCGACAACATCGGCGACACCATCGTCGAGTTCCGCCAGGAAGTGCTCAACGCGACCATCAACAACCACCTGCCGCCGCAGTCGCTGCCGGAACAGTGGGATATCACCGGCCTGGAGATGGCGCTTTACAGTGATTTCGGTCTGCGTCTGCCGATCCAGCAGTGGCTGGATGAAGACGACAAGCTGTACGAGGAAACCCTGCGCGAGAAAATCCTCGCCGAGCTGCTCGCCGCCTATCACGAGAAGGAAGACCTGGCTGGTGCCGAGGCCCTGCGCACCTTCGAGAAGCAGATGCTGCTGCGCGTGCTGGACGACCTGTGGAAGGATCACCTGGCCACCATGGATCACCTGCGCCACGGCATCCACCTGCGCGGCTACGCCCAGAAGAACCCGAAGCAGGAGTACAAGCGCGAGTCCTTCACCCTGTTCCAGGAGCTGCTCGAGTCGATCAAGCGCGACACCATTCGCGTGCTGTCCCACGTTCAGGTGCGCCGCGAGGATCCGATCGAGGAAGAAGCCCGTCTGCGCCGCGAGGCCGAGGCGCTGGCCGAGCGCATGCAGTTCCAGCATGCCGAGGCGTCCGCCATGCCGGTTGCCGAGGCCGCGGAAGCCGCCGAGGGCGACGTGGCCGTTGCCACCTCGGTGCGCAGCGAGCCGAAGATCGGTCGCAACGAGCCGTGCCCCTGCGGGTCCGGCAAGAAGTACAAGCACTGCCACGGCCAGGTCGGCTAAGCCGCGCCCAGCCTGCTATATACAAAACGCCGCGACCGGCTCTGCCGCTCGCGGCGTTTTTCCACCACCCGCTTCACTGCCTACGAAGGAGCGTCTCCTATGGCCGTTGGTCTCGGTCCCCTGCCCAAGCTGCACCCCGTTCCCGGTTTCGAACTCGGTATCGCCTCCGCCGGCATCAAGCGCCCGGGGCGCAAGGACGTGGTGGTGATGCGCTGCGCCGAAGGCTCGCGGGTAGCCGGCGTGACCACCACCAACGCCTTCTGTGCCGCGCCGGTGATCGTCACCCGCGAGCGCGTGGCCGGTGAGGTGCGTTATCTGCTGACCAACACCGGCAACGCCAACGCCGGTACCGGCCCGGACGGCCTGGCCAATGCCCGCCGCACCTGCGCCGCGCTGGCGGCGCTGACCGGCGTCGGCGAGACTGCCGTACTGCCGTTCTCCACCGGGGTGATCGGCGAGCCGCTGCCCGTGGAAAAGATCGAAGGCGCCCTGCAGGCCGCGCTGGATGACCTGGACGAGGATCACTGGGCCGAAGCCGCCACCGGCATCATGACCACCGACACCCTGCCCAAGGGCGCCAGCCGCCAGTTCCAGCATGATGGCGTGACGGTCACCGTGACCGGTATCAGCAAGGGTGCCGGCATGATCCGGCCGAACATGGCGACCATGCTCGGCTACATCGCCACCGACGCCAAGGTAGCTCGCGAGGTGCTGCAGGATCTGGTGCGTGACGCCGCCAACAAGTCGTTCAACCGCATCACCATCGACGGCGATACCTCGACCAACGACTGCTGCATGCTGATCGCCACCGGCCAGGCCGCGCTGCCCGAGATCACCTCCGCTTCCGGCGAACTGTTCGCCAAGCTCAAGCAGGCGGTGCTGGAGGTGTTCATGGAAGTGGCCCAGGCCATCGTCCGCGACGGCGAGGGCGCCACCAAGTTCGTCACCGTGCAGGTCAACGGCGGCGGCAATCACCAGGAGTGCCTGGACGTGGCCTACGCCGTGGCCCACTCGCCGCTGATCAAGACCGCGCTGTTCGCCTCCGATCCCAACTGGGGCCGCATCCTCGCCGCCGTCGGCTATGCCGGCGTGCCGAACCTGGACGTCAGCCTGATCGACGTGTTCCTCGGCGAAGTCTGCATCGCCAGCCAGGGTGGCCGCGCCGCGAGCTACACCGAGGCGCAGGGCGCCGCAGTCATGGCCCGCGAGGAGATCAGCATCCGCATCGAGCTGGGGCGTGGCGAGTGCAGCGAAACCATCTGGACCACCGACCTGTCCCATGAGTACGTGAAGATCAACGCCGAATACCGCACCTGAGCAATGCCCATCCCCTCTCCCTTTGGGAGAGGGGCTAGGGGTGAGGGTGCTGCAGGCTCAGCCTCGCAGCGCCATTCCTGTCGTTCATGGGCCCATGCGCAAGCGGAATTGTTCGCGGCCGCTCGCGCCGCGTACCCTCCGTCTACCACCTTTCTAGGAGAGCGGACATGTCCCTCAAGCTGGTGATCGGCGACAAGAACTATTCCTCCTGGTCGCTGCGCGCGGCCCTGGCCCTGGATCTGACGGGCGAGCCCTACGAGGAAATCCTCGAGCGGCTGTACCGGCCGGATAGTCGGGCCCGCCTGCTGAGCCATTCGCCGACTGGCAAGGTGCCAGTGCTGCTGACCGAGGAAGGCCCGGTGTGGGACTCCCTGGCCATCGCCGAGTACCTGGCCGAGCGCTTCCCCGAGGCGCACCTGTGGCCGCGTGGGCAATACGCCCGCGCCCTGGCGCGTAGCGTCTGCGCCGAGATGCACAGCGGTTTCGTCGCCCTGCGCAGCCATCTGTCCATGGACCTGGCGCGCGACCAGGCGCTGACCGAGCTGCCCGCCGAGGCCCAGGCCGATATCGACCGCGTGTGCCGCCTGTGGGCCGACTGCCGTCAGCGCTTCGGCCAGGACGGCGCCTTCCTGTTCGGCCATGCCAGCATCGCCGATGCCTTTTTTGCGCCGGTGGCGGCGCGCCTGCGCAGCTATCGTGTGGCGCTGCCGGCCGAGGCCGCGGCCTATGTCGAGACCATTTACCAGTGGCCGGCCTTCCGCCGCTGGTACCAGGCGGCTCTGCAGGAGGTGCAGGGGTGAAACGTGTGCATGTGGCCGCGGCGGTGATTCGCGGCGCCGATGGTCGAGTGCTGATCGCCAAGCGCCCGCAGGACAAACACCAGGGCGGCCTGTGGGAGTTTCCCGGGGGCAAGGTGGAGGAGGGCGAAGCCGTTGAGCGGGCCCTGGCTCGCGAGCTGGAGGAGGAACTGGGCATTCGTGTCGAGGCGGCCCGGCCGCTGATCCAGGTTCATCATGACTACCCGGACAAGCAGGTGCTGCTGGATGTCTGGGAGGTTTCATCCTTCACTGGCGAGCCGCACGGCGCCGAAGGCCAGCCGCTGGCCTGGGCGAGCGAGCGCGAACTGCTCGACTACGAATTCCCCGCCGCCAACCAGCCCATCGTGGCGGCGGCGCGCCTGCCCGATACCTATCTGATCACTCCGGAAGGCCTGGAGCCGGCCGAGATGCTGCGTGGCGTGCGTGCGGCCCTGGCCGCCGGCGTGCGTCTGATCCAGCTGCGCGCGCCGAACATGTTCGACCCGCAGTACCGCGACCTGGCCGTGGATATCCAGGGCCTTTGCGCCGGCAAGGCGCAGCTGATGCTCAAGGGCCCGCTGGAGTGGCTGGGCGACTTCCCGGCGGCCGGCTGGCACCTGACGGCGACGCAGCTGCGCAAGTACGCGCCCCAGGGGCGGCCGTTCCCCGGCCAGCGCTGGCTGGCGGCGTCCTGCCATGACGCCGAGGAGCTGGCCCTGGCCGCGCGCATGGGCGTGGATTTCGTCACCCTGTCGCCGGTGCAGGCGACCGAGACCCATCCGCAGGCGACGCCGCTGGGCTGGGAGCGGGCTGCCGAGTTGCTGCGTGCCAGCAATATCCCGGTCTACCTGCTCGGCGGCGTCGGCCCGCAGGACCGCCAGCGTGCCTGGCAGGCCGGCGCTCAGGGCGTGGCGGGGATTCGCGCGTTCTGGCCGGTGTAGGGCGAAAGCTGCGTCATGCAGGTGGAAAGACCTGTGGTCGTTTTCCAGCCTACGGCTTCTGTGCCGCCTGCCAGAGCACTTCGTCGACCTGTGTGCGGCGGGCGATCAGGCGTGCGGCGACGAACAGCAGGTCGGACAGGCGGTTGACATAGGCCATGCCCACCGGGCGCAGCGGCTCCACCGCGTTGAGGTGCTGGCAGCGGCGCTCGGCACCGCGCGCCAGGCTGCGGCAGACATGAGCCTGGGCCACCGCGCGCGAACCGCCAGGGAGAATGAAGTTGCGCAGCGGGCCGACTTCCTCGTTCCACAGGTCGATGGCCGCCTCCAGACGCTCGACTTCGGCTTCCTGCAGGGCCTGATAGTCCGGCATCGCCAGTTCGCCGCCGAGGTCGAACAGGCGATGCTGACAGGGCGCCAGGACTTCGATGATTTCTGTCAGCCCCGGCCAGGCGGCCTGCTGCTCGGCGAGCTCGGCCAGCAGCAGGCCGATCTGGCTGTTCAGGGTATCCAGCTCGCCCATGGCTTCCACGCGCGGGTGGTCCTTGCCCACGCGGCGCCCGTCGGCCAGTCCGGTTTCGCCCTTGTCGCCGGTCTTCGTATAGATCTTGCTCAGTCGGTAGCCCATCAGTTGCCCGTGCCTTCGCTAGGTGCGGTCAGCGGCAGGCGCAGGGTGAAGCAGGTACCCTGGCCCTGGGAGGATTGCACCTCCAGCTGACCCTTGTGGTTGTTGGTGACGATGAAATAGGAGACGGACAGACCCAGCCCGGTGCCCTGGCCGACTTCCTTGGTGGTGAAGAAGGGTTCGAAGATGCGCTTGCGCACCGGCTCGGGCATGCCGATGCCGTTATCTTCCACCTGCACCTCCGCCCAGGGCGGATTGAGGCGTGTGCGCAGGGTGATGCGGCCGGGCTCGCTGGCGTCGTCGCGCAGGTGGATGGCCTGGGCGGCGTTCTTCAGCAGGTTGAGCAGCACCTGCTCCAGCTCGTTGGCGGTGGCCGGCACCGGGCCCAGCTGCGGGTCGAAGTCGCGCTCGATGGCGATGGCCTTGAAGTCGAAGCTTTCCGTCAGGTCGAAATCATTGCCGGCGATCTCCAGCGCCTGGTCGATCAGCTGTGGCAGGTCGCAGGGGGCCAGTTGGCGGTTGCTGCGGCGGCTGAAGGCCAGCATGTGGCTGACGATCTTGGCCGCGCGCGAGCCGGCCTGGGCGATGCCGTCGAGCAGCTGGGGAATCTCGCGGCTCTGCAGGTAGGCATTGACGTCGTCGAGGGCAATACCGGCCTCCACGGCCAGGTCCTGATTCTTGGTCAGTTCCGGCGACAGACGCCGGCGGATGTTCTGCACGTTGTGCAGGATGGCGCCCAGCGGGTTATTGATCTCATGGGCCATGCCGGCCGCGAGGCCGCCGACCGAAAGCATCTTCTCCGACTGCACCATCATTTCCTCCAGCGACAGGCGCTGGGTGATGTCGTCGATACGGATCACCGCGCCACGGCCGCCGGCGCCCATCAATGGGTAGAAGGTCAGGGCGTAGTGGTGGGCTTCCTCGCCCTTGCGCCAGGTCACCCGCTCGACCTTCTCCACCCGGTGCTGCTCGGCCGTGCGCTTGAGCTGGGCGAGGAAGGGTTTGAGCGGCGGGAAGGCGAGGAACACCGGCTGGTTGAGCGCTTCGTCCAGCGGCGTGCCGGAGAGGGCGCTGGCCTCCTGATTCCACTGGGTGACGTAGAGCTGATCGTCGAGGGCGATCAGCGCCGAGGGCATGGAGTCGATGATGTTGTTCAGGTAGTTCTGGAAGCCGGTGAGCTTTTTCTCGATCTTGCTACGCACCTGTACTTCCAGCTCCAGCTTGCGGTTGGAGTGACGGGTTTCCTCGGCCAGGCTCTGGGCCTGGGCGAAGGCGCTCTCGGCGTCGTCGCGGGCCCGCTTGAGCTGCTGCTCGCGCGCCTCCATGCGGCTGAGCATGGTGTTGAAGGCATCGGCCAGGCTGCCGATCTCGTCCTGGTTGCCGCGCGCGGCGCGCAGGGCATAGTTCTCCTCGCGGGTGACCTGGCGTGATAGCTCTTCCAGCTTGCGGATCGGGCGGGTGATGAGGCGGCGAATCTGCCGCGCGATCAGTGCCCAGAGCAGCAGGCTGAAGGCCAGGATCACCGCGCTGGCGGTGACGGTGCCGGTGTAGAAGGCGCCGGGCAGTTCGCTGGACGCCACCAGCAGCAGGCGCCCGGGGATCTTGCCCGGCTGCGGCAGGTCGATCAGGTGGGTGGCGCGAAACTCACCCTGGCGCCAGTGTTCCAGTTGGTCGCCATGTTCCGGCAGTTGCAGCGGCTCGCCCAGCTGCAGCTCGGCCAGGCGGATGCCCCGGGCATCGTAGAGGGCGGCAGCGCGCAGCGGTGTGTAGCCGTCGAGGCGCTCCAGCAACTCACGGGCGGCGCGTGGCGAAGACAGCGCGCGGCCACTCAGCTCCGGGCTGGCAATCAGCCGGCCGAGGGTCTGTAGGGCCTGAGGGGCGACGCTCTCCTGGGAAATCCAGTAGGCCGCGCTGATGAAGGTCAGGTTGGCCACCAGCAGCACGGTGGCCAACAGTACCAGCAGGGCGGCCAGCAGCTTGCGGCCGACCGGCAGGTTGTCGAGGCGTTGGCGCAGACGGCTCAAGGGCGGGGCTTCCGCGTGCAGGGTGGAGGGGCAGGTTAGCGCCGCTTCAGGTCACGGGCAATCCGCGGGCCGCCAGATGCGCGCGTAGGCGCTGCAGCAGTGCCTGCAGCTGGGGGGCGTCCAGGTCCAGGCGCGCGGCCTCCTGGCAGGCATGGCCCAGCAGGTAGGCGATCTCGGTGCGCCGGCCACGGGCCACGTCCTGATGCATGGACGAATAGTTGGCCGCGGTGCCGTCGATCACCCGCAGGACCTCGGCGTGCAGGTCGAGCGCCGCTGCGTCCTGGCCGGCGGCACGCAGCAGTGTGGTCAGCTCCGCGCAGAGTGCGGCGACCTCCTGCGGCCAGTCACGCAGACCGCCGTTGTGGCAGTCGTGCAGCACGGTCAGCGGGTTGATTGCACAGTTCAGGGCCAGCTTGCGCCATAGTCGGGCGACTATGTCGGTGCTCCATTCATGCGGGATCGCAGCGGTCTGCAGGTCGACCAGCCACTCCGGAGGGCGCTGCTCGCCCGGCAGGCCCAGCCAGGTATGGCCGCGACCGGCGAACACGACGCGGAAATCGTCCTCGCGGAAGGCGCCCTCGGTGCTCGAGGCGAACAGGCAGCGTGCCCGCGGCAGGCGCCTGGCCACTGCGTCCTGGCTGCCTAGGCCGTTCTGCAGCAGGACCAGCTCGGCACCCGGCACCAGGCGCGGTGCCAGCTCGGCGACGGCTTCCTCGGCGTCATAGGCCTTGCAGGCCAGCAGCAGGCGGCGGATGGGAACGTCGCTGTGTGGGGTTTCCGCTGCGATGGGGTACAGACTGGCCTGGCCGTCCTCGATCAGGGTCAGACCACCGGCGGCGCGGTAGCGGCTCAGACGGGCCTGGTCACGCAGGATCAGCCGCACCGGCAAACCGGCGCGGGCCAGGCGTGCGGCCCACAGCCCGCCCAGGCTGCCGGCGCCGAGGATGTGCCAGGTGCTCACTGCGGCAGTGGCAGGCGCACCGCGCTGACCCGGCCGCTGCTGTAGGCTTCCGGCAACAGGCGGGCGGCCTCGGCGAACAGGTACTGGGGATCGACCGGCAGCGACTTGGCGTCCAGACCGACCAGGGAGATGCCGGCCTTGAGGCTGATGAAGCCCTCGCTGGTCTTGAACGCCTTGAGATTGAGCCCCTCATGCAGGCGCTTGAAGCTGCTCGGCGAGCACTCGTGCAGGTCGTCGAGCAGGGCGATCATGCCGAAGTGGGTGTCGTCGACGCGGGTCAGCACGTCCAGCGGACGCACCAGTTGCTGCAGGCGTCGGGCGACACCGTGCAGCACTTCGTTCCAGAAACCGTTGCCATACTGGCGACGCAGCGCCTCGCCTTCCTGCAGGCCGATCAGCAGGTAGCACAGCGCGCCGCCGCGCGACTCCACCTGGCGCAGGCAGTCCTGCAGCTTCTGTTGCAGGTAGCGCGGGTTGCCCAGGCCGGTCAGCGAGTCGACCAGGTTGCGCTGCTCCAGGCTGGCGACGTTCATCGTCAGCATGCGGTTCTCGTTGAGCAGGCGCTGCAGGGTGTTGCACAGGCGGTCGGCGGCATACACGCGCGGCACCAGTTGCTCGTTCATCGCGGCCTTGCTGATGAAGTCGTCGACGCCACGGTCGAAAGCCTCCACCAGCACGTTCTCGCCTTCCTTGCCGGTGAGCAGGATGACGTAGGTGTAGTGCTCGGCCGTCTCGTCCAGTTGGCGCACCCGGCCGGTCAGCTCCAGGCCGTCCATCTCCGGCATCAGCCAGTCGGCCAGCAGCACGCTGGCCGGGCGCTTTTCCAGCAGGCGCAGGGCTTCGGCGGCGCTGTTGGCGAAGCGCACGTCCTGGTAGCCGGCCTGGCTCAGAGCGCGGCCGATGATGGCGCTGGAGAACTTGGCGTCGTCCACCACCAGGATGCTGAGATGGGGGTTGGGCATTCAGTGGGGCTCGCTGCTAGAAAAGGTGGCGCCGCAGGTTGGCTGAGCGACGTGTATCAGACTGGTTATAATGAGCGCGCCATTTTTATCGTCAAGTCAGGCGCGTTCAGTCCGTGAGGAGGATCGCGCCGTCCATCAGGAGCAAGCCCCATGCCTTCGTTCGACGTGGTGTCGGAACTGGACAAGCACGAACTGACCAACGCGGTCGACAACGCCATCAAGGAGCTCGACCGTCGCTTCGACCTGCGCGGCAAGTGCAGCATCGAAAGCAAGGACAAGACCCTCACCCTGACCGCCGAAGCCGAGTTCATGCTGGAACAGGTGCTCGATATCGTTCGCGCCAGCCTGATCAAGCGCAAGATCGATTGCCAGTGCATGGAAGCCAAGGATGCCTATGCCTCCGGCAAGGTGATGAAGCAGGAAGTGACCTTCCGCGAGGGGATCGACAAGGAGCTGGCGAAGAAGATCGTCGCCCATATCAAGGACAGCAAGCTCAAGGTGCAGGCCGCCATCCAGGGTGAGCAGGTGCGTGTCACCGGCAAGAAGCGCGACGACCTGCAGGAGGCGATTGCCGCCCTGCGTGGCAAGGAGTTCGGCATGCCGCTGCAATACAACAACTTCCGCGACTGAGGGAACCCTGGCGCTGCTGCGCCGTCCCATGGTCACACCCTTCACCGCCATGGTTCGCCATGGCGGTGTCGTTTCTGCAGTCCGAAAAGAGGAGTGGAAGCATGCAGATCGAGTTCGAACAGCTGGTCAGTCTGTCCGAGAGCTGGTTGCCGGTAGTGCTGGAGTACAGCGGCAAGCTGGCATTGGCGCTGCTGACCCTGGCCCTGGGCTGGTGGATGATCAATCGCCTGAGCCTGCGCCTGCAACGCCTGATGGGCGGGCGTAAGGTGGATCGCGCCTTGACCAGTTTCATCGGCAGCCTGAGCAATATCCTGCTCAAGGTGCTGCTGCTGGTCAGCGTGGCGTCCATGGTCGGGGTTTCCACGGCGTCCTTCGTCGCCGCCATCGGTGCCGCCGGCCTGGCCATCGGCCTGGCCCTGCAGGGCAGCCTCGGCAACTTCGCCGGTGGTGTGCTGATTCTGCTGTTCCGCCCGTTCCGCATCGGCGACTGGATCGAGGCGCAGGGCGTTTCCGGTAGCGTCGACAGCATCCAGATCTTCCATACCACGCTGAAGACGGCCGACAACAAAGTGGTGGTGGTGCCCAATGGCAGCCTGTCCAACGGCAACATCGTCAACCATTCGCGCGAAGCCGTGCGGCGGGTGGATATCAACCTTGGCATCGACTACGCCAGTGATATCCGTCAGGCCCGTGAAGTGCTGCTGGAGATCGCCCGCGATCCGCGCGTGCGCCAGGAGCCGGCGGCACCGCAGGTGGTGGTGACCGGCCTGGGCGACAATGCGGTGGCGCTGTCGTTGCGTGTCTGGGTGGCCTCGGCGGATTACTGGCCGGTCAGCTTCGAGTTCATCGAGCAGGCCAAGGAGCGCCTGGAGCGCGTGGGCATCGGCATTCCCTTTCCGCAGCGGGTGGTGCACCTGATCCAGCAGTGAGAAGCAGAGGCCGGCAATCGCCGGCCTCTGTCATTTCGGGGCTTCGCTGGCGGCCGGTGCCGCATTGTTGCGCTCGCGGTGTTCGCGCCCCCATTGCAGGACAATCAGCAACAGGGTGGGGATACCGAGCAGCGCGGTGGCGAGGAAGAACTGGGCGTAGCCGGCCTTCTCGACCATGACCCCGGAATAGCCGCCGACCAGGCGTGGCAGCAGCAGCATGATGGAGCTGAGCAGAGCGTACTGGGTGGCGGAGAACTTCAGGTTGGTCAGGCTCGACAGGTAGGCGACGAAGGCGGCGGTGGCCAGGCCGGAACTGAGGTTGTCGAGGGTGATGGTCAGCACCAGCATCAGCATGTGCGGGTCCAATGCCCACACGAGATGACTGACCGTCTGCTTGCCGTACAGCAGCGGTTCAGTGACGGCGCCGAGGCCGGACAGGGTGGCGAACAGCAGGTTGGTGCCAGCCGAGGCTGCGCCGCCCAGCAGCAGGATCGGCATGATGCCGAAGCGCACGATCAGCAGGCCGCCAAGAGCGGCGCCGAGCAGGGTCATGACCAGGCCGAACAGCTTGCTGACGCTGGCGATCTGGCTTTTGGCGAAGCCCATGTCGATGTAGAAGACGTTGGCCATCACGCCCATTACCGTATCGGACATGCGATAGGTGGCGATCAGGCCGAGCAGCAGCAGGGCCTGCCAGCGGTAGCGCAGGATGAAGTCGTTGACCGGTGTCAGTACCGGGGCCAGGCCGCGACGGCCCATGCGTGACAGGCACACGGCGGTGAGGATGGTATAGAGCAGGAAGCGCAGGGTGGCGCGGTCCTCGCGCAGCAGCTCGCCCAGGCCGATTTCGCCGCTGAACAGCAGGCTGATGTCGCTGCGGAAGAACTGGGTGAACATCGCCGGCACCGAGACCAGCAGCACGATCAGCACCAGTACCGAGGCCAGCTGGCGGTACAGGCCGTAGCGTGCCGCCGCCATCTGCGTCTGCAGCGGCACCGGCGGCTCGCGCATCCACAGGGTGGTGATCAGCCCTGGCAGCATCAGCATGGCGAACAGCAGGTAGGTGCTGGCCCAGGCGCCGTGCTGGTAGCCGCTGTCCGGGTTGCCGAACCAGCCGGCAAAGTACAGGGCGCCGGCAGTGGCCAGCAGGGCGGCGACCCGGTAGCCGGCCATGTAACTGGCGGCCAGGGCGGCCTGGCGGGTGTCGTCGACGATTTCCAGGCGATAGGCATCCACCGCGATGTCCTGGGTGGCCGAGGCGAAGGCCACCACCACGGCCACGCCGATCAGCCAGGACAGGTGCTGCTGCGGGTCGCACAGCGCCATGCCGATCAGGCCGAACGCCACCAGGCCCTGTGACAGTACCAGCCAGGAGCGGCGGCGGCCGAGGCGGCCGAGCAGCGGCAGGCGCCATTGGTCGAGCATCGGTGCCCAGACCCATTTGAAGGCATAGGCCAGGCCGATCAGGCTGGCGTAACCGATGGTCTGGTGGGTCACGCCGGCCTCGCGCAGCCATACCGAGAGGGTGGAAAACACCAGCATGTAGGGCAGGCCGGCGGCGAAGCCCAGCAGCAGCAGGGCCAGGGTGGCCGGGTGGGCATAGGTGGCGAGGGCGGCGCGCCAGGTTCTACGGGGCATGGGGCTGGTCGGGAGTTCGGACAAAGGGCGCACTCTACCCCTTTGCCTCCTCCGGGCGCCAGCCGTGGCGGCGTATGTCGACACGGTCGTTACGGATGGTCAGGCCCTCGGCGCGCAGCCGCGCGCGCTGTTCCTCGCCGGACGGAGTGCCTGCCGCCAGGCTGAGGCGGCCACCGGCGCCGAGCACGCGGTGCCAGGGCAGGCGGGTGTCGTCCGGCAGTTGGCTGAGGGCGCGGCCGACCCAGCGGGCGGCGCGGCCGAGCCCTGCCAGGGCGGCCAGCTCGCCGTAGCTGACCACCTTGCCTGCGGGAATTGCCGCCAGCACCGAATAGAGTGCAGTCCGCCGGGCCTCGGGGCTTGCCGTGACCTCCAGCGCTGGGGCATGGTCTGCGCCTGTGAGCCGCTGATTGCCCGGTACCCTGTCCATGTCGTTGCGCATCCTGCTGTCCTGTCTGTTGCTGAGCCTCAGCTGTTCGGCGTTCGCCGACACGGTGTGGTTGAACAATGGTGATCGCCTGACCGGCGAGATCCTGCTGCTCGATGGCGGCAAGCTGTCGTTCAAGACCAAGTATGCCGGGCGCGTGCTGATCGACTGGAAGGATATCGACACCCTCAGCGCGGACAAGCCCCTGATGCTGCGCCGCGCCGGCCGCGACAGCGAGAGCAGCGAGCGCCTGCGCGCCGCCGGCGTGGGCATGGTGCGGGTGGTCAATGGCCATGAGCAAGTGGTGGCGCTGGCCGAGATCGATCGCCTGGTGCCGCCTCGGCCCCTTCTGGAGGATCGTGTCTGGGAGGGCAACCTGGACGCCAAACTGGACATGGAGCGCAACCAGAACCGCACCGATGAGTGGAAACTCAAGGGCAGCACGCGCATTGAGCACGGCCGCTGGCGCCACCTGCTGCGCGGTGAGCTGGAGCACGAAACCAAGAACGGGCAGAAGACTGAAGACAACTGGGAGCTGGAGTACGACCTGGATCGCTTCCTGACCGATCACTGGTTCTGGCGTGTGGGCTTCGAACAGGACGAGGATCAGTTCGAGGATGTCACCCGCCAGCGTATTTATGGCAGCGGCCCGGGTTATCGCTTCTGGGACGACGAACTGGGGCGGCTGGATCTGATCACCAAGTTCAATCGTATTGAGCTCTACAGCCCTATCGGGGAGGCACAGTTCAACAGTTGGTCGCTGGAGTGGGACTACAAGCGTCTGCTCTGGGGCACGCGCCTGGAGTTCTATTCCACCGCCGAGGTGCAGGTGCCGCAGGTCGATGTCATCGACTATGTCTTCGATGGCGAGGCTGGCTTGCGCTATCACCTCAATGACTGGGCTCGGCTGTCATTGCTTTACGAGCTGAATCAGCTGCGGGGCCTGGGAATAACCGCCTCTGATCGGCACTACCTGATTGGCCTGGGAATCGGTTGGTAGCCGGAGGGTGAACTTTGCTGGCGGCAGGTTGGTCTGTGCTTGCTCAGGCGGCGCGCATCCGGATAATGCGCGCCTTTTTCCCGTCCAGACCGCCGATGCCCATGACCCTGCTGCGTTCCCTGCTGTCCCTGGCGCTTGCCGCCACCACTATGCCACTGCTGGCCGATACCGTCTGGCTCAAGAATGGCGACAAGCTCACCGGTAGCATCGAGTTGTTCGACAGCGGCAAGCTGCTCCTGAAGACCGACTACGCCGGCACCATCACCCTCGATGCCGGCAAGATCGCCACGCTGGAGAGCGAGCGCGAGCTGCTGATCAAGCAGGGCGACTTTGTCGGCGAGCGCGCCAAGTCGCTGCGGGCGGCCGGGCAGGGCCAGGTCGAGCTGGTCAATGGCGAGGCGCCCAAGGTGGTCGAGCTGAGTTCGATCAGCCAGATGCTGCCGCCCAAGCCGCTGGTGCAGGATCTGGCCTGGACCGGCAACCTCAGTGTTTCCGCCGACTACAAGCAGGCCGAGAACGACATCAAGGATTACGACATCGATCTCGATACCCGCATGCGCCATGGCGCCTGGCGTCACGGCATTGCCGTGGAGTACGACCACGAGACCAAGGATGACGAGCGCAAGACCGACCGTGTCGAGCTGGGCTACGACCTCGACCGCTTCATCACCCGGCAGTTCTTCTGGCAGGGCCAGCTGAAGTACAGCCACGACCGTATCGAAGACCTGCGCACCCAGCGCACCGTGGGTAGCGGCCCCGGCTACCAGTTCTGGGACGATGCGCTGGGCGCCTTCTCCATGACCGGCCTGCTCAACCGCAACGATTACGTGTTTGCCGATGGCAGCAGCGAGCACTTCAACTCCGCGGCCATGGAGTGGGACTACAAGCGTTACCTGTATGGCAAGAACCTGGAGCTGTATTCCCAGGGTGAGCTGGGCGCGCCCTTCGTCGATGAGATCGACTACATCATCGATACCGAAGCGGGCCTGCGCTACAAGCTCAACAGCTGGGCGGCGCTGACCCTCAAGGCCGAGTGGGACAAGGTGTCTGCCGAGCAAGGCGATACCAATGAGAGACGCTATGTGATCGGCCTCGGGGTGGGCTGGTAACGCCGCTTCTGAGATCGCAGGCAAAAAAAGACCCGGCAAAGTGCCGGGTCAATAACCGTGATTAGCCTGATGAGGAGATAATCTGAAGAGTCCGACTGCTGTGGTCTCTTGAGCTTATCGGCTGATCTCGCGACCAGTTGGTGTAATAATAACAATTCTCATTTTGCAGTCAATACCTGGATGAGAATTATTTTCGAATGACTGGTAGAGGCCAGAAAAACAAACCCCGGCCTGGGCCGGGGTTCGGTCATTCGATGACGTTTCAGGCCGGCTGCAGTTGGGCGCGCAGCTGTGTCACTTCCTTGTTCATCAGGTCGATGCGTCGCGCCATGCTCTCGATCAGGCTGTGGGCGATGCGCGGGTTGCTCTGCATCAGGCTGAGGAACTGGTCCTTGGGAATCACCATCACGGTGCAGGGCTCGCTGGCGATGACCGTGGCACTGCGCTTCTCGCGGGTGAACACGGCCATGGCGCCGAAAATCTCGTCCTTCTGCACGTCACCGACCTTCTGCCCGTCCACCCAGGCTTCGGCGTGGCCTTCGATGATCACGAACACGTGGTCTGCATCGTCGCCCTGATGGATCAGCTCCTCGCCGGCGGCGAAATGCTGGAAGCCGGTGGCCGGGCGGATCTCCGGCTGCTTCAGGCGCGCCAGGGCGTCGGAGAGCAGGGCGGTATGACCAATCAGGTACTGGATGAACAGTTCCTGGCGTTGCTCGCTGCCGTAGATGTGCTTGAACACTTCGCTGCGCGAGTAGGGCACCAGGGTCAGTTGTTCCTCGCTGCTGTAACGGCAGCTGGGCAGGTCGATGCCCTGGCGCAGTCCAACCAGATCGCCTTCTTGCAGGTAGAACAGCGGGCGATCATCGACCTGCGCATGCAGCAGGCCGTTCTCGATGATGTACAGCTGGTTGCCAGGCAGGATCTTCGCCAGATCCTCGACCTGTTCCAGGCGCAGGGGCGAACCGCTGGGCTGCAGACCTTCGAGCAACTGCATGGGAATGCTCTGCAGGCGTTGGATCAGCTGATCGGCGTAGGCCGGTTGCTCCCCGAGTAGGTACATGTCGGTAATTCCTTGAACTGGCTGGGCTGACGATAAGGCACGCAGGCAGTGGCAACAATAGGCGGCGGCGTCGCACAGGTAAATCTCGCCGCTCGGAGGTTGTGAGCTAGCTCTTGTTGCTTGCTCCGGGGTCGTTCAGTTGGCCATTGAGCCTGGCTTTGAGGCCGGGGGGCAGGTCGTTCCAGTGAACATCGAGCAGGGCGCCCTCGATGGCGTACATCAGCACCTTGGAGGCCCTGAACCCGCGGGCGCGCACGGCCCGGTAGGCGTCCACCGCGCCCAGCCGGCGCAGGTCGCTGGCGCTGTGGATGCCGACTGCGTGCAGCCATTGCGCCGAGGTTTTGCCGAGGTTCTTCATGTGTTGCAGTTCGTCGTGCATGGCGTCTCCTTGCCTTTCTATGCGGGGCGTGTCGGGAAGCCTGCGAGAAAGTGTAGCGGCCATCGCACAAAACGCTTCTGCTGCCCGTCACCCCAGGCCTGGCGCAGGCGCGGCTGCAGCTCCTGCAGCGGGTCGCGGCCGCGGGCCTGTTCGAGCTGCTGCACGGCCTACCAGGTGCCGAGGTAGCCGAGCAGTTGCTGCAGATCCCACTCCAGCTGGATGGCGAAGGCCGGCACGGCGATGCACGCGAAGGGCGGCTGGATATCGCGGTAGCCAGCATCGACGCTGGCGCGGCCGCTGGGCCAGTAACCGCCCAGGGTGTTCCAGTAGAAGTCGTCGAGAGTGGCGTCCAGTGCATCGTCGATGCGTAGCAGGCTGTAGCACCATGCGCAGAACAGCCCATCGGGCCTGAGCAGGCGCCGTACTTCGGCAAAAAACGAGGGCGTGGCGAACCAATGCAGAGCCTGGGCTACAACAATCAGGTCGATGCATTCGTCGACGAGCGGCAGGGCGCTCGCATCTGCAGTGAAGCAGTCAACGCCGGCAAGATCTCGGGCGGCATGCAGTTGCTCGGTGCTGCCGTCGCAGGCCAGGACCTGCCTGAAATGCTGCAGTAATGGACGGCTGGCCTGGCCGTTGCCGCAGGCAATGTCCAGTGCCCGCTCGTTGCCTGGACTGTTTGTGGCCAGCCAGTTGAACAGTTCCGGCGGATACTGTGGCCGAAAGTGAGCGTAAGCATCCGCGCGGTTGCCGAACAGGCGGGCAACGTCGCTCATCTGCTCAGCGGTAACGCATGCGGGTGCCGAACTGCATGGACAGGAGAATCTCGTCGGCGCTCAGTTGTATCGGGAAATAGGCGCCGGAGATTTGCGCATGAGCGATGCTGGCGCCTTCCAGGCACGCCTCTCGCAGATCGATGCCGCGCAGATCGGCGCCACGAAAATAGGCATCGGTGAAATCGATTCGGGAGGCGTCCAGCATACGCAGGTCGAGGCCGCGCAGATCGGCGCCGCGCAGGTCGATGCTGCCTTCTCGCGGCTTCTGTTTATTGAATTCGCTGATTTTCTCGTCGTGCAGCAGACGGAAGAGCGGGGTGTCCAGTTGGTGGGGATGGCTCATGGGGTGCCTCCATTCAGGGCCTGTCACAAGTATAGACAAGCCCTGAACAACGGCTCGCCTCATAGGCTGGGGAGGCGCTGGCGAATACTCTCGATCAGGCTGTCCAGGCTGGCGGCCTGGTTTGTGTCGACGCGGCGGCTGTGGGCCTGTTCGTCCTCGTCAAGCGCATCGCGACTGGCCTGCTGGGCTTCGATCACTGCCAGGGTGGCGTCGGACGGATCATTGCCTTCGGCCTGGCGCTGCTGCAGCCAGGCGGCGATCACCTCCTGCGGGGCCTGGCAGTCGAGGATCAGGAAGGGCGTGCCGTTCTGTTCGGCTACCTGCCAGGCGGCGCTGCGCTGTTCTCGCTTGAGGTAGGCGGCGTCCAGGACCACCGGGAAGCCGGCATGCAGGGCGCTCTCAGCCAACTGATGCAGGCGTTGGTAGGTGGCGGTGCTGGCGTTGGGGTTGTAGATGCCGCCGTTGAGGCTGCCCTTGGCGTCGTCCGGCTGTTCGCCGAACAGGCGCTTGCGCTCCACGTCCGAGCGCAGGCGGATGGCGCCCAGCGCCTCGACCAGGCGCAGGGCAACCTGGCTCTTGCCGACGGCGGAGACACCGCAGGTGATGGCCATGAACGGGGTGGGGATGGCGCTGTAGCTTTCCGCCAGGTTGGCGTAGTTGCGGTACTGGCGCAGGGTGGCGGCGCGTTGCACGGCATCGCTCTGGTGCGCCAGGCTGAACAGCGCGACCTTGGCGCGGACCAAGGCGCGGTAGGCTTTGTAGAAATTCAGCAGCTCCAGTGCCGGGTAGTCGCCGCTGTGTTCCAGCCAGGCGCTGACGAAACGCCGCGAGAGCGCCTTGAGACCGCGATCTTCCAGATCCATGGCGAGGAACGCGGCGTCCGAGGCGATGTCGATCAGGCGGAACGGCTCGTTGAATTCGATGCAGTCGAACAGTACGACTTCTCCGTCAAGCAGGGTGGCGTTGCCCAGGTGCAGATCGCCATGGCACTCGCGAATCGCGCCGCTCGCCGCGCGCGTGGCCAGCAGCGGTTCGAGGCGGCTGATGTTGGCCTCGGTCCAGGCCTCGAGTGCGTCGAGCTGGCGCAGGTCCGCAGCGTCACCGAGCAGCGGGCGGATCTGCTCGAAGTTCTGCCGCATCGGCGCGACGATGGCCTGCGGCGAGCACAGTGGGTGCTCGCTGGCTACGGCCGGCGTGCGGCCATGGAAGCCGGCGATCTGCCTGGCCAGGGCGTCGATATGTGCCGGCGTCAGCTCGCCACGTGCCTGTACGGCGCTGAGCAGCTGGCTTTGCGGGAACTGGCGCATTTTCAGCACGTATTCGATGGCCGGGCCGCTACCGCCCAGTTGCGGTGCGCTCTCGCTGCCGGTGACTGGCAGCACCTCGAGGTACAGGCCCTCGGTCAGGCGCTGGTTGAGGCGCAGTTCCTCGCCGCAGAAATGCTGGCGCTGCTCCAGGCTGGTGAAGTCGAGGAAGCCGAAATTCACCGGTTTTTTGATCTTGTAGGCGAAGGGGCCGGTGAGCAGCACCCAGGAGATGTGCGTCTCGATGACCTGGAATCCTTCCACCGGATGAGGGTAGAGGGCCGGGTTCTGCAGGGCGGCAATCAGGGCTTGGCTCACGTTCTTTCCTTGCGCTTCGGTATCGATAAGAGTCCGCATTATGGCCGCTGTGAGGCGCTCTGCAAACCGCCGGGGCGCGCCTGTCGGCGCCAGGCAAAGTGCGTATAATGCCGCGCCATGACTCGTTCCCGTACCCCTCGCAAAGGCGCCAAGCGCCGCGCCGGCAGCCGTTCCTGGCTGGGCTGGCTGTTCAAGCTGTCGCTGGTTGGCCTGGTGGTGCTGGCCGGTTTCGCCGTGTACCTGGATGCCGTGGTGCAGGAGAAGTTCTCCGGCAAGCGCTGGACCGTGCCGGCCAAGGTCTACGCCCGGCCACTGGAGTTGTTCGTTGGCCAGAAGCTGAGCAAGCAGGACTTCCTCACCGAGCTGGATGCGCTGGGTTATCGCCGTGAAGGTGCTGCCAATGGCCCCGGCGCGGCCGCGGTGAATGGCAACCTGATCGATCTGCACACCCGCGGCTTCCAGTTCTATGAAGGTAACGAGCCGGCCCAGCGGGTGCGGGTGAAGTTCTCCGGCGATTACGTGGCCGCCCTGCTGCAGGGCAACGGCAGCAAGCTGGCGGTGGCGCGCCTGGAGCCGTTGCTGATCGGCGGCCTGTATCCGGCGCACCACGAGGATCGCATCCTGATCAAGCTGGATCAGGTGCCCCCTTACCTGGTCGAGACTCTGGTGGCGGTCGAAGACCGCGAGTTCTTCAATCACTTTGGCGTATCGCCCAAGGGTATCGCTCGGGCCGTGTGGATCAATGCGACCGCCGGCCAGTTGCGTCAGGGCGGCAGTACCCTGACTCAGCAGTTGGTGAAAAACTTCTACCTGACCAACGAGCGCAGCCTCAGTCGCAAGCTTACCGAGGCGATGATGGCGGTGCTGCTGGAGTTGCACTACGACAAGAAAGAGATTCTCGAGGCCTACCTCAATGAGGTATTCCTCGGCCAGGACGGACAGCGCGCCGTGCATGGCTTCGGTCTGGCCAGCCAGTACTTCTTCGGCCAACCGCTGAACGAGCTTAAGCTGGAGCAGGTCGCGCTGCTGGTCGGCATGGTCAAGGGACCGACCTACTACAACCCGCGCCGCAACCCGGAGCGCGCCCTGGAACGGCGCAATCTGGTGCTCGATCTGCTGGCCGAGCAGGGCGTGGTGACGGCCGAGGTGGCGGCAGCGGCCAAGCAGAAGCCGCTGGGTGTGACCAAGCGTGGCAGCCTGGCCGACAGTTCGTTCCCCGGTTTCCTCGACCTGGTCAAGCGCCAGCTGCGTCAGGACTATCGTGAGGAAGACCTGACCGAGGAAGGCCTGCGCATCTTCACCAGCTTCGACCCGATCCTGCAGCTCAAGGCAGAGTCCGCCATGAGCGAGACCTTCAAGCGTCTGTCCGGTCGCCAGGGGGTGGACGAGGTCGAGGCGGCCATGCTGGTGACCAATCCCGAAACCGGTGAGGTTCAGGCACTGATTGGCAGTCGCCAGCCGCGCTTCGCTGGCTTCAACCGGGTGCTAGATGCCAACCGCCCCATCGGCTCGCTGATCAAACCGGCGGTCTACCTCACGGCCCTTGAGCGCCCCAGTCAGTACACCCTGACCAGCTGGCTGGAGGACACGCCGTTCTCGATCAAGGGGCAGGATGGGCAGGTCTGGCGCCCGCAGAACTATGATCGCAAGGCCCACGGTACCATTTACCTGTATCAGGGGCTGGCCAACTCCTACAACCTGTCGACCGCCAAGCTCGGCCTGGAACTGGGTGTACCCAATGTGCTCAAAACCTTGGAGCGTCTGGGTGTCGAGCGTGACTGGCCGGCATACCCGTCGATGCTGCTCGGCGCTGGCGCTCTGAGCCCGATGGAAGTGGCGACCATGTATCAGACCTTGGCCAATGGTGGCTTCAACACACCCCTGCGCGGTATCCGCAGTGTGCTGACCGCCGAGGGCGAGCCGCTGAAGCGCTATCCCTTCCAGATTCAGCAGCGGTTCGACCCCGGCGCCATCTACCTGGTGCAGAACGCCATGCAGCGGGTGATGCGCGAAGGCACCGGTCGTTCGGTATACAGTCAGCTGCCGTCTTCGCTGACGCTGGCTGGCAAGACCGGTACCAGTAACGATTCGCGCGATAGCTGGTTTGCCGGCTTCAGCCAGGATCTGCTGGCGGTTGTGTGGCTGGGGCGCGACGATAACGGCAAGACGCCGCTGACTGGCGCCACTGGCGCGCTGCAGGTGTGGACGGGCTTCATGAAAAAGGCCGACCCGCTGCCGCTCGATATGCCGATGCCGGACAATGTCACGCCTGCCTGGGTGGATGCCTACAGCGGCCAAGGCTCGGCGGCCGGGTGTCCGAATGCCGTGGAGTTGCCTTACATCCGCGGCAGCGAACCTGCTCCGGGGGCTGCCTGTGGCGCACCGGCGCCGCAGGACAATGTGATGGATTGGGTGCGTGGTTGGCTCAACTGAGTCGCTTCAAGTGAGGAATCGAATGTCTAAGTGGTTGGTTTCCGTGGCGTTGGTCTCCGCATTCCTGTCTGGCTGTGCCAGCGTACCGAGGGGCTCCATTCCGGTTCAGGATTCGTCCGGCAGTCTCATGACTGACGAGCAGGGCGCCTTTGCACGTAGCGCGGGTGGTAGCGCGCCGGTGCCGGCGCGTACTCAGGAGCAGAGCCTGCCGCAGGACTCCGGTGTGGTGGTGATGGTGCCGGGCGGCGTCTCTTCCGCTCCGCTGGAAACCTACCCGGATGGCAGCAGCGGGACTCCGGCTACCTATACGCCGGCACCGCTCAGTACCGGCTCAATCACGGGAGCCGCTGGCTACCAGGCGCCTGCAGCGCCGAGCATGCCCAGCGGTATCCCGGCGGGCGGCAGCCTGGCGATGGACGAGCAACTCGATGGTCCGGTACTGGCGCTGCTCACCAGTGCCCAGCAGCAGCAGAGCAGTGGCGATCTAGATGGTGCGTCTTCCAGCCTCGAGCGCGCCCAGCGTATCGCCCCGCGCGAGCCGCAGGTGCTCTATCGTCTTGCTGAGGTCCGCCTGGCCCAGGGCGATGCCGCCCAGGCCGAACAGCTGGCGCGCCGCGGCCTGACTTATGCCAGTGGGCGTCCCGCGCTGCAGGCGGGGTTGTGGGGGCTGATCGCCCAGGCGCGTGAGCGTCAGGGCGATCCCGCCGGCGCGGCGCAGGCTCGTGAGCGGGCGCGGGTGAGCCTGTGATGGATTCGCGTTTGCCGGCGCTGGCCGATCAGCTGCTGCTGATCGAGCGTGAGTTGCGCGTGCTGGGCATGTGGTCGAGCGAGGCGCCCTCGGCCGAGGCGCTGGCCAGCCAGCAACCCTTCTGTGTCGATACCCTGGATTTCGAGGCCTGGCTGCAGTGGCTGTTTCTGCCGCGCATGAGACAGTTGCTCGAGATGGCGGGGCCGCTACCGGCTGCTTCGGGCATTCGGCCGATGGCCGAGGAGCGCTACAGGGGGCGAGAGTCGGAAGTGCAGGCGCTGCTGGTGGCGCTGGGTGAGTTCGATCGGTTGATTGGAAGCGCTCGCTGAGCGCTTCGTAACCGGGGATACGTTACTTGCAGTTTTCCTTGATCGACGCTTCGCTCTTGGCGATACGGTCCTGGCGCTCTTCTTCTGTCAGACGGCGCAGTTCGCCATTTTCCTCGACCCGCACGCGGGGGCTGGCCTTCATCTGCGCCAGGTCCTTGCGAATGCGCTCGCAGTAGACCTTCAGCTCTTCCTCGCGCTTGCTGGCCGCCGCGCGTGCCTGCTCGTCGAGCTTTTCCTGTTCCTTGTCTTCGTCTGACGCTTCCGGGGCCTTGGCTGCCGGGGCGGCGATCTTGGGCTGCGAGATGTTCGGGTTGACCGATGCGGCTTCCTGGCCCTCCGGCGGCTGCGAACCGAAGTGCACGTTGCCCTGGGCGTCCACCCACTTGTAAATCTGTCCGGCCGTGGCGCCGGTGCTCAGGGTGAGCAGCACAGAGCACGCGAGAATCATGCGACGCATGTCATTTCCTTTTATCGGCAGCAAAACATGCCCGTTACTATAACCAAAACCGACGAATCTTCATCCTGCGCCATGTCACAAGCCGGCAGCGCGAGAAACTGTGACGTACAGCTTGACTTGGTGTTCACTAATCCGAACAATCGTTCCTTCCTACTGTTGTGAGGTCCGCCGCAAGCGTCCCTCAGCTCAGTGGAAAAAGGCGCTACCCGTGCCGACCCCCGTTACACCCGCAACGCGTTACCTCGCGCTGGGAAGGAAAGGCTCCGCAAGATTGGGCCGTTCCGCTACTCGTCAGGCAGACCCCGCTCTATCCGCGACCACAGTCGTGCTCGTCCGCTGACCGGTAAGACCTACTCAAAGGACCACTCGTTGTCGGGTGGTGATCTGGCGTTATAGAGGTGAACAACGTGGAGCTTTTATCCGGCGCTGAAATGGTCGTCCGCTCGCTGCGTGACGAAGGCGTTAAGTATATCTATGGGTACCCGGGCGGTGCCCTCCTGCACATCTACGATGCCCTGTTCAAAGAGCCGGAAGTGACGCACATCCTGGTTCGTCACGAGCAGGCTGCCACTCACATGGCTGACGGCTACGCCCGCGCCACCGGCAAGGCCGGTGTGGTGCTGGTGACGTCCGGTCCGGGGGCGACCAATGCCATTACCGGCATTGCCACTGCCTACATGGATTCCATTCCGATGGTTGTGCTGTCCGGCCAGGTGCCGAGCCGCATGGTGGGCACCGATGCCTTCCAGGAAACCGACATGGTCGGTATCTCGCGCCCCATCGTGAAGCACAGCTTCATCATCAAGCATCCTTCGGAAATCCCCGAGGTGATGAAAAAGGCGTTCTACATCGCCCAGTCCGGTCGCCCTGGCCCGGTGGTCGTGGATATTCCCAAGGACATGACCAACCCGGCCGAGAAGTACGAGTACAGCTACCCGAAGAAGGCCAAGCTGCGCTCCTACAACCCGGCGACCCGTGGTCACTCCGGGCAGATCCGCAAGGCCGTTGAGATGATTCTCGCCGCCAAGCGTCCGATCCTCTATTCCGGTGGCGGCGTGATCATGGGCAATGCCTCGGCGCAGCTCACCGAGCTGGCCAAGCTGCTCAACCTGCCGGTGACCAACACTCTGATGGGCCTCGGCGCCTTCCCGGGCGGCGATCGCCAGTTCGTCGGCATGCTCGGCATGCACGGCAGCTACACCGCCAACCTGGCCATGCACCACTCCGATGTGATCCTGGCCGTCGGCGCGCGCTTCGATGACCGCGTGATCAATGGCGAGACGGCGGCCAAGTTCTGCCCGAATGCCAAGGTCATCCACATCGACATCGATCCGGCCTCGATCTCCAAGACCGTCAAGGCCGATATCCCGATCGTCGGTCCGGTCGACAGCGTGCTGACCGAGATGGTCGCCATCCTCAAGGAAATGGGCGAGACCCCGAACAAGGACACTGTCGCCAGCTGGTGGAAGCAGATCGACGAGTGGCGTGGCGACGGTCGCCTGTTCCCGTACAACGAGGGCGACGGCAGCATCATCAAGCCGCAGACCGTGATCGAAACCCTGTGGGAAGTGACTAAGGGCGACGCCTTCGTCAGCTCCGACGTCGGCCAGCACCAGATGTTCGCGGCGCAGTACTACCGCTTCAACAAGCCCAATCGCTGGATCAACTCCGGTGGCCTGGGCACTATGGGCTTCGGTCTGCCGGCGGCGATGGGCGTCAAGCTGAACTTCCCGGACGACGACGTGGCCTGCGTCACCGGCGAGGGCAGCATCCAGATGAACATCCAGGAGCTGTCGACCTGCCTGCAGTACGACCTGCCGGTGAAGATCATCAACCTCAACAACGGTGCCCTCGGCATGGTCCGCCAGTGGCAGGACATGCAGTACAACAGCCGTTACTCGCACTCCTACATGGAGTCGCTGCCGGACTTCGTCAAGCTGGCCGAGTCCTATGGTCACGTGGGTATGCGCATCACCGACCTGAAGGATCTCAAGCCGAAGATGGAAGAGGCCTTCGCCATGAAGAACCGCCTGGTGTTCCTCGACATCGCCGTGGATACCAGCGAGCACGTGTACCCGATGCAGATTCGCGAAGGTGCCATGCGTGACATGTGGCTGAGCAAGACGGAGCGGACCTGACCATGCGCCATATCATCTCCCTGCTGCTGGAAAACGAGCCAGGCGCCCTGTCGCGCGTGGTCGGCCTGTTCTCCCAGCGCAACTACAACATCGAAAGCCTGACCGTGGCGCCGACCGAGGACCCGACCCTGTCGCGTCTGACGCTGACCACTGTCGGTCACGACGACGTGATCGAGCAGATCACCAAGAACCTCAACAAGCTGATCGAAGTGGTCAAGCTGGTGAATCTGTCGGAGAGCGCCCATATCGAGCGCGAGCTGATGCTGGTGAAGGTCAAGGCCACCGGCGCCCAGCGCGCCGAGGTCAAGCGCACCACCGACATCTTCCGTGGGCAGATCGTCGACGTGACCAGCAGCGTCTACACCATCCAGCTGGCCGGTACCAGCGACAAGCTGGACAGCTTCATTCAGGCCATCGGCACCGCGTCGATCCTGGAGACGGTGCGCAGTGGTGTGACCGGTATCGCGCGTGGCGACAAGGTGCTGAGCATCTGATCGCCGTGTTGCAGAACAAGCCCCGCCTGGTGCGGGGCTTTTTTATGTCTGGCGATTCCAGAAGGCGGCGATCAGCGGATCCTTGAGACGCCTGTGCAGGGCGAACAGGCCGATGTCATAGGCCGTGAGTGGCGGCTGAATATCGTACAGACGGATGCGCGCGGTCAGCGGGCTGTTGTCCAGGACGATCTGCGGCACCACGCCGATGCCGAATCCCAGGCTCACCATGCTGACGATGGCCTCGTTGCCGCTGACCTGGGCATAGATGCGCGGCTTGATGTTGTGGCTCTTCAGCCAGCGGTCGGTGCGCGTGCGGGCCAGGCCTTCTTCCGAGAGGATCAGCGGCACGTCCTTCCAGCTTTCGGCGCTGGGCTGCCTGAGCTGCTCCTCGTTCAGCAGTTGCGGCGATTGCGGGCCAATGAAACGCAACTCGGAGCGCGCGATGGGCTGGAAGGCGACGTCGGCCGGCAGGCTGTCCGGACGCGCGCCGATGGCGAGGTCTTCCAGCTCCTGCTGGACGCGCTCGACCGCCTTGGCAGGGTCGCCGGTGTGCAGCTTCATCTCGATGCGCGGGTAGTTCTGTCGGAAGCTGCTGAGGATGTCGTACAGGAAGCTGTAGCTGGCCGTGACGGAGCAGTACAGGGAGAGTTCGCCGTGCAGGACCTGTTGGTCCTGTTTGAACGTCTGGCGGATGGCCTGCCAGCCGTTCATCACGTCCTGGGCGTACTGGCGAAACTGCTGGCCTTCACGGGTCAGGCGTACCGAGCGGTTGTCGCGCAGGAACAGCGGGGCGCCCAGTTCGTCTTCAAGTTGCTTGATGCTGCGGCTGAGTGCGGAAGGGCTGACATGCTGCTCGCGGCTGGTCTTGCCGAAGTGCAGGTTGTCTGCCAGGGAGAGAAAAAGCCGGAGAGCCTGGCTGTCCATGGTCGTTTCACATATCGGCATGTAGTGTTGCAAATATATCATTTTACGCAATGGTGTGGATCGCTTAAGGTGCTTCCGTAGCGGTGCAGCGCACCCATCCCATTCGATTCACAAGAGCCAAGACCATGAAAGTTTATTACGACAAAGACTGCGACCTCTCCATCATCCAGGGCAAGAAAGTCGCCGTGATCGGCTACGGCTCCCAGGGCCACGCCCAGGCGTGCAACCTGAAGGACTCTGGTGTCGACGTCACCATCGGCCTGCGCAAGGGCTCCGCTACCGTCGCTAAGGCTGAAGCCCATGGTCTGAAAGTCACCGACGTGGCTACCGCTGTCGCCAATGCCGACCTGGTCATGATCCTCACCCCGGACGAGTTCCAGGGCCGCCTGTACAAGGAAGAGATCGAGCCGAACATCAAGAAGGGCGCTACCCTGGCCTTCTCCCACGGCTTCTCCATCCACTACAACCAGGTCGTTCCGCGTGCCGACCTCGACGTGATCATGATCGCGCCGAAGGCCCCGGGCCACACCGTGCGTTCCGAGTTCGTCAAAGGCGGCGGCATCCCTGACCTGATCGCCGTGTACCAGGACGCTTCCGGCAACGCCAAGAACGTCGCTCTGTCCTACGCCGCGGGCGTTGGTGGTGGCCGTACCGGCATCATCGAAACCACTTTCAAGGACGAGACCGAAACCGACCTGTTCGGTGAGCAGGCTGTTCTCTGCGGCGGTTGCGTCGAGCTGGTCAAGGCCGGTTTCGATACTCTGGTCGAAGCGGGTTACGCTCCGGAAATGGCCTACTTCGAGTGCCTGCACGAGCTGAAGCTGATCGTCGACCTGATGTTCGAAGGCGGCATCGCCAACATGAACTACTCGATCTCCAACAACGCCGAGTACGGCGAGTACGTGACCGGTCCGGAAGTGATCAACGCCGAGTCCCGTCAGGCCATGCGTAACGCTCTGAAGCGCATCCAGGACGGTGAGTACGCCAAGATGTTCATCGCCGAAGGTGCGGCCAACTACCCGTCGATGACCGCCTACCGCCGCAACAATGCCGCTCACGGCATCGAAGTTGTAGGCGAGAAGCTGCGCGCCATGATGCCGTGGATCGCTGCCAACAAGATCGTCGACAAGGCCAAGAACTAAGGCCTTTCGAAACGCTTGAAGAAACGCGGCCTTGGCCGCGTTTTTTTATGCGCGAGTGGGCTTCTGGTATAAAGCCCACTCGTAAACCGTGCCGCCCGCGAACCAGTGTCGGCGGCGCTGGTCGAAGTCCCATCCAATTGCTGCAAGGTGTTGTTCATGAACGAACGTCCCGAGGATTCTGCCAAGGGCTCCGAACCGGAAAGCCTGTTGCCCATCGATGAACATGTGGAGGAGGGGCAGGATGCCGAGGGCCGCAAGGTTCGTCACCGCGGTATCTATCTGCTGCCCAACCTGTTCACCACGGCAGCGCTGTTCTCCGGCTTCTACGCCATCATCAATGGCATGAACGGTCAGTTCGACCATGCCGCCATCGCCATCTTCGTCGCCATGGTGCTCGATGGTCTCGACGGGCGCGTGGCGCGCCTGACCAACACGCAAAGCGCCTTCGGCGCCGAATACGACTCGCTGTCGGACATGGTGGCCTTCGGTGTGGCGCCGGCGCTGGTGGCGTTCGAGTGGGCGCTGGGCAGCCTGGGTAAGGTCGGCTGGATGGTCGCCTTCATTTATGTGGCCGGCGCGGCGTTGCGTCTGGCGCGTTTCAATACGATGGTTGGCAAGGCCGACAAACGCTACTTCATCGGTCTGGCCAGTCCGGCGGCCGCTGCGGTGGTTGCAGGAACCGTGTGGGCCTTCAGTGACTTCGGCATCAAGGGCTCCAACATGGCCTTCGTGGTTGCGCTGCTGGTGGCAGCGGCCGGCTGCCTGATGGTCAGCAACATCAAGTACCACAGCTTCAAGGATCTGGACCTCAAGGGGCGCGTGCCTTTCGTGGCCATCCTGATCGTGGTGCTGGTGTTCGCCGTGGTCTTCAGCGATCCGCCCCGCATCCTGCTGCTGATCTTCCTTGCCTATGCAGCCTCCGGCCCGGTTCAATATTTGTTGCAACTGCGTCGTCGCAACGCGGCCGAGTGATGTAATTTCCGCGCGGCTCCGCAGTCTACTGGCCTATTCGACGCCCAGGCTGTGGAGCCCACCATGCTGATCAAGTCTCCTCCTGCATCCGCCGCGCGCGAGTGCGATGTCACCCCGGAATCTGTCTATCTCTCCCGTCGTCGTTTCATGGCTGGCGCTGCCGGTGCTTTGGCGCTGGGAAGCTTGCCTGTGCGCGCTGACAATGAGCGCTATGCCGGGGTAGAGCCGGGTAGCCCTCCGGGCTGGCTGGCCGACAAGTTGTCGCAAGTGCAATGGCAGAGCGTGGCTCCTGGGCAGGAGGCACTGACGCCTTATAAGGATGTCACCGGCTACAACAATTTCTATGAATTCGGGACCAGCAAGGGAGATCCCGCCCGTTACGCCGGCAAATTGGAAGTCGAGCCCTGGACGGTGCTGGTCGATGGTGAGGTGGCCAAGCCTGGACCTGTCGCGCTGGAGCAGCTCGTGCAACCGCATCGCCTGGAAGAGCGCATCTATCGTCTGCGCTGTGTCGAAGCCTGGTCCATGGTCATTCCCTGGCTGGGTTTTCCGCTGGCGGAGTTGCTCAAGCGCGCGGAGCCGACCGGCAATGCCAGGTATGTCCGCTTCGAAACCCGTCTGGCGCCGCAACAGATGGCGGGCGTGCGCTCCGGCTTCTCCCTGATCGATTGGCCTTATGTCGAAGGTTTGCGCCTCGATGAGGCCATGCATCCGCTGGCATTCATGGCGGTAGGGCTTTATGGGCGTGAGCTGCCCAATCAGAACGGTGCGCCGTTGCGTCTGGTTGTGCCCTGGAAGTACGGCTTCAAGAGCATCAAATCCATTGTGCGTATCAGCTTGGTGGCCGAGCGGCCGCGAACGACATGGGAGAGCCTGGCGCCGGATGAGTATGGCTTCTTCGCCAACGTCAATCCACAGGTGGATCATCCGCGCTGGAGTCAGGCGACCGAGCGGCGGCTGCCCAATAGTCTGTTCAGTCCGAACGTGATCGATACCCGCCTGTTCAACGGCTATGACGAAGTGGCGTCGCTCTACAGTGGACTCGATCTGCGGAAATTCTACTGATGCGTTATCCCCTCTGGCGCGGTCTGGTATTCGTTGCTGCTTTGCTGTTCCCCTTGTACTGGCTCTATGAAGGGCTACAGCACATGACAGGTCCAGATCCCGGCAAGGTGCTGGTCGATAACCTGGGGCAGGGTGCGCTCATTCTGTTGCTTGTCACGTTATGCATGACCCCGCTGCGTCGGCTTACCGGCTGGGGCGGCTGGTTGGCGGCGCGGCGGCAGCTGGGGCTGTGGTGCTTTACCTATGCGCTGCTGCACTTCTGCGGTTACCTGCTGTTTATTCTCGGGCTGCGTTTCGACCGGCTGTGGGCGGATATCAGTGAGCGCCCCTACATTATTGTGGGGATACTGGCATTTGTGGCGTTGCTGCTGCTGGCCCTGACCTCCAACCGTTACAGCCAGCGTCGGCTTGGCTTGCGCTGGCGCCAGCTGCACCGGGCGGTCTACTTCATCCTTGTCCTGGCTTTGCTGCACATGCTCTGGGTGGTTCGCTCCGATATAGGTGAGTGGCTGCTTTATGCGCTGGCAGGTGCGTTTGTTCTGCTGTCACGTGTGCCTCGGGTAGCGGAAGGTTTGTCGGCTGTCCGCGGTCGATGACAGAAATGTTGCAGAAAGCAGTTGACGGCCCGTTCAGGGTCCTTATAATGCGCGCCTCTTCCGGTGCGGTTCTCTCGGAAAACTCCTTGAAAATCAAAGAGTTGAACGAAATAAAAGATTGCATCGGCGGCGAATTCAGTTAGAATGCGCCGGGCTGGCAGGGTGGTGGTTTGGCTCTGTCAGTGCTTCGATTCTACGGGGTCGAAAGCGCGAGAAGGAGGTGGTTGACAGCGGTTTTGAACGCTGTAGAATGCGCCTCCCGCAGATGAGATCGGAAGCGATGTCGGAAGCGCAAGCGGTTGAGAGGAAACGAAAAATTCTTCAAAAACAGCTTGACAGGTTGAAAGGCTGCTGTAGAATGCGCGGCCTCGGTTGAGACGAAAGACTTAATCGAAACGCTCTTTAACAACTGAATCAAGCAATTCGTGTGGGTGCTTGTGAGGTAAGACTGATAGTCAACTGATTATCAGCAACACAAGT
>NZ_FTNW01000002.1 GCF_900156545.1 Aquipseudomonas alcaligenes
ACTTGTGTTGCTGATAATCAGTTGACTATCAGTCTTACCTCACAAGCACCCACACGAATTGCTTGATTCAGTTGTTAAAGAGCGTTTCGATTAAGTCTTTCGTCTCAACCGAGGCCGCGCATTCTACAGCAGCCTTTCAACCTGTCAAGCTGTTTTTGAAGAATTTTTCGTTTCCTCTCAACCGCTTGCGCTTCCGACATCGCTTCCGATCTCATCTGCGGGAGGCGCATTCTACAGCGTTCAAAACCGCTGTCAACCACCTCCTTCTCGCGCTTTCGACTCCGAAGAATCGAAGCACCGACAGAGTCAAACCACCACCCTGTCAGCCCGGCGCATTCTAACTGAATCCGCCGCCGATGCAATCTTTTATTTCGTTCAACTCTTTGATTTTCAAGGAGTTTTCCGAGAGGACTGCACCGGAAGAGGCGCGCATTATAAGGACCCTGAACGGGCCGTCAACTGCTTTCTGCAGGTGTGTTTGACGTTAGCCAACTTAACCCAGACAGCAACGCCGAACTCAATGTGCAGCCTCGCCGCACTCAGCCTCAGAGCAGACGGCTGTTACCGCGAGTAGATTTATGCGCTGCCGCGCGCCGCAATCTACCAGAAGACTCACACCCTTCATGCTGGGGACGTATCTCGACCTGATTGTAGCCGGCATCGGCACAAACGGCGCCCTCTGCACCACGCCGTATTTTGTTCGCGAAGCGCCGACATCGACCTCCCCTCTCCATGCTGAATCCCCTCTGCGAACGGGCGGGTTGAGCATGGCGGCAGCGTTGGTCTAGCACCAAAGTGTGGGGGGGGGGGGGGGAACGAGGAGGCAAGAGAACGACACTGCCTGATCATCAGACGCCGTCCTCTGGCAAGCATTCTCGCCCTTGATGGCTGTCCGGGCTCTGTAGACAAACACAATCAGACAGCCTGAAAACAACGAGCAATAAAAAACCCGGCCATGGCCGGGTCTTTTACACGAGGCGGAAGGCTTAGGCCGACGGCGCCTGGGTACGGCTCTTGTAGGAACCGTCGCGGGTGTCGATCTCGATCCAATCGTCGATGTTGCAGAAGTCGGCGACTTTCACTTCAGTACCGTTGCGCAGCTTGGCAGGCTTCATGACCTTGCCGGAGGTGTCGCCACGGGCGGAGTTCTCGGTGTAGGTGATCTGGCGAACGATGGTGGTCGGCAGGTCTACGGAGATCACTTTGCCTTCGAAGAACACGGCTTCGCAGATGTCGGTCATGCCTTCTTCGATGAACGGCAGGACGCTTTCCAGGTCTTCGGCGCGCAGTTCGTAGGAGTTGTACTCCGGATCCATGAAGACGTAGTCGTCGCCATTGATGTAGGACAGGGTCACTTCCTTGCGCTCAAGGATGACCGGCTCCATCTTGTCGTCGGCCTTGTAGACGGTCTCGGTCTTGGAGCCGTTGATCAGGTTCTTCAGCTTCATCTTGACGATGGCGCTGTTACGGCCGGACTTGGTGAATTCGGCTTTCTGAATCAGCCACGGATGGCCGTCGATCAGGGCCACACTGTTGGCCTTCATTTCTTGTGCGGTTTTCATACGAATATCCGGATTTGGATGGAGGTACAGATTTCTAAGCCGCGCATGATAGCCAATTTCGGTGAAACTGCACCAGCGCTGCAGCAAGATCAGGACGAGAGGCTTGTTCCTGGCACCAGTGCTCGGCATGCGCAGCCAACTGCTCACCATGCTCGGCCAGCCCCTGCCAGGCCTGCGCCATATCACCTTTGCCGTTCCAGGCGGACCACAGTGCCATCAATGCGCCAGCGGCAGGATCGGTCAGCGCAGCGCAGTAGCTGTCGAGAAAGGCCCCCAGCTTTTCCCAGTGCGCGCCCTCCTCCTGCTGGTAGATATGCCAGAGCAACGGCCGGCCGGCCCACTGGGCGCGAACGAAGGAATCCTCGCCCCGCACGGCATTGAAATCGCAGCACCACAGCAGCTTGTCGTAATCCGCCTGACTGAGGAACGGCAGCAGGTGCACCTGCAGGTTGCCGCGTCGCCATACACAGCCCTCCTCCAGCGCATCCTGGCCTAGCCAGCGGCACAGGTCACCCTCGATACGCCCACGCGGCACCAGCAGCTGCGTCGGTTCGGCAGCGGCTGCCAGGGCGTCCAGCCAGCCAGCCAGCGCGGCATTCTCGTAAGCGAACAGAGAGATCATTCGGGCCGTCGCCCAAGGGGCGATACCGAGGCCGGCGAGAAATGTCCGGCGCGCCTCGCCGTTGGTCTGGAAGGCGCGGCGCCGCTGCAGGAGGTCCGCCTCGCGCAGGAGGCCGCCGGTGCCTTCGGCAAAGCCGGGGAAGAAAAAGAACTTCTGCAGCCCCCCCGCCTGCGGCGACGGCAGAGCATGGCAGCCGGCAACCCAGTCCTCGGCGCTCAGGTATTCCAGGTTGAGCCAAAGCGGCCGGGCTAATCGCCCCGTCATCGCGGCTATATAGCGCTCCGGCAGATGGCAGGCGAAGGCTTCGATCACCACATCGGCGACATCGACTAGCGGAAAATCTGCCGACCAGCGGTGCACCTCGACACCGTCCAGCCGCCAGGCTCCCGCGTCGTCAACGGCCTGCGGGCACAACCGCAGAAATGCCGCGGGTTCGTCCACCCAGAGGCGCACGGCCAGACCATGCTCGACCGCCAGCTGCCGGGCCAGGCGCCAGGTCACACCGATGTCGCCGTAGTTGTCCACCACGCAGCAGAAAATGTCCCAGCGAACCGCCATGTCATGTCCTCGTCGATCAGGCTGCCACTTTACCCAAGGCGGTGACGACATGCCGCTCTGATAGTCTGGACACGGGAAACCGCAGGGCGCACTTGGGCCCATCCGTTTGTGAATCTGATCCCTTTGACCAATTCGGCACCGCCCCTGGCCAGAGCGCCATCCTTCACGCCTCCCTCATCGCACCGACCGCACTGACAAGGCCTCCGCAGCACGTCCCTCGGCATGGCACGACCGACGCTAGGCGGACGCACGGCCCCCGCCAGGCGAGGCGGGCGCAGGCGACCTCGGCCGCAGGCGCGACACGCCGAACAGCACCAGCGCCAATCCGGCCGCCTGGTAGGCAGAAACCGTCTCACCCAGCAGCAGCCAGGCAGCGAACAGGGTCAGCACAGGTCCCAGATTACCGACTGCGGCAGTATCGGCCGCCCCCATGCGCTGAATGGCGAGCGCCATCCAGTAGATCGGCAGTACCGTGGAAAACACTGCCATCAGCAGGGCATAGAACCAGATATCGCGAGGCAGCTCGAGCAACCTCGCCATCTCTCCGTCGACGCCCTGGTGCACCAACACCATCAATGCCGAGGCAGCGCCGGCCAGTCCCGCCAACCGCATGGAGCCAAGGCGCCGCAGCATGACGCCGGTACCGACGTAGTAGAGGGCGTAGGTGACCGCACTGGCGAAGACCCAGATGGCGCCCTGGATGATCTGTGCGCTGCCGCCCGCAGAGTTCAGGTCATGCAGGAATGCAATCGCCAGCCCGAGATAACACAGCCCCAGAGCCAACAAAGTGTGCCGCCCCGGCCGTTCGCGCAGGGCTAGCGCCTGCAACAACAGCACCAGCGTCGGATAACTGAACAGAATCAGCCGCTCAAGCCCGGCGCTTATCAGTTCCAGGCCGTAAAAATCGAACAGGCTGGAAAGGTAGTAGCCGAGCATGCCCAGCACCAGAACCTGCAGTACACCCCACGCACCGAGCGGCTCCCCGCGCTCGCCACGACTCAGCCACAGCAACCAGAGGAACAGTGGCAACGCCAGACCCATGCGCATGGCCAGCAGGCTGAGTGCATCGACGGGGCCGGCCGCATAGGCCAGCTTGACGAAAATCGCCTTGAGGCTGAAGCCGGCGGCTGACAGTACGGCGTACAAGCGGCCATCTTGGAGAAGGCGTCGATAAAAACTCATGGTGCACTCGGCCATCGGAGATAGCGTTATTCTGAAGAGAACACCAGAATCCTAGAATCGCTATTTCTTGAACTCAGCCTTCTGAATTGGAGAATGTAAGGTGCACTTTGACCTGGTCGACCTGCGCTTGCTAGACGCCATTGCCGCCACCGGCAGCCTAAGCAAGGCGGCAGCGACTTTCCCCGTTGCGGTGTCCGCCGCCAGCACACGCCTGCGCCAGCTGGAGCAGCGCTGCGGATTGGAGTTGTTCGTCCGCCGGGCTGATGGCATGAGTCTGACGCCCAACGGCCGCCTGGTTCTGGAACAGGCCCGCGCCGTTCTCGTCGAAGCGCAGAAGCTGGGCGACAGCCTGCGCGAACTCGCCGGTCTGCGCCGCATCACGCTGCGGCTATCCGCCACCACGGTGGCCAACAGCACTTTCCTGCCCGCCACGCTCGGCGCCTTCCTGGCCGACTACCCGGAGGTGGACCTGCAGCTGGTGGAAGAAAAGAGCAGCGAAGTGCTGCGCGCGATACAGGCCGGCGAGAGCGAGATCGGGGTATACGACGGCAACCTGCCGACCACCGGGCTGATCTCCCTGCCCTTTCGCGACGACAAGCTGGTGATGCTGGTCTACACCGGCCATCCGTTGGCCGCGCGCCAGCACACTCGCCTGCGCGATGCACTGGGCTTCCCGTTCATCTGCCTGCCGGCCGGGCGCGCCATGCAGCGCTTCATCGAAGACATGGCCAGCCGCTATGCCATGCCACTGCAGGTACGGGTGCGCGCCCCCAGCTTCGACGCCATCGCCCAGCTGGTGGCGCAACGCGCGGGCATCGCCCTGCTTCCCGAAGCCGCTGCCATGCGTTTCGCCCTGGAGCTCCCCGTGCGCTTGGTCACCCTTGAAGACAGCTGGGCCACCCGCGAGTTGCGCCTGTGCATCCGCAACTGGGAACAGCTCTCCCCGCATGCCCATCAGTTGGTCGAGTTCCTCGCACGTCGGTAACACCCGGCGCATAGCAACCCGCGCGAATAAAGCTCCCGGTCGGGCGCTCCCGCTATTGGGCACTGGCCGGACAGGCGCTCCAGTTGCCCACGGCCGGCGTCCGGTCAGGCTGTCAAGGTTTGCAGGCCCGTGTGCGTTGGCGGCTCGGACTCGCCCATTGCCAGACGCAGGTTGAGACAAAAACAGACCTCCTCCTCGCCACCATGGCCGCTCAGCAACACATCCCCACCGTGCAGCTGAGCGATCCGCCGCACCATGAACAGCCCCAAACCGGCGCCTGCGCTGGACTGGGCCTGGCGCCCCCGGTAGTACTTGTGGAACAACCGATCACGCTCATCCTCCGGGATCAGTGCGCCTGGATGGCTGACGCTGATCAGCACCTGCTCATCCATCTCGCGCACCAGCAGCCGCACCTGGGCCTCGGGGGGAGCATGACGATCGGCATTGGCCAGCAGGTTGCGCACGGCCACGTGCAGCAAGCCCGCATCACACCAATAGTGATCGGTGCTGAGCCGTAGCTCGAACAGAATGCGCCCAACGGGGAAGTCGGCCACCAGCCCCTGCAGCAACACCGCCAGATCACAGGTCGCGAAGCGCGCAGCCGGGTGGCTGACGGCCATACGGTCATGGGTCAGGTAGTCATCCACCAATCCCAGCAGACGCCCGGCGGCATCGCGGATGTTATGGCAACGACGCAGGCTCTTTTCCGCCGGCGCATCCAGCTGACGTCCCAACTGCTGCGCAGAGGCAGCAATGATCGCTAGCGGCGTGCGGAACTCATGCGACACCATCGCGACGAAATCACCCTGCTCCTCGCGCATGCGCTGCTCCTGGCTGAGAGACACCCGCAGCTCCTGTTCGAGCACCTCCCGACGGCGGAGCTCCTCGTTCAGCTCACGGGTGCGCATCTGCACCAGCGACTCCAGGCGCGCATTCTGCATGCGCATGAACTCGGCCGCCTGGCGCTGAGCCTGCTCATTAGCACGCTTGAGACGGTTGTAGTGGCTGATGATGCGCAGGCTCATGATGCCCATGTGCAGCATGGAGCCAATCGCCACAGCATGATCGGTCCAGAAGTTGGCTGGCAGTACACCGAAGTTACGCAGGTAAGCAACCACCACGCCGGCGTAATAAATGCCGAATGCCAGTAGGTAGAAACGCGCCGGGCGATGCCCGCGCACCAGCAACCACAGCGCCAACCCGACGAAAATCGGAATTATCGCCAGCGACAGCAACAGCACCACCGGCATGGCATCGCGGTAAAAACCCAGCAGGATGGCCAGCGCGGCACATCCGCCCACGAGCCAGGCCACGCCGGTTAGAAGATTCGTCAGTCGTGCATACGCTCGCGCCAGTGCCAGCTGGCGACTCGCAAACACTACCCCGATGGGCAAGCTCAGGGCCATCGCCCCCCCCAGCAACGGATCGCTCAGCCAGACCGGAATACCCAGCAGTTGCTGAGGCAAACCAATGGTCAGCGCCTCGATCCACACGCAGCACCCTACATACAACAGATACCAGCCACTCTCAGGCGCCCGCGTCATACGCCAGAACACCGAGTGGAAACCAATGAGCATCAGGTAAACACCGAAATACAACCCATAACCGAGAAACTCGCGGCGGGTGTCCTCCGCGAAGCGTGACCTCGGGGAGAAGTCCAGGCTGACCGACAGCGCATTCTTGGTGTGCAGGCGTAGCAACAACACCTCGCTCTCGCCCCCCTGCAGATCCAGGGCAAAGGACGGTGAGCGGTAATCAACCGGCCACTGCTCGCGCGGCAGCTCCTCCCCGCCCCGCTGTTCCCGCCAGCCGCCCCCGGCATCACGGCGATACAGGCGCACATCGTCGAGCAGCGCGTTGCTGAGGCGCAGCATCCAGCGCTGCTCGCCATCACCCTGCGGTCGGACCTGCACGCGCACCCATACATGAGCCGAGGTAAAGCCGGCACTGAGGCTGGACGGCAGCGCCTGCCAGGTATCGGCACGCATGACCTGTTCGGGGCTGAGCCGGGCATGCGGATCATCCAGGCGCTGCAGATATCCATTGGCCGACGTGGTGTCAGCCTCCGGTAACAGCGTTAGGGTGTTGGCGTACCCCCAACCGGCATGAACAAAAAGAGACAGGAAAAGGCAGAAAAGATGGATAGTTCTCATGGTGTCAGACGATATCATGGCGCCAATTCTCCATCCCTCCTCCTTCAGCGCCCTACCCCTTATCCCGATGACTGGCCTAATTCTCCTTGAAGACGACCCTATCCTGCGTCTGGAACTGCATGAGTTTCTCGGCGACTGCGGTTTCGCCACCGACGCAGTCGCCAACCTGGAGCAGTTCCACCGGCGCTTCGACCCGCAACGCCACCAGCTGGCCGTGCTGGACCTGGGCCTGCCCGATGGGGACGGCCTGCAACTGATCACCCGCCTGCGCCAGTCCGGTCATCGCCTGGGCATCGTGGTGCTGACCGCCAAGGGAGGCGCCCGCGCACGCATTCAGGGTCTCGATCAGGGCGCCGACCATTACCTGAGCAAAGGCTGCGATCTGGACGAGCTGGCAGCCACACTGGCTGCCTTGCAACGACGCCTGGGCTACCAACATGAAGAACAGCCCTGGCTGCTGGAGCTGGGACCGCGCCGCCTGGTTCCCCCGGGCGCGCCGCCCGTGGCGCTGTCCCAGCAGGACCTGAGGGTGCTGCGCTGTCTGATGAGCCATGCGGGACACGACGTCAGCCGCCAACAGGTAGTCGAGGCTCTGGGCGAGGACTTCCTGCTCTACGACCAGCGACGCCTGGACACCCAGATGCGCCGCCTGCGGCGCAATGTCGAGCTGGCCAGCGGTCAGACCCTGCCGGTCAAGACGCTGCGCAACGCCGGCTACTGCTTCTTCGCGACCGCGCGTACCCACGCCTGAGAGTCACATGACACCCGTGCGCACCATTCCAGGCCTTCACTGGCCCGTCGTCGACCTCGGCGATAACAGGCCCCTGCAAAGGCTGCTAGGGCAGCTGGGCGAGCTCGAATGGGCCAGCCCCGATACCCTACGTGCCGGCCAGGATCGGCAGCTGCGCGAGCTCAACCATTTCCTGGTGCGACACTGCCCCTTTCACCACCAGCGGCTGCTGGCAGCCGGCCTCGATCCCAGCCGACCGCTAGGCCTGGAAGAGCTGCAGCACCTGCCGCTCCTCACGCGACGCGATGTGCAGTGCGCCGCCAACTGGCTATTCAGTCAGACCATTCCCGAGGGCCACCAACCCGCCAGCGAGACCCGCACTTCGGGCTCCAGCGGTGAGCCGGTAATGGTTCTGCGTACCCAGGTCAGCCAGCTGTTCTGGCTCGCCTACACCCTGCGCGAACACCTGTGGTGGCGGCGCGACTTCGGCGGCACGCTGGCGGTGGTGCGCGGCAACCTCAGCCACACCATCCGCCAGGACAACTGGGGGCCGCCGGTCAGCCTGCTGGGCCCGAGCGGTCCGGCCCACGCCTTTGCCATGAACCAGGGCAGCGACATGTTGTTGCGCCAGCTGCAAGAGGTGGCAGCGGACTACCTGCTGATCTACCCCAATGTGCTCGAGGAATTGCTGCGCCTGCTGCAACAACAGAACGGCACGCTGCGCAACCTCAGGCAGATCCGCTGCATTGGCGAGACCCTCAGCCCGGAGCTGCGCGAACAGACCCGTGAGTTGCTGGGAGTCGAGGTAGCCGACACCTACAGCTCGCAGGAAGTGGGCATCATCGCCATCCAGTGCCCAAGCAGCGGCCTCTACCACCTGATGGCGGAGAATCTCATCGTCGAGATACTGGATGCCCAGGGCAAACCCTGCGCCGACGGGGAGATCGGCGAAGTCGTGGTCAGTGATCTGCATAACTTCGCAACACCGCTGCTGCGCTACGCCTTGGGCGACCATGCCGAGGTCGCTGGCCCCTGCCCCTGCGGCCGCCAATTGCCGACCCTGCGACGTCTGCTGGGGCGCAGCCGCAACATGCTGCGCTATCCCGACGGCAGCCGGCGCTGGCCGTGCGGATTCGATCCATTCCGTCAGATAGCGCCGGCGATCCGGCAATTCCAGATGATCCAGACCCATCTGGAGCAGCTCGAACTGCGCCTGGTCGTCTCGCAACCGCTGGCCACGGCGCAGCAGACGGTGCTCGTCGAACTCATTCAACAGGCGTTGGCCCATCCCTTCAGCGTGACCTTCCGCTACTTCAACGACCGCATACCCAGCGGGCCAGGCGGCAAGTTCGAGGAGTTCGTCTGCGCCATGCCCGACTGAGGCGCCGACCATCCGCAAGCAGGCAATAAAACCGGAACGCTCAGATTTGCTCAGTTTTACAGGGTGCCAACCCCGGTAGAGTTCGGCCATTTCCCCATACTGGCCAATTGCTACGGAGCATGCCTTGAACAGATCCTACCGACTCGTCTGGTCCCACGTCCGCCAGGCCTTCGTCGTGGCCGATGAGCGCGCCAAAGCACGCACCAAGTCCGGCGTTTCAGGCGCCTTGTTGATGGCCCTGGCAGGAGCCCTGTCAATCAGCGCCGCCACCGCATCCGCCTCCTCGGTGTGCTCGGGCGCCAGCACCACCATCAACGGTGCGGTGACCGACAATACCTGCGAGCTCGACCAGAGCGGTAAAAGCCTGAGCGTCGCTGCTGACGGCAGCCTCGGTACCAGCGGCTATCAGCAAAGTGCAGTGGTGATCGGTAACAGCTCCGCCTCCATCAGCAACATCACGGTCAATAACGCCGGCACGATCCAGGCTCACGACGGCGAGGCCCTGAGCATCGTCGCGGGCAGTGGCGCCAACGTTGACGTCGATAGCATCGTCAACCAGAAGTTTGTCATCGGCGCCTCGTCCGCAGTCGCCGTGAGAACCGGGAGCGGCTCGGTGAGCATCGACACGATCACCAACCTCGCGGGTGCTGAAATCACGGGTGAATCATCGACCGCCATCTATATCGATGCCGGTGAAGGTTCGGTCACCGTTGGCAGTATCAACAACGCCGGCAGGATCATGGGCGACTCCGGCCTGTATGTTTATGGCAATGCCTCCTCGAACCTGGGCAGCATCGTCAACCAGGCCACTGGCATCATTGATGGCGGCTCGCAAAGTGCTCTGGCACTCTCGGGCAGTCACGTATTCGATAGCACGAGCGGCAACTACATTCCTTCCCACCTGAATATCGGCAGCCTAGACAACTTTGGCCAGCTCAAGGCTGGCAGCCAGAGGGAAGCTGCCGTAGAGCTGAACCGGATCAACCTCAGCGGCATACTCACCAATCACGAGGGCGCTCTGATCGATGGCGGTGAAGGCGGCATTTACATCAGCGAAAGTGTCCTTGGCGGCTTGAACAATGCCGGTACGATCAGGACGGGCACGCAGGAGTACCACGACGGCATCCGTCTCTACGCCACCAGCATCAACGGTGACCTGCGCAACAGCGGTAGCATTCAGGCCGGTGGCGATGGCATCGAAATCTATCAATCGGCCATCACCGGTGAACTCACCAACAGCGGCACCATTACCAGCACGGCCGCCTACAGCAACGCCATCAGCCTGTTCAATACCCAGCTTGGCGGAGACCTGAAAAACACAGGATCGCTGCAAGCTACCTTTAGAGGTATCTCGGTCGAGAACTCGACCCTGAACGGCGACCTCATCAACAGTGGCGAGATCCGCATCACCGGCCATGCAGACATGGGCGACGCGGATGCCGATGGCTTGTCAATGTATGCCTCCCAGATCGCCGGCAATGTCGTCAACAGCGGCAGCATCAACGCCAACGATGACGGCATCGGCACTAAGGAGCTCGGGGGTAGCCGAACCACAGTGGGCATGGACCTGATCAATGCCGCAGGAGCGACCATCAGCGCCGAAGACGATGGCCTGGATCTGGAAGACACCGATATCACCGGGCTGATCCGCAACCAGGGCACCATCATTGGCCGCACCAGTAACGGTATCGAAATCGATAATCTGACCGCTCGCGGCATGCTTCTCGGTGGCCTGACCCAGGGTGCGGAAAAAGGCGTACGCCTGCGCGAGAGCAGCCTGGATCAAGGCATCACCATCACGGGCAGGGTCGAAGGCGGTGAGTACGGTCTGGAAATCGACGAGGTGAGCCAAGCCGACCTGAAGATTGGCCAAGGCGCCAGCATCCGGGGCGATGTGCTGGCCCGCAACGCACAGGTGGACCTTGTACGGGGCAGCACATTCACCCAGCAAAATGCCTTCGACATCAAGCGTTTCAGCATTGACGAGGGCGCCACGCTCAACATGTCAGATGGCACGTCGAGCAGCACCGACCTGAACAATGGCTTCACCGTCAGCCAGGGCTTCAGCAACGCCGGCACCCTGAGCCTGGCTGCCGACGTGGCCGGCAACATCCACGGCAATTACACCCAAGCTGCCAGCGGCACCCTGAAGATCGGCGTTGCCAGCGACAGCAGCTACGGCAAGTTGACCGTCGACGGCGCCGCCACCCTGGCCAGCAACGCCAAGGTCGTGGTCGACGTCAGCAACCCCTCCTACAGCTTCAGCAGCCAGAGTCTGCAGGATGTGCTGAGCGCAGGGACCCTCAATAGCGATGGCACCTTCGCCGTCAGCGACAACTCGCTGCTGTTCAACTTCGGGGCGGTCAAGGATGGCAACACCGTCGACCTGACCCTGAGCAAGGGCAGCAGCGTGCTCGACAGCGTGATCAGCGCAGGCAACAGTCCAGCCACGGGCGCCGCCAAGGTGCTGGATCAAGCCATCGGCAACGACCCTGAAAGTGAACTGGCCGGCCACTTCGTCGGCCTGACTTCCGAGCAGGAAGTCTCCGACGCGGTCACCCAAACCCTGCCCACCGTCGCCGGCAACACCAGCAATGCCATCGGCAACACCCTCAGCGGCATCAACCGGGTAGTCCAGGCACGTCAGGCCGGCAACAGCGGCCTGTCTTCCGGCGATGCGGTCGCCGACGACAACCTGTGGATCAAGACGTTCGGCGCCTGGGCCGATCAGGACTCGCGCGACGGCATCTCCGGCTTTGACGCAAACACCCAGGGCCTGGCCATTGGTGCCGATGCCGCGCTGGATGCCCACACCCGCCTGGGCCTGGCCTTCGCCTATGCGCAGACCAACCTCAACGGCGACTCCGCCATCGCCCCGCAGAGTGCCGACATCGACACCTTCCAGCTGATCGGCTACGGCAGCTATGCCCTGACCGCCGATACCGAGCTGAACGTCCAGCTCGACGGCGGCCAGAACCGCACCAGCAGCAAGCGCCACATGCCCTTCGCCGATGCCAGCGCCAGAGCTGACTACGACGGCTACAACGTCCACGCCGGCTTAGGTATCGGCCACAGCCTACGCCTGAACGAACAGCTGACGTTCATTCCATCGGCGCGTATCGACTACACTTGGATCGAAAGCGAGTCCTACCGCGAGCAAGGCGCCGGCGCCCTCGATCTGGACGTCGACAGCAACGATGCTGAAGAGCTGCTGCTGAGTGTCGACGGCAAGCTCGACTACCGCATCACCGAGGCTACCGTAATCAGCGCCAACCTCGGTGCCGGCTATGACCTGATCGACGAGGACAGCGCCATCACCTCCACCTACGCCGGTGCACCGGGTGCAGCCTTCAAGACACCGGGCATGGACCTGGAACCCTGGCTGGCGCGTGCTGGGCTGGGTCTAAGTCACACCCTGGCCAGCGGCACGGAGGTCAGCCTGCGCTACGACGCCGAGGCGCGCAGCGACTTCACCAATCAGGGCGCTTCCGTGAAAGCTCGCTGGGCCTTCTAAGCCTCAGCCGGCAAGCTACCAAGGCCACGTCTAGCGACGTGGTCTTGGTGTTTATAGAATCCAGATATTCCCGCCCTGGCAGACGCTGATGAGCACACCGTATTCGTTACCCGACGCGCCACTGGAGGGGAACAACAATGCGCAAGCGCCTGGCAGCACAATTACATCTGCACTGCACCTGTGTCAGCTCAATCGTGACGCCGAGGCCATTGCCGTTCTGCAACAAGGCCTAAGCCAGCACCCGGGCAACCGCAAGATGACCCTGTTGCTGGCCCGCTGCCTGCGTAATGAAGGCCAGTACCAGAGCGCCCATGATCTGCTCGCCCCCCTGCTGGCGCAGGCCCCCGACGATATCGATCTGTTCAAACTTTGGGCCACCGTGCTGCAGACACAGGGCCGCCTGCCTGAGGCCATTGCCACACTGAAACAGGTGCTCCAGCTGCTGTGTCAGCGCCCCGACATTTCGCAGCCCACAGCGCAGCCGGCACAGCGTTCTTGCACGCAACAGGACCTGCCCGCTCTCTGGCAAACCCTGGCACAACTGGCCGCTGACGGTATTCATGCGTTCGCCACCGCCGGTACGCTGCTCGGTCTGACCCGCGAAGGTCGTTTGCTGGCCGGAGACAAGGATATCGACATCGGGCTGCCCTGGCTGGAGCTGCCGGCGGCTATCCGCAGTGTGCAGAAACTGGGCTGGCTTGAGCTTCATTGCTCCAACGGCCTGAGCAATCCACGCTCCTTTGTCTACCCGGGTAGCGGACTGACACTGGATCTGTGTGCCTTCGCTGAGGACAGCGTGAACGGTGGCTGTGTCGGTGGTTTCTGGATGCCCGGCATTCCGCCACACTGGAACCGCCTGACGAACTATCCACTGATGCAACTGCAACTTCGCAATAGCCCTGCCGGGCGAGTCTGGGCCTTGCGTGCTCCGGAGGTCTGGCTGGAAAGCCTCTATGGCTCACACTGGCGATTGCCCGACCCTGGCTTCGACAGCAGCATCTGCGCCCTTAACCTGCGTGGTTTCAGTGAACTCACCCAGTGCTATGCGCTGCTGCGCATTGCCGATGCCTGGCATGCCGGCCAATTGGATAAAGCACTGCGGGCCACACGGGCGAGTCTCGTGCACCAACCCGACAACGTCTTGTTGCAGACAGTCGCCGAGCGTCTGCAGGTTCAGCAGGCCTACGCTCAACCTTAACCGTTTCCTCGCTCACGCAGCTCAATGCGCTCAGATTTGCTCAGTTTCAGCTTCTTCGCTTCGGCTAGAGTCGCGCGGTCATTTCCATCAGGCCGTTAACGGTCCGCCGAGGAGCTGTATGAACAAGGCATTTCGCATTCTCTGGAGCCACACCCGTCAGGCCTTTGTGGTCGCCGATGAATACGCCAGCACAGGCGGCAAGCGGAGCGGCACACGCCTGCTACTGGCCGGTGCCGGTGCCGTTCTTCTGGCCGCAAGCCCAGGCGCCGTGTTGGCCGCAAACCTCTGTACTAGCCTCAATAACACGATCTCCGCGCCCAGCAGCGGTGACGACTGCTCGCTGACGAGCAGTGCCAGCGTCAGTATCCTCGGCACAGGCGTGCTCATCGCAACGGGTAATGCCATCAGCGCTGCAGGTGACTTTGAAAGCATCAGTAATAACGGCAGCATTCAGGGCTCGGACTACGGCATCTTTCTAAATGCATCCGGTAGGCTGATCGACAACAGCGGCTTGATCCGCGGCGGCACCTCCGGCATTGCCATTCAGAGTGGTTCCAGGGTCGAAAGCTTGAACAACAGTGGGACCATCGAGGGCCTCTCGGCAGCCGCTATCTATATGGATGGGTATGCCGGCATCAACGAGATCCGCAACACCGGGACCATTCGAGGCTCAACATTCGGAATCCACCTGGGCTACACCGGTAAAATGGACAGGATCGTTAACCAGGCCGGCGGCACCATCAGAGGCGACGACGTAGGTATCCAACTCGGTAGCAATGCCGAGATATATGACTCGATCACCAACAGTGGAACTATCCAGGGCGACCGTTTCTCGATCTTCGACTCCAACTACTCCACCCGACTGGATTCCCTCTTCATTGAGGGCAATGACACTGCTCGGCTGCTCGGCGATGTGGTAGCAGAGAACACCAATGTGCTGGTCAAATCCGGCGCTGTGTTCAGCAGCACCAACGCCTTCGAGGTGGAAAGCTTCACCATCGAGCGGAACGCTACCCTCAACATGGGCACCGGCATCTCCAGCAGCGGGGATTTAGCGGACGGCTTCACCGTCAGCGACGGCTTTACCAATAACGGCACCCTGGCCCTGGCCAGTGGCGTTACCGGCAGCATTCATGGTGACTACACCCAGAGCACCAGCGGCGCGTTGAAGATCGGGGTGGACGACAACACTACCTTCGGCAAACTGGTGGTCGACCGCACTGCCGAGCTGGCCAGCAATGCCAAAATCGCCGTGAATGTCAGCAGTCCCAATTACAACTTCAGCGTCGACAGCCTGCAGGATGTGCTCAGCGCCGGCACCCTGAACAGCGACGGCAGCTTCGCCGTCAGCGACAACTCCCTGCTCTTTGACTTCGGCGCAGTCAAGGATGGCAATACCGTTGACTTGACCATCAGCGCGACAGAGAGGCCTGGCAACGGCCTCATTGAGGGCATCGTCACTGATCTGGGCAACACCCCGGCGGTGGGCGCCGCCAAGGTGCTAGATCAAGCCATCGGCAACGACCCTGAAAGTGAACTGGCCGGCCACTTCGTCGGCCTGACTTCCGAGCAGGAAGTCTCCGACGCAGTCACCCAAACCCTGCCCACCGTCGCCGGCAACACCAGCAATGCCATCGGCAACACCCTCAGCGGCATCAACCGGGTAGTCCAGGCACGTCAGGCCGGCAACAGCGGCCTGTCTTCCGGCGATGCGGTCGCCGACGACAACCTGTGGATCAAGACGTTCGGCGCCTGGGCCGATCAGGACTCGCGCGACGGCATCTCCGGCTTTGACGCAAACACCCAGGGCCTGGCCATTGGTGCCGATGCCGCGCTGGATGCCCACACCCGCCTGGGCCTGGCCTTCGCCTACGCGCAGACCAACCTCAACGGCGACTCCGCCATCGCCCCGCAGAGCGCCGACATCGACACCTTCCAGCTGATCGGCTACGGCAGCTACGCCCTGACCGCCGATACCGAGCTGAACGTCCAGCTCGACGGCGGCCAGAACCGCACCAGCAGCAAGCGCCAGATGCCATTCGCCGATGCCAGCGCCAAAGCCGACTATGACGGCTACAACGTCCACGCCGGTATCGGTATCGGCCACAGTCTGCGCCTGAACGAGCAGTTGACCTTCATTCCGTCGGCACGTGCCGACTACACCTGGATCGGCAGCGAGTCCTACCACGAGAAAGGCGCTGGCGCCCTCGACCTGGATGTCGACAGCAACGATGCCGAAGAGCTGCTGCTGAGTGTCGACGGCAAGCTCGACTACCGCATCACCGAGGCTACCGTAATCAGCGCCAACCTCGGTGCCGGCTATGACCTGATCGACGAGGACAGCGCCATCACCTCCACCTACGCCGGTGCACCGGGTGCAGCCTTCAAGACACCGGGCATGGACCTGGAACCCTGGCTGGCGCGTGCTGGGCTGGGTCTAAGTCACACCCTGGCCGGCGGCACGGAAGTCAGCCTGCGCTACGACGCCGAGGCACGTAGCGACTTCACCAACCAGGGCGCTTCCGTGAAAGCTCGCTGGGCCTTCTAAACCGCGTCGGGGAGCAGACAAAGGCCATGACTCATGTCGTGGCCTTTGCGTTTGCCGGGCATACTCAGACAACGACTGACGCACCAGCCCGCGCATGTTTCGACCTGATGCGCGTCGCCTTGTTGCAGCGCACTGGAAGCCATAAACCGGAAAGGCCTGCGGGGAACTACCCATGCGGTTGAACACCTTGTTGCCTCTGGCCTGCGTCATCTCGCTTGCCGCCTGCGTTTCGCTCCCCAACCCGACCGAACGCCGCATTCAGGCCGCGGCGCTGGCTCAGGCCGGCAACTGGCAAGGGCTGGAACTGCGCGCCGGAGCCTTTCGCCTACAGACCTATGTGCCGAGCCAGATAACCGCCAATGAAGTCCTCACGCTTTACCTGGAAGGCGATGGCCTGGCCTGGCTCAACAGCCATCAGCCCTCCCTCGATCCCACGCCCCTGAATCCGCTGGCGCTGCGCCTGGCGCTGGCACAACCGGATGGCAACGCTGCCTATCTCGGGCGCCCCTGCCAGTATCTGGGTGCAACGCAGGAGCCTTGTCAGCAGGGTTACTGGACGGAACAACGATTTGCCGAGGTCGTAGTCACCAGTCTTGACCAGGCCAGCGATACGCTGAAGGCCCGCTTCGGAGCCAGACGTCTAACGCTGGTGGGCTACTCCGGTGGTGGCGCCCTTGCCCTGCTGCTGGCAGCACGCCGCAACGACGTGGAACGGGTCATCACCGTGGCCGGCAATCTTGACCATGCTGCATGGACCCACCTGCACCGCGTTTCCCCCTTGCAGGGCTCGCTCAACCCGGCAGAGCTACGTGCTTCGCTGGCGCGGGTGCCACAACTGCACCTGCAGGGCCAGGTCGATCAGGTGATGCCTGCAACACTGGCCAGGGATTTCGTTGCCGGTTATCCGCCGATGCACCACGCACGGGTCAAGGTCATCCCGGGCTTCGACCACCACTGCTGCTGGGCGCAGGAGTGGTCGAACCTCTGGCGAGGGATGCACCACTAGTTGCGGAACTCGATCTGCAACTCTGCCCCCTCCACCGAATCCCAGTAGTCATCCACCCGGTCGTTGGTGATCAGCCGGCCATTGAGCTGATAGGGACTGAGCTCGGCCGGCTTCTCCACGAACAGCGGCGGCAACAGCGGTTCGCGCTCGGTAAGCTCCAGCGGGGCACCCAGCTCCAGGCGCTGCACCAACTCGTCCGGCAGGCGCAGATCGAGCGTGGCCGGCGGCAGAGCCTCGACCTTGGGGGCGGGCTTCTGGGCAGCCTTGGGCAGTACGCGAGCCTCGACAGGCGCCTTGTCCGGCGGCGCAGCGCGTACTCGGGCTTCCTGCCGGGGGGGTGCGGGCGGTTGTTCCGGTTTGGCCTCGACGGTGCGCTCTACCTCGACGGGCTGAGCGGGCACCTTGGGTTGCTCTATTGCGGGAGCGGCGGGTTCTGGCGCCGGGGTCGGCTTGGGCGGCGCCGGCGCTTGGTCACAGGCCGCCAGCAGGGTGACGACCAGGCCCAGGGCCATCGGGCGAATAAGGTTCATGATCAGCAGGTTTGCCTGAAGAATGTTTCCATGCTCGCCCCAGACCCGCGATCTGGCAAGCCGCAGGCTTTACCTCATGTTGCACCAGGCCTGCAGATACCGGCGATCCAGGCCCTGCCACTGTTCGCCACGCACCAGTTCCGCAGCCGGCAGCCATAGCTCGCCACAGGGCTGCAGCGCGACCGCGGGCAGCGCCAGCAGCGCCCCCAGCGGTTGGCGACAAGCCTGCCATTCGGCGGCGGAATCTTCGTGCTCCCAGTCGGTGGGCAGGACCCGCCATTCGAGACCGTGGGCGTCGAAAAGCAGGAAATGCGGCATGCAGCCGAGGTGTTGCTCGCCCTGGCGCAGCGTGCGCGCCTGTAGGTCGAGCAGCAGCAGGTGCCAGCGGTCGCTGTCGGCACTCTCGACTGCCTGCAGGCGCGGTACATGGCGGGTCAGCGCCAGGTAGCGGCCATCTTCCGACCAGATCAGTGCGGGGCCGACATCGGCCAGGCACATCCCCGAAGCAGTGAGCAGACAGCCGTCGCCGCGCGGGTGGCGCTCACGCGGATAGCCGTCGCGATACTCGCTCTGCGCCCCGAACAGCCAGGCGGCATCCCGCCCTCCCGGCGCCGGCAGGATGAAGTCGCCGTCGGCATTGGCCACCTGCGGACACTCCACCAGGCGCCAGCCCGGTAGCGCCTGCAGACCATCGGCACCGACGCGCAGCGCGAGGTTGCGCAGATACAGCCGCGAGTGCTCGTCTCGCTCGACGAAGCCTGCCGCCTGTTCGGCCGCCGGCGCTGCCTGGTCATAACGATGCAGGGCCGTGTCCCGCTCCTCACGCCCCAGCCGACCGACGATGCAGGCCAGGCTCAACACGCCCGCACGGAAACCCAGCAATCCGGCGATCAGCGGACGCTGCGCAAACTCCAGCAGAGTACGCCGCTGCAGGTCCGCGACGCAGAGCCTGTGCGGCACCGCCGGCGCCTCGGCAAACGCGATCAAGGCCAGGTAGCGACCGCAGTCGGACACCCGATGATCAAGCAGCCACTCGCCCTCCAGCTGCCAGTCGCCGATCCGACAGGCATAGGCGCCGAGGTGACCATCGCGGCTGTCGCGCAGCCACTCGAAGCGCGGCGACTCGCCGTCCGTCATCGCCTCGCCGAGCACAGCGCCCTCGCCACGCACACCCTTGGCCTCCAGCGGCAGGACGCGGGTCAACCCGGCGCCCTGCTGTTCACCGAGCAGGAGGCGCCCTTCTGGGTCATGACCAGTGACGGTTTCTACTTCGCCGTAGTAATGCTGCAGCTGGTAACCGAAGCCAAGGTGGTCGAGCTGCGCCGTCGCCAGGCGCCCCTGCAGATGCAGCTCCGTCTGGCTCAGCGCGCAGGGTTCATCCCAGAGCAGCCCCGGTTCCGCCTCGGCGGTCACCCAGGGCTCGGGCAACTCGCGCCAGCCCTGCCCGGCCTGCCAGAGCCAGAGTGTCTTCGGCCAGGCCCGGCCGATACGGCAGACCAGGGCCTGGCCGTCGTCGCGCCACAGCGGCAGCTCGTCAGCCGCCAGCAGCAGATCGCTGGGTTCGCCATCGATCTCCAGGCGCAGCGCCGGGTAGCGCAGCGGCTGCAGCGGGTCCTCCAGCTCGCGCAGGGTTTCCGGCAGGTACGGCACCCCACGCAGGCGATGCGCTGCGGCCGGCGCGGGGAAATCGCGCCCGCCCAGCTCCACCGACCAGCCCGGCTCCAGCCACAGGTCGCGCACCGCCACCAGGTCGACGCCCTCGCTCTGCGCCAGCAGCTCGGCCAGCGGCATGCGATAACCCTGGTTGCCCACCAGCGGGCTGTGCCGACCGCCGATGGCCTCGTCGCTGAAGTCGTCGATCTCCCAGAATTCGCCGATCTCGGTATTGCGGTACACCCGTCGCTGCTGGCGGTCGAGAATCAACAGGCCCCAGCGCTCACGGCTTGGCAGCGGCGCGGCGAAGTAGCGGCCGCTGGCGGAAAAGCGTACCGAGGCACCGAGGCCCTCCAGCAGCACGCCGTCGGGGAACAGGTAGCTGCCGTAGGTCGGCCCGCCCATGGCGATCTCGCCCCAGGCAAAGGTGCGGATGGTCTCGCCTTCCGGCGTCTGCAGATCACCACCGCCCCAGGCGCTGGGGCCGTTCGACGAAGCGATTTCGGCCGTTTGCGGCTTGGCCTTGGCCAGGCCGAGACGCTTCTCGTAGCTGGCCACCAGCGCCAGCCCGAACAACAGCAGCAGCGCGCAAAGCGGCACCGCCCACCAGGCCGACAGCCAGGCGAACAGAGAGAAGCTCAGACCGATCACCGCAGCGGTCAGCAGCCAGCTCAGGACCGCAGCCACGCGGCGCCAGCCCAGACGGGCGCACAGCCCCGTGAGCAGGGCGAACATTGCCACCAGAGCCAGCGCCGCCCAAGGCGCAAGCATGGCCACGGCGACAATGGGCAGCACCAGCTTGACCAGCTCCCAGAGCAGCTTGATCACAAGCTTGCCCAGCGACTCTGCGGCTTCTTCCGGGGTTTCCATATTGGCCATGGCGCGGCTCCCTGCGCGGTTGAGGGCGGCATTCTACCGCCGTGCAGCATGCCTAGCGGGAGCTGGCCGGCTTTTCTGCTTCGCGTTGCAGGCGCGTCAGCTCTGACTCCAGGTCAAGCTGCGGGAATTCCTGCTTCAGCGCGGCCAGCAGCCTGTCCGCCTCGGCCTGTTTACCCTCGCGCCGCAGCTGCAGCAGGGTACGCAAACGCAGCTCCAGTGGCGGCGCCTCAGGCACGGCGGAATGCCCCAGGGTTTCGGCCAGCTGGTCCTCGTTAAGCGTCTCTTGCAGCACCTTGGGCGGTGCCTCTGGCTGGAGCTTTTCTGGAGCCTCACTACTTCTGGCTGCGGCCTGGGCCTTCTGCTTGAGCATGGCAGTCGGCTGGGCCTGATCACGAGCCACATCGGTCTCGACCGGCGCCGCGGAATCAGCCAGCGCCTCAAGCGGCGGTGCGGCCTGCAGCGTTGGCGGCGCGATCGGCCTTGGCGCAGCGTTGGCCGCCGGCGAGACGGCAAAAGAAGTCGGGCCTGCGCTCGAGCGCTGCGCCTGTTCGGCCTTCTTGTACTCAGGTTCGGCACTCTGCCTGCTTGCCTCCATGACCGGTGCCATTTCCTGCAGTGCCGGCGCCGGGGCGTCGTAGAGCGGGGGCAGCTGCTCAAGGGTGTGCAGCGCCAGGTTGAGACCGATACCGACGACCGCCAGACCGGCGACGGCCACCGACCAGCGGGTGCGACTGCCGGCGCCGAACAACCAGGCATGCAGGCGCTGGACGGGATTCGGCCGGGGCGCCGGCGGGCTCACGGCCTGGCGCGCGGCATCGAGGATCAGCGCATCCAGGGCGGCGGAAGGCTCTCCGCGGCTGTGCTGGCGGAAATGTTCCAGCAGCTCGCGCTCCTGCTGCAGATCGTGGGGTTGTTGGCTCATGCGGATACCTCCTCGGCCGAAGCCGGATCGGCCAGCAGCCGACGCAACTTGTTCAACGCATAACGCAGGCGGCTCTTCACGGTTTCCGCCGGGGTTCGGGTCAGTTCGGCGATCTCCGCCAGCTCCAGGTCGCCATGGGCGCGCAGCAGGAACACCTCGCGCTGCTCCTCGGGCAGGTCGGCCAGCGCCGCCTGCAGGCGCTCCTGGTCGCGGCTGAGCAACAGCTGCTGCTCGGGGCCGGGGCCCGGGTCGGCGCAGGCGTGCTGCGCCTCATCGTATTCAGCAAGCTTTCCCTGGTGGCGACCGCTCTTGCGCCAGTGGTCGATCAGGCGATTACGCGCGATCTGGTACAGCCAGGTCTTGAACAGCACAGCCTCGCGCTGCTCGCTGGCGCTGCGGATCAGGCTCATCCAGGTGTCCTGAAACACCTCCTCGGCCAGCGCATGGTCGCCGCACAGGCCAAGGAGGAAACGGAACAGGCCGAGGCGGTGGCGCTCGTAAAGCTGGGTGAACGCGGCCGCCTCGCCGTTGCGATAACGCCGCAGCAGCGCGGCGTCATCGTCTCTCATGGGTGAGTTCAATTAGTCGGCCCTGACTTGAACGTTTTGCGGAGTTTGCAGGCTTTGCGCGAGCTCGACCAGTTGCACGAATTCGCCGCGCAGGCCGAACGGGTCCTCGCCCCTGGCGCCGCGCGCCAGCCTGGCGCTGTCGGCCAGGGAGAAGTCGCCGGTGTACTTGGCATCCCTGAGTTGCTGGGCGAAGGCAGCCACCGCGGCGGCGAAGCGCAGGTCCTCGCTGGCCTGGTTGATCGGCGTCGCTTGGCCCTTGGCAATCGGCCGCTCGACCAGCTTGCTGGCGCCGCCCTCTGGCGCCTTGTAGCGCAGGCGCAGCCAGGCGATCTCGCCGGCCTTGCCCGGCTTTTCGTTGGCCTGGGCATAGCGCAGCGGCTCCAGCCAGCCCTTGGCGCCCACCGGCACCACTTCGTACAGGGCCGTGACGGTATGCCCGGCGCCGATCTCGCCGGCATCGACCTTGTCGTTGCTGAAGTCTTCGCGCTTCAGCGCACGATTCTCGTAGCCCAGCAGGCGGTATTCGCTGACCTCAGCCGGGTTGAACTCAACCTGGATCTTCACGTCCTTGGCCACCACGGCCAGGGTCGAGCTGAGCTGGTCGACCAGCACCTTGCGCGCCTCGCGCAGGTTGTCGATGTAGGCGTAGTTGCCGTCGCCGGCATCGGCCAGCTGCTCCATCAGCTGCTCGTTGTAGTTGTCGGTACCGAAGCCGAGGGTGGTCAGCGACACACCAGTCTTGCGCTTGTCGGCAGCCAGCTGCTTGAGCGTCTCGAAGTCGCTGATACCGACATTGAAGTCGCCATCGGTGGCCAGCAGGATGCGGTTGATGCCGCCCTTGAGCAGGCCCTTCTGCGCTTCCTGATAGGCCAGCTGGATACCCGACTCGCCGGCGGTCGAGCCGCCCGCACTGAGCTGGTCGATGGCCCCGCGGATCTTGGCCTTGTCGCTACCGGCGGTGGATTCCAGCACCACGCTGGCATTGCCGGCATAGGTGACCAGAGCCACGCGATCCTGCGGGCGCAGCTGGTCGACCAGCAGCTTGAGCGTGCTCTGCACCATCGGCAGGCCCTCGCGGCGGTCCATAGAGCCGGATACATCGACCAGGAACACCAGGTTGGCCGGCGGCAGCTCGGCAGCGCTCAGGTCGGCGGCCTTGATCGCCACCCGCAGCAGGCGGGTCTCGGAATTCCACGGCGTGGTCGCCAGCTCGGTGGCGACGCTGAACGGCACGTCGCCCTCGGGCTTGGGATAGGCGTAGGGGAAGTAGTTGACCAGCTCCTCCAGACGCACCGCGTCCTTGGGCGGCAGGCTGCCATCATTGAGGAAGCGGCGCACGTTGGCGTAGGCGCCAGTATCCACGTCGATGCTGAAGGTCGATACCGGCTGCTGGGCCACGGCCTGCACCGGGCTGCTCTCGATCTGTTGGTACTGCTCGCGGTAGACGTCCTGGTAGCCGAAGGCGGCGCTGTCGGCCAGCGGCGCCGCCGGGGCGATCATCGGCATGTGCTGCGGCACGGCCTTGCGGGCTTCCATCGATCCTGCCGCGACCGAGGGTTGAGCGTAGGATGCGTTGGCATCCAGCTCCTCGCGGAGCACTTCCTGCCGGGCAGGCTGCTCGGCCACCTTGGGCCCGGCAGGCTCATCGTTGGAGGCGCTGCAGGCCGCCAGGCCCAGCACCAGGGTAGCGCCGAAACTGGCGAGTAGGGGTTGGGGGACGATGCTGGACATGCTGGGGTCTCCTCGGGCGAAAAATCCATTCGCCCGGGTAGACGCTGCGCCATGCCGATACGGGTTAAGCGGTTTGCGAAACTTCTCCGGCGGCGCGCCGGTGAAACTCGCGGAAGCTGATCATGCGCCCGGCCACCGGGTCCCACAGCTTGAGGCTGAGGCAACGCCAGATATCACGCGGGTGTAAGGTGGTGACTGTCGGCTCGCGCAACGCCGGGATCGCCGCCATCGCCTCGGGCAGGCGATAGAAGGGAATCGCCGAGTTGGCATGGTGCACGTGGTGGTAGCCGATGTTGGCAGTGAACCATGCCATGACCGGCCCGGTACGCATGTAGCTGGATGAGTAGATCGCGGTCTCCACGTAGTCCCAGTCCTCACCCTGCGGGTAACGCGCGCCGGGGAAGTTGTGCTGGCAGTAGAACATGTACACACCCAGCGCCGAACCAACCAGGATGGGTATCAGCAGCAGATATAGCAGCAGGTCGGGGGCGAAGTAGGACAGCAGCAGTACTGTCGTCAGGTTCAGCGACAGCGCCAGCAACGACCAACCGCGGTGGCGGGGCTGGGTGACCAGCGAAACCAGGCAGATGCTGAACACGAAGATGGTCTGCGAGCCGAGCAGGATCATCAACGGGTGACGCGCGATGCGGTAGCGCAGGCGCTTCCAGGTGCTGGCGCGGGCATATTCTTCGGTGGAGATCAGCGGAAAAGTGCCCAGATCGGTGTGGGTGGACAGCAGCGGCAGGCGCCCCTGCTCAGCGCCGACGTATTGGCAGCTGTGGCCGTGGTGGTAGTCGTGGGACTGCTTCCACAGGGTAGGCGGCGCCAGCAGCATCAGGCCGTAGCCCTTGAAGAACAGGTCGGCGAAGCGCGAGCCGCGCAGGATCGCGCCGTGCATGTAGTCATGGAACAGCACGAACATGCGCACCAGCGCCAGGCCCAGCAGCACGCTGAACACCAGGCGCAGCGGCCACCATAGCGGCGCGGCGGCGCCAATGCCGAACAGAGCGAGCGCCGCGAAGCTGGTCCAGAAGTGCCACCAGCTGCGGCGCCGGTCCTCGACCGTGAAGGGCAGCGTCTGGCGGATCAGCTCCTTGCCGAAGCGCGCCAGCTCCTCGCGGCTCAGCGCGTCAGTGGGCCAGGGAACGGCGGCGGCCGCCGCGGAATCGCGTTGCCGCAGGGGCTCGTGGACCGTCATCACGCCCTCCTCGCTCAGGCCAGCGCCGGCGCGGCGGCCTGCAGCTGCAGGAACAGCTCGGGGCGCCGCTGCTTCCAGGGTTGCGCCTGTTCGAGCTGGCCGGCCAGACGCAGCAGCAGCGCCTCGCCACCGAACTCGGCGCTGAGCATCAGACCGATTGGCAGGCCCGCGGCATTCCAGTGCAGCGGCAGGGAAATGGCCGGCTGCCCGGAGGCGTTGTGGATGGCGGTGAAGGGGCTGTAATCCAGCAGCGGCGCGTAGGCCTTGTCCAGGTCACCCTCCTGAACGTCGACCACGCCGTTACGCAGCGGCGGCGTCGCCAGGGTCGGGGTCAGCCAGCAGTCGTATGTCTGATGGAAGCGCGCCATCTCACGACCGATCTGCTGCAGCACCAACTCGGACAGCTGGTATTCGACAGCGCTGACGGCGCGGCCACGCTGCTGCACGGCACGGGTCAGCCCCTCCAGCTCGCCCTCCTGCGGCGGGCGGCCGAGCTGCAGGGTCATCAGCTCCACGGCGAAGGCGATGCCGGAGTACCACAGAGTAGTGAAGGCACCGACGAAGCTCTCGGCCTCGATCTGCGGCTGTGCCTCTTCGACCGTGTGACCGAGCGACTCGAGCAGCCTGGCAGTGCTCTCCACCGCCTCGATGCAGTCAGGGTGCAGCGGCCGGCCGGCCGGATCAATGCGGGAGAAAGCGATGCGCAGACGCCCTGGCGCGCGGCCTAACTCGTCGAGAAAGGCACCGTTCATCGGCGGCGCACGGTAGGGATCGCCCGGCACTGCGCCATGGGTTGCGTCCAGCAGAGCCGCGCTGTCACGCACGGTGCGGGTCAGCACATGCTCATCGAGCAGGCCGCTGAGCAGCTCGCCGAAATCCGGGGCCAGCGAGTTGCGCGCCCGAGTCGGCTTGAGTCCTACCAGGCCGCAGCAGGAGGCAGGAATACGGATTGAGCCGCCACCATCATTGCCATGAGCCGCCGGCACCATACCGCAGGCCACCGCGGCCGCGGCGCCACCGCTGGAGCCTCCGGTCGAGTGGTCGAGGTTCCAGGGGTTGCGCGCCGGGCCGTAGAACGCACCTTCGGTGGTCGGCAGGATGCCGAACTCCGGGGTGTTCGACTTGCCGATGAAGTTGAGCCCTGCCTGGCGCCAACGGCTGACCAATTCGCAGTCCTGCGCCATTACACGCCCGCGCAGCATGCGCGACGACAGTGCCGAGGGCATGCCCTGGCAGTCACCGAGGATGTCCTTGAGCAGGAACGGCACGCCATGCAGCGGGCCGCTCAGCGCGCTCTTGTCCTGCTGGGCTGCCACCGCCCGGGCGCTGTCGTAAGCCTTGTAGACCACCGCGTTGACTGCGGGATTGAAAGCTTCGATGCGGCGTATCGATTCCTCTACCAGTTCGGAGGGCTGCACCTCACGCTTCCTGACCAGTTCGGCAAGACCGAGGGCATCGAATTCCGAATATTCGGCAAAGGACATATCACTCTCCTGACTTCTGTTAATTAAATTAAACAGAAACTTAAAAATATCGCACAGCCGCACAACTTGATGCGCAGTGCTTAAGCGAAGCGACGCAATGAAATAGCGCTGCCTGCGACGCAACATCGCGAAATACAAAACCTGACAGTTCAAGAATAAGAGCACTAAAAGTGCTAAGGTCCTGCGGAAATTGAACTCGTCGACATATCAGCCCGCCTGTCGAATATGCGGCAGGCAGAGAGATGGCAGATATACGCCGTTTGGAGTATTCCCTTCGGATAGCCGCTTCAACAGGATGAATGTACAAAGCCATCTATTCAGACGGCCTGGGGAAGATCGTAATAATGGTCAGAGAAGATCGATATAAATGATCAGGAAAGTTAGCAAATGATCCAGAAAGAGCATCAACAGGAAGGTTCTTACGCCAACTTTGCCGAGAGCCTTCAACGCCACGCGCGGACAATCCCCGACCGAATCGCCTACCGATTTCTGCAGGACGGGCGTGACAGCGAAGTCACCATCACCTTCGCCGAACTGGATCTCGCCGCCCGAGCCGCAGCGGCCACGCTGCAGCGCTACTGCATCCCCGGCGACCGCGTGCTGATCCTGCTCAAACCGGGCCTGGACTACGTCACCGGCTTCCTCAGCTGCCTCTATGCCGGCCTGATCGCGGTGCCGGCCTATCCTCCCGGGGCGACCAAAACCCTCGATCGCCTGGACGGCATCCTCGGCGACTGCAACCCGGCAGCGGCGCTGACCACCCGCGAGGACACCGATGCCATCCGCGCCAGGCTCGCCGAGACGGCACCGGCGACGCAGGTGCTGGACATCACCCAGCTCGAGACGACGGCCGGCGACTGGCGCCCCGTCGCGGTAACCCGCGCCGACGCGGCGTTCCTGCAGTACACCTCAGGCTCCACCGGCACACCCAAGGGCGTGGTGGTGACCCACGGTAACCTGATCCACAACTCGCAGAGCATCCACGAAAATTTCTCGACCCATCAGGGCAGCCACAACATCAGCTGGCTACCGCCCTATCACGACATGGGCCTGATTGGCGGCATCCTGCAGTCGGTCTACGTCGGCTACCCCTGCACACTGATGGCGCCGATCCACTTCCTGCAGCGACCGCTGCGCTGGCTGCAGGCTATCAGCAAGTACCGCGGCACCATCAGCGGCGGCCCTAACTTCGCCTACGAACTGTGCATCAAGAAGATCAAGGAAGAGGAACTGGAAGGCCTCGACCTGAGCGGCTGGGAAATCGCCTTCAACGGCGCCGAGCATGTGCGCGCGCAGACACTGGAGTCGTTCCACAACAAGTTCTCCCGCTGCGGTTTCAGGAGTGGCGCCGCGTTCCCCTGCTACGGACTGGCCGAGGGCACCCTGCTGGTGACCTGCGACCGCGCCACCCGCGAGCCGGTGATCCGCCACTTCCACGCGCCACTGCTGGAGGACAACCGCGCCGAACCAGTACCCAGCGCCTTCGTCTTGGAGTCACCGGAGGTGCGGGTACGCACCCTGGTCAGCAGCGGCCGTGGCATTCCCGGCCACGAGCCCTTCATCAGCGACCCGCAGACCGGTGAACGTCTGCCCGATGGCAGGGTCGGCGAGATCTGCGTGGTCGGCGACAGCGTCGCCAACGGCTACTGGCGACGCCCGGAAAGCACTGCCGAGGCCTTTCGCCCGGCACGCCCGGAACAAACCCAACACGCCAGTTTCTTCCACAGCGGCGACCTCGGTTTCCTACTCGACGGCGAGCTGTACGTGACGGGCCGACTGAAGGACCTGATCATCCTCAACGGTGTCAACCACCATCCCGGCGACATCGAGAGCTCGGTGTTCCGCGCCGACGAGAGTTTCCGCCCGGACGGCTCCGCAGCATTCAGCGTCGAGCTGGCCGACAGCGAGCAACTGGTGGTCGCCCAGGAAGTCGAGCGGCGCTCTGTCAGGCAGCTCGACGTGGCACGCGTCCTGGCCGACATCAAGGCCGAGCTGTGGCATCAACATCGGGTGGCGCAACCCGCAATACTGCTGGTGTTTGGCGGCACCCTGCCGCGCACCTCCAGCGGCAAGGTCAGGCGGCAGGAGTGCCGGCGCCTGTTCGAACCACTGATCCGCAAGCTGCATGAGGAGCTGCCGGCGGATGACATCGAGGTGAGCAGGAAAGTGGTGGTCGCCGAACTCGGCGGTCGCGTGCTGCTCGACGCCACCCTCAGCAGCCAGACCCTGGAAGCATGAGCTTCCTGTCGGGCAGCGCCCTGCAAAGAGCCCCGGCCACCAGCCTGCTCCCACCCACGCTGGGGGCGCCTCTGGCGGCACTGTTTGGCGGCGAGCGCCGCGCGCTGCCGTTACTACCAATGCTGCCGGAAGCCGACCAGGAACGCCTGAGCCTGGTGCGGATACTGACCGCCATCGCCTCGGCGCGCACGGTCGAGGACCTCAAGCTGCGCGCCCAGCAGGCCCTGGCCCAGTACCTGCCGTGCCAGCACTTCGTTTTCGCCAGCGGCAAGCTCAGGGCGCACAGGGCTTTCGTACACAACCTGATCCACACGCAAGCCATGCCGGAGGACTGCCTGCGCGAGATCGTCGGCAACGACGGCATGGTGCCGCCCCTGGACATCGACCTAGCCGAACACTATGGGCGCCCCAAGTTCACCACCACCAGCGGGCTGAAAACCCCGACCGAATGCGTCTGGGCCGACATCTTCCATCGCCACGGCATCGCCAATGTGGCCTGGATGGTGCTGCCCGGACCACAACGCAACGCCTACACCGGCTACTTCTTCGTCAATACCTCGACTGACATCAGCCACGAAAACAAGCTGCGCATGACCATACTGGCGCCCTACCTGCACATTGCCCTGAACCGTGTGCGGGGGACCAGGCAGAGCGAAAAGGTCACGCCGCAGCCATCCGCCCTGTTGTCGAGCCGGGAAACCGAGATCGCCCGCTGGGTGGCACGCGGCAAGACCAACTGGGAGATCGGCCAGATCCTAGGCATCAGCGACAAGACGGTGAAGACCCACATGCAGAACATCCTCAGCAAACTGCACGCCTCCAGTCGCGCACAGATCGCTGCCTTATTCTGCGACGAATAACAGATAGCCCCTTCTCATAATTAATGGGACGACGGTTTGCACTGCCGTCCCATATCTTCGCTCGCCCGGAATAATTTGCGCCAGTTATAAGGCGATGAATACCCTTCCAATAAACCATTTGCCATTACTCCGACTGGAGTATTGAGCGCAAAGCACCCGCCACCGAACATCGCAACTCCAAGTGATATCCCACAAGGAAGCACTTGTCCTCGAGAGCAAGTCCGCACAACAGCACAAGAACAATTCATCGCCTCGCGGCTTTACTCCGCCGCGCTTAACAAGCCTGAAACCTTATTCCACATCGTGGCGATATGGATATTTATATGGACAGGGAATTTGTGGAGGACACGTGCACATCAACGACATAACCGCCTCCGTCACGGCGACCGTGGCCGGCCTGCTGGAAGTCGACTCGAATACTCTCGACCTGGAGCGATCGTTCCATGAGATGGGCGTCGACTCGGTGCTCATCGTCGGCCTTTCCGCCGAGTTCGAAGACCTCTTCGGCATCTCGCTGGACCCTGAGTTCGCCTATCAGCATGACAGTGTGCGCAAGATCAGCGAGCACCTGCATTCCGTCATCACCGCGAGTGCGAGGTAAGCCGCCATGACTCTCTCCCTTATCAACAGAACGCGCCAGGAACTGCTCGACTTCGCGGGTCTCGACGAGACGGTGGTCAGCGCCAGCGGCACCCGTATCACCACCGAAAGCGGCCACACGCTGATCGACTTCGTTGGCCAGTTCGGTGCCGTACCCTTCGGCTATGGTGCCCCGCAGATCCGCGAGGCAGCCGTGGCTTTCCTCGACTCCGGCCTGCCCTCCTTCATCCAGCCGCTGGGCAACCCCGTGGCCGAGCGACTGGCGGCTCGCCTGATCGAGCTCGCTCCCGGGAGGATGGCCAGGGTCAGCTTCGCCACCAGCGGAGCCGAGACGGTGGAGGCCGCCATCAAGCTGGCCCGCGCCGCTACCAACCGCGAGTTGATCGTCGGCACCAGCACGGGCTTCCACGGCAAGACCCAGGGCGCAGTAGGCGTGACCGGCAAGCCGATCTACCGCGAGCCCTTCCATATCCGCTCCAGCGGCTTCGCCCACGTCGCCTATGGCGACCTGGCCGCCCTCGAGACGGTACTGCGCGAGCACAAGGTCGCCGCCTTCTTCGTCGAGGCGGTGCAGGGCGAAGCTGGCATGATCACCCCCCCCGTCGGTTACCTGCTGACCGCCCAGCAGTTGTGCCAACGTTACGGCGCGCTGTTCGTGCTGGATGAGATCCAGACCGGCCTGGGCCGCACCGGCCGGCTGTTTGCCGCCGAGGCCGATGGCCTCGAGCCGGACATGCTGCTGCTGGCCAAGGCACTGGGCGGCGGCCTGGTGCCAATCGGCGCCTGCATTTACGGTGAGCAGTGCTGGAGCCGAGACTTCGACCGCCACCACAGTTCTACCTTCGGCGTGAACGGCTTCACCGCAGCCATCGGCCTGGCAGCGCTGGAGCACCTGACCGCCAACGAACAGGCCATGGTGCGGCAGGCGGCAGAACGCGGCAGCTATCTGCGCAGCCGCCTGCAGCGCCTGGTGGAACACTATCCACAGGTGTTCGAGAGCCTCGACGGGCGCGGTCTGATGCTCGGCCTGAAGTTCCGCCGCTGGTCCGGCGAGCGCCTCTACACCCTGTCGCTGGCCAGCGCCTTCGGCGCCCTGGTACCAATCGTCTGCGGTTACCTGAAGAGCCGTCACGGCGTGTACTGCCTACCGACCCTGAACGAAGGCAACGTGCTGCGCATCCAGCCGCCGCTGACCATCGAGCAGGCCGACATCGACGTGCTGGTGGACGGACTGACCGCCGCTGCCGAACTGATCGCCCACGACCAGCAGCACCGCCTGATCCTCGAGGCCCAGGGCTTCCCCGCCCAGCGCTGGCCGCTGGCCACCCGGACGCCCATGGAGACCAGGGCTCGCGGCCACGAGCGTAGCGGCCGCTGCCTGGGCCGCTTCGCCTTCCTGTTGCATCCCACCACCCAGGAGAGCGTCAACGGCGACAACGTCGTCGATGCTCTTCTCGTCGTTGGAGAGGAGAAGGCCTTCATGCAGGACTGGCTGGCAGAGTTCTCCGACTGGGCCAAGCCGGACCTCGACGCCGGCATTTCCTTCCACGCCCGCCAGGTCTACAACGACCAGGGCGACTACGTGGAGGGCTGGCTGGTCGGCAGCCTGCTGCAGCCGCGCGACCTGATGCGCCTGAGCCTGGGCAAGCGGCGCAAGCTGCTCGACAACTATCTGGATGCTGTGCGCCCGCTGGGCGTCGACTTCGTCGGCCTGGGTGCCTATACCTCGGTGATCTCCAATGCCGGCCTGGATGTAGTCAATGACCGCTTCCATACCACCACCGGCAACAGCCTGACCGCCATGGTCGGCGTCGACGCTCTGCTCAGCACCTGCGCCAACCGCGGCGCGCCGTTGGCCAAGCGGCTGACTGGGGTAATCGGTGCCTACGGCTCGGTGGGGCGCCTGGCCAGCCTGCGTCTGGGCAAGTTCTCCGAACATCTGGTGCTGCTCGGTAACTCCGCCAACCAGGGCGCCATGCAAGAACTGCGGTTGGTCGGTGGCGAACTGTATGCAACGGCACTGCGCGGTATCCATGGCGGCCACCCGAGTGGCATCGGCAAGTCCCTCACCGCACTGTTGACCGCGCAGCAGGTGGAGCAGCTGCTCGACCGCGATCTGGGCGACGACGCCCAGCTGCGCGAACTGTTCGACGACGTCGATGCGCGGGTCCGCGAGCACGCCGTGCAGCCGCCGGTGGTGGTCGCCTCAGATCTCGGCCACTGGCTGCCGAAGCTGGAAGCCGTGCTCTCGGCCACCTCCAATGGCTCGGCTTTCATCGACCCCGCCACCCTGCACCACAACGCGATCATCTGCGACTGCGCGCAGCCACCGGACATCGGCCGTACCTCGCTGCCTCAGCGCCCGGACGTGACCGTCATCGAGGGTGGCCTGATCCACCTGCCCGAACGCGACTACCGCTTCGGCAACCAGAACCTCACTGACCTACCCACCGGCGTGACCTTCAGCTGCCTGGCCGAAACCATGGTGCTCACCATGGCTGGCAAGACGCGTGATTACAGCATCGGCAAGCGCCCACCGCTGGAAGAGGCCGAAGCCATCTTCGAGCTGGCCCTGCACTTTGGCTTCTCGCCCGCCGTCGAGCAGCTGGTCGAGATGGCCGGCTAATCCCCCGAACAACAACGAGATACCTACCATGTCGATGAAACACGCAAGAATCGTCACCGAAGCCCGCCTGCCGGGCCTGATCGGCGCCCTCGAGGCCCGTGGCCGCATGGCGCTGGAGAAGGCAGACCCGAGTGAGCTGTGCGATCTGTTCCGCAGCTACAAGGCAGCCGCCCTGATCATCCCCGAGTCCTACGGTGGCCTCGGCGCCTCTCCGCGCGAGACGGTGGAAATTCTCCGAGCCGTCGGCGCGCTATGCCCGTCGCTGGCGGTGATGATGACCATGCACCACCACACCATCGCCACCATCGTGCAGCTCGGCGGCCTGATCCCGGCCGCCGACGAACTGCTCTACGGCATCGCCCATAACCAGCTGCTGATCGCTTCGGCCTTTGCCGAGGGCAAGGGCGGCGCCGAGATCTTCAACACCAGCGTCAAGGTCACTCCGGTCGAGGGTGGCTACCTGCTGCGTGGCAGCAAGAAGCCCTGCACCATGAGCCACAACATGGATGTGATAGTCGTCGGCGTGGCCCGCGAGAACAGTGACGGCAGCGTCACCCAGGGCTTCGCCGTGGTGTTCAACGACGGCAGCGAGGTCTCCCGCGAGCGCTTCTGGAACACGCCGGTGCTGCAGGCAGCCGACAGCAACACCCTGGTGTTCAATGACGTCTTCGTACCCGCTGAGCGCATGCTGCTGGCCGAGGCGGTAGATGATGAGGCGGTGGCCGCCTCCGCCCAGGAAACCTCGCTGTCCGGCCTGTGCTGGTTCCAGCTGATGGTCGGTGGCACCTACCTGGGCGTGGCGTCGGCGCTGGTCGAGCTGCTACTGAAGAAGCGCCATACCGACGACGCCCAGCTAGCCCAACTGGCCATCGAGCTGGAGGGCGCGCAGCAGGCTCTGGTCGGCGCTGCCCGCGAGCTGGAGGAGCAGCGCGCCGCCGACGAGGCTAGCTACAGCAAGGCGCTGTGCACCCGCTTTCTGGTCCAGGGCGCGATTGAGCGCTCCACCAATCTGGCGGTGGAGCTACTGGGCGGCATGGCCTTCATCGCCTCTGACGAGGTTGCCTACCTGCTCGCCGCCTCCCGCGCGATCTGCTTCCACCCGATTTCCCGCGCCGCCGCCACGCCGCTGCTGGCGCAGTACCTGCGGGAATCGGCCACTGCCCCGGCGGCCCAGGGCTAGGGCGTAGTGCCGCCCCGTACCGACGGCAGTCGGGCGGACGCGGCGCGACGATCAGCATGACTCAGCAGGAAGCCTAACTTCATGACCACGACGACAGATACGCTCTATCCGGTGCGTCCGGGGAACATCCATCCACTGTTCCACTTCTTCGCCATTCCGTTGTTCGCCTTGCTGCTGGTGTTCAACACCGCCGCCATCGGCGTGATCCTGGCACTGGCGCTGACGCTGCAGCTGGGCCGCATGGGCCTCGGGCTTATTCCCGGCATGTCCGCCCTCGGCGGCGCCATCACCGCCGCCTACCACCGCCAGGTGCAACGCTTGGCGAACCGGGTGCTGAAGGATCCACGCGACGAACCCATACTGGCCGGCGCCATCACCCTGGCCCTGACCGCCCTGCCGATCTTCATCGCCCAGCTGATACTGGTGGAGATCTCCTGGCCGCTGGTACTGGGCTTCTACGCCTTCGTCTACGGTCCGAATATCCGCGCCTTCGTACGCTCCTTCAGCTGCATGCACCAGGAGGGGCACAAGGTCGGCGGCGTATTCAAGCGCTCCAGTGTGCTGGAGAAATGGACCGGCAACTCCTTCCTCTACATGTTCTTCGCCATCCCCATGGGCCTGACCCCGCATGCGGCAGCGCACCTGCAGCAGCACCATCGGGAAAATGCCGGCCCGCTGGACATCTACGCCACCGCCCGCTACGACCATGCCAATGCCTGGCACTTCATCGTCTACATGGTGCGCGAGGTGATGTACCAGCAGTTGCTGGTCTCGCCCTACCTGTACTTCCGCAGCAAGCGCAGAACGGCACAGATGAACAGCATGATCATCGGCAACCTGCTGCACCTGGCGCTGTTCGCCTTGTTGGCGACCTACAGCCTGCCGATCGCCGTGCTGTACATGCTGGTGCCCTGGTGCGCGAGCAACTTCCTGATGGGCGTCATCCACTGGAGCCAGCATGCCTTCTACGGCGGCCAGCAGGACCCGAAGGACTTCATGTACAACACTGTGACGCTGCTGGAGAAGCCGGTGAACATGCTCAACGAGGGCTACCACGTCTGCCACCACCACTGGGAGAACGTGCACTGGTCCGAGAGCCCGGCCCTGTTCGAACGCATCAAGCCGGAGATGCGGGCGGCCCAGTCCATGGTGTTCCGCGATCTCAGCGTGCTCGACCTGTTCCTCATGCTGATGCTGCGCCGCTTCGGCGCCATGGCCGACAAGCTGGACTGGTGGGAGCCGCTGTCGCGGGACGAGAAGATTGCCCTGCTCAAGCGCCGGGTCGCTCCCGCCCCGATCGCCGAGCACGAGCTGGCCTACCAGCAGAGCAGCGTCGGGCGCCCCCTACACTTCCCTTCCGCAACCGCAGTGGACGTGAGCGCGCCATGAACAAAGCACTGATCCTCAAAGTGGCCTACATCGAACGGGAAACCGAGGACGCGGTCACCATCCACCTCAAGCAGCCGCTGCTGCGCAAGATCCGCTATACCGCCGGGCAGTACCTGACGCTGGAGGTGGATGTCGATGGCGACGGTGCCAAGGGCTGCCGGGCCTATTCGATCAGCAGCACGCCGGGCCTGGACAAAACCCTGTCGATCACGGTCAAGCGCATCGCCGGCGGCAAGGTCTCCAACCGCCTGGTGCAGCAGCTCGCCGCTGGCGACGCGGTGCATACCCTGGGCGCCCATGGCCGCTTCACCTTCGCCCCGCAGCCGGGCAAGCGCCGACACCTAGTGCTGTTCGCCGCCGGCAGCGGCATCACGCCGGTCTTCTCGATCCTCAAGTCGGCCCTGCACTTCGAAGCGGACTCACGAGTGACGCTGATCTACGGCAACCGCAACCACGACTCGGTGATTTTCCGCGACAAGCTGGAGCAGCTGCAGCGCCTGTTCCGCGAGCGCCTGCAGCTGGTCCACGTGCTGTCTCAACCGGACGTGCCCTGCCAGCACAGCGGCCGCCTGACTCGCGAGCGGATCATCGAGATCCTCGGCGCACTGGCCAATCCACCGGGCTATAGCCTCGAATACTACGCTTGCGGTCCCAGCGGGATGATGGACGAGGTCACCGACGCCCTGCAGACCATGGGCGTAGCGCCGGAAGCCGTGCACATGGAGAGCTTCACGCCGGCAAAGTCCAGCCAGCAACCGTTGCAGACCGGCTCGCCGAAGCGCGTACAGCTGCTGATGCAGGGTCAGGAGTTCAGCTTCGACGTGCCCGCCGGCCAGACCATTCTCGAGGCCGCCCTGGCCAGCGGCGTACAGCCGCCCTTCTCCTGCCGTAGCGGTTTCTGCACAGCGTGCATCTGCACCAAGCTGGCCGGCGAGGTGGAAATGCGCGAGGACCACGGCCTGTCCTCGGCCGAACTGAAGATGGGCCATGCGCTGATGTGCATCGGCTATCCGGTAACCGACGACGTGCGCCTGCAGGTCGAGTAACTAACAATCCAGGAAGGTGACGTGGTGGATAGAGATTCGATTCTGGCGGCACAAGACGAGATCCGCCTGGCCAAGCGCGCGGAACTGAAGGTGGATCGTGAGCAGCAGGCGCAGTTGCTGGCCCTGCAGCAGCCGGACCCGGTGCGCTTTCTGCTCTGGTCGGCGCTGCACGTGGGGGTGTGGATAGCCGGCGCCGCCGTCATCCTGTTCGCCGAGCACTGGCTGGCGCAGCTGCTCGCCGTGCTGGTGCTCGGCAACCAGATGCACGCATTCACCATACTGCAGCACGACTGCGGCCACCAGAACGCCTTCCGTTCCGCCACCTGGAACCTCTGGATGGGGCGCTTCTTCGCCTGGTTCATCGTCTTCCCTTACTCCTCCTTCACCGAGTGCCACAAGCACCACCACCGTTACCTGGGTGACGCGGACAGGGACCCAGACGAGTGGAACTACGCCGGCGGGGTGAAGTGGATGTTCCTGCGCATTGCTTTCTTCGTGCCGCGCTTTACCTACTTCTCCCTGGTGCGCTACGGCAGCCAGGTGCGCAACCTGGTCCTGCGCGAGCTGCTGTTCAACCTGCTGACGATGGTGGCGCTCGGCATCTGGTTCGCCAGCATGGGCATGCTCCTGCAGTTCGTGCTGATCTTCATCGTGCCGGTTCTGTTGCTGGCGCTGCTGATCAACCCGATCTCGCGCGGTTACGAGCACTTCCCGATGGCCACCCTCGACAGCGAGGACGAGCAGCGACTGGACCTGGCAAAGAACACCATCACCATACCCAGCCGCGTGCTCAGTCTGATCTGGGCCAACATCAACTACCACGTCGAACACCACGTGTACCCCGGCGTGCCGTTCTTCAACCTGCACAAGGTCCACGCATTGCTAAACAACAAGTCCTTTCTGCGCGACCGCTGGCTGCTCGCCCGCCTCTTCGCACGTCAGCCGCAAGAGCCCCGCCACGGCGCTGCTCCAGCCGCCGATGCGCACTGAGGAGACGGGCATGGACTGTCTGTTCTGCAGGATCGCCGCCGACGCCGAGTCCTCCGCCCGGGTCTATGAGGACGAACACTGCTTCGCCTTCATGGACATCCACCCGCTGGGCCAGGGTCACGTACTGCTAATTCCGCGCCAGCACGTGGAGAAGCTCGATCAGCTACCGGCCGCCACTCGCCGCCACCTCTACCAGGTGTTCGACGAGCTGCTTGCGGCCCAACGCCGTGCCGGCTTCGGCATCGAGGGTTCGCACCTGATCGTCAACGATGGCAAGGCCAGCAATCAGCACATACCCCATGCGCACCTGCACCTGATTCCGCGCAAGCGCGGCGATGGCCTGGGCTTCGGCTGGCGCATGTTTCTGCACTTCACCGGGCTGTTCGGTGCGCGCACCGCCCAGCCAGTTCTGCAGGCGCAGGCCGAGGCCATCGCCGCGCGAATAGAGCGCCCCGCCGCCCGGCAGCCAAGCGCCGAAGCCGCCCTGGAGCAGGTGCCCTGAGTCACCCGATTCTAAGTCACAAGAGAAGAACATGACTGCACAGCTCAATGCGCCGCTGACGGCAGAGAAGGTCTACCGGGTCCTGATCATCGGCGCTGGTTTCTCAGGCATCGGCATGGCAGCGCGCCTCAGACAACGCGGCGAATGCGACTTCGTGGTGTACGAGAAGGAGGCCGGCGTCGGCGGCACCTGGTGGGTCAACCAGTACCCGGGCTGCGCCTGCGACATCCCCTCGCACCTCTATTCATTCTCCTTCGCCCCCAATCCGGACTGGTCGCGGCGCTTCTCGCCGCAGCCGGAGATCCGCGACTATCTGGCACGCTGTGCAGAGCGCTACGAGCTGATGCCACATATCCGCTTCAACCGCGAGGTGACCTCGCTGCGCTGGCTGGCGGACCGGGCGCTATGGCAGGTCACCGATGGCGAGGGAAGAGTAGTCTTCGCCCGCACAGTGGTTGCCGGCACCGGCGCCCTGTCCACTCCCGACTACCCGGACATCGCCGGCCTGCAGCGCTTCCGCGGACGCATCTTCCACTCGCAGCACTGGGACCATGACTACAACCTGACGGGCAAGCGCATCGGTGTGATCGGCACAGGCGCCTCGGCGATCCAGTTCGTTCCCGAGATACAACCGGTAGCCGGCGCGCTCACGGTGTTTCAGCGCACACCGCCGTGGATCATCCCCAAGCCTGACCGCGGTTTCTCGCACCTCGAGCGCGGCCTACTGCGGCGTTTCCCGCGCCTGCAGAAACTGGTCCGCAGCCTCACCTACGCAATCCACGAGACCCGCGCTCTGGGCTTCGCCTTCAATCCGAAGCTGATGGCTTTCCACCGTTTCCTGGCGCTCAACCTGCTGCGCCGCCAGGTCCGCGACCCGGAGCTGCGCCGGCGCCTGACGCCACGCTATGCCATTGGCTGCAAGCGCATCCTGATTTCCAACAACTACTACCCGGCCATCACCCAGGCCAACGTGCGCCTGATGACCAGCGGCATCCGCGAGATCACCGAAGACGCAGTGATCACCGAAGACGGCCAGAGTCACGCGCTGGACCTGCTGATCCTCGGTACCGGCTTCAAGGCCAGCACACCCTTCCCGCGTGGGATGATCTTCGGCATAGCGGGCCGGGATATCCTCGACGCCTGGAGCCAAGGTCCGGAGGCCTACAAGGGCACCACGGTGGCAGGCTTCCCCAACCTGTTCCTGCTAATGGGACCCAACACCGGTCTCGGCCACAACTCCATCGTCTACATGATCGAGTCGCAGATCACCTACATTCTGGGCGCACTCGACGCCCTCGAGACCCGAGGCGCCAGTGCCCTGGACATCCGACCGCAGATCCAGGAGCAGTTCAACGACGGCCTGCGCGAGCGCATGCAGGGCGCAGTGTGGACCGTCGGTAACTGCCGCAGCTGGTACCGGCATGCCGAAACCGGGCGCAATGTGGTGATCTGGCCGGGCTTCAGCTGGACCTTCCGCCGCGCAACCCGGCGCTTCGACGCCGAGTCCTATCGGCTGACCGAGACCACCGAGTGATTACTCTCAACAGAAGGAGACTGTCATGAGCACGTCAGGAAAAACGGTGTTCGTTTTCGGCTGCTACCTACTGGCCCTGGGCGCCACGTTGCTGCTGGTGCCGAACCTGCTGCTGGGGCTGTTCGGCTTCCCGCAGACCGAGGAGGTCTGGATACGCATACTCGGGCTGCTGGTGATCTACCTGGGCATCTACTACAGCCTGGCCGGGCGCCGCGACCTGCGCCCCTTCATCGCCGCCACCGTGCTGGTGCGCGCCTCGGTGCTGGCCTTCTTCGTCGTATTCGTCGCCGCCGGCATGGTCTCGCCCATGCTGTTGGTACTCGGCCTGCCCGACCTGCTTGGCGCAGCCTGGACCTGGAAGGCGCTGCGCAACGAGCGCTTCTCGGCGGCACTCACCGGTAACTGATCGGCCGCGCTAGTGCTGGCCGGCGCTCTCCTGGCAGAGCTGCTTGGCTAGGGCACCTAGCGTCATGATCGCCCGCTCGGACTCGCGGTTCCACGGCACACCACAGGTCAGCCGCAGGCAGTGGTTGAACTGCTCGGTGTTACTGAAGATCAGGCCCGGAGCGATGCTGATGCCCTGCTGCAGCGCACGCACATGCAGCTCCTGGGCGCTGACCTTGCCCGGCAGGCTGACCCAGAGGATGAAGCCGCCATTGGGCCGGGTCATCTGCGTGCCTTCCGGGAAGTGCTGCTGCACCGCCAGCTGATAGGCGGTCATGTTCTTGCGGTACTCCTGGCGAATGTGGCGCAGGTGGCGGTCGTAGCCGCCATTCTCCAGGTAGGCGGCCACGCCCATCTGGGTCACGCTGCAGGCCGAATGGGTGCTGAAGGTCTGCAACCGCTCCACCTCTTCCTGGTAGCGTCCGGCGATGATCCAGCCGATACGCACGCCCGGCGACAGGGTCTTGGAGAAGCTCGAGCAATACACCACCTGATCATCGCGATCATAGGCCTTGAGCGCTTTGCTGCGGCCCGGCTCGAACAGCAGTTCGCCGTAGATGTCGTCCTCGATCACCCGGATGCCGTGATCGGCAGTCAGGCGCAGCAGCTGCTTCTGGCGCTCCTCGGGAATGCTGCCGCCGAGCGGGTTGGACAGCCGCGCGGTGAGCACCAAGGCGCGGATCGGCCACTGGTTGGCGGCCAGCTGCAGGGCCTCCAGGCTCAGACCTGTGGTCGGGTCGCTGGGGATCTCGATGACTTTCAGCCCGAGCACCTCGGCCAGTTGCAGCAGGCCGTAGTAGGTCGGCGACTCGGCGGCGATCAGGTCTCCCGGCTGGGTCATGACCCGCAGGGCCATGTGGATGGCATCCACGCAGCCGTGGGTGATCACCACCTCGGATGGATCGACCACCACGCCGGCATCGCGCATGCGGATCGCCACCTGACGCCGCAGCGGCTCGTAGCCGGGGCTGAACATGTAGCTGAAGGCGCGCGGGCTCTGGAAGCGGGTGACCTTGGCCAGCTGCTGGTGCAGCGAGCGCACCGGCAGGTAGTCGACATGCGGCACGGCGGCGCCGAGGGGAAACACCCCTTCCTGGCGCGACTCGGTGAGGACCTGGCTGATGATGCTGCTGCGGGTAACCATGGACGGCCGCTCGACCCGCGCGATGTCCGGGGTCGGCGCGGTCAGACCGGCGGTCTGGTGCACATAGAAGCCGGACTGCGGGCGGGCGCGGATCAGGCCCATGTCCTCGAGGTTGGCATAGGCCTGCAGCACGGTGGCGTGGCTGACACTGAGCTGCGAGCTCATCTTGCGCACCGAGGGCACGCGCTCGCCCGGCTGGTAGACACCGCGACGGATATCCTCGGCCAGCTGCTGGGCGATGCGCTGGTAAAGCAACAAACTGGTCATGAGGAGGCTCCTTTCACTACTGAACCGCAACAGTAGCCAAATACAGCTGAAACTTGGCGATACAGTCGGATTTTATGCCAGCAGTACAGTTGCAGCTGTTACAGCTTAGGTGAAGCGCTGCACAGACCTCATTAGACGTTGGTCGAACAAAAAACCCCGGGCCAAGGCACCGGGGTTTGTGCGGACACGAAGGCTCTCAGCGGTAGTCGCCGAGCTTGCCCTGTTCGTCGGAAATAAGGATCTCGACCCGACGGTTCTGCGCACGGCCTTTGGCTGAGGCATTCTCCGCCAGCGGGTGGGCCTCGCCGTAACCTTTGACCTGCATGCGCCGGGCATCGATACCGAGGTCGACCAGCACGTCGGCCACGGCCTGGGCACGGGCACGCGACAGCTCGAGATTCTCCTCCGCGATACCACGATTGTCGGTGTAACCCTCGATGCGGATATTGCGCCGCGGATTGATCTGAAGGAATTGCACCAGCTTGAGGATGGTGCGGTTGGCCGACGCCTTGAGCTCGGTACGGCCAGCATCGAACAACACGTCCCCCAGCGTCATGACCAGACCGCGATCGGTCTCGCTGGCGGCCAGATAGACCACCTGCTCCTCCAGCCACTGGCCCTGCTGCTGAGCACCAAGCAGCTTGGCCTCGCGCAATGCAAGCTGCAGGCGCTCACGCTCCAGCTCAAGCCTGGCCAGACGCTCCTGATTGAGCACGAGATCAGCGTGCTGGCGGGCAATCTGGCTGTAGCGCTGACTCAGATAGGCGTAGTGCGTCACATCATCGGCGCTGCCCAAGTAACTGGAGAGGCGCTCGGCGCGAGCCAGCGATTCGCCGGCACGGATCACGTCCTTGGGCGCGCTGCGCAGCACATCCGGATCCTCCTTGACCTGCTGGAAACTGGCCTCTGCCTCGGCCAGCACTTGCTGGCTCTGCTGACCGGCACAACCGGCGAGCAATGCCAGAGGCAACAGCAGGCCCATTGTCAGAACGTTGTTGGACATTACGGCAACTCCCCCAGTTGCTTGCGCAGGCGGGTAATGCGCGCATTCAGTTCGTCGAGCTGCTTCTGGCTCTTCTGATTGAGCACGCTGGCCTCGGCCAGGCGTGCGTCTAGTTCGGCCTGCTCGGCGAAGACCCGGGCGCGCTTGTAGTCTTCCTCGCCCATGTTTTTCTCGGCACGGGCGAGCTTCTGCTCGGCCAGCTGCATTTCCTCGATTTGCGTATCCGCGCCGACGGCACGGGCCTGCTCGACGGCCTGGGCTGTCAGGCGCATCTGCTCGCGCGGCGCCGGGTCGTTGGCACAGCCGGCCAGGGCCAGCACAGCCAGGCCAAGGGGTAGAAGTCGGTTCACTGAGACTGTTCCTGCGGTTGCGGGGGTACGTCGGCGGCCTGCAGCTGCTGGGCCTTCCAGCGCTCCAGGTTGCGCTGTAGAAGGGTTTCCGGCAGGCCGGCGGCGGTCAATTCTGTCATTTTTTTCGCCAGCTGTCCGCGCAGCCAGGGGTCGTTGCAGGCCGAATCGTGCGCCAGGGTCAGGTACAAACCCTCGCTGGAAATCGGCGGCTCCAGTGTCTCCAGGCTCTCCAGCATGCCCTGGGTGCCGGCCAACGCTATGCCTGGGTAACGTTCGTGGAGCACATAGTCACTACGCCCCAGCAGCAACTTCTGGAAGGCCTGGAGCAGGCTAGGCGCCTCTTCCACGTTGAGGTTGGCCTTGGCGAAGGCATCGAACTGCTGGCCAAAACTGTTGTGCACGAGGGTGCCGCCGGTTCGCCCGCGCAGGTCCTCCCAACCGCTGTAAGGGAAGCCCTGGTCTTTGCGCACCCAGACCACGCTGGGGCTGCTGAAGAAGGCCGGGTGCACGTAGTCCATGTACTCCAGGCGTGGCAGCGTGAGCGCGGCTCCGGCCAGCAGATCGACCCGACCGGTACGGACCTCGTCCTGGGCGCGGGACCAGGGGCCGGTATAGAGAATCTCGATCTTAACACCCAATTGCTCGCCGATTAGCGTCAGCAGGTCGGCATTGGCGCCGATCAGGTGCTGCGGGCTCTGCGGGTCACGCCACAGATAGGGGGCATGCTCTGGATTTCCGGTAGCCACCAGGCGCTCGCACTTGCCAGCCGCCGAAGCGAAACTGGGCAGCAAGGCCAGGAGCGCCAGGCCGATGAGGTTCAATGTCCGCATTTTTTGCATCTGAAACACCGCTGTTCTCGTGGCAGGCACAGGTGCTGCCCGCATCATGCTAGCGTACCAAGCATGTCTAATAATTATTAGCGATAAGGATTCGCCCCATGAAAAAGCTCGTCCTCGGTATCGCCCTGCTGCTGGCCTGTGCGGCTGGCGCCCTCTATCTGTACCCTGGCGCGCTGGTCGCCAGCATGAAGTTCATCGAGCGCCAGCAGGCCGGTCTCTCCCCGCGCGAGATACAGGTCGATGGGCTGACCATACATTACTACGAAGGCGGGCCGACGCAGGGTGAAACTCTGCTGATGGTCCACGGATTCGCCGCCAGCCGCGACAACTGGCTGCGCTTCGCCCGCTACTTCACCCACCGCTACCATGTACTGGCGCTCGACCTGCCGGGGTTCGGCGAGAGCAGCCGAGCGGATATCAGCTACGACGTCGCCAGCCAGGCCGAGCGGGTTCGCGCCTTCGCCAATGCCCTCAAGGTCGAACGACTACACCTGATTGGCAACTCTATGGGCGGGCACATATCAGCCCTGTATGCCGCACGCCACCCCGAACAGGTGCTGAGCTTGGCACTGTTTGACAATGCCGGCGTCACCGCACCGCACAAGAGCGAGATGATCCAGCTCCTTGAGCGCGGCGAGCCCAACCCTCTGGTGGCACGCAACGCGGAAGAGTTCGATGCGCTACTGAACTTCGTGTTCGTGAATCCACCGGCACTGCCGGATTCGCTCAAGCGCCACTTCGCCGAACAGTCGCTGGCCAACCGCGAACACCATGAGCGCATCTTCGCCCAGCTGCGCGAGCGCTATGTGCCGTTGGAGCCAGAGCTGCCCAAGATCCAGTCGCCTACCCTACTGCTGTGGGGAGACAAGGACCGCGTGCTGGATGTCTCCAGCATCGAGGTGATGAAGCCGCTGCTGAAACAGCCGAGCGTGGTGATCATGCAGAACTGCGGTCACGCACCGATGATCGAGCGCCCCGAGGAGACGGCCCGGCACTACCAGGCGTTCCTCGACAGCCTGAAATAGCCGCACCTGGAAAACAAGAAACCCGCTCATCGAGCGGGTTTCTTGTTGGCGCGGGAAACGGGATCAGACCAGTTTCTCGAGCTCCGGTACGGCTTCGAACAGGTCAGCCACCAGGCCGTAGTCAGCCACCTGGAAGATCGGGGCTTCTTCGTCCTTGTTGATGGCGACGATGACCTTGGAGTCCTTCATACCGGCCAGGTGCTGGATGGCACCGGAGATGCCGACCGCGATGTACAGCTGCGGCGCGACGATCTTGCCGGTCTGGCCGACCTGCATGTCGTTCGGCACGAAGCCGGCGTCGACGGCGGCGCGGGAGGCGCCGACGGCAGCGCCCAGCTTGTCGGCCAGGGCGTACAGGTGCTTGAAGTTGTCACCGTTGCCCATGCCACGGCCGCCGGAGACGACGATCTTGGCAGCGGTCAGTTCCGGACGGTCGGACTTGGCCAGCTCTTCGCCAACGAAGGACGACTTGCCGGCGTCGCCGCCAGCAGCCACGGCTTCGATGGCAGCGGAGCCGCCTTCGGCAGCAGCGGCGTCGAAGCCGGTGCCACGTACGGTGATCACTTTCACGGCAGCCGAGGACTGCACGGTAGCGATGGCGTTACCGGCATAGATTGGGCGCTTGAAGGTGTCGGCGCTTTCAACGGCGATGATCTCGGAGATCTGGTCGACATCCAGAGCAGCGGCGACGCGCGGCAGGATGTTCTTGCCGTTGCTGGTAGCGGCAGCCAGGATGTGGCTGTAGCCCTTGCCCAGTTCGGCAACCAGCGGAGCGACGTTTTCCGGCAGCTGGTTGGCGAAGGCGGCGTTGTCGGCGACCAGTACCTTGCTCACGCCAGCGATTTTGGCAGCGGCTTCGGCAGCCGCACCGGCGTTGGCGCCAGCGACCAGAACGTGAATGTCACCACCGATTTTCTGCGCGGCGGCCACGGTGTTCAGGGTGGCAGCGGCCAGAGCGGCGTTAGTGTGTTCAGCAACAACCAAGATAGTCATTTAGATTACCTTCGCCTCGTTCTTCAGTTTCTCGACCAGTTCAGCCACGGACTTGACCTTGATGCCGGCGCTGCGGGCAGCAGGCGCTTCGACTTTCAGGGTCTTGACGGTGGAGGTGGTGGAAACGCCCAGGGCGTCCGGAGTCACCACGTCCAGCGGCTTCTTCTTGGCTTTCATGATGTTCGGCAGCGACGCGTAGCGCGGCTCGTTCAGGCGCAGGTCGGTGGTGACGATCGCCGGCAGGGCCAGGGCGACGGTCTGCAGGCCGCCGTCGATTTCACGGGTCACGTTGACCTTGTCGCCAGCCACTTCGACCTTGGAGGCGAAGGTGCCCTGGGCGAAGCCGGTCAGGGCGCCCAGCATCTGGCCGGTCTGGTTGTTGTCGCTGTCGATGGCTTGCTTGCCCATGATGACCAGTTGCGGCTGCTCCTTGTCGACCACGGCCTTCAGCAGCTTGGCCACGGCCAGGGAGTTCAGCTCTTCGTTGGTCTCGACCAGGATGGAACGGTCAGCGCCCAGGGCCAGGGCGGTGCGCAGTTGTTCCTGAGCGGCGTTCGGGCCGATGGTGACGACGACGATCTCGCTAGCGACGCCCTTCTCTTTCAGGCGAACGGCCTCTTCCACGGCGATTTCGCAGAAGGGGTTCATCGACATCTTGACGTTGGCGAGGTCGACGCCGGAGTTATCCGCTTTGACGCGGACTTTGACGTTGTAGTCGACCACTCGTTTGACAGCTACAAGAACCTTCATGGATTCCTCGTTACTCTCCGGTGAATAAGAATGTCGCCAAGGCAAGCCTGGCCGGTGATGCAGGTCGGCCGGAACCGACGGTCAGCCCATACGGCAAACGCAAAACCGCCCGTATCTTGACCGGAACGCCTTTTTCGGTCAACACGAAAAACCGCCCTTTTATCTGGCGCCAGCCCTTGCGCTATGAGGCTTTGAGAAAATTCAAACAAACGTTTGTATTGGACGCCAGAGGGTCTGTATATATAATGCCCAGCGCGCAGGCCAGAGAAAGCCTAGCCAAGCCAGATCAACAACACCGAAGAAGCCTTGAGTAGGAGATTCTCTGTGGAACGCGAATTTATGGAATTCGACGTCGTCATCGTCGGCGCCGGCCCTTCCGGCCTGTCCGCTGCCTGCCGACTGAAGCAGAAGGCCGCTGAAGCCGGCAAAGAAATCAGCGTCTGCGTGGTCGAGAAGGGTTCCGAAGTCGGCGCTCACATCCTCTCCGGTGCGGTCTTCGAGCCGCGCGCCCTGAACGAACTGTTCCCCAACTGGAAGGAACTGGGCGCCCCGCTGAACACCGAAGTCAAGCGCGACGACATCTATCTGCTGAAGAGCGCCGACAAGGCTGCCAAGGTGCCGAACTTCTTTGTGCCCAAGACCATGCACAACGAAGGCAACTACATCATCTCCCTCGGCAATCTGTGCCGCTGGCTGGCCCAGCAGGCCGAAGCCCTGGGCGTCGAGATCTACCCGGGCTTCGCCGCCCAGGAAGCGCTGATCGACGAGAACGGCGTGGTGCGCGGCATCATCACCGGCGACCTCGGCGTGGACCGTGAAGGCCACCCGAAAGAGGGTTACTACACCCCCGGCATGGAACTGCGCGGCAAGTACACCCTGTTCGCCGAAGGCTGCCGTGGCCACATCGGCAAGCAGCTGATCAAGAAGTTCAACCTGGACAGCGAAGCCGACGCCCAGCACTACGGCATCGGCATCAAGGAAATCTGGGACATCGACCCGGCCAAGCACGAGCAGGGCCTGGTGGTGCACACTGCCGGCTGGCCGCTGTCCGACGAGAACCCGGGCGGCTCCTTCCTCTATCACCTGGAGAACAACCAGGTGGTGGTCGGTCTGATCGTCGACCTGTCCTACTCCAACCCCTTCCTGTCGCCGTTCGACGAGTTCCAGCGCTACAAGCATCACCCGGTGATCGCCCAGTACCTGGAGGGCGGCAAGCGTGTGGCCTACGGTGCTCGCGCCATCTGCAAGGGCGGCCTGAACTCGCTGCCGAAGATGGTCTTCCCGGGCGGCGCCCTGATCGGCTGCGACCTCGGCACCCTGAACTTCGCCAAGATCAAGGGCAGCCACACTGCCATGAAGTCCGGCATGCTGGCCGCCGAGGCCGTGGCCGACGTGCTGCTGGCAGACGGCCAGGGCGGCGACCTGCTCAATGGCTACGTCGATGGCTTCAAGGCCAGCTGGCTGTACGACGAGCTGTTCCGTAGCCGCAACTTCGGTGCTGCCATCCACAAGTTCGGCGCCATCGCCGGCGGTGCATTCAACTTCATCGACCAGAACATCTTCGGCGGCAAGATTCCGGTCACCCTGCACGATAACAAGCCGGACTACGCCTGCCTGAAGCCGGCGGCCGAGTGCCAGCGCATCGAATATCCGAAGCCGGACGGCAAGCTGAGCTTCGACAAACTCTCCTCGGTGTTCCTCTCCAACACCAACCACGAGGAAGAGCAGCCCTGCCACCTGAAGCTGACCGACGCCAGCATTCCGCTGTCCGTCAACCTGCCGAAGTTCGATGAGCCGGCACAGCGCTACTGCCCGGCCGGCGTGTACGAAGTGGTGACTCAGGAAGACGGCGAGAAGCGCTTCCAGATCAACGCGCAGAACTGCGTACACTGCAAGACCTGCGACATCAAGGATCCGTCCCAGAACATCACCTGGGTGGCTCCGGAAGGCACCGGCGGCCCGAACTACCCCAACATGTAATTCGAGCCTCGACGAAGAAGCCGCCGCAAGGCGGCTTTTTTGTGCACGCACAGTTGCAAACTGGCGCTTTTCAGGGCGAGGTCGAAACCGCATCATGCCCGGCATCCCGACCAGGCCAGGAACCCTCATGATCGGCAAAGTCTCTCTCGACCGACTGCACTCGGCAGGCATGGCCGTGCTGTCTCTCGGTCTTTTCATTCAGCTCAGCGGCCTGCTCTTCAACAACGATGACAGCCGCTATGCCACGCAGATTCACCTGCTGCTGTTTCTACCCGCGCTCCTGCTTTGGGCTGCCGAAAAGTTCGACTGGGGCATGTGGCGACAACCCAGCGCCTACCTGCTGCTGGGCTTGCTCGGTTGGGTCTTGCTGCGCGGCAGCCTGGGTGCAGACAGCGACAAGCCGCCGCACTACTGGCTGAAGATTGGTCTGTTCATACTGCTGTATGTCTTCAGCATCCACCGACTCTTGATCGCCGGCAGCCTCAGAAAGTCGTTGCTGGCCGCCATCATCGTCAGTGCACTGGCAGCCTGGCTGACCCTCTTCTATCAGTTCGGCGTGCTCGACAAGCCGTTGTCCTATGCCGAACTGCGAACCTATGGACGGCTGTCTGAACTCGGCTGGGGAGGCTTCGCCGATCTCTCGCATCCGATCATCGCTGGCCTGTACTTCGGCCTGTTCGCGTTACTCCTGCTCGGGCTGATCGTCGAGTTCGAGCCACGCTGGCCAAGTCTGATCATCGCCTATGCGGGCCTGGCAGGTCTGTTGTTCTACGTCCTGCTGACCTTCTCGCGCGGCGCCTGGTTCGCCACTCTGGCCGGCGGACTGGTGCTGCTCCTGCTGTCACCCAAACCGCGCGCACGACAATTGCTGGGGCTCGGCATATTGATACTGCTGGCGATGCTCCTCATCTTCCAGACCGAACTGCAGAGCGAACTTCGCCAGGGCACCAGTCAACGCGGCCCCATCTGGCAAAACTGGCTGGATCGATTGCCCGAGTTCTGGCTGTACGGCGACGGAGCCGGCAAACCACTGGTTTACACCTACCCGTGGGGCGATACCGTCTTTCACGCCCACAGTCTGTATCTGCAGCTTTGGTACGAGTACGGCGTGATCGGCGCCGGGTTGTTCGCAGCAATGCTGTGCGCGCTGCTGCTCAAGGGCTGGCAGCTGCGCCGGCAGCGCGAGGCGCGCATTGGGCTGGCCGCACTGGTCTTCGCTGTGGTGGCGATGGTCTCGGACATCTATGCCCTCTTCCATCGCCCCAGCCCCTACTGGGTGATTGTCTGGCTACCGATCGGCTTCCTCATCGCACTGCGACGCCACCCCGATCAGACACCCCCGTAGCGGGCGCGCAGAACGTCGAGTATCCGCTGATAGGCGCGCCCATCACCAAAGGGATTGCTCCAGGTCACCCGAGCCTCCAGCAGTGCATGGGCGGCCTCGATCAGCCGCGCAGGCTCGCCGTCCGGAACCAGGCATGCCCCACCGGTTTCCAGGCTTTCCGGACGCTCGGTATTGGCCCGCAGAACCAGGCAGCGGCGACGCAGCACGCAGGCCTCTTCCTGCATGCCGCCACTATCGGTCAGCACGAGTGCGGCGCCCTGCATGAGAGCCAGCATGTCCAGATAGCCGACAGGTTCGATCGCACGGAGGCGCCCCATGCCCAGCACCACTGCACGGTTCTGCTGGCTCAAACGGGGATGCAGGGGAAAGATCACCGGGCGATCCAGCACGTCGGCCAAGCCCTGCACGGCATGCATCAATCGGGCGAAATGCTGCGGATCGTCGGTATTGGAGGGGCGGTGACAGGTCAGCAACAGATACCCCTCCTGCTGCACGCCCAGCGTTTGGTAAATGGCTGATCGCTCGCTGACCGCAGGCGCGTAATGCAGCGCTGCATCGTTTCCGGTATTGCCGGTGACATGAACGCCTGCACCGGAGATTCCCTCGCGCGCCAACAACTCGACCTGCAATGGAGAGGGGCAGAACCATAGACTGGAGAGATGGTCCAGCAGTACACGGTTGTTCTCTTCGGGCATGCCCTTGTCGAAACTGCGCAGACCGGCCTCGATGTGCGCCACCTCGATACCCGCCTTGCTGGCCGCCAGACCGCCCGCAAGTGCGCTGTTGGTATCACCCTGCACGATGACGCAGTCAGGCCGCACCTCGCGCAGAATCGGCTCGATGCCCAGCAGCATGCGCCCGATCTGCTGACTGGCCGCCCCGGAACCCACCCCCAGGTTGTAATGAGCGCCGGGCAAGTCGAACTCCGTGAAGAACTGGCCGTCCATCAGGGCGTCGTAGTGCTGATTGGTGTGAATCAGCGTGTAAGACACTCCCTGGCGGACGCAGGCGGCCAGCATCGACGAGAGTTTGATGATTTCAGGGCGCGTGCCCAATACGAACGCGAGATGCATGCATTTCCTTGGTACTAGGCCAGCACTAATGCTGAATCGTTTCGAGCGGGCGCATCGACTGCCCGCACTGGTTTTCCACTCGGAACGCCCGACAACACGCCGCGAGCAGCCGCAGGGTAACGCCGCCATCGATGATGCTCACATGGCCATGCTGCGCCTGCAGAACATCGACAGTCCAACGCGCCTGGAATGCCGGCGAGACGCGGGCTGTCATGGTCAGCGCGCTTCCTGGCCAGCCGCCGATACAGCCCGACTTGCCAGGTCGACATAACATGCCGCCAGCCGGGGCGCCTGCCCACTCCAGGTAAACTGGCTACGCACCCTCTCACGCACCTGCTCCGGCACCTGCCGCTGCGCAGTGGCATATGCACAGCGGGCCAGAGCCGGCACATCGCCCATCGGGAACAGCGCATCCCAGCCAACCGCATCCAGAATGGCGCGGTTACCCTCGATGTCCGAACAGGTGATCGGCACCCCAGCCAACAGCGCCTCCAGAACCACCGTCGGCATACCCTCGCGCGCGGATGCCAGAACCATGCTGTCGCAACCGGCCATCATGGCGGCGGCGTCATCATCGTCCTGCCACCCAAGGAAGCGCACACGCTCCGTGATACCCAGTTGCCGAGCGAGCGCCAGCAGAGGCTCGCGTTCATCGCCACGCCCAATGACATGCAGCACGGCATCCGCCAGGCAGGGCTCGACCAGAGCCTTGAGCACATCATCCAGGCGCTTGATGGGGTCCAGTCGCCCGATCGACAACAACGCGGGCCGCCCCTCCAGAGGCGCTGCGGCAGAGCGGCACAGCGTACGCTGCGCATCAATACAGTTGGGGACGATCATCACGCGCCGGGCTTTGAGACCACGCTTCGCCACGTCGTCGATCCAGCCCTCGTGCAGCAGCACCAGGGTGCCGGCAATATGCAGCAGAACACGCTCCGCCGTCAGGTCCCATACGCGCTTGAACGCGCGCACCAGCCACGAGCCGCCGTCATAGTAACAATGAGGGGTGTACACCACAGGCACCCGACGCAAGCGGGCCAGCAGCGCAGCACACAACACCAGCGGCGTGCGCGAACCGTGCAAATGCACGACATCACAGTGACTCAGGCAGCCCCAGAGCCGGCGGTAACCACCCCGTACAACAGGGAACGGCGCTTGCCCCTCGCCCACCTGGGGCGCAAGCATGCTCAGGGTCACCGAGGGATCATCTCGCAGCGCTTGCGCCAAGCCCTGAACATGCCGGGCAACACCGCTGTATAGCGGCTGATACTCCTTGCTCACGAAGAGCACACGAACCTTCATGCTTGTTCCTCATCAACCGCGCGACCAAGGCCTGCCAACAACCGTGCGAGGCCTCCCGTCTCAGCCGTGAAACTCTCCTGCAACCAGGCCAGCTGAGCCCGCGCAGTCTCCTCGCGAAACGCCACGTCGGTGCGCAGGCGCTGGTACATCTCCAATACCTGCACCACATTCTCGGCGTAGGGGAGCCCCTCCAGGGTTTGCAAGGCACTCCGATTACCTTCCACTGGCGCGACCAGACGCACGACCCAGTGGCCGGCCAGCGCAGCATCAAAAAGCGCAGTGCTGCAGCACCCGAGCACCAGGCGAGGCGTGGCCCCGGAGTCAAACTCGGCATGAGGCGGCCTGCTACAGGCCAGCGCAGCAACACCCGGATAGGGCTGCCATTCCTGAGGGTGCAGCAGGATGCGTAACCCTGGCTCGGCTTGCAGCAACGCTGTCGCAGTCGCTCGCAGCCAGCCCGGGAGTTCGCGACCGAGAATCGGCGCATGGGCCTGCGACAACAGGGAGAGCCCGGCGGGCGGCTGCTCGGGCGCCCTGAGTTCAGGCGCTCTGCCCAGTGCATCCTCGACCAGATGCGAGACCGGGCTGCCGCCCTCGACAAACGCGCGGCGACTGCCTGCCCCCCAGACCACATACCAGTCGGCGCGAGTCGGAAAGAACTCATCCGTTGGCACGCCATGCTGAAGGCAAACCGTGGTCGCGCCCTGGCCAATGGCTGCATTGCTCATCATGTCGAAATCGTTGTGCAACACCAGCGGTCCGCGTCGCCCGGACAGTGTGCGCGCCAGGCTGTCACGCCATAGCACGCGCCGGGACAGGCAACTGGCCAGAAGCAGCGAGCGCTGACCAAGCAGCACCCGTGCAAAGGTAGCCAAGGCCCTGCCAACGCCTGGCAAAGAAGGCCGCGCCGGGCGCAACACCGGTAATCCCGGGGACAGGTCACGGGGTGACAGGCGTGGATGTACCAGGGCGAGCGCATTCCCCGGCTGCACGTGCTGCAGGCAGCGCGTCACTGTTCCCCAGCCACTCTTGCCGGCCAGGGTAACCAGCAGAATGATTTCGTCCCCCTCCCGGCAGCTAACGGGCATGGGACTACGCAACAGCTGCCAGGCGTCCCGCAGCAGCGCGGCAACGCCACGCAGTCCCGCCCAACGCCGGTGGTTGGCCTGGAGAAAGAAGGCTTCGTGCCTGACGTCCACTGCTGCGTCACCGACTCGCAGGCGCAGTGTCGCCAGATGGCGAGCAAAGGCACTACGCGACCCAGTCGATGAGATCATTCAACACATCCCGGAAAAATGCCGCCACGCTACCCGCACCGCCGGCAATTGCCAAGCGCGAACCCCATCGAGAAATCCGGAACCGCGAACACCCAGGATACCCGTGGCAATACCCGCTGACGCCCTGGCGTGCTTCGCAAGGCGCAGTGGACGCACAAACTGCATGTCGCCCACCGTGGCCTTGATACGGCTGCAGCGATAGCCGGCAAGCAACCAGTACTGCCAGCGATCGGCCTGAGCGGGTGGCCGCTTCAGCGACCGCAAACAAAGCCACTGGTAGAACAGCGCCTCGATATCACCACGCAGAGCGCGCGCCAGATCGATCAGACCTCAGGCACCGCAACTCGGGAGTTCAGCACATCACAGATAGCGCGCACGCCGCCAGACCGGCGAGGGCTCATTGCCACCGCAAGCCGGGCAGCAGAGGCCGACCAACAGGCGATCAAGCGCTCTAAGATCCGCTCACAATGATGGGGACTGAACAGCAGACATCATCGGCTCTGAACGCCTCAAGAGAGGCACTGAGCCGACAACGCCAGTAAACCTGCAATTGCATCGTTTTGCGCGGCTATGGCACATTGCAGAGCCTTTCCGAACACACAGACCCCGCCAACAGAAACGGATGTCGTGTGGCCCCCCTGCTGTTCGAATTCAGGTTGATTGCATGTCCACGACACCCCCACTGTCCTTCCAGCAGAGCGAGGTTTCTCTCGGCGAACTGCTGCTGCGGGTCTTGCGCTTTTACCAGAGATTCTTCCGCCTCCTCGCCGCTCCCGCACTGCTGCTGGCATTGTGCGCGGCCTGGCAGATTTCCCAGCGCCCGCTGTACGCGCTGGACGCATTCATCGAGGTCCCGGACATCACGCTCTCGGAGTGGCGCCAGACACAACCCTATCTCTGGGACGAGGCACGGATCGCACGCAGTTTCGCGGGGGACGATGCGGAGCTGCAGAGGCTGAAGCGTCGGGCTCAGAATCCGCTGTTCTGGACGTCAAACGTCACCTACCAACCCTCGATTTTCCGCGATGATTTCCGTGAAATCCCTGGTCTGCAGAACGAGGAAAACAATGGACTCGGTCTGGCGCTCAAGCTGCGAGTCAGCGACGCGGAACAGGCACAGCGCCATTTGCAGGTACTCAGCGAGCACATACGGCAGGCGTTGCTCGCCAACAGCCTGATGCACGCCGTGCGCGAGGGGCAGAAGGCTCTCGCCGAGCGATCCAAGCTGCTGACCGAAAAGCTCCAGGTCGGCTTCGAAATCCAGCAGGCAGAGCAGCGCATCCGTGATATGCGCGGCCTGCTCGAGCGTTATCCGGAAACCCGGCAGATGCCCTCCCACACCGTCGTATCGGTACGCGAAGAAGGCGGTAAGTACCTGGCGCCATTGCCGCAGATCGTTGCACTGGAGGCAACGGTTTCCGAACTGCAGGCCCGCCTGCGCAAGCTGGAGCGTGACCTGCACAAGCTGGACGCAACCGCGGCACTGCTGGCCGATATGGACAACGCCGACCAGCAAGCGGCATCGGGTACCGATCTCTACAACCGCCTGCAGGAGAACAGCAACCGCCTGAGAGCCTCGCAGACACCGTTCACCGGCGCTCAGGACGAAGCGCTGCAGGAATTGAATGCCAAGACCGATCTGGCCAAGGCACGTTATGACGCGATGGCAGGCAAGTCCCGCTCCACCCTTGCAATGGCCCCGATCTCGACCCGCAACCCGGTCCTGGCTGCCATCGCGACGTTTATCGTCGTGTTGGGCGGTCTGTCACTCTGGCTCGCCACACATATCTGGCTGAGCGGCGCAGAACCCGAGCTGCGCTGGCTGCCGCGCCGCCTTCGGTCCCTGCTGATCAGCGCGAGGCCATCATGATGCGTCTTCTGGTGACCGGGGGAGCGGGCATGATCGGGCGTCGCGTGGTCGCGCAGTGGCGCGCTCGCCTTGGCGAAGTCGCCGTATACGACAACCTCAGCAGCGGCTTGCCGATGCCGCACCAGGCAAGCCTGGCGGTCCAGGCTGACCTGCGGGATGAAGACAGCCTGAAAGCGGTGCTGCGCGACTTCCGTCCACAGGCCATTCTGCACTTGGCGGCGATTCACCACATTCCCACCTGTGAAAAACAGCGCGCCTACTGCCTCGACGTCAACGTGGTCGGCACCGAGCGCTTGCTGGCTGCCGCCACCGAGCACTCCATCGAACGCATCGTTCTGGCCTCCAGCGGGGCCGTCTATGCCTGGCAAGAAGCCGCACTGAGCGAACAAAGCCCACTGGCACCCTGCGACAACTATGCCCTGTCCAAGTTCTGCAATGAACAGCAGCTGCGCTACTGGGCTAACCAGGGCGGCCGCATCGGGCGTGCGGCGCGGATATTCAATACCATCGGGCACGACGACCCCAATGCACACCTCATTCCCGACATACTGACGCAGCTGCAGCAATCTGCCAGCGGCATCATCCGCCTTGGCAACCTCACACCACGCCGGGACTACCTGCACGCCGATGACGTGGCCGCCGGCCTGATCGCCCTGCTGAACGATCCTCGCGACTCACTTGCATTCGATACCCTCAACCTCTGCTCAGGTGTCGAACACTCCGTCGAGCAGCTCGTGCGCGAACTGGCGGATGTCCTACAACGCCCTGTCACCATCGAAGTGGACCCTGCTCGCCAGCGCCCGGTCGATCGCATCAGCCAGCTGGGTGATCCACGCCATACCCTGAACACACTGGGTTGGCAGCCACGCATGGGCTTCAAGGCGGCTCTGCGGCGGGTTGCATTTCCGGACAGCCAGGCGTGAGTGAGGCAGACGGGCGAAGCTCTGGAATGAGACAGATGCTGGTGCTCGCCACGCTGGTCTACGCAATAGGCCAGGGCACCAACTTCCTCTTCCAGCTGCACCTCCTGCATCTGCTGGGCACCAGCGCCTATGGTCATGTTGGGTTGGCACACCTGCTGCTGATCACCGTGATCTTTCTTGCAGACCTGGGCTACGCCTCGTTGTTCCTGCGCGAGAACCCCGACCAGGTGGGCTGGCTGCGCGACTGGCGTTGTGCCCTGACACACCGACTGATCGCCACCCTGCTGTTGCTGTCCATCTGCAGTGTCGCGTTACGGGTACTCGCACCGAGTGTCGAGGCCATGGACTACTGGCTGGGTGCAGCACCCGCCGCGCTGATGGCGCTGTTCAATTTCTCCTCGCCCTTGATTGTCAGAGGGCACCGCCTGGTGGCCTTGCTCTCCGGTCAGGTGGCCTGGCCGGTTGCGCTGGTGCTGAGCCTGCTGCTGCCTCCGCACCTACCATTATCGACAGCTGCCAGCGCTGGTATTGCAGTCAGCCTGGGCTTTGCCACTCAGGCGGTGGTGCATCTGTTGCTCAGCCAGAACTACAGATGCTGGCTACCCGGCATAGGCAAGGGCCAGCTCACCAACGCCCTGCATCTGTCGGCACTGGGTGTCTGTGGCACCTTGCATGACCGGCTCACTGTCTTCCTGCTCGCCCCTCTGACACCCGGTTTCCTCCCCTGGTACCTGCTACTGAACCACGCGCTCAACGGCCTATCGGGCATCCAGGCCCAGCTCTCACGGCTGATGCTGCCAGGCGCTGCCAATGATCCGGGGCGAGCACGGGTGCTGCAGGCCAGTTCATGGACGCTACAGGGCACCGCGGCGCTGCTGATGGCTGCCCTGATAATGCAGGGGATGACGGCTGACGCGGAGCAGCAGGAGTGGCTGGCACTGACCGGCGTTCTGCTGCTTGCCTGGGGCATCACCGTCATCGGTGGCTTCCTCAGCCTGCCGCTGATCGCCGGCAATCGCGAACGGCCGCTGGCGCGATTGCTCGCGATCACTATCGCCGTCAGCGCTCCGCTTCAGATCCTGGCCGCCTGGGTACATTCCCCCGAACTGCTGCTGTGGAGCCGCACGCTCTGCCTGTTCACGATTACGCTGGGCGTGATCCGACTGCAGAACCTTCGCCTGAGCAACTGGGGATGGCTGACGACGGCTATCGCCCTGCTGGCGGGCCTTCTGGGATTCACCTCCGCCGCCCCCTGGTGCGGTCTGCTGCTGGCGCTACCCCTGCTGGCCGCGGTCGCGGGACGGCGCCCGCATTACCTTCCCCCAGCCATGCAGGCTTCCACATGAAACCCGGAGTGCCAAACCAGTGTGCGGTCTGATTGCAGTTCGTGACTTTTCCGCCGCCAGCAACCTGGAGCCCGCAGTCCAGCGCGCGCTCGCCAGTCTGGCCCGCCGCGGCCCAGATGGCGAGGGTCTGGCCACTGTAGAGCAGACGCCCCGCACCGTCCTGGGCCATAGGCGCCTGGCCATCTACGACACCCGCACGGTAGCCGCCCAGCCCATGGTCTGCCCGCATACGGGCAACTCGCTGGTGTTCAACGGCGCCATCTACAACTTCCGCAGTTTGCGCGATGAACTGCGCGCCGCCGGCTGCGTGTTCAGGACCGACAGCGATACCGAAGTGTTGCTGCACGGCTGGCGGGTATGGGGTGAGGAACTGTTCGCGCGCTGCAACGGCATGTGGGCACTGGTGATCTGGGACGCCGCCAGCGGCGATCTGGTCTATTGTCGCGACCGACTGGGCGTCAAACCGCTCTACCTGTGCCATGACGGGCAGACAGCCATACTGGCCAGCGAGATCTCCGCCATCGCTGATTTCAGGGGGGGGTACCCGGCCCCCAATCCGGAGAAACTGTTCGACTTCCTGGTGACTTCGTATTCCGAGCAGAGCCATGCCACCTTCTTCCAGGGCATTCAGGCAGTCCCCCCGGGGCAGGTCTATCGGCTGAGCCGCACAGGACGAACCCACGCGCGGGCTTACCATCACTGGCCGCAGCCGGGTGAACTGGAGCCACTCGATGCAGAAGCCCTGCACGCACTGCTCGCCGACGCCGTGAACCTGCGCCTACGCGCCGATGTGCCGGTGGCCAGCCTGCTTTCCGGGGGCCTGGACAGCTCGATCATCACGCACCTGGCGCTCAAGGCCAGCGACTCTCCGCAGCATCGCCTGGAGGGAGCGTTCACCTATGCCTACCGCGAAGCCGAGCACGCCGCCGTTGACGAATCCACCAAAGCCGCGGCGTTCATGCATGACAGCGGACGCCCGGACCTTCACCGGATCGTGCGCTTTGCCGCTATTCCCTGCGCCGACGAGCTGATGAGTCTGGTGGGCGTACAGGGCGAACCCTTCGCAACGCCCTCGATACTGGCCAGCTTCCGTACCTACCGCGCGATTGCCGAACAGGGATTCAAGGTCGTACTCGGTGGCGAGGGCGCCGACGAATTGCTCGGCGGCTACACCGTCCGCTACCACCCGCTGGCCGTCCGCAGCGCCTTGCACCAAGGGCAGTGGCGACAGGCTGCCAGGTTGATGGGACACCACACCTTTCCGCGCTCGCTGCTGCTCAATCGCATGATCTGGGATATGCCGCTGGCAGTAATCACGCCCCTGCTGCGGCGTCTGCGGCCCAGCGTGCAGGCCATCAGTGGTGATCTGTGGTCCGCCCAGCATCAGCGCATGGAAGCCATACGCGACAATGCACGCCTGGATCTGGAGCAACGGCTGCGCGACGATCAACTGAGCAGTCTGCTGCCCAGGGTGTTACGCATGGCTGATCGCACCAGCATGGATGCCGGGATCGAACTGCGCAGTCCTTTCATGGATTACCGCCTGGTTGAACGTGCCCTGGTTACGCCGGCTGCCGAACGCGTTGGCGAGCGCTACTCGAAAGTGCTCCTGCGCACGGCGTTCCGCAACGAGCTCCCAGCCGCGGTTGTCGAGACCCCGAAAAACACCGGCTTTGGCCATGCCGAGCAATTCCTGCTGCGGCGCCTGCCCTGGAAACCCTTGCTGGAGGATCTACCTGCCGAGCTGGGCAGCTTCATCGATGTTGCCAGCCTGCGACGCAGGCTCAGCGATCCGCATGCCGAACACAGCACCCTGTGGCAAGCCCTCTCGGTGGCGCTCTGGTACCGGAGGTTCTATGCGTGAAGCCCTCTGGCAGCGTGGGCGAGCCATTGACAGCGGTCAGTGCCGGATGTGCGGAACCACGGTCGGCCAGCGACACTTCTGGCCTGAGGTTTACGCCAACTCGGGCCAGCAACTGCGTCGCTGCGCGCATTGCGCCGGAGTCTACCTGGCGCCTGGCTTCACCGAAGAAGGCCTGGATGAATTCTATGCCGTGGCTTATCGGCGGCTCTTTCCCGCAGAGATTCCCTGGCATAGCACGGAACGCTTCTTCCGATGGCGCGGCGACCGGATCATTGCCCGGCAGCGCCTGCAACTGATCGCCCCCACACTTGCTCCTGGGGACCACCTGTTTGAACTGGGCTCCGGGTTTGGCGCCTTCCTCGCCGAGACGGCCATACAACGCCCCGATCTGCAGCTCAGCGCCAGTGAGCCTGATGTGGCAAACCGAACAGCCTTGCTCGGGCAACACAAGGTTCACTTCATAGAAGGACTCGATACCCTCGAACCGGGAAGCCTGCAAGGGCTGGTAGCCTTTCATACGCTGGAGCATGTGATAGACCCGCTGACCACCCTTGACCTGGCGGCTCGCGCCCTGAGCCCGGACGGCCAGCTGTGGATCGAGGTCCCTGACCTTTTCGGCGACTGGACCAGCCGCCTGTACGTGCACCCGGCGCACTTGAGCTACTTCTGTCGAGACAGTCTGCGCAACCTGGCTATGGCTGCCGGGTTCGAAGTGCTGAGCTGCGGCCCGCATCCGCTGTCGAGCCTAAGCGGCAATCTCTGGCTGCATGCGCGCCGTCCGGCGCAGCTGCTGCAGCGTCCCTTGCACGCCGAGGCAGAACAGGTCATCCAGGCCATCGACAGCCGGATCTCGCGCGTAGGGTGGGGAGCAAGCGATGTCCTCAGGGCACTGGCCAAGCGCATGGCAATCAGGGTCCTCGGCCCGGGCGCTGTAGGCGAATGGCAGCGCTGGCGCCACAGACAACCGGATCGGGAGCAGCAGAAGTGAGATTCTTCCTGCTGCTGGTCCTGGTGCTCTGGGTCCATCTCGGCGATCTGACCAGCGCCTGGCTATACAGCTTCTGGCCTGCGGCCGCTGAGCTGAGACACCTGCGCGATGCCATGGTCATCAGCCTTGCGGCGTGCTGCCTGCTCACCACACGCCTGCCCACCCAGATCATGCTGCCGATGATCAGCTATGCCGGGCTGGCCGCGATCTATCTGATCCTTACGGTCGGTGGCGCGCCCTTGGGCTTGCAGATTGCTTCCTTTGGCACTTTGGTGATTCCACCACTGTTCTTTCTCGCGTCCTACTATTGCGTGCGGACGCCAGGGCAACTGCGCACTCTCGCAGGCTGCCTAGTCATGCTCGCCCTTGCCAGCACCCTGTTCGGCGCCTGGGATCGGCAGAATACCGAGTTCTGGCTATACGACATCGACTACCCCAAGTACATGCTGGAGGTTAAAGGCATGCACGTCGGTGGAAACCCGGAGAACGGCCTACCCTGGAACTTCTATGGCGGTATCGAGGTGGAGCGTCGGGCTGCCGGCCTGCTGGCGTCGCCACTGGCCCAGGGCATGTTCCTGTGCATCAGCTCGCTGCTGGCCATTGCCTGGCTGCAGAGGCGCGCAACCACACTCGGGCTGCTGATGTGTGCGGTGCTGTTCGGCGGAATCTGGATGTCCGGAACCCGGGGGGCGATGCTTGCAGCAGGCCTCGCCCTGCTTGGCTACCTGTACTGCAACCGCAGCCTGCTTCCCGGTCGCGGCTGGCGCTGGCTAATACTCGGCAGCAGTGCGCTGGCGATCGTCGCAGCCTCCTGGCAGATCGTGATCATGAGTGTGAACTTCCTCGACGGCTCGACCATCGGCCACTGGATGGCTTTGCAAAAGAACCTGCAGGACCTGCCGAGCGTGCTGCTGTTTGGCGCCGGTCTCGGCCAACAGGGTGGGATGGCCGGCAATACGGCGGCGGCAACCATCGGCGGGGGCGAAGGTGCGATTTTCAGCATCGCCTTCCAGCTGGGAGTGCCGGCTGCCCTCCTCTTTCTGCTCTTTCTGGCCAATCTGATCATCCAGCTTTGGCGTCATTATCGGACTCAGGGAGAACCCATGGCGCTGGCGGCCACCTGGCTCCTGTTGGGTGTATCAACCACCCTGGTTAGCTCCGAACACATGCTGTCCGTCTCGGGATCAGCGGCACTCTGGCTGCTGTCCGGCGCGGTACTGCGCAGCCTCAATGCATCTCGCAGCGAGTTGTATCAGCCATGACTGCAGCGACCAAGCGCCGCATCCGTTTGCTGGATTGCCCTATCGACCTGTTGAGCCCGCAGGAACTATTGGCCGATATCGAACAGGCGCTGCACAACAACGCCTGCATTCGCCTCGAAGGCTTGAACGTTGCCAAGCTGGTCGATGCCCGCAGAACACCAAGCCTGATGCAGGCACTGGAACAGGCCGAGCGCGTGCATATCGACGGGGCGGGCATCCATCTGGGATTGAGGTGGCTGCACCCCTATGTACCCCCCAGAAGAGCCGGAATCGATCTTCTGGGAGATCTTTGTGCGCTGGCCGCTCGTCTCGATGCCCCCGTCTTCCTGCTCGGTGCAAGACCCAACATCGTCCAGGCAACGGCCGAGAAGTTGATGGCACGCTACCCCGGACTGCGCATTGCCGGCGTGCGCGATGGCTACTTCAAGCCCGAGGAAGAGGCCGACGTCGCCGCCACCATCCGCGCCAGCGGTGCCAAACTGCTGTTCATTGGTATCAGCTCCCCCAAGAAGGAGAACTTCCTCCACCAGCACTGGGAACAGCTGGGCGTCAATCTGGGAATGGGAGTGGGTGGATCCTTCGATGTGCTATCCGGAGAACTACCACGGGCTCCCCGCTGGATGCAGCGCATCGGCATGGAGTGGTGCTTCCGCATGCTGCTCGAACCACGCCGGCTGGCCTGGCGCTATCTGAACACCAACTACATCTACGCAGGCTTGCTCCTCGCTGCAAAGGTCAGGACTTTCATGACCAAGCGAAAGAACACGACTGCCTGAATCGCGCCCCCAAGGTGCGCAGGCAAGATGAACCCGATAAAGCAAAAGGGCTCCCGCAGGAGCCCTTTTTCATTCACCGCAACCGATCAGTGGGCGAACAGCGAACCGCCCTGCTTGCCAGCCAGTTTCTCCGGCTTGATCAGGAAACGGGCCAAGGCCGGCAGCAGCCACAGCGCACCGAACATGTTCCACAGCAGCATGAAGGTCAGCATCAGACCCATGTCGGCCTGGAACTTGATCGCCGAGAAGATCCAGGTAACCACGCCGATGGCCAGGCACAGACCGGTGAACAGCACGGCCTTACCGGTGGAGCGCAGGGTCTGGTAGTAAGCCTCCTGCAGCGTCATGCCGGCGCGCAGGAAGCTCTCCAGACGACTGTAGATGTAGATGCCATAGTCCACACCGATGCCCACACCCAGCGCGATTACCGGCAGGGTCGCCACCTTCACGCCGATACCCAGCCAGGCCATCAGGGCATTGCCGAGGATGGAGGTGAGGATCAGCGGCAGGATGATGCACAGCATCGCGCCGAAGGAACGGAAGGTGATCAGGCACATCAGCGCAACGCAGATGTACACCAGGATCAGGATCTTCAGCTCGGACGTGGCGATCACCTCGTTGGTGGCCGCTTCGATGCCGGCGTTACCGGCAGCCAGGATGAACTCCAGGCCTTCCTTGTTGTTTTCCGCGGCGAATTCCTGCACCACCGAGACAGCACGCTTGAGCGTGGCGGCCTTGTGGTCGTTGAGGAACACCAGGACCGGCGCCAGCGAGCAATCGGCGTTGTACAGGCCATCGGCACGGGCGATGGAGTTGTTGAGGATGTCCGGGTTGCGCGACAGGGTCTCCCACTTGAGGCTGCCCTCGTTCATCCCCTTGATCACCTGCTTGGACACGCTGACCATGGAGATGGCTGATTGCACGCCCTCGGTGTTCTCCAGGCGCCACATCAGCTGGTCCATCGGCGCCAGGGTCTCGTGGGTCGAGCAACCCTCGTTCGGCGTCTTGACCATCACCACCAGCACGTCGGAGCTGGTCGAGTAGTTGCTGATGATGAAGTTGTTGTCCTGGTTGTAGCGCGAGTCCGGACGCAGTTCCGGCGCGCCCTGGTCGAGGTCGCCGACCTGCAGGTTGGCCTTCTGGTACCAGAACGCGGCCACACCGGCAGACAGCGCGATGACCACCGAAATCGGCGCCACCACCGGGTGGGCGAAGTTGGACAGCAGGCGCCAGAACGGCTGCTCACGACCGGCTTCACGCTTGCTGCGCTCGACCGCCTTCTTGCTGATACCGATGTAGGAAATCGCCACCGGCAACAGGATCAGGTTGGTGAACACGATCACCGCCACGCCGATGGAGGCGCCGATGGCCAGCTCGCGAATCACACCGATGTCGATCACCAGAAGGGTGATGAAGCCGACGGCGTCCACCAGGATGGCGATCATGCCCGGCAGGAACAGCTGACGGAACGTCCGGCGTGCGGCGGTCAGGGCGTTGTCGGCATCACTCGACTGCAGGGCGATACCGTTGATCTTCTGCACCCCGTGGGAGATGCCGATGGCGAAGATCAGGAACGGCACCAGCATCGAGTACGGGTCGAGCCCGAAGCCGGCGAGGTTCATCAGGCCCAGCTGCCAGACCACCGCGATCAGGGTGGTGGAGACCACCGAGATGGTCGAGCGGATGCACCAGCTGAACCAGTAGAGCAGCACCAGGGTGATGCCCAGGGCAATACCGAAGAAGGCCACCACCATGATCAGGCCGTCGATCAGGTCACCGACCTTCTTGGCGAAACCGACGATGTGGATCTGCACATTGGGGTTCTGTGCCTGGTACTTCTCGCGGATCTTCTCTTCCAGTTCGTGGGAGAACTGGCGATAGTCCAGCTTGATCAGCTTGCTCTGGTCGTTCGGGTCCGGGTACTGCTCGAGCAGCGGTACGTCGACGATGCTCGACTTGAAGTTGTTGGCCACCAGACGGCCGACCTGACCGGACTTGAGGACGTTGTTGCGCAACTCCTGCAGACTCTCGGCAGAACCGTCGTAGGTCTGCGGAATCACCTCGCCACCGTCGAAGCCTTCCTCGGTCACTTCAGTCCAGCGCACGGCCGGGCTCCACAGCGACTTCAGGCCCGAACGGTCGACACCGGCGATGTAGAACACTTCGTCGTGGATCTGGCGCAGGGTTTCCATGTACTCCTTGGAGAAGATGTCACCATCTTTCGCCTCCACGGAAATTCGCACGGTGTTGCCCAGGTTGGCCAGATCGTTGCGGTGCTCGAGCATGTTCTGGATGAAGGGATGCTCTAGCGGAATCATCTTCTCGAAGCTGGTCGAGGGACGAATGTGCGAGGCCTGCCACAGCAGGAGAATGGTGATCAGCGCGCACAGTGCGATAACGACCGGGCGGTTGTTGAAGATCAGGCGCTCAAGAAAAGTCGCCTTGTCCTGGTGATGGTTCATGGAACTCATATGCTGATTCGCCCCGGCTTATTGTTTTTTGCCTGGCTCAAGGCCAGTCGGAGTAGCGAGGTGCACGCCGCCCTGGCCCACCAGGACCAGATTGCCCGCCGCATCGTCGGTGGCGCCGGCCAGCGAGGCACGGTCGGCACGGTTGACGACGGTGAAGGCACGCCCGGCGTCCTTGCTGGTCAGCACACTGCCGCCATGACCGACGATGACCAGGGTACCGTCCTTGAGCAGGCTGCCATTGGCCAGGCCGAACTCCAGCGGACCGCTCTCGGAGAGCAGCTTGATCTGCTGCCAGCTCTTGCCGAAATCGGTGGAGCGGAACAGGTTGCCGCGCAGGCCATAGGCCAACAGGGTGTTGGCGCTGGCGGTGCCGAGCGCGCCGAACAGGGTGCCCTCGTAAGGGCCCTGTACTTTCTCCCAGGTCTGCCCCCAATCGGCGGAACGGAACATGCTGCCCGCCTCGCCCACCACGAACAGGCCAGCATCCTTAACCGCGGTAATGCCGTTGAGGTGATAACCGTCTTCGTTGTCCAGACGGTCGCTGACGTCATTCCAGGTCTTGCCGCCGTCACTGGTTTCCAGCAGCGCACCGTAGGCGCCGACGGCGTAACCGGTGCTGGTATCACGGAACCAGATATCCAGCAGCGGCGCTTCGCGCTCCAGATCCTCGTGCTGCAATTCCCAGTTGGCGCCGCCGTCGTCGCTGGCGAGGATCTGTGCGTCGTGACCGACCGCCCAGCCATGCTTGTCATCGACAAAGTACACGGCGGTCAGCAGTTGACGGCTGGGCACACGGGCCTGCACCCAGTTGCGACCAGCGTCTTCGGAGAACAGGATGTGGCCGCGATCGCCAACAGCGACCAGGCGCTTGCCGGCATGGGCGATGTCCAGCAGCAGGCTGGTCACGGCCTTGGGCGATTCGATGGAGGTAATGGTGGCTGCTTCCGCGGCCTGCAGCGGCAGAGGCGCAGCGAAGGCCAGAACGGAACATACGCTGAGCAGAGACAGCGCTTTCGCCAGCGGCGATGGATGACGGGCCGGGGCCTGGAAACTCAGGGCGCCGGAGTGGGTGCGCCGCATGACGGGCTCACGCATAAATTTCCCCCTTTATTCTTATAGGTGGGTTCACGCCTTTTATCAGGCGGGCTCATGCTATACGGCTTTGGAAAAACCTGACAATCGGCGTGACGTTATGTTTTGTTAAGCGCCGGTTACGCTCGGACAACGCCATGTAAAAGGCCGCCGGTTTTATCGGCGGCCTTTTCCGCATCTGCTCAGCGTGTGCCGACGCGGCGCAGGGTCGCCACCGAGAAGTGGTTGTCGTCCGGCAGCGGCTGGCCGAAGTCGCTGGTGCCGTTCTCCTCGTTGTCGAGGTTCTGCACGTAGTAGCGACCCGACTGCAGGTCGTGGAACACGTCCAGCGCCGACCAGGTAGTGGGCAGCTCGTAGTAGTTCTTCAGGTAGGCAACCGAGACGCGCCACAGCTCACCACGACTGTCGTACTGATCGGCCAGGGCCACCTGCCAGCTGTCCTCGTCAAGGTACAGCGTGCGCTTGCCGTAGATGTGTCGTGCGCCCGGCTTGAGCGTCCCCTCCACCACCCAGACACGGTGCAGTTCGTGACGGGTGAACTGCGGGTCGAGGTGACCGGGTTTGATCAGCTGGTCGTAGCGGACGTCCGGACTGGAGAGCCTGTAGTTGTTGTAGGGGATATAGATCTCCCGCTTGCCCAGCAGCTTCCAGTCGTAACGGTCTGGCGAGCCGTTGAACATGTCCTTGTCGTCGGCCGTCATCAGGTTGTCGGCGGTGCCCAACGGCGTGTCGTAGGCCACGCTGGGGGCACGCCGCACGCGGCGCTGGCCGGCGGCGTAGGCCCAGGCCTGGCGTGCCTCCTGCACCTGGTCGAGGGTCTCGTGTACCAGCAGCGCTCCACCGGCCAGGCGCGCCGGCGCCTTGGTCACGGCCATGTAGTAGAACAGCATGTTGTCCAACTGCTCGACCGAACCGCCTTGGCGGTAGTAGCTGAACAGCGCCTCCTGCTGTGTGGTGATCAGCGCATAGCTGCCGTTGCGCTGCACGCTGGCGTCCGATGACTGACGCACCGCGTAGGTGCCTCGATAGCGGGCAACGTGGTTCCACACCGCCTCGACGCCGCTTTGCGGAATCGGGAAAGGAATGCCACCGTAGGCCTCGGCGAAACCATTGCCACCTTCCAGCAGACGTGCTTTCTCGGCATTGCGCCGGGTGTTGTCGTACACCCACTGCGGTGCCGAGGCACTGCGCCGGGTCTGGTAGACCGGCATCTGGAAGCTGTCCGGATAGGTGCGGAACAGCGCCAGCTGTCCGGGCGTCAGGTTGTCCCGGTACTGCTCCAGGTTGGCCTTGTTGATGGTGAACAGCGGTTTGTCACCGGCAAACGGATCAACATGGTGATGGCCGGGCCCGGCATAACCGGCAGGGACCTGGGTGATGCCGCCGCTCCAGGCGGGAATGGTGCCCGCGGCGTTGGCCGCCTTGTCGCCGCCCAGCGGGGTCAGGCTGCCGCCCAGCTTGGCCGCTTCCTCGGCGCTTACCGCGGCCAGCGCGGCATTCGACAGGCACAGCAGCAGTCCCGTCGCAAACAGTCCTTTTAACATTCTTGTTGTGCTCCACTCGTTCGGGCCAGGCATGGCTGGCCAACTGTACGCACCACCACCAGGGTGTGCCGGAAGCCCGCATTCTTTCCGGAAGGCCTGCAGCAATGCCCGGCGCGCGGACTGCCGGCACGCGTGGATCGGGGCATTGCGGGTGATGACCCATGACCGGGATGGCAAGATGCCAGCCCGAGCGCGCGGCAGTTAAGCAGATTGTGCCGGGCAAAAGCGCCAAGCAGCGCACGCGGGAGCACAGCGACCAAGGGGTCTGCAAGCGGCTTTTCGGTCATGCAGAAAAACGTCGACCCAGTCACGAGACCGGGTCGATAGAAGGCCGCTCAAACGAGCGGCGGGAGTAGCCGATGCCTTAGCGGGTGCCGCGGCGGCGCAGTGCGGATGGGGTGAACTCGCTGTCCTCGGGAACTGCCTTGGCGAAGTTGACGGTGCCAGGCTCCTCGGTATCGAGGTTCTGCACGTAGTAGCGGCGGCTCTGCAGATCATGGAAGGCTTCCATGGCCGACCAGGTGGTGGGCAGATCGTAGTAGTTCTTCAGGTAGGCAATGGACACGCGCCACAGCTCACCACGGGTGTCATACTGGTCGACCACGGCGGCCTGCCAGCTGTCCTCGTCGAGGAACAGGGTGCGCTTGCCATACACGTGGCGCGCGCCCGGCTTGAGCGTGCCCTCCACCACCCAGACGCGGTGCAGCTCGTTGCGGGTCAGCGCCGGGTTGACGTGGCCGGTCTTCAGCACATCCTCGTACTTCACCCCTGCTGCGGAGACGCGATAGTTGTTGTAGGGGATGTACAGCTCCTTCTTGCCTACCAGCTTCCACTCGTAGCGATCCGGCGAACCGTTGAACATGTCGGTGTCGTCGGCGGTACGCAGGCCTTCGGAGGCGGCGATCGGCGTGTCGTAGGCCAGGTTCGGCGCGCGCCGCACGCGGCGTTGTCCGGCCGCATAGGCCCAGGCCTGACGCGGCTCCTTCACCTGATCGAGGGTCTCGTGCACCAGCGCCGCACCGCCAGCCAGGCGCGCCGGGCTCTTGGTGAAGTTCAGGTAGTAGAACAGGATGTTGTTGAGGTCGGCGTAGCTGCCCTTCGGATCGTAGTAACGGAACAGCGCCTCGACCTCGGACACTACCGGCGAATAGGCGCCGCTGCGCTGCACAGCCGCCTCCACCGAGCGACGGGTGATATAGGTGCCGCGATAACGCACGATGTGGTTCCACAACGCTTCCAGACCGCTCTGCGGAATGGGGAACGGAATGCCGCCATAAGCGTCGGCAAAACCGTTGCCGCCTTCGACCAGCTTGGCGGTGGTGGCGTTCTTGATGCTGTTGTCATACACCCACTGCGGTGCCGAGCCGGAGCGACGGCTCTGGTACACCGGCATCTGGAAGCTCTCCGGATAGGCATTGAACAGGGCGATCTGCCCCGCGCTCAGCTTGTCCTTGTACTGCTCCAGGTTGGCCTTGGTGATGGTGAACAGCGGCTTGTCATCCGGGAACGGGTCGATATGGTGCTGGCCGCTGCCTTTGTAGCCGGCCGGCGCCTGGGTGATGCCACCGGTCCAGGCCGGGATACTGCCGTCCGCATTGCCGGCTTTTTCCGCGCCGAAGGGGGTCAGCGTGCTGCCGAGCTTGGCCGCCTCTTCGGCGGACACGGCAGCCAGCGCGCTGCCGGCGGAAAGCGCGAGGGCCACGGCGGCGCCCATCAGCGTGTGCTTCATCAACATGGTGCTTCTCCGTACTGGCGGGGCGAGCGGCATGACCGCCCGCCCCTGAAAAGGATGGTCAGAAGGAATACTTGAGGTTGACGCCGACGTTGTCGCGGTCGCGGCCGCTGTTGTTCTGCCCGGCACCGTAGTACTCGGTGTACTGCACCTCGGCCTCCAGGCTGTTCAGGTAGCTGGCGCGCAGACCAACCGAGTAGGCCATCGCGCCCTCGACGAAGTTGCCGGTCTGGTGCGAATTGCCCTGGAAGTTGTGCTTGAACACGGCGAAGGGCGACAGGTTGACCCCGGCATACACATCGTTCCAGGTACCGGACAGCGCCAGGGTGTAGCCATAGGCATCGCGATCCAGCTGATCCTCATCGTCGTAACCGGAGACGTAGGCACCGTTGGGGCGGCCGGCAAAGCCGCGCTCGCTGCCGTCGTAGGCGGTGTAGGTCAGGTCACTGGCGCGGGCATGCTCGGAGGCCAGCTCGGCTACCCCGAGCAGCGAGTCGAAGCTTATCGCCGGGCCAAAGTTGTAGATGGTGCCGATGGACAGGTTGAACGCCTCGATGCGCTCGTAGTTGTGGAACAGCGGGCCGCGGCACAGCTGCTTGCCGGAAATCGCGGAGCAGGCCTGATCGCCCGGGACATTGCCGTCGTAGATATTGGTCTCGCCGAAGAAGCCGGGGACCAGCAGATCGCCCAGCAGATCGTTGGTGGCGCTGATACCCACCGGCAGGTTGGGCCTATAGGCGATCTCGCCGAATACCGAGGCTTCGCCGATATTGGTGTTGAAGCTGAAGCCGTAGACGCGGATATCCTCCACGTACTCGCGACGGGCCACGGCGTTGGCAGCGGCGTCCAGCGTGGCGACTGCCGAGGCAAACGGCCCCTGCGCTGACTGCAGCGCAGCCAGGTCGACACCGTCGTACTGGCTCAGGTCCACCGCGATCTGCGGCTCCTTGGCGTGATAGTTGATGAAGTAGAAACCGAACTCGGTAAGGTTCAGCTCCTCGGCGACATAACGCAGGGCGAAGCCGTACTGGCCATCGTTCTTGGCGTTGATGTCGCCGCCGACGTTGGCCACCTTGAACACCTTGTTCTCCGGGTCCAGGTAGGAGTTGGGGCCGAACGTGCCATTGCCAACCAGGCCGGCAGCAAGCGCACTCTCATAGCCCGACATCACCGTTGGCAGCAGCGGGTTGTCATAGCGCGTATAGGCCGTGATACCGCCATCGGCAAACAGGTCGGTCTCGGAGAAGAAGGTGCCGACCGGATCGATGGCCGACTCCTTCCAGTTCCACTGGTAGAAACTTTCCAGCGACAGGTTGTCGGTCAGGCCGATGTTGAAGTTGAAAGCCTCCACCGGCACCAGCACTTCCTTCAGCTCGGAGCCTGGCAGGCGGAACTTGGCGGCGTCGATCGGGTTGGTGGTGTTGATGCCACCACGGTAGAAGATGCCCTCACCCCAGTTGAACACCTGGCGACCGACCTTGACGGTCAGTGGCATGCTGCCAACGTCCCAGTTGCCGTAAACATAGGCATCGAGGATTTCAGCATTGTTGCCAGCGCTATCGCGGGTGCCGTCGGTGAAGTCACGGTTGTTGGGATAGCTCTGGCTCGGACGGAAGTCGTCATTGTCGTTGCGCTTGTCCATGATCTGGGTGTCATAGAAGGCGGTGCCGCGCACGAACAGGCCGTAGTTCTGGTAGTTGGCCTCCAGGTCGGAGGTGATCTTGAACACCTCGGAAACCAGGCCGGTGTCGAAGTTGCGATTGCCGTCGTTGCCGTTGGTATCGTCGTTGGTCTTGTCCCGGCCCTGTACCCGGTAGAGCTGGCCGTAGGACAGCGTGGTATCCAGCGAGCCGGTCACTTCGCCATCGACGAAGCTGAACTCCACAGCACCCGCCGGCACTGCCAGCACCAGCGGAATGAGGCCGGCTAAGGCAAAACCCGCCTTGGCAGGGGCGAGACAAAGAGATGACTTGCGCAAGGGGATGGCCATCGGCAACTCCATGGATCGATTGTTCTTGTTATGGGCTCTGAGCCACTGGCGCGAGGTGCCGGTCTATGCCGGCTTCGCGAGCGAACAGAGACTATTCAAGATCGATACCAAGAAGGCCGCGCGTGACGAGGATTTCACCTTTCGGGCACGACAGTCCCAAAAATGGCCAATCCCCCCCAAGGATGTCTCAATTTGTCTGCTGCCTGGCGCGGTTTAACCTTGAGAATCAACCGCTTCGGAAGGGGAAAACGCGTCTGGCATGCGGCTTGGAGCGACGCGGCAAAGCTGATCAGGCAGAAAGGAAACACCGCGTAACAGCCGGCGTTACCGAGCGCTTGCTTGGTAACGCCGATACAGGGTCAGGCCAGACTCTTGCTGACCACTTCGAACACGTCGCTGGACAGCTCGCCGCTGGCCAGAATGCGTTCCAGCTCAGCGCGCATCAGCGCCTGGCGCGAAGCGTCGTACTTGCGCCAGCGGGTCAGCGGGCCAAGCTGGCGCGAGGCGATCTGCGGGTTGGTGGCATTCAGGCTGATCACCTGGTCGGCGAGGAAGCGGTAGCCGCTGCCGTCGGCCGCATGGAAGTTGACCAGGTTCTGCCCGGCGAAGGCGCCGATCAACGCGCGCACCTTGTTCGGGTTCTTCAGGGTGAAGGCCGGGTGCTGCATCAGCGCCTGCACGCGGGCCAGGCCGCCCGGCAGAGTGCAGGCGGCCTGCACGCTGAACCACTGGTCCATGACCAGGGCGTTGTCCTTGAAATGCTCGGCGAAAGCCTTGAGCGCCTCGGCCTTCTCCAGCTCGAACGGTGAGTTGACCAGCACGGCCAGCGCGGTCAGGCGCTCGGTCATGTTGTCGCAGGCCTCGTACTGTTCCAGAGCTGCAGCCAGCACCTGCGGCTTGCCGGTCAGCATCAGGTAGGACAGCGCGATGTTCTGCAGACTGCGGCGGGCGAAATGGCCCGACTCGGCCACATAGGCCGTGTTGCGCGACACCTCGCGGTTGGCCTGGTAGCGCGCCCACAGCGGCTCGAACAGCGCTTCGGCCAGCTGCGCACGGGCGAACTCACGGGCCACGTGGATGGCATCGACGTCGGCCACATCACTGATCTCGGTCAGGTAGCCCTCCCCCGGCAGCGACAGCATCTCGGCGACCATGGCCTGATCCAGGCTGTCGTTCTCCAGCACGCTGCGCAGGGCCGCGACCAGGCGCGGATCGAGCGCCAGCGGCTCGCCGCGCTGGTGCTGGCCGATCAACTCCTGCAGCACCTGCACGGCCAGCTGCTGGCCGGCCTCCCAGCGATTAAACCCATCACTGTCGTGCTGCATAAGGAACATCAGCTGGTCGCGGCTGTAGGGGAAGCTCAGCTTGACCGGCGCGCTGAAGCCGCGCAGCAACGAAGGCAGCGGCTGCTCGGCGATATTGACGAAGGTGAAGGCCTGCTCGGCCTGGGTCACCTGGAGCACGCGGCTGGTGCCGACCGGCTTGTCTTCACCGACCAGCTGCAGCGGCAGCTCGCGGCCCTGGGCGTCGAGCAGGGCCAGCTCCAGCGGGATGACGAAGGGCAGCTTCTCGGCCTGGCCAGGAGTGGCCGGGCAGCTCTGGCGCAGTTGCAGGCGGTAGGTGTTGGCCGCCGCGTCGTAGCTCTCGCTGACGTCCAGGCGCGGCGTGCCAGCCTGGCTGTACCAGCGCTTGAACTGGGTCAGGTCGACGCCACTGGCATCCTCCATGGCCTTGATGAAGTCATCGCAGGTCACCGCCTGGCCGTCGTGGCGGGCGAAGTACAGGTCCGAACCCTTGCGGAACAGCTGCGGCCCGAGCAGGGTGTGGATCATGCGCAGCACTTCCGAACCCTTCTCGTAGACGGTCAGGGTGTAGAAGTTGGAAATCTCCATGAAGCTGTCCGGACGCACCGGGTGGGCCATCGGGCCGGCATCCTCGGCGAACTGGTGAGTACGCAGGTAGGCCACGTCCTCGATGCGCTTGACCGTGCGCGAGTTCATGTCGGCCGAGAATTCGGCATCGCGAAACACGGTGAAGCCTTCTTTCAGCGACAGCTGGAACCAGTCGCGGCAGGTCACCCGGTTGCCCGACCAGTTGTGGAAGTACTCGTGGGCCACCACCGCCTCGACGCGCTGGTGGGCGGCGTCGGTGGCCGTCTCGGCCTTGGCCAGCACGCAGCTGGAGTTGAAGATGTTGAGGCCCTTGTTCTCCATGGCACCCATGTTGAAGTCGTTGACCGCGACGATCATGAAGATGTCCAGGTCGTACTCGCGCCCGTACACCTCCTCGTCCCACTTCATCGACTTCTTCAGGCTGTCCATGGCGTGCTGCACCTTGTCGATGTTCTCCGGCTCGACATAGATGCGCAGGGTGACTTCGCGGGCGCTCATGGTGGTGAAGCGGTCTTCCACGCACCAGAGGTCGCCGGCGACCAGGGCGAACAGGTAGGCCGGCTTCTTGAACGGGTCTTCCCAGGTCGCCCAATGCCTACCGCCCTCCTCGCTGCCGCTGGCAATCGGGTTGCCGTTGGACAGCAGCACCGGATAGCGATGCTGCTCGGCGCTGAGCGTGGTGGTGAAGGTGCTCATCACGTCCGGGCGGTCGAGGTAGTAGGTGATCTTGCGGAAGCCCTCGGCCTCGCACTGGGTGCAGAACATGCCGCTGGACTTGTACAGGCCCTCCAGCGCGGTGTTGCTTTCCGGGTGGATGCGCACGCTGCTGTCGATGACGAACTGATCCTGCGTCGGCTGCAGGGTCAGGTGGCTGTCGGTCAGCTGGTAGTCGGCAGCACCGAGCACCCGGTCGTCCAGCTTCAGCTCCAGCAGTTCCAGCTGCTGGCCGTCCAGCACCAGTGGCGGCAAGCCGGCGCCGGCCTCGGGGTTGCGGCGCATCACCAGCTGGGCGTGCACCAGGGTGTGGTCCTCGAACAGCTCGAAGGTCAGGTGCGTCTCGTCAATCAGGTAGTCGGGAACCTGGTAGTCCTTGAGGTAGATCATCTTCGGCTGTTCGGTACGCATGGCTTGTGGCCTCTTATTCGGTGAGTACGGCGACCTGGTAGGCCGTGTATTTGCGCAGGTTGATCACGCCCGTGTCGAGGATCAGGTACTGGCCCTTGATGCCCCGGAGGATGCCCTCCACCACTGGCGTCTTCTCGAGGTCGTGGCTGGCCACCTTGGTCGGGTAGGCCTCCACCGGGTAACGGATTTCCAGCACATCGGCATCGCTGACCGGCTGGATCGCCTGCAGGCCAAAGCGCTGCTGCAACCCAGCAATGCCCTCGGCGCAGCTTTCCAGCAGCTGGTCGCGGATGGCCGGCAAATCGAGTGGTACGGCATCGCCCTTGAGCAGCGCGCGCCAGTTGGTCTTGTCCGCCACCTGGGTGCGCAGCAGGTCTTCGACCAGCCCGGACTGCTGGCGGGTGGCGACGCGGAAGATCGGCAGCGCCTGGCTGGCGCCCTGATCCAGCCAGCGGGTGGGAATCTGGCTGGCGCGGGTGATGCCGACCTTCACCCCGGAGGAGTTGGCCAGGTACACCACGTGGTCGGTCATGCAGAAACGCTCGCCCCACTCCGGCTCGCGGCAGGTGCCGGCGTCGAAGTGACACTTCTCCGGGCTGACGATGCAGCTGTCGCACTGCGCCAGCTTGGTGAAGCAGGGGTAGCAGTAGCCCTGGGAGAAACTCTTCTTGGTCTTGCGCCCGCAGTGGGTGCAATGGATGGCGCCGAGAAACTCCAGGCGCACGCGCTTGCCCAGCAGCGGGTTGACCGGCACTTCCTGCTCGTCCAGGCGAAAGGCGTACTGCGCCGTTTCCCCCAGGCGCACGGCCATCTTGCTCAGACTGCCGCGGCCGAGCTCGTTCATCGTGGTCATCAGTGCAGGGTGTCGTTGGACTTGAACAGCAGGTTCGGGATCGGCTCAGCGTGGGACTGGCACTCCTGCGGGCCCATGTAGCCGGTGCGCTCCTCCTCCGGCAGGTTCTGGATTTCCCAGGCAATCATGGCCTGCAGCGACAGCTCCTTCTGTTCCTGGGTGAGCTTGCGGCCATCCGGCCACTTGCCGATCTCCACTGCCAGCTTGAGGCTCTGGTAGATCTCAGGCGTGATGTTCTGGATCATTTCGGCAAAGGACGACATCGCGGACTCCAACAGGGAAAGCCAAACAGAACGCCAAGTTTACCGGCGCAGACGCGCCAGCGCACCGCCGATCAGGCCAGCGGCGCAACCGGCGACCAGGCCGCCGACATGGGCGGCGTTGGCGATGGCACCAAGGCCCAGGGTGTCGATCACCCCGGACAGGCACACCAGCAGCCAGATCAGCATCATCGCCAGCACGCCCCGCGGCAACTGGTAGGCCGGTGTCGGTGCCAGCAGCTGAAAAATCCAGCAATAACCGAGCAGGCCGTAGAGCACGCCAGACAGGCCGCCGAACAGCGAGGGACCGCCAAACCAGAACTGGGCGAAATTGGACAGCAGACCGAACAGCAGGGTCAGCCCGAGCAGGACCAGGCCGCCATGGCGGTACTCGATGCGGCGGCCCAGCTCCCAGTACCACAGCGCATTCATGGCCAGGTGCAGGATGCCGAAATGGATCAGCATGGGCGACAGCAGGCGCCACCACTGCCCTGCCTCCAGGCTGGCCGTCCAGGGCTGGAAATAGAGGTATTCGCCCTGGATCTGGAAGTCCTGGAAGGTCAGCCAGCGCAAGGCGGCGAAGTTGTCACCGAGCAACGTCACGGCGGCGACGAGCAGGGTCAGCAACAGCACCAGCGCGGTCATCCCGCTGGCCCGCAACTGCGCGAACAGGCCCGGTCGCGACGGCCGCGCCGGCGTCGGTATCTGCTCCTCGGCCGCCCCCTGCGGATAGCTCAGATACAGTGCGCGCACCTGCTCGGCCAGCGGCTGGCTGGGCACCCAGAGCACCTGGGCGCCACGCTCCTCGCTGACCCGGTGCGGCACCTGGAGGCGCCGCAGCAGGCCGACGAAGCCGCTAAGGTCCTCCTGCAGCGGCCGGCGCAGCGCTTCTACCGGGCTCATTGCGGTGCCTCCGGACGCTCCACCTCGACCCAGACGAACTTGTTCGGGTCGATCTGCGTCTCCTCGTCCAGGCGGTAGGCCACCAGCTTGCCGTACATCACCGCGCTGTAGTCCAGGCAGGCCAGGTTGGGGCGGATCGGCGTCGGCCGGCCGCGGCGCCAGTAGTGGCCGACGAACAGCATCGGCTCGTCGACGCCATACTGCAGCAGGCGGCCCTTGTCGGTCGGGCTCAACGGCAGGCTGGCCACGCTCTCCGGCAAGGCATCGGGCTGGAACACCACATCACCGTAGGTCTGCGGATCGTCCTCCCAGAACTTGGTGCGGAAGTAGGCCCGGGTGAAGCCTTCCTCGCTGGTCAGGGTCAGGCCCTGCGGCAGGCGCAGGTCGGTGCCGCGCAGCAGGCGCTCGAACACCCGGTTGGCGAAGCTGCCGGGCACCGCCGAGGCGGTGACGAAGGCACGGTCGATGCGGCCATCGGCGAAGCGCTGGCGCAGCTGACCGATCAGTTCGCCATCCCAGCAGGCGTGCACCAGGCGGAAACGCCCGGCGTCGATGAACAGCGGCAGCTGCTGGAACCAGTCGAGGAAGTCGTGCCAGTCCGCCGGGTGTTCCTCGAACTGGCGGAAGGTCTGCTGCAGCAGGCGCTCGTGGCGCGGCGTGTGCTCACGCACATGGCGCCGCTCGCTGTTGGCCGGCGCCTCGGTGTACCAGCCGAGGGCGTTGTACTCGTGGTTGCCCATGATGCACAGCGCCTGGCCGGCCTCGACCATGTCGTGCACCAGGTGCAGGGCCTCGCGAATGCGCGGGCCACGGTCGATGATGTCGCCGAGGAACAGCACCATGCGCCGCGGGTGGCGCCACACGCCGCCATGCCGGCTGTAGCCCATCTGTTCGAGCAGGCGCTCCAGGCTGCGTCCACAGCCGTGCACGTCGCCGATCAGGTCATAGCCACGCCCGCTGTCCAGCAGCATGTCAGTCGTGGCTCCACTGGCGGCCGCCCCAGCCGAGCTTGGTGCGGCAGGCCTCGTAGTAGTTGTGGTCGAGCGGGTGGATCAGGCGCAGCTTCTGCGGCTTCTTGGCCACCGTGATGGTGTCGCCAGGCGCGCAGGTGAAGTGGTTCTGGCCGTCGCAGGACACCAGCGGGTAGATCGGCAGGTCGTCGGCCACGACGATCTTCAGTTCGCTGTTGCCGTCAACCACGATGGGGCGACTGGACAGCGTATGCGGGTACATCGGCACGATGACCATGGCATCCAGTTTGGGGTGCATGATCGGCCCGCCGGCGGACAGCGAGTAGGCGGTAGAGCCGGTCGGCGTGGCGATGATCAGGCCGTCGGCTTTCTGGCTACAGACGAAGTGGCCGTCGATGAACAGCTCGAACTCGATCATCTTGGTCGACTTGCCCGGGTGCAGCACCACATCGTTGAGCGCATCGCCCTGGCCGATGGCCTCGCCGTGGCGGCGCACCTCGGCCTCCAGCAGGAAGCGGCTTTCCTCGAGGAAATGCCCCTCCAGCACCTCGGCGACCTTGACCTCCAGCTCGTCCGGCTTGATGTCGGTGAGAAAGCCCAGGCTGCCACGGTTGATGCCCAGCACCGGGATCTTGTGGCGGGCCAGGGCGCGCGCGGCGCCGAGCATGCTGCCGTCGCCGCCGACCACTACGACCAGGTCGCAGACCTCGCCGAGGATCTTCCGCGAGCAGGTCTGCAGGCCGTGACCGGGCAGCACTTCGGCGATGGTGTCCTCGAGGATCACGTGCAGGTGACGCTCGAGCAGGAACTTCTTCAGGCGGCGGATGGTGTCGAGCACCTGGGCGCTGCCCAGGCGGCCGATGATGCCGATATTGCGAAACTGCTCCATGGGGCGCTCTGCAACGGGGAGAATTGCCCGGATTATGGGCGAAAGCCCTTCGCAGCGGCAAACCAGGCGCTATGCTCGGCCGATGACGACGACCCTCGACGACCTCCTGCAGCACCTGCGCCAGCCGCAGGTGCGTGACCTGGCCTGGACTCTGCTCACCCCCGCCCTGCTCGACGGGCGCACGCTGCCGCTGCGCGATCCGCTGACCGCGAGCATCTGGCGGGCCGAGCCACAACGACTGATCGACTGGCTGCTGCGCCAGGAAGCCGAGCCGGCCACCCTGGTCGCCTATCTGGCCGGCAGTTCCAGCCGCCTGGGCCGCTACTACGAGCGGCTCTGGCAATTCGCCTTGCAGGCGGCACCGGATGTCCAGCTATTGGCCGCCGGCCTGCCGGTACGCCAGGCCGGGCAGACCCTGGGCGAGCTGGATCTGCTGCTGCGCGATGACCAGGGCACACACCACCTGGAGCTGGCGATCAAGCTGTACCTCGGTCCGGAGCAGGCCGCCGGAGATGACGCCGACAACTGGCTGGGACCGGCCAGCGAGGATCGCCTGGGCCTCAAGCTGGAGCATCTGCGCCGACACCAGCTGCCGCTCGCCAGCACCCCGGCCGGCCGCCAGGCACTGGCGGCATTGACCGAAGAAGCACCGCGCTCGGCGGCCTGGCTGGCGGGCTATCTGTTCTATCCCTGGGCACAGGCCTGCGCGGCCCCGGTGGGCAGCGCCCAGGGCCATCTGCGTGGGCGCTGGCTGCACCGTCGTGACTGGCCACATGCGGCCGAAGCCGATCGACACTGGCAAATGCTGCCCCGCCAGCGCTGGCTGGCGCCGGCACGGCTGGAGCAGGCCGAGGTGTGGGACGAAGCAACCCAGGAGAACTGGCTGGTTCAACTACCAGCCGAGGCGCCGGCACAGCTGCTGGTGCGTCTGGAACGTTGCGGGAGCAACGACTGGCAGGAGCGGGAGCGAGTGTTTCTGATCAGCGATGACTGGCCAGGGCCCTGAACGCTCAGAGGGCGATCTCGACCTCATCGATCTTCCAGCCATCCTCCCAGACCAGAATGACCTTGTGTTTCTCAGGCTCGGCCGCGGCCTTGCCACAACTGTCGGTCTGCGCGTACAGGAGTTCGGCCCGTTGTTCCTGCACTTGCTGCGATTGCAGCTGCAGAGTCTTGCAGCGCGCCACTTCACGAGAAAACTGCAGATAGCTGGCGATCATCTGCTCCCGTCCCGACTCTCCCGCCGGCAGAGCTGCCAGGCGCGCCTCGACCTGAGCACGCTTGCGCGCGGAGAAGTGGGCGGCGTCATCGGCAAACGAGATGCCGTCGATCACCCACTGGTTATAACGCTCATAGAACTGGCTGGGTGACTCGGGCTCGGCACAGCCAACCAGCAACAGCGCAATCCAGATCCATTGGAATTTCATCGATCGGCGCCTCAGTGACTGCGCTCGGTGCGCCCACCGGAGCGCGCCAGATAGCCCGGGCCGCTCTCGCACAGCAGTCCCGCACGCTGCACCGCCGGCAACGCGTCGAGACCGTCACGCAGGGCGTAGGCGGAAAAGCCCAGCTGCGACAACAGGAACACCGCGCTGGCGCTGCGCTTGCCGCTGTCGCAGTAGCACAGGTAGGTCTTGCTCTTGTCCAGCAGGCGCACTTTCAGGCGCAGCAGGTGTAGCGGCATGTTCAGCGCCTGCTGGGCATGCGCCTGCTCGTACTCGGCCTGCAGGCGCACATCCAGCCACTGGGCACCGCCCGACAGCAGACGGGCTGCCTCGCCGAAGGACACCTCGTCGACCACCGGTGCCTTGAGCAGGGCGAAGAAGTCCTGGCGATCCAGGCGCAGCACCACACCGGGCTCGATCAGGGTGACGGTCGCGTTGCGCGGCTGGTCGGACAACAGGGCCTCTTCACCGAAGCAGGCCCCTACCTCCAGCTCGGCCAGCACCTGGCGACCGGCGTCGCCGCCGCGAAATACCTCGGCGCGGCCACTCTTGAGGAAATAGCAGCAGTCGCCCGCCTCACCCTCGACCAGCACACGGCTGCCGGCCGGCAGGTCGATCGGCCGCAGGCGATCGAGCATGGCGCGCACATTGGCCGGCGGTACCTTGGTGAACAGCGGATTCTCCAGTAGGCGCTCCAGCCATTCGACATCGTCGCCGTTGCTGCCCAGATCGAGCAGCAGGTCGTGGTAAGCCAGGCGCCAGGTAAGAAGACGACTGAGGTTGGCCGAATCGAGCATCAGCACGCTGGCATCGCTCAGCGCACGCACCTCGTGCTGACGCGGCAGGCTCGGCGACAGCGGGTGGCAGCTGGCTTCGCTGCCGGCCTGCAGACGCTCCTCGCCGCCGGCGGCATCGCGCAGCAGCAACTCGCCGGACAGCAGGTAATAGGTGGTACGGGCCTGATCGCCCTGGCGGAACAGCAGCTGGCCGGCCAGCAGGTGCTGTGGCACCAGTTGTGGCCGCAGCTCGCGCCACTGTTGCTCGGAAAGCACGTTGAGCGGATTAAAGCTGCGCAGCTGTTCGGGATTCAGCGGCTCGGTCATCGACACCTGTCCTTCATTATTCTCGGCGCACTGCGGCCAGTTCTTCCAGGCGTTGGGCCATGGCCCGGCGCCCCTGCTGGCCTCCGGTATGGAGCAGCAGCAGGCGAGTACCCGGAGCAAAGTAACCGGCCTCCACCTCGTCGCGCAATGCCAGCAGCGCCTTGCCGGTATAGAGAGGCTCCAGCGGCAACCCGGCGCTACGCTCGCCGTCGTCGATGAGCTGCGCCAGGCGCGCATCCACCTTGCCGAAACCGCCTAGGCTGGCGTCCAGTACACGATAGCCGCGATCGGCCAGACCGGCCTCGCCCAGCATTGCCGGTACGGCCTGCTCCACCCCATGCCCCGGCGGCACGGCCATCGCGACATGCACCATCCGCGCGCCCTGCTCGCCCATCACCAGGCCGGCGGCCGTGGTGCCGGTGCCGGCAGCCAGCCACCAGCCGTGGTAGTCGGCCCAGCCCAGCGCGCCCAACTGCTGCCTGGCCATCTCGACAATCGCCGCACAGGACCTTGCCGCCAGCAGCCCGCCTCCGCCCTCTTCGACGGGCAATAACTGTGGGTAGCGCTCGCGCCAGGGCTGCCAGAAATCGGGACTGTGGCGCCGGCGATAGCCGCCGTAACCGAGCCAGTGCAGCTGCATGCCGAAGGCCTGCAGGTCGCGCACCGTTGGCGTGTCCTGCGCCTCGCCGCGCAGCAGGCCAACGGTGGCGAAGCCGAAGCGCTGGCCTGCCGCAGCCAGGGCATGCAGGTGATTGGAATGGGCACCGCCCAGGCTGATCAGCCCGTCGGCACCGGCTGCGGCGGCGGCCTCGATGTGCGGCCTGAGCTTGAACCATTTGTTGCCGGACAGCAGCGGGTCAAGCAGATCGAGGCGCAGTACGGCCAGCTCGACGCCGGCCCGTACCGACCAGTCGAACGAAAGCGCTTGCAGAGGCGCAGCGGGAATCCAGTGCGGAGCGGTGAAGGACATGCGGATGAATCCGGTCGGGTTCAGGCGCCGCAGTGGCGGCGCCCGCCGATGATAACCGGATGCGGCGCCTCAGCTGACGGTGCGCAGTCGCGCGCCGGCCTTGTGCCGGGCGCAGCAGTTGGATTCGCCGACCACGAAACGACTGGGCGTCTCGACCCGGTCGATCGGCATGGCGCAGCGCTCGCCGGACGGCAGGCTGGCCTCGCAGGTCGGCTGCTGGTAGTGCGCCAGCCACTGGCGGTATTGCTCCTCGGAAACGAAGCACTTGGCCGCCGCGTAACTCATGGGGTTGTTCTGGTAACGGGCGATGTCCTGCAGCGGGATGGTCAGGTGCCCGGCGCCCGGGTGATAGACCACGAAGACCACGCCGAGCTTGGCCAGGCGCTCGAGAATTTGCTCACCGCCCTGGCTGGCCAGCTCGTCACGCTCGCGCCTGAGGCGCTCCAGCTCCTGTTGCAGCTGCGTCTCCTGTTCGGCACGGTAGGCCAGCTCGACGTCGCGGATCGCCACCTGCTCGCGGGCCTCGGCCAAGGCGGCGGCGACTCGCGCCTGCAGCTCGGAGTCGAACTGGGCGCGCAGGATATCGGCCTCGGTGCGGCCATGGCGCTCCAGATCGCGCAGCTGCTTGGCCAACTCTTCGCGGGTCTGCTGCATGCTGTCAGCCTGGGCGCCGAGCTGCGCCTTGAGGCTGTTGTTCAGCTCTTCCTGCTGCCGCAAGACCTGCTGCAGGTTGTGGATTTCCGCCTGCAGCGCCCGCTGACGCTCCTCGCTGGCCAGCTTGAGACGCGCCAGCTCCTCCTCGTATTGCTTGCCCAGCGTGCTGATGCGCAGGCGCTGCTGCTTGATCAGCTGGGCAGTCTTCAGGCGATGCTCCTGCTCTTTCTGCTCGGCCTGCTTGTCGGCCTCCTCGCGCGCGGGATCGGGTGCCTGCCACTTGTCTTCGGCAGCCACCTGCAGGCGCTCGGCCAGCACCACCGGCGCGTCCTCCTCCACCAGCAGCCCCAGGGCGTTGCGCTTGGCGGCATCACGTACCAGCACCAGGTCGTTCTTGCCGGGCGCCAGGCTCGGGTCCCACAGATGCATCTGGTGCCAGGACACCGGACACTGGCTGCGGCAGGCCAGGCGGATGGGGCCTGCGCCCAGGTCCGGGCCACGCCCGGCGTTGTCGGCCAGGTGCCGCAGCGGCAGGTTCCAGCCCTTGTCGGCGGCGCCGTGCTCGTCGAAATCCAGGTAGAAGAACACCACGGCGCGCACCAGCAGGCGCGGATTGATCAGTACATAGGCCAGGCGCATCTGCTGGTCGGCGAACTCGGGCATGTTCACCACGTTGTCGAGAAGCGCCTCGAATTCGGGAAACAGCATTTCCTTGCAGACGCCGCGGTCATTGAAGAACAGCACCGCTTCGACCATCTGCGCTTTGTTCTGCATGCTCATGGATTTCCCTCAAGGCCATCTGGGATCACGATCGGCGCGCTACGGGCTGGCCGTGCACACGCATAACCTGACAGGCAGGCGCAATCCCTTGTTTCGGGCAAGTCTAGGGGAAAACAGAAGGCGGGCAATGTGACTGGGTTGGCAGGCAACCTGCCACCATCCGGCTAGGGGATGGCGGTAGGATGAAAGTGTGACGGGTTGGGCGTTCAGGCCGGTTTTGCCGCCAGGTACGGAGCCAGACGGCGCCCCATCTCCTCACCGAGGGCCGCCAGACCGCTCATTGGACGCACCATCACTTCGAACTCGACGATCTTGCCGGCCTCGTCGAAGCGGATCATGTCGATGCCCTTGAGCTCTCGCCCGCCGACCTTGGCGGAAAACTCCAGGACCACATTGAGGCCATCGGCGCTGACCAGCTCACGGTGATAGGCGAAGTCCTGGAACACCTGCAGCACGGTATTGAGGATCAGGTTGACCACCGGCGCGCCCGGATAGGGGTTGTGCGCCATGGGCGAGCGGAATACCGCCTGCGGGTGCAGCAGCTCCGGCAGCGGGCTCAGGTCCCCGGCGGCAACGAACTGGTGCCAGCGCTGCAGGCTGGCGGCTGCGGCCGGTTGCAATGGAAGATCGGTAGACATGGGCTTCTCCTTATTGTTGTGAGCCACAAAGAAAACGCCCCGCACTGGGCGGGGCGTCTGTCGATCAGAGTTCGGCGGCGAGGCGCGAGCCCTGGTTGATCGCGCGCTTGGCGTCCAGCTCGGCGGCCACATCGGCACCGCCGATCAGGTGCACCTTCTGCCCGGCGGCCTCCAGGCCTTCCTGCAGCTCACGCAGCGGGTCCTGCCCGGCGCAGACGATCACGGTGTCCACCGGCAGCAGCTGCGGCTCGCCCTCGCCGATGCGGATGTGCAGGCCGGCGTCGTCAACCTTGAGGTACTCGACCGAGTTGAGCATCTGCACGTTCTTGTTCTTCAGACCGGTACGGTGGATCCAGCCGGTGGTTTTGCCCAGGCCGTCGCCGACCTTGGACTTCTTGCGCTGCAGCAGGAACACCTCACGCGCCGCCGGGTGCACCTCAGCCTTGATCCCGGCGATGCCGCCACGGGCGTCCAGCGCGGTATCGATGCCCCACTCTTTCCAGAAGGCTTCGCGGTTGAGGCTGGTGGCCTCGCCGGCATGGGTGATGAACTCGGACACGTCGAAGCCGATGCCGCCGGCGCCGATGACCGCAACTTTCTGGCCGACCGGCTTGCGCTGCAGGATAGCGTCCAGGTAGCTGATCACCTTGGCATTGTCGATGCCCGGGATGGCCGGGGTGCGCGGCACGATGCCGGTGGCCAGGATGATCTCGTCGAAGCCGCCCTTGACCAGGTCGTCGACAGACACGCGGGTGTTCAGGCGCAGGTCGACACCGGTGGTTTCCAGCTTCTTCTTGAAGTAGCGCAGGGTCTCGTAGAACTCTTCCTTGCCCGGCACGCGCTTGGCCACGTTGAACTGGCCACCGATCTCGCCGGCCGCATCGAACAGAGTCACGCTGTGGCCACGCTCGGCGGCCACGGTGGCGGCGGACAGACCGGCAGGGCCGGCACCAACCACGGCGATCTTCTTAACCGTGGTGGTCGGAATGTAGTTCAGCTCGGTCTCGTGGCAGGCGCGCGGGTTGACCAGGCAGCTGGTCAGCTTGCCGCCGAAGGTGTGGTCCAGGCAGGCCTGGTTGCAGCCGATGCAGGTGTTGATCTCGTCGGCACGGCCGGAGGCCGCCTTGTTGACGAAGTCCGGGTCGGCGAGGAACGGACGAGCCATGGACACCATGTCGGCGTCACCTTCGGCCAGCACCTGCTCGGCCACTTCCGGGGTATTGATGCGGTTGGTGGTGCACAGCGGGATGCTGACCTCGCCCTTGAGCTTGGCGGTGACTTTGGTGAAGGCCGCGCGCGGCACCTTGGTGGCGATGGTCGGGATGCGCGCCTCGTGCCAGCCGATGCCGGTGTTGATGATGGTGGCGCCGGCCTTCTCGATGGCCTTGGCCAGGGTCACGATCTCGTCCCAGGTGCTGCCGCCCTCGACCAGGTCGAGCATGGACAGGCGATAGATGATGATGAAGTTCGGGCCCACGGCCTCGCGAATGCGGCTGACGATCTCCACCGGCAGGCGCATGCGGTTCTCGTAGCTGCCGCCCCAGCGGTCGGTACGGTGGTTGGTGTGGGCGACCAGGAACTGGTTGATGAAGTAGCCTTCCGAACCCATCACCTCGACGCCGTCATACTCGGCCTGCTGGGCCAGCTTGGCGCAGTTGACGAAGTCGTTGATCTGCTTCTGGATGCCGTCCTCGTCCAGCTCGTTGGGCTTGAACGGGTTGATCGGCGCCTGAATGGCGCTGGGCGCGACCAGTTTCGGACTGTAGGCGTAACGACCGGCATGCAGGATCTGCATGGCGATCTTGCCGCCGGCCTCGTGCACCGCGCGGGTGACGATCTTGTGCTTCTCGGCTTCTTCCGGGGTGGTCAGCTTGGCCGCACCAGAGTAGACGCCGCCTTCCTCGTTCGGGCCGATGCCGCCGGTGACCATCAGGCCGACGCCGCCACGGGCGCGCTCGGCGAAGTAGGCCGCCATGCGCTCGAAGCCATTGGGCTTCTCTTCCAGGCCGGTGTGCATGGAGCCCATCAGGGTACGGTTCTTCAGGGTGGTGAAACCCAGGTCCAGCGGGGCCAGCAGATTCGGGTAGGCGTTGCTCATGGTCATCTCCACAGCTTCGGGCTTGTCACGGGCTGCCACGCACTGATGCGCGCGTGGTCGTTGTTGCGGCAGACGATAAAGAGCCGTCGCCGGGCGCTCAATGATCTAAATGCACAACTTATTGATCATAAATGACAGGGCGACTAGGCAAGGCCGGCGCCTTGGCCTAGTCTGGCACCGTCTCTCGCCCCAGGTTTAGCCATGCTCACCCTGCTCCGCCGCAGCCTGCTCGTGCTGCTCGTCATTGCCCTGATCGCCTATGCCGCCTGGATCCAGTGGCGCCCGAGCAGTTTCTTCCTCAGCGACCTGCGCAGCTCGCTGGCCTTTAGCCAGGGCCAGGACAGCGGCCGTGGCAACCTGCTGGGCATTCAGCCGGAACTGCAGGGCGCCGACTACCGCAGCGCGCTGCACCTGCACCGCAAGCTGTCCGCCTACCTGGACCAGGCCAGGCAGCAGGGCCTGCTCAACCCGAAGACGGTGGTGGTACTGCCCGAGCATATCGGCACCTGGCTGGTGGCCGTCGGCGAGAAGCGCGAAGTATTCGCCGCCCGCGACCTGGCCGAGGCACGCATCTGGCTGGGTCTCAGTCACCCGCTGGAGTTGCTGCGGGCACTGTTCGCCAACCAGGGCACGGCGCGCTTCAGTGACGCGCTGCTACGGATGAAGGCCCGGCAGATGGCCGACGACTACCAGAGCCTGTTCGGTGGCCTCGCCGAAACCTACGGCGTGACCATTGTCGCCGGCTCCATCGTGCTGCCCGAGCCCAGCGTGGTCGACGGCGTGCTGCAGGTCGGTGATGGCCCGCTGTACAACGTCAGCCTGGTGTTCGGCAGCGATGGCCTGCCGCTCGGCCAGCCGCAGCGCAAGGTATTGCCGCATCGCGAGGAGGACAGCTTCACCGCCGCGGCTTCCGACCAGGCCCTGCAGGTGGTGACCACCCCGGCCGGCCGTCTGGGCGTGCTGATCGGCACCGACAGCTGGCGCGCGGAGAGCTATGCGCCGCTGATCGCCCAGCAGGTCGAACTGCTCGCCGTGCCGGCCTACCTGCCCGGCAACGGCCACTGGAATGAAGTCTGGAGCGGCACCCCCAGCGACCTGCGCAGCCGCGCCAATCCGCCCAGCGAGGGCCAGGCCTGGCTGCATCACTCGCTGCCCATGCAGCTGGCGCCGAGTGGCGCGCGTGCCGGCATGGCGGTTTTCCTGCGCGGTCAGCTGTGGAACCTCGGCAGCGACGGGCGCAGCCTGGCGGTGACGCCGGCAGGCACGCAGCTGGTGGAAGAAGCCCCGGGTGCACGCCTGTTCAACCTGTGGCTGTGACATGAAACCGGCCCGCGTGCGCCTCGGCGACCTTTCCGTCGCCTTCGTCCATGGCCTGGTGGACGCCCTGGCAGAAAAGGGCATCGCCGCCGACGAGCTGCTGCGCCAGTTCCGCCTCGACGATGCGCGCCTGGCCCTGCCGCGCGAACGCCTGTCGATCCCGCGCTACATGCGCCTGGGCCACAGCGCCATCCAGCTGTGCGGCGATGCCGCGCTGGGTCTGGAGATGGGTCGCCACAGCCGCATCGGCCAGGCCGGCCTGGCGGGCGTCACCGCCGCCCAGGCGCCGACCCTGCGCGAGGCCGCGCGCACGCTGATCCGCTTCGAACCGCTGTACGCCCACAACTACCGCGGCCAGTCGAGCTTCGTCGAGGACGCCAGCGGCGCCTGGCTGAGCTTCTACTCGATCAGCCCGTACAACGCCTTCAATCGCTTCGTGGTGGATTCGGTGCTGTCCAGCTGGCACCACCAGCTGTGCGCCCTGCTAGGCGGAACGCTGGCACTGGAACGCGTGGAAATCGAATTTCCCGCGCCGGACTATGCCGAGCGCTATGAGCGCTGTTTCGGTTGCCCGGTGGAGTTCGGCGCCGGCCACAACCGCCTGCGTCTGGGCCTGAGCAGCCTCAACCAGGCACTGTCGCAACACTGCCCGAGCACCTGGCAGCAGATGCTGGAGCTGGCCGAGCGCGAGCTGGAACAGCTGACCCGCACCCGCAGCCTGCGCGAGCGCATCATCCACCTGCTGGGCCCGATGCTGCACGGCCGCGAGCCGGAACTGGAAGAAGTGGCGAGCAAGCTGCAGCTGCCGAGCTGGACGCTGCGGCGCAAACTGGCCGAGGAAGGCACGCAGTTCCGCACCCTGCTCAACGAAACGCGGCGCGACCTGGCGATGGCCTATATCCGCGACACCGAACTGGCGTTCGGCGAAATCGCCTACCTGCTCGGCTTCGCCTCGGCCGAGGCCTTCCAGCGTGCCTTCAAGCGCTGGAGCGGGCAGACGCCCGGAGAGTTTCGCCGCAGCCAGCGCCTGCAGCCGAGCTAGACAGCGGCCTCACAGCTCGGTGGCGTCCTCGGCAGGCTCGGCCGGGTCGTGATCGATGGCGTGGGATTCCAGCAGCTCTTCGACGTAGTCATCCATTGGAGCTTCCTCCTGTCGTTGGTCGAGATTGAAACAAAGACCATGCCAACAGACTGAAGATTCCCGATGACAGCGCGATGACGGCAGAAAAATTTCCGCCAGATGCGAAAAGCCCCCAGCTCTTGCGAACTGAGGGCTTCTCTTTATATGGCGCAGCGGACGGGACTCGAACCCGCGACCCCCGGCGTGACAGGCCGGTATTCTAACCGACTGAACTACCGCTGCGCGTCGGTTCTCGCAAGAGACATGGTGGGTGATGACGGGATCGAACCGCCGACCCTCTGCTTGTAAGGCAGATGCTCTCCCGGCTGAGCTAATCACCCGAGTAGCCTTGCGAGGTGGCGAAATTTACGCACCCCCCTCTCCTAAGTCAACACCCTGCTTGAATTTTTTTCTTCGGGACGATTTTCAGGAGGCTTTTCACGGTGCCCGATCCGGGTGCCGGAGGCACCCGAGTGGTGCACGGGAGTCAGCCGGCACGCAGCAGCAGACGGGTGCTCACCAAGCCCTTTTCCGCCCGCTCCAGCCCCGCTTCCTCGACCCGCACGCCCTGCTCCTCCAGGCTGATCAGCCAACGCAGCAGACGCGCGAAGTCGGTAGGCTGCAGGCTGACCTGCAGGCCGCCATCGCCCTGGTTGTCCAGGCGCTCGATGTTCAGGCCCTGGCCGGCCGCGCTGCCAGTGATCAGCCCCTGCAGCGCGGCAGGGTCGATACTGATCTGCGGCTTGCTCTGCAGTGCCCGCACCTGCGGCGCGTGTTCCTGCAGATAGGCATGCAGCGCTCGCTGCTGCTGCAGGAAGCCGCGTGCCTGCTCGAGGTTCTGGCTGACCGGCCGCCACAGCAGCAGATACAGCAGCACCAGCAGCAGGAAACCACCGAGCAGGCCCATTGCCAGACGGTCGCGCGGCGGCAGCGCATGCCAGCGCGCGGCCAGCGGGTTGTTGGCGAGTTGAGCCTGCAGGCGCATGGTCAGATCGCTCATCCGTTACCTCCAATCACCAGGCGTGCGCTGACGCCATTGTCTTCCCGGCTCGCCGAGCCCATGTCCACCGCCAGCCCGGCTTCCTGCAGACGCGTGCGCAGGCTCTCCAGGGCGGAGAAATCACTGGCCTGCAGGTTGAGTGCGAGGTCGCCGCGCTCGGCGTTGAAGTCCAGCTGCTGCACCTGGACCCGCGCGCCCTCCTCGCCTATCGCCGCAGCAGCCTGGTCGAGCAGCTGCAGCAGTTGCTGCTGGCCACCGCCCTGCGCCTCGGCCAGGTGCTGGTCGAACTGCGCGCGCAGGTTGATCAGCTTGCTGTCCTCGGGGAACAGCTCGCGGTACAAAGCCTCGCTGGCCTGGGCGTAGCGCTCGCCCTCACGCTGCAGGTACCAGCCCTGGGCCAGGTTGAAGCCCCACTGCAGCACCAGCCACAGCCCCAGCAGTGCCGCCAGGGGACGCCAGCGAGCCCAGTGCCCGGACGGCTCACGACGGGCAAACGGCCCCTGGGCCAGGTTGCACTCGGCCTGCTGGCGGGCCAGCCAGGCCAGCGGCGCAGCCAGCTCGTGCACCTCGTCGACGTGCACCGGCGCCGCCTGACCTGGCGCCACCCGGGCCACCCGTGGCGACGGGCAGAGCTCGGCCAGCTGCGGCCAGTCCTCGCCACGTAGGGCCAGGCGCGCCTCGCCGCTGCCGCCGAGTAGCCAGCGCTCGCCCAGGCAGAGCAGCTGGCTGCCCTCTTCGCTCAGCAGGTCGGCATCCACCTCGATGCGCTGCGGCGGTTGGCTGCCACACAGCGCCAGCCAACCGGCCAGCCAGGCGCGGCGCACCGCGTAGACACGGTGACGGCCGTCGGCCAACTGGCCGCCGACGCTCAGGTGGAACTGCTCGACGTCCTCGGCCAGCAGCTCCTCCACGGCGAACGGCAGGGCCTTCTGCAGCCAGCGCGCCTTGGTGGTCGGCAGCTGCACCAGGCAGACGGTTACCGCCTCCACCGGCAGCACCAGGCGCCAGGCCCGCGCCGCGTCTGGCAGAGCCTCGGCGAACGGACGATGGCTGCAGATGTCGCCATCGACCTGCCAGACCGGCAGCTCGGCGGCCACCTGGGTACAGGCCTGCGGTGGAAGAAACAGGGTGGGCAGACTCATTGTTCGGACTCCTCGACGGGCGGGGGCGCCAGGCCCTCCTGCCCCAGATCGCGCCCCATCAGGCGGACGCGTCCATCATTGCCACGTTGCAGGTAACTGGTCAGCACCTGGCGCCGGTCGCCCAGCAGCACTTCGGTGGTGACGCGAAAATACTGGCTGGCGATGCCCAGCCCCCGCGGGCTCACGGCATAGGCACTGAGCTGCTGGGTAACCGCCGAAGGCTCACGATAGCCGGTGCGCCCGCGCCCTTCGATGACGGCCTTCAGTGCCGAGTCGGGAATGCCGTCGCCCAGGCACGCCAGCACCTGGGCGCTGGCGGTGTTGACGTTGAGTTCCACATCCTTGGGCAGGGCACTGACGAAGGGCGCCAGGCGCCGGTAATCGACCTCACTCATGCCCAGCAGCAGGCGCAGCTCGGACACATCAGCGATGACACCCGGCCCCGTACGATAGGCCGGCTTTAGCAGCAGGTACTGATCGTCCTCGGCACCGGCCATGCCACTGGGGTCCTGGTCGAGATCCAGCCAGTCGCGCAAACGATCGGCGTAGGCCGGACTCAGCTGCAGGCCCTGCAGCAGGCGGCGCAGGCGCAACAGGGCCAGCTCGCCGGCCTCGCCGTTGACCGACAGGCTGTTTAGATTGAAGCGCCCGGACAGGTCTTCGATGCGCAGACGCAGCTCGCCGCCCTCATCCAGCGGGAAACGCAGCCTGGGGTTGGCCCAGGCCTCGGCCAGGTGGTCCACCTGGCCCTCGCTCAGGTCGCGGCGCAACAGCGCCTTGGCCACCAGTTCGCCGCCTTCGGCGTAATACTGGGCCTGACGCACCAGCAGCTGGTTGCCAGTGCTGCGAATGGCCAGCTGCTGGCGCAGCAGCAGGGCCGCGCACACCACGGTCACCAGTGCCACCACCAGCAGCACGGTGATCAGCGCCACCCCGCGCTGCCGCCTCATGTTGCTGGCTCCTCGCCCGGCACAGGCGCCGGTTCGTCCGGCAGCAACTCGCCATCATCGCCACCGTCGCCGCCATCGGGCGTCGCGACCTGTTGCGGCGGCATCTCCGGCAGGCGCCAGACGCGCCGCAGCTCGCCGTAATAGCGATGTTCGATGATCAGCTCGACCGCCTTGGGCAACTGGGTCAGCCCTTCCTCGGAGCGGCTGTTGGCCGGCGGCCAGCTCTGCAGCCAGCGCCCCTCCAGATCGAGGAAACGCAGCTCATAGCGCTTGACCCCGTCCAGCGCCTGCTGCACCCGCGGCTGACTGTCCTGGGCCTGGTCCAGCACCGGCCAGTAGGCGCGCTGCCAGCGCTCGCCCTCCAGCTGCCAGCGCACCCGCTGCAGGGTCGCGCGCGGCTGGCCCAGCGGATTGCGCCAGCCGCTGCGGGTGAACTCCAGCCGGGTGTCCTTGCCGCTGTCGCCGTACAGGGAGGCCAGTGGGTCACCGAGCGGGTCGCGTATCGGCCGCGTGCGCACCTGCAGCAGATCACGCTCGAAGGCCGCCATGGCCCGGGTCAGCTCGCGCAGGCGCTGCTCCTGCTGGCGCTGACCGCGATCGGTCTGCAGCACGCTGTCGAGCATGCGGTAGGTGGCCATGGCCAGCAGGGCGAAGATGGCGATGGCGATCAGCACCTCCAGCAGGGTGAAACCGCGCTGTCTCATGGTTCCACCCCGACGAAGCCGCTCAGGGTAACCAGTGCGTTGTCCTCGATCTTACCGCGCAGGCCACGCTCGGGCCTCGGCGCCACCCGCACAGTGACACGCAGCATCTCCGGCTCGCTGGTGGCCTGCACCTCGGTCTGCCACTGCCAGCGCCGACCGGCGTAGCTTTCCTCGCCCTGCTCCCGCCCCTCGACCGGCGGCGCATCGGCCAGCTGGATTTCCTGCAGGCGGTTGTCTGCCAGCCAGGTAGCGAAGGTCTTGTCTTCCAGGCGCGCGGCGGTCTTCAGCGAGCGGGCGCTGGCGCTGAGCACGCTGGCGGCGACCACGGCGAAGATCGCCAGGGCCACCAGCACCTCCAGCAGAGTGAAGCCGCGGCCGCGCCTCATCGGGACTTTTCCTGCTGCAGCGCGGGCTCGGCAAAGCCGTCGCTGACCAGCAACAGCACCGGTGCACCGCGCTCACGGCCACCGGCCAGGCGCAGGGTGAAGGGGGTCAGCTCGCCACTGGAAAGGATCAGCAGCTGCGGCGGCTTGGGCGCGGACTTGTCCTTGTCCCCTTTGGCGGTGGGCAGACTGACGCCCTGGTCTTCCACTTCGATGCTCAGCTGCACCCAGTCCGGCAGCTCGTGGACCTTGTCGTCCAGCGGCTGCCAGCGCGACTTCAGGGGATCAAAGCGCAGCACCTGATAACTGTGGGCTTCGAAACGCACGCCGTACTCGCGGTTGTCCAGCACCGCCTCGTCGAGCAGCACCCGCAGCAGGCTGTTGAGCCGATCGGCCTCGTCAGCCAGCTTGCGCGCGGGGCTGCTGGCCAGGCCGCTGCCGAGCACGGCGAGGCTGGTCAGCACGCCGAGCAGAACCAGCACCACCAGCAGCTCGATCAGGGTAAACCCGCGCGTGCGCTGCATTGCGAATCAGAGATCCCAGTTACCGATGTCGGCGTTGGTGCCGTCGCCGCCTTCCTGGCCATCGGCGCCGAGGCTGTAGAGATCGATCTTGCCGCGGGTGCCCGGCGACAGGTACAGGTACTGATTGCCCCAGGGATCGATCGGCAGCTTCTTCAGGTAACCCTCGGCGTTCCAGTTCTTCGCTGCCGGGTTGCCGGTGGGCTTCTTCACCAGCGCTTCCAGGCCCTGCTGGGTGCTCGGGTAGTTCTGGTTGTCCAGCTTGTACATGTCCAGCGCCGCACCGATGGCGCGGATGTCGTTCTGCGCCGCGGTGACCTTGGCCTGGTCCGGTCGGCCCATCACCTGCGGCACCACCAGGGCGGCGAGGATGCCGAGGATGACCACCACCACCATGATTTCGATCAGCGTGAAGCCTTTCTGTTTGTACATCGCTATCAACCCACCAGTTGGTTCAGAGAAAGAATCGGCAGCAGGATGGCCAGCACGATCACCAGCACCACCGCGCCCATGAATACCAGCATGAACGGCTCGAACAGCCCCACCAGCAGGCCGATGGTGGCCGCCAGGTCGTTTTCCTGGTTACGCGCCGTGCGCGACAGCATCTGATCCAGCTCGCCGGAGCGCTCGCCGCTGGCGATCATGTGCAGCATCATCGGCGGGAACTGCCGGCTGGCCTCCAGCGCGCGCGACAGGCTGCCACCCTCGCGCACACGCTGGGTGGCATTGGCCACGTCGCTGCGGATGATCAGGTTGGACACCACCTCGGCGCCGATGGCCAGCGCCTCCACCAGCGGCACGCCGCTGCGCACCAGGATGGCCAGGGTCGAGGCGAAACGCGCCGTCTCGGTGGCGGCAATCAGCCCTCCGACCAGCGGCACGCGCAGCAGGAAGGCATGCCAGCGCCGGCGCAGGTCTTCATTGCGCAGCGCGCGGCGGAAGGCGAACACACCGAGCACCGCCAGCACGACGGCCAGCGCCCCCCAGGCCTTGACCAGCTCACTGAGGAAAATCAGCCCACGGGTCAGCGCCGGCAAGGTCTGCCCGGAGTCGACGAACACCCGCACCACGTCCGGCACCACGTAGCCGAGCAAGAAGCCGACGATGCCCAGCGAGGCGAGCATCAGGATCACCGGGTAGAGCAGCGCCATCTGGATTTTCTGCCGCGACTGCTGGCGCTGCTCGGTGTAGTCGGCCAGCTGCTCCAGCACCGGGCCGAGGTGACCGGCGTGTTCGCCGGCCGCCACCGTGGCGCGGTACAGCTCGGGGAAGGCCGCCGGGTAGGTGGCCAGGGCCTTGGCCAGGCTGTGGCCTTCCAGCACCTTGGCGCGCACCGCCAGCAGCATCGACTGCAGGCGCGGCTGGCGCGACTGCGCGGCGGCGGCGCGCAGGGCTTCTTCGATGGGCAGGGCAGCGCTGATCAGGGTCGCCAGCTGGCGAGTGACCAGGGCCAAATCGCGAGCCGACAGGCCACGGCGCAGGGTGAAGCCGCCCGAGGCGCCCTCCTCCTTGCGCTGCACCGGCTCGACCTGCAGCGGCGACAGCTGTTTGTCGCGCAGCAGCTGGCGCACCTGCCGGGCGCTGTCGCCCTCCAGCACACCTTTCTGCTGGCGGCCCCGGGCGTCCAGGGCGATGTATTCGAAGGCGGCCATCAGTTGCCCAGGCCCAGCCCAGTACCCAGCATCCCGCTAACAAAACCGGAGATACCGAGGAATGTTTCTGCCTGCGGTATCAAGGTGGTGTCATCCACCCGCATGCCTTTTTCTTGCGGGCGCACCAAAAAACTGGAGCCATCCTCCAGAACCAAAGCCGCAGCGATAGGCACCAGCCCAGCAGCGACGAACGGGTCTACCAGCACCTGCAACTGATCCAGATCGAAATCGACATCCCAGCCACAGGCCAGTACGCCACCATTGGGGTTGACCACCTCATCGGGAAGGTCGAGGTACTCCAACGCCAGATACAGCTCCCGCCACTTGGGTTCGACCTCATCCACAAACACCGCTTTCTGGGCGCTCAGATTGATGACGAGTTGCTGCACGACATCTGGCTCAAGCCTGCTCAACAGAATATAGAATCTGGTTTCCATCCAGCTTGATCCTTTTACTCTCAGGTATGGATTGATAAACCTCATCCAGGAAGGCCAAAAGCCCACCCCCCAGCTGACGAGAAAAATAGAGCTCACAGAACTGAATAAATCCCGAATCCAAATAAGCATCCAAGTTAACTGGATCACTACCTAGAAGACGGACCGCCAACTCTCGAATAGCCGCAATACGCTCCCGCTCATAAGGTCGACCCTCAAGAATCACCTCACCAACCTCCCCCCAATAAAGAGAAACAAGACAGCAAGAGCTAGTTGCGTCGTAACAAATGCGAGAGAGATATCGATTAAACATTCGCAAGCACTCGCCCGCGATAACGTTCGGTAAAACTATTTCTGCAGCCTGTAAAAGGCAATGCACGCGCCCAAACAAGTCGGCACTGAGACTGGAATTACCATCTAGATAAGACTCAACTTGACCGACAATGCTTCTGATATTGTCCTCACAATACTGGGAGAGAACCGAAGCGAAAAACTGCTCATTCACCACAGGCGATGCCAGGCAGATATAGACTCCTAAATGATCACCAAGCGAGTTGACCCGATGCAAAAAGCCATCGTCATTCCGCACCATGGTATCGAGCGACTCTACCCTGCCTTCGAAGCAAAGCACTTTAAGCGCCTTGGAGAAGCCCCGCCCAAGCTCGCCTATCTCAACATATTCAAGAATATCCTTGTATAGCTGCTTGCGTTCATCGGTTATTAAAATGGCGTCAGCGGGATAAACCTGTATCAACTCTTTCCCCATATATTTATTCCCCAACTTCAGTCTTCCCGCGTCACGCGCAGCACTTCTTCCAGGGTGGTCACCCCTTCCAGCACCTTGCGCCGGCCGTCGTCACGGATGCTCGGACCGAGGCTGCGGGCGTGGCGCAGCAGCTCCTGCTCGCCGACGCCGTTGTGCACCAGGGTGCGCATCTGGTCGTCGAAGATCACCAGCTCGTAGATGCCGGTGCGGCCACGGTAGCCCTGCTGGTGGCACTCCGGGCAGCCCTTGGCGTGATAGATCTGCGGCTGGCTCGCGGCATCGAGGCCGAGCAGTGCGCACTCCGCCTCATCGGCCGGACGCGCCTCGCGGCAATGCACGCAGAGCACGCGTACCAGGCGCTGGGCCAGTACACCGAGCAGCGAGGAGGACAGCAGGAAGGGCTCGACGCCCATGTCCACCAGGCGGGTGACGGCGCCGACGGCGCTGTTGGTGTGCAGGGTGGAGAGCACCAGGTGGCCGGTGAGCGAGGCCTGCACGGCGATGTCGGCGGTTTCCTGGTCGCGGATCTCGCCGACCATCACCACGTCCGGGTCCTGGCGCAGGATGGCGCGCAGACCGCGGGCGAAGGTCATGTCCACCCGCGGGTTGACCTGGGTCTGGCCGATGCCTTCGAGGTAGTACTCGATCGGGTCTTCCACCGTGAGGATGTTGCGCGAGCGGTCATTCAAGGTGACCAGGCCGGCATACAGGGTGGTGGTCTTGCCCGAACCGGTCGGGCCGGTGACCAGGATGATGCCGTGCGGCTTGCGCAGGTTATCGTCGAGCAGGCGGCGGTCGCGCTCGCTCATGCCTAGATGCTGCAGCGACAGGCGCCCGGCCTGTTTATCCAGCAGACGCAGCACCACCCGCTCGCCGTTAGCCGATGGCAGTGTGGATACACGGATGTCGACTTCGCGACCGCCGACCTTGAGCGAGATGCGGCCGTCCTGCGGCACGCGCTTCTCGGCGATGTCCAGGCGCGCCATCACCTTGACCCGCGAGACCAGCAGCGCGGCCAGCTCGCGGCGTGGTTCGATCACTTCACGGAGGATGCCGTCGACGCGAAAGCGCACTACCAGGCGTTTCTCGAAGGTTTCCAGGTGGATGTCGGAAGCGCCGGCCTTGATCGCCTCGCTCAAGATAGCGTTGATCAGGCGGATGATCGGTGCGTCATCTTCCTGCTCGAGCAGGTCGCCGGATTCGGGGGTGAGTTCGGCCAGGCTGGCCAGGTCGAGTTCGGCGCCGAGGCCTTCAGCCATCTGCCGCACTTCGGAGGAGTCGCGCTGGTAGGCCAGGGTCAGTTCCTGCTCGAAGGCTTCCGGCTCCAGCCAGTGCAACGGCAGCACGCGACCGGCGAAGCGCTGGGCTTCCTGCACGGCGGTCAGGCTGGCGCCGCGCCGCACCTGCAGCTGGGCCTGGCCGAAAGGCTCGCGCAGCAGCACGCCGTGGCGTTTGGCGAAGGCGAAAGGCAGCGGGCGCAGCGGCGGCTCTGCCGGGGCCGCTAGCGCGGCATGGGTATCGGTGGACATGTGCGGGCCCGTTCCTGAAACAGAAGATCCATCTAGCTGTTGTTATTGTTGTTATGTGGCACGACTAAGGCGCCAAGTTAACGGATTTCCAGGCAAAACTGCAGTGCAGATTTCGCATGTCACGGCACAGCCTAGCGACCTATTGTGATGGTGCTGTGCCACACGCACAAAAAAGAGCCCCGGCCATGGCCGGGGCTCTTTCATTGCGCAGCGGGAGTTACTTGTCTTCGCTGCGCTGGTGCTTGAAGAACACACCACTATCACCGAACGCGGAGGCGATGAACGGCGAGGTCAGCTCCAGCTCGCCAACCTTCACCGCGCTGCTGCGCCGTTGCTGGGCATAGCTGCGGTTGGTGGACGGGATGATCGAGGTCTTGACCTCCATCGAGGTGGCATACACGTCATACAGCGTGGTACCGGCGTTGAGCGTCACCAGGTCATTACGGAAGTCGTGAGCAGCGGTGGAGAACAGGCTGCGCACTTCTGCCCGTGGCACGAAGTAGACCTGGGTCGGTGCCTTGACCGACGAGACGCTCTGGCCGTCCTGCTTGATCTTGGCCAGATGATCGACCCGCAGTTGGGTCGGCTTCAGCGAGACCGCGGCGAACAGCACCTGCAGGCTGTCGACCAGCCCTGCATCAACGATCTGCGACAGCTCATTGGCGAAGAAGTTGTAGTTCTGCCCCTGACCAGTCCAGCTTTGCAGGGCCGCGACGTTGCGCGAAGGCTTGCCATCGACGAAGGCCTTCCACGACAGTCCCGGCTGGAAGCCGTTCTTGCCCGGCTCGGCGGCCAGCGACAGGCGCAGCAAACCATGGTCCGCGCCCTGGAACAGGCCAGTGTAGGGGTTGCCAGCCACCGGCTTGAACTTGACCTTGGCCATCACACCATGCTGATGCATGCCCTTGGTGTAATCGGCCGGCACTACGTCAACGTCCTCACGCACCTTCTTCCACAGGGTGTTGGCCAGCAGGGCCGAGGTGTTGGTGTCAGCCAGCTGCGGCAGCTGACCATCGGCATACTGGCTACGCAGGGCGCCGTTGACCCACAGGTTGTCCTGCTTGGCCTTGGCCGGCCAGGTCTGGTAGTCGGCCGGGATGTTCAGACCCCAGGGCTTGAAGGCGTTCTCCACGCCGACCAGGCTGCCGACCAGATCCGGATTGTGGCGTTTAAGCACGTCGACCATGGTGGTGTTTTCAACCCAGGCCAGACCCTCGGCGGTGTAGATCTCCGGGCGGTAGTCCTTGGTGTAGAAGCGGTCGGTCATCAGGCGGCGCGAGGCGTTCATGATGAAGATCTGGAAGGCCGTCTCGCCGAAGGCGAAGCCATCCGGACGCACGGTCTCGGCCAGCATGCCGACCAGGGTGTCGATCTTCTCGATGTCATTGCCGTAGAGGCGCTTGAGGTTGGCCAGGGTGGCCGGATCGGTAGTCAGGTCCTCGAACTTGGTGATCGGATTGAGGCCGATCTCGCGGCGGAACTCGTTGTAGCGCGGTACGCCGCGCTCGCGGTCACGCAACACGTCGATGGTCGCCAGGTCGATGTTGCCGACCAGCGGAATCGACAGGTTGCGCAGGAAGTTCGGGTAGTTGTTGAGGGTCAGCGAGCCCGGGTTGGTGATGCCGAAGGAGTACCACAGGCGCTGCGGATGTTCGCCGTTGAGCAGGCTCTCGGCATCGCGGTCACGGGTGTTCTGCAGCGGCACACTGCGCGAAATGATGTTGGAGCCGATGTCGTAGACATCGACCTTGTCGCGCATCAGCGGGTGCATGCGGTAGACCGCAACGAACTCCTCGGTGAGGGTGTAAGGCACGCCGTAGTTGTTCGGGTTGGTCGAACCAACGATACCGGCCAGGGCATGGTCGATGGCCGAGCTGCCGGCCTGGCTGCCGTCGATGCCGAGGATGCGCAGGACGAAGGAGTTGGAGCTGGCCAGGTCCTCCTGCAGCATGCGCGCCTCTTCCTGGTACTTGTCGCGGTTCGGGCCGGAGCCCAGCAGGCCCCACCAGTTGGCATACATGGCACGTTCGGTGACCGGGTTGGCGATCACCGCCGGGGTCCATTCCACGGTGTGGATCTTGGCCATCAGTGCCGAATTGACCAGACGCGCGCGGTCATACAGCCACTGGTCGTCCTTGTCCGGATACTTCTGCTTGAGCATCGCCGCGATGGCGTTGTGTTCCTTGGTGAACAGCTGGTGCAGCATGCTCAGGCCGACCCACCAGTTCTCGTTGAAGCCGGTGATCGGCTTGCCACTGATGAAATCGGTCGGCAGGGTGCCATCCGGATTGATCTTCAGCTTGCCATCAACGAAGGCGCGGACCTTGTCGTTGGTGGCCTTGTTGCTGCCGTACAGCTGCGAACCGTCCCACCAGTGAGTGTTGTGGTTACGGTAGGTGGCCGGCTTGCCGGCTTCGGCAGCGGTGCGGCTCGGGTCGGCCTGGGTGCGGCGCACGGAGAGGTTGCCAGAGCCGAGCACGTCGCCGGCCGGCAGCGGGACCTGGATCGGATTGGCTTCGGCGTTGGGGCCGTGGTCGACCCAGTCATGCACCATGAACTGGATCCAGGAAGCGGCAATGAAGTTGAGGCTGGGCGCCGGCTTGAACTCGCCGCGCGCCATCAGCACGTTACTCACTTCCCGCGGGTTGGGGCTGAGCAGGGTATCGGCTTCGGTTTCGCCGTGGGTCACGGCGGGGTTCACGTTGCGCCCGAAACGGCGGTAAACGGAGCCCTCGGCCGGGTTGGAAAGGATGTTACAGGTGCCGTCCTCGGTGCGTGCGACCTGGCTGCGCGCGTCACAGGTGATGGTGGCGTTGGCGGCAGGCAGGTTGTCGACGTCGAACAGGTTTTCCTTGAACAGCACGTCGCGCTCGAGCGCGAGCGTGATAAGCCCGGCATAGATGCCCAGAGTGCCGAACTTGACCAAGCTCGGCCACGTGACCCAAACAGACATGGCGTAATCTCCCGATTCTTCTTGTACTAATAAGTGGGGCGCCGGTTTTCCGGCTGGCGGGAGATTAGGGATTGCTCGCCTTCGATCCACCCTCCTGCCGGAGGGGGATGGTCGAAATCAACTGCCGCGCTGCTGCATGGCGAGGATGGCCTCGGTGCGACCGGAAAGGTTGAGCTTCGAGTAGATGTTCTTCAGGTGCCATTTGGTGGTGGACAGCGCAATGCCCGTGCTGGCGCTGATCTCCGTGTTGGACAGCCCGCGTAACAGGCAGGCGAAGATCTCCGCCTCCTTGTCGGTCAGCTGGCTCACCAGGCTGGCCAGTGGTGCCTCCGGCGGCCGGCTCTCGGCCAGGAGAAACTCGGCATAGGCCTCGCTGTACGCCTCGGGCACCTGCAGCCGGCCGGCGCGCAGCAGGCCGAACACAGCCTCGGCGAAGCCGGGCGCCTCGTCGAACACCGAGCGGTTGATGTTGACGATGCCGAAGCGCTCGACCAGCTGCAGCAGTGCCTTGACCTGCTGCTCTTCGTTCAGCTGCGGCGCCTCCAGCACCAGCAGGTTGGCCTCCACCACCAGCGCCCGCGCCTTCATTTCGCTCTTGTGCAGCGACTGCGCCAGTACCTTGAGGATGCGACAGGCACGCGGCTGCGCGCCGCGCGCCACCAGCCAGTAGACCGCCGCCAGGCCGAAGCGCTCCCAGCACTCGTCGTAGGGCTGCACCCTCTCCCACTCGCCGGTGGCCAGCCGCTCCTCGATACCCAGACGCTGAGCCAGGGCATCCAGCGCCGCCGGGCGGCCGTCGAGAAAGGCCTGACGCATGCTTTCCTGCGCCACCTGGCTGGCGAAGCGCGCGTAGTTGCCGAGCTGCAGGATGCGCGACAGCTGCTCCAGCAGACGACCGGCACGGCCCGGCGACTGGCGCCGGTAGAGCAGGCGCGACAGGGTGATGTGCACCGTGGCAATGGTCTCGGTGGCCGATGACGAGGTGACCATGGCCATCAGGTCCTCGCACAGCTGCTGGGCCGCGGCCAGCTGGTTCTGTTCGTACAGCGCCACCACCATGGCCGTGGCGCGATTGACCCAGGCCGGTGACGAGCGCTGGGTGCGCCGGTAGTCCTGACAGACATCCTTGCGCGCGCAGGTCGGGCGCCCGGCGTTGCGATGGCACAAGGCGATGATCAGGTCGGCGTAACTCTCCAGGAACAGTTGGCCGGTCTGCGCCAGCAGCGCCTTGGCCTCCAGCGCCAGGCCGATGGAGCGTTCCAGCCGGCCGTGCATCAGGTGGTGATAGGCAAGGATCGTCAGGTGCAGGGCGCGCGTATCGGAACTCACGCCCGCCTCCAGCAGCCCTGGCCAGCGCCCCTCCGGGTCGAACGCCAGGTCATGCTGGAACAGCTCCAGGTTGAGCGCCAGCACCTGCCGCCGCGGCTCCTCCAGCCCCTCCCGACCGGCACTGTACGTCGCCAGCTCGTCCAGGCAGTAACGCGCCTGATGGAAGCGCCGAGACAGGGTCAGGGCCAGAATCATCGGCACCAGCAGACGCGGACTCTCGCGCAGCTGCACCTCACTGAGCGGTTCCAGCCACTTCAGCACCTCGGCGAAATGCCCCGTGCGCACCCAGAGGTCGCAGGCCTCCTCCAGCAGCGCCTGGAACAGCGCCGGCTCGCCGCAGCGCTGGGCATGCTGCAGGGCCGGCTCCAGCTCGCCACGCTGGCGGAACACCAGCGCGGCGCGCCCATGCAGTCCCGGGACCTCCAGCGGCTTGTGCAGGGACAGGCGCTTGGCCAGGAAATCATGCAGCAAGGCGTGGTAGCGATAGCAGCCGGGCTGTTCGGCCACCGGCAACATGAACAGTTCGCGGGCGGCCAGGTCCTCCAGCAGCAGGGCCGAGCCGCTGCGCTCCAGCACGCGGTCGCAGAGCTCGCCATCGAAGCGCTCGAACAGCGCGCAACTGAGCAGGAAATCATGCATCTGCGGCGACAGGCGCTTGAGTACCACATGGCCGAAGTAATCGACGATCTCCGGCTGGCTGCCATTGAAGCGCTCCAGCGCGACAGTGCCGAAACGCGCATAGGCCAGCAGCGCCACCTTGACCCCCGCCATCCAGCCCTCGGTCATCGTCATCAGACCGTCGATGTAGTCGGCGCTGAGTTCGGGGCCACCCAGGTGGGCATTGAGCTGCTGGATCTGGGTCGGCGACAGGCGCAGGTCGTGCTGGTCGATGTGCAGCAGCTTGTTTTCCAGCTTCAGGCGACTGAGCGAGAAGCCCGGGTGGTTGCGCCCGGAGAGAATCACCCGCACAGGGCCCTGCAGCCGCTCCAGCATGGCCAGCAGCACGTCGAGAATGGTCGGCTGGTTGATGAACTGGAAATCGTCCAGCACCACATAGAGGCGCGTGTCGATGCGGTTCAGCGCGTCGGCCAGGTACTCACCCACCACCCCGGGCGCCTGGTACATCTCGGCGGCGAAGGGGTTGAACCAGGACACGTCGAAATCCTCGACCTGGGCGCGAATGGCTTCGGCGAGGTGACGAAAGAAGCGCACCGGCTCGTTGTCACGCGCCTGCAGCGGGTAATGCACCACACTGCCGGGCGCGCGCGATGCCTGCCAATGCGCCAGCAGGGTCGACTTGCCGGAGCCAGCCGGCGCCAGCAGTACGGTCAGGGGAAACTGCTCGCAGTGACGGAGCAGCTCCAGCAGCTCTTCACGGGCAAAGCCGGGCGGCGCCAGGAGCGGTTTGCGATCGTCCATTGCATGATCCTGTCAGGCTTATTTTTATTGTTGAACGGCAGGTATCTGGCGACCGATGATAACGGCTCGCCGAGGGGAAGTTTCGAAATGTTTCACGCTTCGGACAGCGGGCAAGGGTGGACCAGCACGCAGATCATCACATGGGCGCGCCATGCAACCAGCAATTGCGGTATGGTTGGCGGCGCCCGCTGAGTGCGGGCCTGACCGATGCGAGCCAGCAGAGCTCACACGCACATAAGAAGGACACCGGGGGATAGATGCATTGAGCGCAACCAGCACCCGCCTGCCCGCCTGGCTGCGGCGCCACGGCGTGACAGCACTCTGCCTGTTGGTGGTACTGCTGATCACCCTCAGTCTGACCCGCCAGAGCGTCGACCTCCTGCGTCTGCTGCGCAGCAGCGCCGCCACGACCGAGCCTGCGGCCGCCCTGGAGCAGCGCCAGGCACCCTCGCTGACGCGCCTGCAGTACCTGTTCGGCACCCCGGCACTGCCTCCGGGCAGCGCACAGAACGCCCCTCCGACCAAGCAGCAGATGACCCTGCTGGCCAGCTTCGTCAACCCGGATGCACAGCGCTCGACGGCCATCATCCAGATCGCCGGCGACAAGCCCAAGCGCGTCGGCGTGGGTGACGAAATCAATTCCAGCACCCGCCTGCATGCGGTGCACAAGGACCACGTGGTACTGGATCGTGGTGGCCGCGAAGAGAGCCTGCATTTCCCCGCCATCCGCCAGCCCTCGCTGATGTCCTCGACCTACAACCCGCAGGAACCCACCGCCCTGCAACTGGAACAACTGCAGGACGAGGACGTACAGGCCCTGCAGGAGCGCATACAGACCCTTCAACAACGCATGGAAGGCGAAGGCGACATGCCGCAGCCGGACGCGCCGGAAGCCGAATAGCCCATGACCGATCGCACATTCCTCTCGCCCAAACGCCTGACTCTCGCCCTGCTGCTGGCCGCAGGCTGCCTCGGCACCCCCTTGCCCGTGGCGCTCGCCGCCCAACCTGCGGCGGCGGTGACTCAGGGTGCCGAGACCTGGACCATCAACATGAAGGACGCCGACATTCGCGACTTCATCGACCAGGTGGCGGAGATCTCCGGCGAAACCTTCGTGGTCGACCCGCGCGTCAAGGGTCAGGTGACGGTGATCTCCAAGCATCCGCTGGGCCTGGAAGAGGTCTACCAGCTGTTCCTCTCGGTCATGAGCACCCATGGCTTCAGCGTGCTGGCCCAGGGCGACCAGGCGCGCATCGTGCCGGTGACCGAGGCCCGCAGCGCCGCCAACAGCAGCAACAGCGCGCCGGATGACGTACAGACCGAGCTGATCCAGGTGCAGCACACCTCGGTCAACGAACTGATCCCGCTGATTCGCCCGCTGGTGCCACAGAACGGCCACCTGGCCGCCGTGGCCGCCTCCAATGCACTGATCATCAGTGATCGCCGCGCCAACATCGAACGCATCCGCCAGCTGATCAACGATCTCGATGCCCAGGGCGGCGGCGACTACAACGTGATCAACCTGCAGCACGCCTGGGTACTGGACGCCGCCGAGGCCCTGAACAGTGCGGTGATGCGCAACGAGCGCAAGGATGGTGCCGGCACCCGGGTGATCGCCGACGCGCGCACCAATCGCCTGATCATCCTCGGTCCGCCAGCCGCGCGCCAGCGCCTGGCCAACCTGGCACGCTCGCTGGATATCCCCAGTACCCGCTCGGCCAATGCCCGGGTGATCCGCCTGCGCCACAGTGATGCCAAAAGCCTGGCCGAAACCCTCGGCGACGTGGCCGAAGGACTGAAGACGCCGGAAGGCGGTGAGGCCGCCAACAGCAAGCCGCAGAACATCCTGATCCGCGCCGACGAGAGCCTCAACGCCCTGGTCCTGCTGGCCGAGCCGGATACCGTGGCGACCCTGGAGGAAATCGTGCGCAACCTCGACGTCCCGCGCGCCCAGGTGATGGTCGAGGCCGCCATCGTCGAGATCTCCGGCGATATCAGCGACGCCCTTGGTGTGCAGTGGGCGGTGGACGCGCGCGGCGACAGCGGTGGCCTGGGCGGGGTCAACTTCGGCAATACCGGCCTGTCGGTCGGCACCGTGCTGCGCGCCATTCAGGAAGACAAGATTCCCGACAACCTGACTCTGCCGGATGGCGCCATCATCGGCATCGGTACCGACAGCTTCGGCGCACTCATCACCGCCCTCTCCTCCAACAGCAAGAGCAACCTGCTGTCGACACCCAGTCTGCTGACCCTGGACAACCAGCAGGCAGAGATTCTGGTGGGCCAGAACGTGCCGTTCCAGACCGGCTCCTACACCACCGACGCCTCGGGCGCGAACAACCCCTTCACCACCATCGAGCGCGAAGACATCGGCGTGACCCTCAAGGTCACCCCGCATATCAACGACGGCGCCACCCTGCGCCTGGAGGTGGAACAGGAGATTTCCTCAATCGCCCCCAGCACGGGCGTCAACTCACAGGCGGTCGACCTGGTGACCAACAAGCGCTCGATCAAGAGCGTGATTCTCGCCGACGACGGCCAGGTCATCGTGCTCGGCGGCCTGATCCAGGACGACGTCACCAGTACCGACTCCAAGGTGCCACTGCTCGGTGACATCCCGGTGATCGGTCGCCTGTTCCGCTCGACCAAGGACACCCATATCAAGCGCAACCTGATGGTCTTCCTGCGCCCGACCGTGGTCCGCGACCGCGCCGGTATGGCCACCCTGTCGGGCAAGAAGTTCAACGACATCAGCGTGCTGGGCGCCGACGAGAACGGCAACAGCAGCCTGCCGGGCGATGCCGTGCGTCTGTTCGACAAACCCGGGGCAGCCGCCATCGACCTGCGCAAGGCCGAATAGCGAAGTTGCGGAATGAAAAACGCCGCTCGAAGAGCGGCGTTTTCGTTTTACAGGGCGGCCAATCCGCGGGCCAGGTCGGCCTTGAGATCCGCGACATCCTCCAGACCCACGGCAACGCGAATCAGGTTGTCGCGGATGCCGGCGTTGGCCCGTTCCTGCGGCGACAGGCGACCGTGGGACGTGGTCGCCGGGTGGGCGATGGTGGTCTTGGTGTCACCCAGGTTGGTGGTGATCGAAATGACCTTCGTGGCGTCGATAAAGCGCCACGCCGCTTCCTTGCCGCCCTTGACCTCGAAGCTCACCACGGCGCCGAAGGCACTCTGCTGCCGCTTGGCCAGCTCATGCTGCGGGTGGCTGGGCAGCCCGGCGTAGTAGACCTTGTCGATGCCCGGCTGGGTCTCCAGCCACTGTGCCAGCGCCAGTGCACTGGCGCTGTGGGCCTGCATGCGCACGCGCAGGGTTTCCAGGCCCTTGAGGAACATCCAGGCATTGAACGGGCTGAGGGTCGGGCCGGCGGTCCGCAGGAAACCCACCACCGCCTCCATCTCGGCCTTGCGCCCGGCAACCACACCGCCAAGGCCACGCCCCTGGCCATCGATATACTTGGTCGCCGAGTGCATGATGATGTCCGCACCGAGCTTCAGCGGTTGCTGCAGCGCCGGCGTGCAGAAGCAGTTGTCGACCACCAGCAGCGCCTTGTGGGCATGGGCGATCTCGGCCAGGGCGGCGATGTCCACCAACTCGGCCAGCGGGTTGGACGGCGACTCGACGAACAGCAGCTTGGTGTTGGGCTTGAACGCCGCGTCCCAGGCTGACAGATCGGCCAGCGGCGGGTAATCCACCTCGATGCCGAAGCGCTTGAGGTACTTCTCGAACAGGCTGATGGTCGAGCCGAATACGCTGCGCGATACCAGCACATGGTCGCCAGCGCTGCACTGGCTCATCACGATGGCCAGGATCGCAGCCATGCCGGACGCGGTGGCCACCGCCTGCTCGGCGCCTTCCAGGGCGGCGATGCGCTCCTCGAAAGCCCGCACGGTCGGGTTGGTGTAGCGCGAGTAAACGTTGCCCGGCTGCTCGCCAGCGAAACGCGCGGCGGCGTCGGCGGCGCTACGGAACACATAGCTGGAGGTGAGGAACATGGCTTCGCCATGCTCACCCTCCGGCGTGCGATGCTGGCCGGCGCGCACCGCCAGGGTGTCGAAGCCGACGCCTTCAAGGTCGCTGTCCAGCCGTCCCGCTTCCCACTCCAGACTCATTGTGCAGCCCTCAGTCGTTGTGCAGGTCGATGATGGCGCTGGCGGTGTGCACCTTGACCTTGGCGGCGTCGTTGCGGGCCTGCTCGATCTTGTTCAGGTAGGCCTCGTTGACGTCACCGGTGACGTACTGGCCGTCGAACACCGCGCAATCGAAATGCTCGATCTTGACCTTACCGCCGCCGACGGCTTCCTTGAGGTCGTCCAGGTCCTGGTACACCAGCCAGTCCGCGCCGATCAGCTCGGCCACTTCTTCGGTGGTGCGACCATGGGCGATCAGCTCGTGGGCGCTCGGCATGTCGATGCCGTACACGTTCGGATAGCGCACCGCCGGGGCCGCGGAGCAGAAGTAGACGTTCTTCGCCCCGGCTTCGCGGGCCATCTGGATGATCTGCTTGCAGGTGGTACCGCGCACGATGGAGTCGTCCACCAGCATCACGTTCTTGCCGCGGAACTCCAGGTCGATGGCGTTGAGCTTCTGGCGTACCGATTTCTTGCGCGCGGCCTGGCCCGGCATGATGAAGGTACGGCCGATGTAGCGGTTCTTGACGAAGCCTTCGCGGAATTTCACGCCCAGCTGGTTGGCCAGCTCCAGGGCGGAGGTGCGGCTGGTATCCGGGATCGGAATGACCACGTCGATGTCATGATCCGGGCGCTCGCGCTGGATCTTCTCGGCCAGCTTCTCGCCCATGCGCAGGCGCGCCTTGTACACCGACACGCCGTCCATCAGCGAGTCCGGGCGGGCCAGATAGACGTGCTCGAAGATGCACGGCGAGTACTGCGGGTTGGAGGCGCACTGCCGGGTATGCAGCTTGCCATCCTCGGTGATGTACACCGCTTCGCCCGGCGCCAGGTCGCGGATCAGGCTGAAACCGAGCACGTCGAGCGCGACGCTCTCGGAGGCGATCATGTACTCCACGCCCTCGTCGGTGTGACGCTGGCCGAAGACGATCGGGCGGATCGCATGCGGATCGCGGAAGCCGACCACGCCGTAGCCGGTGATCATCGCCACCACGGCATAGCCACCACGGCAGCGGGCGTGCACGCCGGCGACGGCGGCAAACACGTCTTCCTCGGTCGGCTGCAGCTTGCCGCGCACCGCCAGCTCATGGGCGAACACGTTGAGCAGCACTTCCGAGTCGGAGTTGGTGTTGACGTGGCGCAGGTCGGACTCGTAGATCTCGCGCGACAGCTGCTCGACGTTGGTCAGGTTGCCGTTGTGCGCCAGGGTGATGCCGTACGGCGAGTTGACGTAGAACGGCTGCGCCTCGGCGGAACTGGAGCTGCCGGCGGTGGGATAGCGCACGTGGCCGATGCCGACGTGGCCCACCAGGCGCTGCATGTGGCGTTGCTGGAACACATCGCGCACCAGACCGTTGTCCTTGCGCAGGAACAGACGCCCGTCGTGGCTGGTGACGATGCCGGCAGCGTCCTGGCCGCGATGCTGGAGCACGGTAAGGGCGTCATACAGGGACTGATTGACGTTGGACTTACCGACGATACCGACGATGCCGCACATGTGACGCAACCTCTGTGTTGTGAATCGGGAAACCTATGGGCGCTCGGGCAGCACGGGCTGCGAGAGCACGTCCTTGAACGGTAGTTCAGGCGTATCAGTGATGCCGCTGGCAAGCCACTGACTGGTCAGGTTGAGAATCAGGTTCTTCGACCAGTCCGCCACCATCAGAAAATGCGGCAGCAGGGTCGACTGCTGCCACCACTGATCCTGTTGCACCGGTGCCAGGCTCACCAGCCCCACCAGCACCACCACCAGCAGGGCCCCGCGCGCCGCGCCGAAGACCATGCCGAGAAAACGATCGGTGCCCGACAGGCCGGTTACCCGGATCAGCTCACCGATAAGGAAATTGATCAGCGCCCCGACCAGCAGGGTCACGATGAAGAGAATGGCGCACGCGGCGATGACGCGCATCGACGGCGTCTCGATGAAATCCGTCAGGTGCTGCGACAGGGCACCGCCGAACATCCAGGCGACCACGCCGGCGATGATCCAGGTCAGCAGCGACAGGGCCTCCTTGAAGAAGCCACGGCGCAGGCTGATCAGACTGGAGATGGCGATGATGGCGATGATCGCCCAATCGACCCAAGTGAATGCCACGTTGCTGCCTACAGACGGGAAAGGCGGCGAATTCTAACAGAGCGCGCCCGGCCGGGTAAGCCGGGGCGCCATACGGAGATCAGCCGTTTTCCGGCTGGAAGCGGACAACAAAGCCGTTGAGCTTCTGCTGGCGATTGAGCTGGTCGCGCAAACGATCGGCCTCGGCGCGCTCGATCACCGGCCCGACGAACACCCGGTTCATGCCGTCGAAGCTGCGGATATAGGCGTTGTAGCCCTTGCTGCGCAGGGTCTGCTGCAGCTTCTCGGCCCCGGCACGGCTGGACAGGCTGGCCAGCTGCACCGACCAACTGACCGGCAAACTGTTGGCATCCAGGCCGCTGGCGGACTTCTCTTCGACTTTCTGCGGCGCCACCGCCTGCGGCTGCACGGGTTGCGGCACAGCAGCCGGCGGCACGACATCCGTCAGCGCTTCAGCGGGCGTCTGCGGCACCGGCTCCACCGGCGGCACTTCATCTTCGGCCACCGGTTCGGGCACGCTCACCGGTTCGAGTTCGATCTCCGGCATGACCGGGCGCTCGGGCATGGCGGGGGCATCCACGCTGACCTGGCGCAGCTCGTCCTCGCGGGAAAACAGCATGGGCAGGAAGATCACCGCCAGCGCTACCAGCACCAGCGCGCCGACTATCCGCTGCTTGAGCCCCTTATCCAGCACCGCCATCGCCTGCCTCCGCCTGTTGGCTGAGCCACTCCAGGGCTTCAGCCACGCAATAGAAAGATCCGAACACGAGAATCTCGTCATCCTCGCTCGCCCGGCCACACTGTACCAGCAATGCCTCGGCGACGCTGGAGCAGGCATGCACCTCGGCACCCAGGTTGCGCAATGCAGCCTCCAGCTCAGCGGCAGATCGGGTACGCGGACTGTCCAGCGGCGTCACGGCCCAAGCCTGGATATCGACCTGCAGCGGCGCCAGTACGCCGATCAGGTCCTTGTCCGCCAGCAGGCCGAACACCGCCAGACGCTGCCCCTTGAGCGGGCGCGCCGCCAGGCGCGACGCGAGATATTCGGCGGCATGCGGGTTGTGACCGACATCGAGCAGCAGACTCAATGACTTGCCTTGCCAGTTCAGCTGACGCCGCTCCAGGCGCCCGCTCACCCGCGTGGCGCCCAGCGCATGCGCCAGGCGCTCGGGCTGCCAGGCTATATCCAGCGCAGCGTAGGCCTGCAGGGCCAGTGCGGCATTCTCCATCGGCAGGTCCAGCAGCGGCAGATCATGCAGCTCCAACACCCGCCCGTCGGCAGTCAGGCCGCGCCAGTGCCAGCCTCTCTCACCCACGGCCAGGTCATAATCGCGACCACGTAGAAACAGCGGGCAATCCAGCTCCGCCACTTTCTGCAACAGTGGCAGCGGCGGATCGAGGTCGCCACACAGCGCCGGCTTGCTCTGGCGCAGAATACCGGCTTTCTCGAAAGCCACCGATTCGCGGGTGTCACCCAGCCACTCGGCATGATCCAGGCCGATGCTGGTGACCAGCGCCAGGTCGGCATCGACCAGGTTGACCGCATCCAGCCGCCCGCCGAGACCGACCTCGAGCACCACGGCATCCAGGCTGGCACGCTCGAACAGCCAGAAGGCCGCCAGGGTGCCCATCTCGAAGTAGGTCAGGGATATTTCTTCACGCCCCGCTTCGACAGCGGCAAAGGCCGTGCACAGCTCGTCATCGGAGGCATCGCGGCCCTGCAACTGCACGCGCTCGTTGTAACGCAGCAGATGGGGCGAGCTGTATACGCCGACCCTGAGCCCCTGCTCGCGCAGCAACGAGGCCAGGAAAGCGCAGGTAGAACCCTTGCCGTTGGTGCCGGTAACGGTGATCACCAGCGGTGCCGGCTTACCCAGACCCAGCCGACGAGCCACCTCGCGCGAACGCTCCAGGCCCATGTCGATGGCACTGGGGTGCAGCTGCTCCAGGTAACTCAGCCAGTCGGCAAGGGATCGGCTCATGCAATGGCCGCAGGTGTCGGCAGATGCTGCAACTGCGCCAGCAGACGAGCCAGGCGCGGCCGCAGTTCACTGCGGTGGATGATCATGTCGATGGCGCCGTGCTCCAGCAGGAACTCGCTGCGCTGGAAACCTTCCGGCAGCTTCTCGCGCACGGTCTGCTCGATCACTCGCGGCCCGGCGAAACCAATCAGCGCACGCGGCTCGGCAACGATCACGTCACCGAGCATCGCCAGGCTGGCGGATACACCACCGTAGACCGGGTCGGTCAGCACGGAGATGAAAGGAATACCTTCTTCGCGCAAGCGCGCCAGCACTGCACTGGTCTTGGCCATCTGCATCAGCGAGATCAGCGCCTCCTGCATGCGCGCACCGCCGGAAGCGGCGAAACACACCAGCGGGCAGCGCTTTTCCAAGGCGACGTTGGCGGCACGCACGAAACGCTCGCCGACGATGGCGCCCATGGAGCCGCCCATGAAACTGAACTCGAAGGCGCAGGCCACAATAGGCATGCCCTGCAGCTTGCCGCTCATGGCAATCAGCGCATCCTTCTCGCCGGTCTCCTTCTGCGCGGCAGCCAGGCGATCCTTGTACTTCTTGCTGTCACGGAACTTCAGGCGGTCCACCGGCTCCAGCTCGGCCCCCAGCTCGTCGCGACCATCCTGATCGAGGAACAGATCGAGGCGCGCGCGCGCATCGATGCGCATGTGGTGGTTGCACTTGGGGCAGACGTCGAGGGTCTTTTCCAGTTCGGGGCGATAGAGCACAGCATCGCAGGACGGGCACTTGTGCCAGAGCCCTTCGGGGACCGAGCTCTTCTTGACCTCGGAACGCATGATCGAGGGGATCAGTTTTTCTCTCAGCCAGTTGCTCATGCTTACTCTCCGTAGCTGTTGCGGCGGGCCTTGCGGCGACCCGGGCGAATCTGATTCAGGCCCTCGGTGGCTGTCACCACCCTCGGGCAGGGGCACAATGGCTTATGGACGGCAGGCATCCGGCCGTCGTCACATCAGTTGCCACGTGCCGCGCGAATGAACGCGCCGATTTTCTCCACATCCTTGACGCCCTTGCTCGCCTCCACCCCACCGCTGACATCCACCGCGTAGGGGCGCACTCGGCTCACGGCTTCGGCCACGCTGTCCGGACGCAGGCCACCAGCCAGGATCAGCGGCTTGCTCAGCGCCTGCGGAATCAGAGACCAGTCGAACGCCTCGCCGGTTCCTCCGGGAACCCCCTCGACATAGGCATCCAGCAGAATGCCCTGGGCACTGGGATAACGCGCCACCTGAGCGGCGATATCGTCACCGGCCTTGACCCGCAGCGCCTTGATATAGGGGCGCCCGAACGCCTCGCACTGCTGCACCGACTCATCGCCGTGAAACTGCAGCAGATCCAGCGGCACGCTGGCGAGGATGCGCTCCAGCTCATTGCGCTCGGCGTCGACGAACAGGCCAACGGTGGTCACGAAGGGTGGCAGCGCGGCGAGGATCGCGCGCGCCTGCTCGATATCCACCGCCCTCGGACTCTTGGCATAGAACACCAAACCGATGGCATCGGCACCTGCCGCAGCGACGGCCAAGGCATCCTCGACTCGGGTGATTCCGCAGATTTTGACGCGAACGGCAGTCAACGTGCAGGCACCTTCTGGAAAATAAAATCTGATGTTAACAAAGCCACGAAGCAGTTTCAGCCGAAGCTTTGCGGCAGCGCGGAGAGAAAATGCGGCCCCAGATAACGCTGCGGCAGCTCGAACTCCGGCGGGTACTCCACCTGAACCAGATACAGACCGTAGGGATGGGCGGTGACGCCGCCGGCACGCCGATCACGTGCGGCCAGCACCTCGGCCACCCAGTCTGGCTCGCGCTCGCCGGCACCGATGGTCATCAGCACCCCGGCGAAGTTGCGCACCATATGATGAAGGAAGGCATTGGCGCGCACGTCGACGACGATGAAACGGCCGTGCTCGATCACCTCCAGATGGTGCACCGTTTTCACCGGCGACTTGGCCTGGCACTGCACGGCACGGAACGAGGTGAAGTCGTGGGTGCCGACCAGGTGAGCGGCCGCCTCGCGCATGCGCGCCACGTCCAGCGGACGATGGTTCCAGGTGACCTCCTCGGCCAAGTGCGCCGGGCGGATCGGATCGTTGTAGATCACGTAGCGATAGCGTCGGGCGAAGGCCTTGAAACGCGCATGGAACTCCGCCGGCATCACCTTGGCCCAGGTCACGCTGATATCAGGCGGGAGGTTGGCATTGCCGCCCATGATCCAGGCCTTGAGCGGCCGCTCAACGCGGGTATCGAAGTGCACCACCTGGCCGCTGGCATGTACGCCGGCATCGGTGCGCCCGGCGCACATCAGGCTGACCGGCTCGGCCGCGACCTGCGACAACGCCTTTTCCAGCGCCGCCTGCACCGAGGGCACACCGCTCTCCTGGCGCTGCCACCCACGATAACGTGCGCCCTTGTACTCGATACCCAGGGCAATTCTGGAAACGCCAGGGGCGGCCATTTCGGCCGCCCCTGGTGATGGTGCTTCAGACATGGATCAGCTCAGCTTGGAGATCAGCTCGCGCGCTTCCTGCTGCTGACCTTCGCTACCCTCGGCGATCACTTCGTCGAGGATGTCGCGGGCACCTTCGCTATCACCCATATCGATGTAGGCACGGGCCAGGTCCAGCTTGGTAGCGGTCTCGTCGGTACCCGAGAGGAAGTCGAAGTCGTCGTCCATATCCAGACCTGCTGCGGCGGGGGCGGCTTCGGGCTGCACAACCGGCAGTTCGTCAGCCAGACCGCTGCTCAGTTCGTTCAGCTCGGCGGATACCTCGTCAAGCTGTGCGGCGAAGCTGTCCTCAGCCGGGGTGGCGGGAGTCTCGTCGGCCAACGACAGATCGAAATCGGCCGGCATGTCCAGCTCGAGATCACTGCTTACGGCAGCCGGAGCGGCGGGCTCATCGTCCAGGCTGAGCATGAAGTCGTCTTCGACAGCAGCAGCCGGCTTGCTTTCGGCCTCCAGATCCAGGCTGAAATCAGCCAGATCGTCGCCGAGCGAAAGGCTGTCACCCCCCAGATCCAGGTCGAACTCCATGTCAGCCGTAGCGTTGCTGGCCGGAGCGGCAGGCGTATCAAAGTCCAGCCCCAGATCATCCAGAGTTGTGTCTGCAACAGCAGCGGGAGCTGCCGATTCGTCGCGTCCTACATCCAGATCATCCAGGCTCAGGTCGAAGGAGTCATCCAGATCGGCCGGCGCGGCGGCAGGCTTGGCAACCGGCTCATCGAGCGTCAGATCATCCAGGCTGAAGCTATCCAGATCGCTGTCGGCGGCAGCAACCGCGACACCACCCGCAAAAGCAGCAGCAGCCATGGCCGGGTACTTGGCCTTCAGTTGATCGACAGCACCGGCGGAGCCGCCAATCTCGCGCAGCTCTTGCTCCTGACGGGCAAAGCCGTCGCGATCACCGAGCTCGGCGTAGACTTCCATCAGCTTGAGGCGCAGGTCACTGCGTTGCGGCTCGTCATTGAGCGCGTTCTGCAACAGCTCGGCGGCCTGAGTGAACTTGCCGTAGGCGATGTAGATATCAGCCTCGCCCAGCGCATCGGCGGTCTGCGGAGCGACGCGCTCTTCAGCCTTGTCACGTACCTGGGTGTCGTCGGAGGCATCGTCCAGACCGGCAAAGCTGTCGTCCGGCAGATCCATCTCGCTGGCAAAGGAATCGCTGGACGATTCCGGAGCCAGGCTGTCCTGCAACTCTGCTTCCTTCATGGCGTTGCGGCGCGACAGCACCATCAGGCCGATGAGCAGGGCCAGCAGCGCACCACCGCCCACGGCACCAAGCAGCATGGGGTTGGCCAGCAACTCATCGAGCATGCTCTGCGGCTCGGGCTCCTTCACCACTGGAGCAACCGGCTTGGCCGGCTGCACAGGCTTGGCCGGTTGGGCTGGTTTTTCTGCAGCCGGGGCTACCGGCTTCTCGGCAGGCTTGACCGGCTCGCTTTTCACTGCCGGCTCTTCGTAATTGAAATCAGTAGCTGCCGGTTTCTCGGCCGGCTTCACTTCCGCCGGCTTGACCTCGGCAGGCTTGGCCTCGGTGACCGGCGCCGCTGGCTTGACTTCGGCAGCCGGAGTGGCCGACTGGGCCGGAGCGGCAGCCTTGCCCTGCTGAGCAAGATCGCTCTGCAGCTTGGCCAGTTGATTATCCTTGAGCTCGATCAGGCGCTGCAGCTTGTCCACCTGGCTCTGCAGGTCGGTCATGCGCCCTTTCAGCTCCTCGTTTTCACGACGAGTCGAGTCCAGGCTTTCCTTGGTAACCGCCAGCTGATCGTTGAGCGCCTTGCTGTCGCCCTTGCCCTTCTCGCTGCCAGCAGTGGACTTGCCGGAGTCGGCAGAGACCAGTTTCAGGCTGTCTTTGCTCTCGGCCTTGGCCGGTGCGGCACCCGCGCTGTCGCGCTTGGTGGCATCCAGCTGACGCGAGGTACTGGCCGCTACGCTACGCCCTTCGCGCCAGGCATTGTTCTGCTCGGTGACCTGGGCCAGGGCCTCGGCCTGGCTACGACTCTTGATCTGCGCATCGGTGGGCAGACGCAGCACCTGGCCGCTCTTCAGGCGGTTGATATTGCCGCCAACAAAGGCATTCGGGTTGAGATCGAGAATCGCCAGCATGGCCTGATGTACGCTGCCGCTCTGGCGGCTGCTCTGGGCGATTTCCCACAGCGTGTCGCTGGAAGTGGTCTTGTACTGATCCCCCTCGATCTTGCTTGCCGCGACGGGAGCCGGCGCAGCTGGAGCTGCCGGGCGCACCGGCGCACTGGCCGAAGGAGTAACCGGGCGCGGGGTCGGCGCAACGGTTTGCGGACGCGGTGCAGGAGCAGTTGCGACCGGCAGGCGCGGAGCGGTGCTAACCACAGGCGTCGGCGAGTACATCGGCGGATCGAGCAGCAGGGTGTACTCACGCAGCAAGCGGCCATTGGGCCACAGCACTTCGACCAGGAAGTTGACGTAAGGCTCGCGCACCGGCTTGGTGGAGGTGATGCGAATCACGCTCTTGCCGTTGGGCTTGATAACCGGCGTGAACTTGAGATCGGTCAGGAAGTACTGACGATCGACGCCGGCCTTGTTGAACTCCTCGGGCGACGCCAGGCTGGGGATTACCTCGCCCTGAGCCAGATCACGCACCTCGAGCAGCTCGATCTCCGCCACCAGCGGTTGGCTCAGCGAGGACTGCAGGTCGATTTCTCCCAGTCCCAGTGCATGTGCCGTACCGGAGGTCAGCGCGGAAGCAGCCGCAATTGCCAGCACCAGTTTGCGAACCCGAACCATAGCGTAATCCCTTGTTTTATCTTTTTTTCTCGTTGGACGAGAGGATTTGAAGTGCGCTGCCTGCACCCGCCCGAAAGCGACTCCCCGTCAGCGCACTACCAAAACAGTATTGCCAAGCTAGAATAATTCTTCAAATTTGGGGCTAAGTATCTTTTACAGATAGTGTTTTATCAACAACTCACCAATTTGCACAGCATTGAGCGCAGAGCCTTTTCGCACATTATCTGACGCAATCCACAAATTAAGCTCCGCTGGATCGTCCAGCCCCGCCCGCAGGCGCCCTACATACAACTCATCCTGCCCCACTGCATCACCAACCACGGTCGGATAATCGCCGGTTTCGACCAGCTCTATTGCGGACTGCTGCGCCAACAAGGCAGCGACAGCCGGCACATCCACCGGCTTATCGGTCTGCAGACAGACCGCCAGGCTATCGCCAAAGAATACCGGCGCCAGACTGCAGCTGACCGAAACCTTGAGGCCCTCGATACCCAGCACCTGCTTCAGCTCTGTCGCCACCCGCCGTTCGAGTCGGGCATGACCGCCCTCCTCCAGCTCACCCACCTGGGCCAACAGGTTGAACGCCACCTGGCGATCCAACAGCTGTGGCTCCAGCGGGCGCATGTTGAGCAACTCGGTAGTCTGCCGGGCCAACTCGGCAATACCGGCACGCCCCAGAGTAGAAACCGCCAACGCGGCATTGAGGACGACCCGACGCAGACCGAGCTGATCGCGCAGCGGCCCCAGCACGGCAGCCAGAGCAGTGGCGGCCGGCGCAGGACTGCTCACCAGATAGGGCGCACGCAAATTCGCCAGCGCTTCGGCATTGGCCTCCGGAACGACCGGCAACGCCTGCGCCAGCGCACCACTCAGGTCGATCACCGTACAACCGGCCGCAACAGCCTTGTCGGCGTATTGCCGGCTGACTGCTTCACCAGCGGCGAAGAATGCCAGCCCCACTTGAGTGAAATCGAAGCCAGCAAGCTCACGTACCCGCAGATTCTTGCCACGGAAGGGCACGGACTGCCCCGCGGAATCGCCGCCCGCCAACAGGTGCAGGTTGCCGACCGGGAACTCGCGCTCCTCGAGCAGTTGCACCAGGGCCTCGCCAACGGTGCCGGTGGCGCCGATCACGGCGAGATCAACAGTCTTGGACATCGAGAAACCTCTAGATACACCTCATGGAGCGGCACTCTACCCTGTACGGCCCGGAAAATAAAAAGGGCCGGTCTCGGACCGGCCCTTCTCAACCCACCTGAACGATCAACGCTCCAGCAGGATGCGCAGCATCCGCCGCAGCGGCTCGGCCGCCCCCCACAGCAGCTGGTCGCCGACGGTAAAGGCGCCGAGATACTGCGAGCCCATGTTGAGCTTGCGCAGACGGCCGATCGGGACGCTCAGGGTACCGGTGACGGCAGTCGGGCCGAGATCGCGGATGCTCGCCTCGCGGGTGTTCGGCACCAGCTTGACCCAGGGATTGTGCTGGCTGATCAAGCCCTCGATGTCGGCCAGCGGCACATCCTTGTTCAGCTTGATGGTCAGTGCCTGACTGTGGCAACGCATGGCACCGATACGCACGCACAGGCCGTCCACCGGGATCGGGCTCTTGATGCGACCGAGGATCTTGTTGGTCTCGGCCTGGCCCTTCCACTCTTCACGGCTCTGACCGTTGGGCAGTTCCTTGTCGATGTAGGGGATCAGGCTGCCGGCCAGCGGCACGCCGAAATTGTCGACCGGGAAGGCTTCGCCGCGCATGGTTTCGGCGACCTTGCGGTCGATGTCGAGGATGGCGCTGGCCGGGTTGGCCAGATCATCAGCCACGGCGCCGTGAATGGCGCCCATCTGCTTGATCAGCTCGCGCATGTTCTGTGCGCCGGCACCGGAAGCCGCCTGGTAGGTCATGGCGCTCATCCACTCGACCAGACCGGCTTCGTACAGGCCACCCAGGGCCATCAGCATCAGGCTGACGGTGCAGTTGCCGCCGATGTAGTTCTTGGTGCCGGCGTCCAGCGACTGGTCGATCACCTTGCGGTTGACCGGGTCCAGCACGATGACCGAGTCATCGGCCATGCGCAGGCTGGAGGCCGCGTCGATCCAGTAGCCGTTCCAGCCGGCTTCACGCAGCTTGGGGAAGACTTCGTTGGTGTAGTCGCCGCCCTGGCAGGTCAGGATCACATCGAGGCTCTTCAGCTCGTCGATGCTGTAGGCATCCTTCAGCGGGGCAATGTCCTTGCCCACGGCAGGCCCTTGGCCGCCGACATTGGAGGTGGTGAAGAACACCGGCTCGATCAGGTCGAAGTCACGCTCTTCCAGCATGCGCTGCATGAGCACGGAACCGACCATACCGCGCCAACCGATCAGACCTACACGTTTCATAACGACTACACCCTTGTTAACAGCCCGCCGCTACAGTCACGACGGGGCTGGAAAGATTACAGACTACGCAGCGCTTCGACTACCGCATCACCCATGCCGGCGGTGCCAACTTTGGTCTTGCCTTCCGACCAGATGTCGCCGGTGCGCAGGCCCTGATCCAGCACCTTGCTCACGGCAAGCTCGATGGCGTCAGCGGCAGCGGACTGGTTGAAGCTGTAACGCAGCATCATCGACACCGAGAGGATGGTCGCCAGCGGGTTGGCGATGCCCTTGCCGGCAATGTCCGGTGCCGAACCATGGCACGGCTCGTACATGCCCTTGTTGTTGGCGTCCAGGGATGCCGACGGCAGCATACCGATGGAGCCGGTGAGCATGGAGGCCTCGTCGGAGAGGATGTCGCCGAACATGTTGTCGGTGACCATCACGTCGAACTGCTTGGGCGCACGGACCAGCTGCATGGCGGCGTTGTCGACATACATGTGCGACAGCTCGACCTCCGGATAGTCCTTGGCCACTTCCTCGACCACGGCGCGCCACAGCTGGCTGGAGGCCAGCACGTTGGCCTTGTCGACCGAGCAGAGCTTCTTGTTGCGCACCATGGCCATGTCGAAGCCGACCTTGGCGATGCGGCGGATTTCGCTCTCGCTGTACGGCAGGGTGTCGTAGGCCATGCGCTCGCCGTTTTCCAGCACCTTGCTCTCGCGCGGCTGGCCGAAGTAGATGCCACCGGTCAGCTCACGGACGATGAGGATATCCAGGCCGGCCACCACTTCCGGCTTGAGGCTGGAGGCCTCGGCCAGTTGCGGGTAGAGAATGGCCGGACGCAGGTTGCCGAACAGGCCCAGCTGCGAGCGGATCTTCAGCAGGCCGCGCTCCGGACGGATGGCCGGATCGATGGTGTCCCACTTCGGACCACCAACGGCGCCGAGCAGCACGGCATCGGCGGCGCGGGCGCGTTCCAGGGTCTCATCGGCCAGCGGCACGCCGTAACGGTCGATGGCGGCGCCACCCAGATCATCGAAGGACAGCTCGAAACCGAGGCTGTACTTCTCATTGGCCAGGTTCAGCACCTTGACCGCCTCGGCCATGATTTCCGGGCCGATACCATCGCCCGGGAGAACCAGAATCTGCTTGCTCATGCTCAATCCTTATTACTTGATCGCGCCGAACAGCCAGGGGCTGCTCTGCTGGTGTTTGGCTTCGAAGGCCTTGATAGCTTCAGCGTCCTGCAGGGTCAGGCCGATGTCGTCCAGACCATTGAGCAGGCAGTGCTTGCGGAAGGCATCGATCTCGAAGCTGTACTGCACGCCATCCGGACGGGTCACGGTCTGTGCCGCCAGGTCCACGATCAGCTGGTAGCCCTCGGTGGCCTCGGCCTGCTGGAACAGCGCATCGACCTCTTCATCCTTGAGGATGATCGGCAGCAGGCCGTTCTTGAAGCTGTTGTTGAAGAAGATGTCGGCAAAGCTCGGCGCGATCACGGTGCGGAAACCGTATTCGTCCAGTGCCCATGGCGCGTGCTCGCGGCTCGAACCGCAGCCGAAGTTCTCGCGGGCCAGCAGCACGCTAGCGCCCTGATAGCGCGGGAAGTTCAGCACGAAGTCCTTGTTCAGCGGACGGTTCGAGCAGTCCTGATTCGGCTGCCCCACATCCAGATAGCGCCACTCGTCGAACAGGTTCGGGCCGAAGCCGGTGCGCTTGATGGATTTCAGAAACTGCTTGGGAATGATCTGGTCGGTGTCGACGTTGGCACGATCCAGCGGAGCCACCAGGCCAGTGTGTTGGGTAAAGGCTTTCATCATCTGTCTCCTCAGGCCTGGATCAGTTCGCGCACGTCGATGAAGTGACCGGTCACGGCAGCTGCCGCGGCCATGGCCGGGCTGACCAGGTGGGTACGGCCACCGGCGCCCTGACGGCCTTCGAAGTTGCGGTTGGAGGTCGAGGCGCAATGCTCGCCGCTGCCCAGCTTGTCCGGGTTCATCGCCAGGCACATGGAGCAGCCCGGCTCGCGCCATTCGAAGCCAGCCTCGATGAAGATCTTGTCCAGACCTTCCTGCTCGGCCTGCGCCTTGACCAGACCAGAACCCGGCACCACCAGCGCCTGCTTGACGGTAGCGGCGACCTTGCGACCCTTCGCCACCTCGGCGGCGGCGCGCAGGTCTTCGATACGCGAGTTGGTGCAGGAGCCGATGAACACGCGGTCCAGCTTGATCTCGGTGATCGGCTGATTGGCGGTCAGTCCCATGTACTTGAGGGCGCGGACGATGGAGTCGCGCTTGACCGGGTCGGCCTCGGCTGCCGGGTCCGGCACCGTCTCATCCACAGCCAGAACCATCTCCGGCGAGGTGCCCCAGGACACCTGCGGCTTGATGTCTTCGGCCTTCAGCTCGACCACGGTATCGAACTGCGCATCAGCGTCGGACACCAAGCCTTTCCACTGCTCGACTGCCTTGGCCCAGTCGGCGCCCTTGGGCGCAAACGGACGGCCTTCGACATAGGCGATGGTCTTGTCATCAACAGCCACCAGACCAACGCGGGCACCGGCCTCGATGGCCATATTGCAGATGGTCATGCGGCCTTCCATGGACAGATCACGGATGGCGCTGCCGGCGAATTCCAGGGCATGTCCGTTACCGCCGGCGGTGCCGATCTTGCCGATGATGGCCAGAACGATGTCCTTGGCGGTGACACCGAAGGGCAACTGGCCTTCGACACGCACCTGCATGTTCTTCATCTTCTTGGCCACCAGACACTGGGTGGCGAGCACGTGCTCCACCTCCGAAGTGCCGATGCCATGAGCCAGCGCACCGAAGGCGCCATGAGTGGAAGTGTGCGAGTCACCGCAGACCACGGTCATGCCCGGCAGGGTGGCGCCCTGCTCCGGGCCGACCACGTGAACGATGCCCTGGCGGCTGTCGTTCATCTTGAATTCGAGGATGCCGAAGTCATCGCAGTTCTCGTCGAGGGTCTGCACCTGGATGCGCGACACTTCATCGACGATGGCTTCCAGGCCGCCCTGGCGCTCGGCCTTGGTGGTCGGCACGTTGTGGTCCGGGGTGGCGATATTGGCGTCGACGCGCCACGGCTTGCGCCCGGCCAGACGCAGCCCTTCGAAGGCCTGCGGCGAGGTCACTTCGTGGAGGATCTGCCGGTCGATGTAGATCAGCGACGAACCGTCGTCGCGGCGCTTCACCTCGTGCATATCCCAAAGCTTGTCGTAGAGCGTCTTGCCGGCCATTTGCTTATGTCCTCGATCAGGTCATGTGCGGTGCGAGGGCTGATAACCCTTCTGCTGATGGGGCGATCCTAGGGATTTGGATCAAATAACTCCAATTCATATTTTTTATTCAAAGCATTCCTGACTGGAATGCGATGCGCTATAACCCGCAAAACAGCTCGCCACACGGAATCCCATGGACCTGGCCAACCTCAATGCCTTCATCGCCATCGCCGAAGCCGGCAGCTTCTCCGAGGCTGCCGAGCGCCTGCACCTGACCCAGCCGGCAGTGAGCAAACGCATCGCCGGCCTGGAGCAGCAGCTGGATACGCGCCTGTTCGACCGCCTGGGCCGCGAGGTGAGCCTGACCGAGGCCGGCCGCGCCCTGCTGCCACGGGCCTATCAGATCCTCAACGTGTTGGACGACACCCGCCGCGCCCTGACCAACCTCAATGGCGAGGTCAGCGGCCGGCTGACCCTGGCCACCAGCCACCACATCGGCCTGCACCGCCTGCCACCGCTGCTGCGCGCCTTTACCCGTCAGTACCCGCAGGTGGCACTGGATATCCAGTTCCTCGACTCGGAAGTGGCCTATGAGGAGGTTCTCCACGGCCGCGCCGAACTGGCGGTGATCACCCTGGCCCCCGAGACCCGCGAGCCGGTGCACGCCGTGCCGGTCTGGGACGACCCGCTGGACTTCGTCGCCGCCCCGGAGCACCCGCTGGCGCGCAACGGCGCGGTGACCCTGGCCGACGTCGCGCTGCACCCGGCGGTGTTTCCCGGCGGCAACACCTTCACCCACCATATCGTCCAGGGCCTGTTCCAGGCCCAGGGCCTGACGCCGAACATCGCCATGAGCACCAACTATCTGGAGACGATCAAAATGATGGTCTCCATCGGCCTGGCCTGGAGCGTGCTGCCACGCACCATGCTCGATGAACAGGTGGTGCGCCTGCCGCTGCCGGGTATTCAGTTGCAGCGACGCCTGGGCTACATCCTGCACCGCGAGCGCACGCTGTCCAATGCGGCCAGAGCCTTCATGGCACTGCTGGAGGCGCAGCGCTTGCCTTGAAAGCCATACAGCGGCTAATTTGACGCCATAATCATAAGAAAAAACGCTTGAGCACCTCTACGGCGGGCATTCCAGCCGCAGGCCGAGCGCACCGAGCGGCGGACGAGAAACCTGATGTCCAAACCACCCAAGCAACCGCCTTTCCCTCATATACCTGCCCTGGACCCGGCCGAGTTCGAAAAGACCTGGCAAAACGCACCACTGTTGCTCGCGGCCCTGAACGGTGCGCACCTGGGCGCGTGGTATTGGGACATCGAGAGCGGCAGGGTCAGCTGGTCTCGCGGCGCACAAGCCCTGTTTGGCCTGGACCCCAAGCAGCCGCTGCGACGTACGGTCGATTACATCGAGCTGATCCCCGAGGAGGACCGCGCCAAAGTCCGGCAGCTGTTCCAGCAAGTGCTCAACGGCCATCCGATGGCAGCTCCCCTTAGGCACCGGATCCATTGGCCGGATGGCAGCTTGCACTGGCTGGAAATCAGCGGACGCCCCCAAACCGATGCCAACGGCTGCAAACAGGTCATCGGCGTGGTGCGCGACATCACCGAGCAACAGCAGCAGCAGCAGGCCCTGCACGACAGCCAGGAGCGCCTGAATCTGGCACTGGAATCAGCCAACCTAGGCACTTGGGACTGGCACATCCCCAGCGACACCCTGTACAGCTCAGGCCGCGCCGCCAGCCTGCATGGCCTCGCCGGCGAGCCTTACCACGGCAAGTCCAGTCAATTCTTCCAACGGGTGCCAGAGCAGGACCAAAAGCTCATGCGCCAGGCGTATCGCGAGATACTCGAACAGGCACAACGCGAGTACCAGGTCACCTATCGAATCCGCCTGGACAACGGCGAAACGCGCTACCTGGAAAGCACCGCCAAGCTTCACCGGGACCCGGAGGGCCAGCCATTGCGCATGGCCGGCATTCTCATGGACATCACCGAGCGAGTGCAGCGCGAGCAGCGCCTGGCTTCCTCCGAGGAAAAATTCGTCACCCTGTTCCAGGCCAGCCCTGAACCTATCTGCGTGTCACGCATACGCGATGGGGTATTTGTCGAGATCAACCCCAGCTTCAGCCAGACCTTTGGCTGGTCCCCCGAGGAGATAGTCGGGCGGAGCGCGCCGGAAGTAGGTTTCTGGGTCGACGAGCAGCAGCGCAACCAGCTGTTTGCCAAGCTGAGCCAGGACCAGCATCTGAGCAGCGAGATTGCACGCTTCCGCACCAAGGGCGGCAACGAACTCACCTGTGTGGTATCGAGCCGTTTCATCCGTGTCGACCGCCAACTGTGCATCACCACCACGTTCCGCGACATCACCGAGCGGCAGGCAGCGGAGGCCGCGCTCAAGGCCAGCCAGGAGAAATTCGCCAAGGCCTTTCACTCCAGTCCGGACGCCATCACGATCACCGAGCGCGACAGCGGCCGCTTCATCGAAGTCAATGAGGGCTTCTGCCGCCTGACCGGCTATCGCCCCGAGGAGGTCATCGGCCGCACCGCTGCGGAATTGCAGGTCTGGGTCAACCCGGAGGAGCGACAACGCATGGTCGAGGCCATCCTCCGTGATGGCCGTGTCTACCACCTGGAAATGCATGGCCAGCACCGCAGCGGCAAACTGCAGCTGGTGGAGGTTTCGGTCGAGCCCATTGAACTGAACGGCACACCCTGCCTGCTGCTTACGGCGCGCGACATCGGTGAGCTGAAAGCGGCCCAGGCCCAAGCCCAACACCTGGCCTACCACGACCCCCTGACCAACCTGCCCAACCGTGCACTCTTAATGGACCGGCTCGTCCAGCAGATCGCGCTGCTCAAACGCCACGACCTGCATGGCGCCCTGCTGTTTCTCGATCTTGACCACTTCAAGCACATCAATGACTCGCTCGGCCATCCGGTAGGCGATGCCGTACTGAAGATGGTGACCGCGCGCCTGGAAGCCAGCGTGCGCCAGGAGGACACCGTGGCGCGCCTGGGTGGCGACGAGTTCGTGGTGCTGATTTCCGGCCTCGAAGGCAAGCGCAACGAGATCACCCGCCAGGTCCGCCAGGTCGCCGAAAAACTGCGCGGTCTGCTGGCCGAGCCCATGCTGCTGGAGGGCCATCGCCTGCAGGTGACACCGAGCATTGGCATCGCCCTGCTACCGGACCACGGCGACAACCCTACCGACCTGCTCAAGCGCGCCGACATCGCGCTTTACCGAGCCAAAGACTCGGGCCGCAATACGGTACAGATCTTTCGTAAAGCGATGCAGGAGGCCGCTAGCGAACGCCTGCGCCTGGAGAACGATTTGCACCTGGCCCTTGCCCGCGGCGAATTCGAGCTGTACCTGCAACCCCAGGTAGATGCACGCGCCGGCAGCGTGATTGGGGCGGAAGCGCTGCTGCGCTGGAATCACCCGACACTGGGTATGCAGTCACCGGCGCACTTCATTCAGGTTCTGGAGGAGAGCGGACTGATTCTCGAGGCCGGGGCCTGGATACTCAATGAAGCCTGCCATGTCGGTTCCCGCCTGATGCACGAAGGCCTGGTTGACCGCGAGTCCTTTCAGTTGTGCGTCAACATCAGCCCACGGCAGTTTCGCCAGAACGACTTCGTCGAACGCGTTGAGCGCTGTCTCGAGCAGAGCAAACTACCGGCCAGCATGCTCAAGCTGGAGATCACCGAAGGCATCGTCATTCATAACCTCGACGACACCATCGCCAAGATGCGCCGCCTGAAGAAACTCGGCCTGAGCTTCGCCATGGACGACTTCGGCACGGGCTACAGCTCGCTGACCTACCTCAAGCGCCTGCCGGTGGATGTGCTGAAGATCGACCAGTCGTTCGTCCGTGATGCCACCAGCGACCCCAACGATGCCGAGATCATCCGCGCCATCGTCGCCATGGCCCGCAGCCTCAATCTGCAGGTGATCGCCGAAGGCGTGGAGCAGGCCGAACAGCTGGAGTTCCTCCTCCAGCAGGGCTGCCATCATTACCAGGGTTACCTGTTCAGCAAGCCGGTGCCGCTAGCGGAATTCCACGACCTGCTACAGGCCAATCGCAGCCACTGAAATGCAGAAGGGCACCCACAGGTGCCCTTCTCTCAAGCGGCTGTCGGTCAGCCTTCCAGCGCCGGCTTGTCACCGCCGATGGGAATGCGCTTGGGTTTGGCCTCTTCCGGTACGACACGCACCAGGTCGATATTCAGCAGACCATGGGACAGCGCGGCAGCCTTCACCTCGATATGGTCGGCCAGGCGGAACGAGAGCTTGAAGCCACGCTGGGCGATGCCCTGGTAGAGGTAGCTGACGCTCTCGGCCGCGCGTTCGCGCTTGCCACCGGTGACGGTCAGCACGCCGCGCTCAACCTGTAGCTCCAGGTCTTCTTCACGGAAGCCGGCGGCCGCCACCACGATGCGGTACTGGTCATCGCCATGCTTCTCGACGTTGTAGGGCGGATAGGAACTGCCGTTCTCGCTGCTGCGCAGCGCCGACTCGAACAGGTCGTTGAAACGATCGAAACCGACGGACTGGCGGAACAGCGGGGCCAGGGAAAGGACGTTGCTCATGGCGCATCTCCTGAATAATCAGCAAGTGTCTGGTCGCGGGACCCGACTTCGGCATCCCACACCCACTAGATGTGGATGCCCTGGCGGATTTCAAGAGGCGGGTTGCAGCGGGTTGAGCAAGGCGTCGATACGCGCGCAATCGTTCTCCCGGCGTATCTCGGCGAACAGCGCGACGGCCTCGGGATAGCTGCGGGTGAGCATGGCCAGCCACTGCTTGAGACGCCCCGGCGCGTAGCGCGGCGCCAGCTTGCGCCGGGCCTGCCGCCAGAAGTCCTGCAGCAGCGGCAACAGCTCGTCCCAGCGCATCGGCAGGACTTCGTCGCCGGCGCGTGCGGCGGCGATCTGCCGTGCCAGGTCCGGACGCGAGACCAGGCCGCGCCCGAGCATGATGTTCTCGGCGCCGCTGATTTCGCGGCAACGCCGCCAGTCATCGACGCTCCAGATCTCGCCATTGGCGAACACCGGCACCGCCACCACGTCCTGCACCCGCGCCACCCACTCCCAGTGCGCCGGCGGCTTGTAGCCGTCGACCTTGGTCCGTGCGTGCACCACCAGCTGCGCGGCGCCGCCCTCGGCCAGGGCCTGCGCACACTCCGGGGCGGCGTCCGGGCTGTCGAAGCCCAGGCGCATCTTGGCAGTGACCGGAATCGCGGCCGGCACTGCGCGACGCACCTCGCGCACGATGGCGTGCAGCAGCTCCGGCTCCTTGAGCAATACGGCACCACCGCGCGACTTGTTCACCGTCTTGGCCGGGCAGCCGAAGTTGAGGTCGATCACCGGCGCGCCGAGGCTGCAGGCAAACGCCGCGTTATCAGCCAGGCAAACCGGGTCTGAGCCGAGCAGCTGCACGCGCATCGGCGTGCCGGCGCGGGTCAGCGCCCCCTCGGCCAGTTCGGGCGCCAGCTTGTGGTAGGCGGTCTCGGGCAGCAGGCGGTCGCAGACGCGGATGAACTCGGTGACGCACCAGTCGATGCCGCCGACACGGGTCAGCACATCGCGCAGGATCTCGTCGACCAGCCCCTCCATGGGGGCCAGGGCGATTTGCATGGGACAGTCCGGAAAAACGGGGCGCACAGTTTAAGGCCCCGCCCGCCTGGTGCAAGATGGCCACACGACAAGGAGCCGAACGGAGAACCGCATGTCGCGCCATTCACTACTCGCCCTGTGCCTGCTCGCCACCCTAGCCCAGGCCGCCGAACCACTGCCACGCGGCGTCCAGGTCCAGCCACCGGCGCCGGCACCGGGCGAACCGGGTCGGCTGATCTTCAGCCGCGACAGCAACGCGCCGAACGCCTGCAACGTGGACTTGTATGTGAACCGCGAAGTGGCGGCGAGCCTCGGCCCCGGCGAGCGTACCGCGCTGGACCTGCCCAGCGGTCAGGTGAGCCTGGCGGTGGCCATCTCCTCTGCCGGCTATTGCGGCGGCCAGGGGCCGGGGGCAACGCAATCGGTGTTGCTGGGACCGGGCGAGACGCGCCAGTTCGCGATCATCGTCAAGCCGGGCGCGGCCTTCCTCGCGCCACTGCTCAACTAGAGCTGCAGCGGATAGGGTTCCAGCAGCGCCTGCCCGTAGCCCTCGACGAACTCCGCCGGCATGCGCCTGGGCTTGCCAGTGGACAGCTCGATGCAGACGAAGGTGGTCTGCGCGCGCAGCAGCGTGGTGGCGTCTGACGGACGCCACAGCTGGAAGCGCCGGGTCATTTTCAGCTTGTGGTCGGACTCGACGATCCAGGTGGCCATCTGCAGTTCCTCGCCCTCGTAGGCGCTGGCCAGGTAGTCGATCTCGTGGCGCAGCACGGCCATGGCGCGGTCCAGCCGGCGGTATTCGGCCAGGTCCAGCCCCAGGTGCTGCGAGTGGCGCCAGGCGCAGCGCTCCAGCCAGCTGACGTAGACGGCGTTGTTGGCATGCCCCAAGCCGTCGATGTCGTCGGCCGCAACCTGCAGGTCGATGACGAAGGGCGTTGGCAGGTCCCAGCTCACGGCTTGACCTCGACACTGGCCGCCAGGGCGCGGGCCTCGCTGGCCAGCTGGGTGATCTGGTCCCAGGCGCGGGCGCGGATCAGGTTGTCCGGGGCGATCCAGGTACCGCCGACGCAGGCCACGTTGGGCAGGCGCAGGAAGCTCAGCAAGTTGTCCGCGGTGATGCCGCCGGTGGGGCAGAAACGGATGCCGGTAAACGGCCCCTTGAAGCTCTTCAGCATCTTCACGCTGGTATTGCCGTTGGCCGGGAACAGCTTCAGCGAGCGGTAACCGTACTCCAGGGCCAGCAACACTTCCGAAGGCGTCATCACTGCCGGCAGGTAGGGCAGCCCCGAGTCATCGGCCGCCGCCGCCAGGCGCTCGGTGCAGCCCGGGCTGACGGCGAACTGCGCGCCGGCATCGCGAGCCTCCTGGAACTGCTCGGCATGAATCACCGTGCCCGCCCCTACCAGCAACTGCGGCAGTTCCTGGCGAATCGCCGCCAGGGCATCCAGGGCGCGCGGCGTGCGCAGGGTGACTTCGAGCACCTCGACGCCGCCGGCATAGAGCGCACGCGCCAGGTCCACCGCCAGCGCGCAATCCTCGATCACCAGCACCGGCAGCACCGGGCGCGCGCGCTGCAGCACCACATCCATCGTCAGGCCCATGTCATCCCCCCTCACCAAACGGCATTGGCTGCTGTGACGGCGCCCACTGGCCGCGAAGCACAACTTCAGCGCAGTGGGCACATGAAAGGGAGTGTACCGCGTTAGGGCCAGCGTAGCGCCTGGCACTCAGGATGCGGCAGCCCGTATGCGGCGGTTGGCGACGCTTTGCAGGTCGGCGCTGCCGAGCAACTCCAGCACTGCCTCGACCACCTGCCGATCGCCCAGCGGCTTGCTGTGACCGCCGCTTTCCAGGCGCAGCAGGCGGCTGCCGGGCCAGGCCGCGTGGATGTTCTGCGCCTCGCCATAGGGCACCATGGGATCGTCTTCGGCGTGCACCACCAGCCCAGGGAAATCCAGGCGATAACGCTCCACATCGAGCTGCGCGGCCGGCATGCCGGCGCTCTGTTCGACCATGCGCACGAAGCGCGCTCGCGCCTGCTGGGGCAACCCGACAAAGTGGGCGAAGCGCCGCAGCGCACCGAGGATGCGCGCCGGCGCGGCGATAGTCACCAGCGCCTCGGTGCGCAGGCCGAGCTGGGTGGCCAGCAAGGCACTGGCGCCACCCAGCGAATGGCCGATCACCGCCCGCAGCGGCGGCAACTCACCCGCCGCCTCCAGCAGGGCGCGGGCGAACAGCACCACATTGGCCTCGTGTCCCGGCGAGCGCCCATGAGCCGGTGCATCCAGGGCGACCACACCATAGCCGGCGCGCACCAGGGCACGAATCAGCTCGGCAAACTGCGTAGGACGACCCTCCCAGCCATGCAGCAGGAGCACCGCCGGCCCCTGCCCCCAGCGCAGGGCAGACAAACCGAAGCGCAGGGTGATGCGCTCAGCCTCCGCCAACAGCGGCAGCTCCCAGTCGCGTGGCGGCAGCTCGCGCGGTGTCAGAAAGGCCCGGTGCATCTTGCTGGCCGCGAGATCCGGGGCCAGGCGACCAACCGTGGCGTTGAAGCCACGAATCCAGCTCATAGCACTCATCTTGTGTCTCCTCATCTCACAGCCCGCCACGCGGGCACACTCACACCACCGCCGATTTGGCGGCACGCAGAATACGGTCGGACAACTCGCCATCGCCCAGCGCCCTCGCCAGGGACAGGCCACCGATCATCAGGGCCAAGTCGGCCAGCACCTTGTCGGCGTCTTCGGGGCTACCGGCCAGCTGGGCCACCATCAGCTCGATATGCTCGGCCAGCACAGCCCGGAACGACTCTGGCAAACGCCCCATCTCGCCCAGCGTGCTCGGCAGCGGACAGGCATCGGTAGAGGCATCGCGATGCTTACGCGACAGGTAGAAGGCTGCGACCAGCACCCTCCTTTCCTGGGCATCCAGGCTGTCGTCCAGCTGCTGCAGCAGTTGCCGACGACGCCCGAGCAACTGGCCAAACGCCTCCAGCATCAGCGCCTCCTTGCTCTCGAAATGACCGTAGAAGCCACCAACGGTGAGCCCAGCCGCGCCCATTACCTCGCCGACGCTAGGCTCCAGCGGGCCACGCTGGATCAGCGCGGCAGAGGCAGCATCAAGGATCCGCCCACGGGTTCTGACCTTTTTGTCCTGCATAGCGGCCTCCGAAATATGATGAGAATAATATTATGATCATAATAAAATTAGGCAAGCGACTTGATCGACCGCTTGTCGCCGGCCGCCAGGAATATTCGGGAGATAGAAAAACAAAAGGGCCATTCCGAAGAATGACCCTTGAAGTCCGCAAAACGCGGAAAGAAAGTGGCGTCCCCTAGGGGACTCGAACCCCTGTTACCGCCGTGAAAGGGCGGTGTCCTAGGCCACTAGACGAAGGGGACAGAACCTTCGAAGAACAAGGCCAGCACTAGGCTGGCCTTGTCAGTGATTGGTGGAGCTAGACGGGATCGAACCGTCGACCTCTTGCATGCCATGCAAGCGCTCTCCCAGCTGAGCTATAGCCCCGGATTTTGCGTCTCTCGACGTGCAGTGCGAACACTGCGTGAAGTGGCGTCCCCTAGGGGACTCGAACCCCTGTTACCGCCGTGAAAGGGCGGTGTCCTAGGCCACTAGACGAAGGGGACAAATCCTTCATTTACCCGAATGCGCTGGAATTCATTCGGTGGCAATTTGGTGGAGCTAGACGGGATCGAACCGTCGACCTCTTGCATGCCATGCAAGCGCTCTCCCAGCTGAGCTATAGCCCCGTCGCTTGGACGGGGCGCATATTAGGTTCGAGGGCCCATGCTGTCAACACTATTTTTCATTCGACTCGAATATTTTTCGTCGAAAGAACAAACACTTACCCTCGAACCCTGCTCAGCGGAAGCTTTCCAGCAGTTTCTTCCACTCCTTGCTCTCGCCATTGCTGACACCGCCGAGCAGCTCGACTGCCTGGCGCAGACGGAAGCGCGACAGGTCGGCGCCAAGGATTTCCATGGCGTCCAGCACCGAAACCGAGCTGGCCTTGCCAGTGATGGCCGGGAAGATCAGTGGCATCAGGTCGCGCAGCTTGAGGCCGAGACCCTCGCAGACGAACTGGATGCAGGCGGTGATCTTCTCCTTGTCCCACTGGCGCAACGCCTCCAGCTCCCACAGCACCAGCTGCAGGGCCTGGCGCACCTGATCCGGAGTCAGCTTCTTGTGCGTCAGCAGCGCAGGATCGAGCTGCACGCCGCCGCTGAAGAAGAAGCTGGACAGCGGCGCGATGTCGCTGAAGGTTTCGACGCGCTGCTGCACATGCGGGGCGATCTGCATCAGGTACTGGGAGTTGAAGGCCCAGTCCTGCACACGCTGGGCGAATTGCTCCACCGGCAGCTCGCGCAGCCACTGGCCGTTGAGCCAGGACAGCTTCTCGATATCGAAGATCGGCCCGCCGAGCGAGACGCGCGACAGATCGAAGTGCTCGATCATCTCGGCCAGCGAGAACTTCTCGCGCTCGTCCGGCATCGACCAGCCCATGCGCCCCAGGTAGTTGAGCAGCGCCTCGGGCATGAAGCCCATGCGCTCGTAGAAGGTGATGCAGGTGGGGTTCTTGCGCTTGGACAGCTTGGACTTGTCCGGATTGCGCAGCAGCGGCATGTAGCAGAGCTTGGGCTGCTCCCAGCCGAAGTACTCGTACAGCTTGATCAGCTTGGGCGCCGACGGCAGCCACTCCTCGCCGCGCAGGACGTGGGTGATCTCCATCAGGTGGTCATCGACCACGTTGGCCAGGAAGTAGGTGGGCAGGCCGTCGGCCTTCATCAGCACCTGCATGTCCATGCGATCCCAGGGGATCTCCACGTCGCCACGCAGCATGTCCGGTACAACGCAGACGCCTTCGCTCGGCACCTTCATGCGCACCACGTGCGACTCGCCGGCGGCGATGCGCTGCTGCGCCTCTTCCGGGGTGAGGTGCATGCAGTGGCCGTCGTAGCGCGGCGTTTCCTTCTTCGCCATCTGCTCGGCGCGCACCTGGTCCAGGCGCTCGGCGGAGCAGAAGCAAGGGAAGGCGTGGCCCTTGGCGACCAGCTCGTCCGAGTACTTCTTGTAGATCGCACCACGCTCGCTCTGCCGGTAAGGGCCATGCGGGCCGCCGACGTCCGGACCTTCGTTCCACTCGATACCCAGCCAGCGCAGGGCGTCGAAGATCTGCTGCTCGGACTCGCGGGTCGAGCGCAGCTGGTCGGTGTCCTCGATGCGCAGAATGAACTCGCCGCCGTGCTGGCGGGCGAAGCACAGGTTGAACAGGGCAATGTAGGCAGTGCCGACGTGCGGGTCACCGGTCGGCGACGGCGCAATGCGGGTGCGGACTTTGGTCATGACAAGTCTCGAAAACGAAGGAGTGATTCAAAGGCGCGATGTTAGCAGGCCGGCGCCCGCTGGCTCCAGCAGCCCGGTCTTAGGCAGGCTGCTGATGAGGAAGTCGAGAAAGGCCTTGACCTTCATCGCCTGGAAACGTCGCGACGGATAAACCGCATACAGCTCACCGGTGGGCAGGCGCGCCTCGGGTAGCAACTCGATCAGCTCACCGTCCTGTACCGCTGCCTCGGAGATCATCACCGGCAATGCGGCAATCCCGGCGCCGGCCAGCGCCGCCTCGCGCGCCAGGGTGATGTTGTTGCAGGCCAGCACGCGCTGGCAGGCGATGTTTTCGCCCAGCAGCGGCCAGTGCCGCGGGGAATCCACCGGCAGGTGGAGGGCGCGATGCCCGGCCAGTTCCTGAACAGTGCGCGGCGTGCCGTGCTGGGCCAGATAGGCCGGGCTGGCGCACAGGCGGCGACGACTCTCGAACAGCTTGCGCGCGATCAGCGTCGAGTCGCGCGGTTGGCCGACCTGGATGGCAATGTCGACGCCCTCCTCCAGCGGATCGACATCGCGCGAGGTCAGCTCCACCTCGGCACTGATCTGCGGGTACTGGCGCATGAATTCGCCCAGCACCCGACCCAGAAACAGCTGGCCGAACTCGATGGGCGCGGTGATCCGCAGCAATCCGGAGGGCGCCTGCTGCAGCTGCATCACCGCCTGCTCGGCCTCGGCGAAGTCGAGCATGATCTGCCGGCAGCGCTCGTAATAGGCCTGCCCCACCTCGGTCAGGCGCAGCTTGCGCGTGGTGCGGTTGAGCAGGCGCACGCCGAGACGCTCCTCCAGCAGCGCGATGCGCCGACTCACCGTGGACTTCTGCATGCCCAGGCTCTGCGCGGCCTGGGTGAAGCTGTGGCACTCCACCACGCGGGTGAAGATCAAGGCATCATCCAGCCCCATTATTGTTCCCCATAAGCAACAAAGTTTGCGAATTCTACCGGCTACTTACTTAACAGCAACACTGTTAAATTTGCTTACACTCTGCCAGTCGTTCGAGTTCGCCATGCCCGCCCAGTTGCAACGCCGTCTGTCCGTCTTCGTCGCCCTCCTCGTCCTGATCGCCGCCGGCCTGTTCGGCCACTGGCTGCTGGTCGGGCGTTTCCACGAAAGTACCGACAACGCCTACGTACAGGGTGAGATCACTCGGGTTTCCAGCCAGCTGGGTGCACGTATCGAGCAGGTGCTGGTGGCGGACAACCAGCACGTGGAAAAAGGCCAGCTGCTGCTGACCCTCGAAGCCGCCGATTTCCAGCTGGCTCTGGAGCGCGCCCGCGCCGCCCTGGCCACCCGCGAGGCGGAACTCGCGCAGGCACAGAGCCGCCTGGACCAGCAGGCCAGCCTGATCGCCGCCAGCCAGGCCGATGTGGCCGCCGGGCAGGCCACGCTGAGCCGCACCCAGATCGACCTGTCGCGCGCGCAGACCCTGCGCAAGCCGGGCTACGTCTCCGAAGAACGGGTCACCACCCTGTCCGCCGACAGCCGCGTGGCCCGCTCGCAGCTGTCCAAGGCGGAAGCCGACCTGGCCGCCCAGCGCCAGCAGGTGGATGCCCTGCAGGCCGACATCAAGCGCCTCGAAGCGCAGATCGCCAACGCCCGCGCGGAAATCGCCCAGGCCGAGCTGAACCTGGCGCGCACCGAGATCCACGCCCCGATCAGCGGCACCATCGGCCAGCGCTCGGCGCGCGAAGGCCAGGTGGTGCAGGCTGGCGCCTACCTGCTGTCGATCGTGCCGAACGACGCCATCTGGGTGCAGGCCAACTTCAAGGAGACCCAGATCGGCCGGATGCAGGTCGGCCAGAGCGCCGAGCTGATCTTCGACGCCTATCCGGACACCCCCATCGAAGGCCGCATCGACAGCCTGTTCGCCGCCTCCGGCGCGCAGTTCAGCCTGCTGCCGCCGGACAACGCCACCGGCAACTTCACCAAGGTGGTACAGCGCATTCCGGTCAAGCTGACCTTCGCCACCGACAATCCGCTGGCCGGCAAGATCCGCCCCGGAATGTCGGTGGAAGTGCAGGTCGACATCGCCAGCGACGCCCAGCATGGCGGCTGACGAACTGCTGCGCCCGCAGGGAGAGCCCAGCCGGCGCGACTGGATCGCGGTGATGAGCGCCATGCTCGGCGCCTTCATGGCCGTGCTGGATATCCAGATCACCAACTCCTCGCTGAAGGACATCCAGGGTGCGCTGTCGGCCACCCTGGAGGAAGGCTCGTGGATCTCCACCTCCTACCTGGTGGCCGAGATCATCATGATCCCGCTCACCGCCTGGCTGGTGCAGCTACTCTCAGCGCGGCGCCTGGCGGTATGGGTGTCCGTCGGCTTCCTGATCTCCTCGCTGCTCTGCTCCATGGCCTGGAGCCTTGAGAGCATGATCGCCTTCCGCGCCCTGCAGGGCTTCACCGGTGGCGCGCTGATCCCGCTGGCCTTCACCATGACCCTGATCAAGCTGCCCGAGCATCACCGGGCCAAGGGCATGGCGCTGTTCGCCATTACCGCCACCTTCGCTCCGTCCATCGGCCCGACCCTGGGCGGCTGGCTCACCGAGAACTGGGGCTGGGAATACATCTTCTATATCAACGTGCCACCCGGCCTGCTGATGATCGCCGGGCTGATGTATGGTTTGGAGAAGAAGGCGCCACACTGGGAACTGCTGAAGAGCACCGACTATGCCGGCATCGTCACCCTGGGCCTGGGCCTGGGCTGCCTGCAGGTGTTCCTCGAGGAAGGTCATCGCAAGGACTGGCTGGAGTCGAGCCTGATTGTCGGCCTGGGCAGCGTGGCAGCTATCAGCCTGGTGCTGTTCGTCATCCTGCAGCTGTCGCGCGACAACCCGCTGATCAACCTGCGCATTCTGCGCGAGCGCAACTTCGGCCTCACCAGCATCTCCAGCCTGGGCATGGGCCTCGGCCTGTACGGATCGATCTACCTGCTGCCGCTGTACCTGGCGCAGATCCAGGGCTACAACGCCCTGCAGATCGGCGAGGTGATCATGTGGATGGGCCTGCCGCAGCTGTTCCTTATCCCGCTGGTGCCACAGCTGATGAAGGTGATCTCGCCGAAATGGCTGTGCGCCATCGGCTTCGCCCTGTTCGGCGCCTCCAGCTTTTTCTCCGGCACGCTCAATCCGGACTTCGCCGGCGAGCAGTTCAACCATATCCAGCTGATCCGCGCCCTCGGCCAGCCGATGATCATGGTGACCATCTCGCTGATCGCCACGGCTTATATCCAGCCGCAGGACGCGGGCTCCGCCTCCAGCCTGTTCAACATCCTGCGCAACCTCGGCGGCGCCATTGGCATCGCCCTGCTCGCCACCCTGCTCGACAGCCGCGCCAAGACTTACTTCGACTACCTGCGTGAAGCCCTGGTACCCGGCAATCCGCAGGTGGACGAACGCCTGGCCCTGCTCACCGAACAGCTCGGCAGCTCGCAGGCGGCGCTGGGCAAGCTGAGCGAGATCACGCATCAGCAAGCCAGTATCATGGCCTACAATGACGCCTTCCATTTCGTCGGCATTACCCTGGCCATCAGCATGCTCGCCGTGCTGCTGACCCGCAAACTGCCCGCCGGCGCCACCGGTGGCGCGGCCCACTGAGCCCGCCGCCTCCTGCTTCTGGTTGCACCATGCCTGCCTCGCGTTACCGCTCGTTCCTGCTGATCGGCGCCTTCCTCGTCATCTATATCGGCTGGGGCACCACCTACCTGGCCAACCACTTCCTCCTGCGCGAGCTGCCACCCTTCGTCATCGGCACCCTGCGCTTCTGCCTGGCCGGCCTGCTGGCCCTGCTGTGGGTAGCGATGCGAGGCGGGCTGCGCGTGCAATCCAGCGACTGGGGCGGTGCGCTGATCGGCGGCCTGTTGCTGATCGCCGTCGGCCAGGGCGCGCTGATCTATGCCAACCAGCACCTGCCGACCGGCATGCTGGCCATCCTCTATGCCTCGCTGCCGCTGTGGAGCGTGCTGCTCGAATGGCTGCTGCAGGACCGCCCACCACTCTGGGTAGTGCTTGGCCTGGCCATCGCCAGCGCCGGCATCGTCCTGCTGATGGGCGGCGGCCTGAGCGCAGCGGCCGGCCCCATGCAATGGCTGTCCGGCGCCCTGGTGCTGCTGGCCACCCTGCTCTGGGCGGTCGGTGCCTGGTGGCTGCGCCAACGCGCGGCGTTCCGCTCGGCCGCCACCGGGCTGGGCCTGCAGATGCTGATCGGAGCACTGGTGCTGGGCGGCCTCGGGCTCTGGCATGACGACTGGCAGGCCCTGCAGCTCGGCGAGCTGTCCGTGCAGGGCTGGTTGTGGCTGGCGTACCTGGTGCTGCCGGTCAGCCTCGGCGTGTACCCGGCCTACTTCTGGCTGCTGCGCGAAGTGAAGCCGAGCCTGGTATCGACCTTCGCCTTCGTCAACCCGGTGGTGGCGCTGCTGCTCGGCTACCTGATCCTCGACGAACGCCTGAGCCTGTCCGCCGGCATGGCCTGCGCGGCGGTGCTGGTCGGGGTGTCGATGATCATCTTCGGACGGCGCTAAGCCCCCGTAGGGCGGGTAAAACCCGCGAGCCTCGACCGCCACGCTACGCCTTCCCTGTAGCCCGGATGCAATCCGGGGACGCTTCCCGGATTGCATCCGGGCTACAGGAGCTCAGACCTGCAGCAGGCGGTCACGCAGCTTCTGGATCTCGTCGCGCAGCTGCGCGGCGGCCTCGAACTCCAGGTCGCGGGCCAGCTGGTACATCTTTTCTTCCAGCTGGCGGATGCGCTTGGTGATCTCGCTCGGCGAGCGCAGCTCGGCCTCGTAGCGGGCGCTCTCCTCCGCCGCCTTGGCCGCGGCCTTGCGCTTGTTGCTGCGTGCACCGGGCACCACGGCGCCTTCGAGGATGTCGCGGATATCCTTCTTGACCCCCTTGGGCACGATGCCGTTGGCCTCGTTGAAGGCCAGCTGCTTGTTGCGCCGCCGCTCGGTCTCACCGATGGCGCGCTCCATCGAGCCGGTCATGTTGTCGGCATAGAGGATGGCCTTGCCGTTGAGGTTGCGCGCGGCGCGGCCGATGGTCTGGATCAGCGAACGTTCGCTGCGCAGGAAGCCTTCCTTATCGGCATCAAGGATAGCCACCAGCGACACCTCGGGCATATCCAGGCCCTCGCGCAGCAGGTTGATGCCCACCAGCACGTCGAAGGCGCCGGTACGCAGGTCGCGGATGATCTCCACCCGCTCCACCGTATCGATGTCCGAATGCAGGTAGCGCACCTTGACGTCGTGGTCGGCCAGGTAGTCGGTGAGGTCCTCGGCCATGCGCTTGGTCAGGGTGGTGACCAGCACCCGCTCCTCGACCGCCACGCGCTTGCGGATTTCCGACAGCAGGTCGTCGACCTGGGTACGCGCCGGGCGCACCTCGATCTGCGGGTCAACCAGGCCGGTGGGGCGCACCACCTGCTCGATCACCCGCCCGGCGTGCTCGGCCTCGTAGGGGCCGGGCGTGGCGGAGACGAAGATGGTCTGCGGGCTGGCCGCCTCCCACTCCTCGAAGCGCATCGGCCGGTTGTCCAGCGCCGAAGGCAGGCGGAAACCGTACTCGACCAGGGTTTCCTTACGCGAGCGGTCGCCTTTATACATGGCGCCGATCTGCGGAACGGTGACGTGCGATTCGTCGATCACCAGCAGCGACTCGGCCGGCAGGTAGTCATAAAGAGTGGGCGGCGGCTCGCCCGGCGCGCGACCGGAGAGGTAGCGCGAGTAGTTCTCGATGCCGTTGCAGTAGCCCAGCTCGAGGATCATCTCCAGATCGAAGCGGGTGCGCTGCTCCAGGCGCTGCGCCTCCACCAGCTTGTTGTTGGCGCGCAGGTAGTCCAGCCGCTCCTTGAGCTCGACCTTGATGTGCTCCACCGCTTCCAGCAGGGTCTCGCGCGGGGTCACGTAGTGGCTCTTGGGGTAGAAGGTGAAGCGCGGCAACTTCTGGATCACCTCGCCGGTCAGCGGATCGAAGGCCGCCAGGCTCTCCACCTCGTCGTCGAACAGTTCGACACGGATCGCCTCCAGGTCCGATTCGGCCGGGAAGATGTCGATCACGTCGCCACGCACACGGAAGGTGGCGCGGGCGAAGTCCATGTCGTTGCGGGTGTACTGCAGCTCGGCCAGGCGACGGAGCAGCGCGCGCTGGTCCATTTTGTCGCCACGGTCGATGTGCAGCACCATCTTCAGGTACTCCTCCGGGCTACCCAGGCCGTAGATGGAGGAGACAGTGGCGACGACGATGGCGTCCGGCCGCTCGATCAGCGCCTTGGTCGCCGACAGGCGCATCTGCTCGATGTGGTCGTTGATCGAGGCGTCCTTCTCGATAAAGGTGTCCGAAGCCGGTACATAGGCCTCCGGCTGGTAGTAGTCGTAATAGGAGACGAAATATTCGACCGAGTTGTTCGGGAAGAAGCTCTTGAACTCGCCATACAGCTGCGCCGCCAGGGTCTTGTTCGGCGCCAGCACCAGGGTCGGCCGCTGCACCTGGGCGATCACGTTGGCAATGCTGAAGGTCTTGCCCGAGCCGGTCACGCCCAGCAGGGTCTGGTGCGACAGGCCAGCCTCCAGGCCCTCGACCATCTGGCGGATCGCCTCGGGCTGATCGCCGGCAGGCTTGAAGCGGGTGACGAGCTGAAACTGCGACATGATCAATCCTCTGTGACGCGCCGCCGCGGCGAGCGTCAAAGCTTGGAATTGCGCGCTGGCGCTGTCGCCGCGCACAACCGGGGTGGCTATAATAGCGGCCCCTTTATGCAACCCCTAGCGGGCGTTGCCGCATTCCAACCTTCTCCTCTCCGAGACCGCCGCAATCATGAGTCTGTTCTCCGCCGTCGAAATGGCGCCGCGCGACCCGATCCTGGGCCTGAATGAAGCCTTCAACGCCGACCCCCGTCCGAACAAGGTCAACCTGGGCGTGGGCGTTTACTTCACCGAGGAGGGGCGAATTCCGCTACTGCGCGCCGTGGCCGAGGCCGAGAAGGCACGCATCGAGGCCCACGCGCCACGCGGCTACCTGCCGATCGAGGGCATCGCCGCCTACGACAGCGCCGTGCAGAAGCTGCTGTTCGGCACGGACTCCGCCCTGCTGGCCGAAGGCCGTGTGGTCACTACCCAGGCCGTCGGCGGTACCGGCGCGCTGAAGACCGGCGCCGATTTCCTCAAGCGCCTGCTGCCGAACGCCGTGGTCGCCATCAGCGACCCGAGCTGGGAAAACCACCGCGCGCTGTTCGAGTCCGCCGGCTTCCCGGTGCAGAACTACCGTTACTATGACGCTGCGACCCACGGCGTGAACCGCGCAGGCCTGCTGGAAGACCTGCAGAACCTGCCGGCCCGCTCCATCGTCGTGCTGCACGCATGCTGCCACAACCCAACCGGCGTCGACCTGAGCCTGGACGACTGGAAAGCCGTGCTGGAAGTGCTGCGCGAGCGCGAGCACGTGCCCTTCCTCGACATCGCCTACCAGGGCTTCGGCGAGGGCATCGATCAGGACGCCTTCGCCGTGCGCCTGTTCGCCGAGTCCGGCCTGCCCTTCTTCGTGTCCAGCTCGTTCTCCAAGTCCTTCTCGCTGTATGGCGAGCGTGTCGGCGCACTGTCCATCGTCACCGCCAGCAAGGACGAAGCCGGCCGCGTGCTGTCGCAGGCCAAGCGCGTGATCCGCACCAACTACTCCAACCCGCCGACCCACGGTGCCACCGTAGTCGCCAGCGTACTCAACAGCCCCGAGCTGCGCGCTCTGTGGGAGCAGGAGCTGGGCGAGATGCGCGAGCGCATCCGCGACATGCGCCTGGCCATGGTCGAGCAGCTGGCCGCCCTTGGCGCCAAGCGCGACTTCAGCTTCGTTGCCCGCCAGCGCGGCATGTTCTCCTACTCGGGCCTGACCGCCGAGCAGGTCGAGCGCCTGAAGACCGAGTTCGGCATCTATGCCGTCGGTACCGGTCGCATCTGTGTCGCCGCGCTGAACCGCAGCAATCTGGACGCCGTCACCCGAGCCATCGTCCAGGTGCTCTGAAACAAATCGGGGAAGTCGCTTTCAAAGTGTTGACTTCCCCTTTTTAATCAGTAGGATACGCACCGCTGTTCCGCGATAGCTCAGTCGGTAGAGCAAATGACTGTTAATCATTGGGTCCCTGGTTCGAGTCCAGGTCGCGGAGCCAAATTCAAAAGCCCCAGGTGAAAACCTGGGGCTTTTTTATTGCCTGCGGACTCTCACCAGGGACTGCGTCCCCCGGTTATTCGGCCTGCGGCCTCACCCCTTCGGGGCCGCGCTTGCGCGCGTTCGGCTGGCGCCGTCGAGTCCAGGTCGCGGAGCCAAATTCAAAAGCCCCAGGTGAAAATCTGGGGCTTTTTTATTGCCTGCGGACTCTCACCAGGGACTGCGTCCCCGGTTATTCGGCCTGCGGCCTCACCCCTTCGGGGCCGCACTTGCGCGCGTTCGGCTGGCGCCGTCGAGTCCAGGTCGCGGAGCCAAATTCAAAAGCCCCAGGTGAAAACGTGGGGCTTTTTTATTGCCTGCCGGACTCTCACCAGGGCCTGAGTCCCCGGTTATTCGGTCTGCGGCCCCATCCCTTCGGGGCCACACTTGCGCGCGTTCGGCTGGCGCCGTCGAGTCCAGGTCGCGGGCCCCAATTCGAAAACCCCGTTTTTCGTTTCCTACCGGACTCTCGCCTCCGCGAACAAAGAAGAAGCCCCGCATTGCGGGGCTTCTTCTTTGCCTGTTGGGCTCAGAGCCCATCCTTCTCCAGATGGTCGAAATCGACCGCCTCACCAGGCTTGGCACCGAGCTTATCGCGAATATCGTTGAACATCCGATCGAACTCATCATGGCCACGCATGATCAACGAGTGATTGGTTGGCAGGCCATGCTTGGCAGCCATTCGCGACGCGACGCTGGCAAAGTTGAACGCCGTATCGCGATGCAACTCGAACTCGTCCTTGAACGCCCTACCGAGGATCTGTCCCTCCATGCGGAAGTGCACCATCTGCCCCTCCTGAGGGTCTCGGCGCACCTCGTAGAAGAGATCCACGGAATAATCGATCTGGCCAGGCAGACTGGCTCGGTGTAGATGCCCCGGTTCAAACATGACGCCTCTCCTTGCTGGTCGGATAGCTCATTCTAGACCAGCATCGCGATGCATAAGTGACCTGAATCAGTGCAACTGCGCACCCACTCCGCGCTCCTGGATCAGCACCCAGGGTGACACTACGACGGCCCACAACTCCGGGTCACGCGCGAGAAAATCCTGTGCCAGCGTCTCCTCGACCTTGGCCACCTGCCCTGCTTGCAGCCAAGTGGAAACCTTTACCCGATCGTCCTCGGCCACAGCCTGCGCGACCTCCACCAGGTCCAGCGCGGCGGCGACCCAGAGTAACTGGCCGCGGGCAAAGAAAGGCTGCAGTTCAGCCCAGGAAATCCTGGCCGTCTCGCCAAGAAGCTTGGCATAAAGGGTGCTTGCTGGTTCAGTCATGGCTCGTTCTGGGTAGAAAGTACACGGCGCGCATCATAGCGCCGACCTTTCCGCAGGCAAGTCCAACCTCGAATATCCCGCCGCAGAAGGACCTAGCAGTCACCGAGAAAGCCCGCCGTTATTCTGTACGTTTATTTCAATTAAGCGACACCCCCCTGCCACGCTTCTAAATGCGTGCTTTTCAAGCCGCGAAACAGGGTTCTACACTGTGCCGGTACAGTTGCCGGGGGAGCGTGGCCGGGAATCCTGAACCGGTCCTGCAGCTTTGGCCGCATGGATTACAAGAACGAACAACACCTATAAGAGTGGAGCACTATGAAACAGGCTACCAAGCAAGTGACCAAGCTGTTTGCCGCTATGGCCCTGGCCGGCGCCGCCAGCTATTCGATGGCTGCTGACACCATCAAGATCGCTCTGGCCGGTCCAGTGACCGGTGCCGTTGCCCAGTACGGCGAAATGCAGTTCATCGGTGCCGAAATGGCCATCGAGCAGATCAACAAGGCCGGCGGGGTGAACGGCGCAATGCTCGAAGGCGTGAAGTACGACGACGCCTGCGATCCGAAGCAAGCCGTGGCCGTTGCCAACAAGATCGTCAACGACGAAGTGAAGTACGTCGTGGGCCACCTCTGCTCCAGCTCCACTCAGCCGGCGTCCGACATTTACGAAGACGAAGGCATTCTGATGATTACCGCAGCGTCCACCAGCCCGGACATCACCGCTCGCGGCTACCAGCTGGTATTCCGCACCATCGGTCTGGACAGCCTGCAGGGCCCGACCGCCGGCAACTTCATCGCTGACAAGGTCAAGCCGAAGACTGTTGCCGTGGTTCACGACAAGCAGCAGTACGGCGAAGGCATCGCCACCGCGGTCAAGCAGACCCTGGAAGGCAAAGGCACCAAGGTTGCCGTGTTCGAAGGTATCAACGCTGGCGACAAGGACTTCTCCTCGCTGATCTCCAAGCTCAAGCAAGCCAACGTCGACTTCGTCTACTACGGCGGCTACCACCCGGAGCTGGGCCTGCTGCTGCGTCAGTCCGCCGAGAAAGGCCTGAAGGCCAAGTTCATGGGTCCGGAAGGCGTGGGTAACAAGGAAATCTCCGCCATTGCCGGTCCGGCCTCCGAAGGCCTGCTGGTCACCCTGCCGAAGTCCTTCGACCAGGATCCGAAGAACCAGGCACTGGTCGAGGCCTTCAAGGCCAAGAACCAGGACCCGAGCGGCCCGTTCGTGTTCCCGGCCTACGCCGCCGTACAAGTCATGGCTGAAGGCATGAAGAAAGCCGGCAGCACCGACACCGACAAAGTCGCTGCCGCGCTGCGCGCCAACAGCTTCGAGACCCCGACCGGCACCCTCGGCTTCGACGAGAAGGGTGACCTGAAGGACTTCAGCTTCGTGGTCTACGAGTGGCACCAGGACGGTACCAAAACCGAAGCCAAGTAAGCTTCCCGCCTGAACCCAAAGCCCACTGCGCAAGCAGTGGGCTTTGTTTTATCGAGTTTTCCGGCCATCCGTCGCGTCACAAGCGCCGCTTCACGGACCGCGCCGAGGAGTTAGGTAATGCCTGAGCTCTATCACTACCTGCAACAGCTGGTTAACGGTCTGACCGTTGGCAGCACCTATGCCCTGATCGCCATCGGCTACACCATGGTCTACGGCATCATCGGCATGATCAACTTCGCCCACGGCGAGGTGTACATGATTGGCTCGTATGTGGCCTTCATCGTCATCGCCGGGTTGACCATGATGGGGCTGGACAGCCTACCCCTGCTGATCATCGGCGCCTTCGCCGCCAGCATCATCGTCGCCAGCGCCTACGGCTACAGCATCGAACGGGTGGCCTACCGGCCATTGCGCGGCAGCAACCGCCTGATCCCGTTGATCTCGGCCATCGGTATGTCGATCTTCCTGCAGAACGAAGTGCTCCTTGCGCAGGATTCGAAAGACAAAGCCATTCCCAACCTGATCCCCGGCAACATCGTGTTCGGCGAGAGCACCATGAATGGCGTGGTGATCTCCTACATGCAGATCCTGATCTTCGTCGTCACCTTCCTGGTGATGTACGGCCTGACCCTGTTCATCTCCAAGTCCCGCCTGGGCCGCGCCTGCCGCGCCTGCGCCGAGGACATCAAGATGGCCAACCTGCTGGGCATCAACACCAACAACATCATCGCCCTGACCTTCGTCATCGGCGCCAGCCTGGCCGCCGTGGCCGCGGTACTGCTGGGCATGCAATACGGTGTGATCAACCCGCACATTGGCTTCCTCGCCGGCATCAAGGCGTTTACCGCCGCGGTGCTCGGTGGTATCGGCAGTATCCCGGGCGCCATGCTCGGCGGGCTGGTACTGGGCGTGGCCGAAGCCTTCGGTGCCGACATCTTCGGTGACCAGTACAAGGACGTGGTGGCCTTCAGCCTGCTGGTACTGGTGCTGCTGTTCCGTCCGACCGGCATCCTCGGCCGTCCGGAGGTCGAGAAAGTATGAATACCAAGAACCTCAAGACCGCCTTCTTCAGCGCCTTGCTGGTGCTGGCCGTGGCCTACCCGGTACTCGGTCTGAAACTGACCACCGTCGGCATCAAACTGGAAGTGCACGGTGCCAGCCCGGCCGTACTCTGGACCATCGCCGCGGCAGCCGTGGCCATGTTCTTCTGGCAGCTGTTCCGTGATCGTCTGGGCAACGCCATGGCCGGTGCGCCCAGCCTGCCGAAACTGCCAGCCGGTGCCAGCAACTTCCTCACCCTGCCCTCCACCCAGCGCTGGATCATCCTCGGCCTGATCGTGGTCGCCCTGGCCTGGCCGTTCTTCGGCAGCCGCGGCGCCGTGGACATCGCCACCCTGATCCTGATCTACGTGATGCTCGGCCTCGGCCTGAACATCGTGGTCGGCCTGGCCGGCCTGCTGGACCTGGGTTACGTCGGCTTCTATGCCGTGGGCGCCTACAGCTATGCGCTGCTGTCGCACTACTACGGCCTGAGCTTCTGGATGTGCCTGCCGATCGCCGGCCTGATGGCGGCTTTCTTCGGCTTCCTGCTCGGCTTCCCGGTGCTGCGCTTGCGCGGCGACTACCTGGCCATCGTCACCCTCGGTTTTGGCGAGATCATTCGCATCCTGCTGCGCAACATGACCGAGCTGACCGGCGGCCCGAACGGCATCAGCAACATCGAGAAGCCGACCCTGTTCGGCCTGTCGTTCGAGCGCCGCGCCGCCGAGGGCATGCAGACCTTCCACGAATACTTCGGCATTGCCTACAACGGCATCAACAAGGTGATCTTCCTCTACCTGATCGCCCTGCTGCTGGTGCTGCTGACCCTGTTCGTCATCAACCGTCTGCTGCGCATGCCGATCGGCCGTGCCTGGGAAGCCCTGCGTGAAGACGAGATCGCCTGTCGCGCACTGGGCATGAATCCGACCGTGATCAAGCTGTCCGCCTTCACCCTCGGCGCTGCCTTCGCCGGTTTCGCCGGCAGCTTCTTCGCCGCGCGCCAGGGCCTGGTCACGCCGGAGTCCTTCACCTTCATCGAGTCGGCGATCATCCTCGCCATCGTCGTGTTGGGCGGCATGGGCTCGCAGCTCGGCATCATCCTCGCCGCCGTGGTGATGATCCTGCTGCCGGAACTGATGCGTGAATTCAGCGAGTACCGCATGCTGATGTTCGGTGCACTGATGGTACTGATGATGATCTGGCGTCCGCAGGGCCTGCTGCCCATGCAACGCCCGCACCTGGAGTTGAAACCATGAGCCGCCCGATTCTTGAAGTCAGCGGGCTGACCATGCGCTTCGGCGGCCTGCTGGCCGTCAACAATGTCGCCCTGACCGTGCAACCCAAGCAGGTGGTCTCGATGATCGGCCCGAACGGCGCCGGCAAGACCACGGTGTTCAACTGCCTGACCGGCTTCTACCAGCCCACCGGCGGCGTGATCCTGCTCGACGACGAGCCGATCCAGCACCTGCCCGGCCACAAGATCGCCCGCAAGGGCGTGGTACGGACTTTCCAGAACGTTCGCCTGTTCAAGGAAATGACTGCGGTGGAAAACCTGCTGGTGGCCCAGCACCGTCACCTCAACACCAACTTCCTTGCCGGCCTGCTCAAGACCCCGAGCTTTCGCCGCAGCGAGAAGACGGCCATGGAGTACGCGGCGCACTGGCTGGACCAGGTCAACCTGACCGAGGTGGCCAACCGTCCGGCCGGCACCCTGGCCTACGGCCAGCAGCGCCGCCTGGAAATCGCCCGCTGCATGATGACGCGCCCGCGCATCCTCATGCTCGACGAACCGGCCGCTGGTCTCAACCCCAGGGAAACCGAGGATCTCAAGCAGCTGATCGGCATGTTGCGCAACGACCATGACGTGACCGTGCTGCTGATCGAGCACGACATGCACCTGGTCATGAGCATTTCCGACCACATCTACGTGATCAACCAGGGAACCCCCCTGGCCAACGGCACGCCGGAAGAGATCCGCAACAACCCGGATGTGATCAAAGCCTATCTGGGGGAGGCGTAATCCATGCTGAGTTTCAAAAACGTCTCCACCTTCTACGGCAAGATCCAGGCCCTGCACGACATCAGCATCGAGGTCGAGAAGGGCGAGATCGTCACCCTCATCGGCGCCAACGGTGCCGGCAAGTCGACCCTGCTGATGACCCTGTGCGGTTCGCCGCGCGCGGCCAGCGGCAGCATCCGCTACATGGGTGAGGAGCTGGTCGGCCAGGAGTCCTACGACATCATGCGCAAGAGCATCGCCGTCGTGCCGGAAGGCCGCCGCGTGTTCGCCCGTCTGACCGTCGAGGAGAACCTGGCCATGGGCGGCTTCTTCGGCAACAAGGCGGACAACCAGGAGCAACTGGACAAGGTCCTGCACCTGTTCCCGCGCCTGAAGGAGCGTTACGACCAGCGCGCCGGCACCATGTCCGGCGGCGAGCAGCAAATGCTCGCCATCGGCCGTGCACTGATGAGCAAACCGCAGCTGCTGCTGCTCGACGAGCCGTCGCTGGGTCTGGCGCCGATCATCATCCAGCAGATCTTCGACATCATCGAACAGCTGCGCAAAGACGGCGTGACCGTGTTCCTGGTCGAGCAGAACGCCAACCAGGCGCTCAAGCTGGCCGATCGCGCCTATGTGCTGGAGAACGGCCGGATCGTCATGCAAGGCACGGGCGCCGACCTGCTGGTCGACCCCAAGGTACGCGACGCCTATCTCGGCGGCTGACGCACCTGGCCTGAAGCAAACGGCCCCTCGTGGGCCGTTTCTATTTATTGAGCCGACCAAAGGCGACCACCCTGGCCTCTTGGCCATTAGAATCGCCGCCTTCCTTTCTGCGCCTATCGTTACCCGAGAGGCTCACGGAAACCGGCAGCCGCCAACCCGGCCAGCCGCCCAACGGGGTAGCCCATCGGCTTCCCGTCGAATCACAGGAACCATCACCCATGATCCTTCGTCCCCTCGTTCAACTGCTCAACCGCACCAGCCTGGTCCTGCAGATCGCCATCGGCCTGGTCGCCGGTATCGCTCTCGCCCTGCTCGTCCCCCAGGCAACCGATGAAGTCGGCTTCCTCGGCACCCTGTTCATCTCCGCACTGAAAGCCGTGGCGCCGGTGCTGGTGTTCATTCTGGTGGCCTCGGCCATCGCCAACCACAAACCGGGCCAACCCACCCATATCCGACCGATCCTGCTGCTCTATGTGATTGGCACCCTGGCCGCCGCCATCGTCGCGGTAACCGCCAGCAGCCTGTGGCCCTCGACCCTGGTGCTACGCGAAGCGGCCACCGGAGCCACGCCGCCCGGCGGCATCGCCGAAGTGCTCAAGACGCTGGCCCTGAATGTGGTGGACAATCCGGTCAACGCCCTCCTCAAAGGCAACTTCGTCGGCATCCTGGCCTGGGCGATCGGCATTGGTATCGCCATCCGTCATGGCAGTGACAGCACCCGCGCGATGTTCGCCGACCTGTCCCACGGCGTGACCCTGATCGTCCGCGTGGTAATCCGCTGCGCCCCGCTGGGCGTGTTCGGCCTGGTCGCCACCACCTTCGCCGACGCCGGCCTCAAGGCCCTGGCCGGCTACGCCCACCTGCTGATCGTGCTGGTCGGCTGCATGCTGTTCGTCGCCCTGGTGATCAACCCGCTGATCGTGTTCAGCCAGATCCGCCGCAACCCCTACCCGCTGGTGTTCACCTGCCTGCGCGAAAGCGGCGTCACTGCCTTCTTCACCCGCAGCTCGGCGGCCAACGTGCCGGTCAACCTGCAGCTGGCCGAACGCTTGGGCCTGCATGAAGACACCTATTCGGTCTCCATCCCGCTCGGCGCCACCATCAACATGGCCGGCGCGGCCATCACCATCAGCGTGCTGACCCTGGCCGCAGCCCATACGCTGGGTATTGCCGTGGACATGCCGACCGCCATCCTGCTCTGCGTCGTCTCGGCGGTATGTGCCTGCGGCGCCTCGGGCGTGGCCGGTGGCTCGCTGCTGCTGATCCCGCTGGCCTGCAGCCTGTTCGGCATCCCCGCCGACGTGGCCATGCAGGTGGTGGCCATCGGCTTCATCATCGGCATCGTGCAGGACAGCGCCGAAACGGCACTGAACTCCTCCACCGACGTGCTGTTCACCGCCGCCGCCTGCATGGCGCGCGACAAGGCCTGACGGCAACGCTGCGCAGAAAGCCGCCCGCGAGGCGGCTTTCTTTTACCTGCGGATTTTCATCGTGATTGCCCGAATGTGCAGCGCTCGCTTCCCGCCGTACGCAGGCTGTGGCAAAAAGCGCTTTCAGCCTGCACACAAGGAGAGTCCGATGCACGCCGCCGACCCCATACTGCTGGGCGCCTACTGGTTCGACCTCGACGGCATTCGCCAGCGCCATGCCGCAGGTGCCGATCCCAACGCGCTGGATGGCAGCGGGCATACCCCGTTGACCGAGGCCATCGGCGGCGGCATGGGTTACCCCAAGGTGGTGGCTCTGCTACTGGAGCTGGGCGCCGATCCCGACCTGGCCGACGCCGAGGGCCTGACGCCCTGGCAGACCTGCCTGACCCGCCGCCACGACCGCGTGGTGGAGCGCGAGTACCGCAAGATTCGCGAACTGCTCGAAGCGGCGGGCGCCGACCGCCGCGGCGAGGAGCTTTTCGTCCTGGAAGACGCAGCAGCGGCCGGCCAGCTGTTGGCGGTGAGGACATTGCTGGACGACGGCTGCCCGTTGGAGGGACCTCAGGCTTCGCCGCTTGGCGCCGCCCTATACAACGGCCACGGCGAAATCGCCGACCTGCTGCTGCAACGAGGTGCCAGCGTCGAGGGGCGGGACGCCGGCGAGCACGGCATGACCCACCTGATGAGTGCGGCCAATCGCGGCCAGCTGGCGATGCTGCAGTTGCTGGTCCGGCATGGCGCCGATGTGTGCCGAGCCGTCGATGGTGCCGAAGGCTGCATGACAGCCGCCTGGTATGCACGCGAAGGCGGCCACCATGCCGCGGCCGATTGGCTGGCCGCGCAACACCCTGGAGCCGAGCGCAAACCGATCCCCAAGGCGGCGTTGAATGGCGGAGCCAAGGCCAAATACCTCGACCTCTACCGCCACTACACCCAAGCTACGGATTACGGCCTGGACACCGAGGCCATCGTCAAACGCCTGCAACGCTGGGACAAGGAGTACGGCATCCATCTTCTCGACGTGGCCACCGACCGTTTCACCCTGCAGTTCGAGCGCCTGCCTGAAGATCTTGGCAAGCTCGCCAGGGAAATCGCCAAATTCTGCCCGGATGCATTGAGCGGGTTCGCCCTTCTCGCCGAGCAGGACAACCTGCCACCGGACATGCAGGCACTGCTGCAGGGGCTCGCAGCGAGTGACAAACACTTCGGCCTCAAGGCCCTGCAGCGCTGGCTGCAGACACACCAGGCGGTACAACTATGGTGGGACTGAAACACACGCTGACCGCCGCCTCGTTGGCACTGCTGTGCGCCGGCACCGCGCACGCCGGCTGCGGCGAAGGCCGCGGCACCTGTTACTACTACAAGAGCGGCGAACTGAAGAGTCAGGGCGCCTGCGCGGTGACCACCTGTGCGGCTACCGACCAGTACTTCCTTACCCACTGGAACTGGGACAGCGGCAACGAAGTGCGCATCGACTGGGATACCAAGGCTCAGCAACTGCTGGTCAACGGCAAGCCGGGCTATAGCCTGGTGCTGCCCTACAAGGACGAGAAGATGATCTGCTACGCGGTGGCCGCCAGCGACGAACTGGTGTGCAACGATTCGGGCGTGTACTGATCCCATTCGACGGCACGAGACGCCCACAAGGGCTCACGAGGCATCATTCGGCTCCACATCGCTGGCCTCGTCGTCATTGTCGGCACTGATCGCCCCCAGGCAGATCAGTTCGTGCGCGCCCTCGGCATCCTCGATATGCCAGGCTTCCGGCGCCGCGCCTGGGCGGGCGGCCGCCACGGCAGCGGCGCTGAAGCGCCACAGGCGACGGGTGCGGCCGTCCATGCACTCGACGCTCAGCTGGCCCTGTTCATCCAGCTCGAACTGCCAGGCATGCAGGCCATCGATCAGCAGCATGTCGGCCTGTTCCAGTTCGTGCAGCAGGCTGGTGGTCTCGGTCATTTCGCTCTCCGGGTCGGCAAAGACCGCCATGATACGTCAGGCGCTGCGCGGCAGTTCCAGGCTGGCCTGCAGACCCCCGCTGTCGACGTTGCGCAGGCGGATCTGGCCGGCATGCCGGCGGGCGATGCTCTGCACGATCGCCAGCCCCAACCCGGCACCCTGGACAGTGCCGCGACTGTAGAAACGCTCGAAGACCCGCTCGAGATCCTCGGCGGGGATGCCGGGCCCCTGGTCCTCGACCTGCAGCAGCAGGCGCTGCGCATCGGCGCTCAGGCGCACATGCAGCCTGCCGCCGGCCGGCGAATGATTGACCGCGTTGGTCACCAGGTTCTGCAGGGCAATGCCCAGGCTGCCGGGGTCGGCATTCAGGTGGTAGTCGCCCTCCCCGGCCTCCAGGTCCAGCTCCAGGCCCTGCTTGAGTACCCAGGGGGTCAGCTCGGCCAGGGTCTCGCGCACCAGCGCCAGCACGTCGACCTGGGCCATCTCGCCGCGTTCGAGCAGCGGCTCCATGCGCGCCATGGTGAGCAGTTGGTTGACCACCCGGGTGGCGCGGTCGATGCCGCCGAGCAGGTAAACCAGCGATTGCTCGCGCTGCTCCTCATCGCGCGCCTGGGTGGCGTTCTGCACGTGCACGCGCAGCACCGCCAGCGGCGTGCGCAATTCATGCGCGGCATCGGCGATAAAGCGCCGCTCACGCTCCAGCAGCTGTTCGATCTGCCCCAGCAGGCGGTTCAGTGCCGCCTGCATGGGCGCCAGTTCGCTGGGCAACGGTTCGAGCTGCAACGGCTCCAGCGAGTCGGCATGCCGGGCGCGAATCACCGCAGCCATGTTGCGCAGCGGCGCCAGGCCCCAGCCAATCGCCCACCACAGCAGCGCGGCGAGCAGCAGGCTACCGAGCAGGGTCGGGAACAGCGTGTGGCGCACGATGCTGGTCACCAGCTCGCGGCGCACGTCGTCACGCTCGCCGGTCCAGATCAGCAGCCCATGCGCGCTGTCGCGCAGCAGGAAACCACGCCATTTGTGCTTGCCCAGTTCGAGGGTGGCGAACCCCTCGGCCAGCTCCGGCTCGTTCAGCTGCGGGGCACCCGCGCTATGCACCAGCAGGTGGCCCTGCGCGTCCCAGACCTGGAAGGCCAGCTTGCTCTCGTAGGGGTGGCCGGGCTTGCTGCGCTGCCCGGCCTGCGCCAGCGCCTCGTTGAAGGCCTGGTACAGGCCGGCGCGCTCGTCCTCACGCACCGGCGTGCGCATCAGCCCCTGCAGCAGGCGCGCACTGTGCGCCAGCTGGGCATCGTAGATTTCCTCAACCTCATGGGTGCTGTCGAAGTAGTTGAACAGGGTCATCGCCAGGGTGCCCAGCAGCATCAACCCCAGCACCAGGGCCAGGGTGCGGCGGCGCATCGAGGTCATGACTGCTCCTCGACCAGGTAACCGACGCCGCGCACGGTGCGGATCAGGCTGCTGAACAGCTTCTTGCGCAGGTGGTGGATATGCACTTCGAGGGTGTTGCTCTCGGCCTCCTCGTCCCAGCCGTAGAGCAGCTGGGCCAGGCGCTCGCGAGTCAGTACCTTGCCCGGCTGCGACAGCAGTTCGTGCAGCAGCAGGTACTCCTTGGGCGTCATCGGCACCGGCTTGCCCTGGTAGCTGACCTGCTGGCTGGACGGGTCGAGGCTGACCCCGGCATGTTCGATGCGCAGCTCGGCGCGCCCGGCGCTGCGGCGCAATAGGGCGCGCAGGCGGGCCTTGAGCTCATCGAGGTCGAAGGGTTTGACCAGGTAATCATCGGCGCCGGCATCGAGCCCGGCGATGCGGTCCTCGGTGGCATCGCGCGCCGTGAGGATCAGCACCGGCAGTGCCGAGCCGCTGCGCCGCAGCTCGCGCAGCACCTGCAGGCCACTCATGCGTGGCAGGCCGAGGTCCAGCACCAGCAGGTCGAAGTCCTCGCTGAGCAGGGCGTGCAGCGCACTGGCGCCGTCCTCCAGCCAGTCCACCGTGTAGCCTTCCTGGCGCAGCCCCAGGCGCAAACCCTCACCCAGGGCCTTGTCGTCCTCGACCAGCAGCAAGCGCATCCCGCCTCCTCAATTGAGTTTCTTGTTCACTTCCAGCAGCAACTGGTCGATCTCGCCCTGCCGGCCGCTGTCGGCCAGCTCGCGACCCGGTCGCGGCGCGGCCTGCTTGGCCTTCTCCAGTGCCGCTTTGGCCTCGACATAATGCCCCTGGCGCAGCAGATGGTCACCCCAGAAGTACAGGCTGTCGATCCCCTCGGGATTGACCTGCAGCGCCTGACGCAGCAACTGGTCGGCCTTGTCCTCGTCGCCGAAGCCGATGGGCCAGCCCGGCACGCGGTCATACAGCGTGCCCAGGCTGGTGTAGGCCGAACCCTGCAGCGCGCCCGGATCGAGGGCGATGGCCTTCTCCAGATAAGCCTTGGCGTCCTTGGCCTTGCCCAGCGCACCCAGACCGCCCTGGGCCCCAGCCCAGCTGCTGGTGACGATGCCGTGCCAGACCCAGGCTTCCGCGGCCTGTGGCTGTTCGCGGGTGAACGCGGCGCTTTCGGCCGCCAGCTTCTCCAGCGCCGCCTCGCGCTGGGCCTCGGGCAACTGGTACTGGATCTCGGCCCAGCGTGTCTGCACCGCGTGCAGGCGCGCCTGCCCCGCTTCGTCGAGGGCCCAGGCGGGCAGGCTCAGCGCGGCGGCGAGCATCAGGGTCAGCAGGCGTTTCATGGGCGCATCTCCTTGTGAGTGAATTGACGAATCAGTGGCAGCTGCTTGCGCAGCGCCTTGTCCACCACGCTCGGCAGCAGGCCGTTGAGGCGGACGAAGAATTTTTCCGGCCAACCCAGGTAAAGCTCGCTACGGTCCAGTTCGATGGCGCGCAGGACCGCGTCGGCGACGCTCTCCGGTGGATCCATGGCGACTTTCAGGGCGCTGTTCAGGGCCACCGCCTGCGCACTGTTCATCGAGGTGCGGGTGGCACGTGGCGCCACGTAGAGCACACCGACGCCGGTGTCGGCCATCTCCCGGCGCAACGCCTCGGAGAAACCGCGCAGGGCGAACTTGCTGGCGCAGTAGGTGGCATAGCCGGGATAGCCGATGGAGCCGTAGATGGAGCCGACGTTGACCAGCAGCGCCTGCCGTTGCTGACGCAGCAGCGGCAGCATGGCGCGGGTCAGCTGGATGGTGGCGACCAGGTTGATGCCCAGCAGCTCGGCCACGGCCTGGTCATCCAGCTGCTCCAGCAGGGCGAAGCGGTTGACCCCCGCCGCGTTGATCAACAGGTTGACCCCACCGAGGGCACGTGCGGCATCCACCACCGCCTGGCGCCCGCTGGCGCTGCCGAGATCGGCCGCCACCACCCGCACCTGCTTGGGGTAACGCTCGCGCAGCTCGCTCAACGCCTCCTCCTGACGGGTCACCGCGATCAGCTGCGCGCCGCCGGCGCAGAGCCGCTCGGCCAGAGCCAGGCCGATACCGCCGCTGGCTCCGGTAAGCACCGCACGGCACTCAGGCAAGCGCATGCTGCACCTCGTTCTGCACCGTACGCGGCAGGCCACGGAACATGTCGGCGTAGAGGCGATAGACCACCTTGCTGACGTGGATGACCGCCGCCTTATCCTCGTCGCGCTCCAGACGGTTCATCAGCTCGCGGTAATGCTGCATGTGGCCGATATCCAGGGCGCCGTGCGAGGTCAGGTAGCTGAAGGCCTGCGGCGGCAGGGCCAGGCGCTGCTGGATGGTGCCGGCAGCCTGGGTGGCCAGGGCGATGCTGGTGCCCTCGAGTACGTTGACCATGCCGAACAGGCCGACCGGGTTGCCACGGGCGATGGTGTCGTACAGGTAGCTGACCATCAGCTCGATGGCCTGGCTCGGCTGGCCCAGGCGCACGGCCTCGGCCTCGCCACCGCAGGCGGCGATGTCGTTGAGGATCCACTGCTCATGGCCGTACTCCTCATCGATGTATTCGCACACTGCCTTGCGCAGCCACTCCAGCGAGGACGGCAGGCGCGCGCCGCAGGCCATCATCAGCGGCACGGTGTGGCGCACGTGGTAGTAGGCCTGGGTCAGGAAGGCGACATAGCCTTCCAGGCCGACCTGGCCGGCCAGCGCCTCGCGGATCACCGGCACGGCGTAAAGGGCTTCGCGGTCTTCGCGGGTGGCTTCCTGCAGTTGGTCGAAGAATTTCATGGGGTACCTCAGGCATTGACGGGTTCGGAAAAATGTTCGCGGTAGCGCGCCAGGATGGCCTCGCGTTTAGGTCGGCCGTTGGCCGTGAGCAAACCGTTGGCGGGGCTGAACGCCGTATCCAGGCGCACCCAGCGCCCGACTCGGGCGTAATCCGGCAGGCCGGCGTTGGCTTTCTGTACGGCGGCCTCGATGGCTGCATCGGCGCAGTTCGGGTCCAGCGGCCAGAGCAGCGCGACGTTGCTCGGCAGGCTCTCGCCATAGACGAAGGCCTGCATCAGCACACCGCCCTGGGTCAGCTCGGCCTCGACCCACTCGGGGTTGACGTTGCGCCCGAAGCTGGTGACGAACTGGTGTTTCTTGCGGCCGCGCAGGCTCAGGTAGCCGTCGGCATCGAACTCGCCGATATCGCCGGTGGGCCACCACTGCCCTGCGAAGGGCTCGTCACCGAGGTAGCCAAGCAGCGTCGAACCGGCGACCAGCACTTCGCCGTCCTCGGCCAGACGCACCTGCACATGCGGCAGCGGCCGCCCGACCGTGCCGGGGCGCTGGGCGCCGGGGCGATTGAGGCAGACCACGCTGGCGCATTCGGACAGGCCGTAGCCCTCGAACACCGGCAGGCCGACGCGTTGCGCGCGTTCCAGCAGCTCTGGCGAAACCCGTGCGCCACCGACGGCGATGAAACGGAAGCCGGTTGCCGGGACGAAGCCGCGCTCTACCGCCACTACCAGGCCGAACAGCAGCTGCGGCACCAGGATCAGGCTCTGGCAGCCGCGCTGGAGCATCTGCCCGAACAGCTTCGGCCACTCGACCGAGCCGGCGACGCTCATGCCCAGCTCCTGCTGGGTCGGCAGATGCAGGGTGGCACCGGCGATCAGCGCGGCGTACAGACCGAGGTTTTCCAGCAGCACAGCCAGCGGCAGTACCGCCATGTAGCGCTGCGGCGCGCATTCGCGGCTGACCAGCTCCAGTTCGGCAGCCACCCGCAGCATGGCTTCGGCGCTCAGGCACACGCCCTTGGGCGCGCCGGTGGTGCCGGAGGTGTAGGTAATCTTCGCCGTGCCCGCAGGCAGCGGCAGCCCGGCAGGGGCACTCTCGCGGCGCCAGAACTCGCCGGCGGCGACGAAGCCCAGCGGTGCCAGTTCCATGGCGAACGGCCCTTCGGCCAGTGCCAGGGTGGCTCCGCTCTGCTCCAGGCAGTGGGCGCGCTGCGCCGGGCTGAAGAACGGCGGCAGGATCAGGCAGGCCACGCCAGCGCGCAGCGCCGCCAGGTCCCAGATCAGTGCCTCGCAGCCGTTGTTCAGGGCCAGCGCCAGCAGTGGCGCACCCAGCGCGCGCAACTGACCGGCACGGGCCTCCACATCCAGCCACAGCTGGGCGTAATCGACCTGGCGCTGGTTGTCGCTCAGGGCCAGGGCGTTGGGAAACTGCGCGGCATGGTGCTGCAGCGCGGCGAACAAGGGATCAGGCAGCATGGGGAGCCTCCTTGCACGGCGCATGCAGCCCGAGGCGCTGCGCGATGCCGCGCTCGCACAGCTGGCGGTAGCCGAGCTGGATACTGCCGGCAAACACCTGCGGTCGTTGGTCGTAGTACTGCCCCCAATCGTGGCGCTGCTCGCCAAGCACGCTCGGGTCGGCCGAGCACAGGCGCAGCGGCTCCAGCCCCAGGCGATGGAAACTGTTGATCAGCGAGGCAGCGCCGGTGAACACCACCCACTGCAGGCCGCGCCGGGCCAGCAGGCAGGTCATGATGACGATGATCATGCGCGCGCTGCCGGCACTGATCGACGCCAGGTTGCCGACTTCGACGATCTCGTCGCGCACCACCGGGCGCTCCGCCAGGCGAGCGATGACCTGCTCCACCGGAGCATGCAGGTACTGTTCGAGGAACAGCGGCTGCTCGACGGCCAGCCGCGCGCCGCAGACGGCGCTCAGCTGCTGCTCGGCATCGTGCAGGCCGAACAGGTCGGGCATGAAGCTGCTGATCCGCGCCCCATGCGCCTCGTCGAAACGCTGGCGAATGAACTGCTCGAAAGCCTGCCGCTGTGCGCTCTCGGACCGCGCCAGCCACAAGCTGGCACTACGCTCGGAATCGCCGCCAAGCGGCAGCGGAAAACTGGTATTCCAATCGGGATGACCCATGGCACTCCCCCTCTGGTTTGCCTTGAGGGGGAGTATCGGCAGCGAGTCTTAATGAATCCTGAAGCCTGGTTAAAACTTCACTGGCCGTTTTCCAGGCGACTCAGGCGCTCCTCGAGGGCGGCCACGCGGGCCTCCAGCTCGGCGATGCGCGGGTCTTCCTGCGTCGCGCGCGCCGGCGCATCAGCCTGGCGCGTGGCCAGCAGCGCCTGCAGGTCGGCCGCCTCGCCGAGCTGATGCATGTAACGGTCTTCGCGCTGGCCGCTCTGGCGCGGCAGCAGGCAGGCCAGCTCGCGGCCGATCAGGCGCTCCAGTTGGTGCTGCACTTCGGCACCATCCTCGAACTGATAAAGGCGGTTGCTGCGCGTGAGCAGCTCGCTGATGGTCTGCGGCCCGCGCAGGAACAGCAGGCCGAGCAGCGCCTGCTGCGGCTTGACCAGCTCCAGGGCCTTGTCCACCCGGTGCTCCCAGCGGTCGGCGCGGCCGCCCATCACCAGGCGCGTCAGACCGCGCCCTTCGAGCGCGCGCAGGGCCTGGCCGACCTGGCCCTCGGTGAGGTTCATCAGCGGCTCGCGGCTGGTCTTCTGGTTGCAGGCCAGCACCAGCGAATTGACGGTGAGTGGATAGGTTTCCGGCGTGGTGGCCTGCTTCTCGATCAGGCAGCCGAGGATGCGTACCTCGGTGGCGGTGAGGGGCTCGAAACCTTCGATGGCGCTGGACATGGACGTTCCCGTGCAGAGAAAAGAGCCACTAGCCTGCCATGCCCGACGCGCGCTGCAAACTCAGGTGCCTGGAGCGGGCGGTGTGAGCGGCGTATCGCTGGCGATCGCCACCTGGTCGCGGCCGTTCTGCTTGGCCTGGTGCAGCGCCTGGTCGGCGGCCTTGAGCCAGTGGCTGGCATCCAGGTGAAAGGGGCTGTAGCCGGCCAGGCCGATACTCAGGCCGAGACGCAGGCCCGGCGCCAGTGGGCTGCGCACGTCGGCGAGTTCACGGCGCATGCGCTCCATCACCTCGCCAGCCAGCACCGGCGGTGTGTTCGGCAGGATCACGCAGAACTGGTCCCCGCCATAGCGCCCGGCCATATCCTCATGGCGCAGGTTGGCCACCAGTCGCTCGCTGAGCAGGCGCAGTAGGCTGTCACCCACCAGATGACCGTGCTGGTCATTGATCTGGCTGAAGTTGTCCACGTCGATCAGGGCCACGGTGGCGCGCTGCTGCCCGCCACGGCACTGGGTGAAGGTTTCCTGCAGCAGATCCTTCCAGTAGCCGTGGTTGTACAGCCGGGTCAGGCTGTCGGTACGGCTGGCGGCACGCAGCGCCCGCTTGTGCTCGGCCAGCTTGATGCTCAGGCGGTAGCTGACCAACCCCAGCGCCAGCGGATAGAGGATCAGCATCGGCAGGCAGGCATACAGCTGCGGCATGCTGGTGTCCGGCGCCAAGGCCGGGCCAAACAGCAGCATGGCGAGCCCCGCCCCCAGCAGCATGGCCACGCAGCCCTTGGCGAAGAAGCGCGCACCACCGGCGGCGATGTTGTTCATCGCCATCATCGCCAGGATGGTCACGCTCGGCAGCACGTTGAACTGCATGGCGGCGGCCCAGAAGCCGCCGAACACCGAGTCGATCAGCAGGTTGCGCCGCTCGGCCTGGAATGGCGCGCCGGCGCGCCGTGCCAGCTGATACGCCAGGTGCGGCCAGAGAAAACCGTTGAACACCAGCAGCGCCCACAGCCAGGACATCGAGTACAGGGGCCAGAGGCCGGCGGCGACACAGAAGAAGCCGATACCCAGGCCGATACTGCGCGGCAGGTAGATGCGCTTAGCGAACGACAGGCCTGAGCCGGTGCCTCTATCCATGGTCACACTCGAAGGTTCCTGTGGTGAGGATGGCTGCTGGTGTGCGGCTATACAAGGTTGCCGCGTGTTTCCGCCCTTGAGCTGGCCGGCCGTGCTGGGTAACGTTGCCGCTTGTCGCAAGGAGAGCACCATGCCCAACGTCCGTCCCCTGTTGTTCACCCTGCTGCCGCTGTTCGCCGGCTGCCAGCTGTTCCAGGTCTATGTTCCGCCAACGCCCGCCACGCCGGCCGTGCGCCTGCAGGGCGAGCTGACCCTGGAACAGGATCGTCTGTTCCTGCGCCCATGCGGCGAGCAGCGCCGCCTGGGCCTGATCAGCGAAAAGACCAGCGAGCTGCGCCGCGACGTCGACACCCTCCTCGCCGACGGCCAAAGCAGCCTGTTCGTCGACCTGCGCGGCTGGCCCCAGGGCAGCACGCAGGCCGATCTGGACGGTGAGATACGTCTGGACCAGGTCTATCGCGTACAGGGCGAAGGCCCGGGCTGCGACGAGCCGGGCTTCGATCGTCTGCTGCTGCGCGCCAGCGGTCACGAGCCGGACTGGGCCATGGGGGTGGGTGAAGAAGGCCTGGTATTGCTGCGGCCCAGCGAAGAGCCCCTGGCCCTGCCTTACCTGGAGGAACAGATGCCCAATGGCAGCCTCAGCCTGAGCAGCGAGGCCAACGGCCAGCGCCTGGAGCTCTGGCTGACGCCCGAGCATTGCGTGGACAGCATGAGCGGCGCGGTGCAGCACCTCAGTGCCGAACTGCGCCTGAACGGCAGCGTGCTGCGCGGCTGCGCCTCCTATGGTGGCGCGCGCAGTCAGTAGCCAGGCACGCCGGCCGGGGGCAGCCTATGCTGAAGGCGGACCCAGCCAGTCGGAGACTGCCATGCTGCGCATTGCCCTGAACGGATACGGGCGCATCGGTCGCGCCCTGCTCCGCGCCCTGTTCGAGCGCGGATTGGAAAGCCAGATACACATCGAGGCAATCAACGAGACCGGCGACTTCAAGACCCTCGCTCACCTGACCCGCTTCGACTCCACCTTCGGCCGCTTCAACGGTCATGTGGGCCTGCACGACGACGTGCTGCAGGTACACGGCCAGTCGATTCGTCTGATCGGCGAAAAGGACATGACCCAGCTGCCCTGGAAGCAATTTGCCGTGGATGTGGTGGTGGATTGCACCGGCAAGGCCAAGAAGCGTGTCGTGGCGGAACAGCACCTGGCAGCAGGGGCACCGCGCGTGCTGCTCTCGCACCCACTGGACACGGCCGACCTGACCGTGGTGTATGGCGTCAACCATCACCTGCTGGGCAACCAGCAGATCGTCTCCAATGCCTCCTGCACCACCAACTGCCTGGCGCCGCTGGCCCAGGTGCTGCACACCGCGGTGGGCATCCGCCAGGGACTGATAACCACGGTGCATGCCTACACCAACGACCAGAACCTGCTCGACAAGACCCACAACGACCTGTACCGGGCGCGCGCTGCGGCACTCTCGATGATCCCCACCAGCACCGGTGCAGCCAAGACCATTGGCCTGGTGATTCCCGAGCTGCACGGCCGCCTGGATGGCATGGCGGTGCGGGTGCCGACAGCCAACGTGTCGTTGCTCGATCTGACCTTTTGCAGCGAGCACCCGACCAGCCGCGAGGCGATCAATGACACCCTGCAGAAAGCCTCACGCCAGCTGCCGTTGGGGGTGATGGAATGCAACGACCTGCCGCTGGTGTCGACGGACTTCAACGGCTACCCGGTGTCCTGCGTGGTCGACCTCAACCACACGCGGGTGCAGGGCAACGACCTGGTCAAGGTACTGGCCTGGTACGACAACGAGTGGGCCTTCGCCAATCGCCTGCTCGACGTCCTGCTGGCCTGGATCAAGCCCTAGGCCGGGCGACTTACAGACCGCAACGGGGAATGTCGGGCAAGGCGCCGCCCTGCTCGACGCAGGCGGCGACGCGCTCGATCAGCAGCGCCAGCTCATAGCCCTGCTCGGCCAACCAGGCATCGCAGTAGTAGCTGGTGGCGTAACGATCGCCGCCATCGCAGAGGATGGTCACCACAGAACCGCGCTCGCCCAGCTCGACCATCTGCCGCGCCGCCAGCAGCGCACCGATCAGGTTGGTGCCGCTGCTGGCTCCAACCCGCCGATTCAAGCGCCGCGCCAGGTAGTGCATGGCGGCAAGTGACAGCGCGTCCGGCACCTTGCACACCGCATCCAGCACCTGCGGCATGAACGAAGGCTCCACCCGCGGCCGGCCGATACCCTCGATGCGCGAGCCGCAGTCCAGGGTCAGGCTTCGATCGCCGCTGACGTAGCTGTCGAAGAACACCGAACGCTCGACATCGGCACAGAGCACGCGGGTGGCATGCTGGCGGTAGCGCACATAGCGCCCCAGGGTCGCCAGGGTGCCACCGGTACCGGGGCTGGAGACCAGCCAGCTCGGCTCGGGGAAGCGCTCGTGACGCATCTGCTGGAAGATCGACTCGGCGATGTTGTTGTTCGCCCGCCAGTCGGTGGCGCGCTCGGCGTAGGTGAACTGGTCCATGAAGTGCCCGCCACTCTCGCGGGCCAGGCGCACGGATTCCTCGTGGATGCGCGTGGGGTCGTCGACCAGGTGGGTCTGGCCGCCGTAGAAGGCGATCTGCGCCAGCTTCTCGCGGGCGGTGGAGGCCGGTACCACGGCAATGAAGGGCAACCCCAGCAGGCGCGCGAAGTAGGCCTCGGAGATGGCCGTGGAGCCGCTGGACGCCTCGATCACCGGGGCACCAGGCTTGAGCCAGCCATTGCACAGCGCATAGAGGAACAGCGAGCGCGCCAGGCGATGCTTGAGGCTGCCGGTCGGGTGGCTGGATTCGTCCTTGAAGTACAGCTCGACACCGGGCAGCCCCGGCAACGCCAGGGGAATCAGGTGGGTGTCGGCACTGCGCTGGAAGTCCGCTTCGATGATGCGCACGGCCTCGCGGGTCCAGCGGCGAATATCGGTCATCGTAGGCTCCTTAGTCCAAAATGCCCGCCGGTGGCGGGGCTGCGCTGCGCCACTGGCTCAGCGCCACCCCCACGAACACCAGGGCGGCGGCGGCGTACTGCGCCGGGGTCAGGCTTTCCCCCAACAGCAGCGCGGCGAAGATCAGGGTGAACACCGGCAACAGATTGGTGAAGCCCGATGCCTGGCTGGCCGGCAGGCGGCTGACACCGAAGTTGTAAAGGCCGTAGGCGCCAACCGTCACCACGATACCCAGATAGACGACCGAGCCGACGCCGAGCAGGCTGAACTGGCTTGGCAGCGGCTCGGTGATCAGCGCCAGTGGCAGGAAGAACAGGGAACCGATGAAGGCCTGCATGGCGGTGAGAATGAACGGCGAGTAACGCTCGGAGAGGAACTTCAGCAGCAGCGTGTAGCAGGTCGCGCAGAGCATGGCGACGAACTCGTAGAAGTTGCCCAGCAGTGGGTTCGGCGCATGGGCATCGGCTTCGCCGGCCAGACTCAGCCAGATGGCACCGAGTACCGCCAGCAGGAAACCGGCCCAGGTGCTGAGCGCGACGCGCTCGCGCAGGAAGGTGAAGGCGCCCACGGCTACCAGCAGCGGCAGCAGCGCGGTGATCATGCCGGCCTGGGTGGCACTGGTGTGCTGCAGCGCCAGGGCCTCGAAGATGAAGTACAGGCAGGGCTCGCAGGCGGCCAGGGCGAGCAGGTAACGCCAGTCACCCGGGCGATAGTCGAGGCGGCCGCGCCAGCGCCAGGCCAGCAGGAACACCAGGCTGCCCAAGGCCATGCGGCCGAAGATCACCCACATCGGCGGCAGCTCGGCAAAGGCGAACTTGAGGGCGATGAACGAACTGCCCCACAGGGCCATGGCCAACACCAGGCACGCCATCGCGAACAATCGTCCCTGCCGGGCCATCATTACCACCTCATCGGTAAATGGCTCAGTCTAGGCGGCAGGCGCAGGCGCCGACAGGCACAGCGGCGCGGAGAAACTGTGCCGCCTCACTGTTCCCAGGGCTTGCCACGCGTTTTGGGGTCCAGCGGCAGCTGCTGCAGCACCGCTGCCTTGGCCAGCATATAAGCGCTGACCGGGGCGCTGATGAACAGGAACAGGCTGATCAGCAACTCATGCAGGCTGAAGCCCTTCTCGCTGAAGGAGAAGAACAGCAGCGAAGCCACCACCATGCCACCAATACCCAGGGTGGTAGCCTTGGTCGGGCCATGCAGACGGGTGAAGTAGTCAGGCAGGCGATACAGACCGATAGCGCCAACCAGCACGAAGCCGCTGCCAAGCAGCAGGAACAAGCTGATGAGTAACTCCAGCCACAAGCTCATTCGATGATGTCTCCACGCAGCATGTATTTGGCCACCGCCACGGTGCTGACGAAACCGAGCACGGCAATCAGCAGGGCGATCTCGAAAAACAGCTCGGTTCCCTGCCAGATGCCGTAAAGAATGATCAAGGCGATGGCATTGATGTACAGCGTGTCCAGCGCCAGCGCCCGGTCCGGCAGGCTGGGGCCCTTGACCAGTCGCGCCACCGCCAGCAGCAGGGCAACTCCCAGCAGAGTCAGACAGAGCGGAATCACGTAGCCAAGCATGGGAAAATCTCCTTCAGCGGTGCCTCGTAACGCTGCTTGATCTCGTCAATCATGGCCTGGGCGTCTGGCACATCCAGACCATGAACCAGCAGGGTGCGTCGATCCAGGCTGAGGTCGGCGGCCAGTGAGCCAGGCGTCATCGATACCACACTGACCAGAATGCTGATGGCCAACTCGCTTTCCAGCTCGATCGGCACCTCGACAAAAGCCGGATTCAGCTCACTCACCCGGCCCAGGGTCAGCCGGGCCACGTGGAAATTGGCGACCAGAATGTCGCCGATCACCATCAGCAGATAGCGCAGCAGTCGCAGCGGTTTCCACGCACGCGGATGCTCAACCATTATCCCGCCAAGCAGCTGTGGGATAACGACGGCCAGGAAACCGCCCAGCAGCCAGTGGCCGAAGGCAATCGAATCCACCAGCAGCAACCAGGTGCACAGCAACAGCAGGCTCTGGGCCGGATGGGGCAGGAGTCGCTGCATCATGGTGCGGCCTCCGGAATGATCGAACGGTACAGCGGCAGGTCATGCAACTGCGCGGCGGCGGCCTGCGCGTAGTCCAGCAACGGCGCCGCCAGCAGCACCAGCAGCAGCGCGCAGGCCAGCAACAGCAGACAGGCAGCCAGGCGACCACGGTCCAGCTCGGCGCTGTCCAGGCTGCTCAGGCCGACCCGCCAGAATAGCGTACTGCCGGCACGACTCAGGGCCACCAGCACGGTGAGACCACCGAGCAGCAGCACGGCCCACAGCGCCAGCGAAGGCTGCGCCTGCAGCAACAACAGCTTGCCGAGGAAGCCGGACAGCGGCGGCAGGCCGATCACCGCGATGGCGCCGAAGAAGAACAGGCCACCGAGCAATGCAGGATGCTGCAGCGCCGGCCCTGGCTCCAGCGCGCCGCCCTTGTCACCGCGCTGGCGGGTGATGAGGTCGGCGAGCAGGAACAGGCCACCCGCCACCCAGGTGCTGTGCAACAGGTAATAGAGCCCGGCGGCATGCGCCTGCGGCGTACCACTGGCCACTGCGGCCAGCAGCGTGCCGGCCGACACCACCACCAGATAGGCCAGCAGCATCTGCAGGCTGCGCGCCGCCAGCACGCCGACTGCCCCCAGCGCCACGGTGGCCAGGGCCAGCGGCCAGAGCCAGACCTGGGTCAGGTGGGCCAGTTCGCCGGCGCCCGCGCCGAACATCAAGGTGGCCAGACGCAGGATGGCGTAGATGCCAACCTTGGTCATGATCGCAAACAGCGCCGCTACCGGCGCGCTGGCGGCGGCGTAGGCACGCGGCAGCCAGAAGTACAGCGGCAGCAGCGCCGCCTTGAGCGCGAACACCAGCAGCAGAAGCAGGCCGGCGGCGGCCAGCAGCGGCACCTGGTCGCCACTGGCCTGGGCCACCCGCGCCGACAGGTCGGCCATGTTCAGCGTGCCGCTGGCGCCGTAGACCATGCCCAGGGCAATGAGGAACAGCGCCGACCCGGTCAGATTGAGGACCACGTAGTGCAGCCCCGCCCTCACCCGCTCCGCGCCCTGGCCGTGCAGCAGCAGCGCATAGGAGGCGATCAGCAGGATCTCGAAGAACACGAACAGGTTGAACAGGTCGCCCGTGAGGAAGGCACCGTTGATGCCCAGCAGCTGGAACTGGAACAGCGCATGGAAGCGCGGGCCGAGGCGGTCGTCGCCGCGCAGCGCATACAGCAGCGCAGCGCTCGCCAGCACCGCGGTGGCCAGCAGCAGCAAGGCGCTGAGGCGGTCGAGCAGCAGCACGATGCCGAACGGCGGCTGCCAGTCACCCAGGGCGTAGACACGCAGCTGGCCGTCGTCCGCCAGCTGCAGCAGGTACAGGCTGAGCGGCAACAAGGCCAGGGTGGCGAGCAGCGACACAGTGCGCTTGAGGCGCTCGTGGGACGGCAGGATGAGCAGCAGCGCGCCGGCGAACAGCGGCAGCAGGATGGGCAGGATCGGCCAGTGACTCAAGACGCACGCTCCTCATTGGGCTGCCCATCGACATGGTCGTTGCCCTGCTCCGCCAACCCGCGCAAGGCCAGGACCACCAGGAAAGCAGTCATGGCAAAACCAATGACGATGGCAGTCAGCACCAGTGCCTGCGGCAACGGATCGGCCGGATTGGCACTCTGGCCAATCACTGCCACGCCACCCGTCAGGCGGCCCATGGCGAAGAGAAACAGGTTGACCGCATAGGACAGCAGGGTCAGCCCCAGCACCACCGGGAAGGTGCGCCCGCGCAGCAGCAGGTAGACACCACTGGCACTGAGCACACCGAGCGCAACGGCAAACAACGCTTCCATCAGTGAATCTCCTTACTCGCGACCGGGACCAGGCTGAGCTTGCCCAGACGGGTCAGCACCAGTTGGGTGGAGCCCACCACCGTGAGATAGACGCCAAGGTCGAACAGCATGGCGGTGGCCAGTTCAAACTCACCCACCAGCGGCAACTCGAAATGACCGAAGGCACTGGTCAGGAACGGCCGGCCGAAGACCCAGCTGCCCAGGCCGGTGAGCGAGGCGATCAGCACGCCGACACCCGCCATGCGCTGATAGTTGAGCGAGAGACGCTGTTCGACCCAGGCCACGCCGCTGGCAATGTATTGCAGCGCCAGCGCCACGGCGGTGATCAGGCCGGCAATGAAGCCACCGCCCGGCAGGTTGTGCCCGCGCAGGAAGATGAACACCGAGATCAGCAAGGCCAGCGGCAGCAGCAGGCGCGACAGAGTCATGAGGATCAGCGGATTCTTCGCCCAGGCCCAACGCCGCCCTTGAGGGTCGCAGGTCGGGTTATGCAGGCGCAGGCCATCGAGCATGGCCAGAATGCCCACCGCGGCAATGGCCAGCACGGTGATCTCGCCCAGGGTATCGAAACCGCGGAAGTCGACCAGAATCACGTTCACCACGTTGGTACCCCCGCCACCGCTGACGCTGTTGGCCAGGAAGAACGGGGCAAGCCCTGCCGAGGGACGGGTCAGCACCACATAGACCAGCAGCGCCACCATCACCCCGCAGCCGCCCGCCACAAGCACATCGCGCAGACCGCGCAGGCTGGAACCTTCACGCGGTGTACTGGAAGGCAGGTAGAACAGTGCCAGCATCAGCAGGATGATGGTCACCACCTCGACTACCAGCTGGGTCAGCGCCAGGTCCGGCGCGGAAAAACGGGCGAAGGCCAGCGCCACCAGCATGCCACCGACGCCGAGGATCAGCAGCGCCACCAGGCGCTGACGGTGGAACACGGCGGTGAACAGGCCGCTCGCCGCCAGCACCAGCAGGCCGAGCGCGGTAATGCCATCCAGCGGGCTGAGGCCGCGACTGCCGGTCAGCTGCGGCAGCGGCGCCAGGGCGGTGGCCACCAGCACCAGTGCAGCAATCAGCAGGAAGCTCAGGTAACGCTGCAGCGAACCATTTTCCAGACGCCCTGTCAGCCATCCGGCCAGGCGCACAATGTTCTGCACCTGACGTTCGAAGACCAGCCGCGCATCCACTTCCGGCAGCCCGGCATACCAGCGAAACAGCGGCTGGCGGCCAGCGTAGACGAGGATGCCGCCGACCAGCGCCACGCAGCTCATCGCCAGTGGCAGGTTGAAGCCGTGCCAGATTGCCAGGCTGTACTCGGGCAGCTCGCCCCCGAGGCTGGCCTGGGCCGCCACTGCCAGCAAGGGTGCGACCGTATAGGCCGGCAGCATGCCGACCAGCAGGCAGAGGAACACCAGGATCTCCACCGGAATCTTCATGTAGCGCGGTGGCTCGTGGGGCGGGTACTTGGGCAGGTTGACCGGCTCGCCGTTGAAGAACACGTCGTGGATGAAGCGCAGCGAATACGCCACCGAGAACACCCCGGCGAGGGTCGCAGCGGCCGGAATGACCCAGCTGAAACTGCCCAGCAGGTGTTGCTGCAGGGTCTCGCCGAAGAACATTTCCTTGCTCAGGAAGCCATTGAGCAGCGGCACTCCGGCCATCGCCGAAGACGCCACCATGGCCAGCACGGCCGTGTGCGGCAGGTACTTCCACATGCCGTTGATGCGCCGCATGTCGCGGCTGCCCGTCTCGTGATCGATGATCCCGGCAGCCATGAACAGCGAGGCCTTGAAAGTGGCATGGTTGATGATGTGGAAGACTGCCGCCACGTTGGACAGCGGTGTATCCAACCCCAGCAACAGCACGATCAACCCCAGGTGACTGATGGTGGAGAACGCCAGCAGCCCCTTGAGATCATGCTGGAACAGCGCCATGCCCGCACCGACCAGCAGGGTGGTCAGACCGGTCAGGCTGACCAGGTAGAACCACAGATCGGAGTCGGCCAGCGCCGGATACAGGCGCGCCAGCAGAAACACGCCGGCCTTGACCATGGTCGCCGAGTGCAGATAGGCCGAAACCGGCGTCGGCGCCGCCATCGCGTGGGGCAGCCAGAAATGGAAGGGGAACTGCGCCGACTTGGTAAAAGCCCCCAGCAACACCAGCACCAGCACCACGGGATACAGCGCGTGGGCGCGGATAACATCCCCTGCCGCCAGTACCACGCTGAGTTCGAAGCTGCCGACGATATGACCGATCAGCAGGATGCCGGCCAGCAAAGCCAGGCCTCCTCCCCCGGTGACGGCCAGGGCCATGCGCGCGCCCTTGCGCGCGTCGCTGCGCTTACCCCAAAAGCCGATCAGCAGGAACGACGACAGGCTGGTCAGCTCCCAGAACGTCAGTAGCAACAGCAGGTTTTCCGAGAGCACCACACCGAGCATGGCACCCATGAACAGCAGCAGGTAAGCGAAGAAACGGCCGATGGCCTCGCGCTCGGACAGGTAATAGCGGGCGTACAGAATGACCAGCAGGCCAATGCCCAGAATAAGCAGCGCAAACAGCAGGGCCAGACCATCGAGGCGCAGCGACAGGTTGAAGCCGAGCTGCGTCAGCCAGGGCTGCGACACCAGCAGCAGCTCACCGGCGAACACCCGCGGCGCCAGCCACAGCAGAATACCCAGTGCCAGCAATGGTGCCACCGCAGTGGCCAGGCTACAGGCCAGACGGCCATGGCGCTCGAACAGGATGGGAAGCAATGCGCCGAGGAACGGCAGTCCGACGATGAGCAGTAGCTCCATGAATCTCCCCTATCCCGGCCCCGGCCTTCGGGCTGGGGCAAAACGTCTGTCTCCTCGCGCGGCCACAGCCTCGCAGGCGAAAGGCCTGATGCGATTATCCATAGCTATTAGAACCAAGCCATGGATAAATTATTACATTATGCTCGTAGGCAAAGCACCCGCCCGATTGGCATTCAGGCAGCCCAGTAGCTCACCGACACCCAGCGCCGCTGCAAAAAATACGGCCAGATGCTCGCCAGCCCGCCCCGCCGACAATAGCTGCTCTGCAACTGAGCCCCACCCGGGCTAACCAGCGGCGGTGAGGTAAGCAACGGCGAGCGCCAGGCCTACAGCATTGGACAAAGGTGCAGGCTGGAAGGCGACCAGAGCGGCTATCAGCGAGGCTTCTCCGGTAGGGCCCGGGCTAACGGACCCTCTCCTGAACGTCAGTGGGTGACGCGACTGGTGCCGTCCACTGTCATGATGCGAACCCGCTCACCCACCCGGAAAATCTCGTTTTCCTGCACGGCCTGGACGTAGGCACGCAGGCTGCCGTCGTCCTCGCGCACGGTAATCTCCACGCCCTGAGTGCGAGTCAGACCTTCCTCGGCGGCGGCCCCCAGCAGGCCACCTGCCACGGCGCCAATCACCGCCGCCACGGCCGATCCGCGTCCGCCGCCAACACCGCTACCAGCCACGCCGCCGATGACCGCACCGGCACCCGCACCAATCGGGGTCTTGGTCCCTTCGATCTGCACCGGTCGCAGCATCTCGATGGTGCCCATGCGCACAGTCTGCACCTTGCGCGCCTCATCGCGACTGTAGGTATCGCCGGTCAGGCTTGACGCGCAACCGCCCAGAGTCAGGCTGAGGGCAACGAAAACGGCAGTGAACAGCTTGGAATTGCGCATCGGGTTATCTCCAGTTTGAGCGATGAATATTAGACAGCGAGCACTGCCAACTGTCACTCGCGAGGGACGATTTCCATCAGCACTCAACAGTATAGAGATGGGGTGCGACATCCGGCCCGCTATACACTCCCCACATCCGCGGGCAGGATCGGAGTAATCGTCTCGAGAGACCGCCATGGACTACTTCATCGTCGCCATCACCACGATCGCCGGGTTGTACTTCCACTGGTGGCTATACGTACGTATCCGCCGCTGGATGGAACGCGACCTGGCGCTGTCCATGGCCGCCGGCGACCCGGCCATGCAGGAGTACATGCTGCAGCGCCTGGCCGAGGCCAAGGCTAGCGGCGTTCGCCGCGGGCAACTGGAGGAGTGGCTGCATCAGGCCGCATGCGAGTACCTGCAACGACGCCACTAAGCCCGCGCCATACGCCACAGCCGCGCCAGATCACCGGCACGAGCCTGCAGTTCGGCCGCCGTGCTTGTCATGGCCTGTTCCAGGCTCTGCGGACCAGGACTGAGCGCAAAGGCGGCGTCGATATCCGCCGCATAGAGGGCCTGGTAGTCCTCGCCCAGGCTGCCCGCCAGCGCCAACACCGGCACACCTGCGGCGCGCGCGATGCGCGCCACTCCCACGGGCGTCTTGCCATGCAGACTTTGCGCGTCCAACCGCCCCTCTCCGGTGATCAACAGGTCGGCATCCTGCAGCGCGGACGGCAGGCCGGCGAGCTCGGCAACCAGTTCGATACCGGGCCGAAAGCGTGCGCCCATGAAAGCCCTTGCCGCAAAGCCAAGCCCACCCGCAGCGCCGGCACCTGGATAACGGGCATGATCGACGCCGATGGCGGCCGTGGTGACCCGCGCAAAATGTGCCAGCGCAGCATCCAGTAACTCGATCTGTTGCTCGCCGGCGCCCTTCTGCGGGCCGAACACCCGCGATGCGCCCTGCGGACCGCAGAGCGGATTATCGACATCGGCCGCGATCAGCAGCTCGGTATCCTGCAGGCGCGGGTCCAGACCGGAGGTATCGATGCGCGACAACCCGGCCAGCGCCAGACCACCAGGGCCCAGATCATGTCCGGCAGTATCCAGCAGGCGCACCCCAAGGGCCTGTAGCAGGCCGGCGCCACCATCATTGGTGGCGCTGCCACCAAGACCGAGAATGATGCGCCGCGCCCCTGCATCCAGGGCCGTGCGGATCAGTTCACCGGTGCCGTAGCTGCTGGTACGGGTGGCATCGCGCTGGTCAGGTGGCACCAGATGCAGTCCGCTGGCCGCCGCCATCTCCAGCACCGCGCAGTTCTCCTCCGCCAGCCAGCCCCAGTGGGCCAGAACCGCCGTACCCAGCGGCCCTTGCACGCGTGACTCGCGGCGTTCGCCACGGCAGGCGGCCAGCACGGCGTCGACGGTACCTTCGCCGCCATCGGCCATCGGGCAAAGTACGCATGTCGCGTCGGGGAACACCTGCAGCCAGCCGCGCGCGATGGCGGACGCCACTTCAGCGGCGGCAAGACTCTCCTTGAAGGAGTCGGGTGCGATGACGACCTTCACGCCGTGCTCAGGGCGCCAACCGCTCGCGCAACCAGACATCCCCCTGCAGCCGATAGTTCAGGCGATCATGCAGGCGGCTGGGGCGCCCCTGCCAAAACTCGATGCGCTCGGCCAGCAGGCGATAGCCACCCCAGTGCGGCGGGCACTCCGGGGCACGATCAAGGAAGCGCCGCTCGGTTTCGGCCAGCAATTGCTGCAGTTCCTCGCGATCCTTGATCACCCGGCTCTGCGGCGATGCCCAGGCCCCCAGGCGGCTGCCCAGCGGTCGCACCTGGAAGTAGGCATCCGACTCCTGTTCCGAAACCTTCTCTACCCGCCCTTCAATGCGCACCTGCCGCTCCAGGCTGGGCCAGAAGAAGGTCATGGCAGCAAAGGGCCGCGCAACGAGTTGCTGGCCCTTGGCGCTGTCGTAGTTACTGAAGAAGGTGAAGCCGCGCTCATCCAATCCCTTGAGCAGCAATACCCGGCAATGCGGCCGCCCCTCTTCATCGACCGTGGCGAGGGTCATGGCATTGGGTTCCACCGGCAGTTGCTCGGTCTTGACCGCGTCGTCGAACCAACGACGGAACAGCGCGAAGGGCTCGGCCGGGGCCTGGGCTTCGTCGAGTCCGTCGCGGGTATAGTCGCGACGCATGTCGGCAAGGGTCTGGGTCATGCGCACATCCTCTTCCAGTGATGCCGCGAGCTTACTGGGCCTTGTCCTTTTTCTTTTGATCTGCGGCAACCTGAGCCACCGGCAAATTGCCGGCGCCTGCCGGGGCCGGCTGGTTGTACTTGGCCAGCAGCGCCACCAGGGTCGGCTTCGGCGTCAGGATGATATCCACGCGGCGGTTCAGGGCGCGACCGGCATTGCTGTCGTTGGCGGCACGCGGCATGTCCGAGCCGACCCCCTTGAGCAGCAGGCGGTCGCGCTGCAGCCCGCTCAGGCGGAAGATCGAGGCAACGGCCTTGGCACGATCCTCGCTGAGCTTGAAGTTGGCGTCCAGCTGACCGCGGCTGTCGGAATGACCAAGAATGAGTACGCCAGTCTGCGGGTCCTTCTCAAGAATTTTGGCCACTTTGGTGAACGGGCCGAGCACGGCCGGCATCAGCATGCTTGGGCGGTCCGGGTTGAACGAACTGTCCACCGGGGCAGTCACCACCAACACGTTCTGCTGGCGTTGGATTTCCATCTTGCTGCCCCTGAGGGCCTCCTTCAGAAGCGGCTCGTACTCGTCCAGCCAGGCATTGGTGACTTCATGATCGATCTTTGGCGGCGCCTTCTTGGCGGCTGCCACAGGCTTCTCACTTTCACCGAACGGCCACCAGCTGCTGGTGGCGCCCTCTTTCTTATCGGTGTTGGCGCAAGCGGCGAGGCTCAGGCAGCAGAGCAGGACGAGTGTTTTCTTATGCATGGTCAGATCTTCCCCCAAGCAAGTTACAGGCAACGGCCCAGCGTTCGCGCCAGTTTCTGCGCGCGCGGGTCCATGAGTACATATGGTCCGAGACTATTGGTGACGAAGCCGAAAGCGACGTCGTGGTCAGGGTCGGCAAAACCGACCGAGCCGCCCGCACCCGGGTGGCCGAAAGCCTTCGGGCCCAGGCCATAGGTGGCATTGGCCACGTCCGGCTGGTCGAGCATACAGCCCAGCCCCAGACGGGTGGCGGTCAACAGGGTGCGGTCTTCGCCGCAGGCGTGTTCGCGGGTCATCTCGCCAAGCAGCTCCGGCTCCAGCAGGCCGCCATCCAGCAGAGCTGCGTAGAAGCCGGCAAGTGCGCGGGCATTGCCGTGGCCATTGGCCGCCGGCTGTTGCATGCGCCGCCATTCCGGCTTGTTGGTACTGGTGAGAATAGACGGCGGATTGGCGAAGGCACAGGTGGTCAGTGACGCCGGTTCGCTCATCATGCACTTGAGCAGGCGCTGGGCGGCGGCATCGCCCATGTCGCCCTTCTTGCGGGCGATGTGGGCGACGCGCGGAAACTCCTCGTCAGCCAGGCCGACGTGGAAGTCGAGCCCCAGCGGCCGGGCAATGCGCGCGACGATGGATTCGCCCGGGCCGCGGCCGTCGGCCCGGCGCAACAGCTCGCCGACCAGCCAGCCATAGGTGATCGGTGAATAGCCATGGGTCTCGCCAGGCGTCCACCAGGGGCGCTCCGCAGCCAGGGCGCTGGTCATCTGCGCCCAGTCGTACAGCGCCTCGGCCGGCAGCGGCGCGTGCAGGGCCGGCAAGCCGGCGCGATGGCAGAGCAGCTGACGCAGGGTCACGCGCTCCTTGCCGGCGGCGGCGAACTCCGGCCACCAGCGGGCCACGGGAGCGTCCAGTTCGAGCTTGCCCTGCTCCACCAGCTGCAGGGCAGCGACGGCGGCGAAGGTCTTGGTGCAGGAGAACAGGTTGAGGATGGTGTCGCTGTGCCAGGCCTGCGCAGCGTCCTTATCGGCAGTACCGGCCCAGATATCGACGACGGTCTCGCCGCCGACCTGCACGCACAGGGCAGCGCCTCGTTCCTGCGGATCGTCGAACAGTTCGGCGAAGGCGTCTTTCAGCGCCTCGAAGCGCAGGTCGAAATAACCCTGAATCTGCAACCTGATACTCCTCGGTCAGAATGGCGGGCATTGTTCCAGCCCCGGCCTGTCATGTGAATCCTGGCATCTCGCTCAGGTCACTCGCTCAGACCAACGGTCTGCCAGACGGGCCGGGTCTTGACGGTTTCAGGGCTTGGCGGGCGTCTGCGCAGGCTTCGCCAGCCATTGTGTCGGCACCGCCAGGTTGGCCTTGCGCACCGCCTCGACGAAGCCCTGCCAGGGCCGATCGGTGATGGCGACCAGGCCGAAGTGACCGTTCTCGCCATCGAGCAGGCGGCCGCTGGCGGGCTGATCGAGGTACTGGAACCAGTGCACGCCGACGATTGCCGGCTCCTCCAGGGCCCTGGCCAGGAAGTGGGCATAGGCTGGGCCACGCTCCTCTTCCTTGTAGGTTTCCGCCACACCGCCCCAGAACGGACCGCGGTCGCGCGAGCCGAAGTGGAACTCGGTGACCAGCACCGGCTTGTCCAGCGCCCGCAGGGTGGCGAAGTCGTAGCCGTGCTGCGGCTCACGCACGTAGAAGTTGAAGCTGAGTACGTCGCAATGGCGAGCGCAGGCTTCGATGGCCTCCGGCGTGGCAATGGCGAAGCGGCCGCCGAGCAGCATATGGTTGGGCGCATGCCATTTCAGCGAATCGGCGATGGTTTTGAAGTAGGTCTCGGCGAACAGCTGCTGGAAGCGCTGCAGGTCCTGCTCGATCTGCGGGAACTCGGCGCTCGGCAACGGCGCCTCGAAGCCCGGGTCCTCCATCAGCTCCCAGGCCTTGAGCTCGATACCCCAGGCCTTGGACAGGCCGTTCTGGTTGCGGTACTTGTCGCGCAGTTGCTTGAGGAAGGCACGCTTGGCCGGCACATCGGTGGTCAGGCGCAGGGTGCCGTAAGCCAGGGCATAACGCGCTTTCGGGTCGGTGCCGGGCGCGGCCCAGGCCAGTTCGTTGTCGGCGAAGAAGCCGAGCAACCAGGGATCGTCGCGACGGTCGCGGGTGGCGATGGCGATGGCACGTTCGGCGGCCATGGCGAAGCGCGGGTCGAACGGGTCCGGCATGCCGCCCCACCAGTCATGCCCCGTGCTGATGGTGGCGTAGTCCCCGGAAATCGACAGCGGAATGCTGTAGGGCATGCGCTTGGCCGCGCCCAGGGTGTCGTCGCTCCAGTTGCCCAGGCTGTTGAAACCCCAGGCCTGCAGGCGGTCAAGGGCATGCTGGGTCCAGCGCTCGGCATCAAACCCGGGCGGCGGGCAGGCCACGGCCTCGGCGGGCGCCGGGGTGGCGGCCAGCGGTGTGGGAGGCACTGGGCACGGCTGCGCATGGCTGCGCTGCAGATTGGCCCGGTAGAAGTCGAACCAGCGCCCGTGATCAAAGGCGCGACCACGACTGGCACCGCTGTCGCTGCGGCTGTCTCGCTTGCCGTAATAGGCGGCGAGCGGCTCGCCATCCTTGGGCAGTGCGCTGAACATGCTCTCGCGACCTTCGACATAGGTCTGGCTCTGCCAGGCGCTGACCGCATTGACGCCAAGGGAATAGAAGGGATTGCCCTCCGGAGTGACCAGATACCAGCGGCCGTCACGCTTTTCGCTGCGGAAGAAACCGCTGGCCTCGAAACTCGGTCCGCCCAGCCAGCCGCCGAACTTGTCCTGCTGCGGGCGCTCGGCCAGCCAGGTTTTGAGCTGTTCGGCCTCGCGTGCCGCACCGTCGCGCAGCTGCTGTTCCTTGCTTACCTTCTCCGGCCACTGGCCACGGCTGTACTGGCCGAAGGCATCGATGATGCCGGTGTAGACGGCTTTCTGAGCGGCATCGCCGGCCTGCACGCCGAAGCGGCCGAGCAGGACGCTCTGCGGCGCATCCGGCTTGCTCATGCTCAGGGTCACGGCGCTGACCTGGGCCAGGTTCAGCTCGCCTTCCACGGTGTCGGCCAGCAGTACGCGCTGACCATCCACGGTCACCGGCATCGGCGGCGCGGCGCGCATGCCCTGGGCCCGTGGCGAGGTGGCGGCGAGCGGCATCAGCAGCGTCTGCGCCAGGCCGGCCGGCAGCGCGATGCGGCTGGTCAGCTGCTTGCCGTCGCGACTCTCGATACGCACTTCCAGGGTGATGGCCCAGTCCATGGCGTTCTGCAGGCGCAGGCTCATGGCACCTGCCTGCGACCAGTCCCAGTCGCCGGTCTGCGGACTCAGGCGCATGCTGGGATTATCGGCGGCGTTGAAGGTGTAGCGACGCAGCACCTCGCCTTCGGGGGTGGCCTCGGCCGTCAGCTCGGGAAAGCTGGCGGACTGACTCTCGACCTTCACCACGTCGGTGGGCTTGATGAAACTGAACAGGGTCTGCTGACCCTCGGGAGCGGCCACTGCAGGCGCGGCGAAATGGAGGGCAAGGACGAGGGGAAGATAACGGCGAATCATCGAACTGGTACTCCGGAAGATGGCCAAGTAGACACCAGGCGGGCCTGCCATTGCCACCCTGGAACGCTTTAACTGGGCGCTTCGGCAAGCTCCAGCAGGCAGTCGACCCAAGCCTCCAGCCGCGCCCTGGCCCGCACCGGCCCCTCGCTGGCGTCGCTCTGCCCGGCCGCCAGCAGGCGCTGCACCGCCACCTGCAGCGCGAGGGAAAAAGCTGACGCATCGCCCTGCCAGCTCACCACCTCGTGCACCAACCCCAGCTCGGCGGCGCGCTGCGCGTTACCGAGTTGCTCCGGCTGGTCGGTGACCAGCAGCAGGATCGGCCGGCCATAGACCTGGGCAACGGACAGCGCCGCCATGCCTGGCGCCGAGACGATCAAGGCACTGCTTGCCGCTGCCTCGACCCACTGCGAATCGCGCGCCAGCCAGCCAGGTCGCCCGGCATAGCCCTCGCCGACCCGCAGACTGTCGAGCCCGGCTGCCGCCAAGCCCTGCTCCAATCCTTCGGCCAGCTGCGGGTCACGAAAGTGCGGATTGAGGTACACGGCCGCCCGCGCGCCCTGCGTGGGCGTCGCGCTCGCCGCCAGGGCCACCGGCGTCGGCAGGTTGAAGCTGCCCGGCGCCGTGCACTGCGCCTCTGCATAGGCGAAGTCGTGCTGCAGACGCGCCCGCGCCCGCCCCAGCTCGAAACCGATGGCTGCGGCAAACGCCCGCGCCAGCCAGTGCGGCAGGCGCCCGTGGAAATTGCTCTGCAGCGCCCGGCGCAGGCTGGCGCCATACACATGCACCACCTTGCGCCGCCAGCCGGGCAGGCAGCCCATCACCAGCAGCGCCGGGTGAAAAGAGTCGTTGACCAGCAGATCGACGTCAGCCATCAGCCGCCGCAGACGCCAGATATCGCGCAGCATGTGCCGGGGGTTGAACAGGTAGCGCGCGACGTTACGGTCGGTGGCCGCGCGCAGCATGTTCTGCTGCGCATCGAACTGCACCGCGTAGTGCCGCGACAGCACCTCGGCGGCAATGCCGAACTCACCGAGGAAGGTCGCGCCCTCGTCCGAGGTGGTCAGCACCCGCACCTCGGCGCCACGTTCGATCAGGGCACGACTCAGCAGCTGGGCACGCATCAGGTGGCCACGCGCATCGGCAGTGGCCAGGTAGAGAATCCGCGGCTTCATTCGACGAAACGCGCCCTCAGCCGCAGCCAGACGCCGGCCAGGTACATACCGACTGCACCGCTGACGCCAAAGGAACGGTCTACCGCCCGCGCCTCGGCCAGCAAACGTTGCAGATGGGGCATCTCCGCGTCGCTGACGCTGAGGCTCAGGGTGCGCATGCACAGCCGCACGTGCTTGCCTTCGTCATGCAGCACGCGGGCGAGCAGCGGCTGCAGCGGATGGTCGGCGGGCAGCACCGCGCGATGACGGGTCAGCACCCGCTCGGCCATCTGCTCGGCACACAGGCCGATGGCGTAGGCCGGCACCAGCACGCCCTGCTGGAAGTACGCCGCATGGCGCCGGGCGATACGCTGCCAGCGGCCGATCTTGGCGCGACTGAGCCAGTCCGGCCGCAGCTCGGCCGGTGGCTGCATGCCGCGCTCGCGCATGGCGGCGGCAAACAGCTCGCTGTGCTCCTGCTCTTCGCGCAGGTGCTGGTCGACCTGGCGCTGCAGCCAGGCCGGCGCGGTCGGCATCAGCTCTTGCTGCAGAGTCTTCTCGGTAGCTTCCTCGCCGATCAGGTAGACGCGCAGCAACAGCAGTTCGCCGGCCCGGCTGGCGTGCAGCTGACGCAGAGCCGCGCGCTTGATGCGGTCGACCAGCCAGGCCTGCAGGCGCGGCCAGCCGCGCAGGCGTGGCGCGGCGAAAGCCGCCAGGTGCACGACGGTCATGGGCTGGCGTGCTGCTGGCCGCTGAGCACCAGGCCGATGAAGCTGTCCTGCAGGAAAGCCTGGGCTGCCGTACCGGCTTGGGGATAGTCGACCTGCTGACCACGGAAACTCAGGTAGCCCTTGCCGTCGCGGGCGCCGAGCAGCAGCTTGTCATGCTTGGCAAAACCCGCCTCGCGCAGCGGCTGCAGCAGCTCGACCTGCTCCATGCCGAACAGGAACAGGTCGCGCTGGATCACCGAGAGCGGCAGACGGCTGCGCAGGGCCTGCAGTTCCAGGGTCCAGTCGCCGTGCTGCAGTGCCTTGGCCAGATCGGCGTGACCGCCCGGCACATGCAGGCTGGCGCGCACTGCTGGCAGCGCGGCCTTGCCCAGCCCCAGGGCGATAGTGATATCCGAGTACTCCGCCTTGGCTGCTTCGACCCGGTTGTCGCGCACCTGGACGAACTGCTTGGCCAGCTTGGCCGCGGTGGAAGGCGAGGCCAGCGTGCGCAGCGCCTGCTCATGGGTGAGCAGCACCTGGCGCTGGCCATCGACCTCGGCCTCGACGCGCAGAGCGTCCAGCTTCACCTCGGTCAGATCGCCCAGCACCGGCGCATGGGCATGCACGCTGGTACTCCAGTCCTGGCCATCCTTGCTGACCAGCAGGTGCAGGCTGACCGGCACCAGGCGGCCGTCGGCGGCCCTGGCCTGGCCGTGCAGCAGCACGTCACCGATGACCGCGTCGTCGGCATAGTCCCGGGTGTTGCGGAACAGGATGGTGCCGGCGGCACGGTCCAGCTCGACGCGGCTGTGCGCATCATCCAGGGCAATGCGGTTACAGTCGCTGAGCACGCCCAGCGGGCAGCCACTGGCGCTGGCGAAGACATGCACGCCACGCGCGCTGAATACTTCGGCCTGGGCCATTCCGGCGCCCAGCAACAGGGCCAGCAGGGTACTGCACGGTAGCCATTTCGACGCATCCATAGTCGTTCCTCAGTGAGTGGCGGGCTTGTGATAGGACAGCGCCTGGGCATCGGCCTCGGCCTTGCCGAGCGTATTGATCCCCAGGCCACGGGCCAGGGCGCCGCATATGTCGATGGCGGAGAAGGCGGCAATCAGGCCCATGGCGCCGAGCCGGCGCAGGCCGCGCACGGGTGGCAGGTCCTGCTGGTTGAGCGCGCGCAGGCTGTAACCCAGGCGGGCAAACAGGATGCACAGCGGTGCCAGCGGGCCAGTGCGCGCGAACCATTGCAGCCGGGCCGGCAGGTAGGCCTGCACCAGGTAGGGCGTCAGGCCGACCGAGTCCTGGCCGCGCATCCAGCGCAGCTTGACGGCCTCAGCGCGGCTGTCCGGCAGGCGGTGCTCGGTGTGCGCCGCGGCGGCGTAGTGCAGCGCGATGCCGGCGGCTTGCAGGCGCAGGCCGAGGACCTGGCAATGGGCGCGATAGACACCATCCAGCGCCTGGTAGGCATGCTCGGCGAACACCTCGCGGCGGAACACCACATTGTTGGCGTAGAAGTTACGGGTGGCGCCGGTCTGCAGCGGGCTGGGGAAATACATGAAGTCGATGGTGGTCAGCGCAGTGCCGGCGAGGCTGCTGCTGTAGCTGGTCCGCCCGGCCACCACAGCCGGCGGCTGCTCGACGCACAGCGGCAACAGCAGCTGCTCGAGCCAGTCGGCGGCGGGAATGCAGTCGGCGTCGGCGAATACCACATGATCGCAACGCGCCGCATCCAGGGCCGCGAAGCCGAGGTTCTTCGCCGCGTAGTAGCCGGTGCTGGCGTCGATCAGGACGAACTGCAGCGCCAGGCCAGAGCTGCGCCGCAATTCGTCGCAGGCCGGCTCGGGCAAGCCATCATGGGTCACCACCACCTGGGCCAGGCGGCTCAGCGCCAGGCTCTGGCCCTTGAGGTGCTCGAATAGACGCGCGAGGCTGCCGGCCACCTTGGCCAGGTCGGCGCCACCGCGCAGGTTGTTGGTTTCCAGTACCAGGGCCGTGCGTGCGGCCAGATCGTGCAGGTTCATCCTTTCCCCTCGGTTCATCCATGAGCGATGGCGGCAGACTAGCAGGCCGCCATCCGCACCGACTTGCACCAGCTCACGCTGGCGTCAGACGGTGCCGCCTTTGATCCGGTCTAGCAGACGATCCGGCAGCAGGCGATTGAGCACGCGGAACAGCTTGGCCGGCACCGTCACCGGATAGCGGGTGCGCGGCACGCGACTATCCAGCGCCTGCAGCACCGCCTCGGCCACCGCCTCCGCCGGCAGGGTGTATTTCACCGCCGCGCCCTCCTTGGCCAGGCGCTCCTCCATCAGCGCATAGCTGGAGACGTGGGCGCCACGGCTGGTATCCACGTGCTTGCGCAGGGCCAGCAGGCTGTTGGCGCGAAAGCGCGCGATGATCGGCCCTGGCTCGATCAGCACAGCCTCGATGCCGCTGCCAGCCAGCTCCAGACGCAGGGTATCGACCATTCCCTCCATGGCGAACTTGGAGGCGTTGTAGGCACCACGCAGCGGCAACGCCGCATAGCCGAGCACCGAACTGTTGAACAGGATGCGGCCGTGGCCCTGGCGACGCATGACCGGCAGCACCGCACTCGTGAGCTCGATGGGGCCGAACAGATTGCTCTCGAACTGCTCACGCCAGGCCGCACGCGGCAAGTCCTCGATGGCGCCGGGCTGGCCGTAGCCGGCGTTGTTGAACAGTGCATCGAGGGTGCCGCCGCTGTGCTCCAGCACCCAGGCCAGGGCCTTGGCGATACTGGCGGAGTCGTCCAGGTCCAGGAGCACCGCCTCGAAGCCTTCAGCCTGCAGACGGGCGATGTCCGCCGCCTTGCGCGCCGAGGCGAACACGCGCCAGCCGGCGGCGCGGCAGGCCAGCGCAGTGGCGTGACCGATGCCGGTGGAACAGCCGGTGATGAGGATGGTGCGCATGGGCCAACTCCCTGGCAGATGAATGAGATCAGGCGATTTCGCGGCGGAACGGCGGCAGGGCGTTAAGGATCGCCTTGCCGTAACGTTGGGTCACCACACGACGGTCCAGCAGGGTGATGGTGCCGCGGTCGGCCTCGGTACGTAGCAGGCGGCCGCAGGCCTGGATCAGGCGCAGCGAGGCGTCAGGCACGGCGATTTCCATGAACGGATTGCCGCCGCGCGCCTCGATCCACTCGGCCAGGGCCGCCTCCACCGGGTCGTCCGGCACGGCGAAGGGAATCTTGGCGATCACCACGTGCTCGCAGTAGGCACCGGGCAGGTCCACACCCTCGGCGAAGCTGGCCAGGCCGAACAGCACGCTCTCTTCGCCGTCGTCGACCCGCGCTTTGTGCTTGTTCAGGGTCTCCTGCTTGGACAGGTTGCCCTGGATCAGCACGCGCTTGCGCCAGTCGCGGTCGAGGCCGTCGAACACGTCCTGCATCTGCTTGCGCGAGGAGAACAGCACCAGGGTGCCACGCGCGCCCTTCACCAGCTCCGGCAGGTCGCGAATGATAGCGGCGGTGTGGGCGGCGGCGTCACGTGGGTCGGCCTTGAGGTCCGGCACCCGCAGCAGGCCAGCGTCGGCATGATGGAACGGGCTGGGTACTACGGCGGTCACAGCCGCCTTGGGCAGTCCGGAGCGCATGCGGAAACGGTCGAAGGTCCCCAGCGCGGTCAGGGTGGCCGAGGTCACGAGGGCGCCGTAGGCGACGTTCCACAGGTTGCGGCGCAGGGTCTCGGCGGCGAGGATCGGGCTGGCGTTGACCTCGATATCGAAGGCCGCGCCGCTCTCGGCCAGGGTCAGCCAGCGCGCCATCGGTGGGCTGTCTTCCGGGTCCTCGACGGTAAAGGCGGTCCACAGCTCCCAGTTGCCCTGGGCGCGGGACAGCAGGCTGCCGAACAGCGGGTACCACTCCTCCGCCTGGTGACTGGCGAGGCCAATACTGCCGCCCTCGTCGTCCATCGCCTGCTTGAGCAGCTCGGTGAGGCGGGTGAAGACGTCGGTGAGCTTGGCGAAGCCTTTCTTCAGCTCGATGCCCAGCTCGCGCAGATGCTCCGGCACCAGGCCGCCCTCGAAACGGTGGCGCGGCCGCTCGCGGCCCTCCATGTCCTCGCCGGCGCGGAAATCGGCCAGTTGCTCGCAGGCACTGAACATGAACTGCTGCTGGGTACGCAGCTCACGCGCCTGCTCGGGCACCTGCTCGATCAGCCGGCCGAGATCGCCGGGCAACGGGTGCTGGGCCAGCAGCTTGGTCAGATTCTTCTCCACCTGGCCGAGCCAGTCGGCGGTACTGCGCAGGCGGGTGAAGTGGGCGAAGTGGCCGATGGCCTTGTCCGGCAGGTGATGGCCCTCGTCAAACACGTAGATGGTCTCGCGCGGGTCTGGCAGCACGGCGCCGCCGCCCAGGGCCAGGTCGGCCAATACCATGTCGTGGTTGGTGACGATCACGTCGACCTTGGTCATGCCCTCGCGCGCCTTGTAGAAAGCGCACTGCTGGAAATTCGGGCAGTGGCGGTTGGTGCACTGGCTGTGGTCGGTGGTCAGGGTACTCCAGACCTGGTCTTCCAGCTCCTCGGGCCAGCTGTCGCGGTCGCCGTCCCAGCGATTGCCGGCCAGCTTCTCGATCATCTTGCTGTAGAGCTTCTGGCTCTGCTCATCGACATCGATGCGGAAGCCCTCTTCCTCGAACATCTGCGCCGTGGCGCTCTGCGCCTGGCCTTCCTGCAGCAGCATGTCGAGCTTGGACAGGCACAGGTAGCGACCACGGCCCTTGGCCAGGGCGAAGCTGAACTGCAGGCCGGCGTTGCGCATCAGGTCCGGCAGGTCCTTGTGGACGATCTGCTCCTGCAGCGCCACGGTCGCGGTGGCAATCACCAGGCGCTTGCCGGCGGCCTTGGCGGAGGGAATGGCGGCCAGGCTGTAGGCCACCGTCTTGCCGGTACCGGTACCGGCCTCCACCGCCACCACGGCGGGCTCGCCATCGCGCTGGCCTTCGTCGTTGGTCTTGATCGCACCGAGCACCTTGGCCACTTCGGCAATCATCAGGCGCTGACCATAGCGGGCCTTGAGCCCCTTGGCTTCGAGGAAACGACTGTAGGCGCCCTGGATCTGGGACTTGAGTTCGGAACTGAGCATGGGCGCGCAAAGGCTGGATAAATTTTCAGTAGTTTACCGATAGGATATGCTCACGCGCCATCGTTTACCGGAGTCTGCCGATGACTGTCTTTTCCGCCCTGTATGCCGTGCATGTGCTGGCCGCCCTGGTCTGGGTAGGCGGCATGTTCTTCGCCTGGATGATTTTGCGCCCGGCCGCCGTGGCCAAATTGCAGGCGCCGGAACGCCTGAGCCTGTGGCTGGAGGTGTTCCAGCGCTTCTTCCTGTGGGTATGGATCGCGGTCCTGGCATTGCCGGTGTCAGGCATGGGTATGCTGCACATGCGCTTCGCCGGCTTCGAAACCGCGCCGCGCTACGTCCAGGTGATGATGGGCCTGTATCTGGTAATGGTCGCACTGTTCCTGCGCGTGCGCCTGCTGCAGTTGCCGCAGCTGCGCCGTGCCGTCGAGACCCAGAACTGGCCGGCCGGTGGCGAGGTACTGGGACGCATCCGCCGCCTGGTCGGCAGCAACCTGCTGGTCGGCATGGCACTGGTGGCCATCGCGGCCGCACGCCCGACGTTCTGATCCTGCAATCGTCTCCCGTGCCACCTGCAAGTGACACGGGAGTAGATCGCCCCACTATTGCGCGGGCTGCGCCTCGACCGATGCCTCGACCCGGCGGTTGACGGCGCGGCCTTCATCGGTGTTGTTATCCGCCACCGGACGCGACTCGCCGTAGCCTACCGACGACACACGATCCCCCGCGACGCCGTACTGATTGACCAGTACGTCACGCACGGCATTGGCACGCCGCTCGGACAGACCCTGGTTATAGGCATCGGAGCCGTTGGAGTCGGTATGACCCTCAACCGTGGTGGTGGTCTGCGGATACTGGTTCATGAAGTCAGCCACGGCCTTGATGTCGGCCTTGCTTTCTTCCTTGACCACCGACTTGTCGTAATCGAACTTGACGTCCAGCTCGACACGCACCGGCTCGGCTGCCTCCACAGCAGGTTCGGGAGCTTGATCCGGGTAGGTGGGCAGCGGGCAGCCATTGTGGCGCACCGGGGTATTGGGCGGGGTATCCGGGCAGCGATCACGGCGATCGAACACGCCGTCGCCATCCTGGTCGCCATCCTGGGCATAACAGATCAGAGTCCCGACGACCGCACCGGCCACCGCGCCTCCAGCTGCCCAAGCAGAACTTTCGATTGCGCCAAGACCACCTCCGGCCAGGCCGCCAATCGCCGTACAGATAGGCCAGTTCCCTTGGTTGAGCGGCGCATCTCCCGTACTGGAAGTCGTGACGCAACCAGAAAGAACACTGCTGACCAAGAGAAGGGGTAATGCAGCCCTTGAGAGTTTTGTTCTCATGGCGAGGGTTCTCCTGTGTCACCGGTTCGATTACCGGTAACACAGGAGTAAAGACCCGTCCCCCAAAGTGTACAAGCCAGTCCCAGTAGACGACTGCATGAAAGACAGTAGTCGCCTTTACGGGAGAGGCCTACTTAGGGGCGGGCTTCGACTTCGGCTTCAACGCGACGGTTGATGGCGCGGCCTTCGCTGGTGGCGTTATCGGCCACCGGACGGGTTTCACCGTAACCTACCGAGCTGACGCGGTCGCCGCCTACACCATACTGGTTGACCAGTACATCGCGCACAGCGTTGGCACGGCGCTCGGACAGGCCCTGGTTGTAGGCGTCAGTGCCGACGGAGTCGGTGTGACCTTCAACCACGGTGGTGGTGGACGGGTACTGGCTCATGAAATCGGCCAGGGCCTTGATATCAGCCTGGCTTTCCGGCTTGACTGCGGTCTTGTCGAAGTCGAACTTGACATCCAGCTCGACGCGAACAGGCTCAGCCGGCTCGGCGACAACTTCCTCAACCACGGTCTCCTCGACCACAGCAACCTGCTCTTCAGCACCATGGACCCAGCAGTAGGCTGCGGCCATGCCGGCGCCCAGCAGCGCGCCGCCACCGGCCCACTCTGAGCTTTCGATCGCGCCCAGCGCGGCGCCAGTGACGCCACCGACAGCGGCGCAAGTCGGCCAATCGGTTTTCTGAATCCCAGCACAGCCGGTCAGCAGGCCGCTCGCCAGAATCAGGGGTACAGCTTTCCTTGTGATACTCATCTTCTTAGGTCTCCTGTTGGGGAAATCGGCGTGAAACCGATAGCAAAGAAGTAAAGATCGCTTCCTTACTATCCGCCAGTTATAGGCACTTTCCATACCAAGGTCCATAGGACAAATTGGTATAGCGCGATAGTCTTGGCATTCGTCCCCGGGATTTGCCACTCATGTCCTTCTCCATTTCAACTCGCACACCGCAGCAGGCGCTGGCCGCGCTGCTCGAGAACTACGCCCCGCAGCACCTGCTGCTGGTCGGTGCCAGCCAGTTGCCGGCGCTGAGCGCCTACCAGCAAGCCCACCCGACCACCCAGCTGGCGCATGCCCCCGCCGGCCCTTTGCCGGCGGAGCTGGCAGCCCGGCGTTACGACCTGGCCGTGGTGGTGGACTGCCTGGAGCACCTGCCCAAGCGCACGGCTCTGGAACTGCTGGGAGGCATTCGCAACCTCAACGCCAGCCGCCTGGCCGTGCTGGTCGACCTGGATGCCTGCGACTGGCAGGAAACCGACCTGTACGCCCTGGCCCTGCAGGCCAGCGAGCGCTTTCAGCGCGACGAACAGACGCTGAGCCTGTTCACCTACGATCTGCGCGAGTACAAGCAGGTGCCCGACTGGCTCAACGCCAAGTTCTGGGCCAACCCGGAAAACTTCGGCAAGTACTGGTGGTGACGCGATGAGCCATACCTGTCCCTGCGGCAGCGGCTTACCGCTGAGCAACTGCTGCGGCAAATGGCATCAGGGTCAGCCGGCCCCCAGCGCCGAGCAGCTGATGCGCTCACGCTACAGCGCCTACACGCTGGGTCTGATCGACTACCTGGTGGCGACCACATTGCCCCCCCAGCAAGCGGCGCTGGATCGCGACAGCATGCGTGCCTGGAGCCTCGCTAGCACCTGGCTCGGCCTGGAAGTGGAAGGCAGCGAGCTGCTCGATACACACGCCTTCGTCACCTTTACCGCGCGCTGGCACGACGGCGACAGCGAGCACAGCCATCGCGAGCGCTCGGCCTTCGTCCGGCAGGCCGGGCGCTGGTACTTCATTGATCCGACCGTCCCGCTCAAGGCCGGGCGCAACGACCCCTGCCCCTGCGACAGTGGGCAGAAATTCAAAAAGTGCTGTGCCAGCTACCTGAGCTAGGAATTCTCTGCTTCAGTTGCAGACCAGAACCCGGCGGGGGGCCGGGTCGCACAAGGAGAAGCAGATGCACAAGTACAGTGGAACGGCGACCGCTCTGGCCGCCCTGCTATGGATCGGCGCCGTCCAGGCCGATGATGTCCAGGTCGAATTGGGCAGCAGCGAACGGGTCGCCCGCCTGTTCGCCTATCCAAACAACTGCAGCGTGATCTGTTATCGCGACTGGACCCTGGAACAGACCGCCGAGCATTACCTCGGCCAGAGCCTGCAGCGCGACGGTTACCCCGACGCGACGGTCAAGGTCAGCCGCGACGGCGACAGCCTCAGCGCCAGCTTCAGTGGCGTACCGAATGACTACGGGGCGCCGCTGACCAGCCTGCTGAATGCCGGCGACCTGGCCTTCGACGGCGCCAGCAAGCTCAACAGCGATGGCAAGTGGCAGTACAGCTGGTACTTCTTCCTGCCGTTGGGCATGGCTCTGGAGAATCGCAAGAGCGTCGAACTGCTGCACTTCCCACCGGACTACTCGCTGACCCAGGCCCAGGACTACCTGGAGTCCAAGACCACCGACCGCTGGGCCGCGCTGCTCACCGAGAACGGCGTGGCGGCGGCGCAGACACCGGCCTATCAGACCATCATCGACATCGCTCCGATCGCCGCACCAGCCAGCGCCGGCAACGATCTGCAGGGCGTCTATGACTATTTCACCGACTACCAGAAGACCATGGTTGCCCAGCTCACCGCAGGCGATGGCAGCGCGCTGCCGATGGTCGCTTTCGGCGGGCCGGTGCGCGCGTGGATCAACAAGACCTATGACGCCAACATCGGCGTGCTGGGTCTGGACACGATCACCCCGGCGCCAGGTCAGGACGTGGCGGTGCTGGGCGCCAACCACCCGAGTTACATCTGGTACGCGGCCGATCCGCAGAACTATGGCGGCGACCAGGCCAAGGCCGACGCCGCCGGCCTCAAGGTCATGGGTCAGGACATCAGCGCCGCCTGCTGGCAGGCCGGCATGGGCCAGAACCCTGGCGCCGACCCGCAACAGGCACTGGACGCCTGCACGCAGAAATGGCAGGTGACGGACAAAGTGCAGACGTGCGAACTGTTCTACACCTCGATCCGCAACCTGACGCCACCCCAGGCCCAAGCCAAGTGCACCAGCAGCAAGAGCTGATGCCAGACAAAACGAGGCCCGCAGATGCGGGCCTCGTTCTTTATTCCTGCAGTTTGAGGTGCGAGGTATCCGGTGGCGGCGCGGACGGAGCAGCCTTGGCCTGGCCCATGTCGCTACCCACCGGCGCCAGGCTGAACTGCGACAGATCGACTGCCGGCGCCGGCGCTTCGGCCTTGGCGTCCTGCAGATCGGCGCCCACGGGCGCGATGCCGAAGTCCGGCGCTTCCACATCGCTGAACGCGGCCATGTATTCGTCACGCGGGATCACCCGGGCCGAACCGCCGCTGCGCACTGGCGCGGCGGCCGGTGCCGCGGTCACTGGAGCAGGCGCAGGCGGCGGCGCCATCTCCACCTCCTCCACCGGCAGCGCCTGAACAATCGCCAAGGCGCCGGCCCGCTCCATGGTCGCACGGTATTTCTCGGCACCGGCGGCATCCAGGCCGCTCTTGATCACGACGCGCCGCCCGGAAAACAGCAGTGCAATGCGCTGCTCATCAGCCTGGAACAGCCGCGCCAGGTTCGCCTTCACCTGTTCCAGCGGCGCGCCCGGCACCACCTGCCCGGCGAAGGCGATCTCGTAGAGGCTCATGGTCACACTCCTGTCCAATTCGGCCCCCAGTATGGCGCAGATTTTTTCCGTAAACAGCTGGTGGCCACCTAGCAGCTGCTTGATACACTGGGCCGTCGATTGGGGTCATGCAATGTTTCTGAAGGCACTCGCACGCACCATCGGCCTGGCGACCATCCTGGCCCTGCATCTCGGACTCTCGGGGTGCGCCAGCTGGTTCGACGACGACTTCCAGAACCCGGAGGTCCACCTCGTCAGGGTCGATGTGATCAAGGCCAAACTGCTCGAGCAGCGGTTCTCGCTGCGTTTTCGCGTCGACAACCCCAACGCCTCCGAGCTACCGATCCGTGGCCTGACCTATGCCATCCAGCTGAACGACACGCCACTGGCCGAGGGCGAATCCAGCCAGTGGGTCACCGTCCCCGCCCGCGGCCACGCGGAATTCGAAGTGCCGGTGCGCACCAACCTCTGGCGCCATCTCAAGGGTGTGGTCGAAGCCCTGGAAGAGCCCGATGCGCCGATCCGCTACCGCTTGCGCGGCGAAGTGAAGACCGGCCTGCTGTTCGGCCGCAGCGTGCATCTGCAGCGCAATGGCGAGATAATCCCCGGCGATTACATCCCGGAGTGAGCGTCATGACTCAGCAACCCCATGTCCACGGCCCCGACTGCAACCACGACCACGATCATCACCACGATGACGGTCACGTGCACGGCCCGCACTGCAACCATCACCACCAGGAACCGGTGCGCAACCCGCTGAAGGAAGTCGGGCGCAACGATCCCTGCCCCTGTGGCAGCCAGAAGAAGTTCAAGAAGTGCCACGGCGCCTGACCTGAACGCCTCACCGGCAGGGCCATGCCCCTGCCGGGCCCCTACTCCCCGGCGCATTCGCCCTCTACAATCCGCACCCATCATCCGTCTCCCTGCGCCAGGAGCCAGTCATGGGTTCGCGCTTTCTCCGTCTGACCATTCTCGCCACCCTGAGCAGCACCCTGCTGCTGGGCGGCTGCCAGTCCTTCCTCAATAGTCGCTACGCCGACAGCGTTCACCCGGACCAGGGCATCGTTCGCGTCCAGGGCCTGGCGCAGAGCGTGGTAGTAAGGCGCAACCCGCTGGGCATGCCGCTGATCGAGACCACCACCTTCCACGACGCTCTGTTCACCCTGGGTTACGTGCACGCGGCCGACCGCCTCAGCCAGATGGTCGGCATGCGCCTGTTGGCCGAGGGCCGTCTGGCCGAGATGAACGGCCCCGGCATGCTGGAAATCGACCGCTTCATGCGCACGGTCAACCTCAAGGCCGAGGCCGAGGTGCTGTACAAGAACGCCTCGCCGCGCATCAAGAAGTTCTTCGAGGTCTACGCCCGCGGCGTCAACGCCTACCTGTTCCGCTACCAGGACAGGCTGCCGATGGACCTGGCCGAGAGCGGCTACCGCCCCGCCTACTGGAAGCCGGAAGACTCGGTGCTGCTGTTCTGCCTGCTCAACTTCGGCCTGTCGGTCAACCTGCAGGAAGAAATCGCCGCCCTCAAGCTGGCGGACAAGGTCGGCGCGGACAAGCTGGCCTGGCTGCTGCCGAGCTACCCGGACGAGCCCCTGCCCTTCGAGGAAGCCGAGAAGCTGCGCGGCCTGAGCCTGGGCGGCCAGATTCCCGGCCTGGCTGCGGTGAACGACGCCGCTGGCCAGGTGGCTGCGCTGAACATGCTCGGCGTCGCCGCCTCCAACAACTGGGCCATAGCCCCGCAGAACAGCCGCAGCGGCAAGAGCCTGCTGGCCAACGACACCCACCTGCCGCTGTCCATGCCCTCGGTGTGGAACTTCGTGCACATCCGCTCGCCGAAATTCCAGGCCGCCGGCGTCTCCATCGCCGGCGTCCCGGCAGTGGTCGCCGGCTTCAACGGCAAGCTGGCCTGGGGCATGACCATGGTCATGGGCGACAACCAGGACCTGTTTCTCGAACAGCTCAAGCGCGAGGGCGGCCGCCTCTACTACATGGCCGACGGCAAATGGCAGCCGGCCCGCGAGCGCCAGGAAACCTTCTTCATCAAGGGCCAGCGGCCGATCCGCGAAACCATCTGGGAAACCCGCCACGGCCCGCTGCTCAACTCCGCCCTCGGCGAGCGCAAGTCACCGCTGCAACCGCTGCCGCTACGCAGCGGCTACGGCCTGGCCCTGCGCAACATCCAGGCCGAGGCGGATCGCTCGATCGACGCCTTCTTCGACCTGTCGCGCGCGCAGTCGGTGGAACAGGCCTTCGAAGCCACCCGCGAAGTGCGCGCCATGGCGCTGAACATGGTGTTCGCCGACGCCCAGCACATCGGCTGGCAGGTCACCGGCCGCTACCCCAACCGCAAGCAGGGTACCGGCCTGGTGCCCTCGCCCGGCTGGAACGGCGCCTACGACTGGGACGGCTACGCCGACCCCATGCTGCACCCCTACGACCAGGACCCCCTGCAGGGCTGGCTGGGCACCGCCAACCACCGCACCGTACCGCGCGGCTACGGCATGCAGCTGTCCAACTCCTGGTTCTACCCGGAACGCGCCGAGCGCATTGCGCAGCTGGCCGGGAGCGGCAAGCACGACCAGAAAAGCATGATCGCCATGCAGTACGACCAGACCACGCCCTTCGCCGGCAAGCTGCAGGCCATGCTGGACGCTCCCAGCATGGCCGCGCCGCTGAAGCAGGCCATCGCCGCCCTGCCCACCCCGGAGCGGGCCAAGGCCGAGGAAGCGTACAAGCGCCTGATGGCCTTCGACGGGCGCATGGCCGCCACCTCGGCCGATGCCGCCCTCTACAGCGCCTTCCTGCAGGAGAGCGTCAAGGCCACCTTCCTCGACGAGCTGGGCCCGCAGACCAGCCCGGCCTGGCAGGCGCTGGTGGACACCGCCAACAACAGCTACTCGGCCCAGGCCGACCATCTTCTCGGCCGCGACGACAGCCCGTTCTGGGACGATGTAAAGACCGCGCAGAAGGAAGACAAGGCGGCCATCCTGGCACGCAGTCTGGCCAACGCCGTGACCTTCCTGGAAGGCGAACTGGGCGCCAATCGCAGCGCCTGGCAATGGGGCAAGCTGCACCAGTACCGCTGGACCAGCAACGCCAGCAAGATGGCGCCCTACCTCAGCGCCAGCCAGCGCAGCAGCATCGAGTCGATCTCCAGCTACCTGGATCGCGGCCCCTACCCGGCCGGCGGCGACCACGGCACCCTCAACGTGGCCGCCTACGCGTGGGGCAACGACTTCGACGTGTGGCTGATCCCGGCCATGCGCATCGTCGTCGACTTCGGCCTGCCCGAGCCGATGATCGGCCTCAACAGCTCCGGCCAGTCCGGCAACCCGGCCAGCCGGCACTATGCCGACGGCATCGAGGCCTGGCTCAAGGGCGGCTACATGAGCTTCCCGTTCCAGAGCGGCAACATCGACCGGGTCTATGGCAACAAGCGCCTGATGCTGATGCCGGGCAGATAATCCGCAGACAGTCCACAGAGGGCGCCCCAGGGCGCCCTCTGTGCTTACAGCACAAACGTGCTGCAGCGCACAAACCGCTCTATTCCGGCACTTCCATTCGTCGGCGCGTGGCCCGCAAAGGGCACTCGGCGCACCCACGCCACTCCGAGAAAAATTCCTTGCCCATCAGGCGTAACGATAGGGAAGCGTAATTCCATTTTCATTAATAGGAGTTTTTTTGACGCCAATTTAACGACGAAAGGTGATTTCACCGTTTCAGCGACAGCCGTATAAAGCGCGCCATGCCCGGCGCAGAGCGCGCTGCGGCAGGTTCGAAGTGCAGTGACTGGCAGGACAGCTAGACGGTTTCAGGCATCGGGATAGTGCGGCGCTCCGAATGACCCCGTACTACTGCCGGAGCCACACGCGCCATGATCGATCTCAACACCTGGAACCTGACCATCCCCGTCGGCGAGCCCGCCACCACCATCGCCACCCCGCTGCTCGTTGGCGGCTATCAGGACGACTACTTCAAGAACATCGACGGTACGTTGTTCTTCTGGGCTCCGGTCGACGGCACCACCACCCCCAACGCCAAGTACCCGCGCAGCGAGCTGCGCGAGACCCATGCAGACGGCAAGCTGCGCAACTGGAAGTACCAGGCTGCCGACAACTACCTGCGCGCCACCCTGAAAGTCACCCAGGTGCCCTCCAGCGGCAAGGTCATCATCGGGCAGATCCACAACGTCGAGGGCAACGACCCGCCCATCAAGCTGCAGTATGAGTACAGCACCTCGACCCAAACCGGCAGCGTGGCCGCCATCTACCGACTGAAACCGGGCATCAGCACCAGCAAGGCCATAGTGCTGCGCAATGTCCCGCTGGGCGCGACCTTCTCCTACAGCATCGCCCTGAGCAAAACCGGCACCCTCGCCGTGTACGCCAAGACGCCCAGCACCGACACCCTCAAGTGGACGGCCAAGCTCGACCCGGCCTGGGCGACGCAGACCATGTACTTCAAGGCTGGCAGCTATGTGCAGGACAACACCGGCGACAACACCGAAGCCGGCGCAGTGACCTTCACCAAGCTGAGCATCGAACACACGCCGTGAAACGCCGGGAGCCGCTGCCGGTTCCCGCGAGAAAGGAACAACTTTTAATCGCCAGCTGGCATATCAGTCAGGTCCACCGACCTTAAACAGTTTAAAAACAGCCCTTTACAGTCCCTTCATCGCACTACACTTCAAATCGAGCGGCTAACCCCGCTTCCGGCGGGGTCTTTATTAGAACCAAGAACAGCTGCCAGGCACCTGACCCCGCCGGCACCCTTCGCGAGGGCCTTATGGGAATTGCCGCCAGCGATCTGCGTCAGCATGTCATCCGCCCTACCCTGCTCTATCTGGGGCGCCACTCCTCCATTGCCGAAGCCTTGCTGCTCGGCGCCGCCGCCAGCCAGTCGGGGCTCGGCAGCGTCCTCGACGACCGGCAGGGCCACGGCCTCTACCGCATCAGCGAACTGCGCCACCAGCAACTCTGGGACCAGCACCTGGCCCGCGACCCCGACCTCGCCAGCCTGGTGCGCGGCCTGGCCAGCCAGCATGCCTTCCTCGCAGCTCCGCACCTGGAGCTGACCGTCAACCTGCGCTACGCCACCGCCATTGCCTGGCTCCTGGTGGAGCGCGAGTATCCCAGCCTGCCCGAACCCGACGACCTGCACGGCATGGCTCGCATCTGGCGCAAGGTGTTCCAGCCGCAAGGCCGCCTGCGTGATTTCCTGCAGGCTTGGCAACATTGCATACAGGAACCCTACCAGGCCGCCTGACCTCGGAAAAATACGACCAATCGGTCAGTTTCCGGATTAACGAAAGTTCACGAAAAAGCCGTGCCAGAGCGGTTGGCAAGGCTTGGTAAAACGCGTAGCTTGCCGCCCCCGTTTTACCGTTCGTGAGCATCCTAATGAAAAAACTCTGGTTGAAGACCTCTCTCGCGCTGGCCGTCGGCGCGGTTTCCACTCACAGCCTGGGCAACGGAATTGCCATCAACGAACAAAGCGTCAGCGGCATGGGCACCTCCTTCGCCGGCCGCGCCTCGGCTGTCAACGATGCCTCCATCCTGTTCGGCAACCCGGCGGGCCTTAGCAAACTGGAACGTCCGGAAGTGGTCGGTGGCTTCGGTCTGGTCAAGGCCAACGTCGACATCGACGATGCCAGCGCCGAAACCCACAAGGGCGACATGGTGCCGTTGACTCCGGTGCCTTTCGCCTACTACGCCAGCCCGATCGACGAGAAGTTCAGCTGGGGCCTCGGCCTGTACGTGCCCTACGCGCTGATCAGCGACTACGAGAAGAGCTTCGGCGGCCGCTTCAAGGGCCAGTACAGCAAGGTCGAAGTGGTCACCCTGCAGCCGACCCTCAGCTACCAGATCAATGATCGCGTCTCCGTCGGCTTCGGTCCGACCATCAACAAGATCAAGGGCAAGCTGGTCAACAAGCTGGACAACAGTGCCGCGCTGGGTACCGGCGAGACCAAGGTCGGCATCAAGGGCGACGATGTCGCCTACGGCTTCAACGTCGGCCTGATGGTCGACGTGACCGACAGCCTGACCTGGGGCCTGACCTACCACTCCAAGGTCGACTACACCCTGGAAGGCCGCACCCGCATCACCAACGGCAGCGGCCCGATCTTCAGCCAGTTCAACGGCAACTACGATGCCAGCCTGGACTTCACTACCCCGGAAACCATCGACACCTCGGTGACCTACAAGCTCGATGACCAGTGGACCCTGTACGCCGGCACCACCTTCACCCGCTGGAGCCGCCTGCAGGAAATCGTGGTCGAGAACGAAGGCACCCCGAGCCTGCTCGGCATGCAGCCGATCGGTGAAGTCAGCGAAGAGCTGAAGTGGCACAACACCTGGTCCTATGCCATTGGCGCGTCGTACCAACTCAACCCGCAATGGGTGCTGCGTACCGGCCTGGCCATCGACCCGTCGCCGGCCGAGAACGCGCACCGCAGCGTGCGCATCCCGGTGGGCAACCGCAAGGTGCTCTCGGTGGGCGCCGGCTGGTCGCCGAACCCGGACCTGACCATCGACGTGGCCTACTCCTACCTGCAGGAGAGCAGCGCCAAGGTCAACCAGGCCAGCAAGGAACTGGCCGGTGCGGAAATCGCCCCGGGCTTCAGCGCCGAGTACAACAACAGCGCCCACGGCCTGGGTCTGCAAGCCACCTACCGCTTCTGACAGCAGCAGGTCGCCACAAAAAAGCCGGGCACTTGCCCGGCTTTTTCATGCCCGCCACTTCACGGCTGGGCGATGGCCTTGTCGATCGCCTCGATCAGCGCCTCGTCGTCCGGCTTGGTCAGGCTGGAGAAACTGGCGATCACCTTGCCGTCACGTCCCACCACATACTTGTAGAAGTTCCAGCGCGGCGCACTGCTCTGCGCAGCCAGCTCGCGGAACAGCGGCGCGGCCGCCTCGCCACTGATCACCTGCGGCTCGCTCATGGCGAAAGTCACGCCGTAGTCGATGAAACACACCTTGGCCGTCTCTGCGGAATCGTCGGCCTCCTGGCGGAAATCATCCGACGGCACGCCCAGCACTTCCAGGCCCTGGCCTTTGTAGCGCTGGTAGAGTGCCTCCAGCCCCTTGAACTGCGGGGTGAAGCCGCAACGGCTGGCAGTGTTGACCACCAGCAGCGGCTTGCCGGCGAAACGCTGGCACAGGTCGATGCGCTCCTTGGAGCGCAATTGCTGCAGCTCGCCCTGCGCTTTCAGCAATGGCGGGCAATCGGCCGCCCACACGGGCGCAGAGAGCAGGCACAGCAGTGAAATAGCAACGGTACGCGACAACATGGCGAGATGCTCCTGATGGGTCATTCCGTCAACGCTACTCGCGCGAGCCTGCTGCGGCAATGCTCATCTTCGGCTGTCACTGGAGCGCAAGCCTGCTCAGTCGAGCTGAATCGGCTGCCGGACACGATCTTGCAGAAACTCACGAATCTGGACCTCGTAGGCCTGGTAGCTGTCTGCCGGCAACCACCGTCGGTAGAGGGCGTCTAAAGACTCTCGCTGCTGCAGCTCACGCAAGCTGCTGTCGATATGCCGAGCCATTTGCTCGCCCCACGGCCCGCGGGTGCAATATGTGCCGATGACGCCCAGCTGTTCCACCTGGTGCAGCGGAAACAACGCAAGCGGCTCCTTCAGCTGGCCACCACGCATGACTTGGCTGACCATCAATGGATACTCAAGCGTGAAATCGAATCGGCCGTAACTGAGCATCAGCAGGTGCTTGTCCGTAGCGCCGGGCAGCGACACCGTTTGCAGGCGACCCTCGCTCAGCGCCTGCTGAATGCTCGTGCGAATGGTCTCTGGATACAGCCGCTGGCTGCGTATTGCCCCCTTCAAACCGCTGTCGAGCAGGGCCTGCCAAGCAACCTGCCCATTCTCCAAAGGCAGACGATCCTGGTCTTTCGCGCGGACCACCAACTGCATCGGAGGCAACGCCAGCAAGGGCACGAAAAAAGCAAGGCGATCACGCTCAGCGCTGCGCAGGGTCACTGCCGTACACAGTGGCCGCCCCTCCTCCAGGAGCAGGTGCATGCGCGGCACATTGCCCAGTTCGTAACGCACGGGAACACCACGACGATGCAGCCCCGGCTCCAGTGCCCGCAGCAGCTCTATTGCCATGCCGTCATCAGGCAATCCCTGCTCATCGATATTCACTGCACCGGGGATCGGCAACAGCAACCAGGTCAGCGGCTCCGCTGCCCTGACGCTACCGGCCAGCCCCATCAATAGAGCGAGCAACAACAATCGTGACATTGGGGTTCTCCATAAACCCCTTAACCATAGGCCAGAGTCGGCAGTCAACTCGCCTCAGCGACTCACCAGCAGCGCCAGCACCAGCAACACCGCACACTCTCCCAGCTCCAGCAGCGCCCCGGCGGTATCGCCAGTGGTGCCGCCCAGGCGCGCGACGAAGGCGCGGCGCAGCAGCCAGAACGCCAGCGCGGCGGCGCCCAGCGCCAACAGCCCGCTCCAGCCGAGCAGTAGCATGGCCAGGCCGTGGCTGGCCAGCACCCATGGCAGTGGCTGGCGCGGCAGATGCGCAGCCAGCGCGGCGCCAAGGCCGCCGGCACGCACGTAAGGGGTAGTCAGCAGCAGCAGCGGCAGCAGCGCCCGGCCCAGCCAGGGCGCCAGCAACAGGCCGGCCCAGGCGCCCTGCCCAAGCAACACCACCAGGGCGGCGAACTTGAGCAGCAGCACCAGCAGCAGCACAACCACGGCGATCGGTCCGCTGCGCGGGTCCTTCATGATGTCGAGCGTGCGCTGGCGATCACCATGCCCGCCGATCCAGGCATCGGCCGTGTCAGCCAGGCCGTCCAGGTGCAGACCACCGGACAAGCCGACCCAGACGGCCAGCAGGATGGCCGCCTGGAGCAACGCTGGCGTATCACCCAGCAGCCCGTGCAGCGCCAGCAGCAGGCCGCCGAGCAGCGCCCCGACCAGCGGATACCAGAGCAGCGAGCGGCCGATCTGCTCGGGCTCCGGCATGCCGGGCAGGCGCACCGGCAGGCGGGTCAGGAACTGCAGGGCGATCAGCGCGGGCGTTGGCAGCATCAGGCTTCGGTCAGTTGCAGACCCGGCTCGACCTGCAGGCCGTGCAGTGCGCCGTAGCCCACTTCCACCTGCAGCAGCTGGTTTTCCGGCAGGTTGCGCGCGCGCGCCAGCAGCAGGCGCATTACGCCGCCGTGGGTCACCAGCAGTACGCGTTGGCCATCCAGCTCAGCCTGCAGGCGCTCGACGGCGCCGAGCACGCGTGCGGCGAAGTCACGTACCGGCTCGGCTTCGGGCGGGGTGAAGTGATAGGGATCGTTCCAGAACTGGCCGAGCGCCTCCGGGTCCTCGAGCAGCACCTGCGCCGAGTTGCGCCCTTCCCAGGCGCCGAAGTGCAGCTCGCGCAGGTCGGCCTCGATGCGCAGCGGCAGGCCATTGGCCTCGGCGAATTCGCGGGCGAAGCTCTCGCAGCGCTGCAGTGGCGAGCTGATCACCAGGTCCCAGCCGCCTTTGCCGGCCAGGGCCAGCTGCATCTGCTGGCGGCCCTGCTCGGTCAGGGCGTCGTCACTGCTGCCACGGAAACCGGGGCCGCCATCGGTTACGCCGTGGCGCAACATGTCCAGGGAAAGCGTCATTGTTTGTCCTCAACCAGGGCTTCAGAAAAGGTAGCCATGCCGCCATGCAGCGCACAGGCAAGTTTGATCAGCGGTAGCGCCAGCGCCGCGCCGCTGCCCTCGCCCAGGCGCAGGCCGAGGTCGAGCAGCGGGACGGCATCCAGTTCGGCCAGCAGCGCGGCGTGGCCCGGCTCGGCGCCGGCATGGGCGAACAGCAGCCAGGGCTGCACACCGGGGTTCAGGCGCACGGCGCACAGCGCGGCGGCCGTGCAGATAAAGCCGTCGACCAGCGCCGGCACGCCGGCCTGGGCACAGGCCAGGTAGGCACCGGCCAGCGCCGCCAGCTCGAAGCCGCCGACCCGGCGCAGGGCCTCGGCGGGGTCCGCAAGGTGTTCGCGGTGCAGGGCCAGGGCGCGTTCGACCACGGCCAGCTTGCGCCCCACGCCGGCGCCGTCCAGGCCGGTACCGGGGCCGGTCAGCTGCGCCGGCTGCAGATCGCTCAGGGCACAGGCCAGGGCCGTGGCGGCGCTGGTGTTGCCGATGCCCATCTCGCCGGCCAGGAACAGGTCGCAGCCCTCGGCCAGCACCTGCTGCAGGGTGTCGCGACCGGCCTGCAGGGCAGCCGCACACTGCGCCACCGTCATCGCCGGCTGCAGCGCGAAGTTGGCGGTGCCGGCGCCCAGGCGCAGGTGGCGCACGCCGGGCAATTCGAGCGCGGTATCGATGGTGCCGAGGTCGACCAGGCGCAGCGGCACGCCCTGCTCGCGGGCCAGCACGCTGATCGCCGCGCCGCCGGCGACGAAGTTGCCAAGCATCTGCGCGGTCACCGCCTGTGGGTAGGCCGACACGCCTTCGGCGACCACGCCGTGGTCGCCGGCGAACAGCGTCAGGTGCGGCTGGTCGATGGCCGGTTTCTCGCGCCCCTGCAGGGCGGCCAGGCGCACGGCCAGCGCCTCCAGCGCGCCGAGGGCGCCGCGCGGCTTGGTCAGCTGCGCCTGGCGCGCCAGGGCGGCGGCCTCGGCGGCGGCATCGGGCTGGCGACAGGTCTGCTGCCACCAGGGTGAAGCGGTCATAGCGGCTCTCCTTTGAGCAGCATGGGCAGGCCGGCGACGGTGAACACCACCCGCTCGGCGCGTTCGGCCACGGCCTGGTGCAGCCAGCCGGCCTCGTCGACATAGCGCCGGGTCAGTTCGCCCAGCGGCACCACGCCCAGCCCGGTCTCGTTGCTGACCAGGATGATGCGCCCGGGCAGCTCGGCCAGTGCTTCGAGAAAGGCATCGCGCTGCATGGCCAGGCGCGTGTCGTCGTCCAGCATCAGCAGGTTGGTCAGCCACAGGGTCAGGCAGTCGACCAGCAGGCAGCGGCCGGGGGCGGCATTGTCGCGCAGGGCGCGGGCCAGTTCGAGGGGTTCCTCCACCAGGCCCCAGTCAGCTGGACGGCGCTGGCGGTGGTGCTGGATGCGCGCGCTCATCTCGCCGTCCAGCGCCTGGCTGGTGGCGATGTAGGTCACGGCCAGACCACTCTGCGTGGCCAGCCGCTCGGCCAGGCGGCTCTTGCCGGAGCGTGCGCCGCCGAGGATCAGTTCGAGCATGGTTTGCCCCTTACAGGCCGCACAGCTCGCGGAGCAGGCGGGTATCAAGATGCGCCTCGACCAGATCGGCCAGGCGCTCGATGTCACGTTCGCGGCGCGCATGGTAATCCACTTGCCGCACCTCGCGCAGGCCCGCCCAGGCGAGCAGCGCAGCGCAGGCGGCCGGCGCCTCGAACAGACCGTGCAGATAGGTGGCCATGACCTGGCCGTCGGCGCTGAGGGCACCATCGCTGCGGCCATCGTCCAGGCGCACAGCGGGCGTGGCCAGTGCCGGGCCGGCGCTGACCCCGGCATGGATCTCGTAGCCGCTGACGTCCAGCTCGCCCAGACTCAGGCGGCCACGCACATTGCGCAGCTGCTTTTCCGGCTCCAGCACGGTGGCGTAGTCGAGCAGGGCGAGGCCTGCACTGCTGCCGGCCGGGCCTTCCAGACCGTGGGGATCGTCGATGCGGCTACCGAGCATCTGCAGCCCGCCACAGATGCCGAGGACCTTGCCGCCATAGCGCAAGTGGCGGGCAATGGCGGCGTCCCAGCCGTGCTCGCGCAGGCGCGCCAGGTCGGCGCGCACGCTCTTCGAGCCGGGCAGGATGATCAGGTCGGCCGGCGGTATCGCCTGGCCGGGGCCGATGAACTGCAGATCCACCTGCGGGTGCAGGCGCAGCGGGTCGAAGTCGGTGTGGTTGCTGATGCGCGGCAGCACCGGCACCGCCACGCGCAGCACTTCGCGGTCCTTGTCCGGCTGCAGCACCTGCACCGCATCCTCGGCCTCCAGGTGGAAGTCCATCAGGTACGGCAGCACGCCGAGCACCGGTTTGCCGGTACGCGCTTCCAGCCAGTCCAGCCCCGGCTGCAGCAGGGCGATGTCGCCGCGGAAGCGGTTGATCACAAAGCCCTTGACCCGCGCCTGCTCGCTCGGCGAGAGCAGCTCCAGGGTGCCGACCAGGTGGGCGAACACCCCACCCTTGTCGATATCGGCGATCAGCAGCACCGGGCAGTCCACCGCCTCGGCGAAGCCCATGTTGGCAATGTCCCCGGCCCTGAGGTTGATCTCGGCCGGCGAACCGGCGCCCTCCACCATCACCACCGGGTACTGCGCGGCGAGGCGCGCATGGGATTCGAGCACCGCCGCGCGGGCGACCTGCTTGTAGTCGTGGTAGGCCACCGCATGCATGTTGCCGATGGCGCGGCCCTGGATGATCACCTGGGCGCCGGTATCGGAGTTGGGCTTGAGCAGCACCGGATTCATGTCGGTGTGCGGGGCCAGGCCTGCGGCCTGGGCCTGCACCGCCTGGGCGCGACCGATCTCGCCGCCGTCGGCGGTCACCGCGCTGTTCAGCGCCATGTTCTGCGGCTTGAACGGCACCACGCTGACGCCCTGGCGTCTGAGCCAGCGGCACAGGGCGGTCACCAGGGTGCTCTTGCCGGCATCCGAGGTGGTGCCCTGGATCATCAGCGTGGTCATGCGGGTCTCTCCTGCAGCGCCTGCTCCAGGCGCTGCCAGCCAGCCTCGTCGGCCGGCAGGCCGAAACGCAGGCAGCGGCTCTCGGCAAACAGGCGCAACAGGATGCCGCGCCGGGCGAAGTAGCCGTGCAGCCCGACGGCGTGCGGGTGGCCGACCAGCTGGAACAGCGCCGTGCCGCCGGCCGGGGCCAGGCCATGGGCACTGAGCAGCACGGCCAGGCGCAACCCATCGGCACACAGGCGCTCACGCTGGAGCTGCTGGCCCTGGCTATCGGCCAGCAAGGCGCTGGCCACCGCACGAGCCGGCCCGCTGACGGTCCAGGGGCCGAGCTGCTCGCCGAGGTGATCGAGCAGCGTCTGTTCGGCCAGGACGAAGCCCAGGCGAATGCCGGCCAGGCCGAAGAACTTGCCGAACGAGCGCAAGACGATCAACCCCGGCCGCTGGCTCTCGGCGGCCAGGCTGTGCTGCGGCGTGCAGTCCATGAACGCCTCGTCCACCACCAGCCAGCCACCGCGTTCGGCCAGACGCGCATGCCAGTCGAGCAGGCGCGTGCGTTCGATCAGCCGGCCGCTGGGGTTGTTCGGGTTGATCACCAGCAGCAGGTCGAAATACTCCAGATCGCGCTCGACCGTGCCTTCGCTCAGCTCCTGTACCAGGTGCCCCTCGCGGCGCCAGGCCAGTGCGTGCTCGGCATAGGCCGGCGACACCACGCCCACCCGCAGGCCGGGACGGCGCAGACGCGGCAGGGCCTGGATCGCCGCCTGCGAGCCGGCCACCGGCAGCAGCGCGGCGGCGCCGTAGTAATCGCGGGCCAGCGCTTCCAGGCCATCGTCCTGCTCCGGCAGGCGCTGCCAGGCGTTGGCCGGGATCGGCGGCAGCGGCCAGCCATAGGGCGCGATGCCGGTGGACAGGTCGAGCCAGTCCGCCACGGCAATGCCATAGCGCTGCGCCGCCGCGCGCAGCCGTCCGCCGTGCTCAAGCAAGGTACAACTCCCCAATGACCAGCCCGACCAGCCACAGCAGCACACCGAGGTAGACCAGGTTGAGCGCGCGCTCGATATCGCGCGCCCGCGCCGGTGCCCCCTCGCCCAGTTGCGGGCGCTGCTCCTCGACGCCGTGGTAGATCGCCGCGCCGCCCAGCTGCACCTGCAGCGCGCCGGCGCCGGCGGCCATCACCGGGCCGGCGTTGGGGCTGTCCCACTGCGGCGCCTGGCGCCGCCAGCAGCGCAGGGCCGTGGCGGTACGGCCTAGCAGCGCGTAAGTCAGTGCCACCAGCCGCGCCGGCACATAGTTCAGAACATCGTCGATCTTCGCCGCAGCCCAGCCGAAGCGCTCGAAACGCTCGTTGCGATAGCCCCACATGGCGTCCAGGGTATTGCTCAGGCGGTGCAGCAGCACGCCCGGCGCACCCAGCACGGCGAACCAGAACAGCGAGGCGAACACCGCGTCGGCGCCATTCTCCAGTACCGACTCGGTGCCGGCGCGGGCCACGCCGCAGGCATCCAGCTCGCTGGTGCGGCGGCTGACCAGGTAGCCGACGCGGCGGCGCGCCTCGTCGAGATTGCCCAGGCGCAACGCCTGCGCCACCGGCAGGGCGTGCTGGGCGAGGCTCTTGAGGCCGAGGGCGAAATACAGCACCAGGATGTCGACCAGCCAACCCAGGCTGCTCAGGCTCAGCAGCCAGACCAGCAGCACCGGCGGCAGCACCGCCAGGCACCAGCCGCTGACGCCATGGCTGCGCCAGCCGCGCCCGCCCGAGTTGAGGCGCTGCTCGATGCGCTGCGCCAGGTGGCCGAAGCCCACCAGCGGGTGCCAGCGGCGCGGCTCGCCGAGCCAGGCATCCAGGCCGACGCCGGCCAGGGCGGACAGTGCGACACTCACAAGCGCTGCCCCCAGCGGTCGCTGAACACCAGTTCGTCCAGCGCCTGCTCGCGGGCCCAGCCTTCCTGCACCAGCATCGGCTTGTCGTAGAACTCGCTCACCGGGCCCAGACAGAGCACCGCCACCGGCTGGCTGCCCGCCGGCATGCCGAGCAACTCGGCCAAGGCGACAGGATCGAACAGCGACACCCAGCCCATCCCAAGGCCCTCGGCACGCGCCGCCAGCCAGAGGTTCTGCAGGGCGCAGGCGAGCGAGGCCAGGTCCATCTGCGGCAGGGTGCGGCGGCCGAACACATGGGCCTCGCGCCCGTCCATCAGGGCCGCCACCAGCAGCTCGGCGCAGTCGCGGATACCCTCGACCTTGAGCCGCATAAAATCGTCGCTGCGCTCGCCCAGGGCCTCGGCGGTGCGCACCCGCTCGGCCTCGACCAGGCCGTGGATAGCGTCCCGCAGGTCCGGCCGGGTGATGCGGATAAAGCGCCAGGGCTGCATCAGGCCGACGCTCGGTGCCTGGTGCGCCGCCTGCAGCAGCCGGGTCAGCAGCTCCGGAGCCACCTCGCCACCGGCGAAATGACGCATGTCACGGCGCTCGGCAATGGCGCGGTACACCGCGGCGCGTTCCTCGGGGCTGAAGGCGTGGTCGGTCATGGCAGCAACAGCTCGGCCGCCGCCCGGGGGTTGGACGGCAGGTAGAAGTGGATGTAGGAGGCGGTCAGGCGCCCCAGGCGGTATACCGCCTCGGCCACCGGCTTGCCATTCGGGCAAACACCCCGGGCCAGTGGCGCCAGGGCGCAGTCCAGCACGGAATGGTGGTAAGTATGCCCGCGCAAGGCCCCTTCCGGCAGCTCCACCTGCTGCAGGGCCAGCGCGGCCAGGCGCGGCTGCAGGCGCGCGCTGCCCGGCAGCAAACCGAGCAGCTCGGCGCTGGCGCCCAGTTTGTCGGTCAACGCATCAAGCAGATAGAGCATGCCGCCGCACTCGGCGAGGATCGGCTTGCCGGCGTCATGGTGCGCGCGAATGGCCTGCAGCATCGGCCGGTTGCCGGCCAGCGCCTGCAGGTGCAGCTCGGGGTAGCCGCCGGGCAGGTACAGGCTGTCGACGGCCGGCAGCGCCGCATCGGCCAGCGGCGAGAAGAAGCGCAGCTCGGCGCCCAGCGCGCGCAACAGGTCGAGGTTGGCCTGGTAGAGGAAGGCGAAGCTGGTGTCGCGCGCCACGCCGATGCGCACGCCGGCCAGCAGCGGCCCGATACGCGGGTCCTCCGGGGCGGCGAAGCTCACCGCCTCGGGCTGCACCTCGCCGGCGCTGGCCAGCAGGGCATCGGCGGCGGCGTCCAGACGCGCATCGAGGTCGGCGAGTTCCTCGGCCTGGATCAGCCCCAGGTGGCGGCGTGGCAGCTCCAGCGCCGCCGAGCGCGGCAGGCCGCCGAACCAACGGATCGAGGGCGGCAGGCTGGCCTGCAGGATACCGTTGTGGCGCTCGCTGCCGGTGCGGTTGGCCAGCACCCCGGCGAACGGCAGATTGGCCTGGAAATGCGCCAGGCCGTAGGCCAGGGCGGCAAAGGTCTGGGCCATGGCGCCGGCATCGATCACGCCGAGCACCGGCACGCCGAAGCGGCGCGCCAGGTCGGCGGCCGAGGGCTGGCCATCGAACAGGCCCATGACCCCTTCGATAAGAATCAGGTCGGCCTCCTGCGCCGCCCGCCCGAGCAGGCGCCGGCACTCGTCCTCGCCGACCATCCACAGGTCCAGCTGGTACACCGGCGCACCGCTGGCGCGGGCGAGGATCATCGGATCAAGGAAGTCCGGGCCGCACTTGAACACCCGCACGCGGCGCCCGGCGCGACGGTGCAGGCGCGCCAGGGCGGCGGTGACGGTGGTCTTGCCCTGGCCGGAGGCGGGCGCGGCGATCAGCAGGGCCGGGCAACTGCGCGTGGTCATTGCCCTCTCCCCCGGCCCCTCTCCCATAAATGGGAGAGGGGGGTAGTACGCGAAAGCCTCAGGTTCGTATCTCCCTCTCCCGCGTGCGGGAGAGGGCTGGGGAGAGGGTAGCGATTCAAAACTCGATCCCCTTCTGCGCCTTCACTCCGGCCTTGAAGGCATGCTTGACCAGCGTCATCTCGGTCACCGTGTCCGCCGCCTCGACCAGCTCAGGCAGGGCGCCGCGCCCGGTCACCACCACGTGCTGCAGCAGCGGCCGCGCCTCGATGTCGGCGAGCACCGGGGCGAGCTGCAGGTAACCGTATTTGAGGGCGATGTTCAGCTCGTCCAGCACCACCAGGCCGATACTGTCATCGGCCAGCAGGCGTTGCGCAACCTGCCAGGCCTCGCCGGCCATGGCGATGTCGCGCTGACGGTCCTGGGTCTCCCAGGTGAAGCCCTCGCCCATCACGAACCACTGCACCTCATCGGGAAAGCGGCGGAAGAAGGCCTCCTCGCCGGTGCTGGCGGCGCCCTTGATGAACTGCACCACGCCGACCTTCATACCGTGGCCGAGGGCGCGGGCGACCATGCCGAACGCCGAGCTGCTCTTGCCCTTGCCGTTGCCGGCGTGCACCAGCAGCAGGCCGTATTCGTCCTGGGCCTGGGCGATCTTCGCGTCGATCAGGGCTTTCTTGCGCTGCATGCGCGCCTGGTGGCGGGCGTCGCGTTCTGCCGATTCGGCCATGCCGCTCTCCTGTCCGGCCCCGGGGCCAGGCATTGGGTGTCGAAAGGCAAAACACGGACGCACGCAGGAAGGGCCGCAGGCCCTGCCCACCCGCAAAGCCCGCCGCAATGCCGTGGAAGCGCGACAGGCCGGTCTCCGGGCTCGTGAGCCAGGCCATGCGGCCTGCGGGTCGCGCCTTCCCGTGCCGAGGCACAGTGGCGTAGGCGACCCTTGTCTCACCTACCGTTGCGGGGGCAGCGCCGGCTTGAATGGACCGGCTTCCCTGTTTCACCCCTCGGCCACGCATGGCGGGGGCACCTGTTGCAGGCGCGCAGGGTAGAGGCTGGGGGCGGGAGCGTCAACGCGCGCTCAGAAGCGCGGGGTGAAACCGGCCGGCTTGCTCGCCAGCCAGGCGACGAAGGTACGCAGGCGCTCATCGGCCAGCAGGGCCTCGCGGCTGTTGTAGTTCAGCGCCAGTTCCTTCTCGCTGAACAGCCGGTGAATCTGGTTGTGGCAGGCGCGGCAGACCCACAGGGTGGCGGTGATGCGCTCAGCCCTGGCGAAGCGCTTCTGCACATAGGGCTTGTCGTGCAGGGCCTTGGGGATCAGGTGGTGACGGGTCAGCGGCAGCTGGCGGGCACACAGCTCGCAGGCCGCCGGCTGCGGTGGCAGGCGAATCGTCTCGGCCATGGCCTCAGCGTTTGCGACAGAGGGTCAGGCCGTCACCCAGCGGCAGCAGGCTGAGGTCGATGCGACTGTCCCGCAGCAGACCACGGTTGAGCGCCTGGATGGCGCGGGTATCGGCGCTTTCCGGGGTCTGCTCCAGCACCCTGCCGCTCCACAGCACGTTGTCGAACAGGATCAGCCCGCCCTGACGCACCAGTACCAGGGCATGTTCCAGGTACACCCGGTAGTTGGCCTTGTCGGCGTCGATGAAGATCAGGTCGAAGCTTTCACTCTGCCCGCCACGCTCCAGCGCACTGAGGGTCTCCAGCGCCGGCGCCAGGCGCAGGTCGATGCGCTCGGCCACCCCCGCCTCGTGCCAGTAGCGCTCGGCAATGGCGTTGTACTCGCCGGGCAGGTCGCAGCAGATCAGCCGGCCGTCCGCCGGCATGGCCTGGGCCATGCACAGCGCGCTGTAGCCGGTGAAGGTGCCGATTTCGAGAATCTTGCGCGCGCCGCTGATTTGCACCAACAGGGCCATGAACTGGCCCTGCTCGGGCGCAATCTGCCAGCGTGCGGTGGGCAGCTGCGCGGTTTCCTCGCGCAGGCGCTTGAGCAGCGGCGACTCGCGCAGAGAGACATCCAGCAGGTACTGGTACAGCGCGTCGTCGAGGTTGAGGCTGCGGTTGGTCATGGCTGGCGTGCCAGCTGACGAGCCGCCAGCACCCGCTTGGCGCCCAGGTAACTCTTCTGCCAGTAGGCCTGGCTCAGGTAATCCAGGCGCACGGTGCCGCCGCTGGACGGCGCGTGCACGAAGCGACCCTCGCCGACATAGATGCCGGCATGGCTGACCTGGCCGCCGCCGTTGGTGGCGAAGAACACCAGGTCGCCGCTCTGCAACTGGTTACGGCCCACGCTGGGCGCGCGCACGCCAATCATCTCGCGGGTCGAGCGCGGCAGACTGATGCCGGCGGAGTTGCGGTAGACGTAGCCGATCAGGCCGCTGCAGTCGAAACCGCTCTCCGGGGTGTTGCCGCCGTAGCGATAGGGCGTGCCAACCAGACCGATGGCGCTGATCAGCACGTCGTCGGCGCTGCCATCCACGATCGGGAAGGGATTGCTGGGTTCTTTGGCGGGAGGGTTGCCGGCGCAGGCGGTGAGCAGCGCGGCGAGGGCAAGCAGGGAAAGACGAGCCATAAAATGCATGGGCGGGCGTCCGGGCCGGAATGCGCCCTACTCTGCCGGCTCGCGAGCACGGGCGCAAGGCCCGTGCCCCACATTGGCTCAGCGCTTGTGCGTGTGGGCGTCGGCGCTCGGCTGTTCCGGAGCCAGGGCCAGCACGCGCTTGGCCTCCATATAGCTGCGGCTCCAGTAGCTGTCGTCCAGGCTGTCCACGCGCACGCCACCGCTGCGGCTGCTGCTGGAATGGATGAACTGGTCATCGCCCAGATAGATGCCGGCGTGGCTGACGCGGCCACGGCCACGGTTGTTGAAGAAGATCAGATCGCCCGGCTCCAGCTCGTTGCGCGACACCAGCGGCGCATCGAGGTTGATCAGCTCGCGGGTGGAGCGCGGCAGCTTCATGCCGGCTTCTTCCTTGAACAGGAAGCCGACGAAACCGCTGCAGTCGAAACCACTGAGCACCGAGGTGCCGCCCATGCGGTAACGGGTACCGACCAGGGACAGGCCGTGACTGAGGATGTTATCCGCCAACGACGGCAGCTCGTAGGGCTTGTCGTCGGTGAGATCAGCCATCTGCTCGTCGGTCATGCTTTCGACCGGCTGCTGCGGCTGTGGTTGTTGAGCCAGATCCATCTGGTACTGCGACGTCGGTTGCTGGTTGGCACAGGCCGCCAGCAGGACTGAGAGTGCAATGGGCACGAGGGGTGCGAAGCGCTTTAGCATGGGCACGACCGTGTCTGTCTGGTTTTTATTGGTGGGCGACTATGCCGTCTATCGACGAGATTTGCAAATTCAATGCCCGGAAATGTGACTTAGTAGTTCCGGCAAAACGTCTGACGCCCTCCCCGACAAACGGACATCCACCAGGCGGCTGATGTCGGTCTGCTGCGGGTTCACCTCTACCGTGAAACCCTTGTTTCTGCGGGCTTCCAGCACCGGTTCGACGATGTAGGGGAAGCTCGCCGTGGTACCCACCGCGATCACCACCTCGAAGCCCTGGCGCACCTGCTCATAAAGCCGACCAATGGCATCCTCGGGCAGCATCTCCTCGAACAGCACCACCGGCGGGCGCAGTACGCCCCCGCATTGTGCACAACGCGGCGGCAGCGGACGACGCAGGTGCTCGGCCAGCTCCGGGTCCTCGGCCCCGCAGGACTGGCAGTACAGCGGCGCCAGTTCGCCGTGGATCTCGATCAGGCGCTCCACCGGCGAACCCGCGGCGCGGTGGTAGCCATCGATGTTCTGCGTCAGCACCCAGCAACCGGTCTTGCGCCGCTGCAGCTCGGCGATGGCAGCATGCCCGGCATTCGGCGCGGCGCCCAGGCAGGCTTCGCCCAGCTGGGCCAGGTATTTCCAGCACAGCGCCGGATCGCGCTGCAGCATCGGTCCGGACAGCGCCGTCTCGATCGGCAGGCCCTCGGCAGTCAGGCCGTTGTACAGCCCGCCGAGACCGCGATAGGTCGGCAGCCCGGAGTCGGCCGACAGGCCGGCACCGGTGATGATCAGGATGCGCTCGGCGTTCTGGATGGCCTGGGCGACCTTCAGGGTATCGCTGTTCATACCTGCCCCCGTAGTAGCAATGAAAGACGGCTCAAGAACCTGCACCGGCGCGGGGAACAACCAGCCACCCTCTCCCTGACCCTCTCCCGTTAACAGGAGAGGGGGAAAGCAATTGCTCCGCCCCGTACTCGCTAATGATTGACCGTATGCGCCAGCATCACCGACAACTGACACAGCGGACGGCCGCTCTGCACGTGCCATTGGTTGAAGGCGGCCTGCACCAGGGCCAGGTCCTTCTGGCTGGTTGGCGCCTTGTCGATGATCTGCTGGGCCTTGAGCGCGGCAACCATATCGTCGGTCGGGATGAAGGTGTCCTTGCCGACCATGCGCAAAAACCGTGGCGCCGACAGGCCGCCGAGCTGGTTGCCGTGCTTGGCCAGGTACTTCCACAGGCCGACGATATCGGTCACCGGCCAGTCGGCGATCAGCGCGCCGAAGCTGCCTTTTTCTGGGCGCACATCGAGGATGAACTGGGCATTGCGCGGCACGCTCTTGAGCTTGCCCAGGTGACGGATCAGCCGCGCATCCTGCATCAGACGCTCCAGGTGCTCGGCGCCCATCAGCACCACCTTCTCCGGGTCGAAGCCAAAGAACACCTGCTCGAAGGCCGGCCATTTGGCGTCGACCAGGCTGTGCTTGAGGCCGGCGCGGAACACCCGCAGCGCCAGCAGCGACAGGTATCGATCATCACTCAGCGCACGCAGCTCGGCGTCGGAGCGAGGCTGCGGCAGGCGCGCCTCCAGCGCGGCGGCCGAGCCGAAGCGGTTGAGGCAGTATTCGTGGAGCCATTGATAGTCACGCATGCTTGATCTCCCTTGCAGCCGTGAAGGTTGCCCGACGCACGCGGGCTCAGTCCAGGCGATAGAGGTGACGCGTCGCCTCGGCATACAGCGCCGACTGGGCGAAATCGTCGGTGGCCAGGACCCGCCCGACCAGGATCAGCGCGGTGCGGCGAAAGCCCTTTACCGCCACCCGCGCCTCGATGTCCGCCAGGGTGCCGCGCACCCAGTCCTGGTCGGGCCAGCTGGCGCGGTGCACCACGGCGATCGGGCAGTCGGCGCCGTAGTACGGCAGCAACTCGTCGATGATACGCGGCAGGTGCTGTACACCGAGGTGGATGGCCAGGGTCGCGCGGTGGCTGGCCAGGGCGCCCAGCTCCTCCCCCGCCGGCATTGGCGAATTGTGCCCGTAGCGGGTGAGGATCACCGTCTGCGCCACCTCCGGCAGGGTCAGCTCGGCCTCCAGCAGCGCTGCGCAGGCGGCGGTCGCGGTCACGCCAGGGACGATTTCGAACGGAATGTTCAGCGCGCGCAGTTCGCGGATCTGTTCGCCGATGGCGCCATACAGCGAGGGGTCGCCGGAATGCACGCGGGCCACGTCCTGGCCCAGGGCGTGGGCCTCGGCCAGCAGCGCGATGATCTGCTGCAGGTGCAGCTCGGCGGTGTTCACCACCCGCTCGGCGCGGTGGCCGTCGAGCACAGCCGCCGGCACCAGCGAGCCGGCATAGAGGATCACCGGGCAGCTGCGGATCAGGCGCTGGCCCTTGACGGTGATCAGCTCGGGGTCGCCGGGGCCGGCGCCGATGAAATAGACAGTCATGCACAGGGCTCCGAATCGATGCGCGCCAGGGCGCAGGTAGCGTTGGCGCTGCGCAGGCGCGGGCCGAGCAGCTGCGCCCGCCCCTGGCGTGCGGCGGCGGCCAGGGCACTGGGCTCGGCCACCGCCGGGCTGCCGGCCACTTGCTGGGTCAGCGGGTTAACCTCGGCCTGCCCGGCGAATGCCTGCAGTGCCTCGGCCGCCACATGTTCCAGCGGCAGTCCCAAGCGTTCGGCCAGGGCCTGCAGGCCGGGCTCGCCACGCTTGTGCGCACTGCTGGCCAGCCCGACCAATTCGTCCAGCTGTCGGCCGTGGGCGGCCAGGCACTGCTGCAGCAGCGCCTGCAGTTCATCCACCGGACAACTGCGCCGGCAGCCGAAGCCGGCGATCAGGCGAATCGGCATGGGCACTCCCGCTGCAAGCCAAAAGGCCGCGTAGCTCAGCACGCAAGCCCACGCCGGTCAACCGCGCGGTTGACCGCTTCCCGGCCGCTGCGTAGCCTTGCGCCCTTTCCGAGGTTCTTCTTCGCCCGGCGAAGAAGCTAAGAGGGAACAGGGTCGATGCCCTGGCTGCCCCCGCAACTGTGAACGGATGACGTCCTTCGACATGCCACTGCCCTGACGGGTGGGAAGGCGAAGGATCGAGCCCGAGCCCCCTATGATCTCGCCAGAGATCGCAGGAGGTTTTCGGGCTTACGCCGTGAGCCAGGAGACCTGCCTCGTGAAAGTGTTCGACAACCGGGCGGGGTGATCCGGTGGTGTTCGGCCCTCGCTCGCCTGCGGGAGCCCCGCCCTGCCCGTCCGTCCATTTTCCCGACGCAGCAGGGCCGCCATGCACACTCTCGCCAAACTCCCCGTCACCATCGTCACCGGCTTTCTCGGTGCCGGCAAAACCACCCTGCTGCGTCATCTGCTGAGCCACGCGGGCGGGCGGCGCATCGCGGTGATCGTCAACGAGTTCGGCGAGCTGGGCATCGACGGCGCCATCCTCAAGCAGTGCTCCATCGGCTGCAGCGAGGAAGAGGCCGAGGGCCGCATCTTCGAGCTGGCCAACGGCTGCCTGTGCTGCACCGTGCAGGAAGAGTTCTTTCCAGTGATGCGCGAGCTGGTGGCACGCCGCGGCGAGCTCGACCATATCCTGATCGAAACCTCCGGCCTGGCCCTGCCCAAGCCGCTGGTGCAGGCCTTCAACTGGCCGGAGATCCGCACCGCCTGCACCGTGGATGCTGTGATCACCGTGGTCGACAGCCCGGCCGTGGCCGCCGGCACCTTCGCCGCCTTCCCCGAGCAGGTGGACGCCCAGCGCAAGCAGGACCCGAACCTCGACCACGAGTCGCCGCTGCACGAGCTGTTCGCCGACCAGCTGGCCAGCGCTGACCTGGTGCTGCTGAACAAGACCGACCTGCTGGATGCCGACGCCCTGGCCGCCGTGCGCGCCGAAGTGGCTGAGGAGCTGCCGCCAGCAGTCAAGGTGGTCGAGGCCCAGGGCGGCGAGCTGCCGCTGGAGGTGCTGCTCGGCCTGAACTGCGAGACCGAGCTGCATATCGACAGCCGGCGCACCCACCACGACGAGGAAGACGAGGACCACGACCACGACGAGTTCGACGCCTTCGACGTCGTACTACCGGAAGCAGAGGAAGTGCGCCTGCTGGCCGCCCTGAAGGAGGCCGTGGCCAAGCACGGCATCCTGCGCGTCAAGGGCTTCGCCGCCATCCCCGGCAAGGCCATGCGCCTGCTGGTGCAGGGCGTCGGCCAGCGCTTCGACCGCCACTTCGACCGTGCCTGGGGCGCAGACGAGGCAAGGCAGACGCGCCTGGTGCTGATCGGCCAGGACCTCGACCGCGCTGCCATCGAGGCGGAGCTGAAGGCCGCACTGGCGTGATGAGCGCGAGCCGACTGTGGCTCCTTCACCCCCGGCCCCTCTCCCGAGGGGAGAGGGGAGGCAAGGCACGCCTGGCCGAAACCCGTACGCCGCAGCAACTCCCTCTCCCTCCGGGAGAGGGCTGGGGTGAGGGCCTCCCAGGCCACTCGGAGCCCTGACCCATGCACCTGCTCCGCGCCCAGGCCGGCGTCACCCTGCCAGCCGACAGCATCGCCGACCTCGGCCAGACCCCGGCCGAGCTGGTGATCCTCTGCACCGGTGACTCGCACCTCTCCTTGCTGGCCGAGGTGGCGCGCGAGTTGCCCGCAGACTTCCCCAGCCTGCGCCTGGCCAGCCCGGCGCAGCTGCCCAACCATGCTTCGGTGGATTTCTACGTCGAGCAGGTGCTGCGCCACGCCAAGGTCATCCTGATCTCGGTGCACGGCGGCGTCAGCTACTGGCGCTACGGCATCGAACGTGTGGTCGAGCTGGGCCGCCTGGGCGCCACCATCATCCTGGTGCCGGGCGACGACCGCGCCGATCCCGAGCTGAGCGAACTGAGCAACGTGCCGAGCGAGGACAGCCAGCGCCTGTGGCAGTACCTGCGCCAGGGCGGCGCGGACAATGCCCGTCACCTACTCCACTGCATCGCCAGCCGCTGGCTGGATCGCGACTACCCCTGGAGCGAGCCACGCGCACTGCCGCGCACGCTGATCCATCACCCGCGCCATGCTGAGGCAACCCTCGACCACTGGCGCGCCGCCTGGCAGCCGGGCCGGCCGGTGGCGGCGCTGCTGTTCTACCGCGCCCAGGTACAGGCCGGTAATACCGCCTTCGTCGATACCTTCTGCCAGCGCCTGCAGGCCCAGGGTCTCAACCCGCTGCCGATTGCCGTGGCCAGCCTCAAGGAAGCCGAATGCCTGACGCAGGTCGAAACCTGGCTGGATGAGACCAACGCGGCGGTGATCCTCAACACCACCGGCTTCGCACAGTCCAACCCGGATGCGCCACAGGAACGGCCATTCCGCCGCGACGTACCGGTGCTGCAGGCGCTTTGCGCCCTGGACAGCGAAGAGCAGTGGCAGGCCAGCACCCAGGGCCTGGGCCCGCGCGACCTGGCCATGCACATCGCCCTGCCCGAGCTGGACGGCCGCCTGATCACCCGGCCGATCACCTTCAAGGGCGTGGCCGCGCGCAGCGAGCGCAGCCAGAGCGATGTGGTGCGTTACCGCCCGCACCTGCCGGGCATGGACTTCGTTGCCGAGCTGGCGCGGCGCTGGACCCGGCTCGCCGCCAAGGCCAACGCCGACAAGCGTATCGCCCTGATCCTGGCCAACTACCCGACCCGCGACGGCCGCATCGGCAACGGCGTCGGCCTGGACACCCCGGCCGCCACGCTGAATATCCTGCGCGCCCTGCAGCAGAAGGGTTATCCGGTGGCGAATCTACCGAGCGACGGCACCGCGCTGATCCACCAATTGCTCGGCGGCGTGACCAACGACCTGGACAATGTCGACCTGCGCCCCTGCGCCCAGAGCCTGGCGCTGGACGACTACCAGCGCTGGTTCGCCGACCTGCCCGAGGCCAACCAGCGCGCCGTGCTCGAGCGCTGGGGGCCGCCCGAGCAGGACCCGATGTACCGCGCAGGCCGCCTGATGATCGCCGGCCTGCGCTTCGGCCTGACCTTCGTCGGCATCCAGCCGGCGCGCGGCTATCAGCTGGACGCGGCGGCGGTGTACCACGATCCGGATCTGGTCCCACCGCATGGCTACCTGGCCTTCTACTGCTGGCTGCGCACGGCGTTCGCCAGCGATGCGCTGATCCATGTCGGCAAGCACGGCAACCTGGAGTGGCTGCCGGGCAAGAGCGTCGGCCTGTCCGAGGCCTGCTGGCCGAGCGCAATCCTCGGCCCGCTGCCCAACCTCTACCCCTTTATCGTCAACGACCCCGGCGAGGGCGCCCAGGCCAAGCGCCGCACCCAGGCGGTGATCCTCGACCACCTGATGCCGCCGCTGACCCGCGCCGAGAGCTACGGCCCGCTGCGCGATCTGGAGCGCCTGGCCGACGAGTATTACGAAGCCAGCCAGCTCGACCCGCGCCGCGCCGTGGAGCTGCGCAGCGAAATCCAGCGCAAAGTGCGCGAAGCCAGCCTCGACCGCGAGCTGGGCCTACAGCTCAACGACGACCCGGACAGCTGGCTGCCGCAGCTGGATGCCTACCTGTGCGACCTCAAGGAATCGCAGATCCGCGATGGCCTGCACTGTTTCGGCGAATCGCCGAGCGGGCGCCTGCGCCGTGACACCCTGCTCTCGTTGGTACGCATCCCGCGTGGCGACGGTCATGGCCAGCACGCCAGCCTGTTGCGCTCGCTGGCCCAGGACCTGACTCTGGACTTCGATCCGCTGGGTGGCGAGCCGGCTGAACCCTGGAACGGCCCACGCCCGGATTGCCTGTTGCCCCTGAGCGTTGAGCCCTGGCGCAGCCGTGGCGACACCCGCGAGCGCTTGGAACTGCTCGCCCTGCAACTGATCGAGCAGCCCGATTCGCCCGCGCCCGGCCCGGCCAGCGCCGCAGTGTTGAACGAGCTGCGCGGCCATATCGCCCCGCTGCTGGACAGCTGCGGCACCGCCGAAATGAACGGTTTGCTCGCCGCCTTGCAGGGCCGCTTCGTACCGCCTGGACCTAGCGGCGCACCCAGTCGCGGACGCCTGGACGTGCTGCCCACCGGGCGCAACTTCTATTCAGTGGACGTGCGCCACCTGCCCACCCCCACCGCCTGGCGCATCGGCGTGCAGAGCGCCGAGCGCCTGCTTGAGCGCCATCTGCAGGACGAGGGCGAGCATCTGCAGCGCCTGGGCCTGTCGGTATGGGGCACGGCAACCATGCGCACCGGCGGCGACGACATCGCCCAGGCCCTGGCCCTGCTCGGCGTGCGCCCGGTATGGCAGCCCGGCAGCCAGCGGGTCGAGCGCATCGAGGTACTGCCACTGGAACAACTCGGCCGCCCGCGGGTGGACGTGACCCTGCGCGTGTCCGGCTTCTTCCGCGACGCCTTCGCCAATCTGATTCGCCTCTTCGACCAGGCCGTGCAGGCGGTGGCCGAGCTGGACGAGCCGGAAGAGATGAACCCCCTAGCCGCGCGCGTCTGGCAGGAAACCCTGGCCCACCAGGATCAGGGACTGGACCCGGTCGAGGCACGCCGCCAGGCCGGTTGGCGCATCTTTGGCGCCAAGCCGGGCGCCTACGGCGCCGGCATCCAGAACGCGGTGGAAGAACGTCTGTGGCAGACCCGTGCAGACCTCGCCGAGGTCTACCTGAACTGGGGCGGCTACGCCTACGGCCAGGGCGCCGAGGGCCTGCCGGCCCGCGCGCAGTTCGCCGAACGCCTGCAGCAGCTGCAGGCGGTGCTGCACAACCAGGACAACCGCGAGCACGACATCCTCGATTCCAACGACTACTACCAGTTCCAGGGCGGCATGCTGGCGGCGGTCGAGACCCTGCGCGGCGGCAAGGCCGCCAGCTACTTCGGCGACAGCAGCCAACCGGACAACCCGCGCATCCGCACCCTCAAGGAAGAACTGAACCGGGTGGTGCGCGCCCGCGCAGTGAACCCCAAGTGGATCGCCGGAATGAAACGCCACGGCTACAAGGGCGCTTTCGAGCTGGCCGCCACGGTCGACTACCTGTTCGGCTTCGACGCCACCAGCGAGCTGGTCGACGACCACCAGTACGCCCTGCTGGCCGATGCCTACCTGCTCGATCGCGAGACCCGCGACTTTATCCAGCAGCACAACCCCGGCGCGTTGCAGGACATGCTCGAACGCCTGCTGGAGGCCCAGCAGCGCGGCCTCTGGCAGCAGCCCGGCGAGTACCGGACGGCGCTGGAAAACCTGCTGCTGGATGCGGAGGAGTCATGAGCCTTACAGCCTGCAGCCCGGATGCAATCCGGGATTGCGCGCCCCGGATTGCATCCGGGCTACCCAGCTCCCATGTGCGGATCCCGACTAGCCCCTCTCCCCTCGGGAGAGGGGTTGGGGTGAGGGAGAACCGAGCAGCGCATAGCCTCCCTCACCCCCGGCCCCTCTCCCAGAGGGAGAGGGGTGTCGTCACACCGAGCCAGCGCGGGTTCCACCCGCCCTACTCGCCCCTTCTCCCTCTCCCATTTATGGGAGAGGGTCGGGGAGAGGGCGCTCTTTCAACACCCGCCACGCAGCCGCTCGGCCGCCTCGCGCAGCATCGCCTCGGTGCCGCTCCAACCCAGGCAGCCGTCGGTGATCGACACGCCGTAGCGCAGTTCGGCGGACAGTGCCTGGCAGCCGTCGAACAGGTGGCTCTCCAGCATCACCCCGCGCAGGCTGGCGTCGCCGGCCAGGCGCTGGTCGAGCACGTCGCGCAGCACCACCGGCTGGCGCAGCGGGTCCTTGCCACTGTTGGCGTGGCTGCAGTCGACCATGATGCGCGCGGCGATGCCCTGCTTCTCCAGGCTGGCCCGCGCCACGGCCACGCTGGCCGCATCATGGTTCGGCCCGCTGTGGCCGCCGCGCAGCACCAGGTGGGTGTCCGGGTTGCCGGCAGTCTCGACCAGCGCCGAGCGGCCCAGGTCGTCCACACCGAAATGCTGGTGCGGGTGCGCCGCCGAACGCATGGCGTCGCAAGCGATGGACAGGCTGCCATCGGTACCGTTCTTGAAGCCCACCGGCAGATCCAGGCCGCTAACCAGCTCGCGGTGCACTTGCGACTCGCTGGTGCGCGCGCCAATGGCGGCCCAGCCCAGCAGGTCGTCGAAATAGCCGGCCACCAGCGGCTGCAGCAGCTCGGTGGCTACCGGCAGGCCACGATCGAGCATGGCCAGCATCAGCCGGCGCGACAGTTCCAGGCCGCTGGCCATGTCGCCGCTGCCATCCAGCTGCGGGTCGTACACCAGGCCCTTCCAGCCGATGGTGGTGCGCGGCTTCTCGACGTAGGCGCGCATCACCAGCAGCAGCTGGTCGCTCACCTCGGGAGCCAGTGCGGCCAGGCGATCGGCGTATTCGAGGGCGGACATCGGATCGTGCAGGGAACAGGGGCCGACGACGACCAGCAGGCGCGGGTCGGAGCCGTCGAGCACAGCGCGGATGGCCTCGCGCTGGGTGTGAACCTGGCTGGCGAGAGCGGCGGCCAGCGGCAGGCGCTGACGCAGATCGGTGGGGCTCGGCAGCGGCGTGGCGCGGCGGCGAGTGGTGGATGGCGGCACGGCGGGTGCGCGCAGAGCAGTAACGGAAGCATTCATGGCGGTGGTCCTCGCCCGGCGTGGCCTCATGCCACGCGCGGCGCGCTATCTGGGTGTTCGACTGGATTCTCGGAGGTGCGCGGCAGCGCTGCTAAATCGCCAGGCGTAAGTGCGGTAAGAACGGTAATAGGCGGTGTAAGCGGTCATGTTTCGATCCTCTGTGCTCTCACCTGCGCTGAATGGCTGCGCGTCGGCCAGGCTGCGTTGGCGTTGGTTCGGAATGCTCATGTACCACTCGTACACTGCGCTTCCTCACCGGCCGCCTTGCCTGGCTCTAGCTCGCTCATCCAGCGACAGGCGCTGGTTGTTGGCCTTGTGGGCCGGAAAAACAAAAACCCCGGTCGGGTGGCCGACCGGGGTTTCGTGAAACTGGCTGGTGGCGACCCTTTGCTCTGGGGCGCCTGTGGGGTATCAGGCGCGCCGCTGGCTAAACCAATACCCATAAAAGAAATAAGCGACGGCCTCGACCTGCGCGCGCACGCCAGCCACGCCGACAGCGGCGGAGCGAACGAGGCGGCTCAGGGAAGGACGAGGCGGCATGCTTATCTCCAAAACGATAGCTGCCACGCTAACCGATCCCCCCACTTTTTTTCAACCTTTGATCCAAGGTAACGCCATGCAGCCCCATTTCCCCCTGGCCGCCATGGTGGCCGCCGACGAGCTCAAGCTGGCACTGTGCCTCGCCGCCATCGACCCGGCCCTGGGCGGCGTGCTGATCGAAGGCCCGCGCGGCATGGCCAAGTCCACCCTGGCACGCGGCGTGGCCGACCTGCTCGATGGCGGCCGCTTCGTCACCCTGCCGCTGGGCGCCAGCGAAGAGCGCATCGTCGGCACCCTCGACCTGGATGCCGCGCTCGGCGAAGGCCGCGTGCGCTTCTCTCCCGGCGTGCTGGCCAATGCCCACGGCGGCGTGCTCTATGTCGACGAGGTCAACCTGCTGCCCGACCATCTGGTGGACCTGCTGCTCGACGTGGCGTCCAGCGGCATCAACCATATTGAGCGCGATGGCCTGTCGCACAGCCACCCGGCGCGCTTCGTGCTGATCGGCACCATGAACCCCGAAGAAGGCGAACTGCGCCCGCAGCTGCTCGACCGCTTCGGCCTCAAGGTGCAGCTTGGCGGCACACCCGAACCCGCGCAGCGTGCGGAAATCGTGCGCCGCCGCCTGGCCTTCGACGACACCCCCGAAGCCTTCCTCTCCCAGTGGCAGCACGAGCAGGACGCCCTGCGCCAACGCTGTATGGATGCCCGCCGGCGTCTGAGCGACATCCCGCTGGACGGCGCCAGCCTGGACGCCATCGCCCAGCGCTGCTTCGCCGCTGCCGTCGACGGCCTGCGCGCAGACCTGGTGTGGCTGCGCGGCGCCCGCGCCCATGCCGCCTGGCGCGGTGCCAGTCGGATCGAAGCGCAGGATATCGACGCCCTGGAATCCTTCGTCCTCGCCCATCGCCGTCGCGAACACACGCCGCCCGCCGCGAACCAGCCGCCAGCGCCAAACCAGTCACAGCAACAGCCAGCGCAACCGGATCAGGGCGAAGGCCAATGGGGTGCGCTACCGCCGCAGGTCGTAGCGGTCGGCGAACGACGCGAGCCACCGGCCTGGCCAAAAAAGCCCTGAGCATCCGCCCGCGCCAGGCCCCAGGCGCGGATGCCCTCCCCCAACCCGGCCAGGCCCAAGGCGGACGCAGCGGCGAACGCGGCAGCGGCACGCCCACGCGCATCGACTGGCCAGCGACCCTCGCCCACGGCCGCCCGCGTCGCCGCGCCGACCTGCACTGGCACGCCCGCCGCTTGCGCCCCGGCGAGCTGTGGCTGGTGATCGTCGATGCCTCGGCCAGCACCCGACGCCATGGCGCCCTAGCCCAGGCCAAGGGCCTGCTCGCCGAACTGTTCGCCAGCGCCTACCGCCAGCGCGCGCGCCTGGCCGTGCTCGAAGCCGGCGGCGCTCAGCCACGCTGGCTGTGGCAGGGCCAGAAGGCCTCGCCTGAACTGCACGCCTGGCTGCAGCAGCTTGGCGCCGGTGGCGGCACGCCGATCATCGAAGCGCTGCAACTGGCCACGCCCTGGCTCATCCGCCGACAACGCCACAAACCGGGCGAACAACAGCGCCTGCTGCTGCTCACCGACGGCCGCCTGCGCGACTGGCCGCGGCTTACTACGCTACCCTGCCCCGGCCTGCTGCTGGACATCGAACGCGCGCCCATCCGCCTCGGCCGCGCCCGCCAACTAGCCAGCGAGCTGGGCGCCGACTACCACCATATCGACGAACTGGCGCCCGCCTCCAGTGCGCCCACCTGGAACAGACCATGAAAGAACTGCTGCTGGTCGGCATCGGCGCCGGCGACCCGGACTACATCACCCAACAGGCGATCAAGGCCCTGCGCCGCAGCGACGTGATTTTCCTGATGGACAAGGGCCCGGCCAAACACAAGCTCAACGCCCTGCGCCGGGAAATCAGCGAACGCTTCCTCGACGGCCATGCCCCACGCTTCGCCGAAGGCCAGCAGCCGGAACGCGAACGCGACGCCGCCGACTACCGCGCCAGCGTGGACGAGCTGAACCGCGACAAGCAGGCGGTGTTCGAGCAGCTGATCGACGAGCAGATGAGCGATGGCGAGACGGCCGCCTTCATGGTCTGGGGCGATCCCTCGCTGTACGACAGCAGCATCCGCATCATCGAATCCATCGCCAGCGCGCGCAGCGACCTCAGCTATGACGTGATCCCCGGCATCACCAGCCTGCAGGCCCTCACCGCCCGCCACCGTGTGCCGCTGAACCAGATCGGCCGCGCCGTGGAAATCACCACCGGCCGCCTGCTCACCGAGGGCTGGCCGCAGGGCGTGGACAGCGTGGCGGTGATGCTGGATGCCAAGGACACCTACCTGCGTTTCGTTGGGCAGGGGCTGCATATCTACTGGGGGGCGTATGTGGGGACGGCGGATGAGATTCTGATTGCCGGACCGCTGGATGTGGTGGCGGAGCGGATTGCCGCGACTCGCGCGCAGGCGCGGGAGCGCAATGGCTGGATCATGGATAGCTATCTGTTGCGCAAGACAGACAGTGCATGAAGCGGTCGGTGAACAGCTAATAGGCTGTCCACCCTGTGCCTGATCGAATCCATATCGGGCAGAAACCTCCTCGCGCTATCTGCTTCTTTATCCCAAGCGGCTTTTCCCCTGCGAAGACAGAAGCCATCTGGCCGACAGCAGTCGCTGCGCCAGCCTTTCGACGCCAGAAAATACTCCTGCACCCCCTATTGACGGTCGCACCCAAAAATAAACTTAATGTACAAAATGACATTAAGTTCATTTCTAAAAGACCCCATGTGCACTGGCAGGAGCGCGGCTCGTGAGTGATGAAAGTTCGCAGGTAAAGAACCCTTTGGAAGGTGTTTCCCGTCGTAGTTTCCTGGGCATGGCGGGGGTCACGCTGGCAGCCTCCGTGTTGCCAGCTGGCGCCAGTGCCAGCACACCAGCTCCAGCGACGAAGAAACCCACCACACCTATGGGCAAGCGGGGCAGCAAGCCCAACGTGCTGTTCATCTTTACCGACCAGGAACGCTTCTCCCGTACTCTGCACAACGATCTGGGCCTGACCGCGCACCAGCGCCTGATGGCCAGCGGCACCACCTTCACCAATCACTACTGCCCGGCGGTGATGTGCACCAGCTCGCGTGCGGTGCTGCTGACCGGTCTGCAGACCAGCGACAACGGCATGTTCGAGAACGTCGACATGCCCTATGTAAAGCCGCTCTCCACCGACACACCGACCATTGGCCACATGCTGCGCAAGCAGGGCTACTACACCGCCTACAAGGGTAAGTGGCACCTCAATCGCACCTTCGACACCGAGACTCCCGAGCGCCTGTTCACTCAGGAAATGGACGCTTACGGCTTCTCCGACTTCGTCTGGCCGGGTGATGTACTGGCCCACACCCTGGGCGGCTACAAGAACGATCAGATGATCGCCGGCAGCGCCATTTCCTGGTTGCGTGGCACCGGCCGTCAACTGACCGACGAGGGTAAGCCCTGGTCGTTGTTCGTCAGCCTGGTCAATCCGCACGACATCATGTACTTCAACACGGATGTCGGCAGCGAGCAGGTACAGGACAACGGCAAACTGATGATGCAGTCCTCACGTGCCCCGCGGCACGCCCTGTATGACAGGCGCTGGCCGCTGCCGCTGGCGGCGACCCGCTACCAGAGCCTGACCAGCTCAGATCGGCCCAAGGCGCATTACGAGTTCGACCGCGCCTGGAGCTACACCCTCGGACGCATCCCCAATGAGGACGCGCGCTGGCATCGCTTCAACGACTTCTACTACAACTCGCTGCTGTCGGTGGACAGCCAGGTCAACCGCCTGCTGGACGAGTTGGCGCAGCTCGGCCTGGAGGACAACACCATCGTGGTGTTCACTTCCGACCACGGCGAAATGGGCGGCGCCCACGGCCTGCGCGGCAAAGGCCCGTTCGCCTACGAAGAATCGATCCACGTTCCGCTGATCATCCGTCACCCGGATGTACAGGGCGGCGGCCAGTGCGTCTCACTGACCAGCCACATCGACCTGGTGCCGTCGCTGCTGTCGTTCTGTGGCGCCAGCCCCGCGCAGGCTGCCGAGGCGGCTGGCCGCGAGCTGCCTGGACGGGACATTGCACCGGCACTGAACAATCTGGCGGCCAGCGAGCTGCACACGGTGCGCGAACAGATCCTCTTCACCTACAGCGGTATCGCCACCAACGACAGCGAGCTGACCCGCGTGATCTCGGAAGGCCGCGCCCGTGGCGTGCCGCCGAAAGTGGCCGTGCAGGAGGCTGGCTACCGGCCGAACCTGAAGAAGCGCGGCAGCCTGCGCAGCATTTATGACGGCCGCCACAAGTTCACCCGCTACTTCTCGCCGATCGAGCGCAACACCCCGACCACCCTGGAAGCCCTCAGACGCTGGAACGATCTGGAACTGTTCGACCTGCACGCCGACCCGCTGGAAAAGGTCAACCTGGCTGCCCAGGCCGACGATGCTCTGCTGATTCGTCTGAACCAACAACTGAACACCGCCATCGCCCGGGAAATGGGCGCCGATGATGGCCGCGAGATGCCCGACTTCCAGGGTATCGACTGGGCCGTTTCGAGCATCGACCTGTGATGGCTGAGCGAGCATTTTTGATGAAAGCACTAAACACCCTGGCTCTGGGCACCAGTCTGGCCATCACCACTTTGTTTGCTTCGCAGGCTCAGGCCGATGAAGGCTGGGAGGTGAAGGTCACCCCCTACCTGTGGGCCACCCGCATGCACGGCAGCACGCAGATCAAAGACCTTCCGGAAGCTCAGCTCGACATGAGCTTCTCCGACATCCTGCACACCCTGGATGCCGGCTTCATGGGCGCCATGGAGTTCCAGCATGGCCGCTGGGGCATTCTGCTCGACAGCATGTACATGAAGACCTCTGACTCGGTCAGCGTGGCCGGCCCGCGTGGAGCGGCCCGTGCCGACGCCGACATGACGGTGCGCCAGACCATGCTCTCCAGCGCCCTCGCCTACCGCTGGCTGGATCAGGCAGCCACCTCCGATGCCTTCGTCGGTGTGCGCTACACCCGTATCCGCGAGAGCCTCGACCTGGATGCCCGAGTATTCGGTGCCACGGCCGAACTGGACCACGATCAGACCGTCGACTGGACCGAGCCTTTCATCGGTGTGCGGGGAAGCCTGCCTGTAACCGGGCAACTGGCGCTGGTTGCCAGCGCCGACGTCGGTGGCTTCGGCATGGGCTCGGACCTCACCACCCAGGCGCAACTGGGCCTTTCCTATGCGCTCAACGAGCGCTTCACGGCCGACTTCGGCGTGCGCTACATGAAGGTTGATTACGACAAGGGCGACTTCGTCTATGACATGGAAAATGAAGGCCCCTATCTCGGCATGAGCTATCACTTCTGACAGGGCAAGCCATATGCGACGGGACAAACGTGACTGATCACCGCACCAAGGTGGGTGCCGAGAGGCGCCTGCGCACGCGACACAAGCTGCTGCAGACAGCCTTTCAGCTGTACGCGGAGCATGGTGTCGACGAGCCGGTCATCGAACGGGTGATCAAGCACGCCGTTCTGTCACGCGGCACCTTCTATAACCACTTCTGCTCCGAGCGCGAGTTGTTCATGTCGGTGGCTGCCGAGCTGAGCAACAACGTGATCGAGGCAGTCGACCCAAAAGTCCTGCAGCACGACAACCCGGCTGTTCGCGTGGCGTGTGGCGTCACCCTGTGCATCAAGCTGGCGTGCCGCTATCCACTGATCGCTGCCTTCCTCGCCAAGGGGGGCGCCCAGGCCGTGTTCGCCGGTGGCAGCGCCATCGAAGCAATCACCCGCGATGTACACATGGCGCAGCAGGCGGGGCTGTTTGGCATCGAGCAGACACCGATGGCAGTCGATCTGATCCTCGGCCCCGTGCTCTGCACCTTCACCACGCTGTTGCAACATCCGCTCGATCACACTTACCTATGCTCGTTGGTCACTGCCATCCTGCGTTCGCTCGGCATGAGCGATACGGACGCTGCGAGTATTGCGGCCATCGACTTCGGCGATCCCCAACCCGACGAAAACTCCCTGTTCATCGGCCTATAACACCACCTCACGGAAGCCAATCGCATGACTCGTTCCAAAGTGCTCCTCCCCGCCGCAGTTGCCCTGACCATGGCTCTGACCGGCTGCACCACCAAGACTGTCAGTCAGAGCCAGTACTCCGGTTTCCTCAGCAGCTACGAGGGCCTGGAGAAAGTGAAAAGCCCCTCCGGCGCCACCGTACAACGCTGGGTCGCGCCCGGCTTCGACGTCAGCCAATACGACAGCGTGGTGGTGCAACCGCTGAGCTACTACCCGCAACCCAAGCCGACCGACCGTATCGACCAGACCACCCTCGACGCGTTGCTGAGCCAGGCCAACCAGCAAGTCGGCGGCGCTATCGCCCAGCGCCTACCTGTCGTCAGCGCCCAGGCCGCAGGTCCGCGCACCCTGCTGTTCCGGGGAGCCATCACCGGTGTCGCCGCCGAGACCCAGGGCCTGCGCCCATATGAAATCCTGCCGATCGCCCTGGTACTGGCCGGTGCGGTGACCGCCGCCGGTGAGCGCGACCAGAACACCGAGCTTTACCTGGAAGGCGAGCTGGTCGAGTTCCGCAGTGGCAAGCCGGTCATGCGCCTGGTGCGCAAGGGATTTGGCAAGACCCTCAGCGATGACCAGCAGAAGATCACTACCGCCGACATGCGCCCGGTGATCGACCAATTGACCCGCGACGCCATCCAGTTCAACCCGCACGCCGCACAGTAAGTCCAGACGCCGTGCGTGCCGCTGCGTTAGGCTCGGCACGGCGTCGTGCCTTAACCAGTGTCACCCGACAAGGAGATCAGGTTTCATGAGTAATCGGCTTATCCAGGCGGTGGGGCTGTCACTGGCAGTCACCGCGACCACTGCGCTGCAAACCGCCAGTGCAGAAGCAGTATCACCCGCGCAGATCACGGCGCTGGCCGAAGAAAGCTTTCTCTACGGTCTGCCCATCGTGATGAACTACGCGGTGATGTACGAATACAGCGTCGATAAAAGTTCGCCGCAGTACAAAGCGCCGTTCAACGTGATCAAGAACGAGCACCGTGTCTTCACCTATGAAGACACGGCCATCGTCACGCCCAACAGCGATACCCCTTACTCACTGCTCTGGCTGGACCTGCGCAACGAGCCCATGGTGCTCTCGGTACCGGCGGTACCCAAGGAGCGCTACTACTCGGTGATGCTGTGCGACGGCAACACCTTCAACTATGGCTACATCGGCCAGCGAGCCACTGGCTCGGAAGCAGGCGACTACCTGGTGGTCGGCCCGGACTGGCAGGGAAAAACCCCACCGGGCATCAAGCAGGTATTCCACTCTTCCACCCAATTCTCGGCGGTGGCCTATCGCACCCAGCTGTTCAACCCGGCCGACATGCCCAACGTCGAGGCCATCCAGGCCGGCTACCAGGTGCGCCCGCTGTCCGCCTACCTGAAACAGCCAGCGCCAGCGGCGAAGCCGCTGCCGGATTTCCCGAAAATCGACAAGGAGCTGGCCAAGACCCGCTTCTGGGAATACCTGGCGTTCGCCCTGCAATTTGCTCCACCCGGTCCGGAGGAGCGGGAGGCCCGCGCCAAACTGAACACCCTGATGGAGGCGCTCAAGACCCCAACGCCGGAAACCCAGGCCGCAGTGATCAAAGGCATGCAGCAGGGCGAAGCGAAGATCAAGGACTTCCTGCAAACGGCGCTCAAGGACGTCAACGGCTGGCGGGTCGGCTCGGCCTTCGGTGACCGCGCCTTCTACAACGGCAACTGGCTGCTGCGCGCGGCGGCGGCATCGGCCGGCATCTTCGGTAACGATGCGGTCGAGGCGGTGTATCCGATGACCCGTACCCTGGCCAACGGCGAACCTCTGGACGGCAGCCAGCACAACTACACCCTGACTTTCCCGGCGGGCCAGCTGCCGCCGGTCAACTCGTTCTGGTCGGTGACCCTTTATGACGGCAACACCCAGCTGCTGATCAAGAACCCGATCAACCGCTACCTGATCAACTCGCCGATGTTGCCAGACATGCAGAAAAACGCCGACGGCTCGCTGACCCTATACATCCAGAAGGATTCGCCCGGAGCAGACAAGGAAGCCAACTGGCTGCCTGCCCCGAACGGCCCTATCTATCTGGTGATGCGCCTGTACTGGCCGCGCGTCGAGGCGCCGTCGATCCTTCCGGCCGGCAGTGGCAGCTGGCAGCCGCCGGCTATCGTCAAAGCCCTGTAAGTGACCAGGAAGCCAGCCATGCCCCCGATGATTCACCGCACCGCAATACTGCTCGCCAGCCTGGCCCTGGCTCCGCTGACTGCACAGGCCGGCGGCCTGATCCTCTATGAGGTAGGTACCGACAACGTCGGCCTGGCCAACGCGGGCGCCGCTGCCCGCGCCCAGGGGCCGGCTACCCTGGCCAGCAACGTCGCTGGCATGGCCTGGCTGCCGGGTACGCAAATCACCGCCGGCGCCCAGGTGCTGCATGGCAATCTGCGCTTCGAGACCGATGGCAATACCAATATCGGCGGCGGAGACAGCGGTAACGCCATGGACTGGGCACCCGGCGGCAGCCTGTTCGTCACCCAGGCGCTGGAAGATGGCTGGTCCGCCGGCTTCGCCGCCTATGGTGATTTCGGTCTGGACATCAACTACGAGAACGCCTGGAGCGGCCGCTACTTCCTGCAGAACGGCTCACTGACCGGCATGACGCTGATGCCTTCGTTGGCCTACCGGGTCGACGACCAGTGGGCCGTAGGCATCGGCTTGCGCGCGTTCTATGCCATGTTCGACACCCAGGTGGCGGTGGACAACGACCCCTTCGGCGTCCGGCAAGGCGACGACGGCCGCCTGCATTACCAGGACAACGACTGGGGCTACGGGGCCCACCTCGGCGTGCTCTACGAGCCGCGACCCGGCACTCGCCTGGGGCTGAGCTACACCAGCGAGATCGATGTGCAATTCGACGACGATCTCGACCTGCAGAACCTGGGTCCCGTCGCGGAAACCGTGCTGCGCAACCGCGGCGTACTGGATGCATCCACGCGCATCGACATGCACGTCCCGCAGACGCTGACCTTAAGTCTGTACCACCAGCTCGATGCCCAGTGGGCGCTGCTGACCAGCCTGAACTGGCAGGACTGGTCGCGCTTCGGCGAGGTCGGCATCGACCTCGACAGCGCGACGCCTCGCTCGATCACTCAGGATGCCAACTACCGCGACACCTGGCATGCCTCGCTGGGTACGCAGTATCGTTTCGATCCACGCTGGCTGTGGAGTCTGGGCGTGGCTTACGACAGTTCACCAGTGGATGACGAAGATCGCACCTTGTCCACGCCCCTGGGTGAAACCTGGCGCCTGGGGACAGGCCTCACGTACGCCCTGGATGAACGCACCGACCTCAACCTCAGCTATGAGCTGGTGTGGATGGGCGATATGCCGATCGACCAGCAGAAGTCGCTACCGGTGCGCGATCCCAAGCGCACTTCAGGCGAATTCGAGGACGCCTGGATCCAGGCGCTCAGCGCCAGTGCCACCTGGCGCTACTGACTCCGCCAAGCGTCCACAGAGGTTGCCTTGATGCCTGGAACAAGCCAGCATCCGGGCACCTCAGTCCGTGGAGCTGTTATGAACCCGCATCTCGTCCCCGTCGACCTGGCCAAAGCCTACCGCCTGCTCAACCACGGCCCGACCGTGCTGGTCTCGGCGCGTCATGCCGGCGTCGACAACGTGATGGCGGCGGCCTGGTGCTGCGCCCTGGACTTCGATCCGCCCAAACTCACCGTGGTGCTGGACAAGGCCACGCGGACTCGCGAATTGCTGGAGAGCAGCGGCCGCTTTGTCATCCAGGTACCGACCGTCGCCCAGCTGCAGCTGACCGAACAGGTCGGCAACCACAGCCTCAAGGACGATCCGGACAAGCTGGCCAAGGCCGGTGTCGAGCTGTTCGACCTGCCCGGCCACGACCTGCCCTTCGTCCAGGGCTGTTCGGCCTGGCTGGCCTGCGAGCTGATCGCCGAACCGCACAACCAGGCCGCCTACGACCTGTTCATCGGCCAGGTCGTGGGCGCCTGGGCGGACGACCGGGTGTTTAGCGACGGTCGCTGGCACTTCGAGACCGCCGACCCGGCCTGGCGCAGCCTGCACCATGTGGCCGGCGGGCACTTCTATGCCATTGGTGAGGCGCTGACGGCGGCCACCCCGGAGCGCTAGAACAACAGGATCATTCCGCCGGTCTGCCCGGCCAGAGCCAGCTCAGGCGGGTGCTCGACGATAAACTCGTCGACAGCAGACGTGGCACCCGGGAAATGGCTGGAGGCATAGTCGTCGACAACGATGATGCCTCCCCTGCTCATCCGCGGGGCAAAGAAGCGCAGCGATGCCAGGGTTGGGACATACAGGTCCACATCCAGATGCACGAGGGCGAAACGCCGCGACTCGAGTCCTGCAACCTCGGCGAAAACCTCGGGAATCCAACCCTTGTGCAGGTCGACGAAGTCGAAAGGACGGAGCACTGCGGCCACCGCCTGCGGGTCGGACGCGAACAGCTGCTTTTGCCGGAGCGTTTCGTCAGGGTCGGTATCACCCTGCTGCGCGCGATCCTGCACGCCTTTGTCGGAAAGCCCACCCTCGAAGCTGTCAAATATCAGGAACCGTCCCGCCCACTCGGAGGCCGACAGCGCGCGGGCAATCATGTGGCTGGAGTGCCCGCGCCAGCAACCGCACTCCGCCACATCGCCCACAACTCGCCCACTTGCCACGCGCTCGACTGCCTGCATCAGCGTATGAAAACGCATCTGTTTGGCCAGGTCATCGGTGGACCCCGTCAGACGCCGGGACTCCTGATAAGCCTCGAGAAAGGGATCACCAGCTCGCGGGTAGTTCCAGTAGCGCTCGATATCGTCGAGATTGAGTCGGCTGTCTACGCGAGCAGTCGCTTTGTTGAACATGAAGCGCATCCGCGCCAGCCAATCGATTGCCATTCGCCGCTCCGAGGCAGATTCAGATCATTCCTATACGTACAGCACACATAACAGCATGCCACCGCAGTTGGCCCGTACCTTAAAGCAGCGGTGGCGGCAGCACCAGCGAGCACAGCAGCTTATTGCGCGCGACTACTTGGAGGCCGGATACCACCTCGGCGTGTACACCCACTCACCGCCACCTTGGCGCGGGAAACGGCGGGACTGGCTGGAGCCGATGATCACCAGGGTGCGCATGTCCACCAGCTCCGGGGTCAGCTCGCCGAGGGTCAGCACGCGCAAGGCCTCGGCCGGGCGGCCGATGTCGCGACCGAGCACCACCAGGGTCTGCGGTTCGCGGTGCTGGCGCAACAGGTCGAGAGCGCGGCCGAGTTGCCAGGGGCGTGCTTTGGAAATGGGGTTGTAGAAAGCCATGGCCAGGTCGGCGGCGGCCGCGTGCTGCAGGCGTTTCTCGATCACCGCCCAGGGTTTGAGGTTGTCGGACAGCGAGATCAGGCAGAAGTCGTGCCCCAGCGGCGCACCGGCCCTGGCGGCGGTGGCCAGGGCGGCGGAGATGCCGGGCAGTACTTCCAGCTCCACACCCTGCCAGCGCGGGTCGCTGGAGGCTTCAAGCGCTTCCATCACGGCTGCGGCCATGGCGAATACGCCGGGGTCGCCGGACGACACCATCACCACCCGCCGCCCCTGCGCGGCCAGCTCGAAGGCATGGGCAGCGCGCTGCAGTTCCTCGCGATTGTCGCTGGCGTGCAGGCACTGGCCTTCACGGTAGGGACCGGCCATGGCTACGTAGGTCTCGTAGCCGAGCACATCCTCGGCCTCGTCCAGCGCGCGGCGCACAGCCGGGGCCAGCAGTTCGGTGCAGCCGGGGCCGATGCCGACCACGCTGAGGCGGCCACGCGGGCGGCCCAAGGCGCTCGCGGACTCGGGGCTCTCAGCCAGATGCAGGCTTAGCCCCCGCGTCTCGTAGCAGGCCGACGGCAGTGCGGCCGTCGAGTCGCTAAAGCGCAGCGGTACTTTCAGCTCGGCAGCAGCCTGCTCGGCGCTGGGCAAGGCGCGCCCCGCCCCCTCGACAAGTAGCGCGGCCAGGGCCGCCTCGGCCAGGCCGGCGTCTGCCAATGCGGCACGCACGCGCTCGGCGCTGGGCTCCGTGCATCGCGCCAGCACCCGTCGCGGATGGATCAGCAACGCATCGTCGTCGCTGTTGGCAGCGGCCACATCAATGCGCAGGCAGCGCTCGCCCTCGGCATGCAGCGGCAGGTCGGCCTGCGCCAGCCAGGGAGCCTCGCCCTCGACGCGCAGACGGGCGCCGCCGAGCAGGTCGCTGACCAGCCGTTTGCCCTGCTCAATATCGGCCAGGACATAGCCCGCCGGCGGGTCGAGCAGGCAAGTGCCGAAGCGCAGCTCGCCGCTGGTGGTGATGGCCGGCGCCACCGCCAGCCACTCGCCCAGCTCGCGGGCCAGGCGGTTGACCCCGGCCAGGCCGCCAAGTAACGGCACCACGGCGCTGCCATCTTCGGCCAGGGCCAGTACCGGCGGCTCCATGCCTTTCACCACCAATGCCGAAGCCAGGCTGCGAATGACGATGCCGGCGGCGCACAGGGCGATGATCGGAGTGCCGGCGCGGTACAGGGCGCGAAGGTGTTCGGCGAACTCGCGGTAGCTTTCGTCTACCTCCTCCACCCGCCCGACCAGGCCGTGGATGCGGGCCTCGGGATAGCGCTCGCGCACGCGGCGTGCAGTGGCCTGCGCCGAGGCGCCGAGGATAACGATGGCGGGGACTGGACTCATGCTGGCGCTCCATTTGAACAATCAAGGCGCTGAGTCCGAGCCCTGGGCCTCTCAAACAACTCGCGCAGCTCCCTCTCCCATTGGGAGACGACTGCAGGGATGCAGGAGGTAGGGCGACGCAGGAAGCCAAAGCCGAGGGTTGGGGTGAGAGACAAAATCGCCCACCGAGCCTCATAGACGATTGCGGCTATCTGCAACATCCCTCTCCCCCGGCCCCTCTCCCGGAGGGAGAGGGGAGGAAAAACTGCGTCTATCGAATCAGCCACGCCACTTCTCCCCTGGCACCAGGATCATGGAGAAGTACGGCGAAGCCAGCGGGTCCACCTGGTCCAGCGGCACTATCTGCTGGTTGTGCATGGTGGCGCGCTCCACATAGTGGGCGCGCTCGGCCAGACCGAGGCGTTGCAGGACGCGGCGCACCTTGTCGAAGTTGCGACCGAGCTTCATCACCACGGCGGCTTCGGCGCTGCGCAGGCGCTGCTCCAGCTCTTCCTCCGGCAGCACGCCAGAGAGCACGCTCAGGGACTGGTTGCGGTACACCAATGGCGTGCCCAGTACCGAGGCGCAGCCGAGCATCGAGCACACGCCGGGCACCACCTCGGCCTCATAGCGTTCGGCCAGGCGGTCGTGCAGGTACATGTAGGAGCCGTAAAAGAACGGATCGCCCTCGCAGATCACCGCCACATCGCGGCCGGCATCCAGCTCGGCGGCTATCTGCACGGCGCAGGTGTCGTAGAAGTCGGCGATCACATCCTCGTAGGTCAGCGGCGGCTCCAGCTTCTCGGTGGTCACCGGGTAGACCAGCGGCAGGCGGCGCTGCGCAGTGGTGAGATGAGCCTCGATGATGCCGAAGGCGTTGCCGCCCTGGCCCTTGTTGGCCTTGGCCTTGGCCACGAAGTAGCCCACCACCGGAGCAGACTGCAGCAGGCGCAGAGCCTTGAGGGTAATCAGTTCCGGATCACCGGGGCCGACGCCGAGGCCGAGCAGACGTCCCTTCATCACTCCACCTCCGTGGCCAGGGCGTTCACCGCGGCAGCGGCCATGGCGCTGCCACCACGGCGCCCGCGCACGATGACGTAGGGCACGCCGCGGCTGTCGGCAGCCAGCATGTCCTTGGATTCGGCCGCGCCGATAAAGCCCACCGGCATACCCAAGACCAGCGCCGGCCTGGGTGCGCCGGCGTCGAGCATCTCCAGCAGGTAGAACAACGCGGTCGGTGCGTTGCCGATTACCACCACGCTGCCTTCCAGGTGCTCGCGCCAGTGTTCAAGAGCCACGGCAGAGCGGGTGTTGCCAAGCTCGCGGGCCAGCTGCGGCACGTCCTTGTCGTGCAGCGTGCAGATCACCGGGTTGTTCGCCGGCAAGCGCGCGCGGGTGATGCCCTCGGCGACCATGCGCGCGTCGCATAGGATCGGCGCGCCCTTGGCCAGGGCGGCGCGGCCGGCGGTGCCCGCGCCGGGCGAGAAGCGCAGGTCCTGCACCACATCGACCATGCCGCAGGCGTGGATCAGCCGTACTGCGAGCTTTTCCAGATCGGCCGGGATGGCCGCGAGGTCAGCCTCGGCGCGGATGGTGGCGAAGGACTGGCGATAGATCTCCTGACCATCGCGGATGTAATCGATCATTCGGGGCTTCCTGCGGCGAGGTGTTCGCCGGCTTGGTCGATATCGAGGGATTGCGCCAGCAGGCGGCCGAAACCGGTCTGGTCCTGCTCGCGACGATAGAGGTCATAACGGCCGCCGGGTTGAGCCAGCAGCGTGTAGGGCGCGACATGGGCGGCGGCGCAGCTGCGCGGGCAGCCGCTCAGGTGTACCTGGGCGATCTGCGCCGGGAGGCGCTCAGCCAGCTTGCGGGCATCGGCCTTGGTATCCGCCTGGGTCCTGGCGCAGCCGGGCAAGCCGCTGCAGGCGAGCAGGCGGGCCAGCGGCGTGCGCGTTTCCAGCAGCAAGCCGAGGTCATGCAGGGCTTGGCCGACGAAAGCTCGACGGCTCCCAGGTATGTCCGGCAGCAGCAACCCCTGCCAGGGCGTGAGACGTAGCTCGCCACAGCCCTCGGAGTCAGCCAGTTCAGCCAGGGTACTCAACTGGTCGGCGTGTAGCCTCCCGAGCGGCGCGCCGGCCAGCAGCATCACCCAGCCTGACTGCGCCTGCACATGCGCCCCCAGCGGCGGGCTGTCATAGCGCGGACGCGGCGGAGTGGCCCATGGCTGCTGAACAGGTAATGGCAGGCGCGCCAGGAACTGCTCGACCGGCAGCTCAGCCAACAGCTGGCGCATCCGGGTGTGCGCGCCGGCCACCTGCAGGAACAGCCGCAGCACGGCCTCCACCAGTAACTCCGCCTGTGCCAGGGGAATCGCGCCCAGCGCCGGATCGCGCGGGCAGCCCGCCAGGCCGAAGGCCAGGTGCGTGCCGCCAGGCAACGCGCTGAGCCACAGGTCGTGGGGATGGTCGAGCATGGCGAGGGCCTCGCCTCCGTCCAGCTGGAGGGCGAACTTGGCCGACAAGGCGTGAAACTCGGGCGTATTTTCCAGCAGCGCCAGCAGGCGACCGGCCAGCGGGCGGGTATCGAGGTGCGCGCTGCGATCGCGCCCGGCCGCCGGACTGAGTAGCAGGTTGCGCACATCATCAGCAGCCGGGTTGCGCGGGCCGAGGCCGGCGGCCAGCAGGCGCTGCACCAGCGGTTCATGATTCTCGTCGCGCACGCCGCGCAACTGCAGGTTGCTGCGGTTGGTCAGCTCCAGCACACCACTGCCGTAGAGCCGCGCGGCCTCGGCCACGGCGCGGGCCTGCGCGCTGGTCAGCAGCCCACCGGGCAGTTTGACGCGGCAGATGCCGCCATCACGCGCGGGCACGACACGCCACAACCCCGGGCAGGCCGAGGGGCGCAACAAAGACGCGGCAGGAGCAACTGGCTGCATGCGGTCACCGACAACAAACGACGCGGCGACCGAACCGGAGGCATCACCCGGGCAGGGCGATGCCTTGGCATCGGTACACCCCGCCCGATGTTGGCACTCGCGACTGCGTCGTCGGCAGGTCTCCTGGCTGGCAGGTCGTCATCGCGGCGCGGCCTTCCCGATTGCTCAGTGGCGTGTGTGCGGAGCGACTCGCTGCTTACAGTTGCGGGGGCAGCCATGGTTGGAGCCGAAGCTCACCCATGTTCCCTCTTAGGCCCGTAAGGAGCCACGATCTGCTGCACGTCGGAAAAACTGCGTTGAAAGCGGCTTCGGAATGCTCATTTACCGTTCGTAAACTCCGCTTCCTCAGCCCCTTTCGCCTGGTTTTTCTCTAGCTCGCCAGATCGTGAACCGTCTCATGGGCACCGACGAAGGCGCTATTATGCCCGCTTTTTCCGGCGCCGGGCCAAGCCCGCGCGTCACCGCAAGGAGAGCTGCATGACGGCCTGGCTGACAGTGGTGGGCATTGGCGAAGACGGCTACGCCGGTCTGGGCAAGGCGGCGCGGCGCGCGTTGCTGGAGGCTGAGTGCATTGTCGGTGCGCCGCGCCAGCTCGACCTGCTGCCACCCTGCATCCGCGCCGCGCGCCTGACCTGGCCAAGCCCCTTCAGCCTGGAGCCGGTGCTGCAGCGGCGCGGCATGCCGACCTGCGTGCTGGCGAGCGGCGACCCCATGCTCTACGGCGTCGGCGCCAGCCTGGCGCGCCAGCTGGATGAAGGCGAGATGCGTGTTCTGCCGACGCCCTCCGCCTATTCGCTGGCCGCCGCGCGCCTGGGCTGGCCGCTACAAGACATCACCCTGCTGTCGGTGGTCGCGCGCCCGCTGCCGGCCGTCGCCCGCCATCTGCACGACGGCCAGCGCCTGCTGATCCTGTGCAACGACGGCAGCAGCCCGCGCGCCCTCGCCGCTCTGCTGCGCGAGCGCGGCTTCGGCGCCAGCCGCCTGAGCGTACTGGAGCACCTGGGCGGCCCGCTGGAGCGGCGAATCGATGGCCTGGCAGATAGCTGGAACCTGGAGGAAGTGGCCGCGCTCAATCTGCTGGCCGTCGAGTGCCGGGCCGATACCGGCGTACAGCCGCTGCCACTGACGGTCGGCCTGCCCGACGATGCCTACCGCCACGACGGCCAGCTGACCAAGCGCGACGTGCGCGCCGTCACCCTGGCCCGCCTGGCACCCCGCCCCGGTGAGCTGCTGTGGGATGTCGGTGCTGGTTGCGGCTCGATCGGCATCGAGTGGCTGCGCAGCCACCCACACTGCCGCGCCGTTGCCATCGAAGCTGATACCGATCGCCAGCAGTTGATCGCTCATAACCGCGACGCTCTCGGCGTACCTCACCTGCAACTGGTCGCGGGCGCGGCACCGCAGGCCCTGGGCGGGCTGGAAGCGCCCGACGCCATCTTCATCGGCGGCGGCGTCACCGTGCCCGGCGTGCTGGAGCAGTGCTGGCAGGCGCTCAAGCCAGGCGGCAGGCTGATCGCCAATGCCGTGACCCTGCAGAGCGAGGCCGTGCTGGTAGCTTTTCGCGCACAGCACGGCGGCGAGCTGACCCGCATCGCCATCGCCCAGGCGCAGCCGCTGGGCGCTTTCGACACCTGGCGCAGCGCCCTGCCGATCACCCTGCTGCAGGTGCACAAGCCATGACCCGCGTGCTGCTGCTCGGCGGCGTCGGCGATGCCCTGCGCCTGGCTCGGCGCCTGGGCCCCGAGCACCTGTACAGCCTGGCCGGGCTGGGCAAGGTGCCGGACGATCTGAGCTGCCAGGTGCGCGTCGGTGGCTTTGGCGGTGCCGAGGGGTTGGCCGATTTCATTCGCACTGAAGGCTTCGACCTGCTGCTGGACGTCACCCACCCCTATGCCGCGCGGATCAGCGCCAATGCCGCTGCGGCCGCGCGCCTGGCCGGCGTGCCCTGCTGGGCGCTGCGCCGTCCAGGCTGGCAGCCGCGGCCTGGCGACGACTGGCGCGAGGTAGCCGACTGGGCCGCACTGGTCTCGGCGCTGGCCCCCTTCCACAAGCCCCTCTTCACCCTCGGCCGCGAACCGCTGGCGCATCTCGACGAGATTCCCGCGCACCAGCACTGGACCCTGCGCCTGCTCGACGCCCAGCCCGAACACCCACGCGCCCGCTGCATCGCCGCGCGCGGCCCGTTCGCGCTCGAAGATGAACGGGCGCTATTCGCCAGCGAGGGCTTCGATGTGCTGATCAGCAAGAACAGCGGCGGCAACGCCACCGAGGCCAAGCTGCAGGTCGCCCGCGAGCGCGGCCTGCCGGTTTTGATCCTGCAACGCCCGCCATTGCCCGAGGTGGAGCGCAGCTTCGCCGATCCAGACACCCTGTGGCAGGCGCTAAAGCCGCTGCTTTGAGAACACCCAATGAAGACCTCAATCTACGCCCGTGTCCTGTTCGCCGGCCCCGACCTCGACCACGGCAGCTTCGCCGAGCTGACCCGCCGCCAGTTCGGCGAACAGTTCGGCGCCGCCGTGCTGAGCGATCTGTTCGAAACCAGCACCGGTTATGACGCGCTCTGGACGCACGTGCGCGAGTGCCTGAACAGCGAAGAACTGCCGCTACTGGTCGTTGATCTGGACCCGCTCGGCAGCAGCCAGCAACTGGACTGGCTACGCGGCGAGCTACAGGCCCTGGGGGGCGAGCACGCCGACCGGCTGTTCGTCTGCGCCGGCAATGCCGAGGACGCGGCAGCGCTGGCCGAGCTGATCCGGCATCCGGAAAAGCACCTGGGCTGTGTGGACGTGCCGCAGCTGCCGCCATCCCACGCCTGGTCGTGCATCCCACCGCACCGCTATCGCGTGCTGCTGTGCAACGGCCCGCGCTGCACCCGGCGTGGCGCCCTGCCGCTGTGGAAGCTGTTGCGCGAAGAACTGAAGGCGGCTGGAAAACTGGAGACGGCGGACGGCGTGCATATCACCCGTACCCAGTGCCAGTTCCCCTGCGACCAGGGACCGACCCTGAGCGTCTACCCGAGCGGCGAGTGGTACCGCATCCGCGATGCGGCTGAGGTGAGGCGCCTGGTGCAGGAGCGCTTCGTCGAAGAACGCGCGGTGCCCGAGCTGATTATGCGCGCATGATCTTGGGTGAAACCCGCGTGTGGGTTACGCAGGTTTCACTCGCCCGACCCCATGGGACAACCCGCGCAGAGAGACGGCGCCCTCTCCCCAGCCCTCTCCCATGAATGGGAGAGGGAGCACACTCACAGGTTCATCACGTCGAGGAAGCGCGGCGTGGCGCTGTCGTCGATCTTCAGGCTCTGGAAGTCGAACAGGTTGCGGTCGGCCAGTTGCGACGGCACCACGTTCTGCAGGGCGCGGAACATGATCTCGGTACGGCCCGGGCTCTTGCGCTCCCACTCGGTGAGCATTTCCTTGACCACCTGGCGCTGCAGGTTCTCCTGCGAGCCGCACAGGTTGCACGGGATGATCGGAAATTCCTTCATCACCGAGTAGGCCTCGATGTCCTTCTCGCTGCAGTAGGCCAGCGGGCGGATCACCACGTTGCGGCCGTCGTCGGACAGCAGCTTGGGCGGCATGGCCTTCAGCGTGCCGCCGTAGAACATGTTGAGGAAGAAGGTCTCGAGGATGTCGTCGCGGTGGTGACCGAGCGCCATCTTGGTCGCGCCGATCTCGTCGGCATAGGTGTACAGGGTGCCGCGGCGCAGGCGCGAGCACAGCGAGCAGGTGGTCTTGCCCTCCGGGATCTTCTCCTTCACCACCGAGTAGGTGTCCTTCTCGATGATGTGGTACGGCACGCCGATGGATTCCAGATAGGCCGGCAGTACGTGCTCGGGGAAGCCCGGCTGCTTCTGGTCCATGTTCACCGCCACGATCTCGAACTGGATCGGCGCCACCTTCTGCAGGTAAAGCAGCACGTCGAGCATGGTGTAGCTGTCCTTGCCGCCGGACAGGCAGACCATCACCTTGTCGCCGTCCTCGATCATGTTGAAGTCGGCAATGGCCTCGCCGACCTGGCGACGCAGGCGCTTCTGCAGTTTGTTCTGGTTGACCGAGAGGGTGCTGGGCATGGTGCTGGGAAATCCGGGGTGAAGGCGAAAAGCTGGCTATTTTACGCACAAAGCCGGCGCACGGCAGCCCGTGTTAGGCTCAGCCGATGAACAACGACCTTGATCCCGCCCTCGACCTGCCCGAGCAACTGCACGAACTGCTGCGCGCCGCACCCGCCGGCATCAGCGAATTCCAGCTGATCCAGCAGCTCAAGGCGCGCCACTCCACGCATATTCCCAACCTCGGGCTGGACGACAAGCTGGTGCTGTTCCGCACCCACTTCCTGCTGTTCAACGCCCTGTACCTGTTGCGCGAACGCCTTTGGGGGCGCGAGGAAGCGCACCTGCAGATCAGCCCGCTGTGCGTGCAGTTGCAGCCCTGGCACAGCGGGGGCGAAGGCCTGGCCCAGCACGATCCGCTGCGTGACTACTATCTCAATCTGAATAATCTGCGCGACACCACCGAACGCGACGTGGAAAAGCTGCTGGCCAGCTTCTGGACGCGCATGCAGGGCGGCGACGAGAAGCGCGCGGCCCTCGAGCTGTTCGAGCTCAATGGCGACCAGCCGCTCAATCTCGCCGCTATCAAGCTGCGTTACCGCCAGCTGGTGAGCCAGCACCATCCGGATCGCGGCGGCAGCACGGAGCGTCTGCAGTCGATCAACCTGGCGATGGAAATACTTGAGCGCTATTACGGCTGACATATAGAGAGCAATTCGCTCTAAAGCCACGGCTCACGCGGACTCCAGCCTTCTCCTATACTGCGACACACGGTCGCACTTAATTCGGCCTGCACCCGGCGCTGCTGAGCACGCACACCGGGCGCTACGCTCGGGGCGATCGACAATAAAAAGAGGAGGTGTCTGCATGATCCACCATGTTTGGGGGCTCTTCACCCATCCCGACCAAGAGTGGCAGGAAATCCGTGGCGAGGAAGAAAGCATCAGCCACATGTACCTGACCCACGTCCTGATTCTCGCTGCCATCCCCGCGCTCTGCGCCTACTTCGGCACTACGCAGGTAGGCTGGACCATCGGCGATGGCGATCCGGTAAAACTCACCGCCGAAAGCGCGTTGCAGATGACCATCATGTCCTACCTGGCGATGCTGGCCGGCGTAGCCGTGATGGGCGCCTTCATCCACTGGATGGCGCGTACCTACGACTCCAGCCCGACCATGACCCAGTGCGTGGTGTTCGCCGCCTACTGTGCCACCCCGCTGTTCATCGGCGGTGTCGCCGCACTCTACCCGAGCCTGTGGCTGGGCATGTTCATCGGTACGGCGGCCATCTGCTACACGGTCTACCTGCTGTATGCCGGCATTCCTACCTTCATGGGCATTCCCCAGGACGAAGGCTTCATGTTCTCCAGTTCGGTGCTGGCCGTAGGCCTGGTGGTGCTGGTGGCGATGATCGCCTGCTCGGTGATTCTCTGGGGCTTCGGCGTGGGGCCGGTCTACACCAGCTGATTGGAAACCCGGCCTGCCGCCACAGGGAGCCGCCTTCGGGCGGCTTCGTGTTTTATGGCGCCCCTGGACGCGGCATAATCGCCGCATGCCCGAACTGCTCCATGCCCGCGTCGAAGCCTGTTACCAACTGGCCGAGGACTTCTTCAAACGCTCATTCCCTCGCCCCGTCGTCAGCTTCAAGCTGCGCGGACAGAAGGCCGGCGTCGCGCACCTGCAGGAAAACCTGCTGCGCTTCAACCCCAAGCTCTACGCGGAAAATCGCGAGCATTTCCTCAAGCAGACGGTGGCCCACGAAGTCGCCCACCTGGTGGCGCACCAGCTGTTCGGCCCGCGCATCCAGCCGCATGGCGAGGAATGGCAGCTGATCATGCGCGGCGTCTACGAACTGCCGCCGGACCGCTGCCACAACTATGACGTGGGCCGGCGCAAGGTCACCCGCTACCTTTACCTGTGCCAATGCCCGGACGGCGAGTTCCCCTTCTCCGCCCAGCGCCATGGCCTGGTGCGCCAGGGCCGCCGTTACTTCTGCAGGCGCTGCCGCGCGACGCTGGTGTTTAGCGGCGAGCAGCGGGTGGAATAGGTACCTGCTTCCCCCAATCGGGGAAACAGGCCGTAGCCCGGATGCAATCCGGGAAACCCGCAGCGCCGCTCCCGGATTGCATCCGGGCTACCCCAGCGCCTTGCTCGCCCTGAGCGCAGCGATCTGGTCGGCGTCATAGCCCAGCTCGCGCAGCACCTCGTCGCTGTGTGCACCGACGGCCACGCCGATATGCCGGGGCGGCTCCAGCCCTGCGGAGAAACGGATCGGGCAGGCCAGCTGGCGCTGCGCCGCCCTGCCCTCGCGCGGTACTTCGGTGACCACGCCGCGGGCCTTGAGCTGCGGGTGCTCGACCGCCTCGGACAGCTTGAGTACCGGCTCGACGCAGGCATCCAGGGCGGCGAAACGCTGCTGCCAGTGGGCCAGATCGTGCTTCTCGATCTCGATCTCGATCTCGCGCTTGAGCGCCTTCTGATCCTTGGGCGACAGGCCCAGGGCGGCCAGCTCCGGGCGACCAATGGCGGCGCAGAACTGCTGCATGAATTGCGGCTCAAGGCTGCCCACCGACAACCAGCGGCCGTCGCGGGTGCGGTAGTAGTCGTAGAAGCTGCCGCCGTTGAGCGCCTGGTTCTCCATGTCCGGCTCCTGGCCGGCGGCGAGGTAGCCAGCGCCGGCCATGGCGTGAAGGCTGAAGGCGCAGTCGGTCATGCTGATGTCGACGTGCTGGCCCTGCCCCGTGCTGTGCCGGGCGATCACCGCGGCGAGCAGGCCGATCACCCCATGCAGGGAGCCGCCGGCGATGTCCGCCACCTGCATGCCGAGCGGCAGCGGGCCGCTGTCGCGGCGCCCGGTGTAACTGGAGAGGCCGCTCAGCGCCAGGTAGTTGAGGTCGTGGCCGGCGCGGTCCTTGTACGGCCCGGTCTGGCCGTAGCCGGTGATGGAGACATAGATCAGCCGCGGGTTGATTGCCTTCAGTGCGTCGTAGCCGAGGCCGAGTTTGTCCATTACCCCGGGGCGGAACTGCTCCAGTACGATGTCGTACTCGGCCACCAGGCGGCGCACCACCTCCAGCGCTTCGGGCTTCTTCAGATCCAGCGCCAGCGAGCGCTTGTTGCGATTGAGGTAGGCATGGCTGGCGGACACACCATCGACATGCGGCGGCAGCACGCGCACCAGGTCCATGCGCGTCGGCGACTCGATGCGCAGCACCTCGGCGCCCAGGTCGGCCAGCAACAGCGAGGCGAACGGCCCCGGCAGCAGGGTGGAGAAGTCGAGGACTTTCAGCGAGGACAGCGGGCCTTTCATATTCAGTCTTCCCAGTGAACAGCAGGTTGATGCGGCAGGCGGGCGACCCACTCGGCGTAGCGGGCCTCCAGCACGTTGCGGCGAATTTTCAGGGTCGGCGTCAGGCTGCCGTTGTCCACGGTCCAGCTCTCGCTCACGAGCAGCAGATGGCTCAGACGCTCGTGTGCCGGCAGCGCAGCATTGAGGCGCTCCAGGGTCACCAGCAGGTCGGCGGCAATCTGCTCGCGGGCCTGAGCACGAGCCGCCGGCGAAAGATCGATCAGCGCCAGTGGCTGGTCGCGGTTGCTGCCCATCAGGCAGACCTGCTCGACCCAGGTGTTCTTGGCGATCTCGCCCTCGATGGGCGCCGGCGCCACGTACTTGCCCTTGCTGGTCTTGAAGATGTCCTTGACCCGCCCAGTGATGCGCAGGTAACCGTCGGCATCCACCTCGCCCTTGTCGCCGGTGTGCAGCCAGCCGCCCTCCAGGGCTTGGGCGCTCAGTTGCGGCTCACGGTAGTAGCCCTGCATTAGGGTCGGACTGCGGAACAGCACCTCGCCGCTGTCGGCCAGGCGCATTTCGAGGAACGGCATGGGCCGCCCGACCGTGCCGAAGCGCACTTGTCCAGGGCGGTTGAAGCAGCCGTAGGCGAAGTTCTCGGTCATGCCGTAGCCCTCGCAGAGCGTCAGGCCGATGCGCCGGTACCATTCCAGCAGCCCCGGGGAAATCGCGGCGGCACCGGATACCAGCACGCGTGCCCGGTCAAGGCCCAGGCCACGGCGAATCCTGCGCGCCACCAGGCTGCCGAGCAGCGGCAGGCGCAGCAGCAGGTCCAGCTTGCGTTGCGGCAGGCGCTCCAGCACGCCCTGCTGGAAGCGCGTCCACAGCCGCGGCACCGAGAAGAACACGGTCGGACGCACGTGCTGGAGGTCGGCGGCGAAGGTCTCCAGCGACTCGACGAAGGCCACCGCCGCGCCGGCGTAGAGGCTGTTCATCTGCACCAGGAAGCGTTCAGCGGCGTGCGACAGCGGCAGGTAGGAGAAGAACTGGTCGCGCTCGTCCATCTTCATCTCGGCGCAGGCGTTGGCGGCGGAGAAGGCCATGGCCCGCGCCGACAGCATCACGCCCTTGGGCTGGCCGGTGGTACCGGAGGTGTAGAGGATGCTGAGCAGCTCGTCGCCCTGCTGCCGGTGCACCTGCTGCAATGGCGCATGGGCCTGCAACTCGTGCCACTGGTAATCGGCGCGCAGGGTCGGATAGGGCATGGCGATGCGCGCCACCTGTGCGCCGATAGCCCCCTCCAGCTTGTCCGGCTCGTCCAGCTTGCCGAGGATGATCGCCCGGCACTCGGCATGCTCCAGCACATAGGCGATGCTCTCGGCGGTCTGCAGCGGATAGAGCGGCACACTGATCAGTCCGGCCATCATGATGGCCAGATCGCTGATGAACCACTCGGCGCAGTTCTTCGCCAGGATCGCCACCCGATCGCCCGGCGCGCAGCCCAGGGCCTGCAAGCCGGCGGCCAGGCGCCGCGCCTGTTCGTCGACCTGATGCCAGGTGAAGTCATGCCAGTGGCCGGCCACCGGCTGGCGCAGCCAGACCCGCTCGGGCGTGCGCTCGCACCAGTGCTGGAAACGTTCTAACGGCAGTTGTTCGGTCATGCGGGCGTCCCTTCTTGTTGTTATCTGCCCCGCCGGGCTGGTTCAAGGTAGACCCGCCCTCGCCGCCTCTCAATGACCCAAGCGCTCGGCGCGATTGACCCTAGCGGTCAGCCTCCAGGGTGAAGGCCAGGAAGCGCTGCAGGTAATCGATGAAGGCCTGCACCTTGCCGGTGGCACGGCGGTGGCTGGGATAGACGGCGAGGATGTCTTCGCCAAAGGCGTCCGGCTCGATCTGGTAGTCCGCCATCAGCCGCACCAGGCGGCCATCGGCCAGATGAGGCGCAACGCTCCACAGCGGGGTGTGCAGCACACCGTTGCCGGCCACGGCATTGGCCAGCAGCAGGTCATAGTTGTCGCTCTCCAGGCGCACCTGCTGCGGGTGCGGCAGGCGGATGCGCACGCCGTCGCGCACCACCCACCAGCCGTCGCGCCCGAGCGCCGGGTGGGCGTACATCAGCCAGTCGTGCTGCTCCAGGGTCTGCGGCGTCAGTGGCAGCGGGTTGCGGGCCAGGTACGCGGGGCTGGCAGAGAGACAGATGCGGTTCTTGCCGACCACCCGTGCGATCAGCCCCGGAAGGTCGCTCGGCCCCTCGCGCAGGGCCAGGTCGTAACCGGACTCGACCAGGTCGACGAAGTCATCGCACAGGTCGACGCGCAGGCGAATCTGCGGGTACTCGGTCAGGAAGCCGGCACACACCTGATCGAGAAAGGCCTGGCCGAACGCCAGCGGCGCGGTCAGCCGCAGGCTGCCGTGCAGGCCGTGCTGCAGCTGGCCGATTTCCTCGCCCGCCTCGTGCAGACGCTGCAGCACCTGGCGCGCGGTGTCCAGATACAGGCGCCCGGCCTCGGTCAGCACGATGCGCCGGGTGCTGCGCTCGAACAGCTGCGCGCCCAGCTCGCGCTCCAGGTGGCCAACGGCCTTGGTCAGAGCCGAGGGCGTCTTGCCCAGCAGCTCGGCGGCGCGGCTGAAACTGCCCTGCTCCGCCGTGGCGACGAACATGCCGAGGGCACTGAACTTGTCCATGGTCGTTTCCTACCAGGCAAAAGGATTTTGCACGAACAGGCCGTTCTGCCCGCTCCCCATGCTCGTTAGTCTCGCCGGCAGCTCAATAAAAACAAGGGGTCTGCTGTGAAAAGAGCGTTACTGGCAAGTGCACTAGCTTTTTCCTCTCTGGAAGCCATGGCCGCCGCCGATATGGTGTTTTATAACGGCCAGGTGTTTACCGCCGAGGCCAGCCAGCCCAGGGCACAGGCCATCGCCGTGGACGACGGCAGGATTCTCCAGGTCGGCAGCGACGCCGCCATCCTCGCCCTGGCCGACGCCACCACCCAGCGCATCGACCTGGCTGGCAAGGTACTGATGCCGGGCATGATCGACACCCACAGCCACCCGGTGATGGGCGCCCTGGCTAGCCTGCGCGCCAACCTCTACGACGAGGTCAAGCCGCTGGCGGAACTGGAACAGTGGATCCTCGCGCAAGACGCGGCCGGCACCGCGCGCCTGGAGGACATCATCGCCATTAGCGGCGTCAGCTCGGCCTACTGGAAGGACAGCCGCGAACTGGCCAAACGCTTCAACCAGGGCCGCTGGGCCGAGCAGCCGCTGGTGCTCGACGGCATCGACGGGCACACCGGCTGGGCCAACCAGGCCATGCTGCGGCGCGTCGGCATCGATGCTGCGCTGATCAAGACCCTGGACGCCAAGGAGGCCAGCTACATCGAGCACGAGGCGGACCTGACGCCCACCGGCTACCTCAGCGAAACCGGCTGGGACCGGGTACGCAGCCAGCTGCCCAAGCCCTCCCATGAACTGATGCTGAAGGCCGCCCGCGAGGCGGTGCGCCTGAATCTGGAAGTGGGCGTCACCGCCTGGATGGACGCTGCGGCCAATGGCGGCGGCGAGCAGTCGCTGTTCGAGATGCGCCCCACCACCCGCGACCTCGGCGTGCTGCCGCTGTACCGCGAGCTGGCCGAGAAGGGCGAGCTGAAGGTGCACGTGGCCGCCCTGCTGCTGGCCCACCCGCAGAGCAAGCCCGAAGACCTCGCCGTGCAGGCCGAGGTAATGCGCCAGTTCGAAGGCGTGCCCAACCTGACCTTCCCCGGCCTCAAGGTGTTCGTCGACGGCATCCTCGAATATCCGGGGCAGACCGCCGCGGTGATCGACCCGTACACCAACAGCCACAAGCAGGGCCAGCTGCTGATCGACCCGCAGGGCTTCGGCCCGCTGCTGGCGGCGGCCGAGCAGCGCGGCTGGATCGTGCACATGCATGCGGTCGGCGACCGCGCCGTGCGCGAATCGCTGAATGCCGTGCAGTACGCCCGCCAGCACAATGCCCAGCCACTGCCGCACAGCATCACCCACCTGCAGCTGGTCAACCCCAAGGAGTTCGCGCGCTTCAAGGAACTCGGCGTGATCGCCTCCATGCAGCTGCTGTGGGCCACCGCCGAGAGCTACACAGAGGAGCTGGTCAAGCCCTACGTCAGCGCCTTCGCCTATCGCTACCAGTACCCGGCACGTTCGCTGCACAAGGCCGGCGCCACCATCGCCGGGGCCAGCGACTGGCCGGTGTCCAGTCCCAACCCGTGGAACGCCATCGCCCAGGCCAGCACCCGCACAGGCCCGCTCGGCGTGCTCAACGCCGCCGAGAGCATCGACCGCGAAACCATGCTACGCGCCTACACCATCAATGCCGCCAAGGCCTTGCGCCTGGAGGACCGCATCGGCTCGCTGGCGCCCGGCAAGCAGGCCGACCTGATCGTCCTCGACCGCGACATCTTCACGGTCAGCGACGCCGAGCTGTTCGACACCCGGGTGCTGCAGACCTGGTTCGCCGGCAAGCCGGTGCACCAGGCCGGCGCCACCACCGCCCACGCCGAATAAGACCCACCCGCCGCCCTCACCGTGCGCCCTGCGGCGCGCGGCGGAGCGGCTCGCCTTCGAACTGCCGACCTAACAACCACAACACAAGGCTCTTCCATGCGCATCCAGCACCTTCTCGCCCTGGCCCTCGCGGCCGGCGGCACCCTGCAGGCCCAGGCCATCGAACTCAACGAGCAGTTCGCCCTGGCCATCACCCCAGGCCTCTACAGCGACTACCGCAACAGCGGCATCTCGCAGACCCTCGGCGACCCCGCCGCCCAGCTCGATCTGATGCTCAGCCACGCCAGCGGCCTGTACGCCGGGGTATGGACCAGCAACGTCGACTTCGGCTACGACTGGGCAAACGACGACCGCTTCGGCACTCGCCAGGAGATCGACTACTACCTTGGCTACTACTGGCAGATCACCGACGCCATCAGCCTGGACGGCTACTACAACCACTACACCTTCCCCGGCGAAGGCCAGTTCAACGGCAGCGACATCTACCTGACCCTGGAGGCCTACGGCTTCTTCGTCGGCGGCAAGCACTCCCACGACACCGACGACAGCGCCTTCAGCCAGTACGCCGGCTACCGCACCCAGCTGCCGCTGGAGATAGGCCTGGAGCTGCGCTGGGAGAACGTCGACTACAAGGACGGGGTGTTCTTCAACGCCGACTACAGCGATTCGCGCGAGGACTACGACAACTGGCAAGTCTCACTCAACCGCGAGCTGGCCGGCATCACCTGGGGCCTCAGCTATGTCGATACCGATCTGTCCGACGCCGAGTGCCTGAGCTTCACCGGCTACGACGACCTGTGCGGCGCCGACCTGGTGGTCAGCGCCAGCAAGACCTTCTGAGCCATGTCCACGGCCGTGCGAATGCATCTGTACGGCCGATTTGAAAGTCAGCTGCGGATTACGCCGTCTGCCGGGCGGCGTAATCTGGCGGCTCCTGCCTGGAGCCGTTGATGAAACCCGCCGACCTGTTCCGCCTGTTGCTGCTCGCCGCCATCTGGGGCGCCAGCTTCCTGTTCATGCGCATCGCCGTGCCGGTACTGGGCAGCCTGCCGACCGCCTTCTTCCGCGCCAGCCTCGGCGCCCTCGGCCTGCTGGCCTTCCTCCTGCTGATGCGGCCGCTGTGGAACTATCAGGGCAAGTTTCGCGCCTGCCTGATCCTCGGCGTGATCAACGCCGGTCTACCCTCGGTGATGTACTGCCTGGCAGCGCTGGTGCTGCCGGCCGGCTACTCGTCGATCTTCAACGCCACCACGCCGCTGATGGGCGTACTGATCGGTGCGCTGTTCTTCAGCGAGGGGCTGACCACAAGCAAGGCCGCCGGCGTGGCGCTCGGCCTGTTCGGCGTGGCCGTGCTGACCCGCACCGGCCCGGTGGACTTCGACCTGCCGCTGCTGCTGGGCGCCGCCGCCTGCCTGGTGGCCACCACCTGCTACGGCTTTGCCGGTTTCCTCACCCGCCGCTGGATCGGCCCGCTAGGCCTGGACAACCGCCTGGTGGCCTTCGCCAGCCTGGTCGGTGCCAGCCTGTTCCAGTTGCCGCTGTTCGCCGGTAGCCTGGCCTGGCAACCGCCCACCAGCTGGGGCGGGCCCACCGTATGGCTGTCGCTGGCCGGCCTGGGCCTGGTCTGCACCGCCTTCGCCTATGTCCTGTACTTCCGCCTACTGGCCGATATCGGGCCGATCAAGGCCAGTACCACCACCTTCCTGATTCCGCCCTTCGGCGTGCTGTGGGGCGCCCTGCTACTGGGCGAACCGCTGAGCTGGGACTACCTGCCCGGCTGCCTGCTGATCGGTGTGGCGCTGTGGCTGGTGGTAAGACCAAGTGCACAGAGTGCGGCGCCGGCCAGAACGTAGCCCGGATGCAATCCGGGAGCGGAGTGGCCTGTTTCCCGAGTTACATCCAGGCTACGGCCGTTAGTGCAGCCCTGCGCACCGAGCAGGAGGCTGGCCACGGTGCAGGGCGCGTAGCCAGGCTGCTGGCAACTCGGAGTCGCCCCAGAGTCCCTCACCCTACGCGGGCCGCCCCGCCCCTCTCCCATGGGGAGAGGGGATACAAAAAAGCCGCCCTCGGGCGGCTTTTTCATGCGCGGCAGCTGCTTACTGCTGCAGCTCCTGCTCGGTGAACAGATCGCTGAACAGCATGCTCGACAGGTAGCGTTCGCCCGAGTCCGGCAGGATCACCACGATGGTCTTGCCCTGCATCTCCGGCTTCTCGGCCAGGCGCACGGCGGCGGCCATGGCGGCGCCGCAGGAGATGCCGCAGAGGATGCCCTCTTCCTGCATCAGGCGCAGGGCCATGGCCTTGGCCTCGTCGTCGCCGACCTGCTCGACGCGGTCGACGATGGACAGGTCGAGGTTCTTCGGCACGAAGCCGGCGCCGATACCCTGGATCTTGTGCGGGCTGGGCTTGACCTCTTCGCCGGCAATGGTCTGGCTGATCACCGGCGAGGCGATCGGCTCCACTGCCACCGAAAGAATCGGCTTGTGACGCTGCTGCTTGATGTAGCGCGACACCCCGGTGATGGTGCCACCGGTACCGACGCCCGCCACCAGTACGTCCACTGCACCGTCGGTGTCGTTCCAGATTTCCGGGCCGGTGGTCTTCTCGTGGATGGCCGGGTTGGCCGGGTTGTCGAACTGCGCTGGCATGAAGTACTTGGCCGGGTCGGAGGCGACGATTTCCTCGGCCTGGGCGATGGCGCCCTTCATGCCCTTGGCGGGCTCGGTCAGCACCAGCTCGGCACCCAGGGCTTTGAGCACCTTGCGCCGCTCCAGGCTCATGGACGCCGGCATGGTCAGGACCAGCTTGTAGCCACGGGCGGCGGCGACGAAGGCCAGACCGATGCCAGTATTGCCCGACGTCGGCTCGACCAGGGTCATGCCCGGCTTGAGCACGCCGCGCGACTCGGCGTCCCAGATCATGTTGGCGCCGATCCGGCATTTGACCGAATAGCCCGGGTTGCGCCCTTCGATTTTCGCCAGAATGGTCACGCCCTTGGGCCCCAGGCGGTTGATCTGCACCAGCGGCGTGTTGCCGATGGATTGGGCGTTGTCGGAATAGATGCGGCTCATGGCGGAAGTCCTTGTGCAGGCAGGAACGAGACCGCCAAGCCTATGCCCAGGCCGCGCGGGCGTCCAGCCGCTGACCTTGGGCGGGTGACCCGCCATTCAGTGACTGAATGGCGCGTCTGCGTTCACAGTGCGCCGGCACGCGGGGTATATTGGGCTTTTCAGCTGTTCGCCGTGCCGGGCGCCGCCCGCGCGTTACCGTTCGAGGATGACACGATGAAGTTCGAAGGCACTCAGTCCTACGTCGCTACCGACGACCTGAAGCTCGCGGTCAACGCCGCCATCACCCTGCAGCGCCCGCTGCTGGTCAAGGGCGAGCCGGGCACCGGCAAGACCATGCTGGCCGAGCAGCTGTCCGCGGCCTTCGGCGCCAAGCTGATTACCTGGCACATCAAGTCCACCACCAAGGCGCACCAGGGCCTGTACGAGTACGACGCGGTCAGCCGCCTGCGCGATTCGCAGCTGAACTCGGAGAAGGTCCACGACGTTCGCAACTACATCAAGAAAGGCAAGCTGTGGGAGGCCTTCGAGTCCGAGGAGCGGGTGATCCTGCTGATCGACGAGATCGACAAGGCCGACATCGAGTTCCCTAACGACCTGTTGCAGGAACTCGACAAGATGGAGTTCTACGTTTACGAGACTGACGAGACGATCAAGGCCAAGCAGCGCCCGATCATCATCATCACCTCGAACAACGAGAAGGAACTGCCGGACGCCTTCCTGCGCCGCTGCTTCTTCCACTACATCGCCTTCCCCGACCGCGACACCCTGAAGAAGATCGTCGACGTGCACTACCCGGGTATCAGCGGCGAGCTGGTGGCCGAGGCGCTGGACGTGTTCTTCGACGTGCGCAAGGTGCCGGGCCTGAAGAAGAAGCCTTCCACCAGCGAGCTGGTCGACTGGCTGAAGCTGCTGATGGCCGACAACATCGGCGAAGCCGTGCTGCGCGAGCGCGATCCGACCAAGGCCATCCCGCCGCTGGCCGGTGCCCTGGTGAAGAACGAGCAGGACGTGCAGCTGCTCGAGCGCCTGGCCTTCATGGCGCGCCGCGCCGGGCGCTGATTGCTTGTCTCCCCTCTCCCCTTGGGAGAGGGGCTGGGGGTGAGGGATTGCCGGGCGACGCGGTGTTGCCTGCCGGACCCTCTCCCTAACCCTCTCCCATGAATGGGAGAGGGAACTGTCCGTACATGCCTAGAGGTCCGCAGCCATGCTGCTCAACCTGTTCAATGAAATGCGCGCGGCCAAGGTGCCGGTCTCGGTGCGCGAGCTGCTCGACCTGATCAACGCGCTCAAGCACAACGTCGTGTTCGCCGACATGGACGAGTTCTACTACCTCGCCCGGGCGATCCTGGTGAAGGACGAGCGCCACTTCGACAAGTTCGACCGCGCCTTCGGCGCCTACTTCAAGGGCCTGGAAAACCTCAACGAACACATCGAGGCGCTGATCCCCGAGGAGTGGCTGCGCAAGGAATTCGAGCGCCACCTGTCCGAGGAAGAGAAGGCGCAGATCCAGAGCCTGGGCGGCCTGGACAAGCTGATCGAAGAGTTCAAGAAGCGCCTCGAAGAGCAGAAGGAGCGCCACGCCGGCGGCAACAAGTGGATCGGCACCGGCGGCACCAGCCCGTTCGGCTCCGGCGGCTACAACCCGGAAGGCATCCGCGTCGGCGATGCCGGCAAGCGCCAGGGCAAGGCCGCCAAGGTGTGGGACCAGCGCGAGTACAAGAACCTCGACGACCAGGTCGAACTGGGCACGCGCAATATCAAGGTGGCCCTGCGCCGCCTGCGCAAGTTCGCCCGCGAAGGCGCGGCGGAAGAGTTCGATCTCGGCGGCACCATCGACCACACCGCCAAGGACGCCGGCCTGCTCAACATCCAGATGCGCCCGGAGCGACGCAACACGGTCAAGCTGCTGATCCTGTTCGACATCGGCGGCTCGATGGATGCGCACGTGAAGGTCTGCGAGGAGCTGTTCTCGGCCTGCAAGACCGAGTTCAAGCACCTGGAGTACTTCTACTTCCACAACTTCATCTACGAGAGCGTGTGGAAGAACAACCTGCGCCGCACCAGCGAGCGCTACTCCACCAATGACCTGCTGCACAAGTACGGCCCGGACTGGAAAGTGGTGTTCGTCGGCGACGCCGCCATGGCGCCCTACGAGATCACCCAGCCCGGCGGCAGCGTCGAGCACTGGAACGAGGAAGCCGGCTACGTCTGGATGAAACGCTTCATGGACAAGTACAAGAAGCTCATCTGGATCAACCCCTATCCCAAGGACGCCTGGAACTACACCGCCTCCACCAACATCGTCCGCGAGCTGATCAACGATCAGATGCACCCGCTGACGCTGCGGGGGCTGGAGGAAGGGATGCGCTTCCTCAGCAAGTAGATCCACGGGCCCATTCGGGCCCGATGTGTTTCCGGCCTCTCGCTAGCACTGAAATTGAAGCGAGCATTGCGGCCATGGAGAATGGCGCACTTTTCTCGACAGCAGGCCCCCGTGGACATTTACCAAGCCGATATGCAGCCGAGCGCTGCCAGCCACCTGCGCCTGGTGCCCCTATGATTGTTCACGGCAACACCGCGCCCGACGCCGAACTGGTGATTCTCTACGGCAACTGCCAGACCGTGCCGCTCGCCCTGCAACTCGCCGCAGCGGATAGCTCCCCTGCCGGCCGTGGCTATGCCTGCGTCTTGAACCACGCAGTACCCGGCCACCCCCGTGAGCTACCAGAAGCCAAAGACCTACAACGCTGTGTGCTCTATCTGGAGCAATACGACCGTGAGGAATCGATCGCCGTAAGGGATGCAGTAAGGCGTGGGCTGCCGGACGGCTGCCCACGATTGATCTTCCCCGCCTTCATGTTCTACTGCCCCTGGCCCTTCTATCGCCGCGTGGAACCACGCGCCGAAATGGAGCCGGGCATGCCCTGGGGACGCTACCCCTACGGCGACTCGGTGGGGCTCGAAATCGCGCGCCAAGGACTCGCAGAAGAACAGTCAGTGGCAGCCTACATGCAGCTTTCGAATGAGCGCATGCCTGACCTACAGCACCGCCTGCAGATAGACATCGAACGCATTACCCGCCATGACGCGGCCTCGGACATCGTCATCGGCGACTATGTGCTAGCTAACTTTCGGCGCAAGCATCTGTTCTGGACCCCCGGGCACGTCTGTAACGAAGCGCTGGGCGTACTGGCACAGCGCCTTTTCAAGGCCACCCTGCCGCTACTGGGAGGCGATGCCGAAACGGGGCTGGCGCAGATGGATGCGGCACTTTCCACCTACAGCGGCATGAGCGCCATGCAGCTGCCCATTCACCCACAGGTGGCCCGGGCTCTCGAACTGGAGTTCTGCGACGAGCAGACGCCCATGCAGTGGTTCGGAAATCGCTGGAACTTCAGCCAGTACATCCGCCGGTACATTGCCTACGACCGCAGCTGGCAGATTGTACCGGAGACGCCTCTACCCGCCTGCTGCAATCCAGCCGTGGACCTCTATAGAACTGAGCTGCAGTTTAGGGCTGCGCGCCACCTGCGCTGGATGCCCGGCCACATCAGCGTGGATTCTGGCAAGCTGACAATCGACGGCTGGGCATTGAGCACATGGGACGCGCCAGAGGCCATGCGCCTGCTGATCAACGGCGAGGACGTCGAACAGCTTGAGTGGCCTTTGGCGTCGCCCGACATGCTGCCCATTTTCGGCGCTTTCCCCAACGCCGGCGCTGCCCGCTTTCGCTGTCGCCAGTCACTGCCCGAACTCGCACCCAATGATTTTATGAGCCTCAATGTCACCGGACGGCTCGGCGAACACCGGCACTCCTATCGTACGGCGTGGTACCTCCACGCCAGCGACCTGCATCAAGCCAAGGGAAACAGTTCGATCGAGCTCGCCAGGCTGGGCGGTGCAACCATAACCATGCGCATGCAAAAGCTGCTGATGGACCGTTTCGACCGTACTCTAGACACCTTTGCATCGGTGCTCGATCTGCACTGCGGATACCTGACCCCTTATCTGGCAATGTTGAGCCCCCAGGTGACCGGCGTGAGCAGTGACGCCGAGAGCATCCGCGTATGCAGGCAGTACATTCCTGCGGCACGTTTTCAGCTGATCGACTCGCAGCCCCCAATGCCCGTCGCCCCAGCCACCTTCGATCTGGTCATCGGCATCTCCCTGATGGGCCAGTTCGATGAGCATGCACAACACATCTGGCTTGCAGAGCTTCAGCGCGCCATCGTCTCGGGGGGCCTGCTGCTCCTATCGCTACCCGGGACAACCCTGGCCGTGCTGCAACAAATAACCAGCAAACAACTGCTGTCCGTGCAACAGGCCGGTATACTGCCGGAAAAAACAGACGCCGCTGCCGCAGTACTGCGCTCCCATGACTACGTAATGACCAAGTGGGATGAGTACTTCGAGGTGATAGACATTGTCGAGGCCATAGCAGGCGGCCAGGACCTGGTGATCATGCGCAAGCGCTGACCTCGTCGAATAGCAAGCCTTTCCGAACTATCGAGATCAGCTTCAGTGCCCAAGCACCCACCAAACTCCATAGCCGAGCCTCGAGTGGCCATCCTGCTTTGCACGTTCAATGGCCAGAACCACTTGCACGAGCAACTGGAGTCTTTTGATGCGCAACAGCATCGCAACTGGCAGCTGTGGGTATCCGACGACGGCTCGCAAGACCAGACGCTCTCCATACTGCAGCAATACCGGAGTAACTCGGAACACGGCCGGATAAAATTGCAGGCGGGCCCGCAGCAGGGTTTCGTGGCCAACTTCATGTCACTGACCTGTCAGGCCGACATCGAGGCCGACTTCTATGCCTATGCCGATCAGGACGATATCTGGGAACCCGACAAGCTCAAGCGCGCACTCGCGTACCTGCAGCGGGTTGCACCGGAAATACCTGCGCTCTACTGCACGCGCACCCGGGTAGTCGACGAGGCTGGGAAACACACGGGCTTCTCACCAAGGTTCCGCAAGCCGCCTAGCTTCGCCAACGCCCTGGTGCAGAATGTCGGCGGCGGCAACACCATGGTCTTCAACCGCGCCGCACGCGATCTGCTACTCAAGGTCAGCCCAGGCGCCAGCATCGTCTCGCAGGACTGGTGGGCCTACATCGTTGTCAGTGGCTGTGGCGGCCAGGTCTTCTACGACCCTTATCCGTCCGTGCGTTACCGCCAGCATGGCGGCAACCTGGTCGGTGCCAACTCCAGCTGGACAGCCCGTGCCGTGAGGATGCGCATGCTGTGGCAGGGACGCTTTCGTCACTGGGTAGACCTCAATCTGACAGCCCTGATGCGCATGCAGGCTTCGCTGACACCAGACAACCAGACCACTCTCGAGCACTTTCGCACAGCACGCCAAGCACGCGGCTGGCGGGGAATGGCTGGAGTCCTGGGTTCCGGGGTTTACCGGCAGACGGCTCTGGGCACACTCAGCCTGTTGCTGGCCGCCGCATGCGGAAAAGTCTGACCCCCAGGGGCCCCGCAACTTCCTTTATCGACACCAACCGGCACACTCACGCACTCGATCCCAGATACCCCCATGTCCTTTAGAGCCTCCTGGGCCACACTTCGGCACGATATCCGCGAATCCCGACGCTATTCGCGAGCCATCCTCTATATGACCCTCAGCGATCTGCGTGCCCGTTACCGGCGCAGCGTCCTGGGGCCATTCTGGCTGACCCTGGGCACCACGATTGGCGCACTGGCGCTCAGTTTCGTCTGGAGCGAACTGATGCACCGGGATGCACATGAGTTCATGCCGACGCTGACAGCAGGCCTGATCCTCTGGCAATTCATTTCCGGCGTGCTGAGCGAGTCGCCCTCACTTTTCATTCGCCAGGCGCTGCTGATCCGCAACCTCAATCTACCGCTAGCGATCTACCCGGCACAGCTACTGCTGCGGCACCTACTCAACCTGCTGCACTACGCCCCGGTCTACCTGCTTGTCGCACTGTGCCTGGCACTGCCGGTCAACGCCAACACTCTGCTGGTGGTTCCCGGCCTGGTGCTAGTGGCGCTCAACCTACTCTGGCTGTCACTGCTGATCGGCCTGCTCGGCAGCAGATTCCGCGATCTCGAATACCTGATCAACATGGCTATGCCGCTGCTGATGCTGCTGAGCCCGGTTTTCTACCGCCCAGACTTCCTGCACATCAGCGAAACGTACATGTGGCTCAATCCGATCTCCCACCTGATCGAGGTGGTGCGCAATCCATTGCTGGGCAAGCCGATACCACTTTTTGTGCTCTACACCAATCTGGGCTTCCTGCTGGCTGGCAGTGCTACGACACTCTGGCTGTTCCAACACATGCGCCGGCGCATCGCCTTCTGGGTATAGTTCATGGCCTCTCTGCATTTCGACAAAGTCACCGTCAGCTACCCCGTCTACGACAGCCGCAGCATGTCGCTGCGCAATCACCTGATCAGGATCGGCACCGGCGGAATCATCGAACGCCAAACCGGCCAGGTACAAATGGTCACTGCGTTGCGCGACGTCAGCTTCAAGCTCGAGCGCGGCGATGCTGTCGGCCTGATCGGGCACAACGGTGCGGGTAAGAGCACGCTACTGCGCACCATGGCCGGTATTTACTCGCCCACATCGGGCACGGTGACCCGCCAGGGCAGAGTAGCCACCATGCTGGAATTGGGTGCCGGCATGGACATGGAGTTGTCCGGCTACGAGAACATCATGCGCATGTGCCTGCTGATGGGCGAAACCCGCGAGGCCATCAGTAGGTATATCGGGGAAATCGAGGATTTCACCCAGCTTGGCAACTTCCTGCAGATGCCGGTACGCACCTACTCTTCCGGCATGCTAGCCCGTCTGGTGTTCGCCATTGCCACTTCCACCCGCCCGGACATACTGCTGGTCGACGAGGTCTATGGACTCGGTGATGCCGAGTTCCAGGCACAAGCCCATAAACGCATGGAAGCACTGGTTAACTCTGTGGGTATCTTCGTCTTCGCCTCGCATTTCAGCGTGCTTCTCAAACACTACTGCAACCGCTTCTTTCGCTTGGAGCACGGTCTGCTCAGAGAGTGCAGCCGCGATGACTTCTGATCAGGTAAGGCCCCGATGAAGATCAGTATCGATACCGAAAGCCGCACACTCGACTATCAGAGCGCAGCGGGCAGCGGCACATTGCCACTTTATTCTAAGGAAGCCTTTCATCTGATTTCGGATGTATGGATCAAGCAGGAGTGGAACCAGCTGCACTGGCAGAGTTTCTCCTGGCTGGGCTTCCAGATCTGGCAACTGCCGGAGGATGTGCTGCGGCTACAGGAAGTCCTGGCCAAGCTGCAGCCAGATCTGATCATCGAGACGGGTATCAACAATGGCGGCAGCTGCATCTTCTTTGCGTCGCTATGCCGCCTGCTAGGGCGGGGGCGTGTAGTTTCCATCGACATCCAGATTCCCGCGCAGGTACGCGAGGCCATCGCAACCAGCCCCCTCGCCGACCTGATCACCCTGATCGAAGGCGACTCAGTCTCCGAGGAAGTCGCATCCAGGGTTCGGGAGCAGGTCAGGCCAGGAGAGTCGGTGTTCGTGTTCCTCGACAGCGACCATCACAAGGCCCACGTTCTTAGCGAGCTGGAGGCCTATGCACCGTTGGTGACACCTGGCTCCTACATAGTGGCAGCCGATGGCGTCATGGAGCGGCTCACTGAGACTCCGAACGGCGATCCGCACTGGACTTACGACAACCCGGCCGAAGCCGCGCGCGCCTACGCAGCCTCACATCCGGAGTTTGCGATCCTGCGCCCAACTGCACTGTTCGGCGATGACAAGACACTCGACAACCTTACCTACTGGCCCGACGCCTGGCTGTATCGCCGCCCGTCCTAAGGCAATGCACATGCACACCCGCCGCTACGACAGGATGCGCGCTTTGGTCGAACAGCACCGCCCCGCATACCAGCACGTCGACCAATGCCGCCAGGACATGCAAGCCCGCTGCAGGCCGCCATCCGACCAATCGGACCCGGGTCATGCAGGGCTGAACATGTCCCCCGGAGCCGACGTCGACCCGATACTGGCGCCACCCTATCAGAGGCAGGCGCAGGGCCAAGCCAGCAGCTTGAGGCGCAACAATCTGCTGATTTACCGCCGGCCTGATCACGGTCGAGGCTGGAATGGCAAGCTCGGCGTGAAATGCTGGCTGCTGCAGCGAACCATGACGATGGGCCTGTGATGAGAGTACGCCGCCTGCGGAAAATATTGGAGGGCGCGATCGCACATGGCGGTGGGTGGCGCCTTACCCTGCTCAAGACCGCAGCGGTCTGGCGCAACGAAGGTATGGCAGGCCTACGTTGTCGACTGTCCAACCTGGGAGCAGTAGCCGGCGGAGCACCGGTTACAGATGCGCGCGGTGACCAGGTGCTGCGCAATGACTACCAGGAATGGCTGCGCCGTTACCATCACCTGGATGAGCCGCTGCGTCAGCGCATCCGCCAACGCATCGATGGTCTGGTCAAGCCACCTCTGATCAGCGTCGTGATGCCGGTGTTCAAGCCGAATCACGACTGGCTGATTGCAGCCATCGACTCGGTGCGCAACCAGCTCTACCCTCACTGGCAACTGTGCATTGCCGACGATGCCTCACCGGACGGCCAGGTAAGTGATCTGCTCGCCGCCTATGCCGCGCGTGAGCCGCGCATCCGTTTCGTCCAGCGCGCCACTAACGGCCACATCTCTGCCGCCAGTAACAGTGCACTGGCATTGGCCGAAGGGAGCTGGATCGCCTTGCTCGATCAGGATGATCTACTCGCCGAACACGCACTCTATCTGGCAGCCGACAGCATCCTGCAGCATCCACAGGCTCAACTGCTGTACTCCGACGAGGACAAGATCGATGAACGCGGGCGGCGCCACTCGCCCTACTTCAAGAGCGCCTGGAACCAGGACCTGTTCTACTCGCACAACCTGATCACTCATCTTGGCCTGTACCGCAGGTCACTGGTGGAGGAGGTTGGCGGCTTCCGCACAGGCTTCGAAGGGGCTCAGGACTATGACCTGGCCTTACGCTGCATCGAGCGGCTGGAGCCCTCGATGATCGTGCACATACCCCACGTGCTCTATCACTGGCGCAGTCATGCAGCCAGCACCGCGGCCAGCAATGATGCCAAGCCCTATGCCATGCAGGCCGGCGAGAGGGCTCTGCGCGAACACTTCGCCCGCCTGGGCAGCAACTGCGCGGTGAGCGGCAACGGCCATGGCTACCGGACGCGCCATGAGCTCCCCACACCGGCACCGCTGGCCAGCATCGTGGTGACCAGCCGTAATGCCGCCACCCTGCTGAACCGCTGCATCACCAGCATTCTGCGCAGGACCCGCTACCCGGACTACGAGGTGGTGCTGATTGATAACGACTCCAATGACCCTGCCGCTCTAGACTACCTCGCCAGCCTGGCCGAGGAACCCCGCGTACATGTACTCCGGCATCCCGGCCCGTTCAACTACTCGGCGCTGAACAACTTCGGCGTAAGCCACGCCCGGGGACAGGTCATCTGTCTGCTGAACAACGACACCGAGGTACTGGACCCGGACTGGCTGGACGAGCTGGTCAGCCATGCCATCCGGCCGGGCATCGGCGCCGTAGGTGCCAAGCTGCTCTATCCGAATGGCAGCCTGCAGCATGCGGGCATTGTGCTCGGCATCGGCGGCTGGGCCGGGCACGCACACAAGGGCCAGCCCGGCCAGACCCTAGGACGCTGGGGCCGAGCAGCCCTGACAAGCAATTTCTCCGCCGTGACCGGCGCCTGTCTGGCCATGCGCAAGGCGCTCTACCAGGAGCTGGGTGGACTCAACGAGAACGAACTTGCGGTGGCCTGCAGCGATGTCGACCTATGTCTGCGCGCAGCCCGACAGGGCCAGCGCAGCCTGTGGACGCCCCACGCACGGCTCTATCACCATGAGTCCGCCACGCGCGGCTACGACACCACCCCGGAAAAAAGCGCTCGCCTGGCCTCGGAAGTGGCCTACATGCGTAATCACTGGGATCTTTGGCTGGCCAACGACCCGTACTACAACCCCAATCTCAGTCTTGAACACGAAGACTTCAGCCTGGCCTGGCCGCCTCGCGTCAACCTCGCCGAAGATACCAGCGCTGCTTCGCGCACCCACTCTCCCGCATGCAGAGTAACTAGCAGAATGACTCAACAAAACGCCGCCACATTTACGCCAATAAAGCGTACTGCCCCAGAGTTCGATCAATGTCAGTTCTATCACAGTGCTGACCTCGGTCCAGGTCGTGAAGTACTCGGCCCCTGGGACCTGCGCACTGGCGTGGATGCCTATCTCGGGCATCAGGACTTCGCTGGACGTTCCGTACTGGAAATAGGCCCCGCCAGTGGTTTTCTGTCGTTCCATATGGAGCGTATGGGCGCCAAGGTCACAGCCATCGAACCCTCTATGCAGCATCTCTGGGACATTGTCCCGCTGGCCGGTTTCGATCTCGACAAGTGGCGAGAAGAGTTCAGCGGAAACATAACGGGGGTGCGCAACTCCTTCTGGTACCTGCACGACTTGTATCAATCCAAAGTCGAGCTGATCGAAACCGATCCCCTGGCCATTCCAGAGGCCGTCGGCGAATTCGATATCGGCCTGCTCGCAGCCGTGTTGCTGCATTGCCGATCGCCCTTCAGCCTCATCGAGAGCCTGTCTCGCCGGGTACGCAAGACCATGATCATCACTGAACTCTACGACTCCACCATGGGCGATGAGCCTCTGTGCAGACTGATCCCCCAACCAGCCATCCGTCAGGTGGACACCTGGTGGTCGTTCAGCCCGGCCTTCATCGTCAATGCGCTGGGCGTATTGGGCTTCGAAGGGGCTCAGGTCACAGTGCATCATCAGCACCACAGAGCCCATGAAGCACCAGTCCCCATGTTTACCGTGGTCGCCCACCGTCCCTGACTCAGGAAGCCTTCGCATGCTTCAGCCAGAACTCCTTCGCCTCGATGATCTGCTGTCCCCGCAGCTGGATTGGCTTTTTCAGCAGCCGCAGCGGCTCGGCAAACCGAGTGGCTGGTGGGGGCATGTGCCTTTTGCCTTCTGGCTGGTGGCCGCTGCTCGCCCGCGCACGCTGGTGGAACTGGGTAGCCATCATGGCGTTTCCTACGCCGCCTTTTGCGAAGCGGTGAGCTTGGCACGCCTGGACTGCCGCTGCTTTGCGGTGGACAACTGGCAGGGCGACGCCCATGCCGGCTTCTTCGACGAGGCCGTCTACAACGATTTACTGGATTTCAACCGCACCCGCTACGGAGCTTTCTCCGAACTACTGCGTGCCGATTTCAACGAAGCATTGGCGCACTTCGCCGATGGCTCCATCGACGTCTTGCACATCGACGGCTTCCACACCTACGAGGCCGTATGTCGCGACTATCTGCAGTGGCGCCCCAAGTTGTCCCCGCGGGCCATCGTGCTGTTTCACGATACCAACGTGCGCCGCGACGATTTCGGCGTCCACCGGCTGTTCGCCGAACTGTCACGGGACTATCCGCACTTCGAGTTCCTGCATGGCAACGGCTTGGGCCTTATTGCACACGGCAGCCAGGCTCCCGAAGTCATTCGCCATCTGTGCACAGCGAATAGCGACCAAACCGCCAGCCTGCGCGAGCGCTTTGCTCATCTAGGAGCACGCTGGCAAGGACACGCCCGCGAGCAGGAGATGGCGCGTTCATTTGCCCTGCAAGTCGAGGCACTGGAGTCTGAGCGCATCGGGGCGGGCGAGCAGCGCGCCGCTGCCGAGGCCAAGACCCAGCAACTGCAGCTGGCACTTGCCGACACCCAAGACCAGCTAAACCAGGCGCGCCAGGAAAGTGAACGCACGCAGTGCCTGGCCGAGACAGTTTCACAACTGAGTGAACAGCTGCAGGCAGAGACAGTCCAGTACAGACGACTGCAAGAGGAGCGGCAACGGCTAGAGACCTTGCTGGCGGAAACGGAGACACGACTGGGACAGTCCAGACAGGAGCTGAATACCGGACTGGCAAATGCCGAGCTGCAAACGCGGCGTCTGGCCCAGGACCTGCTCGTAAAACTACCCTTGCTGGCACGCCCCAGCCCGCTACGCCGCCTGCGCCTGCTGCTGCGTCGCGGACATGCCCAGCGCAACCCGATCGCCGATGTGGTGCGTCGCTCTTCGCTGTTCGACGCCCATTGGTACCTGCGCACCTACATCGATGTGGCCGAGTCCGGCATCGAACCCGCCTTCCACTATGTCGCTCACGGTGGCATCGAAGGCCGTGATCCAGGCCCTTGGTTCTCCACTCGCGACTACCTGCGCCTCAATCCCGACGTGGCGCAGGCTGGCGTCAACGCGCTGTACCACTACGAGCTGCATGGACGCCATGAGAACCGTAACCTGCCACTGCCCAGCACGTTCGCCGCAGCAACGCCTGAACAACACGAGAATACGGACATCAAGGCGGTTTTCCGCCGCGACAGCATGGAGCGTCTGCAGGCCTTTCTCGGCGGCAGCGAGCCGCTACTGCTTCCGACCAGCCAGGAACCGCTGCTGTCCATCATCCTGGTGCTGCATAACCAGGCGGAACTGACCTTCCGCTGCCTGCAGTCGCTGATTACAGCCATCGACGTGCCCTGCGAGGTGCTGCTGGTCGACAACGCCTCCAGCGACCTGACTCGCGAACTGCTCAAACGCGTACATGGCAGCCGGGTACTGCTGCAGAACGAGAACCTGCACTTCCTGCGTGCAGCCAATCTGGGCGCAGCTCAGGCCCGCGGCAGCCACCTGCTGTTTCTCAACAACGACACCCTGATCAAGGCAGGCTCACTGAGCGCCGCCATCAGAGTATTTGCCGAACGCAACGAGGTCGGCGCCGTCGGGGGCAAGCTGATTTTGCTCGACGGCACCCTGCAGGAGGCCGGCAGCATTGTCTGGAACGACGGCAGCTGCCAGGGCTATGGCCGTGGTCGTGATCCACAGGAGGCCGAATTCCAGTTCCGCCGCGAGGTCGACTACTGTTCCGGGGCCTTCCTCATGGTGCCACGCCCCCTGTTCGAGCAGCTAGGCGGTTTCGACAGCGCCTTCGCGCCAGCCTATTACGAAGAAACCGATCTGTGCATGCGCCTGCGCCAGGGGGGCCATGCGGTGGTCTACGAACCGGCGGTGGAAGTCGTTCACGTCGAGTTCGGCAGCGCCACGCACAGTCAAGCCGCGACACAGTTGATGCAGGCTCATCACGGCATCTTCCGCGAACGCCATGCTGTCGCGCTGCAGCAACACCAGCCCCATGGCAACAGCGCCCTGGAAGCACGGATGCGCCCAGGCGCTGGCGCGCGCGTCCTACTGATCGACGATCAGATTCCCATACCCTCCTGGGGCTCCGGTTACCCACGTGCCCACGAACTGCTGATGACCCTGCATCGCCTCGGCGCATTCGTCACGCTCTATCCGGTGGCAGCCGCCGGCATCGATTTCGCCGAGGCCTACGCCGTTCTGCCTCGCGAGACAGAGATAGCCGAAGCACAGGGTGCCGCCGGCCTGCCCGGTTTTCTGCGCAGCCGCCGCGACTATTACGACGCGCTCATCATCAGTCGTCCGCACAACATGCAACTTCTGTTCGACGCGCTCGAACACGAACCCGACCTGCTCGGCCGCACCCGGCTGATCTACGACGCAGAGGCCATCTTCGCCCAGCGCAATCAGCTCAAGGCCAACCTGCTTGGACACAGCTGCTCAATCACCGACATGGCAGACGAGCTGCGCCTGGCCAGGCCTGCGCAGACCATCCTGGCAGTCAACCGGACAGAATCCGAACATTTCACTCGCGCCGGACATCCCGATGTGCGCGTGCTCAGCCATGGCATCGAACTGCAACCAACGCCCGGCAAGCATGCCGAGCGCCAGGACCTGCTGTTCGTCGGGCGCCTGGAGGAAAACGACTCGCCCAATGCCGACTCGATCCGCTGGTTCATCGGCGAGGTCATGCCAAGACTGGATCGCCTGCTGGGCAACAACTACTGCCTGAACATCGTCGGTGCCTGCTCGACGAAGCTACGACGGGATCTGGAAAGCCGCCGCGTTCGCTTCCACGGTCGCGTCCAGGACATCACCGACTTCTATGCGGATGCCCGCCTGTTCATCGCGCCGACCCGCTTCGCCGCAGGTATTCCGCTGAAGATCTACGAGGCAGCCGCACATGGCCTACCGGTGGTGGCCAGCCAACTACTGGCCGATCAACTGGCCTGGAAGGATGATGGCGAACTGCTGACGGCAGATACGGCGGAGGGCTTCGCCGCGGCCTGTGCCCGGCTCTATAACGACGCCAATCTGTGGGCCCGACTGCGCGAGCAGGCCTTGCTCGGGACCGACCAGGACTGCTCGAAGCGGAACTTCACCGAGCAGATCCGGCAGCTGCTCGATGAGCTTCCACCCCGCGACTATGCTGCCAAGATTAATCAGGCCTGGGGTCAGAGGAATACCAGCAGGGGCATGAACTGGATGGAGCATCCGCTTGTGCTGGCACGACTGAACCGCAAGGTTTCAGGAGACCCCAAGCAGGAATGTTGCCAATATCTGCGACAGCTTCTGCTAGAGCAAGGCTGGCAGTTCCCGGTCAAACGAGCTGCCAGCCTGGGTTGCGGCTTTGGCTCGCTGGAGCGAGCACTGGCACACGGGGGATTTGCCGAACGGATCGACGGCTATGACCTGGCCGCAAGCGCCATTGCCGAGGCACGTCGGCTGGCGGCGCAGGAGTCGTTGCCCGGACTGCACTATCAGGTCGCCAACATGGAACAGCTGCGGCTTCCGCAGGCGCAGTACGATCTGATCTTCGCCTTCAGTAGCGCCCATCATGTCGACGACCTCGACGGCCTATTCGGGCAAGTTAGGCAAGCGCTGCGACCCGGCGGCGTGTTCATGCTTCACGAGTACGTCGGCCCCGATCGCTTCCAGTGGACGGACACCCAGCTTGAGCAGATCAATGCGTTCATTGAAAGCCTGCCAGCAGGCTATAACTGCCTGCCCGACGGCCGCGTTCGCGGACAGGTCAGACGTCCCAGCGTAGAGGAAGTCATCGCCTGCGACCCCTCAGAAGCGATTCGGTCCTCGGAGATCATTGCCAGCCTCAATCGTCAGTTCGACCGAGTATTGAACTACGAGCTGGGGGGGGCCCTGCTGCATACCGGTCTTAGCGATATTGCACAGAACTTCTCGCCGGAACAGCCGGCGGACATCGAGCTGCTCGAACGCTTCTTCGCTCTGGAGGACAGGTTGATGGCTGAAGGCAGCATAGCCTCGGACTTCTGCGTGCTAATCGCCTTCAGGGACTGATCCGAAGTTTGATATCGCCGATAGTTCTGCTTTCCCAACAAAGCCGTTAGGCTTCCCAGGTACTCCCATCCCTGAGCAACCCAATGCACGACATTTCCCTGCAGGACGCCGCCGCACCCGAAGGCGTCTGCTACGGCTGCGGCAGCCGCAACCCGCACGGCCTGCACGTCAAGAGCCGCTGGCACGAGGACGGCATCCACGTCGTCGCCGAACACCTGCCCGACCCCATGCACTGCGGCTGGCCGGACCTGGTCTACGGCGGGCTGATCGCCATGCTGGTGGACTGCCACTCGAACTGGACGGCCATGGCCTATCACTACCGCGCCGAAGGCCGCGAGCCCGGCAGCCTGCCGCGCATCGACTGCGTCACCGGGTTCCTCGGCATCAAGTACATCAAGCCGACGCCCATGGGCGTGCCACTGCAGCTGCGCGCGCGGGTCGAGGGCGAGGTGGGGCGCAAGACCCAGGTGATCTGCGAGATCTACGCCGGCGATGTACTCACCGCCATCGGCGATTCGGTCTTCGTACGGGTGGATACCGGGCAACTGGCTGCCGCCGCCCACGGTCGCGAAAGCTGACGGCACCACGAACAAAGAAAAGGCCCCTCGCGGGGCCTTTTTCATGTCAGCGCCAGTGACGCTTCTCGTAGGCGATAGTCTTGTGCTTGCGGCCGATGCCGAGGGTCCAGCCGAGGCCCAGCGCCAGCAGCTCGACCAGCCAGGCCAGCAGCAGCCCGACGCCAAGCGCCCAGGCGATGGCCTGGGGCGCCAGCAGTACCTGGTAGCTGTAGGCATCCAGGGTCTGCTGCAGGATCTCGCGATCAGCCGCCGTGACCAGGTGCCAGGCCTGAGCGTACCAGGGGCCCTGCATGGCCAGCCACTCGGCTTCCAGCAGCTCGGAGCGGCTCACCAGGTGGGCGATGCTGTCGGCGTCGCTACGCATGACCTCGTCGGTGCTGGCGCGGTAATGGGCGACCAGGGCGTTGAGGTCGGCGTTGAAGAAGCGTGCAGCGGTCTCGCGAAAGCCCAGCAGGCTCTCCTCGGACTCGGCGCGCTGGGCGGCCACGCGCTTGCCGTAGTCGTCGACCAGGCCCGGCACCTGCACGCCGACCAGCAGGCCGAAAGCGAATACCAGCAGTCGCAGGTAACTTCTGAACATCCTCACTCCCCCCATCTGTCCCTGGGCAATGCGCTCGCCGCGCCGCCACAGGCTCCACTCGCCCGGGCGCAGCAGGTTCCAGCGTTCGTTATCGGTCAAGGGCTCGGTGGCAATCACGGTCACCACATCATTGGGCGTGGTCTCCGCCTGGAAGTCCACCGTCACGTCCACATCCTTCAGGCGCGCCGGGCCGAAAGGCGCGCGGCGGGTAATCTGCGCCAGCTTGGTCGAGCAGAAGCAGAACAGCCAGTCGCCGTCGCTTAGCAGGCAGTTGAACACGCCCTTGCCCCGATACTCCTGCGCCGCCTGCACCAGCACCGGCAACAGTGCCTCGACCGGCACCGGCTCGGGGAAGGCGCCGCGCACCCGGTTGAGCAGGTCGCAGAAGGCCGCCTCGCTGTCGGTATCACCGACCGGGCGGTAGAAATCGAAGCGCGGGGCGAAGCCGGCCAGCTGGCCATTGTGGGCGAAGCACCAGTTGCGCCCCCACAGCTCGCGGACGAAGGGATGGGTGTTGGCCAGACAGACGCGGCCGACGTTGGCCTGGCGAATGTGGCCGATCACCGTCTCGCTCTTGATTGGATAGCGCTGCACCAGGCGCGCCACCTCGGAATCGACGCTGGCCGCGGGGTCCTGGAACAGGCGCAAGCCGCGCCCCTCGTAGAAGGCGATGCCCCAGCCGTCACGGTGCGGGCCGGTGCCACCGCCGCGCTGCATCAGCCCGGTGAAGCTGAACAGGATGTCGGTGGGCACGTTGGCGCTCATGCCGAGCAGTTCGCACATGGCTCAGCAGCTCTCCGCCAGCGCCACACGCAAGCGCTCGGCCTCGCGCACCAGGCGTGCTTCGATGCGCTTGCGGCCGAACGGCAGGAAGCGGGTGAGAATGCGCCAGCACAGCGCCGGCAGGTCGCCGACACGTCGGGGAATCAGGTGCAGATGCAGGTGCGGCACATGCTGGTTGGCCACCGGACCATCGTTGATCAGCAGGTTGATACCGAGCAAGGAGGGATCGCTGCGGTACAGCGCGCGGCCTACTCGGTCGGCCAGGGCCAGCAGTGCCTCACGCGGCGCAGCCGGCAAGTCGGCGAGAAAAGGCGCGTGGCCGCGGGCGACGATCAGCACATGGCTGGGGCGCAGCGGGAAGATATCCAGCAGCACGACGAAATGTTCATCTTCATGGATCACATGGGCCGGCAGCTGGCCGTCGACGATGGCGCAGAACACGCAGGTCATGCGCCGGGCCTCACAGGCGTGGCTCGATACGCAGGCGCCGCTCGCCCTGAGCATCCAGGCGGGTATCGGCGTCGAAACGCTCGTCACGGTCCATCAACTGGCGCAGGGTCGGCTCGTCCGCTGCGGCGGCGGCCTGATCGGCTGGGCCGCGACGGCCCTGCCACCAGCGCTCGATCGGCCAGCGCAGACCGGCGAAAGCCAACCACACCGCCAGCGCGATCAGGCCGTAGATGGCCAGGTCGGCCACTGCCCGCCAGGCGTTGTTGCCCACCTTGAACAGCAGGTCCAGCGCGGTAATGGCGATGGCCGGAGCGAACAGCTCCTTGGCCGGATCGACGATGGTCGGGGTCAGCAGCAGCACCGCAACCACCACCCGCAGCGGCTCACGCAGCCAGCGCCAGATCCAGCCGGTCATGCGGAACCACACCAGCAGGCAGCCCAGCGCGGCGATCGCGTAGAGGCCCCAGGCGAGCAGATAGTCTTGTTCGGTCATGGTGTGTCGTGGCTTGGCCGGCTAAGGGGGGCTTATGATAACGGCTTTTGCGCGACCTGCGCCTCCCCGTGGTCGCCCCAGCCGCAACCGAAAGCCGAGAAGCGCGATGACCGACGCCCCGATTACCCGCCGTGAAGCCGGCGCCGACCCCTACCGCTGGCTTGAGCTGCGCGACAGCGCCGAGGTGCTCGAACATCTCAGGGCCGAGAACGCCTACCTCGAGGCACAGCTGGCCGAACAGGCCGAGCTGCGCGAGACGCTGTTCCAGGAGATCAAGGGCCGTATCCGCGAGACCGACCTGTCCCTGCCGGTGCCCTGGGGCCCCTGGCTGTACTACCAGCGCACCACCGCCGGCGACGAATACCCGCGCCACTACCGCTGCCCGCGCCCGGCCGACGGCTCGCTGAGCGTGGATGAGAGCGCCGAACAGCTGCTGCTCGACCCCAACGCCCTGGCCGGCGACGGCTACCTGGCCCTCGGCGCCTTCACCATCAGCCCGGACCATCGCCTGCTCGGCTACAGCCTGGACAGCAGCGGCGACGAGATTTACCGCCTGTTCGTCAAGGACCTCGGCGACGGCCACATCGACGAGCTGCCGTTCGACGACTGCGACGGCCAGATGACCTGGGCCAACGACAGTCGGACCCTGTTCTTCGTCACCCTGGACGATACCCACCGCCCTCATCGCCTGTATCGCCATGCGCTCGGCAGCGCAGGCGCCGATCTGGTGTTCGAGGAAGCCGACGGACGCTTCTTCCTCAGCTGTCATCGCAGCAGCTCCGAGCGCCAACTGGTGCTCAGCCTGGGCAGCAAGACTACCAGCGAGGCCTGGGTGCTGGATGCCGACACGCCCGCCGGCGAGTTCCGCTGCCTGGCGCCACGCCAGGAAGACCACGAGTACGACGTCGACCACGGCCTGCTGGACGGCCAGTGGACCTGGTTCGTGCGCAGCAACCAGGCCGGCATCAACTTCGCCCTGTATGCCGCGAGCGAGGCACAGCCGAGCCGCGAGCACTGGCGCGAGCTGATCGGGCACGACAACGCACGCATGCTGGAAGGCATCAGCCTCAACCAGAACGCCTTCGTCCTCAGCCTGCGCGAAGGTGGCCTGCCGATCATCGAGGTGCATCCGCAGGGCGGCGCTCCCTACCCGGTGCAGCTGCCGGATGCCGCCTATAGCCTGTACGTGCAGGACAGCCTGGAGTTTCACAGCCCGGTGATCCGCCTGCGCTACGAGGCGCTCAACCGCCCGGCGCAGGTGCGCCAGCTGGAGCTGGCCAGCGGCGCGCAGCAGGTACTCAAGCAGACCCCGGTGGAAGGCCCGTTCGATGCTGATGCCTACGAGAGCCGCCGTCTCTGGGCCACGGCGGCCGACGGCACGCAAGTGCCGATCAGCCTGGTGGCGCGCCGCGAGGTGCTTGCCGCAAGTAACCCCGCCCCGCTCTACCTGTATGGCTACGGCGCCTATGGCGAAAGCCTCGACCCCTGGTTCAGCCATGCGCGCCTGAGCCTGCTGGAACGCGGCTTCGTCTTCGCCATCGCCCACGTGCGCGGAGGCGGCGAACTGGGTGAAGCCTGGTACCGCGCCGGCAAGCTGGAGCATAAAACCAATACCTTTGGCGACTTCATCGCCTGCGCCGAGCAGCTGGTCGCCGAGGGCCTGACCACACCGGCGCAGCTCGCCATCAGCGGCGGCAGCGCCGGCGGCCTGCTGATCGGTGCGGTGCTCAACCAGCGTCCCGAGCTGTTCGCCGCGGCCATCGCCGAGGTGCCCTTCGTCGACGTGCTCAACACCATGCAAAACCCCGACCTGCCGCTGACGGTGACCGAGTACGACGAATGGGGTGACCCCAGCCAGCCGGAAGTGTTCGCCCGCATCAAGGGCTACGCGCCCTACGAGAACGTGCGCGCGCAGGGCTACCCGGCAATCCTCGCCGTGGCCGGCTACAACGACAGCCGCGTGCAGTACTGGGAGGCCGCCAAGTGGGTGGCCCGCCTGCGCGAACTGAAGACCGACAACAACCTGCTACTGCTCAAGACCGACCTCGGCGCCGGCCACGGCGGCATGAGCGGACGCTACCAGGCGCTGAAGGATGTGGCGCTGGAGTACGCCTTCCTGTTCAAGGTGCTGGGGGTGACCGACCGCTAAGCCTCACTTGGCAAGCGCCGGACGCCTGTTTATCGTGCCTGCGCCCAACTCTGCAAAAGGAATTCGGAATGTCTGGCCGCCAGTTTCTCCCCGCACTGCTGCTCTGCTGCGCCCTGCCACTGCAGGCCCAGGTCTACACCTGGGTCGACGAGAATGGCCAGAAGCATTTCGGTAGTCAGCCGCCTACGCCGCAGCAGCCGGTGGAGACGGTCACCATCCGCCAGGGCTACAACAGCGACGGCCAGCAGCCCGCCGTGGTGGCCCCCGAGCCAGAAAGCAGCGAGGGCGACGCCAGCACAGCGGCTGACCAGGAGAAAGCGCCCTCGGCCAAGGCCACGTGCAACGAGGCCATCCGCTGGACCGGCATCGACATTCCCAACCTCAAGGACATCGCCCGCGAACGCAAGCAGGACGGCAAGATCAGCGGCGATCAGTACGAGCAGGCCATCAAGGGGTTGGACGAGGCCAGGAAATACATCACCGTGCAGAACTGCCTGGCCAGCGAGGGCAAGGACCGTGAGCGCTTCGAATGCCTGTCCCAGGGCGCCGGTATCATGGTCTGCTCGGGTGCACTGGAAAGTGCCCTGAAGAGTCTATAGCCCATGCAGACCCTGCTCTATCGCTGGCTGCTACTGGTCGGCATGAGCCATATAGTGCTGGGTGTAGTGCTGGCCTTCGCCGTGCACCTGCCGCTCACCCAGGCCTATTTCGACTACCTGCACGCCAGCGTTTCCGCTGCGCCACCCTCGGCGGAGTACCAGGCACTGCTGCGCACCATGGTCGGCCTGTTCGGCCCTACCGTGGCGAGCTGGGGCGTGCTGTTCAGCCTGCTGGTGGTGCTCTATCGCCAGCATGGCCATTGGCAGATAAAACCGGTGATCTTCGTCGCATTGCTGCTCTGGTGTGTGCTGGACAGCGGCATCTCCGCCTATTTCGACCTGTGGCTGCATGCCTACCTCAACAGCGCTGCCGCCCTCGCCATCGCGCTGCCACTCTGGGCATTGCGGCCGCTCAGGGTTTGCCGCTAGCGTCCGCCGGCTTGGCTGAGGGCGGGTTGCCTCGGGTATCCAGCTGCGGCAGCGGCTGATCCCGGGGGAGCGGCTGCGGCGCGAGCAGCGGCAAGCGCGGCGCTGGCTGCCCTGGCCTGACCTGCAACGGCGGACTGCTGCGCGGAGTAGCCGGCAGGGTGCGGATCTGTGGCTGTGCATAGGGCTGGGGCGTGGCGGTGCCAGGCAGACCTGGCGGCTGGGCCAGGGCCTGCACAGCCGGTAGCAGCAACAGACAGGCGAGAAAACGGAACGAGCGCATGGACGGGCCTCCACCCTTTCGGGCTTTCGCTCTATTCTGGCAGCCTTCCCTGGCAACAATCGGCCAACCGACCACAGGTGCCCGCATGAACAAGCTCGACCAGATCCTCGCCGAGGCCCAGCGCCGGCGCGAGACCAGTTATCGCGAGAAGGCGCTGAAGATGTACCCGCACATCTGCGGGCGCTGCGGCCGCGAGTTCAGCGGAAAGCGCCTGAGCGAGCTGACCGTGCACCATCGCGACCACAACCACGACAACAACCCGGAAGACGGCTCCAACTGGGAGCTGCTGTGCCTGTACTGCCACGACAACGAGCACCAGCGCCAGGTCGACCTGCACTACCAGAAAGAGGAAGCAGCCACCGCCGGCTCGGCCAGCAAGGTCACGCACAAGGCCCTGGCCGGCCTTGAAGCACTGCTCAAGAGCAAACCGGACGCCTGAAACGCAAACGCCCGCTCAGCTGAGCGGGCGCCTTACTGCCTGCCGAACGATCAGAGCATGTGGTTCTTCTTGAACTGGGCGATGGTCGCCTCGGGACGGCCCTCTTCCTTCTGCAGGCCGTAGGTCACGGTCTGGCCGTTCGGGCCGCTGCCGATGTCGGTGTAGCGGAAGATCGGCTCACCCAGCTTGATCATGTCCTGCATGTCACCGTAACGCTTGAACACGAAGATCGAGCCATCCTGGCGCACTTCGCCGTAGAAGGGATGAGCCGGCACCTGAGCCACCTTGAAGAAGCGGTAGGCGGCGATCTTGTCCAGCGGTTTGCCCTGGTCTTCGGCGCGCAGAGCCAGCACCACCTCGAGACCATTGGCATCTTTTTCTTCGAGGGTGCGCATGGACGGTGCCTGGCCGCTGGCCAGGTAATCCTTGAATACCTGCAGGTCGTCAAACAGGATGACCTGGGTCTCGCTGCGGACCTGGTACCAGTCCTCGTTGTTCAGCGGCTCCGGCTTGGACACCGACATGGGCGCGGCACAGGCCGCGAGGGTTGCGGCCAGCATGGCGGCGGACAAGGGTTTGAGGATGGACATGGCAACTCCTGATGGCTGTTGTAATGGCCGAGCACGTTGCCGCAGTCCCGTGACGGCGCGATGAACGCGCCGTGTCAGTTGCGTGACGTGCTCCGGTCAGCGCAGGAGCTTGCTATCGAGCACCTCGGAGCCACGCCCCATGACGTTCTCGCTGATCTCGATGAAATCCTTGGTGCTGGCCTTGTCCAGACGCATCAGGCCGCGGGTGACATCATCCAGCGAACGCTGGTTGTCGGTGTTCTTGCGAATCTCGCGGTCCAGCTCCTGCAGCAGCAGCACGGCGCGCGCAGTGACCGGCCCGGTGGAGTCGTCGGTGCGCAGGCTGTCGACCTTCTTGCTCCAGCCCACCAGTTTCTTGCGAATGGACTGGTAGCGATCCTCGCTCATGCCACCGGCGCGGCGCACCAGTTCGATGGCGTAGTACTCGGCCAGGCCCTCGCTGATCCAGTCGCTCTCGTCGGTGTCACGGATACGGCTGAACACGTGTACCAGTTCGTGGACCAGCGAACTGGTGCCATTCTCGCTGACCAGCGGTCGGTCAGCGTGGAAGAAGATCGAGTTGGGTGCCGACAGGCCGCCGCGCCACATCGGATCATTGGCGCCGACGATCAGCAGCTTGGCCGGGTCGCGCGGGAAAACGGCCTGGGCCTCGGGCCAGACGAAGGTCAGCAGGGTCAGGATGTCCATGCGGCGCATGCCCTCGCCCACCGGCGCGGCCACGGTCACATCGGTGTCGCCGAGCTGGGCGCGACGGCTGCCGATCTTGCCGGCCAGGATCCAGCCCGTCGGGCGGTCGAACTGGCGCGACGGATTGTCGATGCGGAACTTGTTCTCGCCGATCTTGGGCCAGCCGGTCTCGATGCCGTTCCAGCCCTTGGGCAACTCGAACTGCAGGCGCGCGACCAGCTCGACCTTGTCATCCTTGCTCAGGCGCGCACTGGGTACCAGGTCATCACCGCGCAGCAGGGCCCAATCCGGAGTCATGCGCGCGTCGAAGGTGTCATTGGCCCGCGGGTGGCTGATGCGCACCTTGTAGGTCAGACGGCTCTTGCCCTTGCCCGGCAGCCAGGTGCCGCTCTCGGGGCCGTCCTGGGTCCAGGTACCATCGGCGCTGAAGTCGCTGTAGTAGCCCTTGCTGCCCAGGTTGAAGGCCAGTCTCTGCACGGCCTCGCCCTTCTCCAGGGTCAGGCTGACTTCGGCCTGATCACTTTCCGGCAGAAATTTCACCTGGTAGTCCAGGTCGACCCGCTTGGCCGCCCACAGCGGTGAGCTCATGCCAAGCAGTAAGGTAGCGGTCAGCAGCGAACGACGGGCGGACATCGAGAAGCTCCATGCGGTGAGATTGAACAGCCTTGGACAGGCGTCGACAGAGAAAAATCAGCCGGCGCGGAAGATCAGATGATCCTCCCAGTCATCCTCGGCCACGCTGCCTTCGGCGAGCATGCGCCCGGACTGGGAGATACGTTCGTGGTGCACGGCATCGGGGTCGCCGCAGACCAGGTGGTGCCAGAGCGGCAGGTCCTTGCCCTCGCTGACAAGACGATAGGCGCAGGTCGGCGGCAACCACTTGAACTCGTCGGCCTGAGCCGGGGTGAGCTGGACGCAATCCGGAACGTGCTGGCGGCGATTGGCGTAGTCGCTGCAGCGGCAGGTTTTCAGGTCCAGCAGCTTGCAGGCGATGCGCGTGTAATAGACGCTGCCATCGTCCTCGTCTTCCAGCTTCTGCAGGCAGCACAGGCCGCAGCCGTCACACAGGGACTCCCACTCGTCCTGGTCGAGCTGGGCGAGGGTCTTGCGTTTCCAGAAGGGTTGAACGATGGCGGCCATGGCAATCAGTACAGCGGCTAAAGGCGCGGCAGTCTAGCCCCTGGCGCCAGCGCGGCCAAGCAGGCGCGACTGCCGGTCTGACTGGCCGAGATTTTTACTGACCAATAAACCAGATTTTCGCCGAACTGATCTAGGCTTTCTCCTGTCATGGCCCCTGGCCAGTTTCTGCCTAGTCAAGGACGAGCCTCATGAAAAGCTGGAAGATCAGAACCCATCTGTTCCTGCTGATCGGCACGCTGCTCTCGAGCCTGCTGCTGGTCGGCCTACTCGGCCTGAGTGGCCTCAGATCCACGGTGCAGGGGCTGGAAACCGTCTACCTGGACCGTGTGGTGCCGCTACGCGACCTCAAGCTGATTGCCGACCTCTACGCGGTGAACATCGTCGATGCCACGCACAAGGCCAATAGCGGCACCCTCGCCCCCCACTCCGCGCAGCAACTGATCGCCAAGGCCCGCGACGATATCGAGCGGACCTGGCAGGCCTACCTGGCCACGCAACTGATCGCCGAGGAGCAGCAGCTGATTGCCGAGATAACACCCCTGATGGCCGCCACCGAGACACCGCTGGATCAGCTGCAAGCCCTGCTTCTCCAGGGACAGCGTGAAGAGCTGAGACAATTCGCCGACCAGCGCCTCTACCCGCTGATCGACCCGCTGTCGAACAAGTTTGCCGAACTGATCGAGGTTCAGCTCGGCGAGGCACGACGCCAGTACGACCTGGGCCAGGCGGCTTACGCCAGCAATCTCAGGGTGAGCCTGGGTGTCTTGTTGCTGGCCCTGCTGATCGGCGCCGCCCAGGCGCTCTATTTCGCCCGCCTGCTGCGCCAGCAACTGGGCGCCGAGCCGGGCGAGCTGGAAGCCATCAGCGCACGCATCGCCGCCGGCCAACTGGACAGCCAGGCCAGCCTGGAGCAGGCAAGCACCGGCGTGATGAAATCGGTGCAGAGCATGCACCATGGCCTGCGCGACATGATCGGCAATATCGGTGAGGCCTCCGAGCAGATCGAAACCGCCTCGCTGCAATTGGCCGCTTCCTCCGAGCAGGTTCTCAACAGCGCCAATGTGCAGAGCGACACCGCCTCTGCCATCGCAGCCACCATGGAACAGATGGCGGTGAGCATCAGCCAGATTGCCGAGAACGCCCAGCAAACCCGCGACAGGGCCGAGAAAGCCGGTAGTCTCAGCGATCAGGGCCTCGAAGTGACCGCCGCCGCCATCGAGGAGATGCACAGCATCGCCGAGCTGGTCAGACGCAGCTCGGCCGACCTGGAACAGCTGGCCGACCAGTCCGCCAACATCAGCGCCATCGTCGACGTGATCAAGGGCATCGCCGAACAGACCAACCTGCTGGCCCTGAATGCCGCCATCGAGGCCGCCCGCGCTGGCGAACAGGGTCGCGGCTTTGCCGTGGTCGCCGACGAGGTGCGCAGCCTGGCCAGCCGTACCGCGCAGTCAACTACCGAAATCATTAGCTTGGTTGGCTCCATCCAGGGCGGCGTGGAGCAGGCGCGCATCAGCATGGGCCTGGGCCGCGAGCGTCTGGGCAGCGGCACACGGCTGGTGGAGCAGGCTGGCACGGCGATGCAGGACATTCGCGAGGCCCTGAGCGAATCGCTCGACGCGGTCAACCTGATCTCCACCTCTCTGCAGGAACAGCGCGCCGCCAGCGAGCAGGTGGCTGCGAACGTCGAGCGAGTGGCGCAGATCGTCGAAGAGAACTCCGCCGCCCAGGGCGGCATCGTCCAGGCCATCCAGGCGTTGCAGGGCATGTCCGGACGCCTGCAGGGCATGCTGCGGCGCTTCAGCTACTGAGGGCGGCTAGTAGCCGCGGACGAAATTCACCTCGCCGCGCAACGGCTGGCCGTCGCGGTAGCGCTGCAGGTTGTCGAGGAACAGCGCGACCAGCGCCGCCGGCTCGGTGGGCGCCGAGCTGTGCCCGGTGAGCAGCAGGCGCGGCGCGTCCCAGAAGGGATGGCCGGGCGGCAGCGGCTCCTCGCGGCACACGTCGATCACCGCGCCGGCCAGCATGCCGCGGCGCAGGGCCGCCACCAGGTCGGCCTCGACCACCGCCCCGCCGCGCCCGCAATTGATGAACAGTGCCTCGCCGCGCATGCGCGCGAACAGCGCAGCATCGTAGAGGTCACGGGTGGCCGGGGTGTCCGGCAACAGGTTGACCAGGCAATCGGCCCAGGCCGCCTGCGTGGTCAGCGCATCGAGGCCATGCACCTCGGCGAAGGGCGCGATCGGTCGCGGCTCGCGGGCGATACCGCGCAGCTCCACGCCGAAGGGCGCCAGCAGATGCGCCACCTCGCGGCCGATATCGCCGGCGCCGACAATCAGCACCCTGCAGCCCCGCAGGCTGGGCGGTGCCTGATTGTCCCAGCGCTGCTCGACCTGGCTGGCCAGACGCGCCAGCAGGCGGCGCCGGTGGGCCAGCAGGTAGGTCAGCACGTACTCGGCCATCGGCTGGCCGAAGATGCCGACCGCGCGGCTCAGGCGGTAGTCACGCGGCAGGTCGCGACCCAGCAGCGGGGTGATACCGGCCCAAGTGGATTGCAGCCAGGCCGGGCGCAGGCCCTGACGCAGCAGCGGCAGCAACAGGTCCGGCTGGCCGAGCCAGAGCGGGCAGGCGCTGGCCTGCTCGCTACTGGCCTGCTCGCCCGCAACCAGCTGCAACTCGGGCGCGGCGGCGCGCAGCAGCTCGGCGTAGCTGGCGTGGTCGTGCTCCAGCAGGAGGATACGCACCGGCATCACACCGGGTCGTTGCGGCGCAGCAGCTCTTCCGGCAGGTGCTGGATGTATTCCTCTTCCGGCGGCGGCATCTGCAGGTGGTAACCCTGCTTGTCGAGGTTCTCCAGCACCTGGTGGATGTCCTCGCGAGCCAGCTTCTTCTCCGGGGTGAGGATCATCTCGAAGCACAGCTGCGGGGCGCCGAAGGCGGCCAGCAGACCTTCCGGTACGCGGCTCAGGGCCTCGGCCTTGAGCACGTAGAGGTACATCTCGTTCTTGCGCGGGCTTTTGTAGATGGAGCAGATCTTCTTCATTGCAGTACGTCCAGCAGGGCTTGGCCCATCAGTTCGCGGCGCCAGCCGCGCAGGTTGTCCGGCAGCGTCCAGGGGCCGTCGGGGAAGCCGCTCTTGAGCAGGGCTTCGAGGGATTTCTTGCGCAGCATCAGCTCGGGGGCAATCTGCAGGCGCTCGGCCTCGCGCTGGCCCACCGCGCGCAACTGCTTCAGCAGGGCGCCGGCTTCGAGCGGCAGCGGCATGGGCAGTGCCTCGGGCCACTGCTCGGGCGGCAGCGCGGCGGCCTCGCGGATCAGTTTGAGAATGGTCTCGCCATCCTGGCGCACGGTGCGCGGATGCATGTCCTCGATGCGTGCCAGGGCCACCGTGTTGTCCGGCTGGAAGCGCGCCAGCGGCCACAGCGAATGCTCACGCAGGATACGGTTGCGCGGCTGGTTGCGTGCCCGCGCCTGACGCTCGCGCCAGGCGCACAGGGCGCGCAGCACGGCCAGCTGCTGGGGCGACAGCTTCCAGGCCAGCTTGGCCTCCAGGTAGGCCTCGTCCGGGTCGATCTCGCGACGCAGGTTGGCGACCAGTTCGGCGCCGTCCTCGAGAATCCAGGCCAGCTTGTCCGCCGACAGCTTCGGCAGCAGCACCTGGTACAGCTCGGCCAGGTGCTGGGCATCCTCGGCGGCGTAACTGACCTGGGTCTCCGACAGCGGGCGCTGCAGCCAGTCGGAGCGGGTCTCGCCCTTGGGCAGCTCGATGCCAAGCACGGTCTGCACCAGGCGCGAATAGCCCATGGAGAAGCCGATATTGAGGTAACCGGCCGCCAGCTGGGTGTCGAACAGCGGCGCCGGCAGCGCACCGGTCAGGCGCAGGAAGACTTCCAGATCCTCGCTGCAGGAGTGCAGCACCTTGGTCACCGCCGGGTCTTCCAGCAGCTCGGCGAACGGCGCCCAGTCCTTCACTTCGAGCGGGTCGATCAGGTAGGCCCGCTGGCCATCACCGACCTGCAGCAAACCAGCGATGGGATAGAAGGTGTCGACCCGCATGAACTCGGTGTCGAGGGCGACGTATGGCAGCTTGCGCCACTCGGCGCAGTGACGCGCCAGGCTGGCGTCGTCGAGAATCCACTGAATATCGATGGCCACGCGGCACTCCTTGATCAATGCCGCGCAGTATATATGGGCGGCGCTGATGCGGGGCATTCATGCCCGGCATGGCGACGGCGTGTACACTGCCGCCACCTCACCACAGGGACGAACAACAATGAAGAAACTCCTTGGTCTGCTGGCCATCGCCATTGCCGGTGCTGCCGGCTATCTCGCCATCACCCCCAGCACCATCCAGCCGCTGGCCTGGCAACCGCAGCCGGCACCGCTGATGACCGGCGTGCTGGAGCCCAACGACACCCTGATGAAGGCAGAACTGCTGGCCCAGGGGCAGATCCACGGCCCGGAAGACACCGCCGTGGACGCTCAGGGCCGGGTCTATGCCGGCCTGCATGACGGCCGTGTGGTGCGCATTGCCGACGGCAAGGTCGAGACCTTCGCCAACACCGGTGGCCGCCCGCTGGGCATGGATTTCGATGCGCAGGGCAACCTGATCCTGGCCGACGCCTACAAGGGCCTGCTGCGCATCGACCCGGCCGGCAAGATCGAAGTGCTGGCCAGCGCGGCCGACGGCGTACCCTTCGCCTTCACCGACGACCTCGACATCGCCCGCGATGGACGCATCTATTTCACCGACGCCTCCAGCAAGTTCCAGCAGCCCGACTACCTGCTCGACCTGCTCGAAGGCCGTCCCTATGGCCGCCTGATGGTGTTCGACCCGGCCAGCGGCAAGACTGAAGTGCTGCTCAAGGACCTGTACTTCGCCAACGGCGTGGCGCTGTCGCAGAACGAGGACTTCGTGCTGGTCAACGAGACCTACCGCTACCGCATCCAGCGCTACTGGCTGAAGGGCGACAAGGCCGGCACCCGCGAGCTGTTCGCCGACAACCTGCCGGGTATGCCGGACAACCTGCAGGGCGACCGCGCCGGCACCTTCTGGGTGGCCCTTCCGACCCCACGCAAGGCAGATGCCGACTTCCTGCAGAACCAGCCGTGGATCAAGGCCCAACTGGCCAAGCTGCCACGCGCGCTGTGGCCGAAGCCGGCCTCCTACGGTCTGGCCATCGCCCTCAACGAGCAGGGCGAAATCGTGCAAAGCCTGCACGACACCAGCGGCACTCACCTGCGCATGGTGACTTCGGTGAAGCCGGTGGGCGACTACCTGTACCTGGGTAGCCTGGACAACGATCGGATCGGCAAGCTGAAGATTCGCTGAGACAGTCCTCTCCACGCGGGTCAGGGGGCGAGGAGCCCCCTATTGGCAACTTGCTCCGACAGCATCATCCGTAGCCCGGATGCAATCCGGGAACCAGGCAGCTCCGCCCCCCCCCGGATTGCATCCGGGCTACGCGATGAGTTCTTACACTTCCATGAAAAAGCCCGCCATTCGGCGGGCTTTTTCATGCCGGCTGACCGGTCAACCGCTCCCGCGGTGCGCTGGACTGCGGCTCGCCGAGCAGCGCCTGCATGCTCTGGCGAGTCTGCGCCATCAGCTCAGGCAACTGCTCGGGGCTGAAACGGCTGGCATCGATCGGCGCGCCGATGTGCAGCTGCACCGGCAGGCCCAGGTTGAAGCGCCAGGTGCGCGCCGGCAACACCTCGTGGATGCCGCGAAAGACCATCGGCACGATGATCGCGTTGGTATCCAGGGCCAGGTGGAAGCAGCCCTTCTTGAACGGCAGCAGCTGGCCATCCTTCGAGCGCGTGCCCTCGGGCGCCGCCCACAGGACGATGCCGCTCTCCATCATGCGTCGCGCCTGTTCCAGATCCTTCACCGCCTGCTGGCGGTTATGCCGGTCCACCGAAGGGAACTCGGCGGCGCGGATCGCCGCGCCGAAGATCGGGATGCCGAACAGCTCCTTTTTCGCCAGCATGCGGATCGAGCCCGGCAGGGCGACGAAGCTGGCAGGAATGTCGTAATGGCTGGCGTGGCTGCTGAGCAGGATGTAGCGCCGCCCGTCATTGAAGTCCGGCATCTGCCCGTGCACGCTCAGGTGCATGCGCACCAGGCGCAGCAGCAGGCCCGACCAGCGCCGGGTGTAGCGATCGACATCGGTACGCCCGAGGCGCCCGACCAGGGCACGCAGCAACACCTTGCTGCAGTAATAGAAGGTGACCAGCAGCGATCCCAGGACCACGCCGACACGGCGGGCCAGGTTGGCGCTTTCGATGGCAGGTTGCAGGCTGAGCATGGTGACTACCTCACACGGCGAACCGCCTGGGGTTCGCTTCTGGTTATGGAAAGCTGTCTTTATGATGCCCATAGTCACGATTTCGACACAGGAGTTCCCATGCCGCTCGCCCAGCTGATCAGCGCCACCGACCTGCACACTCGCCTGCAGGAGCCGAACCTGGTGCTCCTCGATTGCCGTTTCGCCCTCGAAGACCCGGACTACGGCGCCCGCAGCCATGCCGAAGGGCACCTGCCCGGCGCACACTACGCCGACCTGGAGCGCGACCTGTCGGCACCCGTGGTCAAGGGCGTGACCGGCCGCCACCCGCTGCCCGATCCGCAGATGCTCGTGGACAGGCTGCGCAGCTGGGGCATCGACAACGACTCGACCGTCGTGCTGTACGACGACGGCCCCGGCGCCTTTGCCGCGCGCGCCTGGTGGCTGCTGGCCTGGCTGGGCAAACGCGACGGCGTATGGCTGCTCGACGGAGGCCTCAAGGCCTGGAAGGCAGCAGGCCTGGCGCTGACCACCGACATGCCTGCGCAGCGGGCGGGCAGCTTCAGCGGCCAGCCGGACGACTCGTTGCTGCTGAGCGCCGCGCAGCTGCAGCAGCGCCTGGGGGGTTGCGACCTGACCCTGCTGGACGCCCGCGCCCTGCCGCGCTTCCGCGGCGAAGTGGAGCCGCTGGACCCGGTGGCCGGGCATATCCCCGGCGCGCAGTGCGCGGCGTTCACTGACAACCTGGGCGCCGACGGGCGCTTCCTCCCCGCCGAGCAGCTGCGCGCGCGCTTCGATGCCCTGCGCGGTACACGGCCGGTGGAGTCGCTGGTGGCCTACTGCGGGTCGGGCGTCACCGCCTGCCACAACCTGTTCGCCCTGAGCCTCGCCGGCTACCCGCTGGCGCCCCTGTACGCGGGCTCCTGGAGCGAATGGATCACCGACCCGGCGCGCCCCGTGGCGACTGGCGATTGAGCAGCGCCTGGGGCGAGGGAGGCAGCGAGTGGCCTGAACACCCTCACCCCTGGCCCCTCTGCCAAAGGGAGAGGGGAAATGACCTCTACTGCAGGCCGCGCAGGCGCTTGGGGGTCAGCCCCAGGTAGCGGCGCATGGCCGTGGTCAGCGCGCTCTGGCTGGAGAAACCGCACTCCTCGGCGATCCGCACCAGCGGCAGCGGGCTCTCACGCAGCAGGCGCGCGGCATGGTCGAGGCGGGTTTTGAGCAGGTACTGGTGCGGGGTCAGGCCCACGCTGTCCTTGAACTGGGCATGGAAGTGGCTGGGGCTGAGGCAGGCCACCTGGGCCAGCTCGATCACCGTGATGCGCCGCGCCAGGTGCTCGACGATATAGGCGTCCAGGCGGCCGATATCCAGGCCGGCCACTGCGCTGCGGCCGCGCTCGCCGAACAGGCGCAGGTGCAGTGCACGCAGCAGCACACCACCGAGGGCGCGGGCCAGGTGCGGGTCGCTGCCGTAGCGCGCCAGCTCGGCGCCGGCGTAGCTCAGCAGGTTCTGGAAATCGGCGTCCAGGGTCGGGTAGCGCGGGCTCTCGAACAGCTCGGCGAGCAGGCTGAGGTCTTCCGGCGAGGTGTCGCGCTCGTCCAGATCGAGGATCAGCATGCGGTTGTCGCCCATGCCGGCGAACTGGTGCTCGGCATCGCCCGGCACCAGGCAGGCACGCATGCGGCAAACCTCGCCACCGCAGCCATCGACCTCGAATTCCGCGCGGCCGGACAGCGACAGCACCAGCTGGTGGTAGTCGTGGGCATGTTCGTGCGCCTGGTCGTCCAGGCGCAGCAGACGGGCGTTGAGCATTCTCGTTACCGGTTTGGGTAAGCCGGCACTTTATCGGGTTGCACCAAGTTGCAACAGGCCCTCGACAAAAGGTTGCGACGGATGGATGCCGACATCCGCACGACCAGGGCGCCGTTACTTCGCACCAAATGAGCGAGCCCAGGCAACCCACCGCACGCCCACGGTGCGTCGCGCGCAACGATCAGCAGCGCAGCGCGCAACACTGCCGCATCGGCCACTGGCAGGGCTCTTGCAGCTGCTCGTCACATGCCCTGACCATGAGCCCGCCAGATGAGCCCCGAACTGCTATTCGCCCTTGCCCTTGCTCTGAGCCTGTTAATCCTGGGCCAACTCCTGACCCGTCGCGCTGCGCAGATACATCGCGCCACCCTCGACCAGCTTGAAGGGCAGTGCCTGCAACGCAGCCTGGAGCTGCTGCGTGCCCTGCAGAAGCACCGCGGCCTGGGTGCCCAGCAGGACATAGTCGCGGTGAGCCAACGCAATGCCCTGGCCCGCCAGCTCGACCAACTGTGGCTGAACTGGCCGGGAGAAAGCCTGGAGCTGGCGCCACTGCACCGTGAATGGCCGGCGCTGCGCATGCAGCCAGCCGACTTCGAAACCCACTGTCAGGTCATCGAGGCGCTGCTGCAGGTGATCGACACCCTCGAAGAACGCCTGGCCACACGCGAGCATGGCGCCGTACGCGGCCTCGCCAGCACTTGCCGCCACCTCGAGGAGCTGGCCCGACTGCGAGGCCTGGCGGTGCGCGCTGCCAACTACAGTCAGTGTCCACCTGCACTGCAGGAGCAGATGCGCGAACTGTGTCAGCGTATTGCCGCCAGCAACGCCGACCAGCAACTGCATGATCTGCTGGCGCGCCTGCGCAGCGACCTGATCGAGGCGCGCCAGCCCAGCCTTGGCCCGGCCGAGTGCTTCGCCCTGCTCACTCCACCGATCGAACGACTGCTGCAGGGTACCTGCCTGGGCCACGGTTGAAATCACCGGCGCCTCGCCCCATCTAGCACCCCACAACCGAGGGTGCGCCATGAACGACCAGGACAACACGCCGGAAATCATCGAAGCCGCTACCACCAGCCTGGCTCTGCCTGGGCAGAATCTGCCGGACAAGCTCTACGTCATCCCCATCCACAACCGCCCGTTCTTCCCCGCACAGGTGCTGCCGGTCATCGTCAATGACGAGCACTGGGCCGAGACCCTGGAGCTGGTGGCCAATACCGAGCACAAGTGCCTGGCGCTGTTCTACGTCGACCAGCCGGTGACCGACCCACGCCACTTCGACACCGCCAGCCTGCCCGAGCACGGCACCCTGGTGCGCGTGCACCATGCCAGCCGCGGCGATGGCAAGCTGCAGTTCGTCGCCCAGGGCCTGAGCCGGGTGCGCGTTCGCGGCTGGCTCAAGCGCCACCGCCCACCCTACCTGGCCGAGGTGGACTATCCGCAAAGCCCGGCCGACCCGCGCGACGAGGTCAAGGCCTACGGCATGGCGCTGATCAACGCGATCAAGGAACTCCTGCCGCTCAACCCGCTGTACAGCGAGGAACTGAAAAACTATCTCAACCGCTTCAGCCCGAATGATCCGTCGCCGCTGACCGACTTCGCCGCCGCGCTGACCACCGCCAGCCCCGCCGAGCTGCAGGAGGTGCTGGACTGCGTGCCGATCCTGCGACGCATGGAGAAAGTGCTGCCGCTGCTGCGCAAGGAAGTGGAGGTGGCGCGCCTGCAGAAGGAGCTGTCCGCCGAGGTCAACCGCAAGATCGGCGAGCACCAGCGCCAGTTCTTCCTCAAGGAGCAGCTCAAGGTGATCCAGCAGGAGCTGGGCATCACCAAGGACGACCGCAGCGCCGATGCCGACGAGTTCCGCGCGCGCCTGGCCGGCAAGACCCTGACCGCCCAGGCGCAGAAGCGCATCGACGAGGAGCTGGGCAAGCTGGCCATTCTGGAAACCGGCTCGCCCGAGTACGCGGTAACCCGCAACTACCTGGACTGGGCCACCAGCCTGCCCTGGGGCGTGTTCTGCGCAGACAAGCTCGACCTCGGCCATGCCCGCCAGGTGCTGGACAGGCACCACGCCGGCATGGACGACATCAAGGCGCGCATCACCGAGTTCCTCGCCGTCGGCGCCTTCAAGGGCGAGATTGCCGGCAGCATCGTGCTGCTGGTCGGTCCGCCCGGCGTGGGCAAGACCAGCATCGGCAAGTCCATCGCCGAATCCCTCGGCCGGCCGTTCTACCGCTTCAGCGTCGGCGGCATGCGCGACGAAGCGGAGATCAAGGGCCACCGCCGCACCTACATCGGCGCCATGCCCGGCAAGCTGGTGCAGGCGCTCAAGGAAGCCGAGGTGATGAACCCGGTGATCATGCTCGACGAGATCGACAAGATGGGCGCCAGCTACCAGGGCGACCCGGCCTCGGCGCTGCTGGAGACCCTCGATCCCGAGCAGAACGTCGAATTCCTCGACCACTACCTGGACCTGCGCCTGGACCTGTCCAAGGTGCTGTTCGTCTGCACCGCCAATACCCTGGATTCCATTCCTGGTCCGCTGCTCGACCGCATGGAGGTGATCCGCCTGTCCGGCTACATCACCGAGGAGAAGCTGGCCATCGCCAAGCGCCACCTGTGGCCGCGCCAGCTGGACAAGGCCGGGGTGAAGAAATCCCAGCTGAGCCTCAGCGACGCCGCACTCAAGGCGGTGATCGAGGGCTACGCCCGCGAGGCCGGCGTGCGCCAGCTGGAAAAGCAGCTGGGCAAACTGGTGCGCAAGGCGGTGGTCAAGCTGCTCGACGAGCCTGGCAAGCCGGTGAAGATCGGCCCCAGGGACCTGGAAGGCTACCTCGGCATGCCGCTGTTCCGCGGCGAGCAGGTACTGTCCGGTACCGGCATCATCACCGGCCTGGCCTGGACCAGCATGGGCGGCGCTACCCTGCCGATCGAGGCCACGCGCATCCACACGCTCAACCGCGGCTTCAAGCTCACCGGCCAGCTCGGCGAGGTGATGAAGGAGTCGGCGGAAATCGCCTACAGCTACGTCACTGCCCATCTGAAGCAGTACGGCGGTGATCCGACCTTCTTCGATCAGGCCTTCGTCCACCTGCATGTGCCGGACGGCGCCACGCCGAAGGATGGCCCCAGCGCCGGCATCAGCATGGCCAGCGCCCTGCTCTCCCTGGCACGCCAGCAGGCGCCGAAGAAGGGCGTGGCGATGACCGGCGAGCTGTCGCTGACCGGCCAGGTACTGGCCATCGGTGGCGTGCGCGAGAAGGTTATTGCTGCACGCCGGCAGAAAATCTTCGAGCTGATCCTGCCGGAGGCCAACCGCGGCGATTTCGCCGAACTGCCGGACTACCTGAAGGAAGGCCTCACCGTGTACTTCGCCAAACGCTACGCCGACGTGGCCAAGGTTCTGTTCGGCTAGCCATGAAGCGCCTCATCGCCGCCTGCAGCCCTCGCCGGCACCAAGAGCCAGCGGCTATGCTGTGCGGGTTTTCGATCGACAGGAGTCCGCCATGAACCGTGCCCACCGCCTGCTGCTGCCCTACAGCCTTGCCCTGCTGGCCGCCTGCAGTACGCAGCCCAAGCCCAGTGTCAGCGTGGAGGAGAAGCAGCTGGGCCGTTGCCCGATGCAGCTGCACAGCGGGCAGACGCTGACCGTGACCCTGCCGAGCAACCCCACCACCGGCTTTCGCTGGGTAGTGGAGGACGCCGCCTCCGGCGTGCTGCGCAGCCTGGGCCAGGAGGTCTACACCACACCGGAGAATGCCGGTGTGGTTGGCGCCGCCGGGCAGTCCAGCTGGCGCTACCAGGTCTACCAGGCGGGCGAAGGCCGACTGCTGATGCACTACCGCCGCCCCTGGGAAGCGGAAGTGGCACCGGCCAAGACCGTCGATTGCCAGATCAACGTGCGCTGAGGCGAAGGCAGTGGCGCGGGTACGCCTCCCCAAAAACCTGGGCGACTGCGAAATCATCATCACCAAAGCAGGCAGCCCAGCGGTCTGGAATCGCAAGTCCGGCAAGAATCGATTTCTGCTGGCCTGCCGCAACATCGAAGAGGCCGAGAAGGTGTTGCAGAAAATCAGAGCCAATGACGGACAGGAAGACATCTGGCTGTAGCCACTGACGCAATCAGCCTCCCCCGCTGTCATGCCGCGCACTGCCGCCGGCCCCTCCGACAGCCATACTGGGCGCAAACAACAAGAGAGTTCCGCCATGCGCCCATTGCTCCTGACCGTCGCCCTGGTCGGCGTCGCCTTGTTCCTCGTTGGCCTGCAGCTGAACCTGCCGTGGCTATGCCTGCTCAGCAAGCCGCTGCCGATGCTCGCGCTGCTGGTCTGGCTGCGCGAGGCGCCGGCCGGAGCCTATCGGCGCTGGATCTCCATCGGCCTGTGGCTGTCGCTGCTCGGCGACATGCTGCTGCAGTGGCCGGCGGACCTGTTCGTGTTCGGCCTGGGTGCCTTCCTGCTCGCCCACCTGGCCTACCTGCTGGCCTATCTGGGCGATACCCGCCGCCTGGCACCACTCGACCTGCTGATCGCCGCGCTGGCGGCCGGCGGCATGTTCTTCATCCTGGCCCGCGCCGGACTGGGCCCGCTGTTGCTGCCGGTGGCGCTGTACAGCCTGGCCATCGGCGCCATGCTCTGGCGCGCCCTGGCCCGGGTCGGTGTGGTGCCGCCGCGTTCGGCCTGGCTGGCGGCCGGCGGTGCGGCGCTGTTCGTGCTGTCGGACAGCCTGATCGGCATCAACCGTTTCGTCGCGCCGTTCGAGGGCGCGCGCCACGCCATTATCCTCAGCTACTGGCTGGGCCAGTTCGGCATCGCCGCCTCGGCAGTGGCACTGGCCGCTCCGCGCCAAACAGCGGCCTAGACTGGTCCGAGCAACCGGGGCGCCCATCGCGGTTGGGTTGGCGCCCGCTCTTGGCTAGAATGCCGGCCTTTTCCGCCGTGAACCGACCGCCGTGAAACAGCAGCCCGACCGACTCTTCGCCCAGCCCCTGGACCAGGTGCCGGACTTCGTCTTCAACGAGGACGTGGCCAAGGTCTTTCCGGACATGATCAAGCGCTCGGTGCCGGGCTACCCGACCATCGTCGAGAACCTCGGCGTGCTCGCCGCGCAGTTCGCCCAGCCGCACAGCGCCCTGTATGACCTCGGCTGCTCGCTCGGCGCCGTGACCCAGGCCCTGCGCCGCCATGTGCGCAGCGACGACTGCCGGGTAATCGCGGTGGACAACTCGCCTGCCATGGTCGAGCGCTGCGCCGAGTACCTGCATGCCCAGGACGCGATGTTCCAGGAGCTGTTGCCGGTCGAAGTGATCGAGGCCGACATCCTCGCCCTGGAGTTCCAGCCTGCCTCGCTGGTGGCGCTCAACTTCACCCTGCAGTTCATCGCCCCCGAACAGCGCCTGGAGCTGCTCACGCGCATCCGCCAGGCGCTGCTGCCGGGCGGTGCGCTGATCCTCTCGGAGAAGCTGCGCTTTGCCGACGAAGCCGAGCACGAGCTGCTCGGCGAACTGCACCTGGCCTTCAAGCGTGCCAATGGCTACAGCGAGCTGGAAATCGCGCAGAAGCGCAGCGCCATCGAGAACGTGATGAAGCCCGACAGCCTGGAGCAGCACCGCGAGCGCCTGCTGGCCGCCGGCTTCTCCAAGGTCATGCCCTGGTTCCAGTGCCTCAACTTCGCCTCGCTGATCGCCCTGCCATGATGCTCTCCCGCCTAGACCTCGACGCCTTGCAACAGCAACTGGCCGGTACACCGCTGCAGGACTGGGCCGCCGGCCTGCCCGGCCAGCTCGACGCCAAGCTGGCCGTCGGCCACGGCGACCTGGAGCGCTGGTTCGCCGCCGTCGCGGCCCTGCCGACGCTGCCCGTCGAACATGCCGAACTGCGCGAGGCACTGCGCCTGGAGGGCGCCTGCGACGAGGCGACCCGCGCCGCGCTGAAGACGGCCCTGCAGGGCCTGATCCCCTGGCGCAAGGGCCCCTTCGAGCTCTTCGGCGTGCACATCGACACCGAATGGCGCTCGGACTGGAAATGGTCGCGGGTGGCCCCGCACCTGGACCTGGCCGGCAAGCGCATCCTCGATGTCGGTTGCGGCAACGGTTACTACATGTGGCGCATGCTCGGCGCGGGTGCCGAGGCCGTGGTCGGCGTCGATCCCAACTGGCTGTTCCTCAACCAGTTCCTCGCGGTCAAAAACTATCTGCCGGATGCTGCCGCCTGGCACCTGCCGCTGGCGCTGGAGGAACTCCCAGCCAAGCTGGAAGGCTTCGATACCGTGTTCTCCATGGGCGTGCTGTACCACCGCCGCTCGCCCATCGACCACCTGCTCGACCTCAAGGATACGCTGCTGCGCGGCGGCGAGCTGGTGCTGGAGACCCTGGTGGTCGAGGGCGACGCCCAGCAGGTGCTGGTACCCGAGGACCGCTACGCGATGATGCGCAATGTCTGGTTCCTGCCCTCGGTGCCGGCGCTGGAGCTGTGGCTGCGCCGGGCCGGCTTCGTCGACGTGCGCTGCGTCGACGTCTCCACCACCAGCGTCGAGGAACAGCGCGCTACCGACTGGATGCGCTTCCAGTCCCTGCCCGACTTCCTCGACCCGGCCGACCACAGCCGCACCGTCGAGGGTTTGCCGTCACCGACGCGAGCCGTGCTGCTGGCACGCAAGCCCTGATGGGCAGAAAGTCGCATTGCACTGCCGGCTGAATCGCCCACACTGATAGACAGACTCCGGTGGACTGCCTGCATGTTCCGATACCTGCCGCTTCTGGCCTGCCTTTTACTGGCCGTACCTGGCCGTGCGGAACAGGCGCAGCTGCAGTTTTTCACCGAGGAATACGCCCCCATCAGCTTCCTGCACAACGGCATCGCCGACGGCATGGCCAGCGAGCTGGTGCGCGCCCTGCTGCAACGCCTGGGCGAGACGGCCAGCATTCAGGTGGTGCCCTGGTCGAGGGGCTACCATATCGTGCAACGCACTCCCGGCACCGCATTGTTCGTCACCATCCGCACGGCGGAGCGAGAGCCGCACTTCAAATGGGTTGGCCCGATCATGCTGGCGCAGGATGCCTACTACGGCCTGAAAGGCTCCGGACTGAAGATCGACGACCCCAGGCAGCTGCATGACGTCGGCCCCATCGCGGTGCCGCGCAACTGGTTCACCTACCAGGAGCTGAGCGCTGCCGGCATGCCCAACCTGCTCGGTGTAAACGAGCCCGAGCAGATGTTTCGCATGCTGCGCCATGGCCGGGTGAAGCTGATCGTTGCCGACAACATGAGCTTCTACGCCCGCGGCGAGGCGGCGCAGCAGGTCGATGGCCTGGGCCCGGAGGATGTCGAGGTGGTCTACCCCTACCGCAGCTCGGAGGGCTACATCACCTTCTGGCCGGGTACCGACGACGCGGTGGTCCGGCGCTGGCAGGCAGCACTGGACGCGATGAAGGCCGACGGCAGCTTCAGCCGCATCTACCAGCGCTGGCTGCCCGGCGCCCAGGAGCCGCGCTAGTCAGACCAGTTCGATACGGTCTTCGTGGATACGGATCAGACCCTGCTTGAACAGCCCGCCGATGGCCTTCTTGAAGTTGCCCTTGCTCACGCCGAAAGCCTTGCTGATCACCTCGGGCGGGCTTTTGTCGGACAGCGCCAGGCTGCCGCCGGCGTCGCGCAGGGCGGTGAGAATCTGTTCGGACAGCTCATCGCGCGCCTGCTGACCGACCGGTTGCAGGCTCAGACTGATCTTGCCGTCGGCTCGCAGCTCCTTGATGAAGCCCTTCTCCTGGGAACCGCCGCGAAGGAACTTGAACACCTCGTTCTTGTGGATCAGGCCCCAGTGTTGACCATTGATGATGGCCTTGAAGCCCAGATCGGTCTGTTCCACCACCAGCAGATCGACTTCCTGGCCGACCTGGTAGTTGGCTGGAACCTTGTCCAGATAGCGGTCCAGACGCGCGGTAGCGGTGATGCGCCGGCTGCGGTCAAGGTAGACGTGCACCACGCAGTAATCGCCGACCTGCAGCGGACGCTTCTCCTCGGAGTGCGGCATCAGCAGGTCCTTGGACAGGCCCCAGTCGAAGAACAGGCCGATGCGGTTGATGTCGACCACCTTGAGGCTGGCGAAGCCGCCGACCTGCACCTTGGGCTTCTCGGTGGTGGCGATCAGGCGATCTTCGCTGTCCAGGTAGACGAACACGTTGAGCCAGTCGCCCACCTCGCAAGGCTCACCCTTGGGAATGTAGCGCTTGGGCAGGAGGATCTCGCCATCGGCGCCGCCGTCGAGGTAGAGGCCGAAGTCGGCCAGCTTGGCCACCGGCAGAGAGTTGTAGCGCCCGATCAGAGCCATGTTCGTCACCCAATTCAAAGAGGCGGGCATTCTACACCCGGCGAGACAGCCGGTTACATGCGCCACTGGCATCTAGCACAGGCATGTTTCAGAATCATGGCACGCCGCAACTTCGGCCGGTTCCACCTGTCTGAATGACACGGACTCTCGCTGCCTTATCTCAGGAGCTCCTGTGCGCCCTTCCAGCCATTGGCTGCCTTACCCCGCCGCGTCGCTCGTCGCGCTCGGCTCGCTGTACCTGCTCCTGCCCCTGGCCTGCCGTTACTGGCTGGGCTGGTCGAGCTGGCCCGGCTATGTCTCGGATCTCGGCATCGGCAGCCTGCTCCTGCTGCTGAGCTATCGTCGCCCCCTGCTGGCCGCACCGCTGGCCGTGGCCTGGGCGCTGATGCTGCTGGGCAATGCCGAGCTGGTCAATGCGGTGGGGCGCATGCCCGAGCCCAGCGACCTCAAATACCTCAGTGACCCGCAGTTCGTCAGCCAGTCCACCCAGGGCAGTGGCATCCGCTATCCGCTGCTGGCGGGTGCGCTGACCGTCGCGGCGCTGGCCTGCCTGCTGCTCGGCCGCCGCCAGGGGCCGAGACTGTCTCGCTATACCTACGCGCTGCCCGCCGTCCTGCTGCTGGGGCATGCTGCCGACCAGTACCTGGCGCCCAGCGAAAAAGACCAGTGGCAACTGTTCAACCTGCCGCACAAGGTCCTCGCCGAAAGCACCAGCCGCGCCCGCGTGGCCATCGAGGACTGGTACGCCGGCGAAGAATCCGGCCTGCCGCCGGACATCGACGGCCTGACCAAGCTCGACCTCTCCGGCACCCCGCTGCTGCCGGGTGGCGGCAAGGCGCGCAACGTGCTGATCGTCACCCTCGAAGGCATCCCCGGTGCCTACATCGCCAAGAATCGCCAGTTGATCGGCAGCCCCTACGCGGAAGACCTGATGCCGCGCCTGAGCCAATGGGCAGAGCGCAGCATGACCACGCCGGACTATGTGCTACACAACCACCAGACCATTCGCGGCCTGTACGCAATGCTCTGCGGCGACTACGAGAAACTGAACTCCGGCACGCCCAAGGGCGTCGAGCTGCTGACCAGCGAGACCCGCAACCAGCAGTGCCTGCCGCACCAACTGGGCATGATGGGTTTCCGCACCCACTTCCTGCAGGGTGCCGGCCTGCGCTTCATGGCCAAGGACCAGATCATGCCGCACATGGGCTTCCAGCAGACCCATGGCCGCGACTGGTTCAAGAACAAGCCCTACCTGGAGTTCCCCTGGGGCATGGACGACAAGGCCTACTTCGAAGGCGCGCTGAAATACGTCCAGCAACTGCGGCAGAACCAGCAGCCATGGATGCTCACCCTGCTCACCGTCGGTACCCACCAGCCCTACTCCGCGCCCAAGGCGTATCTGGAGCGCTACCCCACCGCCAAGCAGGCCGCCATCGGCTACCTGGACGACGCGGTGGCCGACTTCCTCACAGGGCTGGAAAAGCAGGGCGTACTCAAGGACACCCTGGTGATCGTCACCTCCGACGAATCCCACGGCCTGGAGAACGTGCGCCTGGCCTCGGCCTGGGGCTTCAACCTGGTATTCGCCCCGCAGGGCGACAAGCTGCCAGCGGTTAAAACCGGGGTGTACGGCCATGTCGACCTGACCGCATCGGTGCTCGACTACTTCGACCTGCCGGTGCCGGACAACATTGCCGGGCGCTCGCTGTTCCGCGACTACGCCACGCCGCGCGAGATCATGTCCTACACCAACGGCCTGCTGCGCCAGCACGACGGCAAGGTGTTCACCGAGTGCACCTTCCAGCAGGTGTGCCGGCGTTATGAAAGCACCCGCTTCATCGCCGCCGAATCCCAGTACCTGGGGCGGGTTACCGGCCGCCAGGCGCGCCTGGTCAGCCAGCGTGCGGACCTGCTCGACCAGTCCATCACCGGCGGCCAGATCGGCCAGCGCTACCAGTTCGCCAACCGCGAACGGATCGACCTCAAGCCCGAGTCGCGTGACGAGTGGGCGGACAACCTGATCGGCGCCCAGTACCTGGAAATGCCCAAGGGCACCCGTACCCGCGTGACCCTGAAGATCGAGGCCGTGCGTCTGGATCGCAACGGCGCGGCACTGCGTCTGCTGACCAAGGAATTCGACCGCGACAACAGCCTGGCGATACCGCCGCTGCCACAGCTCAAGCGCGGTGAAAGCATCCAGCTGAGTTTCGACTTCGACAACCCGGAAACGCGCAAGGCCTTCTCCTTCCATCTGCTGGGCGAAGGCCACGGCGCCATCCGCATCAGCGACTTCAGCGTGGTCACCGAGCCATTGCCGCCCGAACTGGTGGCGGCCCAGGAGCCGGAGTCGGCCATGGAGGCGGCGGCGCACTGAACCGCGGCCTGCTCTCCCCTCTCCCTGGGAGAAGAACCGTAGCCCGGATGCAATCCGGGGAACGCACCGCCTGCTTCCCGGATTACATCCGGGCTACATGCTGCTCTCCCCCCCCTGGTCAGCCCCTACCGGCCTGAGGCCAGGCCCAACCGAACCAGCTTGCCGTCCGGTGCATCGGTCAGCAGGTAGAGAAAGCCATCAGGCCCCTGGCGCACATCGCGGATGCGCCAGCCCCGGTCCTGCAGCAGACGCTCCTCATGCACCACCTGGTCGCCCTGCAGCTGCAGGCGAATCAGCGCCTGCCCCGCCAGCGCCCCGATGAACAGACTGTGCTGCCAGGCCGGAAAGCGCTCGGCGCTGTAGAAGGCCATGCCGGAAACCGCCGGGGACTTCTCCCACACATGATGCGGCGGCTCGGTGCCGGCCACTGCCGCGCCCTCGGCCTCGGGAATCGGCAGGAAGCTGTAATTGATGCCATGAGTTGCCTTCGGCCAGCCGTAGTTGCGCCCCGCCCTGGGGATATTGATCTCGTCGCCGCCGCGCGGACCATGTTCATGCAGCCAGAGCTGGCCACTCCAGGGATTGAGCGCCAGCCCCTGCGGGTTGCGGTGACCATAGGACCAGATCTCAGGGCGTACGCCCTCGCGGCCGACGAAGGGGTTATCCACCGGTACCCCACCGCCCGGCTGCAGGCGCACCAGCTTGCCCTGCAGCTTGTCCAGCTGCTGCGCGGTTGCCCGCTGGTTGTTCTCGCCCAGGCTCACGTACAGCTGGCCATCAGCACCGAAGGCCATGCGCGAGCCGAAGTGGATACCCTCGGAGAGCTTGGGCAGCTGGCGGAAAATCACCCGGAACCCCTCCAGCGCGCTCAGGTCCTCCTTCAGCCGACCATAGCCGACCGCCGTGCCGGCCCGCTGCCCCTCGTCGTCCGCCTCGGCGTAGCTCAGGTAGACCAGGCGATCGGTGGCGAAGCTTGGCGACAGCGCGATATCCAGCAACCCGCCCTGACCACGGGCGAATACCGCCGGCACGCCGCCCAGCGGCGGATGCAGGCGCCCCTGCGCATCCAGCAGACGCAGACGCCCGGGGCGCTCGCTGATCAGGCAGCCCTGCCCCTTTGGCAGGAAGGCCAGAGCCCAGGGATGCTCAAGACCACCGATCACCTCGGTCAGCTGCAATGCGCCCAGCTCGCTGCGCTCGGCCATGACCGGCGGAGTCAGCGCCAGCAGGCTCGTCACGGCCAGCGCCAGCAGTGCTCGTTTCATCGTAGTTCTCCCGATCCGTCGCTAACCTTGTAGCGCAATCCCGGCAAAGCCCCCAGGCCGGGTACAATGCCGTTCATTTCCCGATGTGACACCCACCACCATGACCGAAGCCGAACGCCTGTCCAAACGCCTGATCCAGCTCACCTCCTGCTCGCGGCGCGAAGCCGAGCTGTACATCGAAGGGGGCTGGGTCACGGTGGACGGCCAGGTGGTGGAAGAACCCCAGCACCCGGTAACCCACGAACAGGTGGTGCTGCTGCCCGGCGCCAAGGCCGAAACCCAGCTACCGGTCACCCTGCTGCTGCACAAGCCGGTCGGCCTCGGTTGCGGCCTGGGCGCCAACTCCACCCAGCAGCTGCTCAGCCATGCGCACCACTGGAGCGAAGACCCCAGCGGCATCCGCCCGCTGCAACGCCACCTGCGTCGCCTGGAGCTGCTCACCCCGCTGGAAACCGACGCCAGCGGCCTGCTGGTGTTCAGCCAGAGCCATGCGGTGCAGCGCCTGTTCAAGGAAAAAGGTGCGGAGCTGGAACAGGAATACCTGGTGGATGTGGCCGGCAGCCTGGACGAGAAAGGGATCAAGCGCCTGAGCTTCGGCTTCAGCTACAAGGGCACGACCCTGCCGCCGTGCAAGGTCAGCTGGCAGAGCGAAACGCGGCTGCGCTTCGCCATCAAGGCGGTACAACCGGGGCAGCTGCGCTACATGTGCGAGCACGTCGGCCTGCAGGTGCTGGGCATCCGTCGCCTGCGCTTCGGCCGTACCGGCCTGGCCAAGGTGCCGGCGGGCCAGTGGCGCTACCTGGGACTCAGCGAGAAGTTCTGAACCCGCTCAATAATCCGCGTAGCGCTGCTCGATGCGCGCGTATTCGCCGCTGGCCCGGATCGCCGCCAGGCCGCGGTCGAAGCGATCACGCTGCTCGGCCAGGCGGAAGCCGACACTGTAGGCCGTCGGCGGGAACAGCATGTACTGGGTCACCGGCTGGCGGATATCGACCTGATCGGCGACCTCGTGGTTGAAGTACCTCAGGATGCGCGGGTCGCCAACCACCAGATCAATGCGCCCGCTGTACAGAAGGCGATTGCGGTTGATCTGCTGCGCCTCCTCGCGGTAACGCGGGTTGGCCTCGGCCATGGCCTGAAATGCCGGCCCCAGCAGAAAACGGGCGCGCTGGAAGCTGCTGATCGAATAACCGTGCAGATCCGCGATGCTGGTAATGCGATAGCCACGCGACGACAGTGCCATGACCACGTTCTGACAACGAATATAGGGCTCGGAGTAGAACGCCTCGATGCCGCTGTAGGGATTGGTGGTGGCAATGCCATCCAGATCACCACGACTGAGGGCCAAGTGCAGGCGCTCCATCGGTGCGTAGTAAACCTGCGGCTCATCCCCGGCGGCACGCACCGCCGCCGCCACGATGTCGTACTCCAGGCCACGGTGCTCGCCCTCGAACACATAAGGCGGCTTGTGCGTACCAAAGCCCACGCGCAAAGACTCGGCCTGCAAGACGGGCGCCAGTGTCACCAGCAGCCACGGCCAGACGCGTCGAAACATTCAGTTCCCCCTGTCAGTCTGCCAAGCATAGGCGCTGCTCGCGAATGGGTGCTATCACTCGCGGATATGCCGGCCGATTCATCCGGTGGCAGCCTCTTGCGGCTAGACTCAGCGCTCTCAGCCGATGGAGAACTGCCATGCTTAAAGCCGAATACCAACACCGCGGAAAAGTTCCGCAGGACGTGATCGAAGCGGTCAAGCTGGAGCTGCCGCCACTGGCCGCCGGCCAGGCCCTGGTCAAGGTGCTGGCCGCGCCGATCAACCCGTCCGACGTGCTCACCCTGACCGGCGAATACGGCATGCTGCCGCCGCTTCCGGCCATCGGCGGCAACGAGGGTGTCGGCCGCGTCGAGCAGCTGGGTGAAGGCGTCAAGCACCTCAAGGTCGGCCAGACCGTGCTGCTGCCGGTCGGCTGCGGTACCTGGGTGACCCACCTCAACGCCCCCGCCGACAAGCTGATCCCGCTACCGGATGCCGACCCGCAGCAGCTGGCGATGATGACCATCAACCCGCCGACCGCCTCCTTGCTGCTCAGCCAGTTCGTCGACCTGCAACCCGGTGACTGGGTGATCCAGAACGCCGCCAACTCCGGTGTCGGTGGCTACCTGATCCAGCTGGCCAAACTGCGCGGCTTCAAGACCATCAACGTGGTACGCCGCGAGTCGGCGGTGGCCGGGGTCCAGGCCGAGGGTGGTGATGTGGTGCTGGTGGACGGCCCCGACCTGCACAAGCGCGTGCGCGAGGCCACCGGCGGCGCCAAGCTGATGCTCGGCATCGACGCCATCGGCGGCCCGGCTACCGACCACATCGCGGCCTGCCTCAGCGAGAGCGGCACCCTGGTCAACTACGGCCTGATGAGCGGCCAGCCGTGCCAGGTATCGGCAGCCTCCTTCGTGTTCCGTGACGTGACCCTGCGCGGCTTCTGGCTGGCCAAGTGGTTCCAGAAGGCCACCCCGGCCGAGCAGATGAAGGTGTTCGGCGAGCTCACCCAGCTGATCGCCAGCGGCAAGCTCAAGGCGCGCATCGCCGCCACCTACAGCGTGGCGCAAATCAAGGAAGCGGTAGCCGCGGCTGCCAGCGGTGAACGTGACGGCAAGATCCTGATCGTGCCCTGAGCGGTTTCGCCAAAAGAAAAAGGGGGCCTGCTGGCCCCCTTCTCGTTTCACCGCTGACCTATATGTTCCCCTCTCCCACCTGTGGGAGAGGGGCTGGGGGAGAGGGCAAACCAGCCACGCCCCTCTCCCCAACCCTCTCCCGTAAACGGGAGAGGGGGCAGCATCCTCACTCCGCTGCCGGCTTCTTGCGCTTGAGCGGGGCCATGCCGTCCTGGCTGACCAGGGGCGCCGCCTTGGGTGCGTTGGCGCGGCGCTTGGGTGCCGTCTTGGTCGCCGATTTCTTGGCCCCGTCCTTCTTGTCGGTCTTTTTCTTCTTCACGCCGACCGCCTTGCCGGACGCCTTGACGTTCTTCGGCCCCTGGTAACTGCCCTTGAGCTCCTTGATCACGCGGCGCTCGAAGCGCTGCTTGAGGTAGCGCTCGATGCTCGACATCAGGTTCCAGTCGTTGTGGCAGATCAGCGAGATCGCCAGGCCGCTGGCGCCGGCGCGGCCGGTACGGCCGATGCGGTGCACGTACTCGTCACCGGAGCGCGGCATGTCGAAGTTGATCACCAGATCGAGGTCGTCGATATCCAGGCCGCGGGCGGCCACATCGGTGGCCACCAGCACCTTGCTGCCGCCCTGGCGGAAGCGGTCGATGGCCAGCTTGCGGTCCTTCTGGTCCTTCTCGCCATGCAGCACGAAGGCCTTGTAGTCCAGGGCCACCAGATGGCCGTAGAGACGGTCGACCTGGGCGCGGGTGTTGCAGAAGATCATCGCCTTGCGGTGCGGCTCGTTGGACAGCAGCCACTGCACCAGGCGCTCCTTGTGCATGGCATCGTCGGCCGTGATGATCTGCTGGACGGTGGTCGCACTGAGCTGGTCGACGCTGTTGAGCTTCAGATGCAGCGGCTCGCGCAGCACCTTGGCGATCATCTCGCGCAGCACCTTGCCGCCGCCGGTGGCGGAGAACAGCAGGGTCTGCTGGCGGTTGGCGCATTCGTGGGTGATGCGCTCGATGTCCTCGGCGAAGCCCAGATCGAGCATGCGGTCGGCCTCATCCAGCACCAGCACTTCGACACCATTGAGCTTGAGGCTGCCGGCGTTGAGGTGCTCCATCAGCCGGCCGGGGGTAGCGATCAGCAGGTCGGGCTGCTTGCGCAGCAACGCGGCCTGCTCCTTGAAGTCCTCGCCGCCGGTGACCAGGCCAGCCTTGATGAAGGTGTACTGGGAGAAGCGCTCGACCTCCTTGAGGATCTGCTGGGCCAGCTCGCGGGTCGGCAGCAGGATCAGCGAACGCACGTCGGTGCGCTGCTTCGAGCTGGCATCACCGAGCAGGCGGTTGAGCAGCGGCAGCAGGAAGGCCGCGGTCTTGCCGCTGCCGGTCTGCGCCGTCACCCGCAGGTCGCGCCCTTCCAGCGCCGGCGGAATGGCCGCCTGCTGCACCGGCGTCGGCTCGGTGAAGTTCAGCTCGGCGACGGCCTTGAGCAGGCGTTCATGCAGGGCGAATTGGGAGAACACTGGGGCTTACCTCGGCACGGAAAATCGGAAACAGCCGCATAGGTTACCGGTTGTCGGGGCAAAAGAGCGTATTTGATCGAATTTTGTACAAATCCTTGCAAACGGATAGAATGCGCGCCGCCTGCCATCCCGGCCGGCATGGGTTCCCTAACCCCATCCCTAAAAAAGGTAGCCTCCATGCTCGTTTCGCAGACCGCGCACCAGCGTTCGGCCCTGGCCGTGCTGATCGCCTTCCATATCCTCATCATCATCGCCAGCAACTACCTGGTGCAGCTGCCAATCACCTTGTTCGGCTGGCACACCACCTGGGGCGCATTCAGCTTCCCGTTCATCTTCCTGGCCAGCGACCTGACCGTGCGCCTGCTCGGCAAGGGCCCGGCGCGCCAGGTGATCGCGCGGGTGATGATCCCCGCCCTGCTCGCCTCCTACGTGGTCTCGGTGCTGTTCCAGGAAGGCGCCTTCCGTGGCCTGGCGGCGCTGGGCGAGTACAACGAATTCGTCCTGCGCATCTCGGTGGCCAGCTTCCTCGCCTACGTGCTCGGCCAGTTGCTCGATATCCAGGTGTTCGACCGCCTGCGTCAGCTGCCGCAGTGGTGGATCGCGCCGACCGCCTCGACCATCCTCGGCAACCTGCTGGACACCTTCGCCTTCTTCTCGGTGGCCTTCTGGCGCAGCGACAACCCCTTCATGGCCGAGCATTGGGTGGAGATCGCCACGGTCGACTACGGGGTCAAGCTGGCCGTCAGCCTGATGCTGTTCGTGCCGCTGTACGGCATGCTGCTGCGCGCCATACTGCGAGTGCTGGACCACCGCAGCCGCGCGCCAGCCTGAGGGAACGATCAGGCACGGCCGCACTCGATACCTGTACCCCGTACCGGAGAAGGCACCATGCCCCGTACCCTGCCCCTCGCCCTGATCGCCGCCACCCTCGCCCTCGGGCTCAACAGCGTCGGCGCCGCGCCCAAGCACGACAAGCACGGCGGTGACGATGTCACCGTCGACCTGCGCGGCCCGAGCATCGACATCGGCCGGGTGCGCATTGTCCTCGGTGACAACCGCGAACTGATCGGGCCAGCGCAATCGCTGCCGCCCGGCATCCGCAAGAACCTGGCGCGTGGCAAGCCGCTGCCGCCGGGCATCGCCAAGCGCTTCGACAACCGCCTGCTCGGCCAGCTGCCGCACTACGACGGCTACGAGTGGCGCCAGGTCGGCACCGACGTGGTCCTGGTGACCCTGGCCACCGGGCTGATCTACGAGATCATCGAGAACGTGCTGGACTGATCGGCGGTCGCACCGAGGCGCTCACATGAAGCCGCAACTGGTCTACTACGTCGCCGCCAGCCTGGACGGCTACATCGCCCGCCCCAACGGCACCGTGGACTGGCTGGAAGCCATCGAGGCCACAGGCGACGATCATGGCTACGGGCAGTTCTACCAGGGCATCGACGGGCTGCTGATGGGCCGCGCCACCTACGACATGGTGCGCGGCCTCGGCAACGACTGGCCCTACCCCGGCAAGCCCTGCCTGGTGCTGGCGCGCAACCCGCTGCAACAGCCACCGGCGGATGTGCACGGCCGCCACTGCACGCCCAGTGACGCCCTGGAAGAACTGGCCGAACGCGGCTGCCAACGGGTCTGGCTGGTCGGGGGCGGCAGTCTGGCAGGCAATTGCCTGGCCGCCGGGCTGCTCGATGAACTGGTGGTCAGCGTCATCCCGCACCTGCTCGGCGCCGGCGTCCAGCTGTTCGCCGGCGGCCTGGAACAGCGCTTGAGTCTGCAGGCGCACCGGCTCTTTCCCAGCGGCGTCGCCCAGCTGAACTACCGGGTGTTGCACGCAAGCGCCGACTAGCCCAGCTGCCGCGCCTGCTTGCGCAGCAGGCGCGCGCTGTCCCAGCCGATCAGCAGCACCGCCAGCCAGATCGGCAGGTAGGTCCACAGCTGCTGCGGCGCGAAGGCCTCGCCGAGGAACAGCACGGCGACGCCGAACAGCAGCACCGGTTCCACATAACTGAGAATGCCAAACAGCCCCAGCGGCAACAGGCGGCTGGCCGCCATCATGGCGCCGAAAGCCAGGGCGCTGAGCAGTCCCAGGCCGGGCAACAGCCACCACAACTGCGGAGCCTGCTCGAATACCGCTGGTGGCCCATAGGCATGAATCAGCCAGATGCCCAGCGGCGCCAGCACCAGCATCTCCAGGACGAAGCCGGACAGCGCGTCCAGCCGCATCCAGCGGCGCAGCATGAAGTACGGCGGATAGCCAAGCGCCGCCACCAGGGTCACCCAGGAGAAGGCCTGGGTCAGCCACAGCTCATGCGCCACACCGAGCAACGCACAGCCCACGGCAAGGCGCTGCAGTGGGCGCAGGCGCTCGCCATAGAACAGCCGGCCGACCAGCACCATGGCCAGCGGCAGCAGGAAGTAGCCGAGCGACACATCGAGCATTCTGCCGGCCAGCGGCGCCCAGACGAACAGCAGCCACTGCACGCCCATCAGCGCTGCCGCCAGCGGCAAGGCGAGCAGCAAAAGCGGCTCGCGGCGCAGGCGTACGAAAGCGGCACCGAGCACATCCCACTGGCGGGCCATGGCCACCAGCAACAGGACCGCCGGAATCGACCAGAGGATGCGCTGGGCGAACACCTGCAGGCCGTCCAGCGGCGCCAGCTCGCGCACGTAGCCGGGAATCAGGACGAACAACACCGACGCTGCCACCGACAACGCCACACCACGACCCGACAATTGCACCAGCGCCTCCGACCACCCGACTCAAGGTGCGCTATGGCAACACAGAGCGTTCAATATTTCAAACACAGAAGACGAATTTGTTGCCCATACACCTCACGCCAACCTGGGCGTCGCTGCTGCACACCGCCGAAAAAACCGTAGACTCTCAGCTCCGTGCCAGCCCATCCCGCCGAGTCCAGCGTGCCTTATCCCTACGAGCCATCGCCCGTGCCAGCCTCCGCAACGATAGAGGCGTTCTGGCGTGACCCGGCCCTGCCACACATGGAGAGCCGCCGCGCCTGCCACAGCCGAGCCTGCTACAAACCGCACAGCCACCCGACGTTCTCCATCGGAGCGGTAGACGAGGGCCGCAGCCTGTTCAGCGGCGCCGGCGACCAGCCCGTCGCCTTGTACCCCGGCACGCTGGTCTGGGTACCGGCAGCACGTGTTCACGCCTGCAACCCGGCGAGCGGAACGGCCTGGAGCTACCAGATGCTGTATCTGGATGCTGAGTGGATGCAGGCACTGCGCCGCGAGTCGGCGCTGGGCCCGGTGGCTCCTGACGAGCCGGTGCGGATCATCGCTGAGCCCGCACGCTATGCCCGCTTCTGCCGGCTCAACGCCCTGCTCTTCTCCGATGCCGCCGCGGCGGACAAGGAGGCCGCGGTGATCGAATTCATCGGCGACTTCGATGCCACACACGCGCACGGCATCGAGGTGCCCGGTCCCGACACCGCGCAGGCCGGCAGACTGCGGGCGGTGTTCGACCGCTTACAGCGCTCGCCGGCGGCCGATGTGTCGCTGCACGAACTGGCGCAATTGAGCGAGATGAGCCGCTACCAGTTGATCCGCACTTTCCGCGCCATCACAGGCATGACGCCGCATGCCTGGCAGCTCAACCTGTGCATCAACCTCGCCAAGGAGCAACTGCTGAACGGCACAAGCCTGGCGGACGTGGCCTACGGACTGGGCTTTGCCGACCAGGCGCACTTTCAGCGGGTGTTCAAGGCCTACACCGGCATTACCCCCGGACGCTTTCGCGCCTAGGTCTGCAATTTTCTTCAATACTGGTCAGGGTCACGGCTGACACGCTGCGGAAAAATCGAGCGAGTCGCCATGCAATCCTTTCTCTTCATTGCCGCCGCGCACTTCCTGGCACTGCTGTCCCCCGGCCCCGACTTCTTCCTCATCGCCCGCACCTCACTGGCTGCCGGCTGGCGGATAGCCAGCGGCGCCTGCCTGGGCATCGCCCTGGCCAACGCGCTATTCATCGTGGCAGCCTTTGTCGGCACGGCGGCACTACGGCCCGGCAGCTCGCTGTTCATGACCCTGCAGCTGGCGGGCTGCGCCTACCTGCTGTACCTCGGCGTGGCGTTCCTGCGCCATGCCGGCAGCACGCCACTGGCGCTCTGCGGCACGCGTACAGCACCTGGTATCGACGCCTGGTGGCGCGCCCTGGGCATGGGTTTTCTGTCAGGCATCTTCAATCCGAAGAACGCGCTGTTCTACGCCAGCCTGGCGGCAATGCTGACACCGCCGCACACCAGCGCGTTCTGGAAGACCCTGTATGGCGTCTGGATGTTCGCCGTGGTGCTGCTGTGGGACGTACTGGTGGCGCTGCTGATCGGCAACCAGACCGTGCTCGCCCGCTTCACCCGTGCCCTACCATGGCTGGAGCGCCTCTCGGGCATCGCCCTGATCCTGCTCGCGCTGGGCATGCTGAGCCTGCTCTGGCTGCGCTGAGCAGGACCACGGACATTGCCGCAGGCAAGAAAAAACCGGCCCGCCGGGAGGAGCGCCCGCGCGAGCCGGTGGACGGACCGAGACAGTCGGCCCCAGGGGAGAGTCAGGTGATCAGGCGACCTGGGCCAGTTGCTCGCGCGCCTTGGCCAGACCCTGCTCGGAGAACTCGGCGCCCATGTTCAGGCCCTCGGCATGGATGAACTGCACGTCGTGGATGCCGATGAAGGCCAGTGCCTGGCGCAGGTAAGGCTCTTGGTGGTCCATGCCGCTGCCGGCGTAGATGCCGCCACGGGCGGTCAGTACGTAGGCGCGCTTGCCGGTGAGCAGGCCCTGCGGGCCGGTTTCGGTGTACTTGAAGGTGACGCCGGCACGCAGTACGTGGTCCAGCCAGGCCTTGAGGGTGCTGGGGATGGCGAAGTTGTACATCGGCGCGGCCAGCACCAGCACGTCGGCGGCCAGTACCTCGTCGGTCAGCTCGTTGGAGCGCGCGGCGGCGGCCTTCTCGGCATCGCTCTGCTGCTCGGCGGGCTTCATCCAGCCAGCCAGCAGGGTTTCGTCGAGGTGCGGCACCGGCTGCTTGGCCAGGTCGCGGACCTTGACCTCATCCTGCGGATGGGCGGCCTGCCACTGGGCGAGGAAATCGGCGGTCAGCTGGCGGGAAACGGAACCTTCCTGACGGGCACTGCTTTCGATAACGAGGATGCGGGACATTGGGCTAACTCCATCGGGGTTGTTGGGCTTCGATGGAGTGCAGATTATGGTCAGCCAATAAGATAAAAAAGCGCAAATATCCGCTACAAATGATCAACAAAGTTGATTTATTTAGCGGCGCGCCCTAGTCTCACTTGGGCTGGCAGGTCACATTCACCCGCAGCCGGATGATGCTGCGAGCGAACTTCACGGTCTGGGTCACGCTTTCCCCGGCCTTGAGTTCGGCGGAGCGGGTACGCGGCGCCTCGGGGCCATTGCGGAACTGGGCGGTGCACTTGGCGTCGGTGAGGCCGTAGTTGTAAAGAGTAAGGCCGCCAATGTTGCTGTCGATCTGCTGGACGGTGGCGGAAACCTCGGCGCCATTCATCTGCTTCTCCAGCTCGGTGGGATAGGCTGCAGCGGTAAGCGGCAGCAGGGCAAGCAGGACCAGGCAGCAGTTTTTCATCGGCACTCTCCTTTTGGGGGTGCCTAGTGTGCTGTCTCGAAATTAACTGTTCAATGAGGAAGCGGCGATGAAAGCGCCCCGTGTCACCCTGGATCAATGGCGTACCCTGCAGGCGGTGGTGGACCACGGCGGCTTCGCCCAGGCAGCCGAGGCGCTGCACCGCTCGCAATCATCGGTGAGCTACACGGTGGCGCGCATGCAGGAGCAACTGGGCGCACCGTTGCTGCGCATCGACGGGCGCAAGGCGGTGCTCACCGAAGCCGGCGAAGTGTTGCTGCGCCGCTCGCGGCAGTTGGTCAAGCAGGCCAGCCAGCTGGAAGAACTGGCCCACCACATGGAGCAGGGCTGGGAAGCCGAAGTACGCCTGGTGGTGGACGCCGCCTACCCCACCGCCAACATCGTGCGCACCCTCTCGGCCTTCATGCCGCAGAGCCGCGGCTGCCGCGTGCGCCTGCGCGAGGAGGTGCTGTCCGGGGTCGAGGAAGTGCTCAAGGAAGGCTCCGCCGACCTGGCCATCAGCGCCCTCAACATTACCGGCTACCTGCCCATCGAGCTGGGCGAGGTGGAATTCATCGCCGTGGCCCACCCGGAACACCCGCTGCACCGCCTGCAACGCGAGGTGACCTTCCAGGACCTCGAAGGCCAGATGCAGGTGGTAACCCGCGACAGCGGGCGCATCCAGCCCCGCGACTCGGGCTGGCTCGGCGCCGAGCAACGCTGGACGGTCGGCAGCCTGCCCACCGCGCGCACCTTCGTCTCCAGCGGCCTGGGTTTCGCCTGGCTGCCACGCCACCTGATTGCCCGCGAACTGGCCGAGGGCCTGCTCAAACCGCTGCCGATGGAACAGGGCGGCACACGCAAGCCGCGCTTCTGCCTGTACAGCAACAAGGACAAGGTGCTCGGCCCGGCCACCCAGATCCTCATCGAGCTGGTCAAGAACTTCGACGGCGCGCCGCTGGAGGCGCCCTTCGCCGCCCCGCTACCCAACGCCTGAGGCCGCGTCATGCCCTACTTCGAACACGCCGGCTGCCAGCTGTACTACGAGGACCATGGCCAGGGCGAACCGCTAGTGGTGGTGCACGGCCTGGGCTCGAGCATCCAGGACTGGGAATACCAGCTTCCCCACCTGCAGCAGCAGCGCCGCGTGCTGGCGATCGACCTGCGCGGCCACGGCCGCTCCGACAAGCCGCGCGAACGCTACAGCATGGCCGCCTTCGCCGCTGACGTGGCGGCGCTGATCGAGCAGCTGGACCTGCCGCCAGTGCATCTGGTCGGTATCTCCATGGGCGGCATGGTCGGCTTCCAGCTGGGCGTCGACCGCCCCGAACTGCTGCGCAGCCTGTGCATCGTCAACAGCGCCCCCGAAGTGAAGGCCAAAAGCCTGGCCGACTGGTGGATGCTGGCCAAGCGCTGGAGCCTGTCACGCCTGCTGAGCCTGCAGACCATCGGCAAGGGCCTGGGCCGCCTGCTCTTTCCCTACCCGGAGCAGGCCGAGCTGCGCGCCAAGGTCGAACAACGCTGGCCACAGAACGACAAGCGCGCCTACCTCGCCAGCCTCGACGCCATCATCGGCTGGGGCGTGCGCGAACGCCTGGCCGCCATCACCTGTCCTACCTTGGTGATCAGCGGCGACCGCGACTACACCCCGGTGACAGCCAAGCAGGCCTACGTGGCCGAACTGCCAAACGCCCGCCTGGTGGTGATCGAGCGTTCGCGCCACGCCACCCCGATGGACCAGCCGGATCGTTTCAACGCTGTCCTGGACGACTTCCTCGCCCAGGTCGAGCAACCTCAACCGCAACACGACAACAAGGACCCGCAACCATGCTGAAGCAACTCCTCCTTTCCGCCGGCCTGCTGCTGAGCACCAGCCTGTTCGCCGCCGAGAACCCGCACGTGGTGCTGACCACCAGCTACGGCGACATCGAGATCGAGCTGAACGCCGAGAAGGCGCCGATCAGCACGCAGAACTTCCTCGGCTATGTCGAATCCGGCTTCTACAACGGCACCCAGTTCCACCGGGTGATCCCGGGCTTCATGGTCCAGGGCGGCGGCTTCGATGCCGACATGGGCCAGAAGGACACCTTCAAGCCGATCAAGAACGAGGCCGACAACGGCCTGCGCAACGACCGCGGCACCGTCGCCATGGCCCGCACCCAGGCGGTGGACTCGGCCACCAGCCAGTTCTTCATCAACCACAAGGACAACGACTTCCTCAACCACGGCGGCCGCGACTTCGGCTACGCGGTATTCGGCAAGGTGGTGCGCGGCATGGATGTGGTCGACCGCATCGCCAAGGTGCGCACCGGCAACCGCGGCATGCACCAGAACGTGCCGGTCGAGCCGGTGCTGATCCTCAGCGCGAAAAAGCTCTGAGCCCGCTCAGGCCCTGGGCTGCGCCAGCAGCGCCAGGGCACCGGCGATATCGCCGCTGGCGTGCGCCAGGCGCAGCAGTTCCAGGCGCCGCGCCAGTTCCTCGGCGCCCAGTCCGTAGTTCTCCGGCAGCGCCGCATGGCAACCGGCGATGGCCAGCGACAGGCGCACGCCGCGCCCCTCGGGCTCCCGCCCCTCGCGATAACGCCAGCCGACCATGCGGTTCGACGCCACCTGCACCTGAGCAAAGTCCTGCACCTCTGCCCAACGCACAGGGTGGGCACGGAACAGCGAGCTGAAGGTAAAGCCCTCCTCGTCCAGGCGCAGGTAGTTGGCCCCCGGCAACAAGGCCAGCGCAGCGATCAGGCTACCCAGGCCGAATACCGCCAGGCAGAACCAGCCGGCCAGCCGCCCATCACGCAGCATCAGCACCGCCACCCCACAGAACGCCAGGCAGCCGAGCAGCATGCCCAGCCATTTCCAGGGCCTGGGGCGCAAAATGAGGCTCATCGCAGGTAGCCTCCCACCTTGCGCTGCAGCAGCTCGACCAGCTCGGGCTGCATGTACTGGTAGTCGTCGGGAATGCCCAGGCAGATCACCCGCTTGCCCTTGAGCAGCGCGCCGAAGCGCTGCTGCAGGCGGCGCTGGTGGACGCGTTCCATGACGAAGATCAGCTCGGCCCAGTGCAGCTGCTCGGCGGACAAGGGCACCTCGGCGTCTGGCGCCAAGCCGGCAGAATCGCTCTCTACGCCCGGCCAGACGGCGAACAGCTGCTCCGCCGTGGGGCTGCGCAAGCGATTGCGACTGCAGATGAACAGGGCGCGACGCATGTTCAGTCTCCAGTCTGGCGATAGGGCAGCAGCTGCCGCGCCTGCTCGGCATAGGCCCGCAGCGCCGGCCGCTCCTCAGCCAGGAAGTTCGCCACCGCGGCGCGCAGCCCCGGGTGCAGCAGGTAGTGCCAGGAGCGCGTGATGACCGGCTCGAAGCCGCGGATCAGCTTGTGCTCGCCCTGCGCGCCGGCGTCGAAACACTGCAGGCCTTCGGCGATGGCGCGCTCGATCCCCTGATAGAAGCAGGTCTCGAAGTGCAGGCGGTCGAAGTCGCCCAGGCAGCCCCAGTAGCGACCATAGAAACGCCCGCCAGCGACCAGGCTGAAGGCCATGGCCACCGGGCGACCTTGCTGCAGGGCGCTGACCACGCGGATCGCCTCGGGCATGCGTTCGGCCAGCAGGCTGAAGAAGGCGCGGGTCAGGTAGGGCGCGCGGCGGCGCACATGGTAGGTGCTGGCGTAGCAGGCATACACGAAGTCCCAGTCCGCCTCGCGCAACTCGCCGCCCAGCTGCCAGCGGAAGTCGATGCCCTGCCCCGCCACCTGCTCGCGCTCCTTGCGCAGCTGCTTGCGCTTGCGCGAATTGAGCGCATCGAGGAAGTCCTGGAAGTCGCGATAGCCGCGATTGCGCCAGTGATACTGACAGTCCAGGCGCTGCAGCCAACCCTCACGCGCCTCGAACAGTGCGTCGTCCTCGGCACGCAGGAAATTGACATGCAGACCGGAAAGCCCCTCGCCCGCCAGGCTCGCCGTCAGCTCGTCGAGCAAGGCGCCAGCCTGCTGCGGATCGCCCAGCAGGCGCGGCCCGCTGACCGGGCTGAAAGGCACGGCACCGAGCAACTTGGGGTAGTAGGCGATACCGGCACGCTGGCAGGCCTCGGCCCAGCCCATATCGAATACGTATTCGCCGAAGGAGTGTTCTTTTATATAGGCCGGCAGTGCAGCGCGCACCTCGCCCGCCGCGTCGCGCAAAAGGCGATGCGCAGGCTGCCAGCCGGTGTGAACGCCGACGCTGCCGCTGTCCTCCAGGGCCGTCAGAAAGGCATGACGCAGGAAGGGCTGTGCCTCCGGCAGCAGGGCGTCCCAGGCGGCGGGCGCGATATCGGCGAGACGATGCAGGGTATGAAGCGACATGCCACCAGTCTGGCGGCTGCCCAGCGCAAATAAAAGCCTGGCGCTCCCCGCGCCAATAAAAAAGCCCCGCAGAAGCGGGGCCAGGAAGAGGAGCGGATGAACTGCTTGTACTTAGAAGACGTACTGGGCGCGCATCACGAAGCCGTCGCCGTCGTCGTCGCCAGCCTTGTTCTTGGCGTTGTCGACCGAGGACTTGACGTAAACGCCGCTGATCTTGATCGCCTCGTTGGCGTACCAGTTCAGACCAACGTTGTGCACTTTGCCTTCGATGTCGTCGATGTCGCCGAAGTTCTTGCCGGCATCGCCGTCAGCGTTGATGAACGCCGCATAGTCGTTGTTGTCATCGGAGCTGATGTGGTCGTAACGGTAGAACACTTCCCAGGCACCGATCTGCTTGTTCGCCGGCTTGATCGCATCGAACTTGCCGAGCTTGTAGCCACGCGGCTCGCCGGTCAGGGTGTAGGCTGCCTGTACGTAGTAGCCATCGGAATCGACGTCGTCGTAGGCGTTGTCGTCGGCCTTCAGGGTGCGCGCGATGTACTCGCCCTGCAGGGAGAAGGCGCCCATGGCCCAGGCCGCTTCCAGGCCCCAGGCTGCGTCATTGTCGAAGGTACCGGCTGCGGTCGCCTCGGCGCCGCCCAGGGTCAGGCGGTTGCCGTTGTCGCCGGCGTCCTGGCCACCATCGGTGCTCACGCCGCGCATGCCCAGACGGCTACGGATGCGGCTGTCGAACTCGGTGTCGGAGAGGTCGCGCTGGGCATAGTTGAGGCCGAAGTGCAGGACCTTGCCGGCCTCGGCCATCGGCGCGAACACGCCACGCAGGTTGAACTGGGCAGAGCTGTCGCCATCTTCGGTGGAGTTGGTCGCGTCCTTGGAGAACAGGCCGGCGGAACCGTACAGCGAGTTGCCGGCGGTGCCGGACACCTGGATACCCATGCCGCCGTTGTGGCCGTTGGCCCAGTCGACCAGGTCATAGGCAGCGGTGCGCTCCTGGGCAGTCACCCACTTGGAACTGGTGGCCTTCTCCAGACCGAATTCCGGGTCGAAGCGGCCGGCCTTGATCGAAACCGGCGCGAAGCCGTTGTAGGCCAGGGAGGCTTCGTCGAAGTAGCCGTCATCCTTGCGGCTGTCGCCACCGGCGTTGTGCGAGAAGTCGTAGTTAACCTGGTAGGCCCAGTCGCTGTACATCACACCGCCCAGCTCGAGGAAGGCGCGGCGGAAGTAGCCGGCGTCGGCGGTGTTGCCATTCTTGGTGTAGAAGCCATCGAAGCGGCTGTAGTCAGCCTGGATGCGGCCGCCCAGCTTGAAGCTGAATGCCTTGTCGGTGGTGCCGACTTCCAGGCCACCTTTGGTCTTGATCATGATGTCGGCACCGTCAGTGGTGACGGTACCGGCGAAAGCCTGGGCGGAAATGGCCAGAGCCAGGGCGCTGGCAGCAAAACCGGCAAAGTGCTTCATCGAAGGATTCCCCTATTGGTCTTTAGAAAAACACTGGGCATTGGCCCTGCGTGTTGGGGGGGAATCTTGGCGGGGGGTTATTTCAGCTCGGTTGTAGTTATATGAAAGTTAAATTACAGAGGAACTTTTTAATTCCTTTTGAAATAACAGCGAATCCCCCGGCCCGCCTGGGCCGGGGCCTCATTCAGCGGCGGCGCAACACCCTTGCCAGCCAGTGATCCAGACTCAACCAGCGCCCCGCACCACTGAAGAACAGCGCCAGCAGCATCAGCAGGTAGGTAACGGCGAACTCGATGCCGTTGTTCAGCACGACGAAACGCCCGCTGGCCGTGAGCCAGGCGTAGTTGCCATGCTCCTGCAGGATGGCGCGGGCACGCTCCAGTTTTTCTGCCGCCGCCAGTACGCGCTCGTTGGCGAAAGGCGCGGAGGGATCGGCAATAGCCTGCCAGCCGAACTCCCAGTGCACGGCGAAGATCGCCACCAGCATGGTCACCATCAGCGGGATGCTGATCCAGCGCACCGCCAGGCCGAGGAGCAGCAGCACCGCCCCACCCGCCTCGGTCAGCGCCGCCAGCCAGGCCAGCAGCGCCGGGAACGGCAGGCCCAGGCCCCAGTCAGGGTTGCCGAACCAGGCGATGGTCGACTCCATGTCCGCCAGCTTGTGCGTGCCGGCCATCCAGAAGATCGGCACCAGGTACAGGCGCAGCAGCAGCGGCGCGAGAAAGTCCAGGCGGCGGGTGGCGTCCAGGCCGTCCTGAAAGCGGTTGAGCAGGTTCAGCATGAGGGTCTCCAGATATCCTGGCGCTGCCACTCATCCAGCAGTGCCCGAGCGTGAGCGAAGTAGTGGTCGTCGGCCGGTAAACCGGCGGTTTCGGCCAGGTCCAGCAGTGCATCGCGGCAAGGCTGTCCGCCCTGCAGGCGCAGCGCCAGGTGAAAGGCGAAGGGCGCCAGCTGCTGGAAGCGCACCCGCTCCTCGCGGTCACGCCAGGCCAGCAGGCAGGTAGGCTCGGCAGGACGCTCAGTAGGCCGGTAGTCGGCGCTCAGCAGCTGTACCGGCCAGGCATAGGCCAGCGGCAAGGCCAAAGGCGACCAGCCCTGCAGCGGCAGCGCGTCGGTAGCGATATCCAGGGCCAGCTCGACCCGCTCGTAATGCGCCAGCTCGGCGACAAAAGGCGGATCGCCCGGCTCCGCGCCACCGCCCTGCTGCAGCCAGTCGACGAACGCCTCGCCTATCTGCAGAAAGTAGGGCGTGGCGCTGCGTTGCTCGCAGAGAAAAGCCCGCACCAGCCGGTGCCGGCGCGGCTCGCCGAGAATCCGGCAGAGCACCGGAAAACCGCTGGTGATGAAGCCGTCGAGGTTGTTGAAGAACAGTTCCTCGTACACCGCCATGCGCGCCGCGGGGATGCCCGGCAACAGCGGCGTGGCCTGCGGGTCGCGGATGCGCGCGGCAAAGAGCGCCTGATCACGTTCGCTCATCGCGGCGCCTCCTGCTGCAGCGCGCGGATGTGCGCCACCTCGGCGTACAGCTCGGCCAGCGGCGGAAAGTTGAAGTCGCGCTCCAGCAGGGTCGGACGCACGCCATGCACCGCGTAGGCGTGTGCCAGCAGCGCCCAGACCGGGTCGTCCACCGGCGCGCCGTGGGTGTCGATCTTCAGGTCGGCCGCCTGGTCCAGGTGCCCGGCCACATGCAGATAGGCGATGCGCGCGCCGGGCATCGCCGCGATATAGGCGTACGGGTCGAAGCCGAAGTTATGGGCATTGACCTGCACATTGTTGACGTCCAGCAGCAGCTGGCAGTCGGCCTCTGCCAGCACGGCGCGGACGAAATCCACCTCGTCCAGCTCGCCGGGCAGGCGCGCATAGGCCGAGACGTTCTCGATGATCAGCGGCCGCTCCAGCACGTCTTCGACCTGGCGGATGCGCGCGGCCACCCGGCGCACCGCCTCAAAGCTGAAGGGCAGCGGCATCAGATCGTACAACTGGCCGTCGTCGGCACAGGCCGACAGATGCTCGCTGTAGCCACGGATACCGTGCTCGTCGAGAAACGCCTTGATCGCGCGCAGCAGCTCAAGGTCCAGCGGCGCGTAGCCGCCCAGGTTGAGGGACAGGCCATGGCAGAGGAACGGCACGCGCTCGGTCAGCGCACGCAGCTGGCGGCCGAAACGACCGCCAACGCCGATCCAGTTCTCCGGGGCGATTTCGAGAAAGTCCACCGCACCCAGGGCGCTGTCCTGCAGCGCCCCGAGCAGGCCGCGACGCAGGCCCAGGCCCGCGCCGCTGACGAAGTTGCCGTTGGCCATGTCCCGACGCCCTTACTCGGCCTTGTCGCCGCCACACTTGCCTTCATGGCCGGCCTTGGCTTCCTCGCCGCAGCTGCCTTCTTTAGCCGCCTTGTCGCCGCCGCACTTGCCCTCGCCGCATTTGCCTTCCTTGCTTGCCTTGTCGCCGCCGCACTTACCTTCCTCGGCCTTCATGTCGCCGCCACACTTGCCCTCGCCGCAGGCGCCTTCATGGCCCTTCTCGTGGGCCGCCAGGCTGTAGCCGCTGGAGAGTTCCTGGCTGGCGAAAGGATTGCCGCCGGCCTGGGCGACGAAGGTGGAGCCGAGCAGGGCCGCGCCCAGGGTGATGGCGATGGTATTGCGCTGTTTCATGGAATGTCTCCGTCAGAAAAAAGTGCGAGGGGCCGATCGGCCGCCTTCATCACACTAGACGGAGCAACATCCTGCGCATTACAGGCGCAGCAAAAAAAATTTCGCCAAGCACAGCCTTACTGCCGGCGCGGCCACATCAGGCTGAAACGCGCGCCCCCCAGGTAGGTGCCACGCCCGACGTAGGCACGCCCGCCGTGCCAGTAGATGATCCGCCGCACGATGGACAGCCCCAGGCCGTGACCGCCGGAGGCCCGCGTGCGGCTGTCGTCCAGGCGCAGGAACGGTGTGAACACCCGCTCCCAGGCCTCTTCCGGCACGCCCGGGCCATCGTCCTCGATGTCGATCCAGCAGCGCTCGGGATCGATCCGGTAGGTGACCCGCACACGTGACTCGGCGTGGCGCATGGCGTTGCTCACCAGGTTCTGCAGGGCGCGGTGCAGGTAGCGCGGCTCGGCATCCACCTGCGCCGTGTCGTCCGGCCCATCCTGGCAGGGGCCACGCTCGACACGAACGGCCGCGCGCAGCGGCGCCAGCTCGCCGATCACCTGCTCGATCAGCGCACTCAGGTCCACCCGCTGGAAGTTCAGCTCGGGCGAGCCCTGCTCCAGGCGGGCGTAGACCAGCATCTCGTCGACCAGCTTGTCGAGGTCTTGGATATCGCCATCCATGCCCTCCAGGTATTTGCGCCGGGCCTGGTCGGTCTCGGCGTCGGCGATCATCTCCAGGCCGAAGCGCAGGCGCGCCACCGGGGTGCGCAACTCGTGGGACACCGCCCGCACCATCTCGCGCTGCACGCCGACCAGGCGCTGCAACTGCTCGGCCATGGCGTTGAAGGTGCTGGCCAGACGTCCCACCGAGTCGGCACCCTGGGTCGGCGCGCGCGCCTCGAAGCGCCCGCTGGCCAGCTGCGTGGCGGCGTTTTCCAGGCCCTGCAGGCGGCGCTCCAGGCGCCGCACCAGCAGATAGAGGATCATCCCCGTAAGCGTCAGCCCCAGCGCGCCGATCAGCACCAGCAACTCCGTGGGGTAGGGATTCATCTGGTAGATTGGGCCGACTTCCAGCACCCAGGGCGTATTGACCATGCCGGCGATCACCCGGATCGAGTTGCCGTCCTTGCCCAGCGCCATCACCGTGTCGCCCTCGTCCACCCGGCGCTGCTGATCCTCATCCAGATCAACCTTCTCCAGCGTGACCAGGCGCAGGTCGAAGCCGAACCCCTTCTCCTCCTTCAACGCCGCCAGGCGCCTGGGTTGCTCGGCGATAGGCTGGCGCACCAGCTCGTCCATCAGCAGGTAGACGGTGGCACGCGCCAACTGCTCGCTGATCTGCTCGATCTCGGCGGTCAGCACCAACTGCTCGTCGGCACTGACCAGCGCGTATACCCGCGCCTCGTGCGGCGCGCTCTGTTCCACCAGCACCTGCCCATTGAGCAGGCGCGCACGCGCACGCCCATCCAGCGGGTCGGAGCCCAGCGTGCGCAACTCCAGGGGTACGCCGAGCAGACGGCTCCAGGTCACCAGGGCACGGCGCCGGTCGACATCGTCCATCGGTTGCAGGCTGTCCGCCATCAGGCGGAAGGTGCCGCGTGCCAGCTGCTCGCGGTACTGGTCGCTGCGCACCTCGTTGGTCAGCTGCAGGGCGCTGACGCCAAGCAGCGCCACCAGCACCAGCGCGGCGATGATGCCGCCATAGATGCGCAGGAAGATGGTGTTCATTGCAGCTCGGCAGCCGCCTCGGCGACGAACAGATAGCCCTTGCTGCGCACCGTCTTGATCAGGCGCGGGTGCATCGGGTCGTCACCGATCTTCGGCCGGATGCGCGAGATGCGCACGTCGATGGAGCGGTCCTGGCCGTCATACTCGATGCCGCGCAGTGCGGTGAAGATTTCCTCGCGGGAGAGGATGCGCCCGGCGTTGGCCGCCAGCAGCCAGAGCAGATCGAACTCGGCGCTGGTCAGCTCGACACCGGCACCACGCAGCCAGGCCTCGCGCATCGCGCTGTCGATCACCAGCGGGCCGAACTCCAGGCGCCGCGGGTTCTCCGTCGGCGCTTCGCCGCCCTCGCTGCGCCGCAACAGGGCACGGATGCGCGCCAGCAGCACACGCGGGCGCACCGGCTTGCACACATAATCGTCGGCGCCCATTTCCAGGCCGAGCACCTCGTCCATGTCGTCCGTGCGCGCCGTGAGCATCAGGATCGGTCCGGCGAACTGGCCGCGTACCTTGCGGCAGATGGACAGCCCATCCTCGCCCGGCAACATCAGGTCGAGCACCACCAGGTCCGGCTGCTCCTTGAGGATACGCGCCGCGGCACGGCCACCATCGGACTCGATGTCCACCTGCAGGCCGTTGCTCTGCAGGTACTCCTGGGTCAGCTCCGCCAACCGCTGGTCGTCCTCGACGATCAGGATCCGCCAGGCCTCTTGCTCCACGACTTCTTCTCCAGCGCCAACACCATTAGTGGCGGCATTGTAACAACCGCGACCGGTTAGCACAGCGCATGCCAGAAACACTACATATTGTGTTAGGGTCGATAAGGTTTCAGAGCGTGTCGCAACCTGAGAAAAGCATGACTCAGTGGCGACGAACGGTAGAAGCCAGGGTTAACGGGGCTTGCCGCACAAACCACCGAAACGACCCACAATTCACCCACAAGTTATCCACAGCAGGCGCCTTCTCGGCTCCCTTGCAAAGCCCCCGATAGCGCATTATCTTGTATCCCCATCGCGCCTCACCCCAATATCTAGTGGGTAGAACGAGGCCAGGGACACTAAGAATAAAGAATGCAGAGGGGCCCGATCCACGCGCTACCGTTAGCATTTACGCCCAGCCGCCAACCGTGCGGCCGGCCTAGCACGGACCGCGTAGAACACTCCCCCGCATTCACCAAACGACCGCGAAGTCGCGCCGCGTCGATCACTACAGGTTGTGGTCACGCCAAACGCCTTCAGCCGTGGTCTGCAGCCAGGACGGCCCCGCGTCACCCTGTACTGCCGCAGTTTCTCGATGCCTGGCCGGACGCCGGATATCGCGATGTTTTATCAAGGGAATGAACACAAGACACCTGGCGTGTCCAAACCAATTAGAAGTGGAGAACCTCATGCACACCGACACAACTCGCGAGAACCCGCAGGCCGTGGCGCCGCAGGCCGCCGAATCCAGTCAGGATCTGGCCGCCACCGCCCCGGGCCAGCTGCGCGTGATCAAGCGCAACGGCACCGTCGTCCCCTACACCGACGACAAGATCACCGTGGCCATCACCAAGGCGTTCCTCGCAGTTGAAGGCGGCACTGCCGCTGCCTCGTCGCGTATCCATGAAACCGTCGCGCGCCTGACCGAGCAGGTCACCGCCACCTTCAAGCGCCGCATGCCGTCCGGCGGCACCATCCACATCGAAGAGATCCAGGACCAGGTCGAACTGGCCCTGATGCGCGCCGGCGAGCAGAAAGTCGCCCGCGACTACGTGATCTACCGTGAATCCCGCGCCCAGGCGCGCAAGAGCGGCGCCGCCGACGTGGCCCAGCCGCACCCGAGCATCCGCGTGACCCGCGCCGACGGCAGTGTGCAGCCGCTGGACATGGGCCGCCTGCAGACCATCATCCGCGAAGCCTGCGAAGGCCTGGCCGAAGTCGACGGCGCGCTGATCGAGTCCGAGACCCTGAAGAACCTGTACGACGGCGTGGCCGAGAAGGACGTCAACACCGCCCTGGTGATGACCGCCCGCACCCTGGTCGAGCGCGAGCCGAACTACTCCTACGTCACCGCCCGCCTGCTGATGGACAACATCCGCGCCGAAGCCCTGGGCTTCCTCGGCATCGCCAGCAGCGCCACCCACCACGAGATGGTCGACCTCTACGCCAAGGCCCTGCCGGCCTATGTCGAGAAGGGCGTGGAGTTCGAGCTGCTCGATCCCAAGCTCAAGGACTACGACCTGGCCAAGCTGGGCGCCGCGCTAAACCACGAGCGCGACCAGCAGTTCACCTACCTCGGCCTGCAGACCCTGTACGACCGCTACTTCATCCACAAGGACGGTATCCGCTTCGAACTGCCGCAGGTGTTCTTCATGCGCGTGGCCATGGGCCTGGCCATCGAAGAGCCGAAGAACCGTGAAGAACGCGCCATCGAGTTCTACAACCTGCTGTCCTCGTTCGACTACATGGCGTCGACCCCGACCCTGTTCAACGCCGGCACCCTGCGTCCGCAGCTGTCCTCCTGCTACCTGACCACCGTGCCGGACGACCTGTCGGGCATCTACGGCGCCATCCACGACAACGCCATGCTGTCGAAATTCGCCGGCGGCCTGGGCAACGACTGGACCCCGGTGCGCGCGCTGGGCTCCTACATCAAGGGCACCAACGGCAAGAGCCAGGGCGTCGTGCCCTTCCTCAAAGTGGTCAACGACACCGCCGTGGCCGTGAACCAGGGCGGCAAGCGCAAGGGCGCCGTGTGCGCCTACCTGGAAACCTGGCACCTGGACATCGAGGAATTCCTCGAGCTGCGCAAGAACACCGGTGACGACCGCCGCCGCACCCACGACATGAACACCGCGAACTGGATTCCCGACCTGTTCATGAAGCGCGTGTTCGACGATGGCCAGTGGACCCTGTTCAGCCCGTCCGAAGTACCGGACCTGCACGACCTGACCGGCAAGGCCTTCGAAGAGCGCTACGAGTACTACGAAGCCCTGGCTGGCTACGGCAAGATCAAGGTCTACAAGACCATTGCCGCCAAGGACCTGTGGCGCAAGATGCTGTCCATGCTGTTCGAAACCGGCCACCCGTGGCTGACCTTCAAGGACCCGTGCAACCTGCGCAGCCCGCAGCAGCACGTGGGCGTGGTACACAGCTCCAACCTGTGCACCGAGATCACCCTGAACACCAACAAGGACGAGATCGCCGTCTGCAACCTGGGCTCGATCAACCTGGTCAACCACATCGTCGACGGCAAGCTGGACACCGAGAAGCTCGGCCGCACCGTGAAGACCGCCGTGCGCATGCTCGATAACGTCATCGACATCAACTACTACAGCGTGCCGCAGGCGAAGAACTCCAACCTCAAGCACCGTCCGGTCGGCCTCGGCCTGATGGGCTTCCAGGACGCCCTGTACCTGCAGCACATCGCCTACGGCTCCGACGCGGCCATCGAGTTCGCCGACAAGTCCATGGAAGCGATCAGCTACTACGCCATCCAGGCCTCCTGTGACCTGGCCGACGAGCGCGGCAGCTACAGCACCTTCGAAGGCTCGCTGTGGTCCAAGGGCATCCTGCCGCTGGACTCCCAACAGATCCTGATCGAGGCCCGTGGCCAGAAGTACATCGACGTCGACCTGTCCGAGTCGCTGGACTGGGCGCCGATCCGCGAGCGCGTGAAGAAGGGCATCCGCAACTCCAACATCATGGCCATCGCGCCGACCGCGACCATCTCCAACATCATTGGCGTGTCGCAGTCCATCGAGCCGACCTACCAGAACCTGTACGTGAAATCGAACCTCTCCGGCGAATTCACCGTGATCAACCCCTACCTGGTACGCGACCTGAAAAACCGCGGCCTGTGGGACAGCGTCATGGTCAACGACCTGAAGTACTACGACGGTTCCGTGCAGCAGATCGAGCGCATCCCGCAAGACCTGAAAGACCTGTACGCCACCGCCTTCGAAGTGGAAACCAAGTGGATCGTCGACGCTGCCAGCCGTCGCCAGAAGTGGATCGACCAGGCTCAGTCGCTGAACCTGTACATCGCCGGCGCCTCGGGCAAGAAGCTGGACGTGACCTACCGCATGGCCTGGTACCGTGGTCTGAAAACCACCTACTACCTCCGCGCCCTGGCCGCCACCAGCACCGAGAAGTCCACCATCAACACCGGCAAGCTCAACGCGGTGTCCAGTGGTGCGATCGACGAAGGCAACTTCGCTGCGCCGGCCGGTCCGGCTCCGGTGCCGAAGGCATGCTCCATCGACAACCCCGACTGCGAAGCCTGCCAGTAATGGCAGGCGCGGGAATCTGAGCGGCGCCCGCGTTGTTGCCCGGCAGCTCCGCCCCCATCACGTGCAACAGCACGCTCAGGGGCTCGAACCTGCCAGGCGCCTAGCGCTCACTCGCTCAGCTTCGCGCTCACACCGAGTTGCCTGGTAAGAGCAAAACGCCAAAGCAACTCGGACGGCTGTTTCCCTCTCCCCCCGGGAGAGGGCTAGGGTGAGGGACCCAGGCCCAGCGCCGAATCCCTCAACGAACACTCCCCTCGCCCGCTCTGCGGGCCTGGGCGCCACCAGTCGGGTGGCACTGTTTGACCCTTGCGCGCTGTACGCAACGGAACATAATCAGAATTACTGGACATACATACAGGCCGCCAAGCTACGGCCGTCAGCACCAAGCAGGAGACCACCATGCTCAGCTGGGACGAATTCGATAAGGAAGATGCCACCGAAGCGGCCGCCAAGCCTGCCGCTGCCGTCGTTGGCGCCGCGCTCGATCAACTGGACAGCGACGCCGCCGGCTCCGTCGAGGAAGCCCGTGCCGTTTCGGCCGACGACTCCGACGCCGTCGCCCGCGCCAAGAAGGCCCTGAACGACCTGGACATCCAGGAAGGCCTGGACGACCTGGAAGGCGCCAGCGCCCGCGTGCACGTCGGCGACAAGCAGATGATCAACGCCCGCGCCGACCTCAACCAGCTCGTACCCTTCAAGTACGACTGGGCCTGGCAGAAGTATCTGGATGGTTGCGCCAACCACTGGATGCCGCAGGAAGTGAACATGAATGCCGACATCGCTCTGTGGAAGAGCAAGGACGGCCTCTCCGAAGACGAGCGCCGCATCGTCAAGCGTTCGCTGGGCTTCTTCTCCACCGCCGACAGCCTGGTCGCCAACAACCTGGTGCTGGCCGTGTACCGCCTGATCACCAACCCCGAGTGCCGCCAGTACATCCTGCGCCAGGCCTTCGAGGAAGCGATCCACACCCACGCCTACCAGTACTGCATTGAGTCGCTGGGCATGGATGAAGGCGAGATCTTCAACATGTACCACGAGATTCCTTCGGTCGCGAAGAAAGCCTCCTGGGGCCTGAAGTACACCCGCTCGATCTCCGACCCGATGTTCCAGACCGGCACCCCGGAGACCGACCGCCAGTTCCTGCGCAACCTGATCGCCTACTACTGCGTTCTGGAAGGCATCTTCTTCTACTGCGGCTTCACCCAGATCCTCTCCATGGGCCGCCGCAACAAGATGACCGGCACCGCCGAGCAGTTCCAGTACATCCTGCGCGACGAGTCCATGCACCTGAACTTCGGCATCGACGTGATCAACCAGATCAAGATCGAGAACCCGCACCTGTGGGACGCCGCGATGAAGGACGAAGCGACCCAGATGATCCTGCAGGGCACCCAGCTGGAGATCGAATACGCGCGTGACACCATGCCGCGCGGCGTGCTGGGCATGAACGCGGCGATGATGGAGGACTACCTGAAGTTCATCGCCAACCGTCGTCTGACCCAGATCGGTCTGAAGGAAGAGTATCCGGGCGCGACCAACCCGTTCCCGTGGATGAGCGAGATCATGGACCTGAAGAAGGAGAAGAACTTCTTCGAGACGCGTGTGATCGAGTATCAGACTGGTGGCGCGTTGAGCTGGGATTGATTCCTGGGTCTAGACCGTTAGGACAAATTACAAGCGCTTTACCTGATTACGGATGTTCGGGGCAGCGAGAGAAACTAAAAGCCCCGCCTTGTGCGGGGTTTCTTTTATAAGAGAAGAAACAATGAAGCTGGACTTCACAGAAGTTACTCAAGGCAACCACTCTTTCTTTCTGACAGTAATGCCTGCTGGCCTACTCACAAAAATCGCCTATGCAGCAGTACGCCGACAGGACAATGAAGAGGGCGCTGTTCAACGCATACTTAACCAATCGCGCATCATAAGCATCAAAAATTTCGCACTGCAAAACGGCATATTCCCAGCAAGCATTGTACTGAACTGGAACAGCGAGCCAATTGGCATAGAAGACGATCAACTAGAAATACCCGACGAAGAGCGAATCGCACAAATAATTGATGGCCAGCATCGCGTTGCAGGAATTCGAGCAGCAATCGAAGAAAACCCTGAAATAAGTAATCTTCAACTGCCCGTTGCAATTTACGCAAACCTAAACACAACCGAATGTGCAAATATTTTCCTATCCATCAACACAGAGCAGAGACCTGTACCTAGAAGTTTGGTATTTGATCTTTACGGAATTGCCAATGAAGAACTAATTGACCCTTCCGCATATCGTGCCAGAGACATTGCCATGGCTCTAAACATGGAGGATGCTCCATACGCAGAACTCATAAAGCTCCCCAACTCACCAAGACAAAAAGGTGGCATCGCCCTATCAACTGCGGTATCAGCAATCAAACCCCTAGTAGAACCAAAAGGCCTTTTTGAACAAGTTGGCGCCACATCACTCGAAACGCAAACGACCATCTTCAAGAATTTCTTTGAAGCCATTTCCGAAAAATATGGCGATGCTTGGCAGGACAGAAGTAATGCCTTTATCTATGCAGCAGGATTTGTGGGCGCCGTTGACTTCCTGAAGCTAGTACTTATTCCATATTGCACAAACAGAAAATCCTTCAAAAAGGATTTAATCTCCGAAACAATAAAAATTGACCACACAAACCTAATTTTACAAGACGAGGTGAAAGGTTTGGGAGGAAAAGATGCCCCCAAGAGAGTCTACGAGAGACTTCTTGACTCATTTGAACCTCTCGAAGAAGAGCATGGTGCATTTGAGCTGTAAGAATTATGCATCGACTTAATAACTCAATCTGCATTGAACTGGCTGCCTGGGCACCGAATCCTACAACCAGTTTTACATTGACAGCACCAACATCAATCGCACTTGATGCAAATCTAGAGAAAGATTCCACCGACTATTTCTATAACGCAGCCTGCACATTCCTAGAGGCATTCAAAAGCCTCTTGAACGGAAGCTTTGCTTGGTCAACAGTCCAACTGTATTACTCTATTTTCTACTCCACAAGATCAATACTAGCCATAAATAAGATCGCAATCTTTTACGAGAACAGAAAACATTACAGCATCCAAACACTACCCAACCATTCACCTCAAAAAGAAAGCGGAACCACACACGAAATAGCGTTTAAGATACTAAATCGACAGCTATCCATTCCAGAACTCTGTCAGCCCATTGACGGAATAACACCTTCTGAATGGCTAAAATCAAAAAGAGAAGAGGCTAACTATAAATTAGCCAAATTTTATGACCCAAACATGCCACCGCATTTCAACTACACCAACGTCGAATCACTTGTAAAGGCAACCAAAGCTTACATACAAGACATACAAAGCAATTCTCTCACGCTAACACACGACAAAGATCACGCCGCAATCGCCTACCCACTCCTTTGCCTTAAAAAGAATAAAGACAGGCTCATATCAAACAAAATCTTCCTCTTAGACCCAGACATATCCTACCTCAGTAGCCTACTACCAGAGGAATTTGGTCATATCAATAATTTCCTATTCAGCGATTAGCGCGAACACCCTATTTGGATATGAATAAAGGGGACAGATTTATTTTCTCAGCAACTGAGATCAACTAATCATCCCTTTTCGCCCTCACGGCGAGTCACTTTCTCTTGCGTGCCCAAGAGAAAGTAACCAAAGAGAAAGGCACCCCGACATCCGGGTCGCGCTATGCGCGACTTCCCTCCCTCCGGTGCCGCTCCGGGGGCCGGCTTACAAGGGCCATCCATGGCCCTTTAAGCCTCTCGCGGCCATCCGGGCCGCTCGTCCCCCTGCGCAACACCTCCACTCGGCCTCCTGACGGGGACTCGGGCTCCGAGTTGCCGGGTGGTTTTTCTTTGCGCTGCGCGCATGAATCGTTTCCACGCTGCGCGAGGCATTGGGAGAGCAAGAGAGCGGCGTAGCCCGGATGCAATCCGGGAAAGGCCCAACACCCAATTCCCGGATTACATCCGGGCTACCCAAACGGTTTGGCGCCTGCCCCTCTCCCGCCAGCGGGAGAGGGATTCAGAAAACGAACCTTCAGGCAACACCAAACGCCCCCTTCAGGAGGCCGAACGGAATCGTTGCGGAAGGGAGCGAGCCGCATGGATGCGGCGAGAGGCTTAAAGGGCCAGGGACGGCCCTTGTAAGCCGGCCCCTGGAGCGACGATGGAGTGAGGGAACCCCGCCGCAGGCGGGGCCGGATGTCGGGGGCAAGCCCTTTTGGTTCCTTTTGGGGCGACTGCCAAAAGGAACCCGCCCAGCAGGGCGGAACCACTGCCCCAGCCAACACGAAAACGAGCAGCGGCAAATAAGCAAACCAGCGCATAGCCCGGATGCAATCCGGGAAAGGCCCAACACCCAATTCCCGGATTACATCCGGGCTACATAAATGGTTTGGCGCATGCCCCTCCCACGCCAGCGGGAGAGAGATTCAGACGACGAACCTTCAGGCAACACCAAACGCCCCTTCAGGAGGGTGAGCGGAATCGTTGCGTAGAGGGGTGAGCCGCATGGATGCGGCGAAAGGCGTAAAGGGGCATGGACGCCCCTTGTACGCCGACCCTCGGAGCAGCGATGGAGCGAACGAACCCGGAGCGAAGCGCAGGGCCGGATGGCGGGGCTAGACCTTTTGGTTCCTTTTGGGGCAATGCCAAAAGGAACCCGCCCAGCAGGGCGGAACCACTGCCGAAGCCAACACGAAAAGCAGCGCGTAGCCCGGATGCAATCCGGGAGAGGCCCAACACCCAATTCCCGGATTACATCCGGGCTACATAAATGGTTTGGCGCCTGCCCCTCCCACGCCAGCGGGAGAGAGATTCAGACGACGAACCTTCAGGCAACACCAAACGCCCCTTCAGGAGGGTGAGCGGAATCGTTGCGTAGAGGGGTGAGCCGCATGGATGCGGCGAAAGGCGTAAAGGGGCATGGACGCCCCTTGTACGCCGACCCTCGGAGCGGCGATGGAGCGAACGAACCCGGAGCGAAGCGCAGGGCCGGATGGCGGGGCAAGCCCTTTTGGTTCCTTTTTGGGGGCCGGCCATCCGGGCGACAGCCAAAAGGAACCCGCCCAGCAGGGCGGAACCACTGCATCACCCAATGAGGAAACGAGCAACAGCACATTCCCCCATAAAAAACGAGACTTAACTCACTAAACGCTAGCCACCAAAGCCAGCCGCATGATATGCAATGAATTGTTTTTTGACACCAAAAGTATCAAAGACAAAAAAATGGCGCGCCAAAAAATCAACAGCGCATTACAAAGCACCAGCCGACACCCAAAGCAGGATTTGTAGACGCATCAAACATCACATGGGGAATTGAAATTTAATTAAACGACAGACTGACTACCGCACAGCAATACCGGACAGCGACTGTTAACCCTAATTAAATTTTCACAGTAAAAGTCCTGCAGATATGATGAACAGCATATACGCCAGCAGTACGCAAACCGTATTCGTATTACTCCTCCTGCTCTGCGCAAGCATCGCTTACAGCATCCATATCAAACGCAAACTGGCCAGATCCACAGTCAAGGCCGACCTCGCCATCAACGAACTGAAAGCCCAACTCGACAATAACAGCGCTCTGCTGCGCACAGCCGTGGACGGTATTCATGTCATCAACCTGCAAGGTGACCTTATCATGGCCAACGACGCATTTTGCCGGCTGTTGGGCTACGACATGGACGAAGTCATGCAGCTGAATGTCACCCAGTGGGACGCCTATCTGGACAAGGACGAGCTTATCCCCAACATCGTAAAACTGCGCGGGCAAGTCAGCACCTTTGAAACGCGCCACCGACGAAAGGACGGAACTATTCTGGATGTAGAGATCAACACCGTCGGCGTTGATATCAACAACACGCCACTGCTGTTCTGCTCCGCCCGGGACATTACAGAAAGAAAGGCCATTGAACATCAACTTAGGCAAGCCGCGAATGTTTTCCACTATTCCCAGGAAAGCCTGATGATCATCAATAACAAAGGCATTATTGCCGATGTGAACAATGCCTTTACCCGTATCACCGGCTACACCCGCGAGGAGGCCGTAGGCCAGTGTCCGCCACTGATAAATGCCGAGCAAAACGACGCGCAGATTTGCCTGCATATCCGTAACGCGCTGGATAACTCGGGTTACTGGAGCGGTGAAACCTGGAATGTCCGCAAGAATGGCGAGGTGTATGCCACCAACCTGACCATCAGCCGGGTAACGGATCAGTCGGGGCGTATCAGCAATCTGGTCGGTATCTTTAGTGACATCACGCCCTCCAAACGTTATCAGGAACAGTTGGAGCAGATCGCCCATTACGATCCGCTGACGCAGTTACCTAATCGTCTGCTCTTTGCCGACCGGCTACAGCACGAAATTGTCCGGGCATCACGCAATAACACCATCGTGGCGGTTGTGTATCTGGATCTGGACGGCTTCAAGCAGGTCAATGACACCTGCGGCCATGCTGCCGGGGACCAGCTGCTGAGCACGCTGGCAACCCGCATGAAGTGCGCGCTGCGCGATGAGGACACCCTGGCGCGCATCGGCGGTGACGAGTTTGTCGCCGTTCTGGTGGATCTGGAATCGGTAGAGGCTTGCGAGGTTGTTTTGAAGCGTCTGCTCAGCGCGGCGGCGGCGTCCGTGATAATCGATAACCAGCCCCATCAGGTTTCTGCCAGCATCGGCGTGGCCTGTTATCCCCATGACGGCATTGACGCAGACCAACTGATACGACGCGCCGATCACGCGATGTATCAGGCCAAGCAGAGCGGTAAAAACCGCTATCAGTTCAGCCAGGCGGTCCGACCTGGCGAGCCGACGGACTCCCACACCTAGCGATCCACTCCTGGCTGAGTCACGGAGCAAACTGACTCAGCCATCCGCCGGGACAGAATACGCCTTGTACCGAGTAAAGCCTCTGGCCGTGCGCCGTGAGAAAGCATGCCTTCCTTGCGCGGTAAGCCTGATAGGCAGTGGCTACACCTTCACGCACACAAAAATCGCATTCCCCGAAACCTGATCCCAGGGAATGATCTTCTCGTAGTCATGCTCGAACACATGCACCTCGAAGTAAGGCCGTAACACCTCCTGCAACTCGGCGAAGCTGACCGCCACCATCGGATGCTCATCGCGCCAGACCTGCGTTTCATCGCCCGTCGCCTTTTCGATGCGCAGGCGCAATGACTGCCGCTCGCCCTCACCCGAATAATGCCAGCCGGAGCTGAAGGTGAACTGGCTGCCCTCGTGCTGCACGCTGTGCGTCACCGACAACGCGTTATCAATCCGCTCGCGGTCCACCGCGTTGAAGCAGAACACGCCCTGGCTGTTCAGCGCCGCATGCACGCTGGCCACACAGGCTTTCAGACGTTCGATGCCGGCGCTGTAGTGAACCGAATACAAAAAGCAGGTAATCAGGTCCAGGCGCTCGGCCACGCTGAACGCGCACATATCCTGCCGGGAGAACTGCGCCTCCGGACAGCGAATCGCCGCCAGGTCGAGCATCGGCTGGTGGATGTCGAGGCCACTGCTGGCGTAACCGGCATCGATGAAATGACGGATATGCGGGCCGGTGCCACAGGCCATGTCCAGATGACGGACGCCACCATTGCCGAACAGCTGCTGTAGCCGGTGAATGCAGTGACTCTGCGCCTGGTAATCGATGTCGGCACACATCAGGTCGTAGTAACCGGACAGGTCGGTATAAAGGGCGTTGACGGACATGGTGACCTGAAGGTGCTAACCGGCATGAATGAGGGCGCGCATGATAGCCCAGTCGGACGACGGCATGAGCCGGGGCGCAGTCGCGGCAGACGGGCGTTACAATGGCGCCACGCCGATGCCCGGAAGCAGACTCTCGATGTTCACCCTCACCCACCTCACCACCCCGCCGCCCGAATCGCTGAAAAGCCAGGTGCTGCAGATGGTGGTCGATTACTTCAGCGACCTCAGCCCGGCCCCGCTGACGCCGAGTAACCCGCTGTACCAGCTGTACCAGTACGTCATCGGCTACGAGGTGCACCTGTACCTGCAGGCCATGGGCAGCGAGCCGGCCAGCAGCGCCAGGCTGGTCCTCGCCCTCGACGATGAAGACCCGTCGCGTGTGCTGGGCTTCGCCCTCTACCTGCCCAGCCCGGATGATCCCGAGGCCTGCACCCTCGTCTACAGCGCCGTACAGGCCAGCCACCGCCGCCAGGGCATCGCCCGCGCCATGCTGCAGCAGATGCAGCTGCTGCATCCGCATGCGGCGCTGGCCTGCGTGGCAGATCGGGTACCGACCTTCGAGGCGATGGGCTTCGTCGTGCTTGGCGCGCGCGGGCCACAGTTGTTGATGAATACCCGGCGTAAGGCATCGGATGGCTGGGTAGCGGTGCAGGACCTGGCGCCGATCTTCCAATCCAAGGAAGTGCGGCAGATCCACAGTTACCTGGTCAAACAACATGGCGAGCGGGCCATGCGCGACGCCGAAAAACAACGCGACCGCCTGCTCGATCAACTGACCCGCCAGGCCGAAGCGCTCGCCGCCACGCGCCGCCTACACTGAGCCCCGGGATAACATCACAGGAGCGGCACCATGCGCATGATCGCGGTCTCGGCAACGCTGCTCACCTTCGCCCTGAGTGGCTGCACCAGCCACGGCGGCGGCGAGCATGTGCAGATGCGTCTGACCGGCACGGCGAAGAATGCCGGCCGCATCGGCCAGGCCACGCTGTCGCCGCGCGGCGAGCTGACCGACGTGTCGATCTTCGTCAGCGGCGTGCCCTTCGGCGTGACGTTGCCGGTGCGCCTGTTTGCCTATGTCTACCCCGGCAGCTGCGCGGCACGGGGCGCGCAACCGAGCTACGCGTTGAACAACACGGTGCTGACCGAGCACCGCGGCTCGGCCGATGGCTGGCGGCTGTCACGCATCGCCCGGGCACCACTGACCAAGCTGCGTGCCGCGCCGCACGCGCTGGTACTGCGCACCGCGCCGGCGGATGGTAGTCAGGACATCTTCTGCGGCGAGATTCCCTAGGGAACCTGGCGCAATTTCCGGCAGTCTCAACCGGCCTAGTGATCACCGGACGGCCCTCCAGGCCCACACAGCAAGGACACCCCATGACCCATCGCCCACTCCCGTTCTTCGCCCTCGTCTGCGCACTTCCACTGGCTGCCTGCGCCGCCACGCCGGAAATCATCAAGCCCTACCCGCAGGCCGGCGAGGGTCAGCAGCGCCATGTGATCGAGGTACCGCCCCAGGCCAACGAGGCCGACTACCGGGTGGAGCTGATTGCCGGCAAGACCCTGGACGTGGACTGCAACCAGCAGCATCTGGCTGGCCAGTGGCAACGCAAGAGCGTGCAGGGCTGGGGCTACGACTATTACGAGCTGAAGCAGGTCGGCCCTGCCATGAGCACCCTGATGGCCTGCCCGGATGACAGCCGCCGCAAGGCCTTCGTCACCGTGGGCGGCGAGCCGCTGCTGGTGCGCTACAACAGCACGCTGCCGCTGGTGGTCTACACCCCGGCCGATGTGGAGGTGCGCTACCGCATCTGGTCTGCCGCAGAAAACAGCAGCACCGCGGCGAAGCGCTAAGCGGCTAGCGAGGGCGTCCTGCGGTTGCCTGGAGCTGCGGATTGCACCGACACTCCAGGCCTGCACCATCGACAAGGACGCCCGATGCCCCCGCGCCACCCGCTTGCGAAGATCGCTCTGACCCTGCTGCTCAAGCTCGCCATTCTGGCGCTCATCGTCCCTGTCCTGGTGATCTCGAACATCCTGGCCATGTCCCCATTCATCCGCCTGGGGTTCAATTGGCCACCGTTCATCCATGCCTGCGCAGCAGTGATTGGCTGCTGCGCCCTCCTTGCATGGCGCAGGCGCGACTGGGGGCCACTCGCCATGGGCTTCGCCACAATAGCGACTGCAGGTGTGATGTACCTCCACTCGCCCGCCATGCCGGGAAGAGGCGCAGAGTGGGTTCTCACCGCCCTGTCGATGCCTGCTGCAATCAACTTTCTTTATCGCAATCGGATCACGGAGCCGATGCTGATCTTTTCGGCCCTGATCGTTTTGGCCTTCGCCTTCACGGACATCCTGTATCCCGCCGTGCTCCTGCTTTGGGCCTCTTTCTCTGCGGGTTACCCGCTAGGGATGAAGGATGTCTGGACCATACTGAGAAGCGTTGAAATGCTTCTGGGCGTTGCTCCTACTGCCCTTATCTATTGGCTCGGCAAGCACGGCTACGCCCCCTGGCTGAACAGGCTGCAGGTACAGCTGCAGCGCCGCTCCGCATAGGCACCCTCCGTTTACCGCGCGACCACTAGGCACCTCAGGGTGCCACCCTCCCCGCCTCCCGCTACAATGCGCGCCTTGCCGTGCCACGCCGATAAAGAAGAAACACCATGTCCTTGCCGAAGAACCATCTGGAACTGCTCAGCCCTGCCCGCGATGTGGCCATCGCCCGGGAGGCCATCCTGCATGGGGCCGATGCCGTGTATATCGGTGGGCCGAGCTTCGGCGCGCGGCACAACGCCTGCAACGAGGTGAGCGATATCGCCGAGTTGGTGAAGTTCGCCCGCCGCTACCACGCGCGGGTGTTCACCACCCTCAACACCATCTTCCACGACGACGAGCTGGAGCAGGTGCGCACGCTGATCCACCAGCTGTACGACGCTGGCGTCGATGCGCTGATCGTGCAGGACATGGGCGTGATGGAGCTGGATATCCCGCCGATCGAGCTGCATGCCAGCACCCAGACCGATATCCGCACCCTGGACCGGGCCAAGTTCCTCGACCAGGCCGGCTTCTCCCAGCTGGTGCTGGCGCGCGAGCTGAACCTGCAGGAAATCCGCGCCATCGCCGACGCCACTGACGCCTCCATCGAGTTCTTCATCCACGGCGCGCTGTGCGTGGCATTCTCCGGCCAGTGCAACATCTCCCACGCGCAGACCGGCCGCAGCGCCAACCGTGGCGACTGCTCGCAGGCCTGCCGCCTGCCGTACACCCTGAAGGACGAAAAAGGCGGGGTGATCGCCTACGAGAAACACTTGCTGTCGATGAAGGACAACAACCAGAGCGCCAACCTGCGCGCGCTGGTCGAGGCCGGCGTGCGCTCGTTCAAGATCGAGGGGCGCTACAAGGACATGGGCTACGTGAAGAACATCACCGCCCACTACCGCAAGGAACTCGACGCCATCCTCGAAGACCGCCCGGACCTCGCCCGCGCCTCCAGCGGCCGTACCGCGCACTTCTTCCAGCCCGACCCGGACAAGACCTTCCACCGCGGCAGCACCGACTACTTCGTCACCGAGCGCAAGGTCGACATCGGCGCCTTCGACTCGCCGACCTTCACCGGCCTGCCGGTGGGCCATGTCGAGAAGGTCAACAAGCGTGACCTGATCGCCGTCACCGACACCCCGCTGTCCAACGGCGACGGCCTCAACGTGCTGGTCAAGCGCGAGGTGGTGGGCTTCCGCGCCAACATCGCCGAGCTGAAGAACGAATTCGAGGAAGACGGCAAGAAGCGCTACCGCTACCGCGTCGAGCCCAACGAGATGCCCGAGGGCCTGTTCCGCCTGCGCCCGAACCACCCGCTGTCGCGCAACCTCGACCACAACTGGCAACAGGCGCTGCAGAAGACCTCGGCCGAGCGCCGCATCGGCGTGAGCTGGAAGGTCGAACTGCGCGAGGAGCAGCTCAAGCTGATCGCCACCAGCGAGGAAGGCATCAGCGCCCTGGTGGAGCTGCCCGGCCCGTTTGGCGTAGCCAACAAGCCGGAGCAGGCACTGGACGGCCTGCGCGATCTGCTGACCCAGCTCGGCACCACCGACTACCACGCCCTGGACGTGGTGCTGGATGCCCCGCAGGCGTTCTTCGTGCCCAACTCGCAGCTCAAGGCGCTGCGTCGCGAGGCCATCGAGAAGCTCACCGAGGCACGCGTCGCCGCTCACCCACGCGGCAGCCGCAAGGCCGAAGCCACTCCGCCGCCTGTGTACCCGGAGTCGCACCTGAGCTTCCTGGCCAACGTCTACAACCAGAAGGCCCGCGACTTCTACCACCGCCACGGTGTGCAACTGATCGACGCGGCCTACGAGGCCCACGAGGAAGAAGGCGAAGTACCGGTGATGATCACCAAGCACTGCCTGCGCTTCTCCTTCAACCTCTGCCCCAAGCAGGCCAAGGGCGTCACCGGCGTGCGCACCAAGGTCGCGCCGATGCAGCTGATCCAGGGCGACGAGGTGCTGACCCTGAAGTTCGACTGCAAGCCCTGTGAGATGCACATCATCGGCAAGATGAAGGGCCATATCCTCAACCAGCCGCAACCGGGCAGCGCGGCTCACAGCAAGATGGTCGCCAGCATCAGCCCGGAAGACCTACTCAAGACCATCCGCAACAAGCCGACCGGCTACAGCCACTGACGGCCGTAGCCCAGATGCCATCCGGGAACGCCACCAGAGACATCAGGCGCTGAGCATCTCGATCTCGCGGATCTCGAAGTCGCGCTGCAGGTAGTCCATGCGCCGTTCGCTGAACGCGCGCATGTGCGGCAAGGCCGTGTGCTCGGCGAAGGCCTCGCGCGACGCCCACACCTCGAAGAAGATGAACAGGCTCGGATCGGCCGCATCGCGCAGCATGTGGTACTGCACGCAGCCGGGCTCGGCACGGCTGGGTTCGACATAGGCGCGGAACAACCGCTCGAAGGCCTCGGCCTGTTCGGGTTTGGTATGGGCGTGAAGGATAAAGCCGTACATGGTGAACTCCGCAGGGATGATGCCCACACCCTAGCGCAACAGCAGCACCAGTATTCGTGACATATCGGCAATAATCATTTGCCCACGGGCAGCTGTTTCAGGGGCGCCCGCCTGCGTAACCTGCCGGCCATTCGAGATGCCCGGAGGCTCCCATGAAAAAGATCCTGCTCCTCAACGGCGGCAAGCAGTTTGCCCATTCCGACGGTCGCTACAACGCCACCCTGCACGACGCCGCCGTCGCCTTCCTCGACCGCGCCGGTTTCGACATCAGGACCACCTTTATCGACGGCGGCTACGACATCGAGGAGGAAGTGCAGAAGATCCTCTGGGCCGACGTGGTGATCTACCAGATGCCCGGCTGGTGGATGGGCGCGCCCTGGACGGTGAAGAAGTACCTGGACGAGGTGTTCACCGCCGGCCACGGCAGCCTCTACGCCAACGACGGCCGTACCCGCGCGGACGCCTCGCAGAAGTACGGCAGCGGTGGCCTGATCCAGGGCAAGCAGTACCTGCTGTCGCTGACCTGGAACGCCCCGCAGCAGGCCTTCGACGACCCCAGCGGCTTCTTCGAGGCCAAGGGCGTGGACGCGGTGTACTTGCCCTTCCACAAGGCCAACCAGTTCCTCGGCATGCGCGCCCTGCCGACCTTCCTCTGCACCGACGTGATGAAGCAGCCGAACATCGAGCGCGACGTGACGCGCTACCAGCAGCACCTGGCCGAGGTGTTCAACCTCGCTTGATCAGGGCGCGCCGAACAGCGCCGTCCAGTAGATGCCGGCGTCGCTCTTCGGGTCCACCGCGTAGCCGGCGCCCAGTTCGCTGAACGCCGGGCTCATCAGGTTGGCGCAGTGGCCGGGGCTGGACAGCCAGCCGGCCACCACCTTGTCGGCGGCATCCAGGCCGGCGGCGATGTTCTCGCCGATCTGCATGCCGCTGTAGCCGGCCAGCTCGGCGCGGTCGCCGGGGGTGCGGCCGTCGCGGTCGCGGTGGTCGAAGTAGTTACCGTTGGCCATCGCGCGGCTGTGGCTCTCGGCGGTACCGGCCAGGGTGGCGTTCCAGGCCAGCGGCGCGCTGGCGGCAAAGGCCTGGCCGCCGCATTGGCGGGCCTGCGCGCGGGCGGCGTTGATCCGTTCCAGCAGCTTCTGCCCTTCCGCCTGCCAGTCACCCAGGCGACCGCCCAGCAGCGGCCGCGCCAGCACGATGCGCCAATCACGGTCCACGCGACTGACGCCGACATCGACGAACTGCGGGTCGAGCACCACGCGGCAGAAACTCTCGCGCAGCGCCTGCATGGCACTCTGCGCATCGCGCGGGCCGGACAGGGTGATCGCCTGCACGTTGACCATCGGGTAGCCATTGCGCGCCAGGCTGTCCTGCAGGTCGCCGCCCACCACCGGCAGTACCAGGCGCGGATCGCTGGCCAGCGGCGGCAGTTCCGGCGACGCCAGCGCGCCGCAGCGCTGCACCTGGCCACGGTAGGCGTTGATCGCCTCGACCAGTTGCGCCTCGTCGGCAGCCAAGGCACTGCCGCCGAAACCCAACGACAGGATGAGCAGAACGGATGAAATGGCGCGCATGGGGACCTCCCTGAAACCGATGGCCGCCATCATGCGCGATTCCACCCTTGCCTTGCCACGCCCTTGGCTCTACCGTCGACCACCCGAGCAAAGGAGTGCCGCCATGAACGAATCGTTCGACGTGAACCGCGCCAACTGGAACGAGCGCGCCGACCTGCATGCCGCCTCGCCGGACTATCAGGTCGAGCAATTCGTCAGCCAGCCGGAGCATCTCTCCGAGGTGGTGCGCTTCGACCTGCCGCGCCTGGGCGATATCGCCGGGCTGCGCGCCGTACACCTGCAATGCCATATCGGCACCGACGCCCTGTCACTGGCGCGTCTGGGCGCGCAGGTCAGTGGCCTGGACTTCTCGCCCGCCTCGCTGGCCCAGGCACGCCGCCTGGCCGAGCGCTGCGGCGCGGCCATCGACTATGTCGAAGCCTCGGTGTATGACGCCGCCAGCGTGCTGCCGACGGAAAGCTTCGATCTGGTCTACACCGGCATCGGCGCACTCAACTGGCTGCCGCGCATCGACGGCTGGGCGCGCAACGTGGCGGCTCTGCTCAAGCCCGGCGGACGCCTGTTCCTGCGCGAGGGGCATCCGCTGCTGTTCGCCCTGGACGAGGACTGCCAGGACCAGCTGGTGATCGGCTTCCCCTACTTCGAGCACGCCGAGCCCACGGTATGGCAGGACGAACACACCTACGTGGAGACGGACCAGCTACTCAGCGCCAGTATCACCCATGAGTGGAACCACGGACTGGGCGAAATCATCACCGCCCTGCTGCGCCACGGCATGCAACTCAGCGCGCTGGAGGAGCACGACAGCATCCCCTGGGAGGCCCTGCCCGGGCAGATGGCGCTTGGCGCGGACGGCGAGTGGCGGCTGCGCAGCGGACGTGAGCGCGTGCCGCTGAGCTACACGCTGCAGGCGATCAAACGTAGATGCTGACACCGCCCCTGGCCTGCAGCCAGTCGCGGTAGGTGGCCAGCGAGTCGGTCTGCTGGCCGGCATTGAAGCCGACGAAGCTGCTGCTGTCACCGAGGCCCGCGTCGATCAGCTTGTCGACCTGTACCAGCAGCTTGGCCGCGTCGTCGCGGTCCATGGCAGCCACGTCGGGCAACTCGATCTTCGCCCCCGACTCACCGACCTTGTTGCCCGACAGGCTCTGGCTGATGCTCGGCTGCAGGCTGCCACCGCCATTGAGCGCGCGCAGCAGCCCGCCCTCGCTGCGCGCCACCATCTGCCGGGCCAGGCTGCGCAGCTCGGCAATCGGGTCCTTGCTGCTCTCGGCCGGTTTCTCCTGGCTGCTGGCAGTGGTTGCAGTGGTGGCCTTGCCGGCGCTGGCGAGGTAGCTGGCCAGCGGCGAGCTGGTGTTGATGGTGGTCATGGCGGTGCCCTGCGAAAGTCCGTTTCAAGGTCCTAAGCAGAATGCGCGCCACCTTGCCGCAAGCCCCATGCCTGCTGGGCTGGCGCCGTACCGACAACCTCAGCCAGCGGAACGGCCTTGCCGCCTGGGGCAAGGCCTTGCCACCCATCAGCCCGGATGCCCGTCGACCCGCGCCGTGCAGAACATCGCCGCGTAGTGGCGCAGGAACAGACCGAAGGCCAGGCACCAGCACAGCGCCGCCAGCCACAGGCCACTGACCGCGAAGGCCGCCAGCAGCACGCGGCTGAGTGCCGCTACCTGCAGCAGGGCGAAGGCCCAGGTCATGGCCGGCGGCGGCTGCAGTGGACGCCCGGTATGACCGAGGCTGACCCGCGCCAGCATGGCCAGGATCAGCCCGCCCATCGCCCCGACCGCCAGCGCATGGCTGGCCAGGCTCGGCTGCGCCAGCCAGCCCAGGTGCCAGGCGGCCATCAGCAATCCAGCGATGGCCAGCCAGGCATAGGCCAGGTGCAGCGACCACAGCAGCGGTACGCGCCAGATGCCGCGCGCCCGCCACTGCCAGAGGCGCAGGCCGTGCAGCATGGCCACGGCGAGGAACAGCGGCGCCAGCCATGAGCTGGGCACCTGGCCAAGGCCGGCGACAATGGTCGCGGCGATCGCCAACGAACCGCCCAGCAGACTCCACATCAGCCAGGGTCGCGCCGGCGCCTGGCTGGCCAGCCCCAGCCCGCGTGCGGTGAAGAAGGGAATCACCCGCCCGCCGATGATCGCCATCAGCGCCGCCACCAGCCACAGCGCGGCCAGCACGCCGCGCCGCTGCAGGCTATCGTCGGCCAGCTGCAGGCCATACAGGTTCAGCGCCTGGCAGGCACCGAGCAGCGCCAGCACCAGCACGACCGGAGCGTTATGCCACTGCCGGGCCCGCAGGATCAGCCGGCCGAAGGCCAGCAGCAGGGCCAGGGCGAAGGCCAGTTCGAGCGCCGCCAGCGCGGCCAGCGGCATAGGCAGGAACCAGGCCAGGCGGCCTGCCAGCCACAGGCCGAACAACAGCATCAGCGGCCGACCGGACAGGCTCGGCTGGCCAGTCCAGGTCTGCACGGCGGTGAGCAGGAAGCCGGCGATGATCGCCAGGCCGAAGCCGAACGGCATCTCGTGACGGTGCCAGGCCAGCCAGCCGCCGAGCGGCTGCAAGACCAGCCAGCCATTCAGCGCCGACACCCAGGCGGCCATGGCCAGCAGGGCGAACAGCGCCCCGCCGAGAAAGAACGGACGAAAGCCCAGACGCCAGAGCGGCGCGATGGCCAGGGCCTGGCTGCGCTCAAGCACTTGCACAGCAACGCTCCCAGCCAGCCGTGCGTTGCAGGTGCTGGGCCAGCAACCGCATCACATAACCGATCTTCAGCAGACTGGGGCCGAGAATCACCGCCGAATGCGCCGCCACCTGGGTAGCGATGCTCAGCCGGCTGTCCAGGCCGTAAGCGACCACGACGCCGACCAGCAGCAGGGCCAGCCCAGCCAGCAGCAATTGGGTGGATACCCGCAGAAGGTTCTTAGGGCAGCTCAGGTACTCGATCATGGCGGCATCTCCCTGGAGTTGGAGGGTGAAACCCCTCTATGCCCTGATCCTTACAGAACCCATGCCAATAAAATAATTATTTAAAATCAATAAGTTGAGAAATTAAGAGTCATATAGACACATGGCAATAGGTGTCCTTATGACCACATATTGTCATAAAGACAACAGCAGCTAGCTCCATCGGGCAATCTGCTGGCAACATGGGTGAACAGGAAGCCATCAGGGACAAGGATGATGCCCACCCTCTCAACGCTCAGCACTCCGCGCCTCACCCTACTCCCGCTGCAACTGCAAGACGCCCCGGCGATCCAGGCGCTCTTTCCGCAGTGGGAAATCGTCCGCCACCTGGCCAGCCGCGTGCCCTGGCCTTACCCCGCCGATGGCGCCCTGCTCTATCTACGCGACATTGCGTTGCCCGCCATGCAACGGGGCCGAGAATGGCATTGGACTCTGCGCCTCCAGCAGCACCCGCGACAGTTGATCGGGCAGATCAGCCTTTACGACTCCCCCAACGACAACAGTGGACTCTGGCTCGCTCCCGAGTGGCAGGGCCAGGGACTGATGCAAGAGGCTCTCATGGTGGTGATGGCCTATTGGTTCGAAGTCCTTGATCAGCCATCGCTACGCGCCACCAAAGCCTGCGCCAACCAGGGCTCACGCCGCCTGTCCGAACGCTGCGGCATGCGCCTGATCGCTACCGCCGAGAGCGACTACGTGGCAGGCAGACTGGCCAGCGAAGTCTGGGAAATCACCCGTGAGCACTGGCTGCAGCAGCGTCTCACGACGGATGCCCTGCCATAGCGCCGCGCTTTGCGTTAGGCTCTGCCGCCTATTCAACAGGAGGACACCCCATGCCCCGCGCCAGCGCCCGCCACATCCTGGTTTCCAGCGAAGCCAAGTGCAACGAACTGAAAGCCGCCATCGAAGCCGGTGCCGACTTCGCCCAGGTGGCCAAGGACAACTCCAGCTGCCCGTCCAGCCGCGACGGCGGCAACCTCGGCTCCTTCGGCCCCGGCCAGATGGTTCGCGAATTCGATCAGGTGGTATTCAGCGCCCCGGTCGGCGTAGTCCAGGGTCCGGTGAAGACCCAGTTCGGCTACCACCTGGTGGAAGTCACCAGCCGCCAGGACTGATCCTGCGGACAAATAAAAACGCCGGCGAGTGCCGGCGTTTTTCATGGTGCGGGAATCAGGCGTTGCGCAGTTGCTGCTCGGCCAGGAAATCCTCTTCCAGCAGTTGGTCCTGGGCGGCGACATCACCTGCCTCGACGCCATCGCGGTGGCTCGGTCCACGCTTGTTGCGCAGCTTGCCGAGCTGGTGATCGAGTGCATGCCCGAGCTTCTCGATGGCGCCATCGAGGGCGAACTCCAAGGACTCGGCCTTGTGGGTCACGGACAGAGGCTGCAACCCCTTGGGCCGGACCTCGATCTGGCAGCGCTTGTCCTGGGCACCGGCCTTGCTGCCGTTCTCGTCGTTGAAATGCACGACTACGCGAGTCAGTTCCTCGTCGTAGCGCTCCAGTTGGCTGCCGAGGGTAGCGCTGACCCAGCTGGCGAGACGGGCGCTGCCGTCGATATGGTTATCACTGTGAACCTGGATTTGCATAAAGCCTTCCTTATTCAACTTCAACCATGCGTCGCACTGAGCGACGACTTCAGCCTACGCCATTCGACGCCCCATGGGGCACTCTGTTGCACCAGGAAACACTCTTTGCTGACCTGGGTCACGCGCGTAACGACCGCCTCGCGCCAGCTCTGGACTTTCTCGCCAGCCGGCACCTAGCATGGGCCGGATGGATGCCCGCAAGGGCTCGTTCGACACCAGGGAAGGCCATGGAAAACCTCTACCGCACGCCACAAGCACAACTCGTCGACGCCCCGCTGGCCGGCGCCGAGGGTCACTTCTTCACCACCTCCATCCGCAAGATGAGCATCCTGTTCATCGCCACCATGGGCCTATACATCCTGTACTGGGGCTACAAGCAGTGGGATAGCCAGCGCAGCCGCATGCTGCCGAAGAAGATCATGCCGGTGTGGCGCTCGATCTTTTCGATCTTCTACATGCACAGCCTGTCCGGCCTGATCGACGAGCAGCTGCGCCAGCAGGGCAAGCCTCTGCTGGGCTCCGGCCCGGCCACGCTCTACGTGGTGGTGGTCATCGGCAGCGCGCTGCTCGGCCAGGTGAGCTCCCGCATCGAGAACCTGCCGGTACTGCTCGACGTGTTCCTGATGCTGCTGCAACTGTGCATTCTGCTGCCAATGATCAGCATCCAGCGCCAGGCCAACCTGGCCAGCCAGGACCCGCAAGGCAGCGGCAACGCGCAGATGTCGGGAGCCAACATCGGCTTCATCGTAGCCGGCGTGCTGTTCTGGTGCCTCTATCTGGGCAGCATCGCCACCCTGCTGATCCTCGGCGTACCGGCCTGAATCAGAAGCGGTAGTGCATGCCCAGGCTGGCGTGCACGGTGCGGTTGGACATGCCTCCCGCATCACCCTCGATCACCTCGCGGGTAACGCTGTCGTCAATCTTCACCTTGCCCTTGCCCTCGGTGAACTCCTGGTACTCCACCTGGCCACGCAGGCTGAGCTGCTCGCTGAAGCGATAGGCCAGGCCCAGGCTGGCAGCGCGCAGGCGTGAACCCTCACCGGTACCGGCAAAGGTGGTGGAGCGCAGGTGATGGATGTCGTAATCCTCGGCATCGACCCAGTCACTACCCTTGAGCGTGGCGTCGAGCTGCCAGTCCTGCCACTGATAGCGCCCGGTCAGCCCCAGATAGGGAGCCTTGTAGGTCTGCTGGTAGGTGATGCCGACTTCGCCATCCGGGAAGGTGCCCGTCATATCGCGGAAGCCCCAGTCAGAGGAGTAGGTGTAGCTACCACCCTTGGCCTCCCACTTGTAGTGGGTGCGCTGATACCCCGCGAGCAGACCAAGCTGCCAGTCGGCCTCACGCAGCACCCACACACTGGCCGCAAACTCGGCCTGGTATGCGCGGATCAGACGGGTGTCCGGGTGATAGGAGCGATCGCTCCAGGCGCTTTCCTGCTGGCTCAGCCAGTCGTAGTCGGTCATCGTGCTGTCGCCCGAATCGAGCTTGCTCCAGCCTTGCAGCGAGAGGGTCAGCCACGGATTCGGGTCGAGACTGAAGCCCGCATGCAGCGTAGGCGCCTGCTCGATCTCCCAGAACAGCTGGCTGATCTTCGCCCCGCTCTGCGGGTCATAGACCTTCTCCTGAGAGCGCCCGGTCAGGTAGCCGACACCCAGGCTCACCTGCGCCTTGTCCCACTGCCAGCTGGCTTCCTGCGTCCTCACCGCTTCGGCCTGCGCCACACCACCGATCAACGCCAGGCAAACGCCCGACAGGTTTACTAGATTGCGCATGCTGCCCCTCCCTGAAAAAAAGCGCGCATTCTGGCGCCCTGTTACTGTGCATTCAATAGCGTCAACCGTGACCTGATACGCGGTATCAGGCATTACCACCAGCATGCCCTAGCCAGACTGCTCGGCTTGCGCAGACACTGCGCCCCCCGCAGTCAGGAATATTGCGCATGGATCGCCAACCCCGCTCGCTTATCAAGATCATCCTCGCCCTGCTGGCGTTTAGCGCCGCCTGCGTCATCGGCCTGGGGCTCTGGACGGCATTGCCGGCGTTCAACGATCTGTTCGCCGCCTTCGGCGCCGATCTGCCCGGGCCCACCCGCTGGGTGATGGAGAATCCCGACGGCGTGCTGCTGCTCCTGCGCAGCCTGCTGATCCACAACCTGGTCTGGCTGATCGCCTGGCTCTGCGTACGCCAGCGCTGGGTCGGCCTGCTGCTGAGCCTGGCCACGCTGCTGGTATGGCTGGCGCTGGCAATGCTGGTCGCTGCCGCCTATCTGCCGATCTTCACGATGAGCGTCGTGGTCAGCTGAGGCGCATTGCCACGGCGGGCCATCGGCGGGATGCCGAGGCCGAAGCAACCCGTTAGAATCTGCCTCCTGAATTCGCCCCGCCCTGCGGGGCGCCGTCCCCCTCAGCCTGCGAGAACACCCCATGGGCGCTCAGTGGAAAGCCAAACCCAAAGAAGCAGCAGCCAACGCCAGAGGCAAGATCTTCGGCCGTCTGGTCAAGGAAATCATGGTCGCCGCGCGCAACGGTGCTGACCCGGACACCAACGCCAAGCTGCGTGTGGCCGTGCATGCGGCCAAGAAGGCTTCGATGCCCAAGGACACCCTGGAGCGGGCGATCAAGAAAGGCGCCGGCCTCTCCGGCGAGGTAGTCAACTACGAACGCACCCAGTACGAGGGTTTTGCCCCGCACCAGGTGCCGGTGATCGTCGAATGCCTGACCGACAACGTGAACCGCACCGTGGCCGAGATCCGCGTGCTGTTCCGCAAGGGCCAGATGGGCGCCGCCGGCTCGGTGAGCTGGGACTTCAACCATGTCGGCATGATCGAAGCCTCCTCCGACACCGGCGCCGACCCTGAGCTGGCCGCCATCGAAGCCGGCGCCCAGGACTTCGAGCCGTCCGATGAAGGCAACACCCTGTTCGTCACCGACCTGACCGACCTCGACGCCGTGTGCAAGGCCCTGCCGGAGCAGGGTTTCACCGTCAACTCGGCGAAGATCGGCTACATGCCGAAGAACCCGGTCAGCAACCTGACGCCCGAGCAGATGGAAGAGGTCGAAGCCTTCCTCGAAGCGCTCGACAACCACGACGACGTCCAGAACGTCTACGTCGGCCTGAGCGGCTGACGCCGCGCGTGAGCCGCAGCCAGTTCCACCAGCAGCACGCCGCACGCGCCGAGGCCGAAGCCAGGCGCCTGCTGGCACAGCGCGCCGAACTCGGTGCGCGCTGGCTGGACTGGGTGGCCGCCGAGCTGTACCAGCTGACCCCGCCCGAATACGCCGCCATGGTGCGCCGGGAACTGCAGCGCCTGAACACCCCATGACTGGACTGACCATCGCAGCCGCCTGCCTGCTCAATGATGCCGGCCGCCTGCTGCTGGTGCGCCCTCGAGCCCCCCGATACCGCCGATCTGGCCCACTGCTGCGCCGGCATGTATTGCCGCGCCTGCGCCGCCGAACGGGGCTATGCTGCAGTTAATGTACAGCGCAGGCTGGCTCAGCCTGGGAGGTGGTGATGACCGACGAGAACTGCCGTTGCTAACGACTCGCCATTTCCGGAGGAAAGCACCATGAGCAAAGGTCTGGACCGGCACAAGGAGGCGAAGAAGAAGCCTCTGAAGACTGCCAACGAAAAACGCATGGCCAAGCGCAACAGGAAGTCCGGCAATACCCTGCTGGGCAGCCATGCCCCGAATGCATGACCCACTCGCACCCGGCATCGCCGGATGCCCATCTGCCACTTTGATCCAGAGCAAGACGGCTCCGCCGTCATGCTCTAGGATCGCCGGCAAAACATAACGACAACGCCCTGCGTGCAGACCCAGTCATCAACAGAGGTTTGCATGAGCACCACTTCATCCACCATCTGCGCCGCCGCCGACGCCCTGCAGGGCCTGGTCGGCTACAACGCCAAGAGCGGCCACCATATCGTCCGTTTCAGTGAGGACTCCTTCGGCCTGGACGTCACCGAAGAGAGCATCCAGCCCTGCGCCGAATTCGTCTGGCAGCCCCTCAAAGGCGCGCTGATGACCCTCAGCCGCGAGCGTCTGGGTCTGCTTCTGGAGCAGCGCATCGACGAACGCCTGAACATCACCGAGCCCCTGCGCCTGTACCTGAAGCGCCACGACCTGCCGGAGATCATTGCCGAACGGCGCAAGACCTGAGGACGACCCGGCTGGCATAATGCGCGCACCACCCTGATGCGTCTGCGCGCATCCCCTGCGAATGGAAAGGATTGCCATCGATGTTCCCGCGGCGCCTGCTGCTGGCCCTGCTACTGATCGTCCCGCCAGCCCTGGCTGCGAACGATGTCATGCGTTACCCCCGCGCGCCGGCCGGCGACGAATTCCGCCCACTCTACCCACTGGCCCTGCTGCAGCTGGCTCTGGACAAGGCCGGCAGTGACCTGCGCCTGGAGCCATCGGAACACCACATGGAGCAGCAGCGCGCCCTGCTCAATCTGGAGCGTGGCGAAGCAGTGGACGTGGTATGGACCATGACCAGCATCGAGCGCGAGCAGCGCCTGCTGCCGGTGCGCATTCCTCTGGACAAGGGCCTGTATGGCTGGCGCATCGCCCTGCTGCGCGCTGACCGGGCGCAGCTGCTGCGCGATGTGCGCACGCTCGACGACCTGCGCCGGCTGCGCGCCGGCCAGGGCCACGACTGGCCGGACACCGCCATCTTGCGGCACCAGGGCCTGCCGGTGGAAACCAGCTCCAGCTATGACAGCCTGTTCCTGATGCTGCGCGCCGAGCGCTTCGACTACTTTCCGCGAGCCGTGCTGGAAGCCAACGCCGAGTTGCAGCACATGCACATCGACGACCTGACACTGGACCGCCACCTGGTCCTGCACTACCCCACCGCGCTGTATTTCTTCTTCTCGCCACAGAAGCCGCAACTGGCGGACACGGTGCGCCAGGGGCTGGAACTGGCGCTGGCAGACGGCGCCTTCGACCGCCTGTTCCAGCAACACCACGCCGACGACCTCCGGCGCGCCAGGCTGGACCAGCGGCGCATCATCGAACTCGACAACCCGCTGCTGCCACCGCAGACGCCTTTGCAACGGCGCGAGCTGTGGTATCACCCCTAGTTGGCCGGCAAGGTCCCTTTCAGGGCGTTGCGACTGTGTGCGCCGAAGTGGCGGAACAGCTCGACCAGCAGCTGCTCCAGCGCCGGATCGGGCATGACCGGCTGTAGCTGGTTGCTCTCGCTGAAGCCCTTGCCCGCCGCCGCCTTGTGCGTCGCGACCCGTGCCATCCACTCGCCGATCAGTGCATCAAACGGATCGGCGCGGGCATGCGACTCGGCCGCCACCACCTGGGCCGCGTAGTCCACGTCGAACGGCGGATAGTCAGCGTCCTGCTGCCGCTCGCCATAGGCTGCCAGCAGCGGATGGTCTAGCTCGTCCGCAAGGATCAGCGCCTGCATGCGGTCGAACTGATACTGCTCGATGGCGGTGTGACGATCGGCCACGCGCTGGATGGCGGCTTCGCGATCCTCGGGGTACCCCGCCTCGGCCTTGGCCGCGATCAGCACCATGCCGCGGGTACCCACGCCCGGCAGCACGCTGGCGTGATAAGGCTGAGTGAGGTCCTGCAGGTAGTGCATGGCCCAGCCGAGGAAACGATAACCCCAGTAGGGATGGCCGCTGGCAAAGGCCAGGCGCGCCAGGCCGCTGTACTGGTAGACCCGCCAGTGCGGCAGCGTCTGCCCCAGGTAGGGCGCGGCGGCGAAGATCAGCGCCGACTCGTGGTAGTAGCCGATGTGGAACGGCGCCTGCGAGGAATATTCGAAGCGCGCATCGCCGAACGGCTGCGGGCCGAAGTTGTAGCGCTGCCCGGTAGCCCCCGGATTGTCGCTGAACAGGTTGATGTCATGGCCGTAGTCCGGCTCGTCCGCCGCGCTGGCCAGCACCTGCAGCGCCTCTACCCGCTCGCCGTCGCGCAGCGCCAGGTAGCGCCAATGCGTCCAGGGACCGACCTTGTGGAACACCAGCACGTCCTCGCCCTTGAGCAGCGGCCTGCCGCCGGCATCCTGTCCCGGGAGTTGCTGGATGAAGCTGGCGAGCTTGATGTCCGGGTTGATGCGCAGCGCCTGGAGAAACGTGGCGCGGCGGTCGCCGCCGGCATCGGCACGCCAGCGCAGCTCATCGGGGCGCGCCGGGTAATAGGAGAAGTGCTCGCGGGCGTAACGCTCCTGCTCGTCCAGCAGTCGCTCGATGGCCGGCGCCTGGTCGGCGAGGAAGGCCTCCAGCGGCTCCACCTGCACCTCCTGGCGCAGCGCGGATTCCTCGCGCAGAGCCAGCAGGCTGCCCAGCGAATGGTTGGACCAGGCCAGTGCGTGGGAGGACAGGCCGGCCAGCAGGCCGGCGCACGACAGCAGAACGAGTGACTTCACGGCTACTCCGATGCGTGAGGCTAGTCGGGCAAGGCTAACCTCGGCAGCCGCCCGAGGCACTGTCGGGCTGCGCCAGCGGCACTCACCGATCAGGCATCAGAACAAGAAGGCGGCCGCCGCTCCGGCAATCACCAGTAGCACCGCAAGCGCCAGGCCGACGCCCAGCGCCGGCCCCGCCGACTTGGCAGCCGGCGCCGGCGCGGCCTGAGCCTGGGCTGCCGCACGCAACGGGTTGACCGTCGGCGCCGCGCCGTTGGCCGGCCTGGGCCTGGCCTGCGGCTTGGGCAGATCGACGGCACGCACGAACACGGTGGCGTCTTCGTTTTCGTCCGCCGGCGCCTCCTGGGCCTCGACCTTGGGCCCGATCACCAGCAATACCACCGACCCCATGCGCACCTGGTCACCGGGCTTGAGCACCGCAGCAGCGGTCTTCTCGCCGTTGACCTGCACGCCGTTGGCCGACGCCAGGTCCTTGACCTCCAGCACCTCGTCGCGCAGGAAGAACTCGCAGTGGCGACGCGACAGCTGGGCGTCACTGAAGCACAGCTCGCACTTGACCGAACGACCGAAGGTCATCGAGCCGCTGACATGGAACTTCTTGCCTTCGTGCTCGCCCTGGATCACCTGGAGGAACCAGCGCTGGCCGGCTTCGGCACGTGGCGCGACCTTGCCCGGGTCGGTCAGTTGCAACTCCACCTCGCCCAGGCGCAGACAGTCGCCCGAACGCAGCTGGTAACGGCTGGCGATACGCTCGTCGTTGACGAAGGTGCCCAGCTCGCTGTCGCAGTCACTGATGTAGTAGAGGCCGTTGTCCTGGCGGATCTCGGCGTGAAAGGCACTGATCCCCACATCGGTCAGGACCAGGTTGTTGCGCTTGTCCTGGCCCAGGGTGAAGCGGTCCTCGACCAGCCAGATGGGGGCCTGGCGACTGTCCTTGAAATGCAGCTTGAGCATGGGTACGGGTCCTACTGACCGAAGATGTTGTTCCAGGCACGTTTGATCGGGTTGCTGTTACTTTCACGCTCCTCGCGCGCCGCGCGATCGGCGGCAGCGCGGGCATTGGCGGCACGGGCTTCGGCCAGCAGCTGCTGGTGTTCGCCCTGCATCTGCAGCAGCTCCGGATTCTGCGGCTCGGCCTGCAGGCCGCGCTCGATCATGGCCAGGGCAGCCGGGAAGTCGCTACGCCGATAGGCGGCATTGGCCAGGTCACGGTACAGCAGGGCAACGCGATTGAGGCCGGCCAGGGCCTCGGCGTTGTCCGGCGACCAGCCGAGAATCTGCCGGTAGTAGTACACCGCGCTGTCCTCCTCGGGCAGCAGCAGGCGCTTGTCGGCGATGCTCTGCTCGGCCAGCGCCAGGTAGCGGGCGATGCGCGCCTGCAGTACACGGCTCAACCCGTCGAGCGCGCCGGCGTGCTGCGGGTCGATGGTCAAGGCCTGGCGGTAGTAGAAGTCGGCGTTGTCCTCGCTCGGCTCGGTCAGCAGACCGTCGGCCAGGCGCTGCTCGGCCAGGTCGGTGAAGACCTTGATGCGCGCCTCGCGAATGCGCTGCAGGCCGGCCAGTGCCTCGCTGCTGTCGGCATCGATGGCAAGGATCTGGTTGAAGTAATGCTCGGCGCTGTCCTGCTCTGGCTCGATCAACTGGCCGGCGGCGAAGCGCTGCTCGGCCTGGACCAGCAGCGCTTCGATCTGCCGCTGCTGCTGGATGTACAAGCCAGCGGAGGTCAGGGTACCGATCAGCACCAGTAAGCTGAGCACCACCAGCAGCGGCATGGCCGAGCGGCGCGGGCGCGGCGCGGGCGCTGCAACCGGCGCGGCAGGTTCGGGCAGCACCAGCGCCGGACGGATCTGGGTTTCCTCCAGATCGCTCAGCTCCACCTCGTCCAGCGCGGCGAGCAGCGCGCGGCAGTCGGCGAAACGCTCGTCCGGCTTCTTCGCCAGCATGCGCGCCAGCACGCCGCGGAAGGCGCCGAGACTGTCCGGCAGCGGCGGTTCCATCTGCACGTGGTTGACCACGGTCTGGGTGTAGTTGCCGCCGCGGAACGGATTGCTGCCGGTGAGCATCTCCAGCAGGATCACGCCCAAACTGTAGATGTCGCTGCGCGCATCCAGCGCCTGGCACTGGGCCTGCTCGGGGCTGCTGTAGGCCGGGCTGCCGACGGCCACGCCGAACTGGGTCAGCTCGCTGTCGATGTCCAGGTCCTTGGCCACGCCGAAGTCGGTGAGCACGGCAGTGCCGTCGCCACGAAACAGCACATTGGCCGGTTTCACGTCGCGATGCACCAGGCCCTTGTCATGCACCACGGCCAGGCCGCTGGCGACCTGGCGCACGATCTGCAGAGCGCGCTCAGGGGCAAACAGCTCGCCCTTGTGCCGCGCCAGGTCGCCGCCGGGGAGGAACTCCATGGCCAGGTAGTAGCGGCCGTCAGCCAGGCGGTCGATGTCATAGATGGTGATGATCGACGGGTGGTTGAGCGAGGCGACGATGTGCGCTTCCTTGATGAAGCGCTGGCTGAAGGTCTCGTCTTCGGCGCTGCGCAGCACCTTGATCGCCACCTTGCGGCTCAATGACTCCTGGGTGGCCAGGAATACCTCGGCCATGCCGCCCTTGCCCAGCTGGCCGTGGACCCGGTAGCCGGGGATTTCAAGCAGAGTGGTGCTCATGGATGTGCGTCGATCATTCAGTGCTTGCGGGAATGGAGCCAACGGCTGAGAAAGTTGCGCGGCCTGGCGTCGATCTCCGTCGATTCCGCCATGCTACGACCCAGCACGATGCAGGAGATATTGTCCTTGCCGCCCAGCCGATTGGCCAGCCCTATCAGCTCCTCGACCAGCTCATCGAGGGTGGCCGCACCGGCACAGACCTCCTGGATCTGCTCGTCGGTCAACTCGCCGGTCAGGCCGTCGCTGCACAGCAGCAGCAGTTCGCCGGGCGCCAGACTGCCCTGCACACGCCCGACCTCGAGCTCCTGCTCGCCCTGCCCCAGGCACTGGGTCACGATGTTGCGCCGGGGATGCTGGCGCGCGTCGTCGAGGCTCAGCTCGCCCGCATCAATCATCGCCTGCACCCAGCTGTGGTCGCGGGTCAGGCGCACGATGCCGTCCAGGCTGATGCGGTAGGCACGACTGTCGCCGATCCAGGCCACCTCGTAGTCGGCGTCGACAAAACGCACGGCCACCACGGTACTGCCCATGCGCCGGCCACCCTCCTCCTGCACCGCCGCGAGGATCGCCTGGTGCGCCGCGTGGATGGAGGATTCGAGACCGCTACCGGCGACAACGGACTGGCGCAACGTGTCCAGGGCCAGGGCGCTGGCGACTTCACCACACTCATGCCCGCCCATGCCATCGGCCACCGCCCACAGGCCAAGCTCGGGGAGGCAGAGCACGGCGTCTTCGTTATGCCCACGAACCCGGCCCGCGACGCTCTGCGCCGCAAACCCCAGGGACTGCATCGACATGGCTGCTGCTTACCTTATGAATCTGCACTGCCGTGCATGATGCTGCGCCCGGCCCTGGCTGTCAGCCTGAAGCGCGCGAACTGTTAAACAGTCGTCAGCGGCGGCGCTGCACCTCTTGACCACTCTGCCCCGGATAACGCCGTACCTCGATGCCGCCCGGATACTCGGTGCTCTGGCGGATGCCGCCGCTCTGGCGCACGCTGGAACCACCGTGGATCTGCACCTCGCGGCCGCCATACCCCTGAATGGGGACGGCGTGACCGCCATACAGGTCATAGCGCTGGCTGTAACTGGAGCCGCTGACACTCCCGGAAGCGCCCGGGGTGACATACTCGATGGGCACAGGCTGCGAGCGCAGCGGCTCGTTCGCCAGGACCGGGCCGCCACACAGCGCGGCCAGCAACAACAGCGGATAGCGCATAACGACTGTCTCTTCGAACATTCGGGCCGTCGATGCTACGTCAGGCGCTGGCGCCTTGCCATGCTTGGCACAAGGCGCCGAGCCGGTATGATGCGGCCCTTTTTGGGATGCCGTATCCATGCCCAAGCGCCTCGCCCTGTTGTTGCTCTGCTGCATCGCCCTACCAACGCTCGCGGAACCACCACGCACCTTCGCCGAAGCCAAGAAGATCGCCTGGTCGCTCTATGCCCAGCAGTCGGTGGAGTTCTACTGCGGCTGCCGCTACAGCGGCAATCGCGTCGACCTGAAGAGCTGCGGCTACCAGCCACGCAAGAATCCGCAACGCGCGGCGCGTATCGAGTGGGAGCATCTGGTACCGGCGTGGGTCATCGGCCATCAGCGCCGCTGCTGGCAACAGGGCGGCCGCAAGCACTGTGCGCGCAGCGACGAGACGTTTCGCCGCGCCGAGGCAGACCTGTTCAATCTGGTGCCCAGCATCGGCGAGATCAACGGTGATCGCAGCAACCTGCCCTTCGCCTGGCTGCCCCAGCCGCCCACCCAGTACGGCACCTGCCCGATGGTGATCGACTTCAAGGCAGGCAAGGCGATGCCAAGGCCCAAGGTACGCGGGATGATCGCCCGCACCTACTTCTACATGAGCCAGCGTTACGGCCTGCGCCTGTCCAAGCAGGAGAGCCATCTGTTCGAGGCCTGGAGCAAGCACTACCCGGTGGAATCCTGGGAGCGCCAGCGCAACCAGCGCATCGCCTGCGTCATGGGCTGGAGCAATCCTTTCGTCGGCCCCGTCGATCTGCGCAGCTGCGCCGGGTCATTTACCGGAAAAGGCAAAAATGATTAGGTGTTTTGGCACTTTGCCTGTAGGGTAGCGAGTACTGTGCTGCATGTGTCACCGCAAATCGACCGGTTTAGATTTCGGTCCAACCTCCCTCGGTTTCTTTACTCTTTGCACTCAGTCATGGCCTGGGCTGTTCCAGCGCTGTGTTCACTTTGTTCAAGGAGAAATCCCATGTCCGTACGTCAAACTGGCACCGTCAAGTGGTTCAACGATGAGAAAGGCTTCGGCTTCATCACTCCGGAAAGCGGCGCCGACCTGTTCGTGCACTACCGCTCCATCCAGAGCGCCGGCTTCAAGAGCCTGAAGGAAGGCCAGCAGGTCTCCTTCATCGCCGTACAAGGCCAGAAAGGCATGCAAGCCGACGAAGTCCAGGTCATCTAAGACCTGCACTGCGCCGCAAGGAACCGGCCTCAGGGCCGGTTTTTTTATCCCTGCAAGATAGAGGAATACCATGAGCGCCAAGAAGTCCACCCAGCAGCCCAAGCCGCAAGCGGCCGTGGCAACCAGTGAATCCCTTGAAGCCCAGGTGGCAGCCTTCCTCAACTCCGGCGGCGAAATTCAGCAGATCGCCAAGGGCGTCAGCGGTCAGTCCTGGAGCGCGCCGAGCCGACATATCGTGATCGGCAAGAAATAAGCAGCCCCAGCACTACTGGCACTTTGCCTAACAGTTCCTTGCCGACACGCACAAAGCCCTGCATCCTTGATCTCATAACAACGAAAAACGCGCCACTGGCCAGAGATCTCGCTGATGTTCAAGCGACTGCGCAATGATTTCCAGCTGTCCATCATCACCCTCATGGGTGTCATCGGCGTGCTCGGCATCAGCCCCTACGCGTTTTACCGCCTGCTAAACGGCAACCTGCTGGTGGGCATCGCCGACAGCGTGATCGTGCTGTCGACACTGGCCGCCGTGGCCTACGCCTGGCGCACCGGCGATACGGAAAAACCGGGCATCTACCTGGCCGCCGTGTTCTCCGTGGGCGCGACGCTGATCGCCATCAACCTGGGCGTCAACGGTCTGTTCTGGATCTACCCGCTGATCCTCTTCAACTTCTTCATGGTCTCGCCCGGCAAGGCGATCGCCGCCACCCTGCTGGTGCTACTCGGCCTGGTCGCGCATGCCCTGTGGGTACCCGGCAGCGTGTTCGAAAGCCAGTACCAGATGGTGTCCTTCCTGGTGACCAACGCCATGGCCGGCATCCTGACCTTCATCTTCGCCTACCGCACCCGCACCCAGCGTGAGCAGCTGCAGGCCCTGGCCATTCAGGATCCGCTGACCGGCGCGCGCAACCGCCGGGCCATGAACGAAGAACTGAAGATCGCAGTGTCCAGCAAACGTCGGCATGGCCGCAGCTACGGCGTGCTGGCCATGGACCTGGACCATTTCAAGCAGATCAATGACCAGCACGGCCACCAGGCCGGGGATCAGGTACTGATCAACTACGTGAAGCTGATCAAGGCCTGCTCACGCCAGGAGGACCGGCTGTTTCGCTTCGGCGGAGAGGAATTCCTCCTGCTCCTGCCGGATGTCGACCTGCAGGGCCTGGAAGCCGCCGCCCAGCACCTGCTGGTCTCAGTGCGCGAGCAGCTGAACGGCCCTGGCGGCGCAGTTACCGTCTCGATCGGCGGCGCCATGCTGCGCAACGACGAACCCTGGGGACAGTGGCTGCAGCGTGCCGACCAGTGCCTTTACCAGGCCAAAAGCAGCGGACGCAATTGCATCATCATCGACAGACCCACCGTCGGCGACCTGGCACCCAGCCACTAGCAGGCAACTGCCGACCAATCGGCCGAGGCATCGGCCGAGGCACAGCACCCAGGCTCGTCCATAGCCCTGAACTAGAATGCCTGTGCAGCCCCCACCTCCCCGACCGCAAAGCGCTGCGCACACCATGACGATACCCCTGCTTCTGCCACTGACCATCAGCCTGCTGCTCAGCGGCCTGGCCAGTGCCGCGCCCGTCCAGCTGGTGACAGGCGACGACTATGCCCCATTCACCGACCGCGAACTGCCCCAAGGCGGCATGTTGACCGAACTGGTTCAGCAGGCGCTGCTGCAGGCCGGGCATCAGCCCAAGCTGAGCTGGCTGCCGTGGAAACGTGGCTACCAGGCCACACTCCGCGGCCAGTTCGACGCCACCTTTCCCTACCTGAAAACGGCCGAACGAGAAGCCGACTACCTGTTCTCAGCCCCTCTCTACGAGATCACACAACGACTGTTCAGCCGCGTCGACGATGCCCTGGAACCCGACAAACTGGAACAGCTGGCCGGCAGGCGCATCTGCGTGCCACTCGGCTGGCAGCCGGCACCCCGCGTGAGCGAACTGCTGGCGGCAGGGAAGCTGATGGTCCATCAACCGCAGGACCTCACGGCCTGTGCTCGCCTGGTCGACATGGGCCGCGACGACTTCTTCATCGCCGACAGCCTGCTGGGCGAACGCGCCATTCACCTTTCGGGAGTCAGCCACCAACGCTTCCATGTCTCCCGACAGGCAGTCGGCAGTCACACCCTGCACTTCCTGGTGCCACGCAAGCGTGCCGACGCCCAGCCGTTACTCGACGAGTTCGACAGCGGCCTACGACGACTGCGGGACAGCGGTGAGTACCAGCGCATCCTCGACACCCATCGCGAGCATGCGCTGCGTGCTGAATAGACCTCAGCCGCGGTGGGCGGCGGCGACGATCAGCTGCTTCATTTCCGCCACGGCCCCCTTGAAACCGACGAACAACGCATGGGCGACGATGGCGTGACCGATGTTCAGCTCGTGCACCCCGGCGATTGCCGCTACCGGTTCGACGTTGTGGTAGTGCAGACCGTGGCCGGCGTTGACGATCAGGCCATGAGCCAGGCCGCAGGCCACGCCATCACGGATGCGCGCCAGCTCACGGGCAGCCTCCTCAGCCGTGTGGGCATCGGCGTAACGTCCGGTGTGCAGCTCGATGGCCGGCGCACCAATGCGCCGGGATGCTTCGATTTGCCGTTCCTCGGCGTCGATGAACAACGATACCTCGCAACCCAGCTTGCTCAGACGCTGTACCGCAGCCCTGATCCGCTCTTCCTGACCAGCCACGTCAAGGCCACCCTCGGTGGTCAGCTCCTGACGGGTCTCCGGCACCAGGCAGATGTGCTCGGGACGGATCTGCTCGGCGAAGTCGAGCATGAAGTCGGTCACGCCCATCTCGAAGTTCATGCGCGTCTGCAGCACGCCCTTGAGCAGGCGCACATCGCGCTCCTGGATATGCCGGCGATCCTCGCGCAGGTGCACGGTGATGCCGTCGGCGCCCGCCTCTTCGGCATCCAGCGCCGCCTTGACCGGGTCCGGGTAACGGGTGCCGCGAGCCTGGCGCAGGGTGGCGACGTGGTCGATGTTGACGCCGAGGAGAATGCGGTTGGCTTCAGTCACGAGCAGGTTCCTTGAGAGTCATGAAAAGTTCGCGGCTGACCAGCGGTCGGCCGCCCAGATGAGGAGCCAGGGCCTGGCGCATCAGGCGCTTGGCGGCAGCAAGGGCACCGGGAGATGACCAGTCGGCCTGCGCCATCGCCAGCAAATCGGCACCCTGGAATAGACCGGGTTGCAATTGTCCCACCGGCTCCAGACCGGCATCCGGCTGCAGGCGGTACAGTCCCTCTGCGGCGATGGGTCGACCGGCAATATCGATATCCAGGGCAAAACCATAGCCCAGCTCGTCCAGCAGGCGCCATTCGAAGGCACGCAACAGCGGCTCCAGCGGCGGATTGGCGGCCAGCGCCTGCAGGGTCAGAGCGTAGTGTTCGAACAGGCCAGGATGAGCATCCTCGGCGGGCAGCAGGCGCAGCAACAGCTCATTGAGGTAGAGCCCACTGTAAAGCGTCTGCCCCTGCAGCCACACCGCCAGCCCGGAGGCCTCCAGGCGCGCCACGTTCTTCAGCTCGCCGCGCCCACGCAACTCCAGCTCCAGCGGCGCAAAAGGCCGTGCCAGGCTACCAGCCTTGCCGCGCGCGCCACGCAGCACCGCGCGCAGGCGCCCTTGCGGGGTAAGGAAATCGACCAGCGCGCTGGTTTCCTTATAGGGCCGGCTATGCAGGACGAAGGCCGGAAGCGCGCCGGAGAGCATCGGGATCAGAAGTCGGTGTAGCCCAGCGAGCGCAGGGCGCGCTCGTCATCGGACCAGCCACCCTTCACCTTGACCCAGAGGTTGAGCATCACCTTGGAGTCGAACATGGTTTCCATGTCCTTGCGCGCATCCTGGCCGATGCGTTTGATGCGCTCACCCTTGTCGCCAATGATGATCTTCTTCTGCCCGTCGCGCTCCACCAGGATCAGGCCGTGGATATGCAGAACGCGCCCCTCCTGCTTGAACTCCTCGATTTCCACGGTGATCTGGTACGGCAGCTCGGCGCCGAGCTGGCGCATGATCTTCTCGCGAATCAGCTCGGCGGCCAGGAAACGGCTGGAGCGATCGGTGATCTGGTCTTCCGGGTAGAAGTGCTCGGACTCCGGCAGATGCTCGGCAACCAGGCGCTCCAGGGTATCGAGGTTCTGCCCGTGCAGCGCGGAGATCGGCACCACTTCGGCCTGCGGCAGCTGGGTGGCCAGCCACTCCAGATGCGGCAGCAGTTCGCTCTTGTCTTCCAGGCGGTCCGCCTTGTTCACCGCAAGCAGGATCGGGCACTGCACATGCTGGACCTTCTCCAGCACCATCTGGTCCTCGTCGGTCCAGCGGGTACGGTCAACCACGAACACCACCACATCGACGTCCTTGAGCGCGGTCGATGCACTGCGGTTCATGTAGCGATTGAGTGCTTTGTCGTTGTGCTTGTGCAGGCCGGGCGTGTCGACATAGACAGCCTGCACCTCCCCCTCGGTCTTGATGCCAAGCATGTTGTGGCGGGTGGTCTGTGGCTTGCGCGAGGTGATCGCCAGCTTCTGCCCAAGGATATGGTTGAGCAGGGTCGACTTGCCCACGTTGGGGCGGCCGACGATGGCGACATAGCCACAACGGGTCACGGGTGCATCAGTCATGGCTGTTCTCCACGCCCAGGGCCACCAGCGCGGCGGCAGCGGCCACCTGCTCGGCGATGCGCCGGCTGGCGCCCTGCCCCTGGGTCTTGTCGGTCAGCAGGGCGATTTCGCACTGCACGAAGAAGGTCCGGCAATGCGGCTCGCCCTGGATATCCACCACCTCGTAGCGCGGCAGCTCGGCGGCACGCGACTGCAGGAACTCCTGCAGACGGGTCTTGGGATCCTTGTTGGTATCCACCAGGGTCAGGCCGTCCAGCTCGTTGGTCAACCAGTCCAGGACACGGGCACGCGCCACATCCATGCCAGCATCCAGGTAGATGGCACCGATCAGCGCTTCCAGTGCATCGGCCAGAATCGACTCGCGGCGAAAACCACCGCTCTTCAATTCCCCCGAGCCCAGGCGCAGGTACTCACCCAGCTCGAAGCCACGGGCCAGCACAGCCAGGGTTTCACCCTTGACCAGGCGCGCGCGCAGACGCGACAGCTGCCCCTCGCGGGCCTGCGGGAAGCGCTCGAACAGCGCCTCACCGGCAACGAAGTTGAGGATGGCATCACCGAGGAATTCCAGACGCTCATTGTTGCGTCCGGCAAAGCTGCGGTGCGTCAGCGCCAGGAGCATCAGCTCCTGATTCTGGAAGGTATGACCGAGCCGACGCTCGAGACGGGAAAGAGATTGGCTCACTGGGCTCGGATTCGGAATTCTTTGTCGAAAGTAGCAACGAGGTCGAGGTTGCGAATCAGCGGCTCACGCTTCTCGTACTGTAGATGAACCATAAAATCCCCGCCCTCGAGCTTGATCTCCACAATATCCTTGGAACTCAGGTCGCGTATGCCATTAACCTGCATGGACTTATCGATGTGGCTGTAAAAATCGGAGACAGTGGAAACACCCAGAGCCCGGTCGGTTTCAACTGACTGTATGGCCTTCTCCAAAGACCAGAAATCCATGTAGTGCGGGAGCATCTTGAAGGCCGTGCTGGCAAGAAAAGCCACCAGCGCCAAGACCACCATCCAGCCCAGCATGGACATGCCTTTCTGCGAACGCGCAAGTTTCATGGTCGACCCCAATTCCAATGTTGTTGTGATGGTGATGACTATATCTAAGCAGGCGCCGCCGGGTTGAACAGCGCCTCGCAAAACCGGGTGATCAGCGAATCAGACCGACCCGAGAGAAGTTCGGCAGACTGCGCAGCTTGGGCTCGGACCAGGTCATCCATACGGCGAACGCCTTGCCCACGATATTGCGGTCAGGAACCATGCCCCAGTCTTCCTTGGCAATATGCGCGTCCTGCCAGTAGCGGCTGTCGTTGGAGTCATCGCGGTTGTCACCCATCATGAAGTAATGCCCTTGCGGCACTACCCACTCGTCGCCCGGCCGGACATTGCGATGCAGCTGCTTGCGGATCATGTGCTCCGCCTCACCCAGCTTCTCCTTGTACAGCAGGGTGCGCCCCAGAGAACCGGGTTCCTCGCCCAGCAGCGTCTCGGCTACCAGCTGGCCATTGACCAGCAGATGCTTGTCTGCCGTGTAAGCGATGCGATCCCCTGGCAGGCCGACCACACGCTTGATGTAGTTGATGCTCGGGTTGCTCGGATAGCGGAAAACCATGACATCGCCGCGCTGCGGATCGCCGACTTCGATGATCTTGGTGTCGATCACCGGCAGGCGGATGCCATAGGCAAACTTGTTGACCAGAATGAAGTCGCCCACTTCCAGAGTCGGCTTCATCGAGCCGGAGGGAATCTGGAACGGCTCCAGCAGGAAGGAGCGCAGCACCAGGACGATGGCCAGCACCGGAAAGAACGACTTGCCGTACTCGACCAGCAGCGGCTCCTTGTTCAGACGCTGCAGAACCTGCTCGTCCGGCTCGCTGACCTGGCCTTCATAAGTCGCGATGGCCGCCCGGCGCCGCGGCGCCAGCAGCAGCAGATCCAGCAGGGCGAGAGCGCCGCACACAGCGACGGCGATGACCAGAATCAGCGGGAAGTTGAACGACATGGGAGTTAACTATCCACCTTGAGTACGGCGAGGAAGGCTTCCTGCGGGATTTCCACGCTGCCGACCTGCTTCATCCTTTTCTTACCGGCCTTCTGCTTCTCCAGCAGCTTCTTCTTACGGCTGACGTCACCGCCGTAGCACTTGGCCAATACGTTCTTGCGCAATGCCTTGACCGTGGTCCGGGCGATGATCTGGCCGCCAATGGCCGCCTGGATCGCCACATCGAACATCTGCCGAGGGATCAGTTCTTTCATCTTCTCGGTCAACACCCGGCCTTTCTGGTGAGCACGATCACGGTGCACGATCAACGCCAGGGCGTCGACCTTCTCACCGTTGATCATCACATCCAGACGCACCAGGTTGGCCGACTGGAAGCGATCGAAGCTGTAGTCCAGCGAGGCGTAGCCGCGGCTCACCGACTTGAGGCGGTCGAAGAAGTCCAGCACCACCTCGTTCATCGGCAAGTCGTAGGAGACCTGCACCTGGCTGCTGAGGAACTGCAGGTCGCGCTGCACGCCGCGCTTCTCGATGCACAGGGTGATGACGTTGCCCAGATGCTCCTGCGGCACCAGGATATTGGCGCGCACGATCGGCTCGCGCATATCGAGAATGCCGGCCGGATCGGGGAGCTTGGACGGGTTATCGACGTAGATCGTCTCGCCGTTCTTCATCTCCACTTCGAAAATCACGGTCGGCGCGGTGGTGATCAGGTCCAGGTCATACTCGCGCTCCAGGCGCTCCTGGATGATCTCCATGTGCAGCATGCCGAGGAAGCCGATGCGGAAGCCGAAGCCCAGGGCATCGGAGCTTTCCGGCTCGTACTGCAGGGCGGCATCGTTCAGGGTCAGCTTCTGCAGGGCCTCGCGGAAGTCCTCGAAATCATCGGAGCTGACCGGGAACAGGCCGGCATAGACCTGCGGTTTGACCCGCTTGAAACCTGGCAGTACATCGACGTCCGGGGTGGTGGACAGGGTCAGGGTATCCCCCACCGGCGCGCCGTGAATGTCCTTGATGCCGGCGATGATGAAGCCCACCTCGCCAGCCTTGAGGTCGGAGGTCTCGGTGTGCTTCGGAGTGAACACGCCGACGCTGTCGACCTGGTGCATCTTGCCGGTCGACTTGACCAGGATCTTGTCGCCCTTCTTTACCCGACCGTGCTTGACCCGCACCAGCGAGACCACGCCCAGGTAGTTGTCGAACCAGGAGTCGATGATCAGTGCCTGCAGCGGCGCGTCGAGTTCGCCCTCTGGCGGCGGAATCACCTTGACCAGGTGTTCCAGCACGTCGATCACGCCCATGCCGCTCTTGGCACTGCAGGGCACGGCGTCGGTCGCATCGATGCCGATGATGTGCTCGATCTCGTCCTTGACCCGCTCCGGCTCGGCCTGCGGCAGGTCCATCTTGTTCAGCACCGGCATGACCTCAAGGCCCTGCTCGATGGCGGTGTAGCAGTTGGCGACCGACTGCGCTTCCACGCCCTGGCCGGCATCCACCACCAGGATCGCGCCCTCACAGGCGGCCAGCGAGCGGCTGACCTCGTAGGTGAAGTCGACGTGGCCGGGAGTATCGATGAAGTTCAGCTGATAGGTCTTACCGTCCTGCGCCGGGTAGTGCAGGGTCACGCTGTGCGCCTTGATGGTGATGCCGCGCTCACGCTCCAGGTCCATGGAGTCCAGGACCTGGGCTTCCATCTCGCGGTCGGACAAGCCGCCACAGATCTGGATGAAGCGGTCGGCCAGGGTCGACTTGCCATGATCGATGTGGGCGATGATGGAAAAATTGCGGATATGACTCAGGTCACTCACGGATCAACACTCGAAAAAGCCGCAGGCAGGCTGCCCGCCGAAAAATAGCCGGGGATTCTACCCGATCGGCGACCAAGCCGTCACGGGCAGGCATGAAAAGGGCGGCCGAAGCCGCCCTTTTTCACTCGCCGGCCGTTTACTCGGCCAACTTGAAGGTAATGAAGCTGGCACGCCCCTGACGCAGCACGCGCATGGACACCGAGCGGTTGACCGGCAGCGCCTTGGCCACTTCGGCAAACTGCTTGGCGGACGTGATGGCCTGATTGTTCAGGTGCGTGATGATATCGCCGGGGCGCAGACCGATAAGGGCTGCCGGACCGTTCTGCACCTCCTTGATGACCACACCACCGCGCAGGTCGAGCGCTTTCTTCTGCTCACCACTCAGCTCCACCACCGAGACACCCAGCCGATTGCTACTGCGCTCGACACCCTCGGCAGCGCCCAGCGCAACTTCCTCACCCTCTTCTGGGAGAGCACCGATGGCCAGCCTGATGGTCTTGCGCTCACCCTCGCGCACCACCTCCAGAGCGGCCTGCTCGCCAGGCTTGAGCGCCCCGACCAGATGCGGCAGATCTGCCGACATGACGATCGGCTGACCGTTGAGACTGAGGATCACATCGCCGACCTGCAGACCACCCTTGGCTGCGGGGCCCTCCTCGAGCACCTGAGCCACCAGGGCGCCGGCCGGCTTGTCCAGCCCGAAGGACTCGGCCAGATCCTTGTTGACCTCCTGGATCACCACACCCAGCCAGCCTCGGCTGACCTTGCCCGCGCCCTTCAGCTGATTGGCCACATCCATCGCCACATCGATCGGAATGGCAAAGGACAGCCCCATGAAGCCGCCGGATCGGGTGAATATCTGCGAGTTGATCCCGACCACCTCACCTTCCAGATTGAACAGCGGGCCGCCGGAGTTACCCGGATTGATCGCCACGTCGGTCTGGATGAAGGGCACGTAGTTCTCGTTGGGCAGGCTGCGCCCCTTGGCGGAAACGATGCCGGCGGTCACCGAGTGGTCGAAGCCGAACGGCGAGCCGATGGCCAGCACCCACTCGCCCACCTTGAGCTCATCCGATTTACCCAGCTTGACCGTGGGCAAATCCTTGCCCTCCACCTTCAACAATGCCACGTCGGAACGCGGATCCGCGCCAATCAGCTTGGCTTCCAGCTCACTGCGGTCGGACAGGCGCACAATGATCTCGTCGGCATCAGCCACCACGTGATTATTGGTCAGTACATAACCGTCATCGGAAATGATGAAACCCGAGCCCAGCGACTGCGCCTCGCGTTGCCGGCCGCCAGGGCCACGCGGCATCTGCGGGACATTGCGCTCGAAGAACTCGCGAAACATCGGCGGCAGCCCTTCGAGATCCGGAATCTGTCCCTGGATCGCCACCTCGCGCTGCGGCAGCTTCTGCCGGGTACTGATGTTCACCACGGCAGGTGAGGCTTCCTGCACCAATTCAGTGAATTCAGGGAGTTCGGCCTGCGCCAGGGACACCTGCCCCAACAGCAACAGGGCACACAGGCCAGTGAACGAGGATTTCAGGCTACTCATGGACATCAGCTCCATCCACTCGGAAGACAGGACAAATTCGCAGCCGCTCGGAGTGCATGACTCTCCCCGCGGTCGCGACCATCGAAACTCACTGTGCGCTCTTGGCGTCACCGCCCTGCATCGACAGGGCCACACGCTCTGCGGTGCCCAGGGGAATTTCCCCCACCACGGTGACCATCACGTCACCTTCGGCGGTATTCATGCGCCGGGACACCACGGCCGTCGGCCCAAACTGGCTGCGCGCGTCTTCGGCGGCAGCACCCCGCAGCGGCTCGAGAAAAATACTGAAACGCGCCAGTCCGTCGCCGTAGAGCAAGTAGGCCACCGGCTCGGAAGACAGCGGGCTGGTTCTCTCCAGCGCCTGGTTCAACTCGAAACCAGGCGGCACCCAGCCGGCCTGCCAGGATTGCGAAAGGCCGGGCGACTTGTCGAAGCTGACCGGCTTGCAGGCAGCGCTCGGTTGCAACGCGTCCTCGCTTTCGAAGGGCGCCAGGCTGATGAACTGGAAGCGCTCCAGCAACTGCCCCTTCTCGTTAATCAGCAACGATTTCAGCGGCAGCGCCGTCTCGTCATCCAGATGCAATTCGAAGGCGTAGCGATGGCGGTCGCGGGGAATCAGCGCCAGCACAGTGGCAGTGCGACCGGCAACCCGCGAACCGCCCAGCACGCGGAGGTCGTAATGCTGCTGCAGCTGCGCCGCATTCAGCTCACGAGCCGGCCACTGCGCCTCGACCGCGTGCCCAGCCAGGGCGTCGGTCATGCACTGCGGACGTCCGTCGACCCGCAGAACTTCCTGGGCAGGGCCGTCGAGCTGCAGCAAGCGCTCGCTTATCGCGTTCTCGCCCCCCTTGTGCCAGACGGCATGGGTGGAGAAGCTGCCGTTGCGCTCGTAGATGAAGGTGCCCTGAAAACTCTGATGTTCGGCCTGGGTCAGGCGCTGCAGCCAGTTCTCGGCAGCCTGGACGGGCTGGACCAGACAGCTGCCGAGCATGGCGAGAAGGACGACGCGCATAGAGGCTCTCAGCGGTTTTCCAGGCTGGCGGCACGGGCATAGGGCAGGACCGAATCGTTCCCGCTGGCAGCCGCCTGTTGCGCATGCTGGCGCAGGTAGTTCGGCAGACGCTGCTCATACCAGCCGGAAGCCGGCTGCTGCACGTTCTGCCGCACCGGCGCGGCGGACTCGGTATAGCCTGCCAGCACCGCCGGCCCCTGCACCTGCGGCAGGGTCAGACTCGGCTGACCGGCCTGCTGGGCCAACTGAGCACCGGACAGCTCGTCCTGATTGTAGAAACGCACACCGGCCAGCACCGCCAGGGTCACGGAAGCGGCTACCGCCACGCGTCCGAGGGTACGCCAGGAGCGCTTTATGGCAGGCGCAGGCACCGCCTCTTCGGCCAGCGCGGCGGAAACCGCCGCGGCGATATCCAGGCGCGGCTCCAGCAGCTCCTTGTGCATCACAGCGCGGGCAATCTGGTAGCGCGACCAGGTGCCTCGCAACTCGGCGTCGTCGCCGGCGGCAGCCAGCACTCGACGCAGCTCCAGTTCGTCCGCTTCGTTATCCATCACCGCGGACAGCGATTCCTGCAGGGCTTCACGACTCATGGCGTTTCCTCTCTTGGCTGTCGCCGCTGTCTCAGGCTTCCTGCAGCAACGGCTGCAGGGCTTTATCGATGGCCTCGCGAGCACGGAAGATCCGTGACCTCACAGTGCCGACCGGACACTGCATCACATTGGCAATGTCCTCATAACTCAGACCGTCGAACTCGCGCAGGGTGAGCGCCGTACGCAGGTCTTCCGGCAACTGCTGGATGGTTCGATGCACGGTGGCCTCGATCTCATCCCGCAACATGGCGCGCTCCGGCGACTCGATGTCCTTCAGGGCATGATCGCCCTCGTAAAACTCGGCATCCTCGGCGCTGACATCACTGTCCGGCGGCCGACGACCGCGCGAGACCAGATAGTTCTTCGCCGTGTTGATGGCAATGCGATACAGCCAGGTATAGAAAGCACTATCACCGCGGAAGTTGCCCAACGCCCGGTAGGCCTTGATGAACGCTTCCTGGGCGACATCCTGCGCCTCATGACTGTCATGTACGAAACGCACCACCAGACCGAGAATCTTGTGCTGGTACTTGAGCACCAGCAGATCGAAGGCTCGTTTGTCGCCCCGCTGCACACGCTCGACCAGCTGCTGATCGTCTTCCTGGGCTAGCATGAATACTCCTCGTTCGCCTCGGAGGGAGTCAGCATCGTCCAGTCTGTCGGTCTGCCAAGATAGACTCGGGTGCTGTGCAAAAGTTCTCCCCTCCGAACAAGCTTCGCGAGGCCTGCAAGGCCTGCGCAAAACGGAGCAGCGGCTGGCTCCAGCCACTGCCCGAATGATCCTTGTAGTCGACCCACTGACCACCCGACAAGGGTAGCCATGATGCCGACAACTTCCTTTGGAACCTGACTGACTAAGAAAGTTCCGATTCGCATTATTGCGTCATAAGCCTGGCTATTGTGCGTCTGCCCCCCTCTATATACTAGGCGGCGCCATTTAGCCCCCCCGCGGAACCAGCAGTAGATGAGCCAACACTATCAGCATGACGTCCTGGTCATCGGCAGCGGCGCTGCCGGCCTGACCCTGGCCCTGACCCTGCCCGGGCACCTGCGCATCGCCGTGCTGAGCAAGGGTGACCTGGCCAATGGCTCCACCTACTGGGCCCAGGGCGGCGTGGCGGCCGTGCTGGACGACGCCGACACCGTCGAGTCCCATGTCGCCGACACCCTCAACGCCGGCGGCGGCCTGTGCCGCGAAGACGCCGTACGCTTCACCGTCGAGCACAGCCGCGAAGCCATCCAGTGGCTGATCGAACAGGGCGTGCCCTTCACCCGCGACGACGAGCAGGAGCGCGAGGACGGTGGCTTCGAGTTCCACCTCACCCGCGAGGGCGGCCATAGCCACCGGCGCATCATCCACGCCGCCGATGCCACCGGCGCCGCGATCTTCAACACCCTGCTGCAGCAGACCCGCCAGCGCGTCAATATCGAACTGCAGAAACAGCGGGTGGCGGTCGACCTGATCACCGAGCGCAAGCTCGGCCTGCCCGGTCAGCGCTGCGTCGGCGCCTATGTGCTCAACCGCACCAGCGGCGAAGTCGATACCTACCACGCGCGCTTCGTCATCCTCGCCACCGGCGGCGCGGCCAAGGTCTACCTCTATACCAGCAACCCGGACGGCGCCAGCGGCGACGGCATCGCCATGGCCTGGCGCGCCGGCTGCCGGGTCGGCAACCTGGAATTCAACCAGTTCCACCCGACCTGCCTGTACCACCCGCAGGCCAAGAGCTTCCTGGTCACCGAGGCCCTGCGCGGCGAGGGCGCGCACCTCAAGCTGCCCAACGGCGAACGCTTCATGGAACGCTTCGACCCGCGCGCCGAGCTGGCCCCGCGCGACATCGTCGCCCGCGCCATCGACCACGAGATGAAGCGCCTGGGTATCGACTGCGTGTACCTCGACATCAGCCACAAGCCGGCCGAGTTCGTGAAGTCGCACTTCCCCACCGTCTACGAGCGCTGCCTGACCTTCGGCATCGACATTACCCACCAGCCCATTCCGGTGGTGCCGGCGGCGCACTACACCTGCGGCGGCGTGGTCGTCGACCAGCACGGCCACACCGACGTACCGGGCCTGTACGCCATCGGCGAAACCAGCTTCACCGGCCTGCACGGCGCCAACCGCATGGCCAGCAACTCGCTGCTCGAATGCTTCGTCTACGCCCGCTCGGCCGCCCAGGACATCGTTGCGCAGCTGGATCGGGTACCGATGCCGCAGGGGCTGCCAGCCTGGGATGCCAGCCAGGTGACCGACTCGGACGAAGACGTGATCATCGCGCACAACTGGGACGAACTGCGGCGTTTCATGTGGGACTACGTCGGCATCGTGCGCACCAACAAGCGCCTGCAACGCGCCCAGCACCGGGTGCGCCTGCTGCTCGACGAGATCGACGAGTTCTATTCCAACTACAAGGTCAGCCGCGACCTGATCGAGCTGCGCAACCTGGCCCAGGTCGCCGAGTTGATGATCGAATCGGCCATGCTGCGTCGCGAGAGCCGCGGCCTGCATTACACCCTGGACTACCCGGACCTGCTGCCCGAGGCCCGCGACACTATCCTGGTGCCGCCCACCTACGCCGGCTGAACTTCAGGCGCACGCGCAGACGCCGGTGCGCCTCGCGTGTCAGTGCATCACGCGGGATGCACAGGCCGCGCACGCGCCGCTCACCAACCAGGCGAAAGCGCAGCACCACGGCGAGCGGCAGCGCCAGGCTGTCCGGCCGCAGCTGCACCGACTGCCAGCCATTGCGCGTGCTGAACAGCTGCCAGCCCTCCTCGTCCCGGCGCAGACCGGTGAAGGCCGACGGATGGCGCAGCAGAATATGCCGCGGCAACGTCCAGGCCGCATGCCCCAGGGAGGCCAGCACACCGAGCGCAGCGGCCCAGAGGGGCAGGTCGATGACCAATAGGGTAAGCAGCGCCAAGCCGAGCGCCGCCAGGTAGAGCGTCAGCAGCAGGCGCGAGGCCTGCCAGTGACATTCGAAGTGCTTACTTGGGCTGGACACGATCCAGGATCATGCGAACCATGCGGCGCAGATCGGCATCCTCCGGCTCGCCGCGCTGCATGAACCAGCCGAACATGTCCTGGTCCTCGCACTCCAGCAGCTTGCGGTAGCGCGCCTGGTCCTCGGCGTCGAGGCTGGGGTAGACCTCCTTGACGAAGGGCACCAGCAGCACATCCAGCTCCAGCATGCCGCGGCGGCTATGCCAGAAGAGTCGGTTCAGTTCGGTCGCGTCGGCCATGCAGCAGGCTCCTGTGCAAAGGGGCGCAGTATAACGGCGCGCGGCGCGCTCGGCACCCGCTGACAAGGCGCCGGACGGCCTCTATGATGACGGCCTGACTTATTGCCCAGCGATCGCCCATGGCCGACTCTGCCTTCTTCACCCCGCTCAATCACGAAGCCCTGCTCGCCGTACGCGGCCCGGACGCTGCCAAGTTCCTCCAGGGCCAGCTCACCTGCAACCTCAACTATCTCGACGAACGGACCTCCAGCCTGGGCGCCCGCTGCACGCCCAAGGGCCGCATGATCTCTAGCTTCCGCATCGTCCAGGAAGGCGACGGCTACCTGCTGGCGCTGGCCAGCGAACTGCTCGAAGCGCAACTGACGGATTTGAAGAAATACGCGGTGTTCTCCAAGTCCAGCCTGGCCGACGAATCTGCCGCCTGGGCCCGCTTCGGCCTCAGCGGCGGCGATGGTGCGCTGGTGAGTCTCGGCCTGGATCTGCCACAACAGGCCGATGCCGTAGCCCGTGCCAATGGCCTGCTCGCCTTGCGCCTGCCCGGCGGCCGGGCAGAACTCTGGGCCCCGGCCGCCCAGGCCGAAAGCCTGCAGGCTCGCCTGGCTGCCCAGCTGACGGAGGCCCCGCTCAACGACTGGCTGCTCGGCCAGGTACGCGCCGGCATCGGCCAGGTGTTCGGCGCCACCCGCGAGCTGTTCATCCCGCAGATGATCAACCTGCAGGCCGTCGGCGGCGTCAGTTTCAAGAAGGGCTGCTACACCGGCCAGGAAATCGTCGCGCGCATGCAATACCTCGGCAAACTCAAGCGCCGCCTGCAGCGCCTGAGCCTGCCCCAGGGCGAACAGCCGGCCGTAGGCAGCGAACTGTTCTCGCCAGTACACGGCTCCAGCGTCGGCGAAGTGGTCCTGGCAGCCGGTAACGGTGGCGGCGCCGAGCTGCTGGCGGTACTGCAGGAAGATGCCGTCGCCGATGGCCGCATCCACCTGGGAAGCCCCGAGGGCCCAGCCCTCGAACTGCTGGAAATGCCCTACCAACTGGACGCAGATCGCGAAATCCAGCGCTAGGTAAAAAAGCTGATGCATGATCCCGGGCAAACGCGGTACAACCCGGACAGACCCGAACACAGTCCGCCTCAGCACCTAAACTGAGGCAGTCGAGCGACCCGAGAAGCGAAATGAGCAAGCTTGCCGAGAAAGTCCAGGAAGAACTGATCCAGGCCATCGAGAACGATGAACTGGTACTGCCGACCCTGCCGGAAGTCGCATTGAAGGTGCGCGAAGCGGCCGAAGACCCGAATGTCAGCATCCCTGCCCTGAGTAAAGTGATCGGCAACGACGCGGCCCTCACCGCGCGCATCATCAAGGTGGTGAACAGTCCGCTGCTGCGCACCAGCAAGGAAATCACCGACATCCAGATGGCCGTCAGCCGCCTGGGCATCAACTACACCTGCAACCTGGCCACCGGCCTGGCCATGGAGCAGATGTTCCAGGCCACCAGCGATGTGGTCGACCGCAAGATGCGCGAAGTGTGGAACAAGAGCACCGAGATCGCCGGTATCTGCCACGTCCTGTGCCGCCATTACACCAAGCTGATGCCCGATCAGGCCACCCTGGCCGGCCTGGTCCACCAGATCGGCGTGCTGCCGATCCTCACCTATGCCGAAGAGAACAACGCGCTGCTGGCCGACTCGATCAGCCTCAACCATGTGATCGAGAAGATCCATCCGATCATCGGCGACCGCATCCTGCGTGCCTGGGAGTTCCCCGAGCCGATCGCCATCGTGCCCAGCCAGCACCTGAACTTCAGCCGTAACTCGGCCAAAGTGGACTACGTGGATATCGTTCAGGTCGCCACCCTGCAGAGCTACCTGGGCAGCGAGCACCCCTACACCCAGCTGGACTGGAGCCAGATTCCGGCCTTCGCCAAGCTCGGCCTCGACCCGAATGTCGACATGCAGGCCGACGAAGATCTCTCCGCCGCCATGGAAGCGGCCACCAGCATGCTGCAGTGAGGCCCGGGCGACCCTCCGTCGCCCGCCCCACCCCGGCCAGGCTGATCCTGACTAGACTGCAAGCAAGCCCGGCGCGCGCCGGGCGGCGTCAACGGAAGTACGCCACGGCCCCGAAGGAATCGGGGTCGCAATGCTGGGTTCTGGGTAAGGAAATATCTCATGCGCCTGCTGCCACTGCTGTTCGCCTTGCTCCTGCCGCTGGCCGCCACGGCCGATGAGGTCCGTCTGACCAACGGCGAATGGAGCCCCTACCTCGGCCAGAATCTGCCCCACCACGGCGTTGCCTCGCGCATCGTCGAGGAGGCCTTCGCCCTGGAAGGCATCCGGGTCAGGTGGGAGTTCTACCCCTGGGCTCGCGCCCTGCGCAGCGCCGAGCGCGGCAAGAGCGATGGCAGCGCCGTGTGGCTGCGCAGCCCCGAACGTGAGAAGACCTTCTACATCAGTGCCCCCGTGGTGGAGAGCGGCTTCTACCTGTTCCACCGCAAGGACCGCCCCATCGCCTGGCAACAGGCCAGCGATCTCGCGCCTCTGCGCCTCGGCGGCGCCATCGACTATGACTACGGCCAGGCCTTCCAGCAGGCCGAGCGCGACGGCCTGCTCAAGGTCAAGCGCCTGAGCAGCGAGGAACAGGGCCTGCGCATGCTGCTGGCCGGTCGCCTGGATGCCTTCCCGATGGACAAGGTGGTGGCCTTCGACATGCTGCACAGCCAATTCAGCCGCGAGGAGCGCTCGCGCCTATCCTTCCACCCGCTGCCGCTACGCAGCGACAGCCTGCACCTGCTGCTGTCGAAGCAGGTGCCCGGCAACGCCGAACGCATGACGCGCTTCAATCGCGGCCTCAAGGCCCTGCAGGACAGCGGCAAGGTCAGCCAGTACCTGCTGGAAATCCAGCAGCCGCTGAGCCTGACCTACTAATAGGCCGGCGGAAAACTCACCCGCACCCGCAAGCCGCCCAGCGCGCCCTGCCCCAGCTCGATCTCGGCGCGATGGGCGCGGCAGATCTCGCCGACAATCGCCAACCCCAGCCCGGCCCCGCCGGCATGCGGATTGCGCCGATAGAAGCGCTCGAATACCCGCGCGTGCTCCTCCGGCGGAATGCCGGGGCCATCGTCCTCCACCTCCAGCAGCGCCGGCGCCAGCACTCGCACCACCACGTTGCCACCCGGTGTATGAGCCAGCGCGTTGTCCACCAGGTTGTAGATCAGCTCGTGCAGCAGCATCGGCTCGCCGCGCAGCCACACCTCGGTATCGGCTTCCAGCGCCAAGGCGATGCCACGCTGGTGCGCCAGCGGTGCCAGGGCCATGCCCAGCTCGCGGGCCAATTGGGCCAGTTCGACCCGCTCGGCGCCGCCCTCAGCCACGGCGCGGGCGGCACGCTCGATACGCGCCAGCGACAGCAGCTGATTGGCCAGGTGGGTGAGGCGGTCGGTGCTCTGCGCCGCCTTCTCCAGGGTGCTGTGCCACAGCGCCGGCTCGCGCTCGCGCAGGCCCAGCTCGATGCGCGCCTTGAGCGCCGCCAGCGGCGTGCGCAGCTCGTGGGAGGCGTCGGTGATGAACTGCGCCTGGCGTTCGAACTGCTGGCGCAGACGCTCGGTGAAGTGGTTGAGCGAGGCCACCAGCGGGCGCAGCTCGTCCTGCACCTGAACCATCGGCAGCGGCTGCAGGTCGTCCGGCTGGCGCTCTTCCACCGCCGTGCGCAGGCGCTCCAGCGGACGCAGCGCGGCACTCACCGCCAGCCCCACCAGGGCCAGGGTGATCAGTGCCAGCAGGCCCATGCGCCACAGGGTATCGAGCAGCAGGCCACGGGCCATGCGCACCCGCGCCACGTCGGTCTCGGCCACGCGGATTTCCGCCATGCCGTTCATCCCCGGCTCGGAAACCGGCTGCAGCAGGCTGACCAGGCGCACGCCGACGCCGTCGAACTCACCGTCATAGAAACGCGCCAGCGCCGGGTAGTCATCGGTACGCGGCGTGCCGGGCGGCGGCGGCGGCAGGCCGTCGTAGCCGGATACCACGCGCCCCTCGAGGTCGCTGACCTGATAGAAGATGCGTCCCTCCAGGTCATAGGCGAAGGGGTCCAGCGCCACGTAGGGCACGTCGGCGCGCAGTTTGCCATCCTCGGTGTAGAGCCCGTCGGCGATGGCCCGCGCCGAGGCCAGCAGGGTGCGGTCGTAGGCCGCGTCGGCGGCATGGCGGCCATTCCAGTAGGCGCTGAGGCTGCCGATCAGCAGCGGAATGGCCAGCAGGATGGCCAGCCGACGCAACAGCCGGCCGCGCAGGCTGCCCGCCGCCAGCTCAGTCACCGGTAGCTTCCAGCAGGTAGCCCAGGCCGCGGAAGGTGACGATGCGCACCGCATCGCCTTCCAGCTTCTTGCGCAGGCGGTGCACGTAGATCTCGATGGCATCCGGGCTGGCGTCCTCGTCCAGGCCGAACACCTGGTCGGCCAGCTGCTCCTTGCTCATCACCCTTCCGGGGCGGGCGATCAACGCCTCCAGCACCGCCTGCTCGCGCGAGGTCAAGTTGAGCAACTGCGCGCCCAAGGTAAAGCGTCGGGTACCCAGGTCGTAGACCAGCGCGCCACAGCGTTGCTGCTGCTCGCCGCCGAGCACGCTGCGGCGCAGCAGCGCCTTGACCCGCGCCTCCAGCTCGGTGAGTTCGAAGGGCTTGGCCAGGTAGTCATCGGCGCCCAGGTTGAGACCATGCACACGGTCCTTGACCTCGCCGCGCGCGGTCAGCATCAGCACCGGCAGGGTCTTGCCGCGCCCGCGCACGCGCGCCAGCACCTCGAAACCGTCGAGCCGCGGCAGGCCCACGTCGAGCACCGCCAGGGCGTAGTCCTCGCTGGCCAGGGCGTGCTCGGCGGCCACCCCGTCGTGCAGCACATCGACGGTCAGTCCGGCGCCGCGCAAGGCCTGGGCCACGCTCTCGGCCAGGGGCAGATGGTCCTCGACCAGCAGGATTCGCACGGCAACACACTCCGAAGTCTTGTCGTTATGCGCCGAGTTTAACCAGCGCGGGCGGCCTGTGAAGGGCGCCGCCGGTTTCTTTCACCCTGAAAGCCTGGCGAAAGTTTCGCCCCCTAGGATCACGATCAGGGTGGCTCGATCCACCCGTAAAACGCCGGGAGCGTGGTTGCCCCGGCGTGACAAGAACAACAATCGGAGACCACCTGCAATGCCTATTGCACTGCCTGCGAACCGCCTCACCCTGGCAATCGTCGCCGCCACTTGCGCCACCGGCGCGCAAGCCGCCTTCATCGAAGACAGCAGCGCCACCCTGACCACCACCAACATCTACCTCAACCGTGACTTCCGTGAAGGCGATGGCCAGAGCAAGCGCGAGGAATGGGGCCAGGGCTTCCTGCTCGACGTCCGCTCCGGCTACACCGACGGCACCGTCGGCTTCGGCCTCGACGCCCTCGGTATGCTCGGCCTCAAGCTCGACTCCGGCAAGGGGCGCACCGGCACCGACCTGCTGCCGGTGCAGGACGACGGCGGCACCCCGGACCAGTTCGGTCGTCTCGGCCTGACCGCCAAGGTCAAGCTCGCCGAGAGCGAGTTCCGCTACGGCTCGCATATCCCCGAGCTGCCGGTGGTCAAGGCCAGCGACAGCCGCCTGCTGCCGCAGGTGTTCGAGGGCGGTCTGCTGACCTACAGCGACATCGACAACCTGAGCTTCACCGGCGGGCGCCTGGACAAGGTGATCGACCGCGCCTCGACCAACTCCGAGGACCTCATCCTCAACAGCAAGAACAGCCGCTTCGCCGGCGGCGTGACGGCCGAGCACATGGACCTGGCCGGCTTCGATTACAGCTTCGCCAAGGGCCTGACCGGGCGCTACTACTACGCCGACGTCGAGGACATCTACCGCCAGCACTTCCTCGGCCTGCTCGCCAGCCAGCCTCTGGGCGGCGGCACTCTGAGCGCCGACCTGCGCGTCTCGATCAGCGACGACAGCGGCTCGGCCAAGGCCGGCAAGGTCGACAACAACGCCTGGAACGGCCTGGTCTCCTACGCCCACAGCGGCCACAAGATCGGCCTCGGCTACCAGCACCTGACCGGCGACACCGGCTTCGCCTACCTCGATGGCAGCGACCCGTTCCTGGTCAACTTCGTGCAGATCAACGACTTCGCCAACGCCGACGAGCGTTCCTGGCAGGCCCGCTACGACTTCGACTTCGCCGGCCTCGGCGTGCCCGGCCTGAGTTTCATGACCCGCTACATCAAGGGCGACAACGCCCAGGTCAGCGGCAGTGATGAAGAAGGCCGCGAGTGGGAACGCAACATCGAGTTCAAGTACGTGGTGCAGAGCGGGCCGCTCAAGGACCTCTACGTGCGCCTGCGCAACGCCAGCTTCCGTTCCAGCTTCGCCCGCGACGCGGACGAAAACCGTCTGATCGTCGGCTACAGCCTGCCGATCTGGTAAGCCACAATAAAACTCCACAGGAGAAAGATCATGAAGACTGCCTTGTCGCATATCGCCCTGGCCCTCGGTGCCCTCGCCCTCAGCAGCCAACTGCTGGCCGAGCCCAAGCGCCCCGAGTGCATCGCCCCGGCCAAGCCCGGCGGCGGTTTCGACCTGACCTGCAAGCTGGCCCAGAGCGGCCTGAAGGACAACGGCCTACTGCAGGCGCCGATGCGCGTTACCTACATGCCCGGCGGCGTCGGTGCGGTGGCCTACAACGCCGTGGTGGCGCAGCGGCCGAAGGACGCCGGGACCATCACCGCGTTCTCCTCCGGCTCCCTACTCAACCTGGCCCAGGGCAAGTTCGGCCGCTACGACGAGAACGCCGTGCGCTGGCTGGCCGGCATCGGTACCGACTACGGCGCCATCAGCGTACGCGCCGACTCGCCCTACCAGACCCTCGACGACCTGGTGCAGGCGCTGAAGAAGGACCCGGGCAGCATCGTCTTCGGCGCCGGCGCCACCATCGGCGGCCAGGACTGGATGCAGACCGCGCTGATCGCCCGCGCCGCCGGCATCGACCCGCAGAAGCTGCGCTACGTGGCCTTCGAGGGCGGCGGCGAAACCCTCACCGCGATGCTCGGCGGCCATGTCCAGGTCACCTCCAGCGGCCTCGGCGAAGTCACCCCGCAACTGGCGGCGAACAAAATCCGCGTCATCGCCGTGCTGTCCGAGCAGCGCCTGCCGGGCAAACTGGCCAACCTGCCGACCGCCAAGGAGCAGGGCTACGACATCACCTGGCCGGTGATCCGCGGCTTCTACATGGGGCCGGAAGTCAGCGATGCGGACTACGCCTGGTGGAAGGGCCAGTTCGATACCCTGCTGGCCAGCCCGGAGTTCGCCAAGCTGCGCGAACAGCGCGACCTGTTCCCCCTGAGCATGACCGGCGACGAGCTGAAGGCCTACGTGTTCAAGCAGGTGCAGGACTACAAGGCCCTGGCCGGCGAATTCGGCCTGGTCCAGTAAGGCATCCCCTCTCCCCCCGGGAGAGGGTGGCCCGCAGGGCCGGGTGAGGGCATTGCATGCCCCTCACCCCTAGCCCCTCTCCCGGCGGGAGAGGGGAACCACCATCCTTGCTCAGGAATACCAACATGTATGACCGCCTGTTCGGCGCGGTCTGGCTGCTGCTGTGCGCCGGACTGGCCCTGATCGCCTGGGGCTTTCAACCGCCCTTCTCCTACGACCCGGTGGGCCCGCGCGCCTATCCGCTGCTGCTGCTCGGCCTGATGGGCGTCGGCGCGCTATGGATGTTGCTGCGCCCGAGCCACCTGGAGCACCTGCTGAACCGCGCGCAGAGCCTGCGCGCACTGCTCTGCGTGCTCTGCCTGCTGGCCTATGCGCTGCTGTTCGAGCCCCTCGGCTTCGTCCTCAGCACTGCCCTGGCCGCCGCCCTGCTCGGCCGCCTGTTCGGCGGCAAGCCGCTGCCCTGCCTGATTTCCGGCGTGCTGATGGGCGTGCTGCTGTACGTGCTGTTCGACCTGCTGCTCGACGTACCGCTGCCGCTGGGCGTCTTCTCTTTCCTGGTGGAGTAACGACATGGAAACCTTGAACTTCCTGGCCCAGGGCTTCGATGTCGCCCTGCGCCCGATCAACCTGCTGATGGCGCTGTTCGGCGCCTTCGTCGGCACCATCGTCGGCATGTTGCCGGGGCTCGGCCCGATCAACGGCGTAGCCCTGTTGCTGCCGCTGGCCTTCGCCCTCGGCCTGCCGCCGGAGACCGCATTGATCCTGCTGGCCGCCGTGTACCTGGGCTGCGAGTACGGCGGGCGCATCTCGGCCATCCTGCTCAACGTGCCGGGTGACGCCGCAGCCATCATGACCACCCTCGACGGCTACCCGCTGGCACGCCAGGGCAAGGCCGGCATCGCCTTGTCGCTGTCCGCCGTGTGCTCGTTCATCGGCAGCACCATTGCCACCATCGGCGTGGTGCTGTTCGCGCCACTGCTGGCCAAGTGGGCCGTGGCTTTCGGCCCGGCCGAATACTTCGTACTGATGGTCTTCGCCATCACCTGCCTGGGCGGCATGGTCGGTGACAAGCCGCTGAAAACCCTGATGGCGGCCCTCATGGGCCTGGGCCTGGCCACGGTCGGCGTCGACGCCACCACCGGCGTGTACCGCTTCACCTTCGACAGCGTCAGCCTTTCCGACGGCATCCAGTTCGTCATCGTGGTGATCGGCCTGTTCAGCGTCAGCGAGATCCTGCTGATGCTGGAGAAGACCGCCACCGGCCAGCAGGCGATCAAGGCCAGCGGGCGCCTGCTGTTCAACTTCCGGGAATTCTGCTCGGTCGGCTGGACGGCCGTGCGCAGCGCCCTCACCGGCTTCGTTATCGGCACCCTGCCAGGCGCCGGGGCGACCATCGCCAGCGCCATGACCTACATGACCGAAAAGCGCCTGGCCGGCGCCAAGGGCCGCTTCGGCGAGGGTGACCTGCGCGGCCTGGCTGCACCGGAAGCCGCCAACAACGCCTCGGCCTGCGGCTCGATGATTCCCATGCTGACCCTCGGCGTGCCGGGTTCGGGCACCACCGCCGTGATGATCGGCGCCCTGACCCTGTACAACATCACTCCCGGGCCGCTGCTGTTCGAGCAGCAGCCGGACGTGGTCTGGGGCCTGATCGCCTCGCTGTTCATCGGCAACATCATCCTGCTGGTGATGAACATTCCGCTGGTCGGGCTGTTCTCGCGCATGCTCAGCGTGCCCAACTGGGTGCTGGTACCGGCCATCATCATCGTCAGCCTGGTTGGCGTGTACGCGGTGCACAGCACCACCTTCGACCTGGTGCTGATGATCGGCCTCGGCGTGTTCGGCTACCTGCTGCGCAAGCTGGACTTCCCGCTGTCAGCGCTGATCCTCGGTTTCGTCCTCGGCGAGCTGATGGAAGACAACCTGCGCCGCGCCCTGTCGATCAGTAACGGCGATCTGGGCATCCTGTGGAACAGCCCGATCACCCTGGCGCTCTGGACCCTGGTCGCACTGATGCTGGCACTGCCGGGCATCCGCTGGTGGCGCAACCGGCGCAAGGTGCAGCTGGCCAGTGCCTAAGTGGTGGCTCACGCCGCTGGCCGGAGCGGCCGGCGGCGCCCTGGCCAGCCTGATCGGCTGGCCTTTGCCGTGGATGGTGGGTTCGTTGCTTGCGGTGATCCTGCTGCGCTGTCTGGGCGACCTGGACCTGCGCGAAGTGCCCGGCGCGCGCAAGGGCGGGCAGTGGCTGGTCGGCACCGGCATCGGCCTGCACTTCAGCCCGGCGGTGCTGGAGCAGGTGCTGGCCCACGGCGGCCTGCTACTGGCCGGCGCCGTGCTCACCAGCCTCACCAGCCTGATCGGCATCACCGTGCTGCGCGCCGCCGGCTACGACCGCGCCACCGCCTTCTTCGCCAGCATGCCCGGCGGCGCCAGCGAGATGGTCAACCTCGGCCAGCGCAACGGCGCCCAGGCCGGCGAGGTGGCGGCCGGACAGAGCCTGCGCCTGCTCCTGGTGGTGCTCCTGGTGCCAGCGCTGTTCCAGTGGTGGCTGGGCGCCGCGCCGGCACTGGCGCACGCGCACAGCCACAGTCAGCCCCTGGCGCTGGTTGCACTGCTGATTGGCGGCGCGCTGCTGGCCCTGCTCGGCCAGCGCCTGCGCCAGCCCAACCCCTGGCTGCTCGGGCCGATCCTGTTCGCCGCCGCCGGCGCGGTCTGGCTGGACCAGCCGCTGAGCCTGCCGCCCGTTGCCAGCGAGCTGGGCCAGTGGCTGATCGGCAGCGCCCTGGGCTGCCACTTCAGCCGCGAGTTCTTCCGCCGCGCACCGCGCTTCCTCGCCCTGGTGCTGGCCGCCACGCTGCTGGCCATGCTGGCCGCCGCCCTGGCCGCCGAAGCCCTCGGCTGGCTGGGCGCGCTGGATCAGCGCTCGCTGATGCTGGGCATGATGCCCGGCGGCATCGCCGAACTTAGCCTGACCGCCGAGGCCCTGGCCCTGTCGGTGCCACTGATCACCGGGCTGCAGGTGCTGCGCCTGATGTGCGTGCTGTTCCTCGCCGAACCGGCCTTCCGCCTGTGGCAGAGACAGCGCTGAACCGTCGGTCGGCACCCTGCAAGAAAGCCTGTTGACCTCAAGCCGACTTGAACTCGTAGAGTCGTTTCACCCCCCTGAACGACTCCTGCGAGGTTCCCATGCACGACATCCTGCTGCTCACCGCCATCGGCGCCGGCGCCGGCGCCACCAGGTTCAGTCGCATGCCTTCCCTTGCATGCTCCAGCGCCAGGCTGCGCACCCGCGCGCCACGCTCAAGCAACTGCTCACACACGGCCAGACCGACACCGGAACTGGCGCCCGTCACTACCGCCAGGCGCTGTTCAAATTCATTGTTCATCACTTACCTCGAAAGCCGAGAAGAAGGGGCCGCTCCGGGCCTGGCCCGGAGCGCCGTCAGGATCAATGGGAATAAAGCCGGCCCTGGCGCAGGTCGACCTGCTGGCCACGTTCGAAGCGCCGCTGCGGCGAGCGCACCCAGCGCTCCTCACCCGCCTCGTCACGCACCCGGTAGGCGGTGCCACTCTGCCCGCTGGCGCGCTGCACCTGCGCCCCGGACCAGCCACCTACCGCCGCGCCGACCACAGCCCCAACCGGCCCACCGGCCGCAGCGCCGACCATCAGCCCGGTCAGCCCACCGAAACCGGTGCCGACCGCGTTTTCTTCTCGCTCCGCCACCACTTCGGCGGCCTGGAGGGACTGCATGGCCAGCAGGCCAGTTGTGAAAGCAAGCAAGGCAAGGTGTTTCATCTGAGTACTCCTGTTTTGGGCATTGCGCCTGGAGTTACTCAGCTTTCGTGCCAGGTATTTTTCTATTTAATTTCAGATAGTTATGAAAACACGAAGTCAATTTGACCGCAATCAAGCGCGGTCGATAGGACTCTCGTTAGGGTCGGAATGACTACTCAGCCGTCCCTTGCTAGCGTCGATACCGGCATTCGTCGTATGCGGGAACCAGCCAGGAGTACCTCACCCCCGGCAAACGACACTCACAGGAAGGAGTGCCCGACCGTAGACACACTAGCCAGCAATTACGTAGCCTCGGGGCAGGTCTTGTCGCTTCCGCTCCATTGTCCACATTCAGTGGTTTAAGAACTGAACTTAATGGGATCAAGGGGTTAAACATCAGCAAGGGAAGTTATACGACACAAGTGGCGAGATAATTTAAACCCTTACCGCCATACACCCATATTAACTTTTCAAGGATAGAACGTGGATTACTTTGAAAGCACAGTTAAAACCCTATTGGAGAGCGAGGGCTACTGGGTCAGGCAGTCTTTCAAGGTCAATCTCACAAAAGAAGAGAAACGAAACATAGGGAAACACTCAATTCCACGCCCAGAAATTGATCTTCTTGCATACAAACCGGAAAGAAACGTAATTTACGCTATCGAGGCAAAATCCTTCCTCGACTCTCCAGGCGTTAGAATTTCCGAACTATCCGAAACACATGAGATCCCAGAGGGGCGATACAAGCTTTTCACTTGCAAAAACTACAGAACCATTGTCTTCAATCGCCTAAAATATGACCTAATTAAAAATGGCATGGGCAACGCCAGCACTCAAATAATCTTAGGCCTAGCTGCTGGCAACGTATATCAGTCTAAAACTAGTGAAGTACGTAACCTCTTCCAGCATGAAGGTTGGTTATTCTGGTCACCAGAGGACATACGCTCAAAGGTCATTTCGCTGGCAGAAAAAGGCTACGAGAATGAGCCATCCATCATTACGGCAAAAATTCTCATGCGAAATCGTGAAACTTAAACATAAAAACCAGTTTAAGTCGTTCGCCTCGCTCACTCGGAACCGGCTAAAGCCAGCCCCTTATACAGACGTTAGCCTTACGTGGCACCTAGGAAATACATGGATCTTCTACGTTTACGCTTGATGCATAGGGAAGCCATAAAAAGGCTTTCCGACGCGCAAATCTTATTCGAAGCAGATCCACTTGGGTCTAGGCGCGCCGATTCAGATCACCTGCTCAAATTGCTCGGACTGGAGCTACTTCTCAAGTTTCTGTTTGAAGTTGAGCAATCACGACAAGCGGATAAGTTCGGCCACAACTATAAAGACATCTTCTCCGCTCTTCAACCAGAAACCCAAGCGCGGCTTATATTGCTTTGCGGCGAGCGCATAGGGCCATCAACCTTCACTGCAGAGTCAAAAAAAATCCTTGCTGAATGGGGTCGTAACTTTGTTGACTTACGGTATCCGTTTGAGCGCTATAAGGGGTTATCCGAGGAGCAGTACGCGGCAACATCCGCGCGCTGGCTTCAAAAGGGTGCAAAGCTAGAAAGCGCTACCTTTCGATTCTACCCACACGAGTTGACCGGGGCGCTGCATGCATTGCAAGTCATCGCCAACGAACACGCTCACCAAATCTTTGGCGAAGAGTTCATCTATGACATCATCTGATAATCACACCGGATGAACCGTGCTACTAAAGGCCTAAATTATTGGGGACAGGCCATGCTTTATTCGAAGCAACGACTCTAAGTCTCAACACTTTCCTCGGCTGAAACTACAGATTTCGCCCTGCACGGCGAGTCACTTTCTCTTTGCGCGCGCAAAGAGAAAGTAACCAAAGAGAAAGCGCGCCCGGCATCCGGGTCTGGCCTGCGGCCAGACTTCCCTCGCTCCGGTGTTACTCCGGGGGCCGGCTTACAAGGGCCATCCTTGGCCCTTTAAGCCTCTCGCCGCATCCCTGCGGCTCGTCCCCCTGCGCAACACCTCCACTCGGCCTCCTGACGGGGTTCGGGCTCCGAGTTGCCTGATGGCTTTTCCTGGCGCTGCGCGCATTGATCGTTCCCATGCCCCGCGTCCATTCGTTGTTTTGTACGGGCCGGTAGCTCTGTGACGCGGAGCGTCACGAGATGGGTTCCCACGCAAAGCGTGGGAACCATCGGGGACAAGCGTGGAACTTTCAGGCAACTCCAAACGCCCCCTTCAGGAGGCCGAACGGAATCGTTGTGTAAGGGGTTGAGCGGCATGGATGCCGCGAGAGCGCCGATGGGCCAAGGATGGCCCTTCGGCGCGTGCCCCTGGAACAACGGTGGAGTGAGGGGAGTCGAGCGCAGCGAGACCCGGATGTCGGGGGCAAGCGTTTTTGGTTACTTTTGGCGGGGCCGGCCATCCGGCGACTGCCAAAAGGAACCCGCCCAGCAGGGCGGAACTGAATCAGCCATCAACTGGATAAATAGCAGCGACACGAAGCCATCAAACAAAGCCCCTCTCCCCACCCTCTCCCGTAAACGGGAGAGGGGAGTTACAGTGCCCCGCTCCAACTCCCCCGCCAGCCCTGAGCAAAAAACGATGAGCAACGACCATCTCCATGGCCTGACCCTGAAAGCCATCCTCCAGGCCCTGGTCAACAAACACGGCTGGGAGCGCCTCGGCCAGCTCATCGCCATCCGCTGCTTCACCCACGACCCCAGCCTCGAATCCAGCCTGAAGTTCCTGCGCAAGACGCCCTGGGCGCGGGAAAAGGTGGAAGCGCTCTATATCAGGGACATCGCCCGCTAAGGACGCACTCAACGCTGCAGGTAGCGCGCCTGGATGCGCGCATAGTGACCCTCGGCAATCTGCGGGCGCAGGGCCTCGGCATAGCGCTGGACGAACTCGGCGGACAGGCTCTTCTTGCTGAAGGCGACCTCCGCCCCCTCGCTGGACACCACCACCGGCGTCGCCCGGATCTGCTCGCTCAGGCCCAGCGCCGCCAGCTCCTGCTGGCCGGTGTGCTCGTCGGCGATCACGCCATCGAGGCGGCCCTTACCGAGCATGCGCCAGAGGCTGGCGCGGTTCGCGCTGAACTCCATGCGCTCATGGAAGGCAGGCTCCTGGAGCAGTGCCTGATAACCGGGCCCGTAGGACACATCGATCTGCGCCCCCAGGCGGAATGGCGTGTCGCGCAGCTGCAGCAGTTCGGTGACTGGCCAGCGGGCAGCAGCCTGCTGGCTCATAAACAGGATGTTGCGCGAAGGCTCTTCGATGACACCGGAAAAGTACGCATAGACCTCGCGCTCGGGCTTGCGGAAGGCGCCGGCAAGTACATCCAGGCGCCCCTGCTCCAGTTCGCGCAGCGCCCTGGCCCAGGGCAGGCGTACCAGGCGGACCTCGCAACCCAGCTCATGCAGCACACCGCGGGCGCTGTCGACGGAAATGCCGCCGATGGAACCATCGGCCAGCTGCATGCTGTAGGGCGGGTCGTTGTCCCAGCGCAGCGATACCACGCAGGTGGCGCCGGCCAGGCCGGGAGCGAGCAACGATGCGCCCAGCAGGAGGCGCAGGAGCAAACGCATGAAGGGCATCGGAGTGCTCACGAAGTGACTGCAGCCGACTCTAAAAGAAAGCCCTTGCGCGGGTAAAGCGCACTCGGCTCAGGCTTTGTGGCGCTTCACCGCTTCCAGCCAGGCCAGGTCGAGGCGTTTCTGCTCGGTGTCCAGCCCGCGCTGCTCCATGGCCTCGCGGTGCGTGTCGATTTCGCGGGTCATCTGGCTCAGCTCGCTGCTGTTGCCATCGAGCTGGTGCATCTGAGCCACCCCCAGGTGGTAGAAGCGCAGCAGCTTCATGGCGGTCTCGTCACCGGCGGCCACACCGGCCCTGACGTGGTGCATGACATTGGTGACGCGCATCAGGCTGCGCTTGAGCGCCCAGCCGTAGGCGGCAGCGGCCATGAACGGGCGGTGCCAGAGCTGCTGACGCACTACGGCCACAGTCAGGGCCAGGCCGCTGAGTACGCCGAGCAGGTTCCACTTGAAGTTGTCACCGGGCGGGCCGCCGAACAGCTGGGTGCTGGCGGTGGCGCAGAGCATGGCCAGCACCAGGAAGATGGCGATGACCACGAAGGTGCTGCGGCGGGTCTGCTGGCGGTAGAGCTCGGGGCTCATGGGCTGGATTTCGAACATGGTCTACCTGGGTGAATAGCGGAGGAGCGCCACCTTGCCTGAACGCCCGGCGAGGGTCGAGCCCCAGTGGGTGACAAAGCGCTTCAGAGCACTTCGATGCGATCGCGGCCGTTGGCCTTGGCCCGGTACAAGGCACGGTCGGCACGGTCGAGCATGCTTTGCGGGTCCTCATCGCCGTGGTAGTGGGTAACGCCAAAGCTGGCGGTCTTGCGCACCACGGTATCGAAGTCGAACTGGCGGATGCGTTCCTGCAGGGTGCGCGCGGCGGCCTGGGCCTGCAACGCGTCGATCTCCGGCAGGATGATGAGGAACTCCTCGCCGCCCAGGCGGCCGACCTTGTCCACGCTGCGCACGTTGTCGCGCAGCAGCGTGGCGAACTGGCGCAGCACGCTGTCGCCCACCGTGTGGCCGTGGTCGTCGTTGACGTGCTTGAAGTGGTCGATGTCCAGCAGGATCACCGAGAACGGCGTGCCGTACCGGCGCGCACGGGCGAACTCCTCGGCGAACAGCTGGTCGATGCGCGCGCGGTTCCACAGCCCGGTGAGCCCGTCGAGGCTGGCGCTCAGGGCCAGCCGGCTCTGGTGCAGGAACATGGTCTTGTACGCTTTCTCGAGCATGAAGGCGCACAGCGCGCCGAACGACAGCGAGGCCAGCACCCAGATGCAGTGCAGGCGCTGCACGCCCGGTTGCAGCGCATCCGGCAGGGTGACCAGGAGCAGCACCAGGGTCGAGCCCGACGCCGTCAGCGTGGCCTGGCGCAGGGTCAGGCCGGACATGGTGAAGGTCCACATCAGGTTGAGGTAGATCTCGGGTACGAAGTAGGCGAAATCCGGCTTGCCGTAGTTGAACGCCAGGTTGGCGGCCACCGAGCCCACCGGCGCCACGCAGAGGATGGCCAGCATCCAGCGGTGCCAGGCCTCGAAGTAGCTCAGCACGCCCACGGCGAGCAGCGCCAGTGGCACCAGAACGCCATGCGCAAGCAGGCGCAGGCCGAGCTGATCCTGTGCCACGTTCTGCTCGATCAGCGCGTAAATCAGGTACAGCGCCATGGTCAGGAAGGCGAGGTGGCGTACCTGCGGCAGCTTGGCCTGGCGATACCAGCAGGCAAATTCCTGGCGCGTCGCCTGCGGCAAGCCGTGCAACGGGTCCAGCGTCCGTGTCAGCCTGTGGATCAAGGTCACCTGGGCGCTCCTGTCCAGTGCATACCGCCCTGCTGCGGCTCACTTATGTCGGCAATGGCGCCGCCGACATGAGCTCAGAATGCCATCAAGCTTCCACCTGACCCCACTGCTTGGCCAGGCGCTTGTCGGATACTGCCATTTTCGTGCCCAGTTGCTGAGCGAACAGCGACACCCGGTATTCCTCGAGCATCCAGCGATACAGCACCAGCTCGGCGTCACGCTTGCCCTCCTGGGCGTGCTTGGCGGCGCGCGCCTGGTACTGCTCCCAGGCGGCGCTCAGCTCGCCGGTCCAGACGCGGTCGCGCTGTACTTGGCTGGCGACCTTGTCCAGGCGCTGTTCGATGGCCTTGAGGTAACGCGGGATCTCCTTCAGCCACTCGCCGGGTGTCTCGCGCACGAAGCCGGGGTAGACCAGGTTGGCCAGCTGCTGCTTGATGTCGTTGAGGGCCATGGCCTGGGCCAGGTCGATCTTGCCCTTGAAGCGCTTCTGCAGGCCGTGGGTGAGCTTGAGGATGTCCAGGGTGAGTTTGGCGATGCGCTCGGCGTGGCCGGTCCAGTCGCCACGCTTGCGCTCGGCCAGCTGCGCCAGGGCGGCGCCATCGCGCGGCAGCGTCGTTTCGCCATCGAGGATGCAGGCGTCGAGGCTGGCCAGCAGGATGTCCTCGACCAGCGCCTCGGGCCGGCCCATTTCGCGGTACAGCAGGCCCAGCTCGGTGAGGCCCGGCAGCTTGCCGCGCAGGTACTTGGCCGGTTCGGCCAGTTGTTGCAACAGCAGCTTCTGCAGCGCGCGGCGGTGCTGGAAGTCGGCCTCGGCCTGGGTCGGGAAACGGCCTTCCTTGACCACACCGCCCTCTTCCACCAGGGCCGGGAACACGGTCATAGAGAGGCCAGCAATCTTCTGCTGGGTTTTCTCGGCGACCTGGGCGAAGGCCTTGGCCTCGACCGGCTTCTGTTCCTGCTTCTGCTGCGGAATGGCGAGGGCGGCCTGGCTGGCTTCGGCGAAGCGCGCACACAGCTCGGCGAGGTCGCGGCCTTCGCCAAGGAACTTACCGCGCGCATCGACCACTTCGATGTTCATCTTCAGGTGGTGTTCCAGCTGCTGCGCCGACTCCCCCCAGGCCTCTTCGGGCACGCGGGCACCGGTCATGCGGGTCAGCTCACGACCGAGCGACTCGGGCAGCGAGCCCTGGCCGAAGGCAATCTTCGACAGGGCCGCGCCGACGAAGTCCGGCACCGGCACGAAGTTCTTGCGGATGGCCTTGGGCAGGCCGCGCACCAGGGCGATGGCCTTGGCCTCGATCAGGCCCGGCACCAGCCACTCCAGGCGATCTGCCGGCAGCTGCGGCAGCAGCGGCGCCGGCACGCGCAGGGTCACGCCGTCGCGCGGGTGGTTCGGCTCGAAGTGGTAGGTCAGCGGTAGTTGCAGCTCGCCGAGCTGGAGAATGTCCGGGTACTGCGCGGCGGTCACTTCCTTGGCATCGCGCGCCAGCACGTCTTCCTCGCGCATGATCAGCAGCTGCGGGCTCTTCGCGCCTTCGCTCTTGTACCAGTGCTCGAAGGTCGCGGCCTGGTGGATCTCCGCCGGGATGCGCGCCTCGTAGTAGGCGTACAGGGTTTCCTCGTCGGCCAGGATGTCGCGGCGGCGGGCCTTGGCTTCCAGCTCGTCGAGGCGCTCCAGCAGCTCGCGGTTGGCCGCCAGGCAGCGGGCGCGGCTATTGATCTCGCCGCGCACCAGACCCTCGCGGATGAACAGCTCACGCGAGGCGACCGGATCGACCGGGCCGAAATGCACCGGGCGGCGGCCGACCACGATCAGGCCGTAGAGGGTGACCTGCTCGTAGGCCACCACCTGGCCACGGCGCTTCTCCCAGTGCGGCTCGAAGTGGTTCTTCTTGATCAGGTGGCCGGCCAGCGGCTCGATCCAGTCCGGCTCGATCTTGGCCACCATGCGGGCAAACAGCTTGGTGGTTTCCACCAGCTCGGCGGTCATCACCCAGGCCGGCTTCTTGCGCCCGATCACCGACGACGGATGAATCCAGAAGCGCCGTTGGCGCGCGCCGAGGTAGTCGCCGTCTTCGCTCTTCTGGCCGATCTGGCTAAGCAAGCCGGACAGAATCGCCTTGTGCACAGCCGCGTAGCTCTTGGCGCGCTGCGCCGCCTCGCTGGCCTCGGCCTGCTCGCGAACGATGACATTGACCTTGGTATCGGTGGTGGGCTGCGGCGCGCTTTTGTGGGAGCGGCCTTGGCCGCGATCAGCTGCCTGAAGGCCGCTCCCACGCCTACTCTCCGATTGGCTCGCCGACAGCTGCAGCTCGCGGGCGATCAGCACCAGCTGGCGGTGAGCGTCGCGCCATTCGCGCAGACGCAGGTAATTCAGGAAGTTCTTCTTGCACCAGTTGCGCAGCGGGTTGCTGCCCAGCTCCTGGCGCTTCTCCTCGAAGCCACGCCACAGGTTGATCAGCGCAGCGAAGTCGGAATCCACGTCCTTCCACTGCGCATGCGCCTGGTCGGCGGCCTGCTGGCGGTCCATCGGCCGCTCGCGTGGGTCCTGCACAGATAGAGCACTAGCGATTATGAGGATCTCGTCCAGGCTGCCGAGCTTGGCTGCCTCCAGCACCATGCGACCCAGGCGTGGGTCGATGGGCAGGCGCGCCAGTTGGCGGCCCAACGGGGTGAGCTGGCCCTCGCGGTTGACCGCCGAGAGTTCCTGCAACAGGTTGAAGCCGTCGCTGATGGCCTTGCCATCTGGCGGCTCGATAAAGGGGAAGTCCTCGATGCTGCCCAGGCGCAGGTGCAGCATCTGCAGGATCACCGCCGCCAGGTTGGTACGCAGGATTTCCGGATCGGTGAATTCGGGGCGGGCGAGGAAGTCCTCCTCGCTGTACAGGCGGATGCAGATGCCCGGTTCGACTCGGCCGCAACGGCCCTTGCGCTGGTTGGCGCTGGCCTGGGAGATGGCCTCGATGGGCAGGCGCTGCACCTTGGCGCGGTAGCTGTAGCGGCTGATGCGCGCGGTGCCGGAGTCGATCACATAGCGGATACCCGGCACGGTCAGCGAAGTCTCGGCGACGTTGGTGGCCAGCACGATCTTGCGTGCGCCCATCGGCGCGAAGATTTTCTGCTGCTCGGCCGGAGTCAGCCGCGCGTACAGCGGCAACACCTCGGTCAGGCGCAGGTTGGCTTTGCGCAGCACCTCGGCGGCCTCGCGAATCTCGCGCTCGCCGGGGAGGAACACCAGCACGTCGCCGGGGCGCTTGCCTTCGGCCCGTTCGTGGGCGGCGATCTCGTCCAGCGCGGCGAGGATGCCCTGGTCGACGGTCAGGTCGTCGAGCAGGCTCTCGCCCTCCTCGTCCACCTCGGCGGCCAGCGGGCGGTACCAGGTGTCCACCGGATAGGTACGCCCGGACACCTCGATGATCGGGGCGTTATTGAAGTGCTTGCTGAAGCGCTCCAGATCGATGGTCGCCGAGGTGATGATCAGCTTGAGATCGGGGCGGCGCGGCAGCAGGGTCTTCAGGTAGCCGAGCAGGAAGTCGATGTTCAGCGAGCGCTCGTGGGCCTCGTCGACGATGATGGTGTCGTACTTTTCCAGGAAGCGGTCGTGCTGGGTTTCGGCCAGCAGGATGCCGTCGGTCATCAGCTTGATCAGGCTGGCGTCGCCGGAATGGTCCTCGAAGCGCACCTGGTAGCCGACCAGCTCGCCCAACGGCGTGCCGATCTCCTCGGCCACGCGGGTCGCCACGCTGCGCGCGGCCAGGCGGCGCGGCTGGGTGTGGCCGATCAGGCCGTGCACGCCGCGGCCCAGCTCCAGGCAGATTTTCGGCAGCTGAGTGGTCTTGCCCGAGCCGGTCTCGCCGGCAATCACCAGCACCTGGTGTTTTTCCAGCGCCTTCTTGATCTCGTCGCGCTTGGCAGCGATCGGCAGGGCGTCGTCGTAGCGGATCGCCGGGATGCTCTGCCGGCGCGCCTCGACCTTGGCCACTGACGCCTGGAAGCGCTCCAGCCACTGCGCCAGCCTGGCCTCGTCCTGTGGCGTCTGCTTCTGCAGCTCGTGCAACTGGCGGCGCAGGCGGTGGCGGTCGGCCTGCATGGCCTGGTCGAGGTTCTTCTGCAAGGTGTGGAAGTCGGTCATTGCAACGCGGCGGTCTGGCGAGGGCGGGCGGCGATTGTCGCAGATTGCACGGCCCGGCGTGAAACCGCGCGGCTCAGCGCCCGGCTGGCGGCAGGCCGGCGAGCAGCTTGCCGAGCAGGTCGAACAGCTGGGTTTGCTCGGCTTCATCCAACCCCGCCAGCAGGCGCTGCATGTTGGCCACGTGCGACGCCATGATGCCGTCGATCAGGGCGAAGCCGGCGTCGGTCAGCGCCACCAGCACGCCGCGTCGGTCGCTCGGGTGCTTGCGCCGCTCGATCAGCCCGGCCTTCTCCAGGCGGTCGATGCGGCTGGTCATGCCGCCGGAGGAGATCATCGCCGCCTCGTACAGTGCGGTGGGCATCAGCGCATAGGGCTCGCCGGCACGGCGCAGGGTGGCCAGCAGGTCGAACTCGCCCGGTTGCAGGCCGTGGGCGGTGAAGAACGGCACTAAGTGATCGCGGCTGATCAGCTGGCTCAGCTCGCTCAAGCGCCCCATCAGGGCCATGGGCGCGGGATCGAGGTCGGGACGCTGCTGGCGCCACTGGTCGGCGGCGGTTTGCGCACGGTCATGCATGGGCGGCTCCAATTATCTTGCCATCAAGATACTTATCATCAAGAATGCAGCCATCCTAACCCGAGGTGAGCGTCATGTCGCGCCCCTGGCTTTCCCTGTTCCTGCTGCTGGCCGTGGGCAGTCTGCTCGGCCTGATCGGCAATGTCGCCAAACTGGCCGCCGCCAGTGGCTGGCCACCGGTGGCCCTGCTGCTGTGGAGCCTGCTCGGCGCCGGCGGCCTGCTCTGCCTGCTGGCGCTGGCCCGCGGCGAGGCGCCGAGCCTGAGTCGCCCCTATCTGCGTTACTACCTGATCTCCGGACTGGTCAGTATCAGCCTGCCCAATGCCCTGCTGTTCAGCGCCATCCCCCATGTCGGCGCCGGCTTCGCCTCGCTGTGCCTGGCCTTCCCGCCGCTGCTGACCTATGTGCTGGCCCTGGCCCTGCGCATGGAGGGTCTGCAGCGCCTGCGCCTGCTCGGCATCCTGATCGGCCTGGCGGGCAGCCTGATCCTCGCCCTGGGCAAGCTCGGCAGCGGCGACAGCCCGCTGCTCTGGGTACTGGCGACGCTGGTGATGCCGGTGTTCCTGGCCATCGGCAACGTCTACCGCTCGCGCCACTGGCCGGAAGGCGCGCGCCCGCTGCAACTGGCCCCCGGCATGCTACTGGCTGGCGCCCTGCTGCTGTTGCCGCTGGGACTGTTCGGCGTGGAACTGCGCCCGGCCTGGGAGCAGGCCGCCGGAGCCTGGTGGCTGGCCGCCGAGGTGGCACTGTTCGCCGGCATGTACGCGCTCTACTTCGTGCTGCAGAAGGTGGCCGGCGCGGTGTACCTGAGCCAGATCGGCTCGGTCACGGCGATTACCGGCGCAGCGGTGGCGATCTTCCTGCTCGGCGAACAAGGCTCGGCGTCCATGTTACTGGCAGCCCTGTGCACCACGCTCGGTGTAGCCCTGGTGGCATTGCGCGCGGCGCGCTAAAGATCGCCTAATCTCAACCGCTATAAAGAGCAGCGGCGGCTCTCTTGACCCGGATCAAGCGGGGACGAAATGCCGCATGCATGATAGCGGCCTTGTGCCATCCCATCAGTCGATGAAGAAGTTCGCCATGGATGCGTGGATTCGCAATCTCTCCCTGAAATACAAGTTCTGGGCCGTCAACCTGGTGGCCTTCTTCACCACGTTGTTGCTGGTGTTGTTCGCCATGCAGCAGGAACAGGCCGGTCGCGCCGACGCCGCGCGCGAGGCAGCCCAGGCACGCGCACAACTGCTGGCCACCTGGCCGGCGGGCACACCGCTGCCGCGTGATGCCCAATTGCTGCCCTTCCCCGCCAGCGGCCCGCCGCCGCTGGGCTTGTCGTCCTCCGCGCGTGGCTGGACGGAACTGGAACACGACGCGCTGTGGGGCGACTCGCCGGTGATCGGCGCCTGGGTCCAGGAGGTCGCCGGCCAGCGCGTGGCAGTGACCGCGCAGGCACCGAGCCTGTGGCAGGTGTTCGAGGACCGGGCCGGTGCCTATGCGGTGTGCGTCTTCGTGCTGATGCTGCTCCTGCTGGCGGCCTCGCAACTGCTGATCCACTTCATCCTCAGCCACCTGCACCAGTTGAAGGACGTGATGCTGCACGTGGAGCGCAGCGGCGACCTGTCCGCGCGCGCCGAACTGAACAGCGGCGATGAGGTGGGCCAAATGGCCAATGCCTTCAACGCCATGCAGGCCGGCTACCAGCGCGTGGTCGGTACCGTGGCCCAGGCCGCCGCCAGCCTCGATGAAGGTGCACGGCGCCTGGCCGTGAGCATGGAGCAAGTGCGTAGTGGCATGCTCGGCCAGCAGAGCGAGACCGACCAGGCCGCCACCGCGATCAACGAAATGTCCACCACCGTGCACCATATCGCCCAGCACGCCGCCGATACCCGCGACCAGTCCACCGAGGCGGATCGCCTCAGCGGCGTCGGCCAGCAGGTGGTGGCGCGTGCCGGTTCGGCCATCGCCAACCTGTCGCAGGGCGTGCAGCAGACGGCCGAGATGATCCAGAAGCTGGCCGACGACAGCCGCACCATCGGCGGTATGGTCGAAACCATTCACGGCATCGCCGAGCAGACCAACCTGCTGGCGCTCAACGCCGCCATCGAAGCGGCGCGTGCTGGCGAGATGGGCCGCGGCTTCGCCGTGGTGGCCGATGAGGTCCGCAACCTGGCCAGGCGCGTGCAGGACTCCACCGACGAGATCACCCGCATGATCGGCAACCTGCAGGCAGCCAGCCGTGATGCCGTGGAGTTCATGCAGGAAAGCTCGATCAAGGCCGACCACTGCGTGCAGGAGGCCAATGCCGCCGGCGAGGCCCTGGGCGATATCGCCCGCGCCGTGGCGCTGATGCGCGAAAGCAACACACAGATCGCCGTGGCCGCCGAGCAGCAGAGCCAGGTCGCCGAGGAGATGACCCGCTCGGTGGTGGGCATCCGCGACGTTACCGAGCAGACCGTGCAGCAGACCCTGGCCTCCGCCAGCACCAGCCATGAACTGGTGGGGCTGGCCGAAGACCTGGGCAAGGCGATCCGCAAACTGAAGCTCTAGAAGCCCGCCGCGCGATACACCTCTTCGCCACCGAGCAGGGTCCAGAGCACCCTGGCCTGGCTGATCTGCGCTGGCGGCAACTTGAAGATGTCGCGATCCAGCACCAGCAGATCGGCCTGCTTGCCCACTTCCAGCGAGCCAGTACTCTCCTCCTGGCGCAGGGTATAGGCCGCGTCCAGGGTGTAGGCGCGGATCGCCGCTTCCAGATTGGGCAGGCCGCGTGAACCGAGCCCCAGGGCGTTCTGCATGATGCCCAGCGGCGACAACGGATTCACGTCCCAGTCGGAGCTCAGGGTGACCCGCGCACCGCTGTCGTACAGCGCGCGCATCGGCAGCATCTGGTAGGCGCGCTGGCCGATCAACGGCTGATTGTCCTTGAGGAAGGACGGAGTGAAATACGGGCTGGGCTGGAAGTCGGCGATCACTCCCAGTTGGCGGAAGCGCGGGATGTCCGCCTGATCGACCAGCTCGACGTGGGTCAGGCGGTGGCGGCCGCGCCCGGCCTGTTCGATGGCGTCCAGCGCATCGCGCACCGCCTGGTCGCCGATGGTGTGGATATGCAGGTCGAAGCCGGTCGCCGCCAGCTCACGGGCATAACGCGCCAGACGCTCGGGGCCGAAGTAGTACAGGCCACGCGGATCGACGCCCGCCAGGCTGTGCTGGTAGGGCTGGCGCAAGCGCGCGGTGGTGTTGTGCACGATGCCGTCGACATACAGCTTGATCTGAGTGATGTGCAGCAGATCGTCCTCACCGCCCGGCTGGTACAGCGCCTTGAGCTGGGCCAGCTGCTCGCCATCGTCCAGCTGCGGGTAGGCCCACAGGCCGAGGCTGGTGCGCGCCTTGAGGCGGTCCTCGCGCGCCGCCTTCTGCCAAGCCTCCAGATGGCCACGACGCCAGAACACCCGCGCATCGGCCACCGAAGTGATGCCGTTGCGCGCCAGCTCGTCCTGGCCATCCAGCACCGCCTGGTAATACAGCTGCTGTAGCGCTTTGGAGGGCGGCAGGGCCTTGTCCATCACCAGGTCGCCGGCGTTGTCGAGCACCACGCCGGTGGCCATGCCCTGCGGGTCGCGCAGGATCACGCCACCCTCGGGGTCGGCGCGCTCACCGTCGAAGCCAGCCAGTTGCAGGGCCTTGCTGTTGAGCCAGTAGGAGTGCGAGGTTTCTTCCATGATGGCGATAGGCAGGTCGGGGGCGATCTCGTCGAGCAACGCGCGCGGGCTCTCGCCGCTGTCGAGCAGGGCGTGCAGGCTGAAGCCGCTGCCCAGCAGCCAGTCGCCTTCGGCCTGCTCGGCGCACTCGCCGATCTCATCCAGCCACTGCTGCAGTGTGCCGGCAGCCTCTAGTGGGCAATCGCCCTGGGCCTCGGACGCGGCGTCCAGCACATGCGCGTGGCTGTCCTGGAAACCGGGCAGTACCAGGCGCCCGCCGAGGTCGACGAACTCGGTGTCGTCGTCGGCGAATTCCTCGACCTCGGTCTGGCTGCCGACAGCGAGTATCTCGCCCTCCTCACTCACGGCCAGAGCCTCGGCCCAGGGCTGATCGGCATCCACGGTGTAGATGCGGGCGTTGTGCAGCAGCAGGCTGGCGGCCTCCTGGGCCTGGGCCAACGGCGCCAGCAGTGCCACGCAGAGCGGCAGACAACGGAACATGGAGTCATCCTCAAGTAAAAAAGCCATGCCCACTCGGGCATGGCACAAGAGAGGGGGTTGGTCGTTCCCCTCGATGGGAGCAGGTCTGAAAAGGCTAGATCACAGACGCGGCATGTTCTTGGTTACGCAGTGAATGCCACCGCCACCGGCAGCGATCGGGTCGATGTTGACCTGGACGATGGCGCGGCCCGGATAGAGCTGGGTGAGCAGGTCCTTGCAGTACTTGTCCGCCGCCGCGTCGCCGAACTGCGGGGCGATCACTGCGCCGTTGATCGGCAGGTAGTTGATGTAGCCGGGGGCGAAGTCCGGATTGTTCTGGGTGTAGACGTTGCTGCGCTTCTTCAGGGGGGGCGGCAGGGTGTGCACCACCAGCTTGCGGCCATCGGCGTCGGTGGCGGCCTTGAGGATGTCCAGGTGGGTACGGGTCACCGCGTAGTCGTAGGACTTGGGGTCGTTGTCCAGGTTGGCGATGACCACACCCGGCTTGACGAAACGCGCGTAAAAGTCGACGTGGGCGTCGGTGATGTCCTTTCCCTTTATGCCAGGTAGCCAGATGATCTTGCGCAAGCCGAGGTTGGCCTTCAGCTCGGCCTCGATCTGCCCGCGGCTCATGCCCGGATTGCGGTTGCTGTTGACCCAGCAACTCTCGGTGATGATCGCCGTGCCGTGGCCGTCGACCTCGATGCCGCCGCCCTCGCCCACCAGCTGGCTGGCGATATAGCTGGCGTCCAGTTCGTAGCTCAGGGTGTCGGCCACCTGGGTGTCGTTGCTCGAACGCTGCTTGCCACCCCAGCCGTTGAAGTTGAAATCGACCAGGCCGCGACCGCCCTGGCCGTCGATCACGAAGCAGCCACCGTAGTCACGCACCCACACATCGTCCAACGGCATGGTGAGGAACTTTATGTTGCTGGTGCCGCACTTCTGCCTGGCCTGGGTCAGCTGGTTGGCACGGCACAGCACGGTCACCGGCTGGTACTTGGCAATGGTCTTGGCCAACAGGGCGATGCAATTGTTGACTGGCGTAGCCCAGTCCTCCCAAACCGCCGTGGAAGCAGCGAAGGCGAGAATCACCCGCTCCTGCGGGGCGTGCTCGTCGGGCATGTACCAGCTGCCGGCCAGGGCGGCGCGCGCGCGTGGCGCACTGATGCCCAGGCCCAGGGAGGCGACGGCGCCGATACCGGCAGCCATCGTTAGATGCTTCATGAAGTCGCGACGCGTAGACATTGTGTGTCCCTCTTCTCGTTGGGGGTTGTGCTGCGCCATCAATGGCTTGCTGCTCCCTGGCGAGACGGCTGGGCCGGCGGCCCATGGCCGGCTCAAAAACTCTTGTTGGCACCCAGCACCAGGGTCGCCGAGCAGACGTCGTCGAAGCCCATGTAGTTGGCGCACTCGTTGCCCGAGAGATCAGTGTCGACGTAGCTGGCCGACCAGTTCAGGCCGAACAGTTCCTTGCTCAGCTTGAGCTGCCATTCGCGGTAGCTGTCGCGGGTGTCGCCGCCGCTATCGACCAACAGCGGGTCCTTGAGGTCGACCTTGCCGTAGCGCAGGTCGAGTACCACGTCCATCGGCAGCGTGGCGCCGTAGCCGACGTAGCTGTAGAGGTAGCTCTGGTCGCCGCCGAGGTTGTCGGAGTAGTAGACACCGAGCTTGGCGCCGTAGGCGGTCAGCTGGCTGAAGTACTCGCCGTAGTTGAGCGCGCTCTGGCGTGGGTATTCGTACTGGAAGTAGGCCGTGTCGAGACTGACGTCGTCGCTGATCTGCCAGTTGTAGCCGGCGTAGTAGTCGATCTCCTGACGGGTCTTGCTGCCCAGGCCGAAGTCGACGTTGGAGCTCCACACCCCGGCATACAGGCCGCTGCTGTGGCTCAAGGTGGCCGAGCCCTGCAGCGCCGGGTCGTTCTGCGTCTGCGAGATGCCGCGGGTGCGGTAGTCGCTGTAGACACCAGCATCCAGGTACAGGGCGAGGTCGTCGTTCAGTTCGATGGCCTGGCTCAGACCCCAGGGGGCGAACAGGGCGATGGCCAGTGCGGCCTTGGACGGGTACTGCATGGTGCGGCTCCTTTCTTGTTGTTCTGTGGGCATGGCTTCGCCGTGCCGCGCCAGTGACGCGGCGGCGATTGGTGCAGGGGCTTAGTGGGCGGTAGTCTTGAAGGTGGTCCAGGCACGCATGCGCGCACGCATCGAGCGCTGCGGGATGTCCTTGCCGGGAATCAGCCGCGCGTAGGTGGCCTCGTCGGCGTAGATATCCGGGTTGTTGCGCATATCGGCGTCGACCATCGGCCGGGCCTTGGCGCTGGAGGTCGGGTAACCGGTGAAGTTGCTGATCGCCGCCATGTTCTGCGGGCGCATGACGAAGTTGATGAAGGCGTAGGCGTACTCCGGGTGTTTGGCGTCCACCGGAATGGCCATGGTGTCCATCCACACCGTGGTGCCCTCGCGCGGGATGTGGAAGCGGAAGTCCGTCGCCTTGCCGGCACCGCTGGCAGCGCGCTGGGCCTGGGTGAAGTCGCCGCTGTAGCCGAGCGACAGGCAAAGGTTGCCGTTAACCAGGTCGGTGACCGGCTGCGACTGGAACTTGCGGATATAGGGCTTGATCGATACCAGCAGCTCGGTGGCAGCCCTCAGGTCTTCCGGCTCGGCACTGCGCGGCGAGCGACCGAGGTAGTTGAGCACCACGGCGAGCACCTCGTCGGGCGAGTCGATCATGGAGATACCACAGTCGGCGAACTTGGCCGCGTTCTCCGGCTTGAACAGCAGGTCGAGGCTGTTCACCGGCGCGTCACTCATGCGCTTGCCAACCATCTCGGCGTTGTAGGTGATGCCGATGCTGCCCCAGGTGTAGGGCACGGTGGCGTGACGTGAGTAGGGGTACTTGGTCTGCAGGGTACGCAGGCCCGGCTCGATGTCGGCCAGGTGCTGCAGTTTCTCGGGGTCGAGCTTCTGCAGCGCGCCAGCGCGCATCAGGCGCTCGGCCACGGTGTCGCCGGGGAAGATCAGGTCGTAGCCGCTGCCACCTGCCATCATCTTGGCCTCCAGCGTCTCGCTGCTGTCCATCACGTCATAGATCACCCGGATACCGGTCTCCTGGGTGAATTGGGTGAGGGTATCTTCGGCAAAGTAATCGGCCCAGTTGTACAGGCGCAGGGTCTTGTCTTCGGCAGCGACGGCCTGGGTGCAGCACAACGCCAGGACGGCAATCAGCAGCGGGTTCTTGGCACTCATGGTCAGACTCCCCGATTCCAGTGACTGTGCAGGTGACGGCCATCCAGGCCCAGCAGCGCTCCGTACATCTCCGGACGACGATCGCGATAGATGCCCCAGGTCAGGCGTTCCTCGCGCATCAGTTCCAGATCCAGTTCGTGAACCAGCACACCACTGTTGTCGCGGTCGGCCTCGGCGAGCAGCTTGCCCTTGTGATCGGTGATGAAAGAGGAGCCATAGAAACTCATCTGCAGCGCCGGATCGGTGGTCGCCACCTCACGGCCGACGCGGTTGGCGGCGATCACCGGCATGATGTTGGCGGCAGCGTGGCCGCGCTGGGTCAGCTGCCAGTGGTCACGCGAGTCGAAGGCCGCGGCGACGCCCGGCTCTGAGCCGATGGCGGTGGGATAGAGCAGCACCTCGGCGCCCTGCAGCGCCAGGCAACGCGCGGTTTCCGGGAACCACTGGTCCCAGCAGATGCCGACGCCGATGCGGCCGACGGCGGTATCCCAGACGCGGAAGCCGGTATCGCCGGGGCTGAAGTACTCCTTCTCCTGGTAGCCGATGGCGTTGGGGATGTGGGTCTTGCGATAGACGCCGAGCAGGCGGCCATCGGCATCGGCCACGGTCAGGGAGTTGAAGTAGGCGTTGCCGGCCTTCTCGAACCAGGACAGCGGCAGCACCACGCCCAGCTCGCCGGCCAGCGCGGCGAAGCGCTTGAGCAGCGGGCTGTGCGCGTACTCTTCGGCCAGCGCCAGGTGCTTGTGGTGCTGCTCGATGCAGAAGTATGGCGTGGCGAACAGCTCCTGCAGCAGGATCAGCCGCGCGCCGCGCGCTGCGGCCTCGCGTACCAGCTGCTCGGCGCGTTCGAGGTTCTGCTTGAGGTCCCAGCTGCAGGCGAACTGGGTGGTGGCGACAATCAGTCTGCTCATGGCATCACCCCTTCAGCGGCCACAGCGGCTGTTGCTGGGTGATGCAGTGCACCCCGCCGCCACCGTGGGCCAGCTGGTTGATCTGCACCGGCACCACCTCGCGCCCCGGGAAGGCCATGCGCAGGGTATCCGCCGCCACCTGGTCGGTGGCGATGCCGTAGGCCGGCATGATGATGGCGCCGTTGCAGATGTAGAAGTTGGTGTAGGAGGCGCAGAACACCTCGGCATCAAGATCCACCGCATCGCTGGCTTCGTACAGTTCGAGCAGCTCGAACCGGCGCCCCTTGGCATCGGTGGCCAGCTCCAGGGCGCGGCGGTTCTCGCGCACCACCTCGGCGTACACCGAGCCGTGGTCGTGGGTGGCATCCACCAGCAGCGCGCCAGGCTTGGCGAAAGCGCATACGCCATCGACATGGCCGTCGGTCATGTCGCCGGTGACGTACTGCGGATCGCCCGGCAGCCAGATGGTCTTCTTCACCCCCAGCAGGCGGGCGAAGATCTCCTCCATCTCAGCCTTGCTCATGCCAGGGTTGCGGTTGGGATTGAGCAGCACCGACTCGGTGGTGATCAACGTGCCCTCGCCGTCCACATGGATGGCGCCGCCTTCGTTGGACAGCGGCGTGCCGAAGCACTCCAGGCCCAGACCGTTGAGGATGCGTCGCGCCAGGCCCTCATCGAAGCCGTGGGCGGACTTGCCGCCCCAGGCGTTGAAGCGCCAGCTGACACCGGCCAGCCCCAGCTGTGGGTGGCAGACGAAGCTCGGGCCGGAGTCGCGACACCAGCTGTCATCGATGACCAGCGGGATGAGTTCGATGTTCGCCCCACACAACTCGCGAGCACATCCCAGAGCGGAAGGATCGACCACCATCTTAACCGGCTCGAAACGGGCGATGGCGGAAGCCACACGAACAAAGTCCTCCTGCACGGCCTCCAGGGTGACGCCCCAGGTGGACTCCCACAGCGCGCGATTGTGCGGGAAGGCCATCCAGGTGGCCGCATGTGGCGCCCATTCGGCGGGCATGAACCAAGCGTTCGAAGCGACTGCGTTCTGTTGCATACAAGTGCCTTCAGTTAAGACTTTGTTATCACTGAAAACCGCAAGTGCGGCGATGACTTGCATGCTAGGCCTGTAAAAACGCTGCAACAAACGATAGATTTTGCGCAAAAACGATTAGCAGGACTTATCAATCATGCTCAAGCACTGGCCTCCCCTGAACGCTCTGCGCGGCTTCGAAGCCGCCGCCCGACTGGGCAGCTTCCACAAGGCCGCCGAAGAGCTGCACCTGACCCAGTCGGCGATCAGCCAGCAGATCCGCAGCCTGGAAAGCTTCCTCGAACAGCCGCTGTTCTTCCGCAACGGGCGCAGCGTGGCACTGACCGACGCCGGCTTCGACCTGCTCAGCACCACCCAGGCCCTGCTGCAGCAACTGGCCGTGGGCATCCGCCGCCTGGAGCAGTACCGCAAGCCCAACCAGCTGGTGGTCAACACCACGCCGGCCTTCGCCCGCCACTGGCTGGTGCCGCAGCTGGGCGATTTCCACCGCCGCCATCCGGACGTCGACCTGTGGCTGTTCACCAGCGACGAGGTGCCAGACATGGCCACCCAGACCATCGACATCGCCGTGCGCGATGACCTCACCGCCCAGGCCGAATGCAGCTTCCGTGTGCTACTGGAGGACCGCCTCTATCCGGCTTGCCACCCTAGCCTGCTGGCGCTGCCTGCAGACGAGCGCACCACCCTGCATGGCGAACGCGAGATGGACTGGGCCCACTGGCAGATACAGGGTGGCGCCGAAATCGGCCAGCACAGCCAGGGCCTGAACTTCTCCGACCCCGGCCTGCTACTGGATGCCGCCAGCAGCGGCCTGGGCATCGCCCTGGTCAGCGAACTGCTGGCCAGCACGGCACGGGAACAGGGCCTGCTGCAGCCACTCAGCGAGCAACGGGTGCGCGGCCCGCGCTGGGCCTGGCTGGTGCACCGCGACAGCGAAAACGATCCACTCACCCGCCAGTTCTGCGCCTGGCTGGAGCAACGACTGAGCCCTGGCACCGGTTAGCCGTTATGATCGCGGCATCACTCAACGACTCGAGCAGACAGGGAGCAGTCATGCCCTTCATCACCAACCGCACCGTTGTGTTTGGCGACTGCGACCCCGCCGGGATCGTCTACACGCCGCGCATCGCCTACTTCGTCATCGAGGCAATCCACGAATTTCTCTCTGATCGCCTCGGTGGCGAGGGCCTGCGCAAGGTCTTCGCCATGGGCATCCTGCCGCCGGCGCGAGCGCTGTCGATCGAATTCCTCTCGCCCATGACCTGGGACGAGGTGATCAGTATCGAGGTAGGTAGCGAAGCGCCCGGCACCACCTCGTTCGGCTTCGCCGTGGAAGGCCGCCAGGCCTCGGGCGAGGTGGCCTTCCGCGCCTCGATGACCCAGGTGTGCATCTGCCCCGAGAGCAAGCAGCCGACCGCCCTGCCCGAGGCCCTGCGCCAGGCGCTACTGCCCGAATAAGAGAACCGCAGAAACGCAAAAGCCCCGCCTAGGCGGGGCTTTTTCATACCGGAGAAGATCAGGCCGTGGCGGCCAGCTTCTTCAGCTCCTGGTCGCGCAGCTCGCGGCGCAGGATCTTGCCGACGTTGGTGGTCGGCAGGCTGTCGCGGAACTCGACGAAACGCGGCACCTTGTAGCCGGTGACGTTGGAGCGCATGTGCTCCAGCACCTGCTCCTTGGTCAGGCTCTCGCCCGGACGCACCACGATGAAGACCTTGATCGCCTCGCCCGACTTCTCGTCCGGTACGCCGATGGCCGCGCACTGCAGCACACCCGGCAAAGTGGCGAGCACATCTTCCAGTTCGTTCGGGTACACGTTGAAGCCGGACACCAGGATCATGTCCTTCTTGCGGTCGACGATGCGCATGTAGCCGTCGTCCTGGATCACCGCGATGTCGCCGGTCTTCAGCCAGCCATCGGCCGAGAGCATCTCGTCGGTGGCTTCCTGGCGCTGCCAGTAGCCCTTCATCACCTGCGGGCCCTTGACACACAGCTCGCCACGCTCGCCCATCGGGAGGTCGTTGCCTTCGTCGTCGATGACCTTGCACAGGGTCGAGGGCACCGGAATGCCGATGGTGCCGACCTGGATGTTCTGGTACGGGTTGACCGACACCACCGGGCTGGTTTCGGTCATGCCGTAACCTTCACAGATGGAGCAGCCGGTGACTTCCTTCCAGCGCTCGGCGGTGGCCAGTTGCAGGGCCATGCCACCGGACAGGGTCAGCTTCAGGCTGGACAGGTCCAGGCGCCGGAAGTCCTCGTTGTTGCACAGGGCAACGAACAGGGTGTTGAGACCGACGAAGGCGGTGAACTTCCACTTGCCCAGTTCCTTCACGGTACCCGGCAGGTCACGCGGGTTGGTGATGAGGATGTTGTGGCTACCGGTCAGCATCATCGCCATGCAATGGAAGGTGAAGGCGTAGATGTGGTACAGCGGCAGCGGGCAGATCACGGTCTCGCAGCCTTCGCCGAGGTTGGAGCCCATCAGCGCCTTGGCCTGCAGCATGTTGGCCACCAGGTTGCGGTGGGTCAGCATGGCGCCCTTGGCGACGCCGGTGGTACCGCCGGTGTACTGCAGCACGGCGATGTCGCCATTGGCCGGGCTGGCCTCGCTGACCGGCTTGCCACGGCCCAGGGCAAGGGCCTTGGTCAGCTTGACGGCCTGCGGCAGGTTGAATGCCGGGACCATCTTCTTCACGTGCTTGACCACGGTGTTGACCAGCAGGCGCTTGAGCGGCGGCAGCAGGTCCCCCACTTCGGTGACGATGACGTGCTTGATGCCGGTCTTGGGCAGCACTTCCTCGGCCAGGTGGGCCATGTTGGCCAGGCACACCAGCGCCTTGGCGCCGGAGTCGTTGAACTGGTGTTCCATCTCCCGCGCGGTGTACAGCGGGTTGGTGTTGACCACGATCATGCCGGCGCGCAGGGCGCCAAATACCACGACGGGGTACTGCAGGACGTTGGGCAACTGCACGGCGATGCGATCGCCGGCCTTGAGGTCGGTGTGGTTCTGCAGGTAGGCGGCGAAGACGCCGGAGAGCTCGTACAGCTCGCCGTAGGTCAGGGTCTTGCCCATGTTGCTGAAAGCAGGCTTATCGGCAAAACGTTGGCAGGACTCTTTCAGTACGGCCTGGATATTGGGGTACTGGTCGGCATCGATTTCGGCAGCGATTCCGACAGGGTATTTGTCCTTCCAGAAGTTATCGGTCATGGAAGCCTACTCCTGAGCAACAGCTTGTCTACACCGCGCGCAATGGCGGTTGTTTGTTGTGATGATTGACCTTGACGCGAGGTGGGGACTGGCGCAAAGCGTGCCGAGAGTAGCAGCTTTGCCGGGGAGCGCCTAGCACCAAACATGGCCCCGGCGGTCAGAAAAATGACCGACCACACTGGATCGGTCATTTCCTGATAGAGCAGATGGGAACCGCTTGAGGACGGGGCTTCAGGCGATGTCGCGCAGCTCGCGACGGAGAATCTTGCCGACCGGCGTCATCGGCAGGGCATCCTTCAGCACGATGTGCTTGGGCACCTTGTAGCCGGTGAAGTTCTCCTTGCAATAGGCCTTGATCTCCTCGACGGTGACGCCACCCTCGCGAGCCACCACGAACAGCTTGACCGCCTCGCCGGACTTCTCGTCCGGCACGCCGATGGCCGCGCAGCTGGCCACCTTCGGGTGCGCCATGACCACTTCTTCGATCTCGTTGGGATACACGTTGAAGCCGGAGACGATGATCATGTCCTTCTTGCGGTCGACGATGCGCGTGTGGCCATCCGGATCGATCACGGCGATATCACCGGTCTTGAACCAGCCCTCCTCGTCCAGCACCTCGGCCGTCGCCTCTGGGCGCTGCCAGTAGCCCTTCATCACTTGCGGCCCCTTGATGCACAGCTCGCCGCGCTCGCCCAGCGGCTGCTCGACGCCGTTGTCGTCGATCACCTTGAGCGTGGTGCCGGCCACCGGAATGCCCACCGAGCCCAGGCGCGCCAGCTTGCCGTAGGAGTTGGTGGTGGCTACCGGCGAAGTCTCGGTAAGGCCATAGCCCTCGACGATGGTACAGCCGGTCATCTGCTGCCAGCGCTCGGCGGTGGCTTTGACCAGTGCCGTGCCACCCGAGTTGGTGACTTTCAGGCGAGAGAAATCGAGATTCTTGAAGTCCGGATGGTCCATGAGTGCGACGAACAGGGTATTCAGCCCCAGCAGCGCGGAGAACTGCCACTTGCCCAGTTCCTTGACGAAGCCGGGGATGTCGCGGGGGTTGGTGATCAGTACGTTGTGGTTGCCACTGACCATCATGCACATGCAGTTCGCAGTGAACGCATAGATATGGTAGAGCGGCAGCGGCGCGATCATGACCTCGCCGCCTTCCTTCATCAGCGGCAGACCATCATCACCGAGCTGCTGCAGGCAGTTGTAAACCTGCAGCATGTTGGCCACCAGGTTGCCATGGGTGAGCATGGCCCCCTTGGCCACCCCGGTGGTGCCGCCGGTGTACTGCAGTACGGCGATATCATCCAGCTCCTGTTTGGCTGGCTGGAAAGCATGGCCCTTGCCTTCGCGCAGCACCTGCTTGAAGGAGATGGCCTGCGGCAGCTGGTAATCCGGCACCATTTTCTTCAGGTGCTTGACCGCCGCGTTGATCAGCAGCCCCTTGAACGACGGCAGCATGTCGCCCAGGCGCGCCTCGATCAGGTACTCGACCTGGGTATCGGGCAGCACTTCCTGCACCGACTTGCCGAAGGTATTGAGGTAGACCAGGGCACGCACACCGGCGTCATTGAACTGGTGGCGCATCTCGCGAACGGTGTACAGCGGGTTGGTGTTGACCACGATCAGCCCGGCGCGCATGGCGCCGAATACGGCGATCGGGTACTGCAGCACGTTGGGCATCTGCACGGCGATACGATCACCGGGCTTGAGGTCGGTATTCTTCTGCAGCCAGGCGGCGAAGGCTGCGGAATGGCGCTCCAGTTCAGCGTAAGTCAGCGTAACACCGAGGTTGGTGAAGGCCGGGCGATCGGCGAATTTCTTGCAGGATCGTTCGAAAACCTCGACCACCGAACGATAGGAAGCGAAGTCGAGCTGGTTGGCGACACCGGCAGGGCGTTTGTCGTCCCAGAAATCAGGTTGCATTGTTGTTATTCCCCTAGACCTGAAGATGCGGGCCAGCCACCTGGGTTGCGGCCGGGCTGATCAGGAACTTAACAGCTCCATCCGCGCCGGCATATCCCCCGACCACGCTCATTGACCGCATGAATCTTTACCATGCTTTTCAGCGATTCCCCGTGCGCTGGTCTATAGCTTGTTGTGCCTCCCTGCTCGGCATCGACCATGCATCGCCCCCTATTGCTCGCCACTATCGCGCTGTTTTGCCTGCCACTGGCGGCCGAACCACGCCTCGCAGCACCGGAGTATCCACCCTACAGTTCAGCGTCATTGCCGGCCGGCGGCAGCTTTGTCGAACTCACCCGCAGCGCCTTCGCCACGCAGGGCTACAACCCGGACATAGACTTCATGCCGTGGGCACGTGTACGTGCCAAGCTGCATTCCGGTCGCTACCAGGGTGCCCTACCCCTTTGGCCACGGGAGGTCAGGGAGGAAAAACTGCGGGCCTCACGCCCACTGTTCTACAGTCAGCTAGGCCTTTTCGTCAGACGCAACACCCCGTTAGTCTTCAGTAGCCTGGACGATCTGCGCGGTCTTCGAGTCGGCGTTGTCCGCGGCTACGGCTACCCGGCCCGTATCATGAATTCGGGCATCCACCTCGAAGAGGCGGTCGACGACATCAGCAACCTGCGCAAACTGGCAGCCAGGCGATTCGACCTGGTGCTATTGGAACGACGGGTTGGCGAGCACCTGATTTCCAACGATACGAACCTGCGCGACCGCCTGGTGTGGCAGGAACCGGCTCTGGAGAGCATTCCCCTGGTGGTCGGTTTCACCACACCCGGACCCGGCCAACCAGACTGGGCCGCGATCTTCGAGCGCGGTCTGCTCGAACTGCACGCCAGCGGCGAGTACCTGCGCATCCTCAAACGTCACAACGAGTGGCGCTAGCGGCCCTTTGCGCGATTGCCCCGGCCATGCACAATGCCGCCAATAACCGGGCACAAGGATCGCCATGCACCCACAAGACTTCCGGATCGGCGCCAGTGACGGCACCGCCCTGCGCGTACTCCACTGGCCGACCGAGGCACAGCCCAAGGCGCTGCTGATGATCGCTCACGGCATGGCCGAACATGCCGAGCGCTATGCGCGCCTGGCCGAGGCGCTCACTGCCGCCGGCTATGGTGTGTACGCCCTGGATCAGCGCGGCCATGGCCGCACGGCGGACCAGGGCATGCTCGGCCACTACGCCGACACGGACGGCTGGAACAAGGTGGTCGGCGACCTGGCCACGCTCAATCACTACATCCGCAAACAGTACCCGCAGGCGCCGATCTTCCTGCTCGGCCACAGCATGGGCAGCTACATCAGCATCGCCTACCTGATGCAGCACAGTTGCAGCCTGCAGGGCGCCATCCTGTCCGGCTCGAACTACCAGCCGTTGCCTGTCTACCAGGCCGCCAGCCTGATCACCCGTTTCGAGCGCTGGCGCCTGGGCCCGACCGGACGCAGCCGGCTGATCGACTTCCTCTCTTTCGGCTCATTCAACAAGGCCTTTAAGCCCAATCGCACCGCCTTCGACTGGCTCAGCCGCGACCCGGCGGAAGTGGACAAGTACGTGACCGACCCGCTGTGCGGCTTCGTCTGTACCACCCAGCTGTGGTGCGACCTGATGGGCGGCCTGCAACAGATCACCCCGGTAGAGAACCTGGCGCAGATCGACGCCGACCTGCCGCTGCTGGTAATCGGCGGCGACCACGACCCGGTGAGCCAGGGCAAGCGCCTGGGCGACCTGGCCGGCGCCCTGCGCACTGCCGGTTTGCACAACGTGGAGCTGAAGATTTATCCCCAAGCGCGCCACGAGCTGCTCAACGAGAGCAACCGCGACGAAGTCACCACCTACCTGCGCGACTGGCTGGACCGGGCCCTGGCCCGCAGCCGCGCGTGCACCCACCCCATCGAGGACCCCGTATGACCCAGGTCACCAACATCCCCTACGACAACCTTGAAGTCGGCCAGCAGGCCAGCCTGGAAAGGACCGTCGAGGAACGCGACATCCAGCTGTTCGCCGCCGTCTCCGGCGACAACAACCCGGTGCACCTGGACGCTGCCTTCGCCGCCGAGACGATGTTCAAAGAGCGCATCGCCCACGGCATGTTCAGCGGCGCGCTGATCAGCGCGGCCATCGCCTGCCGCCTGCCCGGCCCGGGCACCATCTACCTCGGCCAGCAGCTCAAGTTCACCCGCCCGGTGAAGCTCGGTGACACCCTGACAGTGCAGCTGGAAGTGCTGGAGAAACTGCCCAAGGGCCGCGTACGCCTGGCCACCCGCGTGTTCAACCAGAACCAGGAGCAGGTGGTCGATGGCGAGGCCGAAGTGCTGGCACCGCGCGCCGAGCAGACGCTGACTATGCCGGAGATGCCGAAGGTCACGGTTGGCTGACGTAGCTAGCTGGGCTAGAGCTCCACGCATGAAAAGGCCGCTCACTGAGCGGCCTTTTTGCTCCCTCTCCCTGCGGGAGAGGGTTGGGGGCGCCCGGCGTAGAGTGAGGGAGGGGGCGAGTTGCCTGGAGCACCCTCACCCCTGGTCCCTCTCCCAGGGGGAGAGGGGAAAACTATTCCCCCATCACCCGCACACTCGCCGTCATCCCCGCACTCAGCAACAGCTCCTTGGGCACCTCATCCAGCTCAATGCGTACCGGAATGCGCTGGGCCAGGCGCACCCAGTTGAAGGTCGGCTCGACATTGGCCAGCAGCTGCGCGTCTGGTGCGGCATTGCGGTCGGTGATGCCACGGCTGATGCTCTGTACCTTGCCTGGCAGCGGCTCGCCACCACTCATCAGGATCACCTCGGCCGGCGCGCCGACGCGGATACCGGGCAGCTTGGTCTCCTCGAAGTAGGCCTGCACGTAGAAGGAATCATCCGCCACCAGCGCCATCACCGCCTGGCCGGCCTGCACGTAATTGCCCTGGGCCAGGTGCAGGTTGGTGATCTGACCCGCGCGCGGCGCCCGCACCTCGCTGCGGGCGAGGTTGAGCTCGGCCAGCTTGACCTCGGCCTCGGCCTGCTGGAACTCGGCGCGGGCGATCTCGGCGTTGATCTGCGCGTTTTCGCGCAGCTCGGCACTGATCGCCTGCGGCCCCAGGTGAACACGGCGCGAGGCCTCGTGCTGGCGCAGATTAAGCTGCTGGCGGCGCGTTTCGGCGAGCGCCCGGGCCTTGTCCAGCGCCGCCTGGTAGCGCTCGCGGTCGATGCTCATGAGCAGGTCGCCGGCCTGTACCTGCTGGTTGTCGCGCACTCTTAGCTCGACCACCCAGCCGGAAACATCCGGGGCGATGGTGACCACATCGGCGCGCACCCGCGCGTCGCGGGTCCAGGGCGCGATCATGTAGAAGTGCCATAGCCACCAGCCGGCCAGCAGGGCCAGCAGGACCACGGCGAGGGTCACGACAACACGGGGGATGCTTTGCATTTCAGGCTCCTCACCAGGTAGCGAACAGCGCCAGCAACCCGGCCAGCACACAGACATACAGGGCACAATCGAACAGCGCTTCGTGCCAGATCCAGCGCGCCAGGCCGGCGCGCTGCAGGCCCAGGCGCAGCACGCCGGTCAGCAGCAGCGCCAGCAGCGCGTACAGCAGCATGGGGCTGAGCAGCACGCCACCCAGCGCCCATTCACGCAATTCCATGGGGGTCTCCTTGGCGGTCGCACCAGTGGCGCCAGCTGTGGGTCAGTTGCAACAATGCCGCCTCGGCCAGGCGTAGCTCGATGGCCGCAGGCTGATCACGCAGGGCCCGCACCAGAGCCTCGACCGGCGCCTGCAGCTGCTCGCCGCCACCCGCCACCGGGCCCTGGCGCAGCAGGTCCTGCACCTGTTCAAAGAAGCGCTGCTCGGCCTGGCGCGGCGCACTCTGCGCCGCCGCCAGGCAGGCCCGCAGGTGCAGCAGCTCATCGCCCAGATCGAGGCCATCAATACCGTCATCCCAGCGGCTGCGGCCACCCTGCGGCAGCTGCGGATAATGGCGCGCCAGCTGCAGCAGGCGGTCGGCCATGCGCCCGCCGAACCAGTTCTCCGCCCCCTCGAGGCTGCGCGAACACAGGCGCGCCAGGTCATCGAGGGTCGCCCGCAGCAGGCGCCGGCCATGCCACAGTGGATTGCGCAGCACGATCAGGCGCAGCGCCAGCACCGCGCACCCGACGCCAATCAGCATCGCCAGCGCCTCGTTGAGGAAGAAGGCGACGTCGTAGACCATGTCATTGCGCGGCGCACAAAGCACGATGAAGTGCAGGCAGAACGAGGTGGCAGCGCCCGCCAGCGCCGGTCGCGCCATCGCCAGCAGGCCGAACAGCAGCGGCACGCCCAGCGCCAGGCAGAGCAGCGGAAAACCATTCCATTGCGGCAGCAGCAACTGGCCGACCACGAAGGCCACCGGCAGGGCGTAGAAGATGCCGCGCAGAAAGGCCATGCCGATCAGGTCGGCGTTCTCGCGGCTGGCAAACAGGCTGCACACCACCGACGCCAGCAGCAACGCACCGCTGGCGGCCGGCCAGCCGGTGGCCAGCCAGAAGGCCGACAGTACCAGCAGGGTCAGGCAGCTGCGCAGGCCGTAGACGGCCGCCGTCTGCAGGTCGCGGTGCCAGGACAGCGGCGGCGGTGCGTCCTGCGGTGCCTCGCCACGCTGGATCGACGCCAGCGCCACCTGCGCGTAGCCCAGCTGGCGCACCACCAGGGCCAGCCGACCCAGGCAGTACTGCCGCGCCAGCGCCTGTCCAGGCGCCTGCGACTGTTCCAGCAGACGCCGGTAGAGCGCCTCCTGGCGCGCCCCGTCCGGTTCGGCCAGTAGCGCCTGCACCTCGTCCAGCCAGGGACCCAGCGCATGCATGTCGGTCTCGTCCAGCTGCTGCCACTGCCGTGCCACGCCACGGGCCAGGCGCAGCAGGCCAAGCAGCTCGCGGGTCAGCACTCGCAGGCCACGGGCGCGCTGGCGGCCAAGCTGGCCCTCGAACCAGGCATGCTCGCGCTGGGCATCCACCGCGACGATGCGCCCGAGCGTCTCCAGCAGCCCCTGGCGCCCCGCCGCCCGCCCCCGCAGAGCCGCGGAGGCCGCCTGCACCCCGCCCTGCCAGGCGGCGCGTGCCTGCTGCACCACCACCTGCTCGACCCGTTGCGGCCAGAGCACGGCGCTGACCGCCATGGAGCAGAGGATGCCGAGGCAGATCTCGGTGCAACGCGCCACCGCCTCGTCGAACACCAGCAGGGGCTTGCCGATGATCGGCAGGCAGATGATCGCCACCGTGTAGCCCGCCAGCACGAAGGCGTAGGCCCAGGCGCTGCGCAACAGGGTCGAGGCCGCCGTGCACAGGCCCAGCCACAGCGCCATCACCAGCAGGAACAACCAGGGCGCCTGGGCGAACAGGCCCATGAACAGCACCGACAACGCCGTGCCGACCAGCGTCCCGAGCAGCCGCGCCAGGCCCTTCTGCACCACCATGCCCGCCAGCGGCTGGGCGACGATAAAGGCCGTCATCAGCGCCCATTGCGGCTGGTCGAGGTCGAAGCGGAAGGCGCACCACAGCGCCAGGCCACCGCTGAGCAGGGTCTTGCCGGCGAACTGCAGCGCCGCAAGGCTGGGGGTCAGGAAGGCCGACAGGGAATCACGCACGGGTCTGCTACCGATGGAGGCATTGGCAATCAAGGTAGCCGCCCACGCCCCGAGCAGCTAAACAATCAGAGCTAATTATTAGTCAGCTAACAGTATTCGTCCAGAGCATGAAAAGACGAACGGTGGTTGCCACAAATTAATTACACATTTAATTATTAACTCATGAACAAATCCGCCAAGACTCCACGCGCCCCCGGCCGCCCGGCCGCCGCTGCTACGGTGCAGCGCGAGCAGCTACTGAGCATCGCCACCGACCTGTTCGCCCAACAGGGCATCCAGGCCACCCGCCTGCGCGCCATCGCCGAGCGCGCCGGGGTGACCCCGGCCTTGCTCAACTATTACTTCGGCAGCAAGGAGCGGCTGGTCGAGGCCATGGTCGAGGAACGTTTCCTGCCCCTGGTCGCGCGCGCGGCCGCAAAGCTGCAGCAGGCCGGCGACGATCCGCTCGCGCTGGTCGAAGCCTTTATCCGCGACATGGTGCGCAACGTCACCGAGCAACCGTGGCTGTCCCAGCTCTGGGTGCGCGAAATCCTCTGCGAGGGCGGCGTGCTGCGCGAGCGCCTGATGCACCGCGTCGCGCCCATGGTACCGCTGCTGCTGGCGCAGAAATTCGCCGCCGCCCAGGCCCGCGGCGCGCTCAACCCCGGACTCGACCCGCGCCTGCTGGTGGTCTCGCTGATCGGCCTGACCCTGCTGCCCTACGCCGCCGCGCCGATCTGGCGTGGCGTGTTCGCCAACCCGCAGATCGGCGACGACGCGCTGATCGCCCACACCCTGGCCCTGCTCAAGGGCGGGATGGAGCCCTGAGATGCGCCGCCTGTTGCTGTCCGCCCTGCTACTCGGCGCCCTGACGGGTTGCGCTGATGCCGACAAGCCGCTGCTCGGCACTCTTGAATGGGACCGTGTCAGCCTGCCCGCCGAAGCCTCGGAAGTCCTGCTGCGGATCGCCGTGGCCGAGGGCGAGCGGGTCGAGGCCGGCCAGCTGCTGCTGGAGCTCGATCCGCGTCGCCAGGACGCACGCATCGCCCAGGCCCGCGCGGAGGTGGAACAGGCCGCCGCGCACCTGGCCGAGCTGAGCAACGGCGCGCGCAGCGAAACCATCGAGGCGGCGCGCGCCGACCTGGCGCGCAACCGTGCCGAGCTGACCGATGCCGAGCGCAGCTTCACCCGCATCGCCGAGCTGTACCAGCGCCAGCAGGTGGCCATCGCCGAACTGGACCGCGCCCGCGCCGCCCGCGATCAGGCCAGCGCCGCCACCCGCAGCGCCGAGGCGCAGCTGCGCGAGCTGACCAACGGCACCCGCCCGGAGCAGCTGGAACAGGCCGCCGCCGCCCTGGAGGCCGCCCGCGGCAACCTGGCCCAGCTGCAAGTCGGCCGCGAGCATCTCAGCCTGCGCGCGCCCCGCGCCGGCCTGGTCGACGCCCTACCCTTCAAGGTCGGCGACCAACCGCCGGCCGGCGCCGAGCTGGTCAGCCTGCTGGTCGGCGAGCAGCCCTACGCGCGGGTGTTTATCCCGGCCAGCATCAGGGCGCAGGTCAGCGTCGGCGACGTCATGCGCGTGTTCGTCGAAGGCGTCGAGCAGCCGTTCCAGGCCCGCGTGCGCAGTATCCGCAGCGAGGCTGCGTTCACTCCCTACTACGCGCTGACCGGCGACGACGCCAGCCGCCTGATGTACCGCGCCGAGCTGGTACTGCAGGGCGAAGCCGCACGCCAGCTGCCGGCCGGCCTGCCCCTGCGTGCGGAGCGCGGCGATGCACGACCCTGACCTGGTGATCCGCGCCCGCGGCCTGAGCAAGCGCTTCGGCCAGCTCAACGCGGTGGACGGCCTCGACCTCTCGGTGGCGCGCGCCGAAGTATTCGGCTTCCTCGGCCCCAACGGCTGCGGCAAGTCCACCACCATCCGCATGCTCTGCGGCCTGCTGCTACCCAGCGCGGGCGAGGTGGAAGTGCTCGGCTACCAGATCCCGCGTGATGCCGAGGCGCTGAAGCGGCGCATCGGCTACATGACGCAGAAGTTCTCGCTGTACGAAGACCTCACGGTGCAGGAGAACCTGGAGTTCCTCGCCGCCGTGCAGGGCATTGGCCGGCGCGGCACGCGCCAGCGCATCGACGAACTGCTGGAGCGCTACTGGCTCGCCGACCGTCGCACGCAGATGGCCGGCACCCTCAGCGGTGGGCAGAAGCAGCGCCTGGCCCTGGCCGGCGCGGTGTTGCACAAGCCCGACTTGCTGCTGCTCGACGAGCCGACCAGCGCCGTCGACCCGCAGTCGCGCCGCGAATTCTGGGACTCGCTGTTCGAGCTGGCCGAGCAGGGCACCACCCTGCTGGTGTCCACCCACTACATGGACGAGGCCGAGCGCTGCACCCGCCTGGGGATTCTCGACGCCGGCCGCCTGGCGGCCGACGGCAGCCCGCGCGAGCTGATGGATGCCCTGCCCGGTCACCCGCTGCTGGTCGACTGCGCCCAGCCGCGCGAAGCCCAGCGCGCCCTGCAGGGGCACCCCGAGGTGCTGGCGATGGCGCAGATCGGCGCCACCCTGCGCGTACTCTGCGCCGCCAACGGTGCCCGTGACGACATCGCCGCCAGCCTGCGCCGCGCCGGCATCGACGCGCAGCTGCGCGACGGCGAGGCCAACCTGGAAGACGTGTTCGTCGCCGTCACCCGCAAGCCGCTGCAGGCGCGGCCATGAACCTGCGTCGCCTCGGCGCCATCGTGCTCAAGGAGCTGCGCCAGCTGCGCCGCGACAAGCTGACCTTCGCCATGATCGCCGGCATTCCGCTGCTGGAGCTGGTGCTGTTCGGCTACGCCATCAATATGGACGTGCGCGGCATCGAGGCCGCCGTGCTGGACCAGGCGAACACCGCGCAATCGCGCGAGGCGGTGGCGGAAATCGCTTCCAGCCAGGTGATCGACATCCAGTACCGCCTGCACGACCCGCAGCAGATTGATCAGCTACTGCGCCAGGGCAAGATCAGCGCCGCCCTGGTGGTACCGCGCGACTTCGAGGCGCGCCTGCAGCGCCAGGACCGCCCGCCGCTGCAGCTGGTGGTGGATGGCTCCGACCAGAGCGTGCAGGCCTCGGCGCGCCAGCTGGCCGCCTACCCGCTGCCCGGCTGGGAAAGCCGCCAGGGCGTGGAGGTGGTGAACTTCTACAACCCGGAACGCCTGGCGCCGCTGAACACCGTGCCCGGCCTGCTCGGGGTGATTCTGACCATGACCATGGTGCTGTTCACCGCCGTGGCGCTGGTGCGCGAGCGCGAGCACGGCAACCTGGAACTGCTGATCGCCACGCCGGTGTCGCCCTGGGAGCTGACCATCGGCAAGGTACTGCCCTTCATCGGCATCGGCCTGATCCAGGTAACGGTGATCCTGGTGGTCGGCCACTGGCTGTTCGGCGTGCCGGTGCGTGGCGCGATCCTCGACCTGTACGGCGCCTCGCTGCTGTTCATCGTCGCCAGCCTGGCCCTCGGCGTGTGGCTGTCGACCTTGGCCAGCACGCAGTTCCAGGCCATGCAGATGGCCTTCTTCACCTTCCTGCCGCAGATCCTGCTGTCCGGCTTCATGTTCCCCTTCGCCGGCATGCCCCGCGCGGCGCAGTGGATCGCCGAGTTCATGCCGCTGACCCACTACCTGCGCCTGTCGCGAGGGATCATGCTGCGTGGCGCCGGTGTCGAGGAACTGTGGCGGGAGATCCTGATCCTAGGAGTGTTCTGCATCGTGCTGCTGGGCCTGGCCGTGATGCGCATCCACAAGCGCCTGGACTAGGCTGACGCAGCAACGCCCCCGGAGGCTGCCATGCGACGACCGCTGCGTCTGCTCACCCTGCTGGCCTGCCTGGCACTGCTCGGCGCCTGCAGCCGTTTCGACCTGGCCTACCGCAACCTCGACTGGCTGCTGGCCTGGCGCATCGACCGCTACCTCGACCTGAATGCCGAACAGAAGGCCTGGCTCGAACCGCGCCTGGACCAGCACCTGACCTGGCACTGCAGCACCCAGCTGCCGCAGCTGACCCGCTGGCTGGACCAGGACCGCGCCACCCTCGCCGCCGGCGAATTGGACGCGCCCCAGCTGCGCGCCCGCCTGGGCGAACTGCGCGCTGCGCTCGAACAGATTCCCGGCGAGGTCAGCCCGACCGTCGCTGGCCTGCTGCAACAGCTCAGCCCGCTGCAGGTGCAGCAGTTGCGCGAACAGATGGCCAGGGAAAATGCCGAGCTGCGCCGCGAATTCGTCGCACCGCCGCTGGAGCAGCAGATCGCGCTGCGCGCGGAGAATACGGAAAAGCGCCTGCAGCCCTGGTTTGGCGAGCTCAACACAGCGCAACAGGCCCTGGTGCGCCACTGGGCCGAGCAGCGCGGCGAGCAGAACCGCCTGTGGCTGGACAGCCGCGAACGCTGGCAGGCAGCGTTGCTGCAGGAGCTGGAGGGGCGCCGCAGTGCCGACTTCGCCGCGCGCATCGAGCGCCTGCTGCGCGAACGGCAGAGCTACTGGAGTGATGCCTACCGGCAGTCGTTCGAGCAGAGCGAAAGCGACCTGGCCGAGCTGCTCGGCCAACTGATTGCCAGCGCCGACAACACCCAGCGCCAGCGCCTGTATGACCGCCTCGGCGCCCTGCGCGAGGACATCGCCGGGCTGGAGTGCGTCACGCCGGCAGCGGCGGCAGTCGCCAGTCGACCGGAGTAAGGCCGCACTGCTTGAGGTACTGGTTGGTGCGGCTGAAATGGCCGTTGCCGAGGAAGCCCCGGTAGGCCGACAGCGGCGAGGGATGCGCCGACTTCAGCACCAGATGGCGGGTGGTGTCGATCAGCTTCTGCTTGCTCTGCGCGTGCGAGCCCCAGAGCAGGAACACCAGGTTGCCGGGCCGCGCATTGACCACCTCGATCACCTTGTCGGTGAACGGCTGCCAGCCCTTGTCGGCGTGCGAACCGGCGCTGGCCTGCTGCACGGTCAGCGACGTGTTGAGCAGCAGCACGCCCTGCTCCGCCCAGCTCTGCAGGTAGCCGTGTGCGGGGATGTCGATGTTCAGGTCGCGCTTGAGCTCCTTGAAGATGTTCACCAGCGAGGGCGGCGCCGGCACGCCCGGCTGAACCGAGAAGCACAGACCGTGGGCCTGGCCCGGACCGTGGTAGGGGTCCTGGCCGATGATCACCACCTTGACCTGGTCCAGCGGCGTGGAATTGAGCGCATTGAAGATCAGCGGTCCCGGCGGGTAGATCACCTTGCCGGCCGCCTTCTCGGTACGCAGGAACTCGCTCAGGGCCTTCATGTAGGGCTTGTCGAACTCTTCGCGCAGGGCTTCTTTCCAGCCCGGTTCGAGTTTGATGCGGTCGTCGGCGCTCATGCGGCTTTCCTGCGGTAAAAACGAAAGCGGCACGCTAGGCAAGGCACCGGGGCAAGTCAAGGCTGATGCCGCGCCATCACGCCGCTGGATGCGTGTGGCGGCGCCGCGCAAGCCGACCAAGACTGCAAGCTCCCACTGCCGAGGAGCATGGATCATGAACACTACCGACACCGCAACCGGCATCAGCCGCGAACGCCTGGAGCAGGCGCTGCAACACTCCACCTTCGCCCAGCTGCTGGGCGCCGAACTGCTCGACTTCGAACCGGGCCGCGTCAGCTTGCAGGTGCGCAGCCGGCCGGACCTGTGCCAGCACCACGGCTACCTGCACGGGGCCGTGGTCGGTTTCATGGTCGACAGCGGCTGCGCCTGGGCGGCGGCCTCGGTGTGCGGCGACGTGGTCACCAGCGAGTACAAGCTCAACCTGCTGGCCCCCGCCATCGGCGAGCGCCTGGTGTGCCGCAGCGAGGTGCTCAAGGCCGGCCAGCGCCAGGCGGTGTGCCGGGCGGATGTGTTTGCGCTGAAGGATGGCCTGGAGAAGCTGGTCGCCACCGGACTGGCGACCATTGCCCGGGTGTGAAGCACACCTGGCACCTAGACTTGCTCTGGGCGTCGACACTGGCAGACCAGGAGAAACCGAGATGGCCGACTATTACCCCCTGAACTGCGACCTGTACGACTACCTGGAAATCGCCTGCATGCACGGCTATCGCCTGCAGATCGAACTGGTCGACGGCTTCGGCTTCGTGGCCAGGGCGCTGGATACCCGCACGGCGGCGAGCAAGGAGGAATTCCTCGTGCTGCAGACCGACGAAGGCCGTCAGGAAGTGCGCCTGGATCAGCTACTGGCGATCACCCCACTCGACCCCGGCGCCAGTTTCGGCCGGGTGGAACTGGCCGGCAGGGTCTGCTCGATCTGATCCTTCTCGCGGGCCGCTCACCCGGCCTTCATGCGTCGGCGCCTGCAATTTGCTAGCATCGCCAACCCTGTTCTCTCGTCGTCACCATCATGTCGCTGTCCGCCAATGCCGTGCGTTTCGCCTTGCTCACCCGCTTTCTCAAGGGCGAAGCCAAGGTGCCACAGATGCCGGAAGCCGCCCTGCGCATTCGCCGCCTGCTGGAGGACCCGCGTACCTCGCTGGAACAGTTGGCACGGGTGATCAACAGCGACCCGCCGCTGGCTGCCTACCTGATGCAGTTCGCCGACAGCCCGCTGCTGCGCGGCGGCCGCCAGGGCATGTCCATGCGCGACCTGCTGGCGCGGCTGGGCACCCGCCAGCTCAATGATCTGGTACTGGGCTTCACCGTGCGCCACCTGTTCGCCAGCCGCGAAACCATCCTGCAACAGGCCTTTGCCCTGCGCTGGCGGCGTGCGCGGGAGCGCGCCGCCTACTGCGCGGCACTGGCCCAGCGCTGCAGCCTGGCGCTGGATGACGCCATGCTCGCCGGCCTGCTGCAGGACATCGGCAGCCTGCCGCTACTGGACGAGCTGCAGCACTGGCCGGACTTCCCGCGCGAGATGGCGGCACTGGACGAGTTGTGCGACCAGCTGTCCGCCGACATCGGCGCGCTGGTGCTGACGCGTTGGCAACTGCCCGCCGCCGTCATCGAATGTGCGCGCCAGCGCGGCCAGTGGCAGCGCCAGCACGAAGGCGCAGCGGACCTCACCGACCTGGTCCTGGTCGCCAGCGCCCTGCAGGCCGACGCGGCCGCCCTGCTCGAACCCCTGCCGGCGCAGCAGCGCCTCGGCCTGCAACAGCCGCTGGCTGAGCTGCGCGAGGCGCTGCGTCCCGAGCTGCAGCTGTGGCTGCGCCTGCTCGCCTGATCAGCCGCGATGCAGCGCCCGGTAATGGCTGGGCGCCATGCCCACCACCTTCCTGAACAGCCGTGAGAAGTAGTAGGGGTCGTCGTAGCCCAGCTGCTCGGCGATCTGCCGCACTTCCAGGCTGCCCTGGTCGAGCAGGCGGCAGGCCTGGGCCATCTTCAGCTGGATGAAGTCCTGGATCGGCGCGTGGCCGGTGAGGGCGCGGTAGGTCTTGGCGAAGTGGAAGCGCGACAGCTTGAACTGCGCGGCCAGCTCGTCGAGGTTGAGGCTGCCGTGCAGGTGGCTGCGCATCACCGCCTGCACCGCGTCCACGTCCAGCACCCGTCCGGACTTCAGCGTGGTGCGGATCGGCAGCACCGCCAGCGAGCTGAGCAGCGCCTGCAGCTGGTGGGCGGCGTGGATGAAGTGGGCCGGGTTGAGGCCACGGCGGTGCAGGCCAAGCAACGCCTCGAAGTCGGTCAGCAGGCGTGGCTGCACACCGATACGACGCACGCCGGGCTTGCCCAGCAGGCGCAGGAAGTCGTCGCACAGGGCGCCGTCGAAATGCACCCAGTGGATGGTCCAGGGCCGCTGCGGGTCGGCGCCGTAGGTGTGCGCCAGGCCCTTGGGCAACAGCAGCAGGTCGCCGCCACCCACCTCCAATCGTCCATCCCCACTGTCCAGCCAGCCGCGCCCGGCACGGCAGTAGATGAGCAGGTGGTCATCCGGTAGCGGCCGCTGCATACGGTGCCCGGCGGCCTCCGGGTAGAAGCCCAAAGCCAGCGGATAGCAGCCTGCCGAGAGCGGGTGACGGGCCAGCACACGCCTCAGCCGTGGCGGCACGATAAAGCGCAGGCCGTTGGCCGGCAGTGGCCAGTTGGAGGTTTCCACCGAGGCGTTCATGGCGCCCTCATTGTTGTTCGAATGCCAAGATCGTCCATCCCCCGAGCAAGATCGTCAATCCACAGGGGGTTCGGCTGCGGCTATAACAGGGGCACACAAGAACAATCAGGAGGCCCTCGATGCCCCAGGTGATCCCCCAGCTGATCAACGGCCAATGGCAGGCCAGCAACGCCCGCGAACTGATCGAGGTGACCGACCCGGCCACCCAGGAAGTGCTGGCCCTGGCGCCCAAGGCCACCCACGAGGAAATCGAGGCGGCCATCGCCGGCGCCAAGCAGGCCTTCTTCAGCTGGCGCGAAGTCCCGGTGCCGGAACGCGCGCGGCTGATGCTGCGCTACCAGCACCTGCTCAAGGAACACCATGACGAGCTGGCCGAGATCCTCGCCGGCGAGACCGGCAAGACCTTCGCCGATGCCAAGGGCGACGTCTGGCGCGGTATCGAGGTGGCCGAGCATGCGGCCAACATCTGCAGCCTGATGATGGGCGAGACGGTGGAGAACGTCGCCCGCGAGATCGATACCGCCAGCTATATCCAGCCGCTCGGCGTGTGCGTCGGCATCACCCCGTTCAACTTCCCGGCGATGATCCCGCTGTGGATGTTCCCGCTGGCCATCGCCTGCGGCAACACCTTCATCCTCAAGCCCTCCGAGCAGGACCCGCTGACCCCCAACCGCCTGGCCGAGCTGTTCCTCGAGGCCGGTGCGCCGGCCGGCGTGCTGCAGGTGCTGCACGGCGGCCGCGAGGTGGTCGACGCCCTGCTCACCCACGAGGACATCCGCGCCATCTCCTTCGTCGGCTCGGTGCCGGTGGGCCAGCATATCTACCGCACGGGCACACAACACCTGAAGCGCGTGCAGGCCTTCGCCGGCGCCAAGAACCATATGGTGATCATGCCCGACGCGCCCAAGGACCAGGTGCTCAGCAACCTGGTGGGCGCCAGCTGCGGCGCCGCCGGCCAGCGCTGCATGGCGATCAGCGTGGCGGTGTTCGTCGGCGAGTCGAAACAGTGGATTGCCGAACTGGCCGCGCAGATGGCCGAGCTGCGCCCCGGCTACTGGAAGGACAGCGGCGCCGCCTACGGCCCGCTGATCAGCCAGCAGGCCAAGCAGCGCGTGCAGAAGCTGATCGCCGAGGGCAAGGCGGAAGGCGCCGAGTGCCTGCTCGACGGCAGCCACTGCGAGGTGCCGGGCTACCCGGACGGCAACTGGCTGGGCCCGACCCTGTTCCGCAACGTCAAGCCGAACATGTCGATCTACCGCGAGGAAATCTTTGGCCCGGTGCTGGTGTGCATGGAGGTCGACACCCTGGAGCAGGCCATCGAACTGGTCAACGCCAGCCCGTTCGGCAACGGCACCAGCATCTTCACCCGCTCCGGTGGCGCCGCGCGGCATTACCAGCATGCGGTGGAAGTCGGCCAGGTGGGCATCAACGTGCCGATCCCGGTACCACTGCCGTTCTTCTCCTTCACCGGCTGGAAGGGCTCCTTCTATGGCGACCTGCACGCCTACGGCAAGCAGGCGGTGCGCTTCTACACCGAGACCAAGACCGTCACCAGCAGGTGGTTCGATGACACTCCGGTCTCTGGCCCGAACATGACCATCCAACTGAAGTAAAGGTTGATCCGCGGCACCACGGTGCCACTACGACGAAAAGACAATGCCTCCGCCTTCGCCAGGGCTGCACAGTCGGCCCTGGCATAACAACAACAGGGAGCATTGCATGAAACGACTGACTGCCTGTCTGGCCCTCTGGGCCGGACTCACCGCCGCCGCGCAGGCGGCCGAGCCGATCACCCTCGGCCTCAGCTACCCGCGCACCGGCAGCTACAAGGAAGAAGGACTGGCACAGATGCGCGGAGCCCTGCTGGCCATCGACGAGCTGAACGCCAAGGGCGGCGTACTCGGCCGCCCGCTGCGCCTGTCCAGCCTAGACGACGCCTCGCGCCCCGAGAAGGCCGCACGCAACGTCGACAAGCTGGCCAGCGAAGGCGCCGCCATGCTCTTCGGTGGTGCCTCCAGCGCCGCCGCCATCGCCGCCGGCAAGCGCGCCAAGGAACACGGCCTGCTGTACTTCGGCACCCTCACCTACTCCAACGACACCACCGGCAAGGACGGCCACCGTTATCTGTTCCGCGAGTGCAACAGCGCCTGGATGAGCGCCCGCGTGCTCGGCCAGTACCTGGCCAAGCAGCTGCCGGACAAGCGCTACTTCTACGTCACCGCCGACTACACCTGGGGCAACACCACCGAGAGCTCGCTGCGCGAAACCACCGGTACCCAGGATGGCGCGCGCAACCCGGGCCTCAAGGTGCCCTTCCCCGGCGCGCGCATGGCCGACTACCAGAACGCCCTGACCCAGGCCGCGCAGAGCGACGCCGAGGTGCTGGTACTGGTGCTGTTCGGCGAGGACCTGGTGCGCGCCATGCGCGTGGCCGAGAAACTCGGCCTGACCCGCAAGGTGCAGATCGTCGCGCCCAACCTGACCCAGGGCATCGTCGAGCAGGCCGGCCCCGGCCTGATGGAAGGCGTGGTGGGCACCGAGCCCTGGACCTGGCGCGTGCCGGAGCTGGAGGGCAGCCAGGCCGGCCAGGCCTTCGTGCGCAACTTCACCGAGCGCTATGAGGTCTACCCCTCCAGCGCCGCCGCCTCGGCCTACAGCATCGTCCAGCAGTGGGCGGAGGCCGCCGCCCGCGCCAAGAGCCTGGACAGCGAGGCACTGATCAAGGCCCTGGAAGGCCACCGCTACAGCCTGCTCAAGGGCCCGCAGGAGTGGCGCACCTTCGACCACCAGAATGTGCAGACGGTGTACGCGGTACGGGTCAAGAGCCGCGCCGAGGTGATGGCCTCGCCACGGCACCAGGATTACTTCGAGATCGTCCACCGCCTGGACGGCGACAGGGCCGCGCCCAGCCTGGCCGAATGGCAGGCCGAGCGGCGCGCCGCCGGCCAGCCCACGACATTGCAGTGAGAGCCTATGGACTTTGAGCTGAACGAAGAACAACGCCTGCTGGTCGACAGCGCCCGCGCCTTCGCCGCGCGGGAACTGGCGCCACACGCCGCCGACTGGGACCGCGAGCAGCACTTCCCGCTGGAAGTGATCCGCCGCGCCGCCGAGCAGGGCTACCTGGCCCTGTACATCGGCGAGGACGACGGCGGCCTGGGCCTGTCGCGCCTGACCAGTTCGCTGATCTTCGAACAGCTCGCCGCCGGCTGCGTGGCCACCACCGCCTACCTGACCATCCACAATATGGCCAGCTGGATGCTGGCGAGTTTCGCTGATGCAGCCCTGAAGGCGCAGTACCTGCCGGGGCTGACCACGGGCGAGCTGCTGGCCTCCTACTGCCTGACCGAGCCGGACGCCGGCTCCGACGCCGCCCACCTGCGCACCCGCGCCCGCCGCGAGGGCGACGAGTACGTGCTGGATGGCAGCAAGTGCTTTATCTCCGGTGCGGGCAGCACGGATGTCTTGATCGTCATGGCGCGCACCGGCGAAGACGGCGCCAGGGGCATCTCCTGCTTCCTGGTGCCAGCCAATGCCCCCGGCGTGAAGTACGGGCGCAACGAGGACAAGATGGGCTGGAAGGCGCAGCCAACCCGTACCATCAGCTTCGAGGACGTGCGCATCCCCGCTGGCAACCGCATCGGTCCCGAAGGCCAGGGCTTCGTCTACGCCATGAAGGGCCTGGACGGCGGCCGCCTGAACATCGCCAGCTGCTCGCTCGGCGCAGCCCAGGCGGCACTGGAGCAGAGCCTGCGCTACGTGGAGGAACGCAAGCAGTTCGGCAAACCACTGGCCGAGTTCCAGGCCCTGCAGTTCAAGCTGGCCGATATGCTCACCGATTTAACAGCGAGTAGGCAGATGGTGCGCCTGGCCGCGCACAAGCTCGATCATGGCCACGCCGAGGCCGCGCTGTACTGTGCCATGGCCAAGCGCTTCGCCACCGACCACTGCTTCGCCCTGTGCAACGAAGCGCTGCAACTGCACGGCGGCTACGGTTACCTGAACGACTACCCACTGGAGCGCTGGGTGCGCGACAGCCGCGTACACCAGATACTGGAAGGGACCAACGAGATCATGCGGGTGATCATCGCCCGCCGCCTGCTGGACCAGGGCGGCATGCTCGATCGCCTGCTGTAGTTTTAGCTTTTAGTCCCCTCTCCCTCCGGGAGAGGGTTAGGGTGAGGGGTTGAGTCGATCCAGACACCCTCACCCTACGCGGGCCGCCCCCGCCCCTCTTCCCAAAGGGAGAGGGAGACCAACTTACGAGGACCGTTATGAGCACCGCCATCGAACCCTACAACCCCGGCATGTTCGACCTGACCCACAAGCTGACCGTGGAGAAGCACGGCCATACCGCGCTGATCACCATCAACCACCCGCCGGCCAACACCTGGGATCGCGACTCGCTGATCGGCCTCATGCAGGTGGTCGAGCACCTCAACCGCGACGACGACATCTATGCCCTGGTGGTGACCGGCCAGGGCAGCAAGTTCTTCAGCGCCGGTGCCGACCTCAACCTGTTCGCTGACGGCGACAAGGCCCGCGCCCGCGAGATGGCGCGGCGCTTCGGCGAGGCCTTCGAGACCCTGCGCGACTTCCGCGGCGTGTCCATCGCCGCGATCAACGGCTACGCCATGGGCGGTGGCCTGGAATGCGCCCTGGCCTGCGACATCCGCATAGCCGAACGGCAGGCACAGATGGCCCTGCCGGAAGCCACGGTCGGCCTGCTGCCCTGCGCCGGCGGCACCCAGGCGCTGCCGTGGCTGGTCGGCGAAGGCTGGGCCAAGCGCATGATCCTCTGTGGCGAACGCATCGACGCCGAAACCGCCCTGCGCATCGGCCTGATCGAACAGGTGGTGGACAGCGGCGAAGCACGCGGCACCGCCCTGCTGCTGGCGGCCAAGGTGGCGCGGCAGAGCCCAGTGGCGGTGCGCACCATCAAGCCGCTGATCCAGGGCGCCCGCGAACGCGGCCCGAACACCTGGCTCTCCGAGGAACGCGAGCGCTTCGTCGACCTGTTCGACGCCGACGATACCCGCGAGGGCGTCAACGCCTTCCTCGAGAAACGCAACGCCCAGTGGCGTAACAAGTGACGACCACATGAACATGCATTTCGAAGAACGCGCCGCCCAGCATGGCTACCGCATCGGCATCGCCAGCCTGGACGCCGAGAAGAGCCTCAACGCCCTGACCCTGCCGATGATCGAGGCCCTGGACGCCAAGCTGAAGCAGTGGGCCGAAGACGAGCGTATCGCCTGCGTGCTACTGCGCGGTAATGGGCCGAAGGCCTTCTGCGCCGGTGGCGACGTGGTGCAACTGGTGCAGCAGTGCCGCGAGCATCCGGGTGAAGTGCCGCCGCTGGCGCGACGCTTCTTCGCCGACGAATACCGCCTCGATCACCGCATCCACACCTATCCGAAACCGCTGATGTGCTGGGCCCATGGCCACGTGCTGGGCGGCGGCATGGGCCTGATGCAGGGCGCGGCCATCCGCATCGTCACCCCGAGCAGCCGCCTGGGCATGCCGGAGATCAATATCGGCCTGTATCCGGACGTGGGCGGCAGCTGGTTCCTCGCCCGCCTGCCGGGCAAGCTCGGCCTGTTCCTCGGTCTCACCGCCGCCAGCATCAATGCCCGCGACGCCCTGGACCTGGACCTGGCCGACCGCTTCCTGCGAGATGATCAGCAGGACGCGCTACTCGACGGCCTGGTGCAGATGAACTGGCAACAGCAGGCGCCGGAACAGCTCAACAGCCTGCTGCGCGCCCTGGAGCACGAGGCCCGCGCCGAGTTGCCGCAGGCTCAGTGGCTGCCGCGCCGCGCACGCATCGACGCCCTGCTCGATGTGGCCGAGCTGCCCGCCGCCTGGCATGCGCTGAGCGCCCTGCAGGGCGACGACGACCCGCTGCTGGCACGCGCCGCCAAGACCCTGGCCGCCGGCTGCCCGCTGACCGCGCACCTGGTCTGGGAGCAGATCCGCCGCGCCCGCCACCTGTCGCTGGCCGAAGTGTTCCGCATGGAGTACGCCATGAGCCTGAACTGCTGCCGCCACCCGGAATTCCCCGAGGGCGTGCGCGCCCGCCTGATCGACAAGGACCAGGCGCCGAAGTGGCACTGGCCCGACCCGGCCGCCATTCCGGCGGCGGTGATCGCCGCGCACTTCGCGCCGGTCTGGGACGGCGAGCATCCGCTGACGGATTTGTAGGAGCGAGCCGTAGCCCGGATGAAATCCGGGAGGGCTGCGAAACCGCGACCCGGATTGCATCCGGGCTACGTACCGACACTCCCCTCTCCCATTTATGGGAAAGGGGTTAGCGCGGCCCGCGCTGGGAGAGGGAAGGCAGCCTGCGCTTCCCCTCTCCCTGACCCTCTCCCCCAGGGGAGAGGGAAGAACAAGGGCCTGCACGGCCACACCATCACCGGGACTGTACAAGGAGAACAACAATGACCCAGATCGCCTTTATCGGCCTCGGCCACATGGGCCTGCCGATGGCCCGCAACCTGCTCAAGGCCGGCTTTGCCGTCACCGCCTTCGACCTGGCGCAGGAGGCGCTGGACGCCTTCACCCAGGACGGAGGCAAGAGCGCATCCAGTGCCGCCGAAGCCGTGCGCGACGCCCAGGTGGTGGTCAGCATGCTGCCCGCCAGCCGCCATGTGGAGGGTCTGTACCTGGGCGATGACGGTCTGCTGCAGAAGATCACCCCCGGTAGCCTGGTACTGGAATGCTCGACCATCGCCCCGGACTCCGCGCGCAAGGTGCATGCGGCCGCCGCCGCGCGTGGCATCGCCCTGCTCGATGCACCCGTGTCAGGCGGTACCGCCGGCGCCGCCGCCGGCACCCTGACCTTCATGGTCGGCGGCAAGGCCGAGGCGCTGGAATGCGCGCGCACCGTCCTCGCCGCGATGGGCAAGAACATCTTCCACGCCGGCCCCGACGGTGCCGGCCAGGTGGCCAAGGTGTGCAACAACCAGCTACTCGCCGTGCACATGATCGGCACCGCCGAGGCCATGGCCCTGGGCGTGGCCAGCGGCCTGGACCCGGCCGTGCTGGCCGAGATCATGCGCCAGAGTTCGGGCGGCAACTGGAGCCTGGAGAAGTACAACCCCTGGCCGGGGGTGATGGACAACGTGCCGGCGTCGAAAGGCTACAGCGGTGGCTTCATGGCCGAGCTGATGGCCAAGGACCTCGGTCTGGCCCAGGAAGCCGCGCAGGCCACCGGCAGCAGCACACCGATGGGTGCGCTGGCGCTGCAGCTGTATCGCCTGCTGCTCAAGCAGGGCAACGGCAAGCTGGACTTCTCGGCAGTGCAGAAACTGTTCGTCGAATGAACGGCTGAACAGGAAAACGGCGAAGGACCTGTATCCTTCGCCGTTCCCCCATCAGTAGGCGCGGCGCGTACCGCCCACACCCTCGCGCTGTTGCGAGTGGCGCCTGCCATCATGCTCGCGAGTGCCGTCGTGCCGGCGCGGATAGCCGTCATAACGCTGCCCGCCATGTTGCTGCTGCCAGTAAGACCGGTCGCGGCGGTCATGGCTGCGATAGCGCTGGTCCCAGCCATGGCGCGGTGGCTGGTAACCACGGTCATGCTCGCGATAGCGCTCGTGGCGCCTGCCATCCTGCCATTGGTAACGACCGTCATAGCCCGGCGCGTAGTAGGAGTGGCGACGCTCCTGATAACGGTCGCGGTGCCAACGGTGATAGCTGCGATCGTCTTCGTAGTAATAGATGCGGGTGGAGGGATAACTCTCGTAATAGCGCACACTGGGGCCGGGATAACCGTAGTCACCACCGTACACGGCGCAACCGCTGAGGCTCAGGGCCAGAACTGCAAGGACAAGGACTAGACGGGACATGGCGGCCTCCTTCGACCGCGGGGAAGGCGCCGGCGAGTGCCGGCTCCGGGACTGCTCCCACTGCATCTGACCGCGTCACCGGGGCAGGCACATGCCGCGCCCCGGGCGAACTTTCATTACAATTTGTTACAGCGTCGGCAGCTCGATGTCGTCCTTGTAGGGCGACTGCAGGTCGCGCTCGGGAATCTCCCAGATCAGCAGCTGCGGTGGCGTTTCGCGGAAAGCCGGGCTGGCAAAGTAGTCCTTGGCGGCGCCGGAGAACTCGCCGCCGTCCTTGGCGAAGTTACCCAGGCTGGCCCCCAGTGCCTGCTCAAGGAAGGCCACGAAGTTGGAGTTGCGCGAGAACGAGGTACCGATCAGCGCGACATTGGGCAGCTGACTGTCACCGAACAGGTCATCCTCGCTCATCGCCTCGGCCTGCTCGACCTTGCTGAAACGCGACTCGGCCACCCGCTCGCCGGCCGGCTGCAGGCCTTCCGGCAGCCAGTCGAGGCCCGCCAGGCGCACCAGATCGCCAGGGCGCGGCGCCTCTGCCTGCAGCTCGCGCTTGAGCTGCTGGGCCGGTGTCGGGGTCACGCCGAGCGCGCCGATCTGCGGCGCCAGGGCCATTGCGGCAGCCTGCGCCCCTGCTTCGCTCCAGTGGGTGTCGCTGCGCAGGTAGGCCGAACTGCCCAGCGTCTGCAGGGTCGGCGCCAGGTCCAGCACCGCCACGCCGGCCTGCTGCAGCTGCGCCTGCCAGCGCTGCGCGCGATCAGCCAGCTGGGCGGAACGGCTGATACCGCACAGCTGGTCGGCGGCGATCCGGCTCTTGTCCGGCACCAGCGCCACCAGCAGGCGGATGTTGCGCGCCGCCAGCCAGTCACGTACAGCGAGCACCTTTTGCGCACGCGCCTGAGCATTGGCCTCGGCATTCGGGTGAATGCGGTTCTCATCGGCCAGGAACAGCCAGCCCGGACACCCCTGACGCACGCGCGCACCAGTGTCGCCAATCAGCAGCCAGCTGGCGGCGCGCTCCAGGTCGGCCGCCTTCTTGGCCAGGGTGACGTGGGAAAGCTCCTTGGCAACATGCTGCGTCAGCGCGCCATCGAGCATCTGCTCCAGGCTGAGTTGCTCGGTCGGCTGCAAAGCAACCTTATCGCTCACCAGCATGGCCCAGAGCACAGAGGCCAGGCCAGCCACGAGGAAGACCAGCATCACAATGCCCGCGAGGGGACTCAGTTTCGCGGCTAAATCCTCGGCGGCTGAGTTGTGGGTATCAGTCATCACTTCAGGCCTTAGAACTGGAAGTACAGGAAGGGCACGGTTTCACGGCTGGCGATCAGAGCAAACGACAACAGGAAGCCCAGCACCGGCCACAGGGAGCCCGCCAGCCAGAACAGGGCATTGTGGCCGTAGCGCGCCTCGAAGCGCTGCTGATAGATCGGTGCAATCACGCAGAACACGCCAAGTAACGCGGCGATCGCATGCGTGGGACGAACAGTCGCCGCCAGGGCATCGCCCATGGCAAAGGCATGCAGACCGAATTGACCGGCATACATGTTAAGCGCCGTCGCAAAATCAGGGGCACGGAACAGGGTCCAGGCCAGCGCGACAAACAGCAGCGTCAGCACGTGTGACAGTGCCCTGGGCATACTGAACCATCCCGCGCCGCTCCAGACGCGCGCCACGCACAGGGCAACCCCGTGCGCGAACCCCCACAGCAGGAAGTTCCAGCTATCGCCACCATGCCACAGGCCGGCAATAGCCATGGTCAGCAGCAGATTGCGGTAGATCATCCACTTGCTGCCGCGGTTACCGCCAAAGGGAATGTACAGGTAATCGCGAATCCAACTGGACAAGGACAGGTGCCAGCGCCGCCAGAAGTCCTGGATGCTGCTTGCCAGATAGGGTCGATTGAAGTTCTCCGGGAAATGGAAGCCGAGCATCAGGCCGATACCGATGGCCATGGCACTGTAACCGGCGAAGTCGAAGAACAGTTGCAGTGAATAGGCCAGACAGCCCATCCAGGCGTCGACAAAGCTTGGCTCGGGCAGCGCGAACGCTACGTCAACCACGGGCGCCAGGCTGTCGGCCACCAGCACCTTCATGCTCATACCGATCATGAAACGCCGGGCGCCGAGGCTGAAGTTGCGTCGGCTCAATCCGCGGCGGTGGAGGTCTTCGCTCACCCAGCTGTAACGAATGATCGGCCCGGCGATGGATTGACCAAACATCAGCAGGTAGGTGGCGTAGTCGACGAAGCTGCGCTCTACCTTGACGGTGCGCCGATACACGTCAACCAGGTAGGAAATGGCCTGCAGGACAATGAACGACAGCCCCGCCGGCAAGGCCACCTTCTGCCACTCCAGCGGCATCGCGCCCTGAGACATCAACAGCTCATTGAGGGTCGCAGCCAGGATGTTGGCGTACTTGTACCAGCACAGCACCAGTACGTTGAGCACGATCATGGCCGCCAACCAGCGCCCACGACTCTTCGAGCCGAGTGGTGCTCGATCAATCAGCAGACCACCCACCCAGGAGATCAGGGTCAGCACCGTGTGCAGCAGCATGAACATCGGGCTGAGCCAGCCAAAGAACACCCAGCTCCCGACGAGCAGCACAGCGTTGCGCCACTGCGTGGGTGAGATCACATAGATCAGCAGAACGAGGGGTAGAAAAAGCGTCAGGAACTCGAGTGAGGTGAAGACCATGTCGGGATCTTAATTGGCCAGGTTGTCGACGGCCTGGAACAGGCGCGGACCCTGGGCCGAGGGCACCAGGAACAGGGTGTAGCGCTGGCCGGCGGCCAGTTGGCCGAGGTCCAGCGGCTGGCCGACGGCGGCACCGCCGCAACGCAGCTGCACGGACAGCTTCAGTGGGTTGATCGAACGCCGCTGCAGGCTGCCTTCGGCGACATCCTTGAAGATGTCTACATTACGCCCGGCGGCTTGCAGGCCGGCGTTGGCGCAACTGCCATCGAGGCTGTAGAAGGCCAGCGAGGCTTTCAGGGCGTTGAAATCATCCGGCTGCTCGCGCAGGGTCACCAGGCGCAGTTCCTTGCCGTTACCCAGGCCGACCACGGTGGCGAACTCACCCGGCTCGACACTGACATCCAGCGCCTGTTGCGCGTCGCCCTGCTTCAGGCTGCCCTGGATCGGCTTGCCGGCCGGCACGGTGAGGAAATCGGAGGCGCGCTGCTCGCCTTCCAGGCGCAGGCTGGCGCCGTTGGCGGCGTTCAGCTCCAGCGGCGTCTCGCCGGCGTTGAAGAAGCGCAGGAAGGCCGAATCTTCGCTGGGGCCGGTGGGATACAGCGGAATCTCCGCCGCCAGGGCCTGGCCCAGCGGCAGCACAGCGAACAGACCGAGCAGCACGCGCTTCATCATTTGCCTCCTTTCAGGCTGGCGGCCGGCAGCTTGCTCATCGCCTCGGCGATGGCATTGCCCCAGGCCTTGTAGCCGGCCACGGTGAAGTGCTGGCCATCGGTGGTCACCCACTGCCCCGGCTTGGACATCTTCAGCGAGTCGACATAGGTGCAGGGCGCCACGTTGGCGGCGAGGAACTGCGACATGAACTGGGTGCGCTGGTCGTTCTTCTTGTACTTGCCACCAACCTTGCCCCAGGCCGGGCCGACCCACACGCACTTGGTGCCGGTGGCAGCGATGGCCTTGGTCAGGTTGGTCACGCTCTGCCAGGCCCAGGCCTTGGGAAAGGCCGGCTTGTCGTAGGAGGCCATGGTGTCGCCGATGACCAGCACCACCACGTCAGGCTTCTGCTGTGCAATCAGCTCCTTGATCGGCGTGGTGGTGGCGCCACTGCCCTTGAGCACCAGCTTGCCGTTGTTGTCCTGCACGGCACCGCAGTCGACCTTCTTGGTCACCAGCCAGTCGGCCGCGCTGGCACCGCAGGCACCGATCGAATGCACGTTGGCGCCCTTGGCCACCAGCGCCGCGTTGAGCGGCTCGGTCAGGTGGTTCTGCAGGCTCATGTGGCTTTCGCCGAGCACCAGAAGGGTCAGGCCGGCCAGTACGGAAGAAGACATCTGAAACTCCTTGAATCGTTCACTGCGTAAAGAGGAATACCGGGCTTACTGGGCGGCGCCCTTGCGCACTTTCTCCAGCTCGGCGCTGATGGCCGCGCCCCACTTCTGGTAGCCCTGCACGTTGAGGTGCTGACCGTCGGTGGTGGCCCACTCGCCCGGCTTGGAGAATTTCAGCGAGTCGACATAGCTGCACGGTGCCACGTTGGCGGCGAGGAAAGCCGACATCTGCTTCACCTTGGCGTAGGTCTTGCCGTACTTGCCGCCCTCGGTACCCCAGTTCGGGCCAATCCAGGCACATTGGGTGCCGGTGGCGCCGATGGCCTTGGTCAGGCTGGTGGTCTGCTGCCAGATCCAGGCCTTGGGGAAGGACGGCTTGTCGTAGCCGGCCATGGTGTCGCCGATCACGATCAGCACCAGGTCCGGCTTGTCCTTGGCGATCAACTCCTTGATCGGCGTGGTGCTGGCCTTGCCGCGCAGCACCTGGGCCGGCTCCTTGCCACGACGCTCAGCCGCTCCGCAGTTGCCGCCCGGAGAAACCTTCAGCCAGTCGCCGGCGTTGGCCCCGCAGATACCGATGGAGTGAACGTTAGCGCCCTTGCGGATGAGGTCGTCGTGCAGACCGCCGATCAGGTAGTTGGGAGTGGCCATATGGCTGTCGCCAATGATCAGGATCGACAGGCCGGCAAGCAGGGAGGAAGCCATCAGGAATCCTTATTTCGCGTAGGGGGATTGATAGGGAGAAACGGGCAACGGCATCGGGCCGGTCATGCGTTCGAGCATATAGCGCAGGTACAGGCCGCCGTTCCACTGGCGGTAGTCCTGGGCGTTGTCGACGCCGACGTGACCACCGAGGAACAGGTGGTCGCCCAGCTTGTATTCGGCGGCGCCGGCCAGGTTGTAGCCGATACCGGTGCTGTTATCGCTGCCGTAGACCGCCTCGTAGCCCAGCGCACGACTGGCCTCGGCCTGTTTCGCGCGGTCGCCGGGGAAGAAGTCAGCCTCGTCCTGATTGATCGCCTGCACGCCGACCGAGCCACGCAGCTGGAAGCTCAGACGGTCATAACGCTGCGCCCAGCTAACCGGCACGCCCAGGGCGAAGAAACTCTGCGGGCTGAAGTAGCCGCCGTGGCCATAGGTGAAGTAGCCGAGGTTCTCGCGATAACCGATGCCGAGCAGGTCGAGACCGATGGTGGCCTGGCTCTGCTCGTCGTTCTGCAGGTACCAGTAGACGCCGGTGCCCGCCTCGACCCGGTCGTTGTCCTCGACGTTGTTGCCGAGCAGGCGATGCCAGCCGGCATAGGCATAGGCGCCCATTTCGCGGTCATCGAAGGCCAGCTGGGCACGCCCACCGTTGGCGGTCACGCCGCCCCACTTCTGACCGGTACGCTTGTCCTCGGCGCCGGCGAACGACAGCAGGCTGTCGGTGACCGCGCGCCGCGACACGCCGACGTTCCAGTGCAGGTCCGGGTTGCCGGGCACGGCACGCTCGACGCTGACGCCGCCGACCGCAGTGCTGTAGAGGAAACCCTGCGGCGTGGTGCCGATGTCGGCCTTGAGGCCCGCCCCGGGATTCTCGAAGGCCACGGCCAGGCCGACGCCGGAATCCTTCTGCGAACCCGGCGACATGCCCGGATTGTCCAGGGTCGCCTGCGGACCGCCGCCGAAACGATCACGGGCACTGTCGTCCAGACTGCCGGCGTTCAACGAGACGGGGGTCACGCGCACGGCCAGGCGGTTGTCGCCCAACGGCATGCTGGCCTCGAACGGCGCCTGCACATCGGTGATCTTGCTCAGGCCGGACTCGCTGTCGTTGGTCCGCACCGTCACGCCCTGCACCACATAAGCGCTGCGCTGCTGCAGGATATCGTCCAGTGCGCGGGCCGCCTCGCTCATGCCGGCACGCGGGTCCGGCTCTTCCTCGGCACCCGGCAGGAAGGGATTGGCCGAGAGCGGTTCGGCGGCGACCAGGGTGGTCGTCGGTGCCGGCGCGGGCTCCAGGGCCAGCAGGCTGTCACGCGCGGTGGCCACCGGCAGCTCGGCACGGGCCGGGGCACGCGGCTGGCTGCTCGCCGGAGCGGGAATGTCGTCCAGCGCCAGGCGCGGACTTTCGACCGGCGCCGGCAGGGTCGATACCGGGTCGGGAATCGCGGCGGGTGCCGCGGCCAGACTGCCAACACCGGCGAAGGGATTGGCCGGCGCGCTGGCCGGACGGGTGCTGGCGGCGTAGCTCGGGGTCTGTTCGCGTTTTTCCTGGGCCACCACCTTGCCCAGCAGCTCGGCGGCGGTACCGGTGCGACCGAGGTAGCGGTACACACGGGCAGCGGTGGTGAGGATGTCGACATCATTGGGCGCCAGCTTCAGCGCCTGTTCCAGGCGCTCCTCGGCATAGCCGTTTTCGGCCTGCTGGGCGGCCATGTCGGCGGCACCGACCTGCAGGTTGGCGTCCTGTGGGTGACGCTGCACCAAGGGCTTGAACAGCTCCAGGGCCTTGGCGGTGTTGCCGTTGGCGCCGTACATGCGCGCCAGCGCCGAAACCGCCAGCGGGTCCTGCGGGCGCTGCGCCAGTGCGGGCGCCAGGGTGTCGTAAGCGGCGGCCAGCTCACCGCGCAGGCGCAGCTGCTCGGCCTGGCGCACACGGTAGTGGAACAGCAGATCGTCGTACTGCTTGCGCTGCTCCACCGTCATGCTGCGGCCCTGCAGGTCGCGCAGAATGGCAGCCACTTCGGTGTCCTGCTCGGCGCGCAACAGCACGCCGGCGTAGCTCAGGGTCAGCGACAGGTCGTTGCGCGGGCTGCGCGCCAGCAGGTCGCGCATGATGACCATGGCACGCTGCGGGTCGTCGGCATCGGCATAGGCCGAAGCCATGCTGGCCAGGCGCGCCGGCTTGCCCTGGGCCAGCGGCTCGATGCGGCCGAGGAAGGCACGCGCCTCGGCGCGTCGACCGCTGCGGTTGAGGCGCTCGATTTCCTGCATCTGCAGGTTGAAATCCACTTCGGCCACCAGCCGGCTGACGTCCGAATTGCGCGCGTCGCGCGGGATGCGCGCGAGGGTCGCCTGGGCCTTGCGCCAGTCGCCCAGCTGCATGGACAGCAGCGCGCTGGTGTACAGCGCGTCGCGGTCGTTCGGCTGGGTCTGCAACAGGCCATCGACCAGGCTGCGCGCCTCGTCCACGGCGCCCAGATCGACATACAGGCGGGCCAGGGCAAAGCGTGCCCAGGCATTGTTCGGATCGTCGCGCAGGGCGTTTTCCAGCTCGCGGCGCATGCCGGCGCTGTCGCCACGCTGTTCGGCGGCGCGGGCGCGTTGCAGCGCCTGCTCGGCACGCAGCTGGCTGAGGCTGCCGATCTTCTCGCGCTCGGCCTTGGGCAGCTTGTCCAGCTCGCGCAGGGCCTCGTCGGCCTTGCCCTGGCCACCCAGCACCTGCACCAGGCCGCGCAGGGCGCGCGCCTGCTGCTGCCCAAGCTGCAGCGCCTGGCGATAGCCGGCTTCGGCGGCCGCGAGTTCGCCCTGCTGGGCCTGCAGCTCGGCCAGGCTCAGCACGGCCTCGGCATCCTTGGGCTTGAGCCGGCGCGCCTGTTCCAGTTGCTGGCGGGCATCGGCATTGCGCGCGTTGGCGATGTTGTCGCGCGCACGCTGCAGCAGCGACCAGTAGCGCACATCGTCCAGCGCGCTCTGCCAGGCGCGGCCACCACCGCCCTTCACGGCACGGGTGAGCAGCAGCTCGGCATCCTCGAAGCGCTCCTGGCGCTGGCGCAGGATGCCCAGCCCGCCGAGGGCATCAGGGTCCTTGGGGTGCTTCTCCAGGTAGGCGCTCAACTCGCGCTCGGCCACCTGCAGTTCGCCTTTCTCCAGAGCCTTGAGCCCGCGGTCGAGCTGCGGGTCACGGCGCCAGGCCGCGGCTGCGCTGGCGGGCTGCGTGCGGCCCTTGACCAGCAGCGCGCGGATTTCCTCGTCGTCCGGATGGGTCTTGAGGAACTGCTCGAACAGCGGCTGCTGCGCCTTGTTGGGCGGGCCGATCCAGGTCAGCGCCAGGCGCCAGCTTTCGTCGGCGTCGCCACCGATATCCTCGCGCTCGGCCAGCTTGGCCAGGGCACGGATGCCCTCCTCGCGTGCGCCCTGGTTGCGCGCCAGGTGCTTGGCCAGGAACAGCGCGGCATAGGGGTCATCCGGGTACTCGCGGTGGATACGCTCCATGCCGCTGCGGGCCTCGGCCCAGTGCGCGTCGACGTAGCCCAGGTTGTTGTAGAACTCCAGGCCGATCTGCCCCTGCGCGGGCTTGCCGCCCAGCGCACGGCGATAGACCTCGGCAGCTTTCGCGCGCTCATCGCTCTCGACCAGCAGGCGAGCCTCGTCGAGCAGCTTCTGGTTGGCCGGATCGGCCAGGCGGATGTCCTGTTCCAGCAGCAATGCCTGACGCGGCAGCGGCTGGATGGCCTGCAGGCGCTGCAGATAGCCGCCGGCGCTGGCCAGGTCGCCGTCCTTGACCGCGATGAAGCCCAGGCCATAGAGCGCATCCGGCTGCGCCGCATCGATCAGCAGCAGCTTCTGCCAGACCTCACCGGCGCGCTTGGGCTTGTCCTGCGCCTGCCAGAAATGTCCCTGCTCGATCAGCAGGCGCTGGGCATCGTTGCCCTCGGCCTGGGCGCCGCCATGGGCCAGGGCGGCGAGCAGCGCCAGAGTCAGCGGGCGGTAGCGGAACATGGAGACTCCCAAAGCGGTAGCAGACGGCCATCGGCCGCGAAGCGGTAGTACTTGTCCGCCCAGCCGAGACCGAACAGGCTGAGCATGTAGTCGTAATAGAACGGCGCAGGACCCGTGCCGGCGATCCACTGGTCAATGGCGCCGCGCGCACGCTGGTCCTGCAGCTCTTCCAGCCAGGGCTGGCCCTTGGCGCGGAAGTACGGCACCAGTGCACCGGAGAAACCGCTCGGGCTCTGCCCCGAGGTGGTGCCCGTGCGTACGTCGACCTTCTCCGGCGGCAGGCCGCTGGAGGCCGTGGCGCGCGCCATGCCGAACAGGCTGTCGAGCAGCGGCTTGGCCAGCGGGTCGGCAGGGTCGGTCATGCCGGCCCAGAGGTAGACGCGAATGGCATCGTAGCTGCCGCTGTCACCCTTCATCGGGTCGCTGGCGAACAGGCCGGCGCGCTCGGACACGGCGCGGTAGCCTATCCAGTCGGCAGCGAAGCCATGCGGCCCGGCCTGCTCCTGCAACACCGCACTGTGCCGGGCGATGGCGTTCCACGGCCCCTTGGGGTCGACGGCGGCGAGGCGGCGCAGCAGCGGCAACGGCTGGTAGCTGGGATTGATGCGCCACAGATGGCCGATATGCGAGAAGCCGATCGGCCCCGGCAGCAAAACGGGGCCCAGGCCTGGCAGCTCGGTGGTTTCACGGGCCTTGATCTGCGCCAGCAGGGCCAGCGCATCGGCGCGGTATTCGGGCTTGCGCCACAGGCGGTCGGCTTCCAGCAGGGCGTAGACGAACCACAGGTCGGCGTCGGAGGCGGAATTGGGGTCCTGCACCTGCCACTGGCCATCCTTGCCCTGCCCCCACAGCCAGGCCGGCAGGATGTTCTGCGGATCGTTGCCGGCGAGGTTCTCGCGGCTCCAGCGCCAGATGCGCTCGAAACGCGCCTGGTCGTTGGCCACCAGGGCGAAGAACAGCGCGTAGGACTGCCCCTCCGAGGTGCTGTGGTTCTTCTCCAGACTGGACTCCAGGACGCGGCCGTCCGGCTGGATCCAGTGTTCGGCGAAGCGCTGCCAGTGCGGCCACTCGACCGGGCAGGCAGCCTGCGCGGCACTGCCGAGCACGAGGCTCAGCAGGCCGGCACAGAGAGTCGGATACAGACGCCGCATGGTCGACCTCAGCCGTTCAGACGGGCACGGGCCCGCGCACGCAGGCTGACGAACAGCAGCAGGCTGATCAGGCCAACGCCCAATGCGGTGAGCAGCAGCATCCAGCCCAGATTGTGCGCCAGCAGCCACTGCAGGTAGCGGAACCAGCCCAGGTCGCCGACATGGTATTGCTCATCGGCCACCAGCGAATTGACGCGCGTGCCGTTGACCACCGCCAGGCTGCCCTGGAACGACTGCTCGAAGTCCTCGCCACCGCGCAGGGCAGCACTGACCTCTCCCAGACGCTCCGCGGCGCTGGCGGCGATTACCACCACGCTGCGCTCGCTGGTCAGCGGCGACTCGAACCCGGTCACGTAGGCGCCAGCCGCACCGCCGTCGAGGATCAGGTTGCTGCGCGCCGGGCGCAGGTTGGCGCGGCTGTCGCTGTCCACCCAGTGGCGCACGCGGTGCACCAGATCGGACAACTCGAAGCGGGCGCGACCGTTGATCTGCGCCGGCAGCCAGTCGGCCCAGCGCTCCAGTAGCGGCTGGTTGCTGCCGGTGGCCAGCACCAGCAGGTCCTTGTCTTCCAGCTCGGCATCGTTGTCGCCCTGGGTCACGCTGACGCCGCTGGCCGGCAGGCCGGTGGATTCACCGAAGCGACCGAGCAGATCGAGCAGCAGGGAGATTTCTTCGGCACTGGCGCCGGCCGGGATCACCACAGCGGTCTCGGCCAGGTCGGCCATGCGGGTGAACGGGAAGCCGCTGCTCTGGAACACGCCCAGGTTGGGCATGGCGATGAAATGCTCGTAGCCGCTCAGGTCCAGGGTCGAATCCGGCTCGATGGTGCCGCGCATGTTGTCGATGATGATGTCGCGACAATCACCCTGCTTGATGTAGTCGTACATGAAGCGCAGCTGCAGGGCCGACTGCAGCGGCAGGCTGTCCAGCGGCAACATCAGCTTGGCCTCACGCAACAGGCTGTCATCCTGCAGCTTGGCCAGCAGGGACTTGTCGAGGTTCTCCTGCGACGGCAGCGGCAGCGACTTGATGAACTTGCCGCCGACACTGATCAGCAGCGACGAGTTGGTCGACACCGGCTGTGGCGTATAGCGGTACTTGAGGTGCAGCGGTACGCCCGGCTGGCGCCAGTTGAACAGGTCCGGCGGCAGGCGCATGGGCAGGTTGATGGTGCCCGGATCATAGCCGGAAACGCTCAGGCGCTTGGCATCGGCCAGCTCGCCGAGGCGCACCGGGCGATCGCTGGGCAGCCAGTTCGGCGCGTCATAGGGTTCGCGCGGCGCCAGGCTGTCGATGCGCTCGATGCGGGCGTGGGCGCCGGACAGCACCTGGCTGCCGGTGACCAGCGCCAGGGCGGCCTGCTTGAGTTGTTCGCTGTCGTCACCACGCAGGATCAGCAGCTTGCCAAAGGGATCGGCGGGATGCGCCATCAGGGTCAGACTGGGGCCCTTGTCGGTTGCCTCGGGCACACCGTCGACACTGGCCGCACCGCTGAGCAGGACGATGGCGTTGCCCTTCTCCGGCAGCTGGCCGAGGCTCACCGGGAAACGCGCACCGCGATAGCTGGCCAGCGCGCCGAACCACGAGGACACCATGCCGGCGGCCTCCAGGCTGCGGTTGTCCGGCGCACCGGCAAACACGAAGGGCAGCTCCAGCAAACGCGAATCACGGCTGTCGAAGAACGGCAGCGGCAGCTTGGCCAGGTCGTCCGGCAGGGCGATCTGGGTGGTCTCCAGCTGCAGTTCGCTGGTGTTGCTGACCTTGGCCCACAGGCTGGAATGCAGCGGGTCCTCGCACATCATGGTGTAGTGGCCGATCAGCTGCAGGGTCAGGCGGTTGAACTCGGTGATCAGGTGCGGCGGGATGTCCAGTACCTGCTGCTGCAAGGTCCCGGCGGTTTCCTTGGGCACCGGCAGGCTGGCCGCCACCTGGTCGTTGACCATCAGGTTGATCTGCGACAGGTCGGGCAGCAGCGCCGGCGAGTAGCTGTACTCCAGCTTGACCCGCGCCTTGCTCACCACCTGGTCGGCACGCACGTCAAAGCTGACGCTGTCACTGCCCTCGATGCCGCGCAGGTGCATGGTGTAGTTGGCACCCAGCTGCTTGAGCGTGGCGCTGTAGGTCGGCACGAACTCGACCGGCACGGCCTCCGCCGGGATCTCACCACCTTCGACGGCAGCGCCCTCGACGGCGACGGCGCTTTCCTCGACCGGCTCCTCGGCCCAGGTGGATGCCGCCAGCAGCGGCAGGGTCAATGCGAGACACAGGGACGACAGTCCATTGCGTTTCTGGCTCATGGGTTCCTCGGGGTGGAGCGAAGGTGGAAAGACGGGATGCGCAGGCGCACACGCAATTCGGCGAAGGTGGCGCGTGACAGCAGACGAATGCCGCGCCAGCCAATGCTGGAGACTTCGGCGAGGGCGCCCAGCGGGGTATCGACAGCACCCTGGCCCCAGGTGGCGGCCCAGGTGTCGGCACGCGAGAAGGTCATGCGAGTCAGTTCGCGCTGCTGCTCAAGGTTCAATTCGAGGAAGTTCAGGCCCAGCACGCCGTCGCGGGAGAACATCACCACGGCGGGGAACACGCACTCCTCGTTGTCGCGGAACAGCGACACCAGCAGCTGCTCGCCACGCTCGACATGTGCCCCTTCCGGCAGGGCGATGCCGATGCCGCGCTGGGAGAAGTCGTTGGTCCGGCAGACGATGGTCTTGCCGTTGGCCAGGCTCAGGGTGGCCGGCAGCTCGGCGTACACCCGCGGCTCGGCACGAATCTGCCGGGCTTCGGCGGCCACCGCGACCGACGCGGCGCTGATGACGATGTTGTAGAAGGTCCAGGTCAGGTTGATCAGCACGGTGGCCACACTGACCTCGGGATCGAAGCCCAGCTTCCACAGGCCGGCCAGCACGCCCAGCACGTTCAGTGCCAGCACCACGATGTAGGGCCGCGCCATCTTCCAGTCGAAATAGCTCTTGTCGATCACCCCGCCCTTGGCCGTCACGTTGAACTTGCCGAGCTTGGGGTTGACCATCGCCAGCAGCACCGGACGCATGATGTACCAGGCCAGCACCGACTCGTAGACCTCGTTCCAGAAGGAATGGCGGAAACGCCCCTGGATGGTCGAGTTGGTGACGCTGGCGATGAGGATGTGCGGTAGCGCGTAGGCCAGGATCAGCAAGGCCTCGGCCTGGAAGATCTGCGCGCCGAAGAACAGGTAGGCCAGCGGCGCGGTGAGAAACACCAGGCGCGGCAGTCCATAGAAAAAGTGCAGCATGGCGTTGAGGTAGCACAGCCGCTGGCCGAGCTTGAGCCCCTTGCCCAACAACGGGTTGTCGGTGCGGAAGATCTGCGCCATGCCGCGCGCCCAGCGGATGCGCTGGCCGATGTGCCCGGACAGGCTCTCGGTGGCCAGGCCGGCGGCCTGCGGCAGCGCCAGGTAGGCGGTGTTGTAGCCCAGGCGGTTGAGCTTGAGGGCGGTGTGGGCGTCCTCGGTGACGGTCTCCACGGCGATACCACCGACTTCCTCCAGCGGGCCGCGCTTGATGATGGCGCAGGAGCCGCAGAAGAAGGTGGCGTTCCACAGGTCGTTGCCGTCCTGCACCAGGCCATAGAACAGCTCGCCCTCGTTGGGCACCGAACGGAAGGTGTCGAGGTTCTTCTCGAAGGGGTCCGGCGAGAAGAAGAAGTGCGGCGTCTGCAGCATCGCCAGCTTGGGGTCGCGCAGGAACCAGCCCATGCCGACCTGGAGGAAGGAGCGGGTCGGCACGTGGTCGGCGTCGAAGATGGCGATGTAGTCGCCGTGGGTCAGCTTCAGCGCGTGGTTGAGGTTGCCAGCCTTGGCGTGGAAGTTGTCCGGGCGAATGATGTAGCCGATCCCGGCCTCGGCGCAGAAAGCACGAAACTCCTCGCGGCGGCCGTCATCGAGCACGTAGACGTTGAGCTTGTCCTTGGGCCAATCGATGGCCTGGGCGGCGAAGGCGGTGAGCTTGATGATTTCCAGCGGCTCGTTGTAGGTGGGGATATACACATCCACCGTGGGCCACAGGGCGGTGTCGCGCGGCAGCGGGTAGGGCCTGCGCTGCAGCGGCCAGGCCGTTTGCAGGTAGCCCAGCAGCAGCACCAGCAGGGCGTACAGCTCGGCCAGCACCAGGCCGTAGCCGAACAGCATGTCGAGCAGATTCTCGAAGCCCAGCGAGGAAGTCACGCGCCAGTACATGTAGCGCAGCGAGGCGATCACCGACATCACGATCATCGCCAGGATCGCCAGGCGATTGGCACGCCGGCGCAATAACAACGCCGCCGCCATACAGGCGGCGGTAAACAGCATCTGCTGTTCCAGGTCGAGCGGCGCGGCGATGACGATGATCATCACTACCAGGGCCACCAGCGTCAGCAGGTTCTGCCCCAGGGGCCTGGACAGCAGTCGCGTGAGCCCCCCGGCCGGTGCCAGCGCACCCGCCATCGCGCTGCGCCAGGTCATGCCGGCTGCTCGACCCGTGCTGTACTCCCAAGGCGCTCGACCAGGGCCTGGGCGCAGTGGAGGATGTCGTGGCAGCCACGCCCCTGCGGGTCGTAGTCCAGTACATTGCGGTTATAGGCCAGGGCCTCGGTGATCGACTGATCGCGATGCACGGTGCCCACCACCTGCTGGCCCAGCAACCCCTGCATGATCTGGGTGATATCGCGGCTCAGCTGGCGCGAGTTATCCACCTGATTGATCAGGTAGCTGGTGCCGACGAAGTTCTTGCGCCCAGCCGTGTGAGTCTTGATCAGACCGTCGATCATCGGCAGCGCGGTATAGGAGGCCGCATCGGCCAGGCTCACCACCAGTGCCAGGTTGGCCACGCTCAGCGCCTGCTGCAGGTAGATGGATGGTCCGGGCGGTGTATCGATGATGACCAGCGCCCCCTCGGCCAGTTGCAGATCGCTGAGGCGGCGCGCCAGCCACTGCGGATCGTTGTGCAGCTGCGCCTCGAAGTCACGGCGCTGCGACTCCTCGACCAGACCATGGGGCAGCACGAACACGCCTTCGGCGCTGGACATGCCCTGCTCGCGCCAGTCGTGATCGAAATGGGCAATGCCGCGCTGGCCGAGCGCCTGCTGCTCGTCGGCCGAGAGGAAGTGATGATGCAGGGCGTTCTGCGGGTCCAGATCGAGCGCCAGCACCGGCCGGCCGGCTCGCTGCAGCGCAGCCGCCAGGTTGGCCGCCAGGGTGCTCTTGCCGACCCCGCCCTTGGCGGAGACCACCGCCAGAATGCGGATGTGATCAAGCTTGGGCGTCGCGACGACAGGCTTAGCCGGCTCTTCGACCTGCGTGCGGGCCTCCTGGCCCAACTTGGCCAGCAGGCTGCGCAGTCCGGCAGCGGACCACGCGGATACGGCTTCCGGCTCAGCCTGCGCCTCGACCGGCGCAGCGGCCTGGACAGGGGCCTGAACGGGCTCGGCTACCGGCTCGACAGTCGGCTGTGCCTGCGCCACTACCGGCGCAGCCGCCGCAGGCTCGCCGCCTGACAGCACCGGCCAGCGCCGCTGGGAGGCAGTATCGCTGCTCTCCTTGGAGATTTCCTGATACTGGTCTGCGCGACCGCCAAACAACTTGAACAGACTGGAGATATCGCTCGAGGCACTCATAACTTCACACTGAGAGTTCCGGTTTTAGCAGCAACCCAAGCGGGCGTGACAAAAAAACAGCGTCAAAAAAACATCTTGAATTTATGATTTTTTTGAATTACGTCAATTCTACAGCGTAATAAAGAATTGATGTCAAGATGATATTGCAGTATGCGCCCGACGGTCAGGCACTGTTCGTCGGTCAATCTGCGCCAAAACTGCCCACACCCAAGAGACGCACCACAGCAAGGCGCGCCGCCCCAATTTGGCGCAATAGACCTTCAACCTCCGCCTGCACACCCCGTGAAATCGCTAGCCAACCGCTCTGGCACGCCATTCGCTAACGACCTCCCTGCAGGATGATCGACTCAAACGACCGGTCGCCAATCAATCTATCGCAATGGCCGACTAGGGTTCCGGCTCGCCTACCAGGGCGAGTGACTGGTCCGAGAGTGGGCAACCTCGACAGAGGTCACACGGAGGGACAAAAGCCCGGGAGAACACGCGGCACGGCGACCGCCATCCTGCCTCCCGTCCACTGTTCCGAGGTTGTCATGCTCACTCGTCTGCTGTCCTGTTCACTGCTCGCCCTGCTGCTCCTGCAGCCCGCTCACGCCACACCGCAAGAAACACGCCCATTCAAGGTCTGCTGGTCGATCTACGCAGGCTGGATGCTGTGGGGCTACATGGCCGAGGAAGGCATCATCGACAAATGGGCGAAGAAGTACGGCATCGAGATTCAGGTCCAGCAGGTACCGGACTACGTGGCCTCGATCGAGCAGTACACCGCCGGCCAGTACGATGCCTGCGCCATGACCAACATGGACGCCCTGACCATTCCGGCCGCCGCCGGCGTGGACTCCACCGCGCTGATCGTCGGCGATTTCTCCGCCGGCGCCGACGGCATCCTGGTGCGTGGCGGCAGCAAGGACCTGAAGGACCTCAAGGGTAAGACCATCCTGCTGGTGGAGAACTCGGTATCCCATTACCTGCTCAGCCGCGCCCTGGAATGGGCTCACCTGCAGCCTTCCGACGTCACCATCGAGAACGTCTCGGACAAGGACCTGGCCCAGGTCTGGCGCAGCGGCAAAGGCGATGCAGTGGTGACCTGGAACCCGATCCTCTCCGACTTGCGCCAGGACGGCGACAGCGTGCAGGTGTTCAGCTCGCACCATGTGCCCGGTGAAATCCTCGACCTGCTGGTGATCAACAGCCAGACCCTGACTCAGCACCCGGAGCTCGGCCGCGCACTCACCGGCGCCTGGTTCGAAGGCATGCGCCTGATGGGGCTGCCCAACGCCGCTGGCGCAGCCGCCCGCGCCAGCATGGCCAGAGCAGCGGACACTACCCCGGAAGACTTCGACGAACAGCTGCGCACCATCCGCTCTTTCTATGCGCCGCGCTCGGCGGCCGCCTTTGCCAGTGGCGAGAAGATGCCGGACCTGATGCAGCGCGTCGCCAACTTCGCCGATGCGCAGCAACTGCTCGGTGAAGGACCGGGCCTGCAGCGCCTGGGCATTTCCTTCAGCGACAACCGCGTGCTGGGCAACCCCGCGCAGATCATGCTGCGCTTCAACCCGGCCTATATGCAGCTGGCTGCCGACAATCAGCTGTAAGCACCAATAGCGAACACCCTGCACCAGCATCGCGCAGTGCGTTGCCAGTGCAAGGCGCACGCTGCAGCGCGAGGCCCACAGCCTGGGCCTCGCACATAGCTGGCACGATGTTCGCTTTATCCAGACCATGCAGAAGCAACCCGCAAGGGGCGCGGCACTACAACTTGCAATGGCCGACTAGGGTTCCGGCTCGCCAAGCCCGGCGAGCGACTGGTCCGAGAGTGGGCGACCTCGACAGGGGTTACACGGCGGGACAAAAGCCCGGGAGAACGCGCACAGGCCAGTGCCGCGCCGCTCCTGCCCGTATCCCTGGAACTGGAGGTCTACCCATGCGCAAGTCCCCGCTGCTCGCCCTGCTTTCCGCCGGCCTCGCCGCCGCCCTCGCCTTCCCCGCCCACGCCGAAAAGAAAGAACAGTTCGATGTCTGCTGGACCATCTACGCCGGCTGGATGCCCTGGGAGTATGGCGCCACCCAGGGCATCGTCGACAAGTGGGCGAAGAAGTACGGGATCGAGATCAAGGTCACCCAACTCAACGACTACGTCGAGTCGATCAACCAGTACACCGCCGGCCAGTTCGACGGCTGCACCATGACCAACATGGACGCCCTGACCATTCCCGCCGCCGGCGGTGTAGACAGCACCGCGCTGATCGTCGGCGACTTCTCCAACGGCAATGACGGCATCGTGCTCAAGGGTGAGAAGAAGACCCTGGGCGACCTCAAGGGCATGAACGTCAATCTGGTCGAGCTGTCCGTCTCCCACTACCTGCTGGCCCGGGGCCTGGAGCGCGCCGGCCTGAGCGAAAAGGACCTGAAGGTAGTCAACACCTCCGACGCCGATCTGGTCGCCGCCTTCGCCACCGAGGATGTCAAGGCCGCGGCTACCTGGAACCCGCTGCTGGCCGAGATCGAAGCCACCCCGGGCGTGACCAAGGTGTTCGACTCCAGCCAGATCCCCGGTGAAATTATCGACCTGATGGTGGTCAACAGCGACACCCTCAAGGACAACCCGGAACTGGGCAAGGCGCTGACCGGTGCCTGGTACGAAATCATGGCCACCATGAGCGCCGACTCGGCCGAGGGCAAGGCGGCCCGCGAGCACATGGCCAAGGCTTCCGGCACCGACCTGGCCGGCTACGAGGCACAGCTGGCCGCGACCAAGATGTTCTACTCGGCCAAGGATGCCGTGGCCTTCGTCAACAGCCCGAAACTGCCCGCCACCATGACCAAGGTCGCCGAGTTCTCCTTCAGCCACGGCTTGCTCGGCGAGGGCGCGCAGAGCGCCGAGGCGGTCGGCATGGCATTCGCCAACGGCCTGGTGACCGGTGACAAGGGTAACGTCAAGCTGCGCTTCGACCCGACCTATATGGAGATGGCCGCGCAAGGCAAGCTCTGAAGCCATGGCCCCCTCTCCCTCCGGGAGAGGGCTGGGGTGAGGGAAAGCCCGCATTGGCCGAAGCCCCCTCACCACTGGCCCCTCTCCCAGAGGGAGAGGGGAATGTGAACTTCCGAGGAACACCATGCGCCTGATCAATCGACACCCGGACCGCGGCGGCCGCCTGCTGCTGATCCTGCTGCCCTTCGCCCTGCTGCTGTTCGCCTATTTCACCGGCTCCGCAGCGCGCCTGGCGGAGAACCCCAACGACAAGCTGCTGCCCGGCGCGGCGCAGATGGTCGATGCGGTGCAGCGCCTGGCCTTCACCGAAGACAAGCGCAGCGGCGGCTATCTGTTCTGGCAGGACACCGCGTCCAGCCTGGGCCGCCTGAGCATGGGCATTGGTATCGCAGCACTGGCCGGCCTGTGCCTGGGCATCGCTGCCGGCACCCTGCCGCTGCTGCGCGCGCCGTTGTCGCCGCTGCTGACCGTACTGTCGATGATCCCGCCGCTGGCGATCCTGCCGATCCTGTTTATCGTCTTCGGCCTGGGTGAACTGTCCAAGGTGATGCTGATCGTCATCGGCATAACCCCGATCCTCGCCCGCGACATGGAGCAGCGCGCCCGGGAAATCCCGGCCGAACTGCTGATCAAGGCGCAGACCCTCGGCGCCAATACCTGGACCCTGATCCTGCGCGTGGTCCTGCCACAACTGCTGCCGCGTTTGCTGATCGCTTTGCGCCTGGTCCTCGGTTCGGCCTGGCTGTTCCTCATCGCCGCCGAGGCCATCGCCAGTACCGACGGCCTGGGCTACCGCATCTTCCTGGTGCGCCGCTACCTGGCCATGGACGTGATCCTGCCCTACGTGGTGTGGATCACCCTGCTCGCCTGGCTGATGGACCTGGGCCTGCGCCAGCTCGCCCGCCTGTGCTTCCCCTGGTACGAAGGAGCCAAGGCATGAGCTTCATTCAGGTCAAGAATGTCTGGCAGGAATACGGCGATCAGGTCGTCTTGGAACGACTGAATCTGATCGTGCGCGAAGGCGAGTTCTGCACGCTGGTCGGCGCTTCCGGCTGCGGCAAGTCGACTTTCCTGCGTCTGCTGCTGGGCCAGGAGCGGCCAAGCAAGGGCGAGATCCTCCTGGCCGGCCAGCCGCTAGTGGCCGAGCCGGATGCCAGCCGCGGCGTGGTATTCCAGCGCTACTCGGTATTCCCCCACCTGTCGGTGCTGGACAACGTCGCCATCGGCCTGGAACTGCCGCGCTCGCCCCTGCTCGGCCGCCTGTTCGGCAATGCCAAACGCGAGGCGCGCGAGCGCGCCGCCGAGCTGCTGGGCAAGGTCGGCCTGGGCCACGCCCTGGACAAGTACCCCAGCGCGCTGTCCGGTGGCATGCAGCAGCGCCTGGCCATCGCCCAGGCGCTGATCACCAAGCCGCGCGTGCTGCTGCTGGACGAACCCTTCGGCGCGCTGGACCCGGGCATCCGCAAGGACATGCACGCCCTGCTGCTGGAGCTGTGGCGCGAGACCGGGTTGACCGTGTTTATGGTCACTCACGATCTGAGTGAAGGCTTCAGCCTCGGTACCCGCCTGCTGGTGTTCGACAAGGTGCGTGTCGACCCGCATGCGCCCAATGCCTTCGGCGCGCGCATCACCTACGACATTCCGCTCAACAGCGAACGCCGCGCCGCGCTGCCCGTGCAGCTGACCGAGCGTCTGCAATCGCAACTTCAAGGAGCCTGAGCATGACTGCCTCTCTCGCCCTGCGCCCGACCCTCTATGAGGAAACCGTCCCCGGTGGCGGCCACACCTCCTTCGTGCTCAAGCGCGGCCAGCTGCTGCGCATCACCGATATCGAAGGTGGCGCCAACGTCAGCCTGCTGCTGCTCAATGCCCACGAGAAAAGCGAGCGCCTCAACCTGCCGGACACCCTCAAGTGCCAGCACACCGCCAAGCTCACCGCCGGCCACTGCCTGTACTCGGACATGGGCAGAATCCTCGCCGCCATCAGCGCCGACACCTGCGGCTGGCATGACAGCATGGGCGGCCTGCTGAACGCGGCAGAAGTGGCCGAGAAGTACGGCCAGGGCCGCTATCAGGAACTGCGCAACGGCTTCTTCCGCAACGGCATGGACAACCTGCTGGTGGAACTGGGCAAGTGGGACCTTGGCCTCGCGGACCTGCTGATGAACCTCAACCTGTTCAGCAAGGTCACGGTCGATAACGACGGCTGCTTCCAATTCGAAGCTGGCAACTCCACAGCCGGCGACTACATCGAGCTGTATGCGCCGATGGACTGCCTGGTGGTGCTCACCGCCCTGCAACATCCGATGGACCCGAATCCTGCGTACGCGCCCAAGCCGGTGCAGCTCAGCTGGCAGCAGGTGCAGAGCGATGGCATCAGCGTGCTCTGCCGCACCTCGCGTCCGGAAAACGGCCGCGGCTTCCACAACACCGAACGTCTGTATATCTGAGGGCTGATGCCATGAGCCTGATCGAAAGCACCCTGCACCCCGAAGCCGCCGCGTTCCGCCATGTGATCCCGGCCGGCGAGCCCTACCTGTTCGAGGTCAAGGCCGGGCAGACCCTGCGCCTGCTCGACCTGGAAGGCAACCAGGCCGTCGACACCCTGTTCTTCAGCGCAAAGAACCCGCGCGAGCGTTACGACCCGCAGCGCACCCTGCGCAAGCAGAACAGCGTGTACCTGACCACCGGCACCGTGCTCTGGTCCAACCTCGGCAACCCGCTGCTGACCATCACCGCCGACACCTGCGGCCGCCACGACACCCTCGGCGGCGCCTGCGCCCAGGAGAGCAACACCGTCCGCTATGCCCTGGACAAGCGCTACATGCACAGCTGCCGCGACAACTTCCTGCGCGGCGCGCTGCACGACGGCCGGCTGAGCAAGCGCGACCTCGGTGCCAACATCAACTTCTTCATGAATGTGCCCGTTACCGCAGAAGGCGGCCTGACCTTCGAGGACGGCCTCTCGGCACCGGGCAAGTATGTGGAGCTGAAAGCGCACATGGATGTGATCGTGCTGATCTCCAACTGCCCGCAACTGAACAACCCCTGCAACGCCTACAACCCCACCCCGGCGGAGGTGCTGGTATGGGACTGAAAGGATTGCGCCTGTGGTTGTTCCGCCTGTGCCAGAGCCGCTCGGGGCAGTGCCTTAGAGCTTCCTCCCCTCTCCCTCGGGGAGAGGGGGCGGGGGTGAGAGAAACCAAGCCGCAGTAGCTGACCAAACCCTCACCCCAACCCTCTCCCGGCGGGAGAGGGAGCAAAGCGTTTCCCACCCCGGACGACCGTGGTGCAGACCGACTGACGGCGGGACGACCCGCCTCCTTCGAGGACTCCTCGAATGTTCGACAAACTCCTGATCGCCAACCGCGGCGCCATTGCCTGCCGCATCCTGCGCACCCTGCGCCAGCTCGACGTCAAGGGCGTAGCCGTGTACTCCGAAGCCGACGTCGCCAGCCTGCATCTGCAGCAGGCCGACGAGGCCCATAGCCTGGGCGAAGGCCCGGCAGCCCAGACCTATCTTGTGGTGGAGAAAATCCTGGGGATCGCCAAGCGCAGCGGCGCCCGAGCCATTCACCCCGGCTACGGCTTCCTCTCCGAAAACGCCGCCTTCGCCGAAGCCTGCGAGGCCGCCGGCATTGCCTTCGTCGGCCCGACGCCCGAGCAGCTGCGCGTCTTCGGCCTCAAGCACACCGCCCGCGCCCTGGCCAAGCAGCATGGCGTGCCGATGCTGGAAGGCACCGAACTACTGGAAAACCTCGAAGCCGCCCTAAAAGCCGGTGAAGCGGTCGGCTACCCGGTGATGCTGAAGAGCACCGCCGGCGGTGGCGGCATCGGCATGCGCGTGTGCCGTAGTGCGGAAGAGCTTTCCGACGCCTTCGAAGCGGTCAAGCGCCTGGGGCAGAACAACTTCAGCGACAGCGGCGTGTTCATCGAGAAATACATCCAGCGCGCCCGCCATCTGGAAGTGCAGGTATTTGGCGACGGCCAGGGTGAAGTCCTCGCCCTCGGCGTACGCGACTGCTCGGTGCAGCGGCGTAACCAGAAGGTGCTGGAAGAAACCCCGGCACCGAACCTACCGGCGGGCATGGCCGAGGAACTGTGCGCGGCGGCGATCAAGCTGGCCAAGGCCGTGAATTACCGCAGCGCCGGCACCGTGGAGTTCGTCTACGACAGCGAGGCCGAGCGCTTCTACTTCCTCGAAGTGAACACCCGCCTGCAGGTCGAGCACGGCGTCACCGAACAGGTGTGGGGAGTCGACCTGGTGCGCTGGATGATCGAGCTGGCGGCCGGCGATCTGCCACCTCTGGCCGAACTGGCGAAAGACCTGAAACCCAGCGGACACGCCATTCAGGCGCGCCTGTATGCCGAAGACCCGGGCCGCGACTTCCAGCCCTGCCCCGGCCTGCTCACCGCCGTCAGCTTCCCCGAAGCCGATGGCAAGGTCCTGCGCATCGATACCTGGGTCGAAGCCGGCTGCGAGATTCCGCCCTACTTCGACCCGATGATCGCCAAGCTCATCACTTGGGCACCCAGCCGAGCCGAAGCCAGCGCCGCACTCAGCCAGGCCCTGGCCGATACCCTGCTGTACGGCGTGGAAACCAACCGCCAGTACCTGCGCCAGATCATCAGTGATGCACCGTTCGCCAGCGGCAATCCCTGGACCCGCTGCCTGGAAGGCCTGACCTACCGCGCCAGCACCTTCGAAGTGCTGTCCGCCGGCACCCAGACCACCGTGCAGGACTTCCCCGGCCGCCTCGGCTACTGGGCCGTCGGCGTGCCGCCGTCCGGGCCAATGGACGACCGCGCCCTGCGCCTGGGCAACCGCCTGCTCGGTAACGAAGAGGGCGCCGCCGGCCTGGAAATCACCATGAGCGGCCCGCTGCTGCGCTTCAACACCGATGCAGTAGTGGCGGTGACCGGCGCGGCGATTCCGCTGAGCGTGGATGGCGCAGAGCAACCGATGAACAGCGCGCTGTTGATCAAGGCCGGCAGCACGTTGAGCCTCGGCACCATCGCCGGCTCCGGCGCACGCTCCTATCTGACTCTGCGCGGCGGCCTGCAGGTGCCGGAGTACCTGGGTTCGAAAAGCACCTTCACCCTCGGCCAGTTCGGCGGTCACGGCGGCCGCGCGCTGCGGGCCGGTGATGTGCTGCACATTCCACCTCTCGGCAATACGAGCAACGGCGCGCAACTGCCCGCCGCGCTGTGCACCGCCCTGCACGATGTGCGTGAAATCCGTGTGATCTACGGCCCGCACGGCGCGCCGGAATACTTCACCCCAGCCTATATCGACACCTTCCTCGCCACCGACTGGGAAGTGCACTTCAACTCCAGCCGCACCGGCGTGCGCCTGATCGGCCCGAAACCGGAGTGGGTGCGCGACAGCGGCGGCGAGGCCGGCCTGCACCCGTCGAATATCCACGACAACCCCTATGCCATCGGCGCGGTGGACTTTACCGGCGATATGCCAGTGATCCTCGGCCCGGACGGCCCGAGCCTGGGCGGCTTCGTCTGCCCGGTGACCATCATCGAGGCCGACCTGTGGCAGCTGGGGCAGCTCAAGGCCGGTGACAAGGTTCGGTTTATCCCGGTGGATATCGCCACGGCGCGGGAGCTGGCGAAAGCACGCAACACCGAGATCGCGCTTGTCTCCCCTCTCCTTCCGGGAGAGGGGCCGGGGGCGAGGGACTCTAAATATGCACAAGCTCCCTCACCCCTGCCCTCTCCCAAGGGGAGAGGGAGCTTGTCCGAGGCCGATCTAACCTCGCCCATCGTTCTCGATATCGGCAGCCAGGACAAACGCCTGGTCGCCCGCCTCTCCGGTGACACCCACCTGCTGCTGGAAATCGGCCAGCCGGAACTGGACCTGGTGCTGCGCTTCCGCGGCCATGCGCTGATGCAGGCACTCGAAGCCAAGCACCTCGATGGCGTCATCGACCTGACCCCAGGCATCCGTTCGCTGCAGGTGCACTACCAACCGGAAACCCTGCCACTGCAACTCCTGCTCAACACCGTCACCGGCCTGTGGGACGACGTGTGCAACGCCCAGGACCTCAAGGTGCCCTCGCGCATCGTCCACCTGCCGCTGTCCTGGGACGACCCGGCCTGTCAGTTGGCCATCGAGAAATACATGACCACGGTGCGCAAGGACGCGCCCTGGTGCCCGAGCAATCTGGAATTTATCCGCCGCATCAATGATCTGGAAAACCTCGACGAGGTGTACCGCACGGTGTTCGACGCCAGCTACCTGGTGATGGGCCTGGGCGATGTCTACCTCGGTGCCCCGGTGGCCACGCCGCTGGACCCGCGCCACCGCCTGGTGACCACCAAATACAATCCGGCGCGTACCTGGACCGCCGAGAACTCGGTGGGCATCGGCGGCGCCTACATGTGCGTGTACGGCATGGAAGGCCCCGGCGGCTACCAGTTCGTCGGCCGCACCCTGCAGATGTGGAACCGCTACCGCGAAGTCGCCGCCTTCCACGGCAAGCCCTGGCTGCTGCGCTTCTTCGACCAGATCCGCTTCTACCCGGTGAGTGCCTCCGAACTGCTGCAGATCCGCCGCGACTTCCCGCTCGGCCGCTATGAGCTGCGCATCGAGGACAGCGAGCTGGCCCTGGCCGACTATCAGGACTTTCTGACCCAGGAAGCCGCGGGCATCGACGCCTTCCGCAGCCAGCAACGTGCGGCATTTGCCGCCGAGCGCCAGCGCTGGATCGACTCCGGCCAGGCGCATTTCGAAGTCGAGGAAGTCGGCCCGGAGCTGGGCGAAGACGCCCCGCTCGGCGCCGGCCAGCATGGCATCGACAGCCATATCGCCGGCAACCTCTGGCAGGTGCAGGTGGAGGCCGGCAGCAGGGTGAAAGCCGGCGATGTGCTGGTGATCCTCGAGTCGATGAAGATGGAAATCCCCCTCACCGCTCCGCGTGACGGCGTGGTACGCGAGGTGCGGGTGCAACCGGGCTCCCCCGTGCGCGCCGGGCAGCGGGTGGTAGTACTGGAGGAGGCATAAGGGATAGAGTCGCGGTTAGCGCATTCACAGGGAAGAACCATGCCGCTGACCCGCGACCTGGCCCAGCAACGGGCCGACGATATCCAGGCGTTCCGCCGCGAGGCGCAGCGCCTGCAAGCCGAGCACGCCTGGCCGCTGGACGACGCGCCGCTGGCGCAGATTGCCGCCCACCACGAGCAGCTGCTGGCGCAGTACCGTGCCGGCTTCGATATCGACCCCGACCAGCAGAGCAAGCGCCTGTCGCTGAGCATGCGCATCGTCTCGCTGCTCGGCGCGCTGGCGCTGGCCGCCAGCCTGCTGTTCTTCTTCTACCAGTTCTGGGGCCTGTTCGACGAAGCGACCCAGGTCGGCATCCTGCTCGGCTTCTCCCTCGGTAGCCTGCTGCTGACCTTCGCCCTACGCCGGCGCGACCCTTCCGGCTACTTCGCCAAGCTGGCCGCCACACTGGCGCTGGCCTGCTTCATGCTCAACATCTATGTGCTCGGGCAGATCTTCAACATCACGCCCTCGGACAAGGCCCTGCTACCCTGGGGCGCCTACGCCCTGCTGCTGGCCTATGCCTGCAACGCGCGCATGCTGCTGGTGATCGGCCTGGTCTGCCTGCTGGCCTTCTGCGTCAGCCGCATCGGCAGCCTGATCGGCTTCTACTGGCTGTATGCCGGCGAGCGCCCGGAAAACCTGCTGCTGCCTGGCCTGCTGCTGTTCCTGCTGCCGCAATGGCTGTCGCAGGCCCGCTACAGCGGCTTCGCCAGCGCCTACCGGGTGGTCGGCCTGCTGGCGCTGTTCGGCCCGATGCTGGTGCTGGCCAACTGGGCCGAGGGCAGCTACCTGCGCCTGGACGCCGATTTGATCGAAAACGCCTACCAGTTGCTCGGCTTCGTCGCTTCGGCCCTGCTGGTGTGGCTCGGCAGCCGGCGCGACTGGCCGGAAGTTGCGCTGTTCGGCCAGCTGGCCTTCATCCTGTTCCTCGGCATCAAGATGGTCGACTGGTGGTGGGACCTGCTGCCCAAGTACCTGTTCTTCCTGATCCTCGGCCTGGCGGCGATCCTCGCGCTGCTGATACTCGGCAGGCTGCGACGTGGCTACAAGGGAGGTGCCAGCGCATGATCACCCTCAAGCCCCGCCACGGCCTGCTGGCCGGCCTGGCGCTGATCCTCCTGAGCAATGCCGTGGCCCTCGGCGGCGCCTGGTACAACCGCCAGGGCGAGCCAGAAAGCCGCCTGCAGCTCTCCGAGCGCGAGCTGTGGCGCAGCCACGACGGCCCGCGCCGGGAAAACAGCGGCCTCAGCCTGCACCTGGACTGGCGCACCCCGCGCGATCCCGAAGACCCGCAGCGCTACAGCCGGCAATCGCTGGACGAGGCGACCCTGCTGGAGCTGGGCTTCACCCGCCACCAGGGCAGCGCCTGGCGCTGGCACCAGCCACGCCAGCGCCAGGCGCTGATCGTGCTGGAGCTGGACGGTCCGGCCTACCGCGCCGAGCTCAGTGCCGTCGAACAGGAACTGCTGAAGGCCGAGAAGATGCTTGCCTTTACACCGGACAACACCGAACTGAAAGAGCAAGTGGTGGACGCCAGCAAAGAGCTGGAGCAACAGCGCACACGCGCCAGCCGCCTGTTCGCGGTCGCCGTCGGTACGGATCTGCAGGCCCTGCGCCAGCGCTATCCGGACCGCAGCCGCTATGCCATCGTCGGCGGCACCGTGCGCGCCTGGTGTGACTGTGACGGCACCCAGCCCCACCGGCTGCGCGGCCAAATCGACCAGCTGCATGTCACCGACCTCAATGTGCCAGCCGCCTGGCGCCAGGAGCTGGCCGAGCACATGCCACGGCGCCATGAGGACGGACAGCTGCCGCTGCACATCGAGATCAGCTACGGGCAACGCCTGGAGCCCTGGATCAGCGCCGTGCGCCTGCTGGAAAAACCCGGCAGCCGCGGTGACGACAACGCCACACCACGCTAGCATTGCGCCACTTCTCCAAGGCTCCCGCCCCATGCCGCTCAGCACGTCCCGCAAGGCCCAGATCACCCTGCTGTCGCTTCTGTCGATCCTGCTGCTGGGCGGCTTCCTCGCCACCAGCCTGGTCAGCTACTTCGCCTCGCGCGACAGCATCCGCCACAACATCGTCAACACCGAGCTGCCGCTGACCTCGGACAACATCTACTCGGAAATCCAGAAGGACCTGATTCGCCCGACCCAGATCGCCTCGATGATGTCGCGCGATACCTTCCTGCGTGACTGGGTGATCGCCGGCGAGCGCGATGCAGAACCCATGACCCGCTACCTGCGCGAAGTCCAGGACCACTACGGCACCTTCACCAGCTTCTTCATCTCCGAGAAGAGCCGCACCTACTACCAGGCCAAGGGCGTGCTCAAGCAGATCCGCGAAGACGAGCCGCGCGATGCCTGGTACTTCCGCGTACGCAACATGGCCGAGCCTTACGAGATCAGCGTCGATCCGGACATGGCCAACGCCGACCGCCTGACCTTCTTCATCAACTTCAAGGTGTTCGATTACCAGCACAACTTCATCGGCGTGGCCGGCGTCGGCCTGACGGTGGATGCGGTGGTCAAGCTGGTCGATGACTACCAGCGCCGCTACGACCGCGCTATCTACTTCACCGACCGCAACGGCCGCCTGGTACTGACCAGCGCCGATGGCGGGCCTCTGGGCGCTCATCGCGGCCAGCTGCTCAGCGAGGTGGCAGGTCTGGAGCCGCTGCTGGCGGTGCTGCCGCAGCCCAAGAGCGGCCGCTTCGACTACCAGGAAGGTGGACGCGGCCACTTCCTCAACGTGCGCTACATCCCCGAACTGGACTGGTTCCTGTTCGTCGACAAGCACGAGGAAGGCGCCCTGGCAGGCATCCGCCACAGCCTCTACCTCAACCTGCTGATCTGCACCCTGATCAGCCTGCTGGTGCTGTTCCTGGTCTACCTGGCCACGCGCCGCTACCAGCTGCGCATTGCCGCCCTGGCCACCACCGACGTGCTCACCGGCCTGCCCAACCGCCGTGGCTTCGACCTGCTGGCCGCCCAGGCCCTGCAGGAAGCCATCCGCGGGCAGAGCCCGCTGAGCGCCCTGCTGATCGACCTGGACCACTTCAAGCAACTCAACGATACCCACGGCCACCTGGCCGGCGACCAGGTACTGCGCGGCTTCGCCCATGCCCTGCAGGGCAATCTGCGGCAGTCCGACATCATCTGTCGTTGGGGCGGCGAGGAATTCATTCTGCTGCTCAAGGACACCGGCAGCAGCACCGCACGCCAACTGGCGGAGAAGATCCGCCAGCAGACCGAGGAAGCCGTGTTTCCCTTCAACGGCGTCAACCTGCGCGTCACCACCAGCATCGGCGTTACCGAGCTGCAGGGTGACGACAGCATGGACCGCCTGATCGGCCGTGCCGACCGCGCCCTGTACCGGGCCAAGCAGTCCGGGCGCAACCGCGTGTGCGAAGACGTCAGCGGGCTGCAGCAATGAACAGCGATCGCTGCCCAAGTTGCGGCCAGGCCAACGCCTGCGCCCAGGCGGGCCAGGACGAACCGGTGCAGGACTGCTGGTGCTTCCATGTGCCGATCGCGCCGCAGGTGCTGGAGGCCTTGCCCGCCGAGGCACGCGACCAGGCCTGCCTGTGCCCCCGTTGCGCTAGCGCACAGGGCGCCGACGCCAAGCCCGACTAGCGATGCGCCTCGACCGCTTTCTCAGCAACCTGCCACGCTTCAGCCGCGCCGATGCCCGTCTGCTGCTCGCCGCCGGGCGCCTGCGCGTGGACGCTGCCACGGTGCGCGACGGCCGCCACGAGATCCGCGAGTTCAGCCGTATCGAACTGGACGACGAGCTGCTGCAGGCCGGCAAACCGGCGCGCTACTTCATGCTCAACAAGCCGGCCGGCGTGGTCAGCGCCACCGAACATCCCGAGCACCGCACCGTGCTCGACCTGCTCGACGAGCCGGACAAGCACGAACTGCACATCGGCGGGCGCCTAGACTTGAACACCACCGGCCTGCTGCTCGTCACCAACGACGGCCTCTGGTCGCGCCGCCTCACCGAGCCGCGCAGCCGCCTGGGCAAGGTCTACCGGGTCAGCACCGAACAGCCGATCAGCGCCGAATACATCGAGGTGTTCGCCCGCGGCCTGTACTTCGCCTACGAAAACCTCACCACCCTGCCCGCCGAGCTGCAGATCCTCGATGCGCATACCGCCCTGCTGACCCTGCACGAGGGGCGCTACCACCAGGTCAAGCGCATGTTCGGCCACTTCCGTAACCGCGTGGTCGCCCTGCACCGCGAACGCATGGGCCCGCTGCAACTCGATCCGGCCCTGGCGCCAGGCCACTACCGCCCGCTCACAAGCGCCGAGATAGAGGCCGTCTGAACACGGCTCGCCCGACCAATGGCAGGGCCAATTTCATCGGCATGACTTGCATCGGTAACACGAGGCTGCTTGAATCCAGTCAACGGTCCATTAGTGACCGAATAGTCACAGAAGACATCTAAACGCCTTTTCCGCCAATCACGGGCTGCCCATCGAGTTGTCGATCCCGGACGGAAAATGCACCCGCCGCCAACAATAAATCCCGGCCAGCCTTTCGAGCCGACCAGGCCCCGTTTCCCAGGCCCATGCCTACCTGCCATGAAGCTCACGCAGCCGCGAGGTGCTGCTGTGCGTCCGCAACGCCGCATGTCAGGGGCATGACCATGAAAGCTGAAACCGCTGTGCTGGATATCCAGGGGCAATACCGGGTTTACACGGAGTTCTACCGCGCCGACTGCGCCGAGCGGACCATCATTCTGGTCAACGGCTCGCTGTCGACCACCGCATCCTTCGCGCAGACGCTTCGCTACCTCCACCCGCATTTCAACGTAGTGCTGTTCGACCTGCCCTACGCCGGCCAGTCACGCGCGCACAACTTGCATGAGCGCTTCCTCAGCCGCGAGGAAGAAGCCGACATCCTCCTGGAGCTGGTCGAACACTTCGCCTGCGACAGCGTGCTGTCCTTCTCCTGGGGCGGCATCGCCACCCTCCAGGCGCTGGCCCGGCGCCCATCGCGGATCGAGCGTGCGGTGATCAACTCCTTCTCGCCTATCGTCAACAGCGCCATGCTCGGCTACCTGCGCGCCGGCCTGGTGGTGATGCGCGAGTGCGACCGCGAGAGCATCGGCATGGTGCTCAACGGCACCATCGGCAAGCACCTGCCCTCGCTGTTCAAGCGTTACAACCACCGGCACGTCACCGGCCTGGAGCGCTACGAATACGAGCAGATGAGCCACCACGTGGAGACCGTGCTGAACAACGGCGGGCGCTCCTGCGTCAGCTTCGCTGGGCAGATCGAGATACCGCTGCTGTTCGTCAACGGCGAGTGGGACGAGTACACCACGCCGGCTGACGCGCGCCTGTTCACCCAGTACGTGCGCCACTGCGAGTTCCGCACCATCGCCCAGGCCGGCCACTTCCTCGACATGGAACACAAGGCCGCCTGGATGCAGACCCGCGATGCCCTGCTGGCCTTCCTGCTGGTACCCACACAGGGCCATGCACGCAGCGTGGAACGGGAGCAACAGGCCGTGGCGCTGTGAAGCGCCCGGCAATAAAACGGGCGCAAGACGCGCGCGCGGCTTCACCTTCCTGGGCGATTCTGGTAAAAAGTCAGCCGCCCGAGCGGGCGTCGTATAATGGCATTACCTGAGCTTCCCAAGCTCATGACGAGGGTTCGATTCCCTTCGCCCGCTCCAGATTCAAAAAGCCCCGCAGCAGCGGGGCTTTTTCATTTCAGCCGACCGTCTCTGCTCGGCCAGCCGGGGAGGACCGCTGCCCCGCCCTCAGCGCGCGGCAGCAGCCGCCCGCGCCGCATGCAGCTTCTTGTAGCTGTCGACCAGGCGCAGGTGCTTGTCCAAGCCTTCCAACTGCAGGCTGGTCGGGGTCAGGCCATAAAAACGCACGCTGCCATTCACCGAACCGATGGCCGCGTCCATCCGTTCGTTGCCGAACATGCGGCGGAAGTTGGCCTCGTAGTCGGCCAGTTCCAGGTCGTCGTCCAGCTGCACTTCCAGCACCACGTTCAGCGCCTGGTAGAACAGGCCGCGCTCGACGGTGTTGTCGTTGTACTGCAGGAAGGCCTCGGTCAGCGCCTTGGCCTCGTCGTACTTCTTCAGCGCGAGGTAGATCAGCAGCTTCAGTTCGAGGATGGTCAGCTGACCCCACACGGTGTTGTCGTCGAACTCGATGCCGATCAGCGTGGTGATGTCGGTGTAGTCGTCGACCTCGCACTGCTCCAGGCTCTTGAGCAGGCTCTTCAGGCGCAGGTCGCTGAGGCTGTGCAGGTTGAGGATGTCGGAACGGAACAGCAGCGCCTTGTTGGTGTTGTCCCAGATCAGGTCCTCGACCGGGTAGATCTCCGAGTAGCCCGGCACTAGGATGCGGCAGGCGTTGGCGCCGAGGTCGTCGTACACCGCCATGTACACCTCCTTGCCCATGTCCTCGAGGATGCCGAACAGGGTCGCAGCTTCCTGGGCGTTGGAGTCTGTCCCTTCGCCGGAGAAGTCCCACTCGACGAACTCGTAGTCGGCCTTGGCGCTGAAGAAGCGCCAGGACACCACGCCGCTGGAGTCGATGAAGTGCTCGACGAAGTTGTTCGGCTCGGTCAGCGCCTGGCTCTCGAAGGTCGGCGCCGGCAGGTCGTTGAGGCCCTCGAAGCTACGCCCCTGGAGCAGCTCGGTGAGGCTGCGCTCCAGCGCCACCTCGAAGCTCGGATGCGCACCGAACGAGGCGAACACGCCACCGGTGCGCGGGTTCATTAGGGTCACGCACATCACCGGGAATTCGCCGCCGAGCGAGGCGTCCTTGACCAGCACCGGGAAGCCCTGCTCCTCCAGGCCCTTGATCCCGGCGACAATGCCCGGGTACTTGGCCAGCACCTCCTGCGGTACGTCCGGCAGGGCCAGTTCGTTCTCCAGAATCTCGCGTTTGACCGCACGCTCGAAGATTTCCGACAGGCACTGCACCTGCGCCTCGGCCAGGGTGTTGCCGGCACTCATGCCGTTGGACAGGTACAGGTTCTCGATCAGGTTGGACGGGAAGTACACCACCTCGCCGTCGGACTGGCGCACGAAGGGCAGCGAGCAGATGCCACGAGCCTTGTTGCCGGAGTTGGTGTCGTACAGATGCGAGCCGCGCAGCTCGCCGTCCGCGTTGTAGATGGCCAGGCAGTGCTCGTCGAGGATCTCTTCCGGCAGCGCATCCTTCGGCCCCGGCTTGAACCAGCGCTCGTTGGGGTAATGGACGAAATCGGCGTTGGCGATCTCCTCACCCCAGAACTGGTCGTTGTAGAAGAAGTTGCAGTTCAGCCGCTCGATGAACTCGCCCAGCGCCGAGGCCAGCGCGCTCTCCTTGGTGGCGCCCTTGCCGTTGGTGAAGCACAGCGGCGACTGGGCGTCGCGCACATGCAGCGACCAGACGTTGGGTACGATGTTGCGCCAGGAGGCGATCTCGATCTTCATGCCCAGGCCGGCGAGGATGGCCGACATGTTGGCGATGGTCTGTTCCAGCGGCAGGTCCTTGCCGAGGATGCGCGTGCCCTCGCCCGCGGTCAGCGCCGGCATCAGCAGGGCCTGAGCGTCGGCGTCGAGGTTGGCGACTTCCTCGATGACGAAATCGGGGCCGGTCTGCACCACCTTCTTCACGGTGCAGCGGTCGATCGAGCGCAGGATGCCCAGACGATCCTTCTCGGAGATATCTGCGGGCAGCTCGACCTGAATCTTGAAGATCTGCTTGTAGCGGTCTTCCGGGTCGACGATGTTGTTCTGCGCCAGGCGAATGTTGTCGGTGGGGATGTTGCGCGTCTGGCAGTACAGCTTGACGAAGTAGGCCGCGCACAGCGCCGAGGACGCCAGGAAGTAGTCGAACGGCCCCGGCGCCGAGCCATCGCCCTTGTAGCGGATTGGCTGGTCGGCGATCACCGTGAAGTCATCGAACTTGGCTTCGAGACGGAGGTTGTCGAGAAAATTGACCTTGATTTCCATGCGGGATTACCAGAATGCGTGCGAGGCGAAATGGCCGGCATTATCCGTCATTCGGCCCCGGCATGGCGCGACGGCATAACGCCATCACAAAATGTGATGCATGCCACATTTCCCACCCCACAGAAATGTCGACATCATCACAAAGCTTGGTAGGCTCTCGGCAACCTCAATACAGGAGCTTTCCGATGAAGGAACAACGGAAATACCTCGCGTTGCGTGCACATATCGAAACCCTGCTCCAGGACGGAGCCCAGATTGTCAGCCGCGCGCCGTTCACTCTGCGCATCAGCGGGCATCTGTTCCGCGTGCAGCACGGCATGCTGATCGGCAACTCAGTCGCCGCCTAGCCGCCCAAAACCTCGCAAAGCCCGGGTCAGCCATGGCCCGGGCTTTTGCTTTTCTGCCTTGCGCGCGTGCAAACGGTCGGCGCGGGCTTGCCTCGTCAGCGTGGGTCGCGCACCATTAACTGTATATAAAACCAGTTAACTGCCATGCCTGCCGCACTCGCCCCCAACCTCTACTACCTCGCCAACTTCCGCACCGCGCTGGCCTGGATCGGCGAACGCTACAGCGACCTGCTGGACGCCGAGGAAGCGGCCTTCCTGCAAGGCTTCAGCGCACTGCCGCAACCGTCGCAAGCGCTGCTGGCGCGCCTGGTGATGCGCAAGGGGCCGCATTTTCGCGCGAGTAAGCTGAGCTACGACGAGATTGGCGACGTCACCGCCGCCGCCGAACCGCTGCTGCGCCTGGGCTGGCTGATCGAGGACGCCGAGCTGACGCTGGCGGAGCTGTTCGCCCTGCTGCGCAAGGACGAACTGCTCGCCTGCTTCACGGAACTCGCCACCCTGCGCGGGCTGAAAAAGGACGAGCAGCTACAGGCTCTGCTGGCTCGTTACCCGGACGCGCGCACCTTCCGCCACTGGTGCCCGCCACTCGACCGTCTTTACAGCCTGACCATCGGCCCGCTGTGCGACCGTCTGCGCCTGCTGTTCTTCGGCAACCTGGCACAGGACTGGTCCGAGTTCGTACTCGCCGAGCTGGGCATCTTCCGCTACGAGGCGGTCCCGATCAGCCGCGAGTCACGCGGTTTCCGCAGCCGCCGCGATGTCGACGACTACCTGCACCTGCGCCGCTGCCGAGAGCAGTTCGAGGCGGGCCAGGCGGTCGCCGAGGTGCTCGCCGAGCTGGGCGATTTCAGCAGTGCGAACCCGCACCTGAGCCGCCGCCACGCCAAGCTGCTGTTCCACCTCGGCCAAGCAGAGGAACGCGCGGGTGAGCTGGCGCAGGCGGCCGCGCTCTATGCCGCCAGCAGCCACGCCGAAGCGCGCCAGCGGCAGGTGCGGGTACTGGAAAAGCTCGGCGACTTCCAGCAGGCCCACGATCTCGCCACTGCCGCCCTGCTCGCCCCGTGCAACGATGCCGAGGCCCAGGCACTGGAGCGCGCCCTGCCACGCCTGCAACGCCAGCTAGGCCTGCCCAGGCAGCCGCGCTCCGCTGCGGCCGAGGCCGGATTGATCGAGCTGGAACTGCCCAGGCCCGAGGCGTCGAGCGTGGAGTGGGCGGTGCAGCAGCACCTGCATGACGAGCAGGCGCCAGTCTTCTATGTGGAGAACACACTGGTCTGCGGGCTGTTCGGCCTGCTGTGCTGGGAGGCGATCTTCGCCCCGCTGCCCGGGGCGTTCTTCCACCCCTTCCACAGCGGCCCGGTGGATCTGCACGACAGCGACTTCCGCAGCCGCCGCGCCGCGCTGTTCGAGCGCTGCCTGGGCATGCTGGATGACGGCAGCCATGCCGAGGCGATTCGCGCCACCTACGCCGCCAAGCACGGCATCGTCTCGCCCTTCGTGCACTGGGCAGTGCTGACACCCGAGCTGCTGGAAACCGCCCTGCACTGCCTGCCGCCGGCGCACCTGCGCGTCTGGTTCGAGCGGCTGCTCGGCGATATCCGCGCCAACCGTGCCGGCATGCCGGACCTGATCCAGTTCTGGCCGGCCGAGCGACGCTACCGGATGATCGAGGTGAAGGGCCCTGGCGACCGCCTGCAGGACAACCAGAAACGCTGGCTGGCGTTCTGCGCCCAGCACGGCATGCCGGTGGACGTCTGCTACGTGCGCTGGAGCGAGGCGTGAGCTACGCCGTGGCCGTGCGCGCGCTGTGCGAGTTCACCGCCAAGGAAGGTGACCTCGACCTGCGCTTCACCCCCGCGCCCACCGCCGCCGAGGGTATGGCCGGACACAGCACGGTGGTCGGCCGGCGTGGCGCCGGCTATGTCGCCGAGCTGCCGCTGACCGGGGCCTATCCGGGCCTGCTGGTCAGCGGCCGCGCCGACGGCTACGACCCGGCGCAGAACCTGCTGGAGGAGATCAAGACCCATCGCGGCGACGTGGCGCGCATCCCGGCCAACCACCGCCTGCTGCACTGGGCCCAGGTCAAGGTCTATGGCTGGCTGCTGTGCGACAGCCTGGGCCTGGAGGAGATCGACCTGGCAGTGGTGTACTTCAACGTCCTGTCGCAGAAGGAAACGGTGTTTCGCGAGTGCTTCGCGGCCACCGAGCTGCGGACCTTCTTCGAACTGCAGTGTGTGCGCTTCGTCGCCTGGGCCGAGCAGGAAACGGCGCACCGCCTGGCGCGCAATGCTAGCCTGGAAACGCTGCGCTTCCCCTACCCGAGCTTCCGCCGTGGTCAGCGCCAGCTCGCCGAGTCCGTGTACCGAGCCGCCCGCGATGGCGACTTCCTGCTGGCCCAGGCCACCACCGGCATCGGCAAGACCCTGGCCACCCTGTTCCCGCAGCTCAAGGCGTTTCCCGGCCAGGACCTGGACCGACTGTTCTTCCTCACCGCCAAGACGCCCGGCCGGCGCCTGGCGCTGGACGCCCTGGCCAGCCTGCGCGAGCAGGAGGAAAACATGCCGCTGCGGGTGCTGGAGCACGTGGCCCGCGACAAGGCCTGCGAATACCCGGACAAGGCCTGCCATGGCGAGTCCTGCCCGCTAGCCAAGGGATTCTACGACCGCCTGCCGGCCGCCCGTGCCGCCGCCCTCGAACACCGCTGGCTGACCCAGGAGGCCGTGCGCGAGGTCGCCCTGGCGCACCAGGTCTGCCCCTACTACCTGTCCCAGGAGCTGTGCCGCTGGAGCGACGTGGTGGTCGGCGACTACAACTACTACTTCGACATGACCGCACTTTTGCACGGTCTGACCGTGGTCAATGGCTGGAAAGTCACCCTGCTGGTGGACGAGGCGCACAACCTGATCGACCGCGCCCGTGGCATGTACAGCGCCGAGCTGGATCAGGCCGAGTTCAACGCCCTGCGCAAAGTTGCCCCGGCTGGCCTCAAGGGCGTGCTGGAGCGGGTTGGCCGCCACTGGAACCAGCTGCACCGCGACCAGGAAGTGCCCTACCAGATCTACCCGGCCATCGCCGACCTGTTCATCGTCGCCCTGCAGAAGGCGGTGAGTGCGATCACCGACCACCTCACCGACCAGCCCGAAGGCAACCAGGCCGCGCTGTTGCGCTTCTACCTCGACGCCATGCTGTTCTGCCGCCTGGCCGAGGCCTTCGGCCCGCACTCGCTGTTCGATATCACCCGCCATGACACGCGCAGCCTGTCGACTCTGTGCCTGCGCAATATCGTGCCGGCACGCTTCCTCGCCGAGCGTTTCGCCAACGCTCACAGCGCCACGCTGTTCTCCGCCACGCTCAGCCCCGGCCACTACCACGCCGACCTGCTCGGCCTGCCACGCGACTGGCAGTGGCTGGAAGTGCAGTCGCCGTTCAGCGCCGAGCAGCTGAGGGTGCAGGCACTGGCCAACCTGTCGACCCGCTACCAGCATCGCGAGGCAAGCCTACCGTCCATTGTCACGCTGATGGCTCGACAATTTCGTCAGCAGCCGGGCAATTACCTGGCGTTCTTCAGCAGCTATGCCTACCTGGAACAGGCGCTGACGCGCTTTCACGCCGAGCACCCGGATATCCCGGTGTGGGCGCAGTCGCGCAGCATGAACGAGGCCGAGCGCCAGGACTTTCTCGAACGCTTTACCGAGCATTCCCACGGTGTCGGCTTCGCCGTGCTCGGCGGTGCCTTCGGCGAGGGCATCGACCTGCCCGGCAAGCGCCTGATCGGCGCCTTTATCGCCACCCTCGGCCTGCCGCAGGTCAACCCGGTCAACGAGGAAGTGAAGGCACGCATGCAGCAGATGTTCGGCAACGGCTACGACTATGCCTACCTCTACCCCGGCCTGCAGAAGGTGGTGCAGGCGGCCGGTCGGGTGATCCGCACCACCTCGGATCAGGGCGTGGTCTACCTGCTCGACGACCGCTTCACCCGCCGCGAGGTGCGCCAGCTGCTGCCGAGTTGGTGGCAGGTCGAACGGGCAATACATACTTTGCAAAAACCCGGTGCTTGAGACGGTCAGGATTTTCCTTATCCTTCGCAGCCGTGACGCCGGGCCCCTCTGACGGTTTGCAGCCGCCATGTCGGAGTCATAGTTGGTACAACTACGACTGAAAGGAGGGGCTCATGAGCACCCTAGAAACGTTTCTCTTCGCCGACTTCCTCGGCACCGCCACCTGGCTGTGGCTCTCGTTCCTTGCTGTAGTGATCGCCCTGCTGGCCTTCGACCTGGGGGTTCTGCACCGCGAAGAGCGCGAAATCGGCGTCAAGGAAAGCTTGATGCTGTCCGCCGGCTATATCTCCATGGGTCTGCTGTTCTCCGTCTGGGTATTCTTCCAGAAAGGCGGCGACGCAAGCATGGATTACCTCACCGGCTTCCTGATCGAGAAATCGTTGTCCATGGACAACGTCTTCGTGATTGCCCTGATCTTCAGCTTCCTGGCCATCCCGCGCCGCTATCAGCACCGCGTGCTGTTCTGGGGCATTCTGGGTGTGATCGTCCTGCGCGCGATCATGATCGGCCTGGGTGCCGCGCTGATCAGCGAGTTCGACTGGATTCTCTACGTGTTCGGCGCCTTCCTGCTGCTGACTGGCGTGAAGATGCTGTTCTCCAAGGTCGACGACGAGCCGGACCTGTCGAACAACCGCTTCGTCAACTGGCTGCGCAACCACCTGCCGGTGACCGACCGCCTGCACGAACAACGCTTCTTCGTGCGCCAGCCGGATGCCAGCGGCAAGCTTAAGCTGTGGGTGACACCGCTGTTCCTGGCGCTGATCCTGATCGAGCTGGCCGACCTGGTGTTCGCCGTGGACAGCGTGCCGGCGATCTTCGCCATCACCCAGGACCCGTTCATCGTCTACACCTCGAACATCTTCGCCATTCTCGGCCTGCGCGCCCTGTACTTCGCCCTGGCCGCGATGATCCACCGCTTCACCTACCTGAAGTACGCCCTGGCCCTGGTGCTGGTGTTCATTGGCGGCAAGATCTTCCTGCACGACATCGTCGGCAAGATCCCCGCCGAGATATCGCTGAGCGTGACCGTGGGCCTGCTGGCCGGTGGTGTACTGCTGTCGCTGTGGAAGACCCGCAACCAGCCCGCTCACAAGCTCGAATCCTGATTGGAGGACCGCATATGAAAGCTTACCAACCTCTGCTGCTGGGCCTGGGCATGCTCGCCCTGGCCGGCTGCGACAGCGCCGAACAGGCCGCCGAGAGCTTCACCAAGAAAGTCGAGGAAGCCGCCGTGGAAACCGCTCGCGAGAGCCTGGGCGAGACCCTCAAGGAGTTCGACAAGCAGGTCGAGCAGCTCAACGAGAAGGTCGACAAGGCTCAGGAAAGCACTCGCCAGTTCATGGACCAGGCGCAGCCGAAGCCCGAGCAGGAAGCGCCGGCACAAGGCGCGGAACAGCCTGGCCAGACCACGGTAGAGACCTGATCAGCCAGCAAACGCCGCATGCAACAGGTGCGGCAGCACCACTCCGGCAGCCCCCTGAACGCTATGTTCTCGGGGGCTGCCGCTGATCACTGGCTGCGGGTTGATGTGCACCACCTGAGCGCCGTTGCGCAGAGCGATCTGCGGCACCTGCGCGGCGGGGTAGACCAACCCCGAGGTGCCGATCGACATCAGCAGGTCGCATTCCGCCGCGGCCGCGAAGGCGCGCTGTAACGCCAGCTGCGGTAGCGCCTCACCGAACCACACCACACCCGGACGCACTCGCCCGCCACAGACCACGCAAGCTGGAGGTGGCAGGCGCCGGCCCTGCTCCGGCTCGTTCAACTCGGCATCCAGCCCCGCGTAAGGCGCTCCGCAGTCGAAGCAGCGCGGCGCATGCAGGCTGCCATGCAGATGGAGCACCTCCTCGCTGCCGGCACGTTCGTGCAGGTCGTCGACATTCTGGGTCACCAGGGTCAGCCGCGGCACCCGGCTCGCCAGCTCGGCAATCGCCCGGTGCGCCGCATTCGGCTCGGCCCGCAACACCCGCTGGCGACGCCACTCGTACCAACCCCAGACCAGTTCCGGGTCGGCCAAAAAAGCCTCGGGCGTGGCCAGCCGCGCCGGATCGAAGCGCGCCCACAGGCCGGTCAGCGCATCACGGAAGGTGGGAATGCCGCTCTCGGCGGAGACGCCGGCACCACTGAACACCAGCAGGTGACGACAGGTGCGCAGTGCTTCGGCGATCATGAGGGACATGGCAGGCTCGCAGTGAAGGTCAGCCTGCATTGTCTCCAGGTCGGCAGGCATGTCGCCAGCCGCATTTTGCAGCGCAGGCCCAGCCCTCTAAACTCCTGCGCCCTCCCCTCGCCGGCAGTCTCGTAACCAGCATGTCCTTCCCCCTTAGCCGCAATGCGGCAACCCTGTGCGGCCTCATGGCCATCGTGCTGTGGAGCACCATCGTCGGGCTGATCCGCAGCGTCAGCGAGCACTTCGGCGCCGTCGGCGGCGCGGCGCTGATCTACACGGTCGGCGCCCTCCTGCTCGCGCTGCTGCTCGGGCGCCCGCGCCTGCGCGGTTTCCCGCGCGCCTATCTGCTGCTCGGCAGCCTGCTGTTCGTCGCCTATGAGTGGTGCCTGGCGCTGTCGCTGGGCTTTGCCGACAACCGCATGCAGGCCATCGAACTGAGCGTGATCAACTACCTGTGGCCATGCTTCACCATCCTCCTGGCCATCGTCATGAACGGCCAGCGGGCCCGCTGGCCGATAGTGCCGGGCATTGCCCTGGCATTGCTCGGCATCGTTTGGGTGGCCAGCGGCGAGCAGTCGATTTCCCTGCGCCAGACCCTGGCCAACGCCGCCAGCAATCCACTCGCCTACGCGCTGGCGTTCTCCGGCGCGGTGCTCTGGGGGCTGTACTGCAACGTGACCAAACGCTATGCCGAGGGACGTAACGGCGTGGTGCTGTTCTTCATCCTGGTGGCGGCCTCGCTGTGGCTCAAATACCTGGCCGGCGAACGGGCGCCACTGGTCTTCAACCTGCCGGCCAGCCTGGAGCTGCTGGCGGCCGGGGCCGCCATGGCGGGCGGCTATGCGCTGTGGAACCTGGGCATCCTGCGCGGCAACCTGACGCTGATGGCCAGCGCCTCGTACTTCACCCCGGTGCTCTCGGCGCTGTTCGCCATGCTCTGGCTGGCGACGCCGCTGGGCGCCTCGTTCTGGCAGGGTGTGGCGATGGTGATCGGCGGCTCGCTGCTGTGCTGGCTGGCGACCCGCGAGAGCGGCGCCGCGGCGTCCGACTGAAGCGCCCGCCCGCTCAGCCGGCCAGCGCCACCGGCGGCGAACGGTGCAGGCGATACAGCCCCTCGTCATCGCGCGTCACCAGCCCACAGGCCAGCAGACGACTGAGCACCTGGCGCACGCTGAGCACGGAGATCTGCTCATCGGCCAGCCGCAACTGTTCATGCAGGTCCCGCGAGCGCAACCCGCGCTCACTGCGCTGCAGCACGTCGAGAATCTTCAGCCGCACCAGGCTCACCTTCAGTCCGGCTCCCTGTAACAGCTTGCGCAGTTGCCGGCGCTCGTTTGCGTCCATGCCACTCTCCCTGTGCACTTGATTCGCGCCTTGTCGCCAAGGCCTGCTTATCAAGACGAACGAGCCCCGGAAAACTGCAAGCAAAATGCAACTTTTTTGTCTCGCGCACGACCCACCCTTTGTGCTATTTCTCGACCGCCCGGCCCTACTGCCAGACAGGGTGCAAGCAGCGACTCGACACCAAGAGCTGCACCACCGCCGGAGCCATTGCAAGGGGTGGCGGCATTGCCGCCGATAACAGACAAGCCCGTGGGGAAAGAGATGAAAAGGCTTGTACTGCTGATGATCACGCTGGCGCTGGTCGCCGGTTGTTCCGCAACTGCCAAAACGTACGAAAAGAAGGGCCGCAAGGGCCTCAATATCAACTGCTCGGGACTCACCTCCAGCTGGGAACAGTGCGAACAGAAGGCCGCACGCGCCTGCGGCTCCAGGGGCTACAAGGTGATCGCCAAGGCAGGCGATGACCAGAGCGAGGAAGACGATCCGGCAGACTTCGCTTTCGGCCTCAATCCGGCTGGCTTTTCCAGCCGTACCATGATCGTCCTCTGTCGCTGATCTGCGTCGGGCTTTTGCCCTCATGAACAGTAGGGTCTAGTCTCCAGGACATCCGCACCAGCCAAGAAGTGCCGGAATGTCCGATACCGCGAGCAAAGCCAAGGAAACTAGGCTGTTCCTGTTCCTGGTGATCTTCCTGTTCCCCATCCTCTCCGTCGCCATCGTCGGCGGCTACGGCTTTCTGGTCTGGATCATTCAGATCTTCGCCGGGCCGCCGGGGCCACCCGGTTAGCCGGGGCACGCTCATGGACGACGTCCTGCACATCGCCAGCCTGCTGGTGCACTGCCATCCGGACCAGTTGGACGCCCTGCGTGCCAACCTGGCGCGCCTACCCGAACTCGAACTGCATCAGAGCAGCCCCAGCGGCAAGCTGGTGGTGGTACTTGAGGCGCGCGACGAGGCGACCGTGCTCGAGCGCCTGCATGCCATCCAGCAGTTGCCGGGCGTGCTCGGCGCCGCGCTGATCTATCACGAATGCCTCGATGCTGAAGGAGAAGCCCGATGAAGCTGACCCGCCGCGAATTCGCCAAGGCCCAGGCCGCCGCCATCGCCGCCCTGGCCGCCGGGATGCCGCTGACCAGCGCGGCGAGCAACCTGCTCACCGACGCCGACCTCACCTCCCTCGACTGGAACAAGGCGCCGTGCCGCTTCTGCGGCACCGGCTGCGGCGTGATGGTGGCAACCCGCGACGGCCGCGTGGTGGCGACCCACGGCGACATCAAGGCCGAGGTCAACCGCGGCTTGAACTGCGCCAAGGGCTACTTCCTGTCGAAAATCATGTACGGCAGCGACCGCCTCAACCAGCCGCTGCTGCGCATGAAGAACGGCCAGTACGACAAGCAGGGCGAGTTCCAGCCGGTGAGCTGGGAGCAGGCCTTCACGATCATGGCCGAGAAGACCAAGGCCGCGCTCAAGGCCCACGGCCCCGAGGCGGTCGGCATGTTCGGCTCCGGGCAGTGGACGGTGTGGGAAGGCTACGCCGCCAACAAGCTGATGAAGGCTGGTCTGCGCTGCAACAACATCGACCCCAACGCCCGCCACTGTATGGCTTCGGCGGTGATGGGCTTCATGCGCAGCTTCGGCATGGACGAGCCGATGGGCTGCTACGACGACATCGAGGCCACCGACAGCTTCGTGCTGTGGGGCTCGAACATGGCCGAGATGCACCCGATCCTGTGGAGCCGCGTCACCGACCGCCGTCTCAGCCAGCCGCAGGTCAAGGTCGCGGTGCTATCGACCTTCGAGCACCGCAGCTTCGATCTGGCCGATATCCCCATGGTGTTCAAGCCGCAAACCGACCTGATCATCCTCAACTACATCGCCAACCACATCATCCAGTCCGGCGCGGTGAACCAGGATTTCGTCAAACGCCACACCCGCTTTGCCAAGGGCGCCGACGACATCGGCTACGGCCTGCGCCCCACCGACCCGCTGGAACAGAAGGCAAAGAACGCCACCAATGCCAATACCTGGAGCGACATCTCCTTCGAGCAGTTCGCCGCCTTCGTCAAACCCTACAGCCTGGAACGCGCCGCCGAGGAATCCGGGGTGCCGGCCGAGCGGCTCAAGGCGTTGGCCGAGCTGTATGCCGACCCCAAGCGCAAGGTGGTGTCGTTCTGGACCATGGGCTTCAACCAGCACACCCGAGGCGTGTGGGCCAACAACCTGATCTATAACATCCACCTGCTCACCGGGAAGATCAGCGAGCCGGGCAACAGCCCCTTCTCGCTGACCGGCCAGCCTTCGGCCTGCGGCACCGCGCGCGAGGTCGGCACCTTCTCCCACCGCCTACCGGCGGACATGCTGGTGGCCAACCCCAAGCACCGCGCCACGGCCGAAAAGATCTGGAAGGTGCCCGCCGGGACCATCCAGGAGAAGCCCGGTTTCCACGCTGTGCAGCAGAGCCGCATGCTCAAGGACGGCGTCCTCAAGGTGTACTGGACCCAGGTCACCAACAATATGCAGGCCGGCCCCAATGTGATGCAGGAAATCCTGCCCGGCTGGCGCAACCCGGAGGCCTTCGTCATCGTCTCCGACGTTTACCCCACCGTCTCGGCCCAGGCCGCCGATCTGATCCTGCCCAGCGCCATGTGGGTGGAGAAGGAAGGCGCCTACGGCAACGCCGAGCGGCGTACCCAGTTCTGGCACCAGCTGGTCAAGGCGCCCGGCGAGGCCCGGTCCGACTTGTGGCAACTGGTGGAGTTCTCCAAATACTTCACCACCGATGAGGTATGGCCCGCCGAGCTGCTGGCCAAGGCGCCGCAGCTCAGGGGCAAGACGCTGTTCGAGGTGCTGTTCAGGAACGGCCAGGTCGACCAGTTCCCCAGCAGCGATCTGGCCGCCGGCTACGCCAACGACGAGGCCGCAGCCTTCGGCTTCTACCTGCAGAAGGGCCTGTTCGAGGAATACGCCGCGTTCGGCCGTGGCCATGGTCACGACCTGGCCCCCTTCGACACCTACCACGAGACCCGCGGCCTGCGCTGGCCGGTGGTGGACGGCCAGGAAACCCGCTGGCGCTACCGCGAGGGGCATGATCCCTACGTGGAAAAGGGCAGCGGCGTGCAGTTCTACGGCTACCCGGACAAGAAGGCGATCATCTTCGCCCTGCCCTACGAGCCGCCGGCCGAGGCACCGGACAAGGACTTCCCGTTCTGGCTCAGCACCGGCAGGGTGCTTGAGCACTGGCACACCGGCAGCATGACCCAGCGCGTCGACGAGCTGTACCGCGCCGTGCCGGACGCCCTGGTGTACATGCACCCGGACGACGCGCATGCACTCAAGGCGCGGCGCGGCAGCGAGGTGAAGGTGATCAGCCGGCGCGGCGAAATGCGCGCCCGCATCGAGACGCGCGGGCGCAACAAGCCACCGCGCGGGCTGGTGTTCGTGCCCTTCTTCGATGCCAACAAGCTGATCAACAAGGTCACCCTGGACGCCACCGACCCCATCTCCAAGCAGACCGACTACAAGAAGTGCGCGGTGCGCATCGAACTGGTCAGCCTGGCCTGAGGAGCCCGATCATGAGAAGCCTGCCCCTGCTGCTGGTGTTCCTGGCGAGCCTCGCCCAGGCCGCCGACTACCCGCTGGACGCCCCCGCACCCGATGGCCGCCGCCCCGGCGGCACGATCAGCCAGGAACTGCCCGCGCCGCCGCTGGCCAACGACGAGAACAAGGACATCAAGCGCGAACGCGGCTACCCCGAACAGCCACCGACCATTCCCCATGCCATCCGTGGCTACCAGGTCGACAAGAACGGCAACAAGTGCCTGACCTGCCACAGCCGCGCGGGCAGCGCCAAGACCCAGGCGCCGATGATCAGCATCACCCACTACATGGACCGCGACGGTCAGCCCCTGGCCGCCGTCTCGCCACGGCGCTACTTCTGCACCCAGTGCCACGTGCCGCAGAAGGAGGTGAAGCCGCTGGTGGGCAACGACTTCCGCACCATCGACCAGCTGCTGCAGGACGAAGTGCAGCGCGCCGGCCAGACCCAGTGAGGTGTCCATGAAAGCCCTGTTTGCCTGGCTCAGCGGTTACTGGCACATCCTGCGCCGACCCAGCGTGCACTACAGCCTGGGGTTCCTCACCCTCGGCGGGTTCATCGCCGGCATCGTCTTCTGGGGCGGTTTCAACACCGCCCTGGAGGCGACCAACACCGAGCAGTTCTGCATCTCCTGCCATGAGATGGAGAGCAACGTGTACGTCGAGCTGCAGGACACCATCCACTACAGCAACCGCTCGGGCGTGCGCGCCACCTGCCCGGACTGCCACGTGCCGCACCAGTGGACGGACAAGATCGCGCGCAAGATGCAGGCGTCCAAGGAGGTCTGGGGCAAGATCTTCGGCACCATCAATACCCGCGACAAATTCCTCGAGAAGCGCCGCGAGCTGGCCGAGCACGAGTGGGCAAGGCTCAAGGCCAACGACTCGCTGGAATGCCGCAACTGCCACGGCTTCGACTTCATGGACTTCACCCGGCAGAGCCCGCGGGCACGCGAGATGCACTCCACCGCCCTGGCCAGCGGCCAAGCCACCTGCATCGACTGCCACAAGGGCATCGCCCACAAGCTGCCGGACATGAGCGGCGTGCCTGGCTGGTAGCACTCAGCGGCGGCGATCGAGCAGGTTCACCACAAGGCGGTCCAGCCAGCCCCACAGGCGCTGCTGGATGCGCTTGAGCAGCGGTCGGCGCTGCCAGTCTTCGAGGGTGATCTCGCGGCTCTGCTGGAAGTCGGCAATGAAGCTGTCCGCCACCGCGCTGGTCAGCTGTAGATCGAGGGCTTCCAGGTTGGCTTCCAGGTTGAAGCGCAGGTTCCAGTGATCGAAATTGCATGAGCCGACGCTGACCCAGTCATCCACCAGCACCATCTTCAGATGCAGGAAGCGCGGCTGGTATTCGAAGATGCGTACGCCGGCCTTGAGCAGCCGCGGATAGTAGCGCTGACCGGCATAGCGCACCGGAGGATGATCGGTGTTGCGCCCGGTCAGCAGCAGGCGTACCTCCACCCCGCGCGCTGCGGCCCGCATCAGGAAGCGCCGCACCTTGCGGCTGGGCAGGAAGTAGGGCGTGGCCAGCCATACCCGCTGCTTGGCATGGCCGATACTGCGCAGCAGCGACTGGACGATGTCCAGGTGCTGGCTGGAGTCGGCGTACGCCACCCGCCCCATGCCGACGCCGGCCGGCGGACAGGGCGGCAAATGCACCAGCCCCTGGGCATGGCCGGGCTTCCAGGGGCTGCGGCCCTCACAGGCCAGCCACTGGTGCTCGAACAGCACACGCCAGTGCGCCACCAGCGCGCCTTCCATGCGTACCATCACCTCGTGCCAGTAGTCACCGGGCTCCGGCGTCCAGAACTGGTCAGTGGCGCCGGTGCCACCGACATAGGCACAGCGCTCGTCGACCACCAGCAGCTTGCGATGATCGCGATACAGATTGCGCAGCCCCCTGCGCCAGCGCAGCGGGTTGTAGTGGCGCAGCTGCACACCGGCGACAGCCAGTTGCTCGCGCCAGGTGCGAGTGAAACCCAGGCTGCCAAAGCCATCGAACAGGCAACAGACCTGGACCCTACGTCTGGCGGCGCGGCACAGCGCATCCACCAGCGCCGCGCTGCACAAGCCATCTTCCACCAGATACAGCTCGAGCAGCACCAGACGCTCGGCCGCGTCGATGTCGGCGAGCATGGCCGGCATGAAGGCCGGACCATCCACCAACAGCTCGAAGCGGTTGGCCGCCTTCCAGGGGAAGATGGTGCCGCTCATCGCGAGGTGAAAATCATCACCGCGCCGACCGGGACCGACAGGCTGATGTTGGACAACCTGGCGACCTTGCGCAGCGCCTCGACCCCCTCCTCCAGGCCAAAATGCTCGGCATGCAGCACCAGCGGCGCCAGGGTCACCACCTGGAAGCGCCGGTCATCCAGACGGGTGGCGAGCAGTTCGGCCATGTAGGCGTGTTTGCGCCCGCGAATCTCCACCTGTACCGGCAGGCTGATTTCCAGCTGGGCACCCGGGGCCAGGTCGGTGATCGGCGCCAGGTTGAGCTGGGCCATGATGTGTGCGTCAGGAAATTCCTTCGTCTTGAACAGCAGGCTGCGCAGGCGCTCGTCGCGCACCGGAATGCCAGTGCTCACCGACTCCATTTCGACGCGCAGGCGCGCGGCGCCCTTGGCGTCGATACGGCCATGCAGGGTAAGAAAGCGATGCACCTCGGAGAGGTTGCCGGCCTTGGTGGAAATAAAGGACAGCCGCGAGGACTCGTTGTCCAGATACCAGTCTGCCTGCGCCGGCAGGCTCATGCAGGCGGCCAGCAGCGCGCCGCTGAAAAGGGAAAGAGGCTTGACCATGGGCTCACTTGTATTGCGGTTTGAGCGCAACGATAGCGGCCCACGGCAGGCTTGCCAAACAGCGGACAGTTGCAGCGTGTGGCAGGCCCGATCAGAGCGGATCGGCCTGGCCCTGCAGCTGACAGCCCTGGCGCGCATCCAGCCAGGCGGCGGTCTGGCTGCTACCCAGGCCACTGGCGGTCACCCGCTTACGCTCGACGTCGTCATGGAAGGCACTGAGCGGCAGGTACAGCTGGACGTAGCCGGCACAGTACTCGGCCGGGTTGCCGCTGACGTAGCGACAGGAGCAGTACTCCTTGGCCGAGTAGGCACCGACGATGCCGGGAAAGGAAGCCAGATGCACGCGGTTGCTCCAGGCCAGCAGGGCCACGCCGACCAGCAGCAGGAGAAAGACCGAGAGGAAAGGACGGCGCCGGATCATGGCTGTTCTCCGAAGGCATTCAGCACGCGCTTGAGCAGTTCGTTGTGGCTGTAGCTGCCGTCGCGGTCATCGGCATAGCGCACCACCACCAGTTTCTGCGTCGGCAACACATAGAGCCCCTGCCCCCAGTGGCCGAGCGCGGCAAAGGCATCGTCCGGCACGTCCGGCCAGGGCTTGGCCGAGCCCTCCAGCATTGCGTTGAGCCACCACTGGCCGCCAGGCACGGCTTCCCCCGGTTTCTGCGGATCGGGGCGGTAGTTGGCAAACGCTGTGCGGTTGAACGCCACCCAGCTCGGCGGCAGCAGCTGGCGCTCGACCCAGCGGCCGTCACGCTGCATCAGCAGGCCGACACGACCCAGGTCGCGGGCACTCAGGTAGGCATAGGAGGACGCCACGAACGTGCCGCTGGCATCGCGCTCCCACACGGCCGAAGTGATGCCCAGCGGCTCGAACAGCGCGCTCCAGGGATAGTTCGCATAGGCCTGCTCGCCGACCATCGACTTCAGGCTGGCGCCGAGCACGTTGCTGTCGCCGCTGGAATAGCGAAAGCGCGTGCCCGGGATGGCGCCCAGCGCATGCTCGGCGGTGAAGGCCGCCATGTCGCCACGGCCACGGGTGTAGAGCATGGCCACCACCGAGGACTTCAGCGGTGCGTATTCGTAGTCCTCCTGCCAGTCCAGGCCCGATGCCCAGTTGAGCAGGTGGCCGAGCTTCACCTCGGGGTGCGCGGCGAACGGCGGATAGTGTTTGGCGACCGCATCGTCCAGCTTGAAGCGCCCTTCGCCATAGGCGACGCCGAGCACGCTGGCGAACAGGCTTTTGCTGATCGACCAGGTCAGATGCGGGGTCTGCGCGGTCGTCGGCGCGGCGTAACGTTCGTAGACGATCACGCCATCCTTGATCACCAGCAGCGCATCGCTGCGCACACCGGCGCGGGTGGCATCGTCGCGCGCCGGAAAGGCATAGGCCTCGAGGGCCTGCAAGGCGGGGGTAACGGCGCTGGGCTGGCTGTTCCACTCGGGCATCGGCCAGCTCTGCGCAGCCAGGGGGCCGGCGGCCAGCAGGCAGCCGGCGACCAGGGTGCGACGCAACAGGGCAAGGGACATCGGGCTCGCTCACGTTTCGGAGAGGAGCCGACGCTAGCACGGCGGGGGTGACGAACAACAGCGCCGCGGGCGCTGCATTCAATCCGGCAGGCGATAGTCCTGCTGGGTCATCAGGTCCAGGCCACACTCCAGCTGCTCGATCCAGTCGAGGAAGGCATTGATCATCTGGGGGCCGACGAAGGGCCGGCCGTGCTGCGGCACGATCATCGCCACGTCCATCTCGCGCACCATCTGCGCCCAGAAGCGGCAGGCCTTGTTGCTGGCCATGTAGCGTCGATGGAAACCGGCCATGCTGGGGACGTGGGCGGCGAAGTCCTGGACCGGGCTGGCGTCGTCGACCATCGAAGCGCCCATGTCGCCGGAGAAGAGGATCTTGCTCACCGGGTCGTACAGCTGGAAGTTGCCCACCGAGTGCAGGAAATGCGCCGGCACGGCCTTCAGCTGGCAGTTGCCGAGCGGAATCGACTGGCCGCGATCGGGCAGCGCGATGATGCGGTCGTAGGTGCAGATGCCGTGGCTGAGGGCCAGGTAGTTGGCCGTCAGGTGCGGCAGGAAACGCGCCCACAACTTGGAGCAGATCACCCGCGCCCGGGTGTGCAGCAGCCACTTGTCCAGCGAGGCGATGATGTCCGGGTCCTGGTGCGAGGCGAAGATGTAGGTCAGCGCCTGCACCGGGATGTGCTTGGACAGCTCCAGCGACAACGGGGTGTAGGTCAGGTCGCCACCCGGATCGAGCAGCAGGTACTGCTCGTGGTCGGTGATCAGGAACTGGTTGGACTGCACACCCTCGCCGCTGACCAGGTCATCGAACATCAGGCATTGGTGGGTGCCGTTGTCGAACAGCACGATGGGCTCGCGGCGCATGGAAACCTCGGGATAACAGAGCGAGGCGAGCTTAGGCGCAGGCACCGGCAAACATACTGACCTGGATCAAACGAGAGTGAGTGGCGACTGCGCAACGGCTCTGGCATCAGCCTCGCACCGCCACTGCGCGCTAGAAGCCCAACGCGGCGCCAGCCTTTTCCAGGCGCTTGTCGCGCGCCGAGCGGGCCACCGCCAGCAGGTTGCAATCGCGCGTCCACAGCGCTGACCAGGACTCCGGTCCGGCGCCGATGGCGGCGTCCACTTCCGGCCGCAGCGCCTCGAACTGGGCGAACAGGCCGGCCAGCAGCAGGTGGGTGACCGGCTCGCTGGCGCTGTGTCGCGCCACTTCGGCGCAGCCACCGATCAGTGCCAGCAGGCGCAGGCGCAGCGCCGCCGGCCAGCCGCAATCGCGCCCGATGCCGTACAGCCAGGCGGTGATCGCGGCCAGCACATGCAGGTCCTCGATGCTGCGGAAGGGTTTGACGTAGCTGTCCCAGCCATCGCCCGGCAACAGTTCGCACAGCACATTGTCCAGGTGCAGGCGGGCATGGCCGATGTCCGGCATCAGGGCCAGCGCCGGCAGTGGCTCGATGCGCGCGCCCGGCGCACCGCTGCGCACCACGCCCACCGCCAGGCGCGGGGCGCCCTGCTCCTCGTTGCGCGCCGCCACCAGCAACCAGTCGGCGGCCTCGGCGGCGGTGACAAAGTCCTTGCGCCCGGACAGGTGCAGCCCGTCCAGGCGGGTGTGCAGATCGGCCGGACGCGAGCTGCGGTTCTCGGTCACGCACAGCGCGCCAAGGCTGCGCGGTGCCGCCGGCCACAAGGCACGCAGGGCGCCCTGGTAACCGGCCAGGAAGGCCAGCCCCGGCGTAGCCGCCAGGCAGCCGCCGAGCACCGCCAGGGCGAACGGGCTGCTATCGCCCGCCCGTTTCAGCAGCGCGGCATACCAGTCATCCAGGGGCCCGGCCGGCAGGCGGTCACGGGTTTCCAGCAGAGATTGCCAGGGCATCACAAAGTCCTCGTCGTCTGTCACGCAAGCATCACCAATTGTTCATGGAGGTGACACCGGGTGTTCCTAGCCTGAGCTTGCCCAACAACATCGACCGGCCGCAACCCATAGCAGGCTGGCTCACGGAGGCTAATCGATGACCCAGATCGCCCGAACTGCCGAACGCCGCCTGCACGCCGAGCGCCTGATCGGCCCGGATGCGCTGCGCGAGGCCCAGACCCTGCGCTACGCCGTATTCAGCAGCGAATTCGATGCCAAGCTCAAGGGCGCCGAGCTGGGCTTGGACATGGATGATTTCGACCCGCACTGCCGCCACATCGGCGTGCGCGATCTGAACACTGGCAAGCTGGTGGCCACCACCCGCCTGCTCGACCACCAGGCCGCCGCCAGCCTCGGCCGTTTCTACAGCGAGGAAGAGTTCAGCCTGCATGGCCTGGCCCACCTCGAAGGGCCGGTACTGGAGATCGGCCGCACCTGCGTCGACCCGGCCTACCGCAACGGCGGCACCATCGCGGTGCTGTGGAGCGAGCTGGCCGAGGTGCTCAACGAGGGCGGCTACCGCTACCTGATGGGCTGCGCCAGCATCCCCATGCAGGACGGCGGCGTCCAGGCCCAGGCGATCATGCAGCGCCTGCGCGAACGCCACCTGTGCACCGAACACCTGCGCGCCGAACCGCGCACCCCGCTGCCGGCCATGGACCTGCCGGGCAACGTCATCGCCGAGATGCCGCCGCTGCTCAAGGCCTACATGCGCCTGGGTGCCAAGGTCTGTGGCGAGCCCTGCTGGGACCGCGACTTCCAGGTGGCCGACGTGTTCATCCTGCTCAAGCGCGACGAGCTGTGTCCGCGTTACGCCCGTCACTTCAAGGCCGCCGTGTGAAACCTGTCTCGGATCTCTTGATCGTCGGCCATGCTGCGTTGAAATGGTGCTCGGGCTGCTCATTTACAGCTCGTAAACTCCGCGCCCTCGCCCCATTTCGCCTTGCCTGGCTCTAGCTCAAGAGCCCAAAACAGGTTTCCGGCTCTTGTTCCCTCACACGAGAGCAATAATGAACCGACTTCGTCTCTATTCGCGCCTGGCCCGGCTGGCGGCGGTATTGCTGCTGGGCTTGGCACTGGCCAGCTTTGTCGCCGTAGTCGAGCGCGCATACCGGCATGACCTGATGGCACTGCGCCAGCGCCTGACCCGCTGGTTCCTCGCCCGCCTGAGCGGCGCCCTGCCGTTCGAGGTCGAAGTACGCGGCGAGCTGCCACAGGGCCCGCACCTGTGGGTCGGCAACCATGTGTCGTGGACCGACATCCCGCTGCTCGGCCAGCTGCTGCCGATCTCCTTCCTGTCCAAGGCCGAAGTGCGCACCTGGCCGCTGGCCGGCTGGCTGGCGCACAAGGCCGGCACGCTGTTTATCCGCAGAGGCTCGGGTGACAGCACACTGCTCGCCCGCCAGCTGCACCGTCACCTGGAAGCCGGGCGCCAGTTGCTGATCTTCCCCGAGGGCACCACCACCGATGGCCAGCAGGTACGCACCTTCCACGGTCGCCTGCTGACCGGCGCCATCGAGGCTGGCGTGCCGCTGCAGCCGGTGGCGATCCGCTACCGGCGCAACGGCGAGGTCGATCCGATCGCCCCGTTCATCGGCGACGACGACCTGCTGTCACATCTGCTACGCCTTTTCCGCGCCGAGCGCGCAGTGGTCGAAATCCAGCTGCTTACCCCGATCGCCAGCCACGGCCAGGAGCGCAACGCGCTGGCACGTAGTGCCCAGCACGCCATCATGCGCGCACTGGCAGCAGGCGCGGAGGAGCGCCTGCTGGCCGCCTGAATGACTCAGTCGTGGTTGGGATCGCCCGTGTGCTGCCCATGGTCATCCCCCACATCGTGATTGGGACCATCATCATTGCTCCGACCATGATCGTCCCCGGCATCATGGTCGGCGCCATCATCGCTGCCACCACGTCCATCCGAATGGCCGCCATGACCGCTGTTCCCACCGCGGCCACCACCATCACCACCATGACCGCCGCCATGTCCTCCACCGTGCCCGCCACCATCACCACCATGCCCGCCACCGTGGCCACCACCACGTCCGCCGCCGTCACCACCATGCCCGCCGCCACTTCCCTTGTCGGCGTATGCCAGCCCGCTATCCGAGCCAATGCCGCTTCCGACGGCCAAACAGAGCAACAACAACGACAGTAAAACTCGACGTAACCCAGCCATCATTCGATCTCCCGCTCAGACTGTTACCTCATTCAGCCTAGGTCCGGGCTTGTTGCCGATAGAAAGAGATGACAGACGGTCAGCCAACCGAGCGGCAATCGTTGGCGAATGACTGTAACTCGGGGTAGAAGCCACGAAAGTCCTCATACAACGGAGTGTAAATGCGCTCCAGATCGGTAATGGCACCTGCCAGCATCTGCGGCCGCGAAAGACGCCGACTCATGCCGCCGATCACCTGCTCCAACACGGCGAAATCCCTGTAACTGCCCAGCCAGTCCTGCGCCGCCATGCGCGGGGCGATGCTGGCCAAACGCTCGGGCAGTTCGCGCTGGGCCGCCAGCACTTCGTACACGCGGCCGGTGAACTGCGGCAGCGGTTCATCGTGGTAGTCCGTCCAGTCGCGCGCCAGGCAATGGTCGAAGAACAGGTCCAGCAGGATGCCCGAGGTACGCCGCCGCTCGGCGGGAAAGCGCGCCCGCGCCTGCTCGACCAGCGGGTGGCGGTCGGTGAAGGCGTCGATCTGCCGGTGCAGGCGGATGGCCGCCTCGAGGTCGGCCGGGAAGCGCCCCGCCAGCGGCCCCTTGACGAAATCGCCGTACAGGCTGCCAAGCAGCTGCGCCGGGCTATCGCCGCCCAGGTGCAGGTGCGCCAGGTAGTTCACGCCGCGGCCTTGCGCCAGGCATTGGGGGTCATACCCAGCCAGCGGCGGAAGGTACGGCTGAAGTTGCTGGTGTCGCGATAGCCGAGGCGCTCGGCCACCGCTTCAACGCTCAGCTCGGTGTTCTGCAGCAGCCAACAGGCCAGCTCCTGGCGCACCTCGTCAAGCAGCAGCTGGTAGTGGGCGCCCTCCTCGCGCAGGCGGCGGATCAGGGTGCGCTCGGACAGGTGGAACTCCTCGGCCAGCTGCTCCAGGGTCGGGTAGCTGCCGCTGCAGGCCAGCAGGCGCAGCTGCACCTTGCTGGTCCAGTCACCGCCATGCCGAGTACCGAGCAGCTGGTGCTCGCAGTCGCGCAGGGCGATGCGCGCGGCCTGGGCATCGGCGCTCAGGCTCGGCCGATCGAGCCACTCCAGCGGCAGGCTGACGGCATAGTGCTCGGCGGAAAAGCTCACGTCAGGGCCGAGCAGCTCGAAGTAACGAGCAGCCCAGGGCGGCTCGGCGAAGGGGAAGGCGAACTGCAGGCGGCCCGCCGGCAGCACCCCGCACACGGCCTCCAGCAGGCGCAGGCAGACACCTGCGGCAGTGGCCAGGATGTGCTCGCGGGCATCGCCCAGGTCGAACAGTTCCTCGCCGGTCACCCGATAACGCTCACCCTCCTCGCGACCGGACAGACGCAGGCTGGTCAGGCGCAACACGCTGAAACGCTCCAGCACCTGCAGCACGCCACGCAGGTCCGGACACAACGCCGCAGCGTAGCCCACCGGGCCATGGGCCGACACCGGCGTGGCGCAGCCGACCTCCAGGCCCAGCCAGGGACAGTCGGTAAGCACAATGGCGCGGCGCACCAGGCGCTGCACCTGGGCGAAGTTGAGCGGGCGGTTGTCGCGGTGCAGGTGCTGCCAGTCAAGCCCGGTGCCGCTGAGGATGTCGTTCTCGGCGAAGCCGCGCTGGCGTAGCGCCGCGCACAGCAGGCGGGCGTAGATCGGGTGCAGGCAGGGTTGCAGCGGGACGAGGCTGGGTTCCATGGCGGCTTCCGGCGCGGGGCTCAACTGTCACCATAAGACGATTTTCTGCCCATCTCAACGGTTCTGCGCAAGACCAATGCGGTCCATGCTGGCCACAGGTCGTAGAACCTCGGAGAGAACAACATGGAAATCGCCCTGCCCTACCGTGACCGCAAGCGCCCGCTGTGGCTGCTGTCACTGTTCGTACCCACCTTCGGGCTGATCGGCCCGGCGCTGTACCTGCTGGTGTCGCCCAGCGAACTCTGGCTGTGGCTGTCGCCGCTGTTTTTTTATTTCGGCATCCCGCTGCTGGATGCGCTGATCGGTGAGGACCCGAGCAACCCGCCGGAGTCCGAAGTCCCGGCGCTGGAGGCCGATCCCTACTACCGCTGGATCACCTACCTGCTGGTGCCGGTGCTGTGGGCCTCGTTCATCGCCATCTGCGTGTTCGTCGCCAGCCAGCCGCTGAGCGCAACCGGCCTGCTGGCGATGATCATCAACACCGGCGGCGGCCTGGGTTTCGCCATCAACCTGGGCCACGAGATGGGCCACAAGAAAAGCACCCTGGAGCGCTGGCTGGCCAAGCTGGCACTGGTGCCGGCCTGCTACGGGCACTTCTACATCGAGCACAACCGCGGTCACCACCGTGATGTGGCCACGCCCGTCGACCCGGCCTCATCGCGCATGGGCGAGTCGATCTACCGTTTCGTCCTGCGCGAAATGCCGGGCGGCTTCCGCCGTGCCTGGCAGCTGGAGCAGGAACGCCTGGCGCGCTGCGGCAAGAGCCCCTGGAGCCTGTACAACGAAGTGCTGCAGCCGGCGCTGATCAGCCTGGCGCTGTACGGCGCGCTGGTGGCCGCGCTGGGCTGGCAGATCCTGCCGTTCCTGCTGCTCAGCGCCTTCTGGGGCGCCTTCCAGCTGACCTCGGCCAACTACCTGGAGCACTACGGCCTGCTGCGGCGCAAGCTGGAAAATGGCCGCTACGAGGTGTGCCAGCCGCACCATTCGTGGAACAGCAACCACCTGTTCTCCAACTGGGCGCTGTTTCACCTGCAACGCCATTCCGACCACCACGCCCACCCGACCCGGCGCTACCAGTCGCTGCGCAACTTCCCCGATCTGCCGCGCCTGCCCAGCGGCTACTTCGGCATGTTCCTGCTGGCCTACGTGCCGCCGCTGTGGTTCCGCCTGATGAACCCGCGGCTGATTGAAGCGGTACAGGGCGATGCGGCGCGCATCAACTTCCAGCCGGGCCTGCGCGAGCGCCTGATGCGCCGCTACGGCCTGCAGGAACACGCCGCATGAGCCTCTACCGCTGCCCGGAATGCGGCTACTGCTACGACGAAGTCCGCGGCGAGCCGCGCCAGGGCTACCCGGCCGGCACGCCCTGGGACGCCCTGCCGGGAGACTTCGCCTGCCCGGACTGCGCGATCCGGGTGAAGGACGAGTTCGAGCCGCTGGCCGAATGACCCGCCCCGGCCGCGAGCCACGCGCGGGCTCGCGGCCTGCCCATCAGCAGCGTCGATAGTCGCTATCGGAACAAACGATCTGCGTATCGGGAAAGCCCGATATACAGTTCGCCTCAATCCGATACGCGCAGTCCGCCGCCATGTCCGACTCCATCGACCTCGACGAAATCATCAAAGCCCTGGCCCACCCGGTGCGCCGCGAAATCCTGCAGTGGCTGAAGGAGCCGGAAAAGCACTTCGCCGACCAGGACCACCCGCTGGAACTGGGCGTCTGCGCCGGCAAGTTCGAGCGCTGCGGCCTGTCCCAGTCGAGCGTCTCGGTGCACCTGGCGACGCTGCAGCGCGCCGGTCTGATCAGCAGTCGCAAGGTCGGCCAGTGGAGCTTCTTCAAGCGTAACGAGGCCGTCATCAAGGCCTTCCTGAGCAGCCTCGACCAACAACTCTGAGCCCGGCCCGGCACGACGGGCCCTTCCATCACCGATTCGTTTCAGGAGCCGGCCCCATGCCGTTACCGCTTCTCGTCCTCGCTTTGTCCGCGTTTGCCATCGGCACCACGGAATTCGTCATCATGGGCCTGCTGCCCGAGGTGGCCGCCGATCTCGGCGTGTCCATCCCCGGCGCCGGCTGGCTGGTCACTGGCTACGCCCTGGGCGTGGCCCTGGGCGCGCCGTTCATGGCCCTGGTCACCGCCAACTGGCCACGCAAGCTGGCCCTGCTCGGCCTGATGGGCATCTTCGTCATCGGCAACCTGCTGTGCGCCACCGCCGCCGACTACGAGTTGCTGATGGTCGCGCGGGTGGTCACCGCGCTCTGCCATGGCGCCTTCTTCGGCATCGGCTCGGTGGTCGCCGCCAGCCTGGTGCCGGAGAACCGCAAGGCCTCGGCCGTGGCCCTGATGTTCACCGGCCTGACCCTAGCCAACGTGCTCGGCGTGCCGCTGGGTACCGCGTTGGGCCAGTACGCAGGCTGGCGCTCGACCTTCTGGGCGGTGACCGTGATCGGGGTGATCGCCTTCATCGGCCTGTGGCGCGTGCTGCCGAACAATCAGCAGCAGGAGCCGGCCGACCTGCGCGGCGAGCTGGCCGCCATGCGCGGCGCCGGGCTGTGGCTGGCGCTGAGCACCACCGTGCTGTTCTCCGCCGCCGTGTTCGCCCTGTTCACCTACATCGCCCCGCTGCTCGGCGAGGTCACCGGCGTATCGCCGCGCGGCATCACCTGGACCCTGCTGCTGATCGGTGTCGGCCTGACCCTGGGCAACCTGATCGGTGGCCGCCTGGCCGACTGGAACCTGGCCACCGCGCTGGCCGGCATCCTGCTGACCCTGGCCCTGCTCTCCTCGCTGGTGCGCTGGAGCAGCCCGCTGCTGGTTCCGCTGGAGATCAACCTGCTGCTCTGGGCCATGGCCGCCTTCGCCGCCGTGCCGGCCCTGCAGGTCAACGTGATGAACTTCGGCCAGGCCGCACCCAACCTGGTGGCCACCCTCAATATCGGCGCCTTCAACCTGGGCAATGCCCTTGGCGCCTGGATCGGCGGCCTGGTGATCAGCCAGGGCCTGGGCCTCACCAGTGTGCCCCTGGCCGCCGCCGCGCTGGCCGCCCTGGCGCTGCTCGCCGCCCTGCTCACGACTTCTCTCGGCAGCAACTCTGCCGCCGAACCTCTGCTCGACTGACCCACTGGAGACCGCACCATGACCACCCTGTTCGATCCGCTCAAGCTCGGCAGCCTGGAACTGCCCAACCGCATCATCATGGCCCCGCTGACCCGCTGCCGCGCCGACGCAGGCCGCGTACCCAACGCGCTGATGGCCGAGTACTACGTGCAGCGCGCCTCGGCCGGCCTGATCCTCAGCGAAGCCACCTCGGTGACACCGATGGGCGTTGGCTATCCGGACACCCCCGGCATCTGGTCCGAAGACCAGGTGCGCGGCTGGCTCAACATCACCCGCGCCGTGCACGCCAACGGCGGGCGCATCTTCCTGCAGCTGTGGCACGTCGGCCGCATCTCCGACCCGCTGTACCTCGATGGCGAGCTGCCGGTGGCACCGAGCGCCATCCAGCCGGCCGGACATGTCAGCCTGGTACGCCCGATGAAGGGCTTCGAGACCCCGCGCGCCCTGGAAACCGAGGAAATCGCCGAGATCGTCGAGGCCTACCGCCACGGCGCCGAGAACGCCAAGGCCGCCGGCTTCGACGGCGTAGAGATCCATGCCGCCAACGGCTACCTGCTCGACCAGTTCCTGCAGAGCAGCACCAACCAGCGCAGCGACCAGTACGGCGGCTCGCTGGAGAACCGCGCGCGCCTGCTGCTGGAAGTCACCGATGCCGCCATCTCGGTATGGGGCGCTGACCGCGTCGGCGTACACCTGTCGCCGCGCTGCGACCTGCATGACATGGGCGATGCTGACCCGCGCGAGACCTTCGGTTATGTCGCCCGCGAGCTGGGCAAGCGCGGCGTGGCCTTCATCTGCACCCGCGAGCGTGAAGACGAGGACAGCCTGACGCCGTTCATCAAGGAGCAGTTCGGCGGCCTGGTGATCGCCAACGAGCGCTTCACCAAAGAGCAGGCCAACGCCTGGCTGGCCGCGGGCAAGGCCGACGCCGTGGCCTTCGGCGTGCCCTATATCGCCAACCCCGATCTGGTCGAACGCCTGGCCCAGGACGCCCCGCTGAACGAGGCGCGCCCCGAACTGTTCTACGCCCAGGGCCCGGTCGGCTACATCGACTACCCGCGCCTGTAAGCTGGCTGCCATGGAAAGCCCCGCAACCGGGGCTTTCCATCGGTTTCGCCAAGCGTATCCCCCGCCATCGGCGGCGTATCGCGCCGGGCCTCGGCGATCCGCCCACTCGACGCCTTCCGGGCCTGCCCCGGCGGCCACACTGACCATGAGCCGGACCAACACGGAGAACAACATGCACAACGTACTGATAGCCGGCGCCTCGCGCGGCATCGGCCTGGGCCTGACCCGCGCCTGCCTGGCACGCGGCGACAGGGTTTACGCCGTCGCGCGCCGCGCGGGCAACGCAGCCCTCGACCAACTGCAACAGCAACATCCCGAACGCCTGGTGCTGATCACCTGCGACCTCACCCGCCCGGATGCCGCGCAGCACATCGCGGCGGCGTTGCCGGCGCAGCCGCTGGATATCCTGCTGCTCAACGCCGGCATCCTGGGGCCAGAGCATCAGGACGTGGCGCAGATCAGCGCCGATGAGGTCGCCACCCTGTTTCTCACCAATGCCGTCGCGCCGATCCGCCTGGCCAGACAACTGGCGCATCGGCTGCGCGCGGGCGGTGTGATCGCCTGCATGAGCTCGCAGATGGGCAGCGTAGCCCTGGCCCGCTCTGCCGAGATGCCGCTATACGGCGCCAGCAAGGCCGCACTGAACAGCCTGCTGCAGAGTTGGCACCGCTCCACCGAACGGCCCCAGGCCTGCCTGCTGGCACTGCATCCCGGCTGGGTACGTACTGAGATGGGAGGCAACGAGGCCGCGCTGGAGATCGAAACCAGCGTCGCCGGCCTGCTCGCCACCATTGAGGCGCATCTCGACGCCGACGGCTGCCACTTTCTCGACTACCAGCAGCTGCCGCTGCCCTGGTAGACAAGGCGGCACCGGTTCGTCAGCAGGCTCTTGTCGGACAGCACCCCGACCTGGCTATGATCACACCCCATGATCAACCCGCCTCCACTACGCTCCCCTTGCCCGCCCGGTGCCTGTGACTGCAACCGCGACCAGTTGCTGGAAACCCCGGGCGCGGACCTGCGCATCCTGCTGCTCAACCGCAGCGAGGAGAAGCGCCTGCTGGAGCGTCTGGAGAACCTGCGCGACCTCGACGATCTGCGTCACCTGCAGCTGCGCATGCAGCAGCAACTCGGCATTCGCGTGGAGGTGGCGCCGGGCTTCAACGAAGTGCGCAGCATGCGCGGCATCGCCATCCAGATCGCCGAGCATCCGGGCCTGTGCCGCAAGACCCGCCAGGCCATCCCTGCCGCCATTCGCCGCGGCCTGGAGCGCCAGCCGGAGATCGCCTACCGCTTGCTCGACTCCTACGACCTGCTGGGCGGCATCTGAAACGAACAAGCCCCGCATGGCGGGGCTTGTTCATGCCGACGCACGACTTACAGCGAGTCGAGGTAGCGCTCCACATCCAGCGCCGCCATGCAGCCGGCACCGGCCGAGGTGATGGCCTGGCGGTATACCGAGTCGGCCACGTCACCAGCGGCGAACACACCGGGGATGCTGGTGGTGGTGGCGTTGCCGTCGCGGCCGCCGTTGACCACCAGGTAGCCATCCCGAAGCGCCAGCTGGCCCGCAAACAACGAGGTGTTGGGGGTGTGGCCGATGGCGACGAACAGACCGTCGACCTGCAGCTCGCTGGCGTTGCCGTCGCGGTGCCGCAGGCGCACGCCGGTCACGCCTCCAGAGTCGCCCAGGACCTCGTCCACCTCGGCATTCAGGCGCAGCTCGATCTTGCCTTCGGCAATGCGCGCACGCAGCTTGTCCTGCAGGATCTTCTCGGCGCGGAACGTCTCGCGGCGGTGCACCAAAGTCACCTTGCTGGCGATGTTGGCCAGGTACAGTGCCTCCTCCACTGCGGTGTTGCCGCCGCCAACCACCGCCACCTCGCGGTTGCGGTAGAAGAAGCCATCGCAGGTGGCGCAGGCGGAAACCCCCTTGCCCATGAACGCCTGTTCCGACGGCAAGCCGAGATAACGAGCGCTGGCGCCGGTGGCGATGATCAGCGCATCGGCCGTGTAGGTACCGCTGTCGCCCACCAGGGTGAAGGGCTTGCCGGCCAGATCCACGGCACTGATGTGGTCGTAGACGATTTCGGTCTCGAAGCGCTCGGCATGTTCCTGCATGCGCTGCATCAGCGCCGGGCCGGTCAGGCCATGGGGGTCGCCGGGCCAGTTGTCGACTTCGGTGGTGGTGGTCAGCTGGCCGCCGGCCTGGATGCCGGTTATCAGTAGCGGCTTGAGATTGGCACGTGCGGCATACACGGCGGCGCTGTAGCCGGCCGGGCCGGAACCCAGAATGATGACACGAGCGTGGCGGTTGGCGGACATGACCGGCTCCTGAAGAAAAAGGGGCCGGCCGAAAGCACTTGGGGAAGGCTTGAAGGTACGGCAGACCCCGCAAAGGGTGATTGCCGGCAAGGCTACCGAGCGGCCCGGCGCGGTGAAAATGTCCATTCTCAATGCGACCGATAGCCCAGGCCTATACGCCCGAGCGGAGCGCCGGCCTTGGCTATACTCGGCTCAATCCCTGCCTCCGGGTGTCAATGGCATGACCCTGCGCAAACGACTGTTCTGGCTGTTCGCCCCCCTGCTGCTGTTCGCCCTGGGCTTCGCCTACCTGCTGTCGCAAAGCCTGATCCTCAGCCGCTTCGACCGCCAGGACACGATCCAGCTCACGGCCGAGGCAGAACGCCTGCGTGCGCTGCTGGACAACAGCCTGAAACGTAACCTCGACCTGCTGCTGAGCTACGCCCAGTGGGACGACAGCTATGAATTCATGCGTGGCAACCACCCGGACTTCACCCGCCGCAACATGGACCCGGAAGCACTGCGCAGGGTGAACTTCGACTTCATGGTGTTTCTCGACCTCGACGGCAAGGTGCGCGCCGAGCAGTGGCTGCCGCCCGACCTGCCGGACCTGCTGGTACTGGGCAGCGACCGGCCCCGCAGCCACGCTTCGCTGCGCCAAAACATCCTGGCGCTGGCCGAACGCTTGCGTCACGCCACCAGCGCAGGGCCACGCGGCCAGCTGGTCGAGGTACAGGGCGTACCCTTGATCATGGTGATGAGCGAGATCAGCAATAACCAGAGCAGCCTGCCCAGCGCCGGCACCCTGCTGGCGGGGCACTTCATCGACGGCGAGCGCGCGGAGCACCTGCAGACCCAACTCGACGGCGCACTGCGCCTGCTGCCGCCGAGCGACAGGCGGGCCCGCTGGCGCGACCTGCCCAGCGCAGACCCGAGCAGTATCAACGAGATCGAAATCAGCCCCCGGCGAGTGCTCGACGCCCGGCACCAACAGATCGCCCTGCTGTTCAGCAATAGCCTGGGCGAACCGGAGGTGATGCTCGAACTGACCCGCGAGCGCAGTCTTTATCTGGAGGGTCGGCAGGCCATTGCCATCTTCCTGGCCCAGGCCGGCGGCGTCGGCCTGGCCGCCTGGTTGCTCATTTTCCTGGGGCTGGAGTTCGGCATCCTGCGCCGGGTTTCGCGTATGCACGGGGAGATCGCCGCCATCGGCCCGGGCTCGGTGCGGCAGCGCATTGGCGACCGCGGCAATGACGAGCTGGGCCACCTGGCGCTGGAAATCAACCGCATGTTCGAGCGCCTGGAGCAGAGTGAGACACGCGATCGCGAGATTCTCGATGCCATCCAGGATGGCTACTTCGAGCTGACGCCCGACGGCACCGTGCAGGCGGTCAACCGCGCGCTGTGCAGAATGCTCGGCTATCCCAGCGAGGACCTGCTGGAGCAGTCCTATGAAACCATGCTGGAGCAGGAAGACATCGAGCGGGCGCGCCGTCTCTTCAGCCACGCGCTGGAGAGCGGCGAAAACGTCAGCTTCGCCGCCCCCTTTCGGCGCCGCGACGGCAGCCAGGGCTACTACGAGGCCCGCCTGTCGTTGATCCGCGACGGCCAGGGCAACTTCACCGGCTACCGCGGCATTCTGCGCGATATCAGCGATCAGGTGGCCTATCAGAACCGCCTGCTGGACATGGCGTACCGCGACCCGTTGACCGGCCTGGGCAATCGCAAGGCCTTCGCCGAGCAGTTGCGCCAGGCCATGGACAGGCAGACCCCGCTGGCCCTGCTGTTCCTCGACCTGGACCGCTTCAAGGAGGTCAACGACCGCTTCGGCCATGATGTCGGCGACGATCTCCTGCGCCAGATCGCCGAGCGCCTGCGCAGCGCCCTGCGCCAGCCCGACCGGGTCTATCGCCTGGGCGGCGACGAGTTCACTCTGATCCTTACCGAGGGCGACGAGGCCGTGGCGCAGAAGCTCGCCGAGCGCCTGCGCCAGGCGCTGCATGAGCCGATTCGGATCGGCTCGCTGAGCATCGATTTTGTTACGCCGAGTATCGGCATTGCACTCTATCCGCAGCACGCCCAGGATGCGGAAAACCTGATCAAGGCCGCCGACAGCGCGATGTACGAGGCCAAGCGCGAGCGCGACCGCGCCTGTCTCTACCAGCCGCAGCCGCTTTCCTCATCACCGCAAACTGGTTAAGGTCGGCGCGTTTTCAGCGCTGCGGAGATCAGCATGCTCGCCCCTACCCTGACCGGCCCCCAATACCTCGCTCAAGGCCTGAAACTGGTGCTCAGCCCGGGCCTGCGCCTGTTCGTGCTGCTGCCACTGGCCGTGAATACCCTGCTGTTCATTGGCATGATCGTGCTGGCCATGCAGCAGTTCGGCGGCTGGGTCGATACCTTCATGCCCGGCCTGCCGAGCTGGCTGAGCTTCCTCGAATACGTACTCTGGCCGCTGTTCGTCGTGCTGGTGCTGGTGATCATGTTCTTCAGCTTCACCCTGCTGGCCAACATCATCGCCGCGCCGTTCAACGGCTTCCTGGCCGAGAAGGTGGAAGTGGTGCTGCGCGGTCGCGATGACTTCCCGCCCTTCAGCTGGGCCGAGCTGGGTGCCATGGTGCCGCGCACCATCGGCCGCGAGCTGCGCAAGCTGGCCTACTTCCTGCCGCGGGCCATCCCGCTGCTGATCCTCACCTTCGTGCCGGTGCTGAACCTGCTCGCCGCTCCGCTGTGGATTCTGTTCGGCATCTGGATGATGGCCGTGCAGTACATCGACTACCCCTGCGACAACAACAAGGTCAGCTGGGATGACATGCTCGCCTGGCTGCGCGAGAAGCGCTGGCAGAGCCTGGGCTTCGGCGGCACCGTGTACCTGTCGCTGCTGATCCCCTTCGTCAACATCCTGGTAATGCCCGCCGCCGTGGCCGGCGCCACCCTGTTCTGGGTGCGCGAGCGCGACGTCACCGCGCAGTAACCACACCGTCACGGCCTGTTCATGGCGCCGTTCCAGACTGGCGCCATGAATGTCACAAGCCTGCACATCGCCCTGGTCAGCGAAACCTTCCCGCCGGAAGTCAACGGCGTGGCCAACACCCTCGGCCGCCTGTGTCAGGGCCTGCGCGAGCGTGGCCACCGGCTGCAGCTGGTGCGTCCGCGCCAGGCCGATGACACCGCGCCCAACGACGATCAGTTGCTGCTCACCCGCGGCTGGCCGCTGCCCGGCTACGCCGGCCTGCAGTGGGGCCATTCGTCGCTGCACAAGCTGCTGCGGCGCTGGCAGCGCAACCGGCCGGACGTGCTGTACATCGCCACCGAAGGGCCGCTCGGCCTGTCCGCCCTGCGCGCGGCGAGGCGCCTGGGCATCCCGGTGGTGAGCGGCTTTCACACCAATTTCCAGCAGTACAGCGACCACTATGGTTTCGGCCTGCTCACGCGCCTGCTCACCGGCTACCTGCGCTGGTTCCACAACCGCTCGCGGTTGACCCTGGTGCCCAGCCCAAGCCAGCGCCTGGAGCTGCAGCGGCGCGGCTTCGAGCGCCTGGAGCTGCTGGCGCGCGGCGTCGATGGCCAGCTGTTTCATCCCGCCCGGCGCTCGGCCGCACTGCGCGCCGAATGGGGCCTGGGCGAGGACGAGATCGCCGTGCTGCACGTCGGCCGCCTGGCTGCGGAGAAGAACCTGCAGCTGCTGACCCGCACCTTTCGCCAACTGCAGCGCGACCTGCCGCAGCAGCGCCTGCGCCTGGTACTGGTCGGCGACGGCCCGCTGCGCGCCCAGCTGCAGGCCGAGCTGCCCGATGCACTGTTCTGCGGCGTGCAGCGCGGCGAGGCGCTGGCTGCGCACTACGCCAGCGGCGATCTGTTCCTCTTCCCCAGCCTCTCCGAAACCTTCGGCAACGTGGTGCTTGAAGCCCTGGCCTCGGGCCTGGCGGTGGTCGCCTTCGACCAGGCGGCCGCCGCCCAGCACATCCGCCATGGGCACAACGGCGCCCTGGCCACGCCCGGCGACGAGGCCGCCTTCATCGAGTCGGCCCGCTGGCTGCTGGAAGACACGGAGAGCCTGCGCCGGGTGCGCCTGAATGCGCGCCAGCACGCCGGCAAGCAGGGCTGGCCGGCCATCGTCGAGCGCTTCGAGGGCCTGCTGCACGCAGCGCGCGACGTGCAGGCATAAAAAAGCCCCGGTGTGCCGGGGCTGGAAGGGGTGCCCCGCAGCGCGGCGCACCTGGGGTAAAGCTGAGGATCAGACCAGCTGCTTGAGCGCCTCGCGGCTGAACGGCAGGATGTCGCTCTCGCGGCCATCGCGCACCTTCACCGCCCAGTCCGGGTCGACCAGCAAGGCGCGGCCCACGGCCACCAGGTCGAACTCCTGCTTGTTCAGGCGCTCCAGCAGGTTCTCCAGGCTGGCCGGCTCGGCCACCTTGTCGGTGTTGACCATGAACTGCAGGAACTCGCCGTCCAGGCCGACGCTGCCGACAGTGATGGTCGGCTTGCCGGTGAGCTGGCGGGTCCAGCCGGCCAGGTTGAGGTCGCTGCCCTCGAACTCCGGCTCCCAGAAGCGGCGGGTCGAGCAGTGGAAGATGTCCACGCCGGCATCGGACAGCGGCTTGAGGAAGGCTCCCAGTTCCTCGGCGGTCTGCACCAGGCGCGCGGTGTAGTCCTGCTGCTTCCACTGGGAGAAGCGGAAGATGATCGGGAAGTCCGGGCCGACGGCGGCGCGCACGGCCTGGACCAGCTCGATGGCGAAGCGAGAGCGGCCGGCCAGGTCGCCGCCGTACTCGTCGGTACGCTTGTTGCTGCCTGCCCAGAAGAACTGGTCGATCAGGTAGCCGTGGGCGCCGTGGATCTCCACGCCGTCCATGCCGATGGCCTTGGCGTCGCGGGCGGCCTGGGCGAAGGCGGCGATCACCTCCTGGATGTCGTCCTTGGTCATGCCATGCACAACCACGGTGCCGTCCTTGACCTTCTCCGACGGGCCGTAACCCGGCACGCTGGCATCCGGCTCGGTGCCCAGCTTGCGCACGTTCCCCACGTGCCACAGCTGCGGGACGATCTTGCCGCCTTCGGCGTGCACGGCATCGACCACCTGCTTCCAGCCGGCCAGGGCATCCTCGCCATAGAAGCGCGGCACATGCGGGTAGCCGTTGGAAGCCTTGTGGCCAACGGTGGTGCCCTCGGTGACGATCAGGCCGACGCCGGCGGCGGCACGGCGACGGTAGTACTCGACCACCTGGGCATTGGGCACGCCGCCCGGCGAGAAGGAACGGGTCATCGGCGCCATCACCACGCGGGTGGGCAGCTCCAGATTGCCCAGGCGGAAGGGCGCGAACAGGGCTTGAACAGGTGCGGTCATGGGATCTCCTTGGGCCGGCCAGCTGACCGGTCGTCTCGTCGATGGGCAAAAAAATGCGTCAGGGCTGCAGCAGCAGCTCCAGACGCTGAATGAAGGCTTCCAGCGGTTGCAGGCTGCGGCCGACCTTGAGCCGGGCCAGCACGCCCTGCCAGGCGTTGGCGATGAAGATCGCCAGGTTGTCGCAGTCCTCGTCCGCGCCCAGTTCGCCGGCGGCGCGGGCCTGCTCCAGGCAGTCGCGCAGAATGTCCACCGAGGCCTGCTGGATACGCTCGACCTCGGCGCCGATGGCCGGCAGCACATCGCTCATCTCGAAGCTCAGGCTGCCGATGAAGCAGTGGTACTCGGGCAGCTCCTGACGTGAGAAATGCGCCAGCAGCTCGCGGTAGTAAGCCAGGATACGTGCGCGCGGGCTCAGCGCCTTGTTGCCCAGCGCCTCGGCATAGCGCATCAGGCGCGGCCGGTAGACGAAGTCGAGGGCCTGCAGGGCGAAGTCTTCCTTGCTGGCGAAGTAGTGATAGAAGCTGCCTTTGGGAATGCCGGCGGCCTGGACAATCTCCATCACCCCGGTGCCGTGGTAGCCACGTCGGGTCATCACCTGCGAGCCCTTGGCCAGGATGAGTTCACGCTTGTCGAGTCGGATGCTGCTATTCATGGCGGCGAGCATATGACCGGTCGTCTCGCTCCGCCCAGCACTATTGATCCGCGTGATTGAGCCTCAGAAATGGCGCCGCTACAGCCAGGTGACGTGCTGCTCCAGCGGAAAGCGCAGACGCGGGTTGTACACGCCCTTCTCGCCCTGGCGGCCCACAGCCAGCAGCATGATAGGAATGGCCTGGCGCGGGATGTCCAGCACCTTGCGCAGGCGTACGTCGTCGAAGCCTTCCATCGGGCAGGTCGCGTAACCGTGGCTCTGGAAGGCCAGCATCAGGTTCTCCGCCGCCAGCGCCGTGGACTTCACCGCCCATAAGCGCATATCGGCATGGCTGTTGGGCGTGCGCATCAGCGGCTTGCGCAGCGCCACCAACCTCACCAGCTGGCGCTTGAACAGACCGAGCAAACCCAGCGGGCCCTGGTTGTACTGGAAGGGCGCGGTCTTGGCGTAGAAGTGCCGGATACGCCCCGGCACCTCAGGCTCCGGCCAATACTCGACCATGTTGGCGCAGGCCTGCTTCCAGGTATCCGGCCGCGCCAGCACGGCGATAATCAGCGGCGCCTTCGCCGCATTCTGGCTCATGCACACCGGGTGCAGCCGCGCCAGCAGCGCCGGGTCGCGCACCACCTGGAAGCTCCAGGGCTGCAGGTTGCAGGAATTGGGCGCCAGCACGGCCAGTTCCAGGCAGTCGCGGATCACCGCGTCGGGCACCGCCTCGGGGAGGAAACGGCGCACCGCACGGCGGCTCTCGATCAGCGCACGCAGCGCCTGCGGCGAGGCGCCGAGGCTGAGGTCATCGGGGGAGAAGCTGGTCATCGGAGGCCTCCTCGGCAGATGCCCCGATTAGGCTATCGGGACGCCGAGGGGGCAATACTGCGCAGGGAAATCGGCCGAAAAATGGCCGAATCAGCCGAGGGCTTTTTCGATCGCCTGCAGCAGCGCCGGATCATCCGGCGTGGTGCGTGGCGAGAAACGCGCCAATACGCGGCCGTCACGGCCGACCAGGAATTTTTCGAAGTTCCAGGTGATGTCTCCAGGGAACTCAGCGCCCTCGCCGGCCAGCAGGCGATACAGTGGATGGCGATTGGGGCCGTTGACCTCGAGCTTGCTGCCCAGCGGAAAGGTCACGCCGTAGTTGAGGCTGCAGAACTCGCGGATCTCGTCCTCGCTGCCCGGCTCCTGGGCGGCGAACTGGTTGCAGGGAAGACCGAGCACGGTGAACCCACGCTCCTGGTAGGCCTGATGCAGCTTTTCCAGGCCCGCATACTGTGGGGTCAGGCCGCACTTCGAGGCCACGTTGACCACCAGCACTATCTGGCCCTTGTAGGGCGCCAGCGGCAGGTCATGGCCGTCCAGCGCACGCAGATTGAGATCGTGAAAGGCACTCATGGCAGACTCCTTGAGGGACAAAAAAGGCGCCCGCGGGCGCCTTTTCGGTTCACTCAGCTTAGCAGCGGATGGCGAGCTTGGAACAACCGCAAGTCGTATCGCCACCCCGTTCAGCGATCAGTGATGGTGACCGCCTTCGCCATGGATGTGGCCGTGAGCGATCTCTTCGGCATGGGCGTCACGCACGTTGACGACCTTGACCTGGAAGTTCAGGCGCTGGCCGGCCAGCGGGTGATTGCCGTCGACGATCACGTCATCGCCTTCGATGTCGCGGATGGTGACGATCTGCATGCCGCCATCCGGACCGGAGGCGTGGAACTGCATGCCCACTTCCAGCTCGTCAACGCCTTCGAACATGCTGCGGTTGAGGGTGGCAACCAGCTCGGCGCTGTACTCGCCATAGGCTTCGCCCGGCTCGATGGCCACGCTCAGCTCGTCACCGGCCTGCTTGCCTTCCAGAGCCTTTTCCAGGCCGACGATGATGTTGCCGGCACCGTGCAGGTACACCAGCGGTGCGCCGCCGGCGGAGCTGTCGATCACCTCACCGGCATCGTTGGTCAGGGTATAGTCGATGGACACAGCCTTGTTGGCGGCGATCTGCATGGAGGGGAAACCTTTTGCAAGAGAATGGAAAGGTGCCAAGTCTAACCGCCAAAACGGCCGAAAGCGACCGCGGGGCAGACAGACGGGGCACCCGGCTGCTGGGCTTCCACCAGGACGAGGACGGCCACTGGGTGGCCGAGCTGTCCTGCGGCCATACGCAGCACCTGCGTCATCAGCCCCCATGGCAGAATCGCGCCTGGGTCATGGACCCGCAGGCGCGCCAGCGTCATCTGGGCCAGCCGTTCACCTGTGGCTGGTGCGCCAAACCGGCAGAGCAAGCGGATAAGGAGTAGTCATGCCGTCACGCAACATTCTGGTCATCAACTGTGGCAGCTCGTCGATCAAGTTCGCCCTGGTGAGCGAAGACCAAACCGACTTCATCCTCAGCGGCCTGGCCGAGCGCCTGTCCAGCCCGGAAGCCGTGCTGCACTGGCAGCACAACGGTGAGAAGGACAGCCTGCTGCTGCAGGGAGGCGACCATCGCACCGCGCTGCAACACCTGCTGCCGCTGGTGCAGAACGCCACCGGCGGCCAGCTGCACGGCATCGGCCACCGCGTGGTGCACGGCGGCGAGCAGTTCACTTCAGCCTGCCGCATCGACACCGTCAGCCTGCTGGCGATCCGCGCCACCTCGCCGCTGGCACCGCTGCACAACCCGGCCAACCTGCAGGGCATCGAGGCGGCACTCAAACTGTTCCCCGAGCTGCCACAAGTCGCGGTGTTCGACACCGCCTTCCACCAAAGCCTGCCCGAGCATGCCTACCGCTACGCGGTGCCGGAACAGCTGTACCGCGAGCACGGCGTACGCCGCTACGGCTTCCATGGCACCAGCCACCGCTACGTCAGCCAGCGCGCTGCGGAGATGGCCGGGGTGCCCTACGCCGCCAGCAGCTGGCTCTCGGCCCACCTGGGCAACGGCTGCTCGACCTGCGCCATCGTCGACGGCCAGAGCCGCGACACCAGCATGGGCCTGACCCCGCTGGAAGGCCTGGTAATGGGCACCCGCAGCGGCGACGTCGACCCCAACCTGCACGGCCACCTGGCCCGCACCCTGGGCTGGAGCCTGGAGCAGATCGACGCCATGCTCAACAAGGACAGCGGCCTGCTCGGCCTGTCCGGCCTGTCCAACGACATGCGCAGCCTGGAGCAGGCGCGCGAGCAGGGCCACGCCGGCGCCACCCTGGCCATCGAGGTGTTCTGCTACCGCCTGGCCAAGTCCCTGGCCGCGATGAGCTGCGCCCTGCCGCGGCTGGATGGCCTGATCTTCACCGGCGGCATCGGCGAGAACTCGCCGTTGATCCGCAGCAAGACGGTGGAGCACCTGAAACTGTTCAATCTGGCCCTCGATCCGCAAGCCAATGCCCGCTGCATCCGTGGCATCGCCGGCGCCATCGGCGCCGATGGCCACCCGCGGGTGCTGGTGGTGCCGACCAACGAGGAACGGCAGATCGCCCTCGACACCCTGGCCCTGCTCACCGCCTGACCGCTCAAGGAATACCCATGCACACCTTCTTCATCGCGCCCACCGGTTTCGGCGTCGGCCTCACGTCCATCAGCCTCGGCCTGATCCGCGCCCTACAACGCGCCGGCCTGAAGGTCGGCTTCTTCAAGCCGATCGCCCAGCCGCATGCTGGCGATGCCGGACCCGAGCGTTCCAGCGAGCTGGTCGCGCGCACCCACGGCCTGCTGCCGCCGCAGTCGCTGCCGCTGGCACAGGTCGAGCGCATGCTCGGCGACGGCCAACTGGACGAACTGCTGGAGGAGATCGTGCGCCTGCACCAGCAGGCTGCCGAGGGCATGGACGTGCTGATCGTCGAGGGCATGGTGCCGACGCGCCACGCCAGCTATGCGGCGCGGGTCAACGTGCACCTGGCCAGAAGCCTGGATGCCGAGATCATTCTGGTGTCGGCGCCCGAGGGCGAAGAACCGGAGAGCCTGACTGAACTGTCCGACCGCATCGAGATCCAGGCCCAGCTGTTCGGCGGCCCCAAGGACCCCAAGGTGCTCGGCGTGATCCTCAACAAGGTCCGCCACCCGCAGGGTATCGAGACCTTCACCGAGCAGCTCGGCCAGCTCTCGCCGCTGCTGCGCGGCGAGGACTTTCGCCTGCTCGGCTGCATCCCCTGGCAGGATGAGCTGAACGCGCCGCGCACCCGCGACGTGGCCGAGCTGCTCGGCGCGCAGATCCTCAACGCCGGCGACTACGAACAACGCCGTGTACAGCAGATCGTGCTGTGCGCGCGCGCCGTGCCCAACACCGTGCAATTGCTCAAGCCCGGCGTGCTGGTGGTCACCCCCGGCGACCGTGACGACATCATCCTCGCCACCAGCCTGGCGGCCATGAACGGTGTGCCGCTGGCCGGTCTGCTGCTGTGCAGCGACTTCCCGCCAGACCCACGCATCCTCGAGCTATGCCAGGGCGCCCTGCAGGGCGGCCTGCCGGTGCTGACGGTGAGCACCGGCTCCTACGACACGGCGACCAACCTCAACCGCATGAACAAGGAAATCCCGGTGGACGACCGCGAGCGCGCGGAGAAGGTCACCGAGTTCGTAGCCGGACATATCGACCTGGACTGGCTGACCCAGCGCTGCGGTACGCCACGCGAGCTGCGCCTGTCGCCGCCGGCCTTCCGCTACCAGCTGGTGCGCCGTGCCCAGGCGGCCAACAAGCGCATCGTCCTGCCCGAGGGCAGCGAGCCGCGCACGGTGCAGGCCGCCGCCATCTGCCAAGCCCGCGGCATCGCCCGCTGCGTACTGCTGGCCAAGCCGGAAGAAGTCCATAACGTGGCCAAGGCCCAGGGCATCGAGCTGCCACCGGGCCTGGAAATCCTCGATCCCGAGCAGGTGCGCGAGCGCTATGTCGAGCCGATGGTCGAGCTGCGCAAGGGCAAGGGCCTCAACGCGCCGATGGCCCTGGCCCAGCTGGAGGACAGCGTGGTGCTGGGCACCATGATGCTGGCCCTGGACGAAGTCGACGGCCTGGTCTCCGGCGCCATCCACACCACAGCCAATACCATTCGCCCGGCCCTGCAGCTGATTAAGACCGCGCCGGGCTACAACCTGGTGTCCTCGGTGTTCTTCATGCTCCTGCCGGACCAGGTACTGGTCTACGGCGACTGCGCGGTAAACCCCGACCCGAATGCCGCCGAGCTGGCCGAGATCGCCCTGCAGAGCGCCGCCTCTGCAGAGGCCTTCGGCGTGCCGGCGCGGGTGGCGATGATCAGCTACTCCACTGGCGACTCCGGCAGCGGCGCCGAGGTGGAGAAAGTGCGCGAGGCCACCCGCCTGGCCCGCGAGCAGAACCCGCAACTGCTGATCGACGGCCCGCTGCAATACGACGCCGCCGCCATCGCCAGCGTCGGCCGGCAGAAGGCCCCGAACAGCCAGGTCGCCGGCCGCGCCACCGTGTTCGTGTTCCCCGACCTGAACACCGGCAACACCACCTACAAGGCCGTGCAGCGCAGCGCCGACTGCGTCAGCGTCGGCCCGATGCTGCAGGGCCTGCGCAAGCCGGTGAACGACCTGTCGCGCGGCGCGCTGGTGGACGACATCGTCTTCACCATCGCCCTCACCGCGATCCAGGCGGCGTCCCGGGAGGTCTGAGCGAACTCAGCGCCGCAGCGCGGCCGGAAGCCCTGGCCGCGCATGCCTGCGCAGCAAGGCTTGGGCTAGAATCGGACGCGCCGCCGCAGATGCACAGGCCCGGCAAACAGACCAAACGGTCAAAGACAGCACTTGCCGTTCAGTGTACAAGCGTTAACCTTGGCGCCGGACCGACTTGCCGCAGGGAGTGCTGCAGGTATCTCGACCCGAACGGGGCGCACAGAACGCCCCCTGACCAGGAGCCTTCCGAGCCCATGCTGCATTTCCTGCCCGCCCCGCTGCGCGGAGTCATCAGCGCCCTGCTGCTGGCCCTCAACACCCTGATCTGCTGTTGGCCGCTGTTCACCGTGGCCCTGCTCAAGCTGTTGCTGCCCTTCCCCGCCGCACAGCGCGTGCTGCGCGCGGTGATGCATGGCATCGCGGAGTTCTGGATCGGCGTGAACAAATTCTGGATGAACCTGGTGCGCGACACCCGCTGGGACGTCGAGGGTATCCAGGGGCTGGACATGCGCCACTCCTACCTGGTCACCAGCAACCACCAGAGCTGGGTGGATATTCTGGTGCTGCAATACCTGCTCAACCGGCGCATGCCGCTGCTGAAGTTCTTCCTCAAGCAGGAGCTGATCTGGGTGCCGGTGATCGGCCTGTGCTGGTGGGCACTCGAGTTCCCGTTCATGAAGCGCTACAGCAAGGAGTTCCTGGCCAAGCATCCGGAAAAACGCGGCCAGGACCTGGCCACCACGCGCAAGGCCTGCGAGCGCTACAAGAGCAACCCGGTATCGGTCTTCAATTTCCTCGAAGGTACCCGCCTCACGCCGCAGAAGCATGCCCAGCAGAACTCGCCGTTCCAGTACCTGCTCAAGCCCAAGGCCGGCGGCATCGCCTTCGTGCTGGACGCGATGGGTGAGCAGCTGGATGCCATCGTCAACGTCACCATCCACTACCCGGGCGGCAATCCCGGTTTCTGGGACCTGCTGTGCGGCAACGTCGGCGAGGTGGTGGTGCGCTTCGCCAAGCTGGATGTGCCTGCCGCGTTCGTCGGCCACAACTACGACCAGGACGAGCAGTACCGCCTGCAGTTCCAGCAGTGGGTCAACCAGCTGTGGCAGGCCAAGGACGCCCAGCTGGCCGAGCTGCACCGGCAGTTCCCCGGCCGCGACTGAAATCAGCTGGAGTGCGGCGGCTCGTCAGGCCGCCAGCTGCTCCAGTCCAGGCGCGTCGGGAAGGCGCTGGCACGCGCCACCGGCAACCCCGGCGCCACCAGGAACCCCTGCATGGTGGTGCAGTGATGAGCGATCAACCAGTCGCGCTGCTCGGGGGTCTCCACGCCTTCGGCGATCACCTCCAACCCCAGGTGATGACCGAGATCGATGATGGTGCTGACGATCGCCGCGTCCTTCGGCGAGCCCAGCATGTTGGCAATGAACAGCCGGTCGATCTTCAGGGTATCCAGCTCGAAGTGGCGCAGGTAGGCCAGCGACGAATAGCCCGTACCGAAGTCGTCGATGGCGATGCGCACACCCAGCTCCCGCAACTGACGCAGCTGCTCGCGGGTGATGTCGAGATCCTGCATCAGCGCACTCTCGGTGACCTCCACCTCCAGCTGCGAGGCCTGCAGGCCGTGCAAATCCAGCACCCGGCGCAGGTCGTCGACCAGCTGCGGCATGCCGAACTGCACCGGGCTGACGTTGAGGCTGAGCAGCAGCTGTTCGCCGAAACGCTCGCGCCAGGCCTGACACTGGCGCACGCCCTGGTCGAATATCCATTCGCCCAGACGGTTGATCAGACGGGTCTCCTCCAGCAGCGGGATGAACACGCCCGGCGAGATGGTGCCGGCCACCCGGTGCTCCCAGCGCAATAGCGCCTCGAAACCACGCAGGCGCCCCGTGGCGAGCTCGATCTGTGGCTGGTAGACCAGCACGAAGTCATCCTGCTCGATGGCATTGCGCAGGCTCTCCTCCAGCATCAGGCGCGAACGCGCGCGCCCGTTCATCTCCGGCGAGAAGAAGCGGTACTGCTGGCGCCCCGCACGCTTGGCCTCGTACATGGCCATGTCGGCCGAGCGCAGCAGGCCGTCCACGGTCTGCCCGCATTCGGGATAGCAGGCGATGCCGACGCTGGCGCCCAGGGTGAACTCGACACCGTCCACCTTGTGCCGCACCGACACCAGCTCGATCAGCTTCTCCGCCACCCGCGCGGCATCCTCGGGGTGATCGAGGGAATCGAGCAAGGCAGTGAACTCGTCACCGCCCATGCGCGCCACGCAATCGTAGGGGCGCAGGCAGGTCTTCAGCTGCTCGGCGACCTTGCGCAGGACCTGGTCACCGGCAGCGTGGCCGAGCGAGTCGTTGATCCGCTTGAAGCCGTCCAGATCGAGGTAGAGCACGGCCATGCGCTTGCCACTGCGGTCGATGCGCGACAGCGTGGATTCCAGAATCTGGTGAAAGCCGCGCCGGTTGTACAGGCCGGTCAGGGCATCGGTGATTGCCTGCGACTCCAGCTGGGCATGCAGGTCACGCACCACCGACATGTCCAGCGCAATCAGCACCATGGAGTTCTGATGCTGCGGCAGCGGTGAGCAGGACAGTGCCACCGGCAGGTAGTCGCCACTCAGCGTCGCCAGCACCGCATCGTGCGCCCGGTAGGTCTGGCCGGCGCGCCAGTGCCGGTAGAATTCGCTGTCCTTCCAGTCGGTCGGCATCTGCGGCGCCTTGAGATAGGACAGCAATGCACTCCCGGTCAGATCGGCCACCTCGCCGTGGAGCATCTGCGCAATGGCCGGGTTGGCGAAGCGGATGATGCCCTCCTTGTCGATCACCAGGATGCCCTCCGATGCGTTGTCCAGCACCGAGGCGTTGAAGGCGCGCTCGCTGTCCAGTTGCTGGGTCAGTTGCAGCAGTTCGTGACGATGACGCTCCTGCTCCAGCAGGGCGCCGATCTTGTGCCTGAGCACCTTGGGGTCGAACGGTTTGAGGATGAAGTCCACCGCGCCGATGGTATAGCCCTGCAGCACCGAATCCTCGGTGTGGGCAATGGCGGACAGGAAGATGATCGGTGTGTGGCGCGTGTGCGGGCTGCCACGCATCAGCCTGGCCACTTCGAAGCCATCCATCTTCGGCATCTGCACATCGAGCAGCACCAGGCCGACCTCCTCCTCCATCAGGCAGCGCAGGGCCGCCTCCCCCGAGTTGACGGTGCGCACGTCCCACTGCCCGTCGCCGAGCAGTGCCTCCATGGCCACCAGGTTCTCTTCGCGGTCATCCACCACCAGCAGCACCTGCTGCGCGGTCGCGGCCTCCAGTTGCATCTGTGCCATGCCGGCCTCCTCTCAACCCGGTGGCGGGTGCTGCGGCGCCTGCCCGACGGCCAGCCAGCGATGCAGCATTTCCAACAGTTCCTGGCGCCCTACCGGCTTGGCCAGGTAATCGTCACAGCCTGCGGTAATGCACTTCTCCCGGTCACCCTTCATCGCGTGGGCGGTCAGGGCAATAACCGGGATGGCGCAAGCGCGCTCGCCCTTGAGAATGCGGGTAGCGGTGTAGCCATCCATGTTGGGCATGGCCATGTCCATCAGCACCAGATCAAAAGGTTCGCGGTCGAATACCTGCAGCGCCTCCTCACCGTCCTTGGCCGCCACCACCACCAGCCCAAGTTCGTCGAGCAACGCCGTCATGGCGTAGATGTTGCGGATATCGTCATCCACCAGCAGCACCCGCTTGCCTCCCAGCACCTGACTCTCGGCCTGGGGCTCCTGAAGGATCGCGAGGAAGCCTTGCAAGGCGTCACTGAGTGGCCCCAGGTCATCGCCGCTCTTGCGGACCACGACCGCCGAGTAGCGTCGCAAGCGCTGCAGGTCCTGCCGGGTTACATCCACACCGGTATTGATCACCACCTGCACTCCCTGCAAGGGACGTTCGCGGCGGAGCGTTTCGAGCAGATCGAAGCCATCCTGGTCGGGCAAGTCGAGATCGATCACCAGCGCGTCAAACCGCTTTCCCGCGTAGGCCTGCAGAGCCTGTTCCGCATTGCTCAGGGCCACCACCTGGAAGCCCATGTGCGTCAGGTGCTCGCGATAGTGCTCGCGCTCGACCTCGATATCCTCGACCAGCAACAGGTCGCGCGAGGGCTTATCGGGCAGCACGATGTCCTGGAACACTTGCTCAAGGTCCTCACGCGCGATTGGCTTGACCAGGTAGCGCGTGCCCTCGCTCTGCCAGTCCTGAGGTTGTGGAACACAAGAAACGATGTGTACCGGTACGTCGCGGTGCTGCAGCAGGCCACGCAGACGCCGATAGATCTGCCAGCCACTGATATCCGGCAGGAGGATGTCCAGTATCACCGCAACGAAACGCTCGCTCTGCAACAGGGCAATGGCCTGCTTGCCGGTACGGCAGTGCACGCTCGAAAAGCCGTGCGCCTGTGCCTCCTCGGCAATCACGGCGGCAAAGTTGGGGTCATCCTCGACAATCAGCAGCGCCGGGCCACTGCCCTGGCGCTGTGGTGTGGCATCGGATGATTCGGAGCGCTGCTCAAGCGTCGGCAGCGCCACCACCGGCAAGCGAACGATGAAGCGAGAGCCCCTGCCGGGAGTGCTGTCCAGGCTGATCTGCCCCCCCAGTACTTCGACCAGCTGGCGCGTGATGGCCAACCCCAACCCGGTACCGCCGAAGCGTCGGCTGGTGGAGCCATCAATCTGCTGGAAGGCCTGAAAGATACGCTCATGCTGCGCCGGGTCGATACCGATGCCACTGTCACGGACGACGAACTCCAGCGTCTCGCGCTGCTCGTCCAGCGAGACCATCGATTGGCCGATGGACAGTTCCACCTCGCCATGCTCGGTAAACTTCAGCGCGTTGGACAGCAGATTGCGCAGGATCTGCTGCAGACGCCCACGGTCGCTGTGAATCATCTTCGGCACGCCTGGCTCCAGGTGGGTCAGCAGGCGCAAACCCTTGATCTCCGCCATCGGGCGCAGGCTGGAATCGAGCTCCACCAACAGGTCGTGAATGTTCAGTGGCTCCAGCTTGAGCTGCACCCGACCGGCCTCGATCTTGGCCAGATCAAGCACGTCGTTGATCAGCTGCAGCAGGTCGTTACCGGCCTTGTAGACAATGTCGGCATGCTTGACCTGCTTTTCGGTCAGATTGCCCGCCACGTTATGGCGAAGCTGCTCACTGAGGATGAGGATGCTGTTGAGCGGCGTGCGCAGCTCGTGCGACATGTTGGCGAGAAACTCGGATTTGTAGCGATTGGCCAGCGCCAGCTGTTCCGCCTGCTCGCGCAAACGCTGCTCGGCGGCCTTGCGCTCACTGATGTCGATAATCACCGCCTGCACCAACTGGGCTGAACCGTTGCGCAGTGGCGAGAGACTGACCTCGAGCGGGATCGGATGGCCATCGCGGTGCCGCCCGAAGATCTCGCGGTTACCCGTACCTGCCGGGGTCGTCGGCTCAACGGAGAGGCTTTCGCGGAAGGCCGCCCGGAAGTCTCGGGCAGACTCCGGCAGCAAGGTGTCCGCGGGCTTGCCCAGAAGCTCATCACGCGAATAACCGAATATCCGCTCCACCTGGCGATTGATCATATTCAGCCGGCCATCGGCATCGACCAGTACGATGGCGTTGGGTGAAGCCTCGACGACCAGGCGGAAACGCTCTTCAGCAGCCCTGCGCTCCCGGATGTCGATGATCACCGCCTGCACCAGCAGCTCACTGCCGGTGCGAATCGGGGCCAGACTTATCTCTAGCGGAATCAGGCTACCATCACGGTGCTGGCCAAAAAGCTCGCGATTACCGCCCATGCGCCGCTGTTCCGGCGTCTGGTGAAACACCTGCCGCATCGCGATGTGGCCCTGCCGCAGATTGTCCGGTAACAGGCGTTCCACCGAGTACCCCAGCAGCTCATCACGCTCATGACCGAACAATAACTCGACCTGGCGATTGACCATCGCCACCCGGCCCTCTCGGTCAACCAGCACGATGGCGTTAGGCGATGCCTCCACCACCAGGCGGAAGCGCTCTTCACTCTCCTGCAGGCGCAGTCGCTGCTGTTCGCTTTGAAACAGGGTGCGCTCGCGCGAATAAAGGAAGCCACCGGCCAGCACGGACAACAGCAACGCCGCGAGCAGGCTGCTGCCCAGACCAACCGGTAATCCGCTGTTTGCGACGGCGGCCTCATAGACCGCCGTGCTGCTGACGTGCAGACGCCACTCACGACCGTAGAAGTGAAAGCTGCGTACCGTGCGGAAACTGGCCGGAGCCTGACGTGCCTCGCTCGGCGCCAGCAGGGGCGTCTTCACGTCGGCCGCATCAATCAACTCAACCGCAAACAAATCGGCACTGCTGCCCAGTATGCCGCGCATCAGGTCCGCCATGCGGAAGGAGCCGCACACCAGGCCCAGCAGGGCCTGGCCGCGCTCCTCGACCGTGCTCAGTGGCGCACTGAGCCGATACACCGGGAGGTAAAGCAAAACGCCCGCCTGGGCGTCCCGCTCCGTCTCCTGCTTGAGCCGCAGCGGGCCGGTCAGTACGGCCTCGCCCAAATCCCGAGCCTGAACGATGGCGGCTCGACGTGTCGGCTCGCTGTACATATCAAAGCCGAGCACACGCCGGTTGCGCCAATCCAGCGGATAGATGAACTCGACAACACTGTAGTCCTCGCGCTCCCCCGCGGGATAGACCTGATAGTCCTTGCGCTCGCGGCGTACCTGGTCGACGAATGCCTGCAGACTGCCACCCTTCAGGTAGGGCGCCCAGGCGATGGCCTGGATACCCGGATATTGCTCCTGCAACTGCAGTTGGTCGGTTGCACGCTGCCATTCCTGATCGGAGACCCGGTCACTGCCGGTCATCAGACCCGCCATGCCCCGCAGGACCATTTCGTAGGCACGCATGCGCTCACGAATACTGAACTCGACGCCGTCTGCGGCCAGCGCGAAGCGCTGCTCCTGAGACTCCCGACTGGAGCGCTCCAGAATCTGCCATTGCCACAACACCAGTGAACCCAGAACGGCAAACAGCAACAGACTAACCAGCAGGGGCATCCTGACCCTGCGTGAGAAAAAGGCGGGAGCGGCATCGTCCATGGGGCCTCCTGTTCCTTCAGCAGACCACCTCGCTCACCGGAGGCGGCCAGCCAGTACGCCATGCGGCGCGGCTGCTGAGAGTGTAGTCAGGTTTTTCTCTCACAAGCTGCGAAGACAGACGCCCCCGCCTGGCGCAAGAAAACAAAAGGCCCCTGACGGGGCCTTGTGGATCAGTACTGCGCGCCAGGCAGGGGGCGCAAGGTGACTTCAACCCGGCGGTTCTGGGCACGCCCTTCTGCCGTGGCATTGCTGGCAACAGGTTGATCAGGACCGGCACCACGGGTACTCAATCGCGAGGCATCAACACCCTGAGCCGTCAGGTAGTTGGCGACACTCTGCGCACGGCGCTGCGACAAGCCCATGTTGTAGGCGTGATTGCCGGTGCTGTCGGTATGCCCGACGATCTCGATACTGTTCTGGTTGTACTGGCGGAAGGAGGTAGCCAGGTTGTTGAGCGGCGCGTAGAAACTGCTGGCGATGTCGGCCGAGTCAGTGGCAAAGGTAATGTTGCCCGGCATAATGAGCTGAATGGTATCGCCCTGGCGCTGCACTTCCACGCCGGTGCCCTGCATGCTGCGACGCAGCTCTTCTTCCTGCTTGTCGACGTAGTAGCCATAGCCCGCACCCGCCGCACCGGCCACTGCGGCGCCAATCAACGCGCCCTTGCCACGATTGTCATGATTGATCGCAGCCCCGGCCACCGCACCGGCGAGAGCTCCCAGGCCGCCGTACTTGGCGGTCTTGCTCATGCCACCGGAGCTTTGCTGGCTCTGATTGTCATAGGGGTTCTGCGAGGCACAGCCCGACAGCAGGGCCACCAGAACGGCGGCGATGGTCAGGCGTGAAGTATTCAACATGGTTCTGCTGCTCCTGAAACGGGGTTACCGGTCGCACGGACCGACGCTCTGTTAGAGCCGGGACGCGAGGAAAAATTCCCGGTCAGGCGCGGATGAACGGGTTCTCGCGCATCTCGTCACCCAGCCGGGTATCCGGTCCGTGGCCAGTCACCACAGTGGCATCCTCATCCAGAGTGTAGAGGCGCCTGATCGAACGCTCGATGGTCGCATAGTCGCCACCCCACAGGTCGGTACGGCCGATACCACGGCGGAACAGGGTATCGCCGGCAATCAGCAGCTTGGCCTCGGCGAACCAGAAACTGGTGGAGCCTGGGGTATGCCCTGGCGTATGCAGCGCGACGCCGCAGCCGCAGGCCAGTTCCTCGTCGTCGGCCAGCCACTGGTCCGGGGCCGGCACCGGGGTGTAGGGCACACCGAACATGCGGCACTGCATCTCCAGGTTATCCCAGAGGAACTGGTCGTCCTTGTGCAGGTGCAGGGTCGCGCCAGTCTTCTCCTTCATCTGCCCAGAGGCCAGGAAGTGATCCAGATGAGCGTGCGTGTGGATGATGCTCACCACCTTGAGCCCATGCTTGTCCAGGCGCGCCATGATCATCTCGGGGTTACCCCCCGGATCGACGACGATGGCCTTCTTGGTCACAGGATCGCCGATGATCGTGCAGTTGCACTGCAAGGGGCCGACGGGGAAGGTTTCGCGGATCAGGCTGGGTTGCGGGCTGTCGATCATCTAGCGTTCTCCTCGGGCGTCACGGGGCGGGCACGATAATCCGTCGGCGCCCTCCCCGTCCATTTGCGAAAGGCGCGGCGGAAGTTGGATGGATCGCTGAACCCCAGTAGCACGGCGATCTCGAACAACGGCAGGTGGGTCGTCTCCAGGTACTGCAGGGCCAGGCGCTTGCGCACCTCGTCGAGCACCTGCTGGTAACTGGTGCCCGCAGCAGCCAGGTGACGGCGCAGGCTGCGGCCGCTGGTGTGCAGGGCGCTGGCGGCGCTGTCCAGGTTGGGGAATTCACCAGGGCGCGCCAGCAGCAGTCGGCGCAGGCGGCTGAGCAGCCCCTCCTGCACATCGAGGCTGGCCAGCAAGGCCTCGCACTGCTGCTCGCACATCTGCATGGTGGCGGGATTGGCCAGGGCCATGGGCCGGTCCAGATAGTGGCGCGGCAGACGGAACCAGTGCCACGGCTGGTCGAAGGCCGCCGCCACGCCGAATGCTTCTTGGTAGCGCGTGGCATGTGCAGGCTCAGGATAGGCAAAGCCGATCTCTACGCCCTGGGGAGGCTCGCCGAGCAGGAACTGAGCGATCGCATACAGGCTGCCGAACAGACCTTCGGCGGCGAAGCGACTAAGCATGCCCAGCGGAATCGACTCACTGGCACGCAGCTCCAGTGAGTCAGAACTGTCCACCAACTCGAGGTCGAAGGTCAGTCCCAGCACCCGGTAGTAGCGCAGGGCAAAGTGCACCGCCTTGCCCAGGTTGGCACTGGACAGCAGAGCGTAGCCAAGAATGCCATGCGCCGATGCGTTGAGGCGCAAGCCGAGCAACAGGCCCAGCGCCGGCTCGTCGCAGCGCAGCAAGGCAGCGCTGGCAAGCTGGTGGAAGTCGGTGAAGGACAACCGGCCGGTGGGGCTGTGCAGCTGTTCCGGGCGCAACCCGGCAACGGCGAGCAGCTGCTCGCGGCCAGCACCCAACTCCCCGGCCAACTGCAGCAGCGCCTCGGCATAGGCCACTGGCACCAGCTCGGAACTCAGAGTAAGAGGTTTGCTCATAGGCACCGCGCCAGCCCTTGGCCAGATATGACCTGCAATTTGGCTGAAGATAACCTTGTCCGGGAAAAGCCCACAAGCCCATAGTCCCCGCACTGATAACAACAAGATGGGAGGCCGCATGCACTGCCCCACCCCGCACGACCTGCTGATCAAGCCGCGTCAGCCCGAATTTGCGCTGCCCTCGCCCTGGCTGCGCCACTGGCACAGCGGCGACGCCTTCAAGAGCCACTTCTTCGATGCCATGTCGTTGCTGTTTCCCGACGGTGAGCGTTTTTTCATCGACTCGGTGCGCGCCTACCGCGACCAGGTGACCGACCCGCAGCAGCAGGCACAGATCCGCGGCTTCATCGGCCAGGAGGCACATCACAGTCGTGAACACCAGCACTACAGCGAGGCCCTGCGCGAGAGCGGCTACGACCTCGATTACCTGGAACGGCGCCTGAAGAAACGCCTGGCCTTCGTGCGCAGGCATCTACCGCCCAAGGTGCACCTGGCGGCAACCACCGCCGTGGAACACCTGACCGCGATCATGGCTGACGCCATCCTGCAGAACCCGGACTGGCTGGAAGGTGCCGATCCGACTATGGCGCGCCTGTGGCGCTGGCATGCACTGGAGGAAAGTGAGCACAAGGCGGTGGCCTTCGACCTCTACCAGCAAGTCTGCGGCAAGGTCTGGCTGCGCCGCCGCGCGATGCTGCAGAGCACGTTCTTCTTCACCCTGGATACGGTCAAGGGACTGGTGCACATGCTGCGCCGCGACGGTTTGCTGTGGAACTGGCGGATCTGGCGCGACGGCCTGGGTTGGCTGTGGGGAAGCCGCGGCATACTCAAGCCGCTGGTGCGAGCCTATTTCGACTTCTACCGGGCCGACTTTCACCCCTGGCAGCACGACAACCTGCAGCTGATCCTGGAACGGCGCCGCGAGTTCGACCCGCTGGAGGTCAGCTGATCAATCCCAATCCCTTGGCCCGGGCCACGGCCTGGGTACGCCGCTCCACACCAAGTTTGCTGTTGATGTGGCGGGCGTGGGTTTTAACCGTATGCAGGGAGATGAACAGTCGCTCGCTGATCTCCTGATTGGAACAACCCAGGGCGATCAACCGCAACACCGCCAGCTCGCGGGTACTCAGCGCCTCGGCAGTGCCAACAGGCAGCGGCTCGACTGCAAGCTCATCCGGCAGGCAGCGGCGCAGATCCTCGCACAGCGCGGAAGCCGGTGCCGTTTGCAGCTGTGCCCGCAGCCACGCTGGCTGATGGGCAAGCAGTTCGTAGAATGGCAGCAGCGTGCCACCGCTGGCCAACTCCAGACCGGCTAGCAGCTGCTGCTGGGCATCCCGCTCACGACCACCGGCATACAGCAACAGACTCAACTGCACCTGGGCAAACACGCCAAGCAGTTGCCCCCCTTGGCTCTGGGCGCGCTGCGTCAGCGCTCGCAATCGGCGCTCGGCGGCCTCCAATTGGCCCGTACGCCGCTCCAGGGCCGCACGCTGCAGCTCGATGTGCAGCGGCAGCTGCGGATGGAACTCGGGCGCGGCGGCAGCCAGCTCACCGCCGTAGGTCTCGGCCAGGCGCAACAACCAGGCGTTGGCCAAGTCGACCTGCCCCTGACTGAGCCACAACTCGCACTTGGTCACGGTAATCATCGCCAGGTAGTAAACCGGCGGCACATCCCAGATATGCATCAGGCGCTCAGCCTCGGCCAGCAGGGCGAATGCCTCATTGAGTCGCCCCAGGCGTCCCTCCTGACTGGCCAGGATGCAGTAGCCGACCAGCAGGCTGATATCGCGGCAGGCACGCGCCTCGGCGATACCAGCCTGCAAGCGCTCACGGGCCTGCTCCGGACACAGGCGCAGGGCGAGCAGAAAGCCCTCGTACAGGGTCAGCCGTGCACGCACCGCATACACCCGCTGGCTCGACAGGCCACGCAGGCGCTCAAGACCGGCTCGCACCTCCTCCAACGCACGAAGGATCTCGCCGCGGGCCAGCAGCACGCGACCGCGATCATAGTGACAGAAGGCCTCGAACAGCGGGTTGCCGTGACGCTGGGCCAGTTCCAGAGCCTCGCGATTGAGGCCGCGCGCACGCCACAGATCGCCCCGCACCACCGCCAGATTGGCCAGCGTGGAGAGGCACAGCAGGCGCGAGCCGTAGTGCTGGCCAGGCATGCCTGCCAGAGCCTGACTGCAGTAAAGCTCGGCGTTGTCGCTGTCACCGCGACCGCGAGCAATCACGCCACTGATGGCCAGCCATTGCGCCAGCAGCGATTGCTGCTCGGCGCCACTGGGGGCCGGCAGGAAGCGCTGCAGGTGGTTGGCCAGGTCTTCCGCTGCGTCCAGCTGACAGGCCAGGGCCAACGCCCAGCTGTAGAGCAGGATCAGCCGTGGGGTGCTGGTCAGCAGACTGTCGGGCAGATCCATCTTCCAGCGCAGCAACATGGCGACGTTCTGTTCGGCCAGCAGATGCTCCTCGGAGAAGTTCTGCACCAGGCTGGCCGCCACATCCGGCTGACCTGCACGCAAGGCCTGCTCGACGGCCTCGTCCAGGCGTCCCTGACTGCTGAACCAGCGACAGGCCCGCAGGTGCAGACGAGACAGCGGCTGCGACAGCTGGCTGGCCGGATTGGCGCGCAGCAGATCGGAGAACAGGTGGTGGTAGCGGAACCAGTGGCCCTGCTCATCCAGCGGCACCAGAAACACCTGGTGCGCCTGCAGGTGCTGGAGCATGGCGGCACTGTCATGGCTGTCGCGCACCGCATCGCACAACTCGGCGCAGAAGCGATCGAGGCAGGCGGTGTCATAAAGAAAGGCCTGCAGCTCGGGCGGCTGGCGCTCGATCACCTCCTCCAGCAGGTAATCGCGGATCATGCCCTGAGCGCCGTGCAGACCACGCTCACCCTCGGCGGCAGTGAGCAGCCACAGGCGCAAGCCGGCGGCCCAGCCCTCGCTGCGCTGCACAAGGTTGTCCAGCGCCTCGCCAGGCAGCTCGGCCCCCTGCTCGGAAAGCAATTCACGGGTCTCGTCGAGGGTCAGGCGCAGATCCTGCTCCTGCAGCTCAAGCAGTTGCCGCGACAGGCGCAAGCGGGCCAGATGCCAGTCGGGGCGCTGGCGGCTGGTCACCAGCACCAGCATGCCGGCCGGCAGATGATTGAGGAAGAATTGCAGGCAGCGATCCAGTACCGCACCTTGAGCCAGGTGGTAATCGTCCAGCACCAGCAGCAGCGGACTGGCAGGATCGAGGCGTTCGCCCAGCTCGTCGAGCAACCCATCCAGCCATTCTTCGAAGGCGAAAGGCTGGTGGCGCTGGCGCATCTTCAACAGCCCCAGAGCCTCATCGCCTATCCGAGGAAAATGCTGACGCAGCCCTTCCAGCATGCGTTCGAGGAAACGCCCGGGATCACCATCGCGCCGGTTGAGGCTTAGCCAAAGGCTCTGCCAGTGGGCAGGCAGGCGCTCACAGAACTCCACCGCCAACGAACTCTTGCCAAAACCGGCCGGTGCGCAAACCAGCAGCAGGCGCCCGTCCATGCCCTCTTCCAGACGCTCACACAAACGCGGCCGCAGCACATGACCAGCAGGCAGGGGGGGACGGAAGAAGCGCCCCTCGCCGGCGGAAACCGGAAAGCTGGCGACAGCGGAAGAACGGGACAGGTCGGTCACGGGCGGAATCGGCATCCAGGCGCGAAATGTCCGCAGACTATCCGCTCGCGTCTTGCATTTGAAGTCCACACCGTCCGCCAGAAACGAAAAAGCCGGCACTAGGCCGGCTTCTTCGATCACGCAACGATTAACGCACGCCAGCCTGACGCAGGGCTGCCGGGGTGTAATCGGTGGTCGCGGCCTTGTAGTTGAAGTCGTAGGATTGTTTCTCCTCGTTCTTCATACCCAGGGCCAGGTAACGACCGGAGATGATGTCGTGCAGCGTCTCAACGGTGTACCACGGCACTTGCTTGTCGTAGTAGTACTGGGCATGAGCCTCAGCCACACGCCACAGAGCGCCACGACCGTCGTAGTGGTCGATCACAGCGGCCTGCCAGGTGTCCTCGTCGATGAACACATCACGCTTGGCATAGATGTGACGCTCGCCAGCCTTCAGGGTGCCGGTTACGTGCCACACGCGATGCAGCTCATAGCGAGTGTGATCCGGATTCAGGTGGCCGGCCTTGATGATGTCGGCGTACTTCAGCTTCGGCGAGTCCAGCTTGTAGGAGTTGTACGGAATGTAGATCTCCTTCTTGCCGTTCAGCTTCCAGTCGTAACGGTCAGGAGCACCGTTGTACATGTCGAAGTTGTCGGAAGTACGCAGACCGTCGGCGGCGGTACCCGGGCCATCGTAGGACACCTGCGGAGCACGGCGCACACGACGCTGACCGGCATTGTACAGCCAGGCCAGACGAGGCTCCTTCACCTGGTTCAGGGTCTCGTGGACCAGCAGGACGTTACCGGCCAGACGTGCCGGAGCAGTCACGCGCTGCTTGAAGTAGAACAGGATGTTGCTCGGCTTGCTCGGATCGTAGTCGGTCAGGCTGGTCGGGAAGGTGAACTCATCCTGGAAGTAAACCAGGCTGTAGGAACCATTGGCCTGCGGAGTGGCCTGGGTTACCAGACGACGTACGCTGCCGCCGCGATAGCGGGTGATCTGGTTCCAGATCGCTTCCAGGCCGTTCTGCGGGATCGGGAAGGGGTAAGCGGTCTTGAAGTTCTCCAGACCGTTACCGCCCTCAACCAGCTTGGTATTGACGGCGTTGGCTTTCACATCATCCAGCACGCTCTGCGGAGCGGTGGCGGAGCGATGAGTCGGGTACACCGGAATCCGGAAGCTGTCCGGGTAACGCTTGAACATGGCCTGCTGACCGGGGGTCAGCTTGTCCTTGTACTGATCGACGTTCTGCGCGGTGATGGTGAACAGCGGCTGCTCACTGGCGAACGGGTCGGACAGGAAGCCACGGTCATCGGCAGTACCGGCGTTCTTCGGCAGGCCACCGGTCCACTCCGGGATGGAACCATCTGCGTTACCGGCCTTCTCGGCACCCAGCGGAGTCAGGGTGGTGCCCAGCTTGGCAGCCTCTTCGGCGGAAACGGCAGCCATGACGCTGGTGGCCAGCAGGGACAGCGCCAGGACGCCGGATTGCAGCATGTACTTTGTTGTTTTCATTTGCATGTGTTCCCTCAAGAATCCTGGTCTCTTAGAAGCTGGCGCCGACGCTGAAGGCTACGAAATCGCGGTCGATCTGGGTGTTGTAATCGCCGCCGAAGAAGTCGGTGTAGGACAGGTTGGCGGTGTAGGTGTTCTGGTACTCGGCCTCGAGACCCAGGCTGACAGCCTTACGACCTTCCTCGAAGTTGGCGCCCGGACCAGGCGAGTAGCCATCGACATCATGCGACCAGGCGATGCTCGGACGCAGGTTGATACCGGCGAACACATCCGGGTAATCCCAGATGGCACGAGCGCGGTAACCCCAGGAGCTGTGAGTGGTGAAACCGTCGTCGTTACAATCTTTGGTAGCGTTGGAGAAATCCGTGTTTCCAACGGCACGACCGAGAGTTACATCGTTGAGCAGCTCACAGGTACCGTTAGGCAGTTCACCCGGGCCGAAGACCGGATCGCGACCATAGCGAGCTTCGCTAGTGTGCTCCAGGCCACCGACGAAGGTCATACCCACTTCGCCCACCAGAGTCAGGCGGCTGGCCCCCATGACCTGATCAAGGAAGTGAGTGAAAGTAGTCTGCACCTGGGTAACTTCTTTGCGGTTGTAGCCATGACGAGTGGCACCAGGAGCAGCGCTAAGCACAGAGGCGTCTGCATAGGGGTTTGCGGCAGATGGGTTATTCATCGGGCGTACAGCCGAATAAAGAACATCCGTTGTATTCAAAGCAACCGGTGCATTCGGACGGTAGCTGATTTCGCCACTCCAAGCAGTACCGGTAGGCAATGTGGTGGAGAAGCTCAGACCATAGAGTCGTATGTCTTCCGGATACTCAATGAAATACGAAGAGTTACCAGCAATTGCCAGAGCAGAAGCCGCGCCATTGAATACTGGCAGCAAGCCGTTTGCTACATCGTAAACATCCTGCCCAGGTGCAGTTGCACTGAGGATGGGTGCACGGCTGTGATAGTTCATGGCATATGCGCCAAACTCAGTATCGAGCGGCTCGTAGAAGTAGCGGAAAGCCACACCCCACTGGCCATCGTCACGAGCATCCCGGTCGTCGCCGCGCACAACCAAATTGCCTTCTGAATTCACATCAAGTGGATCAAGGCCTGCACCCACCAAAAGACCGTTGAGGGTACCGACAAGAGCTTCATCGTTAGTCAGCAAACGCAGATTGTCGTCACAACCATCCGCCGCCACATCCACCTGGGAGAAGAAGGTGCCGCAGTTGTCGACTACGGTCTGTTCCCACTCCAGCTGGTAGAAAGCTTCCATCGACAGGTTGTCGGTCAGGCTCTGCGATACGTAGAACATGTTGACCGGAATCAGACCTTCCTTGACTTCCGCGCCAGGACGGCGGAAAGCGGAAACATCAACCGGGTTGATGGCATTGATGCCGTTCTGGATGAAGGTACTCTCACCCCAGCTCACCACCTGCTTACCCAGGCGCACGGAACCCGGCTGATCGGCGATGGCGTAATTGTGGTAGACGAATGCGTCGAGGAACTCGGCACCGGCGGCCTTGGCGCCCTCTTTACGGTTGGAGTCGTCGATGTCCTTGAACAGACGGCTCTCGTCCTTCAGCTCGAAGTCGTACCAGTACTTGCCACGGACGAACACGCCGGTGTCACCGTACTTCAGCTCGAGGTCGTGAATGCCCTTGAAGATTTTCGAGAAGGTCTCGCCCTTCTTGAAGTTCAGGCGGCCGTCATCGGTGGTCTGCGACAAGCCCTGACCGCCGTTGTTGACGCCGATCAGATCACGATCGGCACTGCGCACCGACCAGCTGGCCCCCACGGACAGGGTGGAGTCGAGCTGGCCCTCGATTTCACCGATATTGAAACTGACGCCGAAAGCCGGGGCAGCGAGGGTTGAGGCAAGGCTGACTGCCAGGGGCAGCTTGGCCATACGCCAGAACGGTTTAGTGGTTGTCATCGACGCTACTCCATGTGTTTTTGTTATGGATGCCACGGACTATAGCTACCACCCCCCTAGGCTTGATCCCCCTAAAGTGTGATTTCCAGCCCCCAGCCTCTCTAGACCGGTCGGTCACGCACGAGCGAGCCAACCAGATTCATCACGCGACAGCAATTAACAAGCCAAGCGTTTGCTCGGATGGGGCAGCGAAATGCTCCGATGCCCCGTCTTCCGGGCTCAGAGCGTAGACAGGAACGCACTGCCCGCGGCTTGCCACTGGGCGATATCAAGACGAATACGTTTCTTGTCGAGCTTACCCACACTGGTTTTGGGAATATCGGTAACAATCGCGATCTGACTGGGTATTGCCCACTTGTTGATGTGGCCCAACTCGACGAAGGGAATGAGGTGCTCTTTCAGACCCTTGGCATCCAGTGTCTGCCCTTCACGCAGCACCAGCAGGGCGAAAGGACGCTCCCCCCATTGCGGATCGGGAATGCCGACCACCGCCACTTCCCGCACGGACGCATGGCGACTGATCAGATCCTCCAGCTCCAGGGACGACAGCCACTCGCCACCGGTCTTGATCACATCCTTGATGCGGTCGCGGATGTCGATGAAACCGAAGTCGTCCAAGGTCGCGACGTCGCCAGTGTGCAGCCAGCCGTGCTCCCACAGTTCGGCGCTCTTCTGCGGCTCGTTGAAGTAGCCCATGGTCAGCCAGGGCGCGCGCAGCACCAGTTCGCCCTGGGTTTCACCATCCGCTGGCAGCAGTTGGCCGTCCGGCCCCATCAGCGCCGCCTCCACCAGCGGCACAGGCACGCCGGCCTTGATCCGATAGGTAACGCGTTCATCCTCACTGCCGACCTTGAACTCCTCGTTGATGTGCGCGCACGAGATCAGCGGGCAGGTCTCGGACATGCCATAGGCTGCGGTAAGCTGGATGCCTCGTACTTTGGAGGCCTCATAAAGGGCGCGATTCAGCGCGCTGCCGCCAATGATGATCTTCCAACCGGCGAAGTCCTGCCCCTGCCCGGCCTTGGCATTGAGCACCATCTGCAGAATGGTCGGCACGCAGTGGGAGAAGGTGACCTTCTCCTTCTGCCACAGCTGGACCAGCAACTCGGGATCGTAGCGCCCGGGGTAAACCTGCTTGATGCCCATCATGGTGGCCACGTAGGGAATGCCCCAGGCATGCACGTGGAACATCGGGGTAATCGGCATGTAGACATCGTCGGTACCGAGCAGGCGCACACTGTCCAGGCTGCCGAGCACAGCAGCCTCGGCCAGGGTATGCAGCACCAGCTGACGATGGGTGAAATAAACGCCCTTGGGGTTGCCGGTGGTACCCGTGGTGTAGAAGGTAGTGGCCACCGAGTTCTCGTCGAAGTCCTGGAAGTCGTACCGGGTACTGGCCGCAGCCAGCAGGCTCTCGTACTCGCCGACCAGATTGGGCAGGTCGGCGGTCTTCTCAGCCCCGTCGGTGAGCAGGATGGTCTTCTCCACCGTGGTCAACTGGTCCTCGACCGCCTTATACAGCGGCACGAACTCGCTGTTGACCAGCACGAAGCGGTCCTCGGCATGGTTCATGGTGTAGAGGATCTGGTCGGCGGACAGGCGGATGTTGATGGTGTGCAGCACCGCGCCGATCATCGGGATGGCGAACATGCACTCCAGGTAACGGTGACTGTCCCAGTCCATCACCGCCACGGTGTCGCCGGCCTTGACCCCGGCCGCGCTCAGCACGTTGGCCAGGCGCGCAACGCGCTCGTTGAAGGTGGCGTAGCTGTAGCGCATCTGGTCGCGATAGACGATCTCGCGGGTCTTCTCGTAGCGGCTGCCGGAGAGCAGCAGGCGCTTGATCAGCAGCGGAGCCTGGTTAGCATTGGCGGTCGGCGGAATGACACGGGTCTGCAGCATGGCGGTAACCTGTTTTTGGAGTTTTTCTTGGTCGCCAATCTAGAACCGCTCTAGCCCCGACTTAATCCACCCAAAGGATGATTTTTTCCGTGACTCTTTGGCCATTACCGGTCACGCAGTAGAATCGAATCGTTCCTGCCGTTCCGGCTTCACTCTTCAGAGGTAATACCGATGTCCGATATCGTCATCGTCAGCGGCGCCCGCACCCCCATGGGTGGTTTCCAGGGCAGCCTGTCCAGCGTGCCTGCCGTGGAGCTGGGCGCCCTCGCCATCCGCGAGGCCGTGGCCCGTGCCGGTATCCAGCCTGCCGACGTGCAGGAGGTGATCATGGGCTGCGTACTGCCCGCCGGCCTCAAGCAGGGTCCGGCCCGCCAGGCCTCGCTGGGCGCCGGCCTGCCCGCCGCCACCGGCTGCACCACCATCAACAAGCTGTGCGGCTCCGGCATGAAGGCCGTGATGCAGGCGTTCGACGCGCTCAAGGCCGGCAGCAACGAAGTCATGGTGGCCGGCGGCATGGAAAGCATGTCCAACGCCCCCTACATCATCGAGAAGGCCCGCACCGGCCTGCGCATGGGCCATGGCGAGATCAAGGACCACATGTTCTTCGACGGCCTGGAAGATGCCCGCACCGGCCGCCTGATGGGTTCCTTTGCCCAGGAGACCGCGGACAAGTACGGCATCACCCGCGAGGAAATGGACGCCTATGCCATCGAATCGCTGAAGCGCGCCCAGGCCGCCATCCAGAGCGGCGAGCTGGCCAGCGAGATCGTCCCGGTCACCGTCACCAGCCGCAAGGGCGAAGTGGTGGTAAAGGATGACGAGCAACCGCTGACGGCCAACCTGGACAAGATTCCGACCCTCAAACCGGCCTTCAAGAAGGACGGCACCATCACCGCCGCCAACGCCAGCTCGATCTCCGACGGCGCCAGCGCCCTGGTCCTGATGACCGCCGAAGAGGCCGCCAAGCGTGGCCTCAAGCCACTGGCGAAGATCGTCGCCCACGCCACCCAGAGCCAGGACCCGAGCGAGTTCACCATCGCGCCGATCGGCGCCATGAGCAACCTGTTCAAGAAGACCGGCTGGAGCAAGGACGACGTCGACCTGTACGAGATCAACGAAGCCTTCGCCATGGTCACCATGCTGGCCATGCGCGAACACGGCCTGGACCACGCCAAGGTCAACGTTTACGGCGGCGCCTGCGCCCAGGGCCACCCGGTGGGTTCCACCGGCTCACGCCTGATCATCACCCTGATCAACGCCCTGCAGAAGAAGGGTGGCAAGCGCGGTGTAGCCTCGCTGTGCATCGGCGGCGGCGAAGCGACTGCCGTGGCCATCGAGCTGCTGTAAGCGCTGCGCAACGAAAAAGCCCCGCCTAGGCGGGGCTTTTTTATGGGCGACTGCTCAGCGCAATTCGGTGAAGGCCAGCTTCACGCCCAGCCCCACCAGCACAGCGCCCATCAGCCGATCGAACCAGTGCCCCAAGCGGGCAAAACCGGCGCGCACCCGGCGCTGGCTGAACAACAGCGCCACCAGGCAGAACCAGGTCGCCGTGGCAAAGGCCAGGTAGACGCCATAGCCGGCCTGCACTGCCAGCGGCGTATGCGGGTTGATCACCACGGTGAACAACGAAAGGAAGAACAGCGTGGCCTTGGGGTTCAGGCCATTGGTGACGAAGCCGGTCATGAAGGCTCCGCGCGGCGAACGCTCGGCGCCATCGCCGACCACTTCCAGGCTGCCCGGTGCCGCCGGCTTGGCGCGCAGCGCCTTGATGCCGATGTAGAACAGGTAGGCCGCCGCCAGCCACTTCAGCGCGTTGAACAGCACGATGGACTGCGACACGATCAGGCCGATGCCGAGCAGCGAATAGGCCACATGGACGAAGATGCCGGTGCCCACGCCCAATGCCGTCCAGGTACCGGCGCGGCGACCATGGGCCACGCTCTCGCGCACCACGATGGCGAAATCCGGCCCCGGGCTGGCCACGGCCAGCAGGTGGATCAGCGCCACGGTAAGAAACTCTGCCCAGTACATGAGGCCTCCTAGGGGTGGGAATCGATCGAACAGGCTGGCAACCTTACGCCAGCCCCCGCCATTCGCAACAGGTACAGCTGATGAGCAACAGCCCTCGCGCGGTCTTTCTCGACCACGCCTCCCTCGACCTCGGCGATCTCGACCTGGCGCCGCTGCGCCAGGTGTTCGGCGAACTGATCCTGCATGACGCCAGCACCCGCGAGCAGGTCGTCGAGCGCCTGCAGGGCGCCCAGGTGGCGATCAGCAACAAGGTGCGCCTGGATGCGGACACCCTGGCCGCCTGCCCCGAACTAAAGCTGATTCTGTTGTCCGCCACCGGCACCAACAACATCGATCTGGCCGTCGCCCGCGAGCGCAGCATCACGGTCGCCAATTGCCAGGGCTACGGCACCGCCTCGGTGGCCCAGCACGCGCTGATGCTGCTGCTCGCCCTGGCCACCCGTCTGCCTGACTACCAGGCGGCGGTTCGTGCGGGCGCTTGGCAGCGCGCCAGCCAGTTCTGCCTGCTCGACTTTCCGATCATCGAACTGCAGGGCAAGACCCTCGGCATCCTTGGCCATGGCGAACTGGGCGGTGCCTTCGCACGCCTGGCCGAGGCCCTGGGGATGCGCGTGCTGTATGGCGCCCTGCCCGGCCGCCCCGCCCGCGCCGACCGCCTGCCGCTGGGGGAGCTGCTGCCGCAGGTCGATGCACTCAGCCTGCACTGCCCATTGACCGAGCAGACCCGTCACCTGATCGGTACCGCCGAACTGGCGTTGATGAAGCCGCATGCGCTGCTGCTCAACACGGCCCGCGGCGGCCTGGTCGACGAACAGGCTCTGGCCGACGCCTTGCGCTCCGGCCACCTGGGCGGCGCCGCCTTCGATGTGCTCAGCGAGGAGCCGCCGCGCCATGGCAACCCGTTGCTGGCGGCTGATATCCCGCGCCTGATCATCACCCCGCATAACGCCTGGGGCAGCCGCGAGGCGCGCCAGCGCATCGTTGGCCAGCTGTCGGAGAATGCCCGCGCCTTCTTCACCGGCGCCCCCATCCGCGTGGTCAACGGGTAAACTACGCGGCTTTTTTACCGGGAGATGGCCATGGACCCACGAAGCGAGGTGCTGCTGCGCCAGGCGGAGCTGTTCCAGGGCGAGCTGCTGCTGGCCGGCCTGCCGGCCGACGACCTGCTCGGCCAGTTGCCGCGCGCCCACGGCTGGAGCTGGCATGCCGGCGAGCAGAATGTGCTGCAGGCGCGCTTTGCCGGGCGCTGCCAGTTCGGCACCGGCGTGCCCGAAACCGTGTTCGACAGCGCCGTGCTGTTCCTGCCCAAGTCGCGCGAACTCACCGATTACCTGCTGCAGGCCCTGGCCGCGCGCCTGGCCGGCCGCGAGTTTTATCTGGTCGGCGAGAAGCGCGCGGGCATCGAGCGCGCCGCCAAGCAGCTGGCCGTGTATGGCAAGCCGCGCAAACTGGACAGCGCCCGCCATTGCCAGCTGTGGCAGGTGACGGTGGACCAAGCACCCGCAGCACCCGACCTGCACAGCCTGGCCCAACGCTTCGAACTGCCACTGGCCGACGGCCCATTGCCGGTCATCAGCCTGCCCGGCGTGTTCAGCCATGGTCGCCTGGACCGCGGCAGCGCCCTGCTGCTGGAGCAGCTGGACGGTCTGCCACAGGGCCACCTGCTCGACTTCGGCTGCGGCGCCGGGGTGCTCGGCGCCACGCTCAAGCGCCGCTACCCGCACAGCCAACTGACCCTGCTCGACGTCGATGCCTTCGCCGTGGAGAGCAGCCGCCTGACCCTGGCCGCCAATGGCCTGGAAGCCGAGGTGATCGCCGGCGACGGTATCGACGCGGCGCCGCAGGGCCTGGCCGCCATCGTCAGCAACCCGCCCTTCCACAGCGGCGTGCACACCAACTACCAGGCCAGCGAGCACCTGCTGCGCCAGGCCGCCCGCCACCTGGACAAAGGCGGCGAGCTGCGCCTGGTGGCCAACAGCTTTCTCAAATACCCGCCGCTGATCGAACAGCACCTGGGTCCCTGCAAGACCCTGATCGAGGCCGACGGCTTCCGCATCTACAGCGCCCGGCGCAGCTGAACCTTTCATCCGCACCCACTTGAGCGTCTGCCCGCGGGTCGACGCTCCGGAGCCATTTTTCGTGACCGATAGCAGTACCCCACAGCCACATCTGCAGCGCGCGCTCAAACCCCGCCACCTCAACATGATCGCCATCGGCGGCTCCATCGGCACCGGCCTGTTCGTCGCCTCCGGCGCCACCGTGGCCAGCGCCGGCCCGGGCGGCGCGCTGCTGGCCTATGCGCTGATCGGGGTGATGGTGTACTTTCTCATGACCAGCCTCGGCGAGATGGCGGCGCATATGCCGGTATCCGGCTCGTTCAGCACCTATGGCAGCCGTTTCGTCGACGATGGCTTCGGTTTTGCCCTGGGCTGGAACTACTGGTACAACTGGGCGGTGACCATCGCCGCCGAGTTGGTGGCGGCGCAGCTGATCATGAGCTTCTGGCTGCCGGAGGTGCCCGGCATCTACTGGAGCGCGCTGTTCCTCGGCCTGATGTTCCTGCTCAACGTGGTGTCGGTGAAGGGCTTCGGCGAGAGCGAGTTCTGGTTCGCGCTGATCAAGGTGGTGACGGTGGTCGTCTTCATCGGCATCGGCCTGGCCACCATCTTCGGCATCATGGGCGGCATCGAGTCGCCCGGTTTCAGCAACTTCACCACCGGCGACGCGCCCTTCGTCGGCGGCCTGCAGGCCATGGTCGGGGTGGCGATGATCGCCGGCTTCTCGTTCCAGGGCACCGAGCTGATCGGCATCGCCGCCGCCGAGTCGGAAAACCCCAAGCGCAACATTCCCATCGCCATCCGCCAGGTATTTTGGCGCATCCTGATGTTCTACATCCTGGCGATCTTCGTGATCGGCATGCTGATCCCCTACAACGAACCGAGCCTGCTGCAGAACGACGCCAGCGACATCAACGTGTCGCCCTTCACTCTGCTGTTCGAACGCGCCGGCTTCGCCGCCGCGGCCAGCGTGATGAACGCGGTCATCCTCACCGCCATCCTCTCGGCCGGCAATTCGGGCATGTATGCCTCCACCCGCATGCTCTACACCCTGGCCATGCAGGGCAAGGCGCCGCGCCTGTTCGCCCGCCTCTCCGCCAGCGGCGTGCCGCGCAACGCGCTGTACGCCACCACCCTGGTCGGCGCCCTGTGTTTCTTCACCTCCATCGTCGGTGACAGCACCCTGTACACCTGGCTGCTGAACACCTCGGGGATGTGTGGCTTCATCGCCTGGCTGGGCATCGCCGTGTCGCACTACCGCTTCCGCAAGGGCTACCTGGCCCAGGGCGGGCGCCTGGCGGACCTGCCCTACCGCGCCAAGCTGTTCCCCTTCGGCCCGCTGTTCGCCTTCAGCCTGTGCCTGGTCATTACCCTGGGGCAGAACTACCAGGCCTTCATCGGCAACGGCATCGACTGGGCCGGCCTCATCGCCACCTACATCAGCCTGCCGCTGTTCCTCACCATCTGGTTCGGCTACCGCCTGAAGAAAGGCGCCCGCCTGGTGCCCTACCAGGCCATGGACGTGCGCGGCAGCGACGACTGAGGTTGCCACCCCGGCGCGCTTTGGGCACAATGCGCGCCGTCCTAGGGGAGTAGTCTCCCGTGAGCGCCAGCTCACCCGGCGTGCGTCAACACACTTGCTCCGCAGAGCATGGCGCATGCGACCCGAGGCCCTCGCGGCCTGGGTTTGACAAGACCTATGACACGCACACCTCAGCCCGGGGCGGGGAGGTAGTACGTGTCATAGAACAGTCAAACCCGCCCCCTATAGGAACGCCTGATGCTGGAATCCCTGTTCGTACCTACCGGAATCGTCGCGCTCGCCGAAATCGGCGACAAGACGCAGCTGCTCGCCCTGCTGCTGGCCGCCCGCTTCCGCCGTCCCTGGCCGATCATCTGGGGCATAGTGGTCGCCACTCTGGCCAACCACTTCGCCGCCGGCGCCGTCGGCAACTGGGTAGCCGGCTTCTTCTCCGCCACCACCCTGAGCTGGGTGCTGGCCGCCTGCTTCGCCGCCGTGGCCGTGTGGACGCTGATCCCGGACAAGCTGGATGACGATGAAGCCTCCGCGCTCAACAAGTACGGCCCGTTCCTCACCACGCTGATCGCCTTCTTCCTCGCCGAGATGGGCGACAAGACGCAGATCGCCACCGTGATGCTGGCCGCCCAGTACCCGCACTTCGTCATGGTGGTGATCGGCACCACTCTGGGCATGCTGATCGCCAACGTGCCGGTGGTGCTGGCCGGCAACTTCGCTGCCGATCGTCTGCCGCTGACGCTCATTCGTCGGCTCGCAGCGCTGGCGTTCGCGCTCCTCGCGGTGTACGCGGCCTGTCAGGCACTGGGGTTGACGGCGACGCTCTGACGCAGCGTAGCGAGAACTGGCGCACAGAAGGGGGCTGTCACGACTTACGAGGCTGGTAATCTGTGCAACGGATTGCGCAGTACCCGCTTGGAGGGAGTTGTACATGTCACTGGATGAGATGAAGAAGCGCGTGCGCCAGCACATCGACCTGACCTGGAATCGCGGCCGCCTGGCGCTTGCCGAGCAGATGCACAGCCCCGATTTTCTCTACAAGAGCTCGTTCGTCGGGCATCCACTGGGCAGCACTGCATTCGTCCAGATGGTGCAGAACATCCGCAGCGCCATGCCGGACATGGAGGTGGTCGTCGAGGAGTGCATCGCCGAAGGCAACAAGGTGGTTACCTGGAGCACCCTGATCGGCACCATCGAGAAGCCGGCACTGGGCTACCCGCCCAGCGACAAGGTCCTCAGCATCTCGGCCATGGCCTTCTGGACCCTGGCGCCGAACGGCGATATCCGCGAGATCTGCACCATGTTCGACATGGAGAGCTTCCGCGCCCAGCTGGGCCTGGAAACCCGCCCCTTCGCCGAAAAGGCCCTGCCCTGATACGACAACGGCGCCCGAGGGCGCCGTTGTTCCTTATTTCCTGGCCTGCTCGTAAAGCGGCATCACCTTGGGGATAGCCGCCTGCAGGGCAGCGATACGACTGCTCGACGAGGGGTGGGTGCTCATGAACTCCGGCGGCGCACCACCGCCCGCCTTGCTCATCTTCTGCCACAGGCTGATCGCCGCGTTCGGATCGTAACCGGCGCGCGCGGAGAGCTCGAGACCAATGATGTCCGCCTCGTTCTCGTTGGCGCGGCTGTTGGGCAGCATCATCAGGTATTCGACGCCGGTATCGGCCATCTGCTTGCCAGCGTCGCCCAGCCCCAGCAGGGCCGCCCCCACCTGGGTGGCCATTTGCGTACCGTAAGCCTTGGACATGGCCTCGCGGCTGTGCTCGCGCAGAGCATGGGCGATCTCGTGCCCCATCACCGCCGCCAACTCCGCATCTGTCAGCTGCAGTCGCTCGATCAGGCCGCTGTAGACGATGATCTTGCCGCCAGGCCCGCAGTTAGCGTTCAGTTCCTCACTGTCAATCAGGTTGACCTGCCAGTTCCACTGCGCGGCGTCGGCACGAAACACCGGCGCCTGGGCAATCAGCCGGCGGGCAATGGTCTGAACCCGCTGGGCATTGCGGCTACTCTTATCCAGAACCCCCTTGCCGGCAGCCTCGTTCAGCGTCTGCTGGTAGGCCTGGGCATACATGCTGTCGACCTCCTGGGCCGACAGCATGCTGAACATGTACTGCTTGCGCTCCACGCCCACCGCGCCTCCGCTGGTGGTATTCACGGCCTGGCAGGCCGTCAGCAGGGGAAGGACGGCCAAGGCCGTCAGGCGAAACAGGTTGTGCATGTCGGATCTCCGGTAAAACAGGGCTCGTATGCTAGGCCGCCGAACACGAAGGAACAATGTCCGGCTTGCACTCTGACCATCGGCCATCTTTTCTAGTTGCAGAGAGGGCTAATGCTTTGATGTAAAGCAGCCGATAACCAGGGACCGGTGCAACCCGATGATGTGGAGTCCCTATGCGCTTCAAGTCCATCCAGTTTTCAGTTGTTGTTCTGGCGGGTGCCAGCGTGCTGGCCGTTGTTGTGGCACTGGTGCTCTACGCGCTGTTCGCGGGATCGCGCACCCAACATCTGGTGCATGAGCGCACCCAGGCACTGCTTGAACAGGTCATCGATCAGCGCCTGATCGCACTGGCCGAAGCACAGGTCGGCAAGCTGCAACGCCAGTTCGAGACGCCGATGACCGTTGCCAAATCGCTCGCCACCCTGAACAGTCAGATGGCTCCTGGCGCGGACGGCGCAGCCAGGGTCAGCCTTAGTCGCGACGAATTGTCGAATCTGGTTTCCGTCTATCTGGACAAGAACCCCGAGCTGATCGACCTCTACATCGGCTGGGAACCCAACGCTTTCGATCAGGACGATGATCTCTACGCCGGCCAGGAGGCCAACGGTTACGACACCACGGGCCGCTTCATGCCCTGGTGGTACCGCGACGCTGGGCAATTGAAAGTCGCCCCGCTCACTGCGGCCCAGATGGAGAGCGAGAAAATCCTGCCCACCGGCGTGCGCGAGGGCGAATACTACCTGTGCCCCAAAGCCACCAAGCAACCCTGCGTGATCGACCCGGCCTCCTATGACTTCGGTGGCAAGCAGGTCCTGGTGTCTTCGTTCAACGCACCGATTATCGTGGACGGCCAGTTCAAGGGGGTCTCGGGTAACGACCTGGCGCTCGATTTCATCCAGGGTCTGCTCAATACCGCCAATGCCACCCTTTACGAGGGAGCAGGCGAGCTGGCCCTGATTGCCTCCAACGGCACCCTGATCGCCGCGACCGAGAATGCCAAGCTGGTGGGCCAGCCCGCGACCCAGGTCCTCGATGCAGAACTGCTGGAGCGCCTCAAACAAAGCAGTGGTACCGAACCGATTCTCAAGCGTGATGAGGGACAGAACCTCTACCAGTTGCTATTGCCCTTCCAGGTCGCGGGCACCTCAACGCGCTGGGCCCTGGCCATCGAACTGCCAACCGAAGCGGTGCTGGCAGAGCTGCATCAGCTTCAGGACGACCTCGCAGCCCAGGCGCACGAGGACACCTTCAGCATGGCCCTGATCGGCCTGCTGGTGGCCGCTTTCGGGCTGCTGGTGATCTGGTTCGTCGGCTACGGCATCGCCCGCCCCCTGAAGGACATGGCTGCGATGCTTGATGACATCGCCAAGGGCGATGGCGATCTGACCGTGCGCCTGCAAGTGGATCGTGCCGACGAGCTGGGGCAGATCGCCAGCGGCTTCAACACCTTCCTCAACAAGCTGCAGAACATGATCCGCGACGTGGTCGGCTCGGTGCAGAAAGTCAGCGATTCGTCTGAACATACCGCCGATATTGCGATTCGGACCAATCAGGGCGTGCAGCGCCAGATGGCAGAAATCGACCAGGTTGCCACCGCCGTGCATGAGATGACTGCCACGGCCCAGGATGTCGCACGCAACGCTACCCAGGCCGCCGAAGCGGCCAGCCATGCCGACCGCTCGGCCAACGACGGCAAGCGCATTGTCGAAGGGACCGCCAAGGCCATTTCAGCACTGGCCAACGAGATAGGCCGTGCCGTGGGCGTGGTGCAAACCCTGGCCAAGGACAGCGAGAACATCAACGCCATCCTGGTAGCCATTCGTGGCATTGCCGAGCAGACCAACCTGCTGGCCCTCAACGCAGCCATTGAAGCGGCCCGAGCTGGCGAGCAAGGTCGCGGCTTCGCAGTGGTGGCAGACGAGGTACGCAATCTGGCACAGAAGACCCAGCAGGCGACCGAGGAAATCCAGGCGATGATCCAGCAGCTGCAACACGGTACCCGCGAGGTCGTGAACGTGATGGAGCAGAGCCAGGCACGCACCGATGACAGCGTGCAGCAGGCGCAGATTGCCGCATCGGCACTGGAGGAGATCACTCAGGCGGTGTCCGTGATCAATGACATGAACACCCAGATTGCCAGCGCTGCGGAGGAACAGAGTGCGGTCGCGGAAGACATCAACCGCAACGTCACCAATATCGGCCAGGTAGCGGTGGAGGTGGCCGGTGGCGCGGACGAGGCCAGCGCCGCTAGCGCCGAGCTGACGAAGCTGGCCGAGCAGCAGCGGCGGCTGATCAATCAGTTCAGGGTGTAGTTCGCAGGCGGGGCGCATGGCCCCGCCACTTTCCTCAGTGCTTGTGCGCCCAGCGCTGGCGCAACCACTCCAGGTCTTCCGGGCGGGTAATCTTCAGGTTGTCCGCCCGGCCCTCCACCAGTTTCGGAGCCTGCCCAGCCCATTCCAGGGCCGACGCCTCGTCGGTCACCGCCACCCCTGCCACCAGCGCGTCGGCGAGGGCTCGATGCAATGCGGCGAAACGGAACATCTGCGGGGTGTAGGCCTGCCAGATCAGGCTACGGTCCACCGTCTCCACCACCCTGCCATCCGCACCGATGCGCTTGAGCGTATCGCGCGCCGGCACCGCCAGCAGACCGCCGACCGGGTCATCGGCCAGCTCGGCGAGCAGTCGGTCCAGATCACTGCGTGCCAGGTTGGGTCGCGCGGCATCATGCACCAGCACCCAGTCGCCTGCCTGCGCCCCCAGTTCGACAAGACACAGCAGTCCGGCCAGCACCGAGTCGGCGCGCTCGGCACCGCCTTCGACGCGCTGGATGCGCGGATCAGTGGCGCAAGGCAGGGCAGGCCAGTAGGGATCGTCCGCCGCCAGGCTTAGCACCAGGCCCTTGAGGCGCGGATGATCGAGGAAACAGTCGAGGGTGTGCTCGAGGATGGTCCGCCCGGCCAGCTGCAGGTACTGCTTGGGACGGTCGGCACGCATGCGCGAACCGATACCGGCGGCAGGAATAACCACCCAGAAGGGAGGAAGCTCGTGCGCGATCATTCGGCGAGCTGGTAGAGGGTCTCGCCCTCTTTGACCATGCCCAGCTCGTGGCGGGCACGCTCTTCCACGGTCTCCATGCCTTTCTTCAGCTCCAGCACCTCGGCCTCGAGGATGCGGTTACGCTCCAGCAGGCGCTCGTTCTCGCCCTTCTGTTCGGCAATCTGCCGCTGCAGCTCGGCAACCTGCGCCAGGCTGCCCTCACCCACCCACAGGCGATACTGCAGGCCGGCCAGGACCAGCACGAGCGCGACGAACAGCCAGTAAGGCGCTTTGTTAGACATGGGGACGCGAATATCCATACAAAAAGGGCAGCTTGCGCTGCCCTTTTACCATTTCTTGCCCGACTACTGAAAACGTCGCGAGCGACGGTCAGGCTAGGCGAAATCGGGTGAGGCAGCGGAGTTTACATACAGTAAATGAGCATGCCGAACCCGATTTCAACAACGCCTGGCCGAGCGCAGCAGTTTTCAGCCGCGGAACTCGGCGCGGCCCTTGTAGGGCGCGTTGCCGCCGAGCTGCTCTTCGATACGCAGCAGCTGGTTGTACTTAGACACGCGATCCGAACGGCACAGGGAGCCGGTCTTGATCTGACCGGCGGCGGTGCCGACGGCCAGGTCAGCGATGGTGCTGTCCTCGGTTTCACCGCTGCGGTGCGAGATCACCGCGGTGAAGCCGGCGGCCTTGGCCATCTGGATGGCTTCCAGGGTTTCGGTCAGCGAGCCGATCTGGTTGAACTTGATCAGGATCGAGTTGCCGATCTTCTCGTCGATGCCGCGCTTGAGGATCTTGGTGTTGGTGACGAACAGGTCGTCGCCGACCAGCTGCACCTTCTCGCCGATCTTGTCGGTCAGGACTTTCCAGCCAGCCCAGTCGGACTCGTCCATGCCGTCTTCGATGGAGATGATCGGGTAGCGCTGGGTCAGGCCGGCCAGGTAGTCGGCGAAGCCTTCGGCGCTGAATACCTTGCCTTCGCCGGCCAGGTCGTACTGACCGTCCTTGAAGAACTCGGAGGAAGCGCAGTCCAGAGCCAGAGTGATGTCGGTGCCCAGCTGGTAGCCGGCGTTGGCCACGGCCTCGGCGATAGCGGCCAGGGCATCTTCGTTGGAAGCCAGGTTCGGCGCGAAGCCGCCCTCATCACCCACGGCGGTGTTCAGGCCACGGGCCTTCAGAACGGCTTTCAGGTGATGGAAGATCTCGGCGCCCATGCGCAGGGCGTCGGCGAAGTTCTTGGCGCCAACCGGCTGGACCATGAACTCCTGGATGTCGACGTTGTTGTCAGCGTGCTCGCCGCCGTTGATGATGTTCATCATCGGTACCGGCATGGAGTAGACGCCCGGGGTGCCATTCAGATCGGCGATGTGCGCGTAAAGCGGCACGCCCTTGGCCTGGGCGGCGGCCTTGGCGGCGGCCAGGGACACGGCGAGGATGGCGTTGGCGCCCAGCTTGGCCTTGTTCTCGGTACCGTCCAGCTCAATCATGGCGCGGTCCAGGGCTTTCTGGTCGGTCGCGTCCTTGCCCAGCAGCAGGTCGCGGATTGGGCCGTTGATATTGGCCACGGCTTTCAGCACGCCCTTGCCCAGGTAACGGCTCTTGTCGCCATCACGCAGTTCCAGCGCTTCGCGGGAACCGGTAGAAGCACCGGACGGCGCGCAGGCGCTGCCGATGATGCCGCCTTCGAGGATTACATCGGCTTCTACGGTGGGGTTACCACGGGAGTCGAGAACCTCGCGGCCCTTGATGTCGACGATTTTTGCCATCGCGTGTAGCACTCCAAAAGTTTACGTGAGGGTACGGCCAACGGGCGCGCACTTTACCGGAGAAACGGCCGATCAGGCAGTCTCGATCGGCGGGAAGCTCTTCACCAGATCATCCAGCTGCTTGAGCTGGGTCAGGAACGGCTCCAGTTTGTCCAGGCGCAGGGCGCAGGGGCCGTCGCACTTGGCATTGTCCGGGTCTGGATGGGCCTCGAGGAACAGTCCAGCCAGGCCCTGGCTCATGCCGGCCTTGGCCAGGTCGGTGACCTGGGCACGACGGCCGCCGGCGGAGTCGGCGCGGCCACCCGGCATCTGCAGGGCGTGGGTCACGTCGAAGAACACCGGATACTCGAAGGACTTCATGATGCCGAAGCCGAGCATATCCACCACCAGGTTGTTGTAACCGAAGGAGGAACCACGCTCGCAAAGGATCAGCTGGTCGTTACCGGCCTCCTCGCACTTGCGCAGGATGTGCTTCATCTCCTGCGGGGCGAGGAACTGGGCCTTCTTGATGTTGATCACCGCCCCGGTCTTGGCCATGGCCACCACCAGGTCGGTCTGCCGCGAAAGGAAGGCCGGCAGCTGGATGATGTCGCACACCTCGGCCACCGGGGCGGCCTGATAAGGCTCGTGGACGTCGGTGATCACCGGCACGCCGAAGGTCTTCTTCACTTCCTCGAAGATCTTCATGCCCTCTTCCAGGCCCGGGCCGCGGAAGGAGGTGACGGAAGAACGGTTGGCCTTGTCGAAACTGGCCTTGAACACGTAGGGAATACCGAGCTTCTCGGTGACCCGTACGTACTCCTCGCAGGCCTGCATGGCCAGGTCGCGCGATTCCAGCACGTTGATGCCACCGAACAGCACGAACGGCTTGTCGTTGGCGATCTCGATGCCGCCGACCTTGATGATCTTCTGAGCCATATACCTTTCCTTAGAGTCTGTTCATGCTCTCGCGAGCTAGAGCCATGCCAGGCGAAAACAGGCGAGGAAGCGCAGTTTACCGAGAGTAAATGAGCATTCCGAGCCTGTTTTCAACGCAGCAGGGCCGACGCGTAGCAGATCATGGACTGACTCTTATGCCTTGCCGGCCTGTTTCAGGGCTGCCTTGACGAAGCCACTGAACAGCGGGTGGCCATCGCGCGGGGTGGAGGTGAATTCCGGGTGGAACTGGCAGGCGACGAACCACGGATGATCCGGAGCCTCGACCACCTCGACCAGCGCGCCGTCGGCGGAGCGACCGCTAACCTTGAGACCAGCGGCCTCCAGCTGCGGCAGCAGGTTGTTGTTCACTTCGTAGCGATGGCGATGGCGCTCGACGATCACGTCCTTGCCATAGCACTCACGCACGCTGGAGCCGGCCATCAGCTGGCAGTCCTGGGCACCCAGACGCATGGTGCCGCCCAGGTCGGAGGCTTCGGTACGGGTTTCCACACTACCGGCGGCGTCCTGCCACTCGGTGATCAGGCCAACGACCGGGTGCGCGCTGTTCTGGTCGAACTCGGTGGAGTTGGCATCGGTCCAGCCCACCACGTTGCGGGCATACTCGATCACCGCCACCTGCATCCCTAAGCAGATGCCCAGGTAGGGAATCTTGTTCTCGCGGGCGTACTGCACGGTGCGGATCTTGCCTTCCACACCACGCAGACCGAAGCCGCCCGGAACCAGAATGGCATCGACGCCTTCGAGCTTGGCAGTGCCTTCGTTCTCGATCTCCTCGGAGTCGATGTAGCGCAGGTTGACCTTGGTGCGGTTCTGGATGCCGGCGTGGCCCATGGCCTCGATCAGCGACTTGTAGGCGTCCAGCAGCTCCATGTACTTGCCGACCATGGCGATGGTGACTTCCTTCTCCGGGTGCAGCTTGGCATCGACCACGCGCTCCCACTCGGAGAGATCGGCCGGCTGGCACTGCAGGCCGAAGCGCTCGACGACGATGTCGTCCAGGCCCTGGGCGTGCAGCACGGAAGGAATACGGTAGATGGTATCGACGTCTTCCAGGCCGATCACCGCGCGTTCTTCCACGTTGGTGAACAGGGCGATCTTGCGGCGCGAGGACAGGTCGATCTCATGGTCGGAACGGCAGATCAGCACGTCCGGCTGCACACCGATGGAGCGCAGTTCCTTGACCGAGTGCTGGGTCGGCTTGGTCTTGGTCTCGCCGGCAGTGGCGATGTAGGGCACCAGGGTCAGGTGCATGAACATGGCGCGCTTGGCGCCCAGCTCTACACGCAGCTGGCGGGCCGCCTCGAGGAACGGCTGGGACTCGATGTCGCCCACGGTGCCACCGATCTCGACCATGGCCACGTCGGCATCGCCGGCACCCTTGATCACGCGGCGTTTGATCTCGTCGGTGATGTGCGGGATCACCTGGATGGTGGCGCCCAGGTAGTCACCGCGGCGCTCCTTGCGCAGCACGTGCTCGTAGACACGGCCGGTGGTGAAGTTGTTGTCCTGGGTCATGGTGGTGCGGATGAACCGCTCGTAGTGGCCCAGGTCGAGGTCGGTCTCGGCGCCGTCGTGGGTGACGAACACCTCACCGTGCTGGAACGGGCTCATGGTGCCCGGATCGACGTTGATGTAGGGGTCCAGCTTGAGCATGGTGACCTTCAGGCCACGCGCCTCCAGGATGGCCGCCAAAGAAGCCGAGGCGATGCCTTTCCCCAATGAAGAAACAACACCGCCCGTGACGAAGATGTAGCGCGTCATGAAAAATCCTAGAAGTCTGCGTTCAAGCGGTCAGCGCCGCCGGGGTAAGAGCGCAGGCTGGCCTTGGCCAACCTGAAATAAGCAAAGCACTGCGGGTTCCGAGGGAGCCCACAGAAGCAGTAACAAGACGGGAGCGTAGTCTACCGGAAAGGGTCTATCAGCTCAAACCTTGTACGCTGGTCGGCGGCTGCCAGTGCAATTGCCAGGCGCCATGCTGCGAACCGTCCAGCCCGGGCAGGTTGGCAACCGCCAGCAGATCTTCGTGGCGATACAGCAGCGGCAGGCGCCCGCGCACGAAGGTCGGCAGCGCACGCTCGTTGAGCAGGCGTTTGAGATCACGCCGGCCACGCCCCGGCAGCGCCATGATCTCGCCGCCAGCGCGATAGCGCAGGTGCAGCGGCCCGGCCGGCGGCAAACCGAGTAGTTGAACAACACCATTGTTCGGCAACTGCAGCGGCTGAGTGCATTCATCCCAGGCGGTGGGGAGCGACGGCGGCAGCAGCCATTGCCCGGATAGCCACCATAACCGTTCGTCGGCGCGCCTCAGCTCACCTCCGGCCAGACGCCATATCGGGCTGGCATCGACGCCGGCATCGCGCAGATCCTGCCAGCCCGCCCAATGCTCGGTATCCGGCAGCAGCGTCCGGGGCGCCAGCCAATGCCGCAGGGCATTGCGCTGACGCGACTCGGACAGCGCCAACAGCGGCGCCAGCGCCAGCGAGGGCAATCCCAGCCAGGCGAAAGCCGCCTCGTCACGCGCCGCCAGCAGGTCCAGTTCGGCCAGCTCACCCAGCAATTGCTCGGCTTCGCGCAGGTGCTCCGCGCTGCGCGCCAGGTTCGCCGTCGCCTGCGGCCAGTGGCACGCCAGGACCGGTAGCACCTCGCGGCGCAGGAAGTTGCGCGCCAGCCGGGTATCGGCGTTCGAAGGGTCCTCGACCCAGCTCAGCCCCTGCTGCCGGGCGTAGCACTCCAGTTCCGTACGGGACACCCTGAGCAGCGGCCGTACCAGCCAGCCAACCCCCAGGCGACGGCTCGGCGGCATGCCGCCCAGGCCACGCACACCGGCGCCGCGCAGCAGGCGCAACAGCAGGGTCTCGGCCTGATCATCACGATGCTGTCCGGTCAGCAGCAGCTCGCCCTCCCCCAGCTGCCCGGCAAACGCGGCATAGCGCGCCTCGCGCGCCGCCCGCTCGAGGCTGGAGCCATCATCCACACGCACCCGCTCGACATGCAGGGGCACACCGAGGCGATCGCAAAGCGCCTGGCAGTGCTCGGGCCAGGCATCGGCCGCCGGCTGCAGGCCGTGGTGCACATGAATGGCGGCCAGCGGCGGCAGGGTTTCGCGCTCGCGCAGGGACGCCAGCAGGTGCAGCAGCACGGTCGAATCCAGGCCGCCGGACAGAGCGATGCGCCAGGCCGGCGCCGCGCGCCAGGGGCGGAGAAATTCGAGCAGGGAGAGTTCGAGCGCAGTCATGCCGCCAGCTTAAACAACAACGGGCCCGAAGGCCCGTTGCAGATGATGCACCGCGCGCGTCAGGCGACGCCGTAGCTCATCAGGCGCTCGTAGCGACGTTCAAGCAGCTTGGCAGTATCCAGCTTGTGCAGGCTTTTGAGCTGGGCGACCAGCTCCTGGCGGATCGACTCGGCGGCGGCAGCCGGGTCGCGATGGGCACCACCCAGCGGCTCGGCGATCACCTTGTCGACGATACCCAGGCCCTTCAAGCGCTCGGCGGTGATACCCATGGCCTCGGCCGCATCCGGGGCCTTTTCGGCGGTCTTCCACAGGATGGAAGCGCAGCCTTCCGGCGAGATCACCGAGTAGGTGGAGTACTGCAGCATGTTCAGCTGGTCGCACACGCCGATGGCCAACGCACCGCCGGAGCCACCCTCGCCGATCACGGTGGCGATGATCGGCGTCTTCAGGCGCGCCATCACGCGCAGGTTCCAGGCGATGGCCTCGCTCTGGTTGCGCTCCTCGGCATCGATGCCCGGGTAGGCACCGGGGGTGTCGATGAAGGTGAGAATCGGCAGCTTGAAGCGCTCGGCCATTTCCATCAGGCGGCAGGCCTTGCGATAGCCCTCGGGACGGGGCATGCCAAAGTTGCGGCGTACCTTCTCACGTACCTCGCGGCCCTTCTGGTGGCCGATGACCATCACCGGCTGGCCATCCAGGCGCGCGGTACCGCCAACGATGGCGGCGTCGTCGGAGAAGTGGCGATCGCCATGCAGTTCGTCGAACTCGGTGAAGATGTGCTCGATGTAGTCGAGGGTGTAGGGACGACGCGGGTGGCGCGACAGCTGGGAGATCTGCCAGCTGCTGAGGTTGCCGAAGATGGTCTCGGTCAGCGTGCTGCTCTTGTCCTGCAGACGGGAGATCTCGTCACTGATGTTCAGCGCGTTGTCGTTGCCCACCAGGCGCAGCTCTTCGATCTTGGCTTGCAGGTCGGCGATCGGCTGTTCGAAGTCGAGGAAGTTCGGGTTCATAGGCGTCCGTCTAGCATCGGCGGCCCCGGGGGCCGGGCGGTGTTCCATGTGGCGCCTACCTTAAGGGATAGCGCGCCCCTGGTCGAGACCGAGACGGCGAGCCCGAGGCCCGCCCCTCAGCGGTATTGGAGGAAGACGTTGTCTTTGCCGAACTGGTCACGCAGCGCCTGGATCAGGTTGTCCGCCGGATCGATGCGCCACTGCTCGCCGAACTGCAGCACCGCCTTGGCCTCGCTGCCGCTGTAGTCCAGGGTCAGCGGACAGGCACCGCGATGCTTGGCGAACAGCTCGCCGAGCCAGCGCAGACGATCCCCCTGCAGCGCTTCGCGCGGCGCGCGGATGCGCAGGCTCTCGGCCAGGCCGGTACGCGCCTCCTCCAGGCTCATCACCCGCTTGGCGCGCAGCCGCAGGCCACCAGAAAACTCGTCGTTGCTGATTTCCCCTTCGACCACCACCAGTGCATCGGTCTGCAGCAGCGCCTGGGCGCTGGCGAAGGCATCGGCGAACAACGACGCCTCGATCCTTCCGGAACGGTCATCGAGGGTGATGAAGCCCATCTTGTCGCCTTTCTTGTTCTTCATCACCCGCAGCGCCACGATCAGGCCGGCGATGGTCTGGGTATCGCGGGCGGCACGCAGCTCGACGATGCGCTGGCGGGCGAAGCGGCGCACCTCGCCCTCGTACTCGTCGATCGGGTGGCCGGTAAGGTACAGACCAAGGGTGTCCTTCTCGCCTTTCAGGCGCTCCTTGATCGACAGCTCGCGCGCCTTGCGATGGTTGGCGTAGGCGTCCGCTTCGGGCTCGGCGAACACCCCGCCGAACAGGTCCATGTGGCCGCTGTCATGGCTGCGCGCGGTCTGCTCGGCGGCCTGCACCGCTTCTTCCATGGCCGCCAGCAACACGGCGCGATTGAGGTCGACGCTGGCCTGGTAGGCCTTGAGCTCGTCCTGGTAGTACGGGCCGAGGCGGTCCAGCGCGCCGGAGCGGATCAGCGCCTCCAGGGTGCGTTTGTTGATGCGCTTGAGGTCGACGCGGTTGCAGAAGTCGAACAGGTCCTTGAACGGCCCGCCCTCCGCGCGGCACTCGACGATGGCCTCCACCGGCCCCTCGCCCACACCCTTGACCGCGCCCAGGCCGTAGACGATGCGCCCGTCGTCGTTGACGGTGAACTTGAACTCCGAGGTGTTCACGTCCGGCGCATCGATGCGCAGCTTCATGTTGCGGCATTCCTCGATGAGGATCACCACCTTGTCGGTGTTGTGCATATCCGCCGACAGCACCGCCGCCATGAACGGCGCCGGGTAGTGCGCCTTGAGCCACGCGGTCTGGTAGGAAACCAGGCCGTAGGCGGCCGAGTGCGACTTGTTGAAGCCGTAACCGGCGAACTTCTCCACCAGGTCGAAGATGTTGCCCGCCAGGTCGGCATCGATGCCGTTGTTGGCGCAGCCCTCGATGAAGCCACCGCGCTGCTTGGCCATCTCCTCGGGCTTCTTCTTGCCCATGGCGCGGCGCAGCATGTCGGCGCCGCCGAGGGTGTAGCCGGCCATCACCTGGGCGATCTGCATCACCTGCTCCTGGTACAGGATGATGCCGTAGGTGGGCTTGAGCACCGGCTCCAGGCCCGCGTACTGGTAATCGGGGTGCGGGTAGGAGAGCTGCTCGCGACCGTGCTTACGGTTGATGAAGTCGTCCACCATGCCTGACTGCAGCGGACCGGGGCGGAACAGTGCCACCAGGGCGATCATGTCCTCCAGGCAGTCCGGCTTGAGCTTCTTGATCAGCTCCTTCATGCCGCGCGATTCAAGCTGGAAGACCGCGGTGGTCTCCGCCTTCTGCAGCATGTCGTAGGTCTTCTTGTCATCCAGCGGGATGAAGTCGATGTTGATCAGCTCTTCATCCGCAGCACCATCGCGCTTCTGGATGCGATGGATGGTCTCCATCGCCCACTTGATGATGGTCAGGGTACGCAGGCCGAGGAAGTCGAACTTCACCAGCCCCGCCTGCTCGACGTCGTCCTTATCGAACTGGGTCACCAGGCCGCCACCTTCTTCATCGCAGGAGGTCGGCGCGAAGTCGGTCAGTTTGGTCGGCGCAATCACCACGCCACCGGCGTGCTTGCCGGTGCCGCGGACGATGCCTTCGAGCTTGAGCGCCATGTCCCAGATCTCCTGGGCCTCCTCGTCGCTCTTGAGGAAGTCGCGCAGCACTTCTTCCTGCTCGTAGGCGGCCTCCAGGGTCATGCCGACTTCGAAGGGGATCATCTTCGACAGGCGGTCGGCCAGGCCGTAGGACTTGCCCTGCACGCGCGCCACGTCGCGCACCACCGCCTTGGCCGCCATCGAGCCGAAAGTGATGATCTGGCTCACCGCGTTGCGCCCATATTTATCGGCTACGTAGTCGATCACCCGGTCGCGGCCGTCCATGCAGAAGTCGACGTCGAAGTCGGGCATGGAAATACGTTCGGGGTTGAGGAATCGCTCGAACAGCAGGTCATAGGCCAGCGGGTCGAGGTCGGTGATCTTCAGCACGTAAGCCACCAGTGAGCCGGCACCCGAACCCCGGCCCGGCCCCACCGGCACGCCGTTGCTCTTAGCCCACTGGATGAAGTCCATTACGATGAGGAAGTAACCGGGGAAACCCATCTGAATGATGATATCGAGCTCGAAGTTGAGGCGGTCGATATAGACCTGCTTCTTCGCCTCGTAGTCCGGCGTGTCCTTGGGCAACAGGACCTTCAGGCGCTCCTCCAGGCCCTCGAAGGAGGCGTAACGCAGGTAGTCATCGATGCCCATGCCGTTGGGCGTGGGAAAGTCGGGGAGGAAGTACTTGCCCAGTTGCACCTCGATGTTGCAGCGCTTGGCGATCTCCACCGTGTTCTCCAGCGCCTCGGGCAGGTCGGAGAACAGCTCGGCCATCTCTTCCGGGGTCTTGAGGTATTGCTCCTCGGAGTAGTTGCGCGGCCGCCGCGGGTCGTCGAGGGTACGGCCCTCGCCGATGCACACGCGGGTCTCATGCGCCTCGAAGTCGCCGCGCTTGAGGAAACGCACGTCGTTGGTTGCCACCAGCGGCACGCCGGAGCGCCCGGCCAGCTCGACGGCTGCGTGCAGGTGCTCCTCGTCATTGACCCGGTTGGTGCGCTGCACTTCCAGATAGAAGCGCTCGGGGAATACCGCCAGCCACTCATTGAGGAAGGCCTCGGCGCGGACGCCCTCGCCTGCCAGCAAGGCCATGCCGACCTCGCCCTCGCGCGCGCCGGACAGGGCGATCAACCCCTCGGCGGACTCCTTGACCCAGTCGCGCTGGATGATCACCAAGCCGTTGTCCTGGCCCTCGGCCCAGCCGCGCGAAATCAGCTCGGTCAGGTTGCGGTAGCCCTTGGCGTTCATCACCAGCAGGGTCAGGCGCGATAGCGGGCCGTCCTCGTCCGGGCTGGCCAGCCAGATGTCGGCGCCACAAATCGGCTTGATGCCGGCACCCATGGCAGTCTTATAGAACTTCACCAGCGAACACATGTTGCTCATGTCGGTGACCGCCACGGCCGGCATACCGGCAGCAGCCACGGCCTTGACCAGGGGTTTGACCCGCACCAGCCCGTCGACCAGGGAAAACTCGGTGTGCAGGCGCAAATGGACGAAGCTGGCGGTCATGGCAATCCCGTTGGTGAAACAGAAACGATAAGGCCCGGATTGTACCGGGCCTCGACTTAAACAACAGCTTGCGAACCAGCAGTGCGGTGCTTATTCGATCCCTTCGAGCACATTGCGTACCGGCGCAAACGAGCGCCGATGGATGGGCGTGGCGCCCAGGCGCTTGAGCGCTTCCAGATGCACCGGCGTGGGGTAGCCCTTGTGCCCACCGATGCCGTACCCCGGATAGAGCTTCTCCATCTCGGCCATCTCGCGATCACGACTGACCTTGGCCAGGATCGAGGCGGCGGCGATGGCCGGCACCTGGGCGTCGCCGCCGACCACCGGGGCGCTGGGCACCGCCAGCTTCGGGCAGCGATTGCCGTCGATCAGCGCCAGTTTCGGCGTGATGCTCAGGCCCTCGACGGCGCGCTGCATAGCCAGCATGGTGGCATGCAGAATATTGAGCTGGTCGATCTCCTCGACCTCGGCACGGGCGATGCACCAGGCCAGGGCCTTTTCGCGGATCTCGTCGAAGAGCTTCTCGCGACGCGCCTCCGTCAGCTTCTTCGAATCGTTGAGACCGACGATGGGATGGGCGGGGTCGAGAATCACCGCGGCGGTGACCACCGGACCACAGAGCGGGCCGCGGCCGACCTCGTCGACGCCGGCGACCAGTTCCTCGACCAGCGTGAAATCCAGACCCAGCTGCATCAGGCCTGCCCGACCAGCTTGAGCACGGCGTCAGCGGCCTGCTGCGAGGCATCCTGGCGCAGCGCGCGGTGGATCACGTCGAAGCCCTCGGTCTGCACCGCGCCGTCGTCCAGCAGCGGCGCCAGGGTCTGGGCCAGGGCGTCGGGGGTTGCGGCATCCTGGATCAGCTCGGGCACCAGCAAACGCTCGGCCAACAGGTTGGGCAGCGAAATGTAGGGGCTCTTCACCAGGCGCCTGAGGATGCGATAGGTCAGCGGCGCCACCTTGTAGGCCACCACCATCGGGCGTTTGTGCAGCAGGGCTTCCAGGGTGGCGGTACCGGAGGCGATCAGTACTGCGTCGCAGGCGGCCAGCGCTTCATGGGAGCGGCCATCGAGCAACAGCAGCGGCAGGTTGCGCCCGGCCAGCATGGCCTCCAGCTGCGCGCGACGCTCGGCATTGGCACAGGGCAGCACGAAGCGGATACCGGGGCGCAACGTGCGCAGGCGCTCGGCGGCATCGAGAAACAACGTCCCGAGGCGTGCCACTTCGCCCCCCCGGCTGCCCGGCAGCAATGCCACCACCGGCTCATCCGGCCCCAGGCCGAGCGCCTCACGGGCGCCGACGCGGTCGGCCTGCAGCGGTATGGTATTGGCCAGCGGATGACCGACGAAGCGCACCGGCACCTGGTGCTCCAGGTAGAAACGCGCCTCGAAGGGGAACAGCGTCAGCATCAGGTCGCAGGCATCACGAATCTTCAGCACGCGCTTCTGCCGCCAGGCCCACACCGAGGGGCTGACGTAGTGGACGGTCTTGATGCCGGCCTGACGCAGCTTGAGTTCGAGGGTCAGGTTGAAATCCGGAGCATCGATGCCGATAAAGACGTCCGGCTGGGCGGCGATAAGCTCCCGGATCAGCCGCTTGCGCCGTGCCAGCAGCTCGCGCAGGCGCCCCAGCACTTCGACCAGACCCATCACCGCCAGGCGTTCCATGGGGAACGCGGAGACAAGCCCTTCGGCCTCCATGCGCGGGCCGCCGACACCGATGAATTCGACCTGCGGATGTTGCTGCTTGAGCGCCTGCATCAGGCCGGCGCCGAGGATATCGCCGGAGGCCTCGCCAGCCACCAGCGCCACGCGGAGGGGGCGACTCATATCAGCGGGTGATGCCGCGGGTCGAAGCCTGAACGGAATCGCGGAACACCGCGACTTCCGGGAACTGGGCAGCGGACTCGGCCAGCTCGGCCAGCGCCTGCTCGACGGTCAGGCCCTGACGATAGACCACCTTGTAGGCACGGCGCAGGGCAGCGATGGCCTCGGCACTGAAGCCGCGCCGACGCATGCCCTCGAAATTCATGCTGCGCGCCTCTGCGGGGTTGCCGAAGACGGTGACGTAAGCCGGTACGTCCTTGCCGATGGCCGTACCCATGCCGGAGAAGCTGTGGGCGCCGATGCGGCAGAACTGATGAACCAGGGTGAAGCCGGAGAGGATCGCCCAGTCGTCGACCCAGACATGGCCGGCCAGCGCGGTGTTGTTGACCAGGATACAGTGGTTGCCGATCACGCTGTCGTGGCCGACATGCACATAGGCCATCAGCAGGTTGTGACTGCCGATGGTGGTTTCGCTGCGGTCCTGAACGGTGCCACGGTGGATGGTCACGCCTTCGCGAATCACATTGTGATCGCCGATCACCAGCCGGGTGGGCTCGCCCTTGTATTTGAGATCAGGGGTGTCCTCGCCCACCGAGGAGAACTGGTAGATCCTGTTGTGCTTGCCGATCACGGTCGGCCCCTTGAGCACCACATGCGGACCGACCACGGTACCCTCGCCGATTTCCACATCGGGCCCGATGATCGACCAGGGGCCGACCTGGACATCCTCAGCCAGCTTGGCCGACGGATCGATGATGGCGCGAGGGTCGATCAGACTCATAGCTTGCGTTCCGCACAGATGATTTCGGCCGAGCAGACTTCCTTGCCATCGACGCTGGCACGGCACTCGAACTTCCAGATGCTGCGCTTGACGCTCAGGAAGCGGGCTTCGAGTACCAGTTGGTCGCCCGGCAATACGGGCTGACGGAAACGCAGCTTGTCCGAACCCACGAAATAATAGAGGGTCCCGTCGGCCGGTTTCACGTCGAGCATCTTGAAGCCGAGGATACCGGCAGCCTGGGCCATCGCCTCGATGATCAGCACGCCCGGCATGATCGGGTGCTCGGGGAAATGACCGTTGAAGAAAGGCTCGTTGATGCTGACATTCTTGTAGGCGCGAATGGTCTTGCCTTCGATATCCAGCTCGGCAACGCGATCCACCAGCAGGAAGGGATAGCGGTGCGGCAGGTATTCGCGAATCTCGTTGATGTCCATCATGTGCGTAAAGCCTTTACTTAAAGTGGGGGCGTGCCTCAGGCACGATCAGGCATCAGATGAGGCCTGGTCGTCCGGGGTCACGGCGGCGAGGCGCTTTTCCAGCTCGCGCAGGCGCTTCGCCATGTCGTCCAGTTGACGGATACGGGCCGCGCTCTTCTTCCAGTCGGCCGCCGTCTGCATCGCGGTACCGGAAGAATAGGCGCCCGGCTCGGTGATCGAGCGGGTGACCATGGTCATGCCGGTGACGAACACGTTGTCACACACCTCGATGTGGCCAACCATGCCGACACCACCGGCGATCATGCAGTGCTTGCCGATCTTGGTGCTGCCGGAAATCCCCGCGCAGCCAGCCATCGCGGTGTGGTCACCGATCTGCACGTTGTGCGCGATCATGATCTGGTTATCCAGCTTCACGCCGTTACCGATGACAGTGTCGGCCAGGGCGCCGCGGTCGATGGTGGTATTGGCGCCGACTTCCACGTCGTCACCCAGCACCACTCCACCGATCTGCGCGATCTTCTGCCAGACCCCCTTGTCGTTGGCAAAGCCGAAGCCCTCGCCACCAAGCACGGCACCGGACTGGATGACCACGCGCTTGCCGATCTTCACATCGTGATAAAGGGTCACGCGCGGCGCCAGCCAGCCGCCTTCGCCGATTTCGCTGCGCGCACCGATGACGCAATGCGCACCAATGCTCACGCCAGCGGCAATACGCGCACCGTTCTCGATCACCGCGTAGGCACCGATGCTGGCGCTCGGATCGACCTGCGCATCAGCCGCCACCAGTGCGGTAGGGTGCACGCCAGCGGGCGCCACCGGCTTGCGGTCGAACAGGTGCGAGAGTTCGGCAAAGGCCAGATAGGGATTGGCCACCAGCAGCGCGTCGCCCGCATAGCCTTCGGCATCGGCGGCGGTCAGCAGCACGACTCCGGCGCGGGTCTCAGCGAGAAACTTGCGGTACTGTGCATTGGCCAGGAAGCTCAGCTGATCCGGGCCGGCATCCTGCAGGGTTGCCAGACCACGGATCGGCTTGTCCGCGGCACCACGCAGGGTGGCGCCGAGACGCTCGGCCAGCTGACCGAGGGTAAATACCGATGCGCTCATGATCAGCGCTGCGAGTTCATGCGCTCGATGACCTGGCGGGTGATCTCGTACTGCGGCTTGACGTCGACCACGGCGCCACGCTCGAGCACCAGATCGTAGTTACCCTGCTTGATCACTTCCTCGACAGCCTTGTCCAGCTTCGGCTTGAGCTGCTTGAGCATGTCGCGGTCGGAAATCGCCTTGGCTTCGTTCAGTTCCTTGGACTGGAACTGGAAGTCACGCGCCTTCTGCTTGAACTCCAGTTCCAGACGCTCGCGTTCGGCCTGCTGCATCTTCTCGGCATCCTTCACCAGGCGATCCTGAATACGCTTGGCGTCGGCTTCCAGCTGCTTGAGCTTGTTCAGCTGCGGACCAAACTTCTTCTCGGCATCCACGGCATATTTCTTGGCGGCGTCCGACTCGAGCAGGGCCATCTGATAATTCATCACCGCGATTTTCATCTCGGCGAAGGCCGGGGTCGCCATCATGGCTGCTGCGACCAGAACCAGTTGAGTCAACTTACGCACGATGCACTCCTGCAACAAAACACGTTGTCTAGCAAATTAGAAAGTTTGGCCCAGCGAGAACTGGAATATCTGGGTATCCGCTTCTTCCGGCTTCTTGATCGGCGCCGCCAGGCTGAAGCTCAGCGGACCCATGGCGGTAACCCAAGTCACCCCGACACCCACGGAGCTCGCCAGATCGCCGAAGTCGATGTTGTTGCAGCTCGGCGACGAAGAGGAACAGGAGGTGTCGTACACATTACCCACGTCCCAGAACAGTGCGGTCCGCAGGGAACGCTGGTCCTTGACGAATGGCAGCGGGAACAGCAGCTCCGCGCCACCCTGGATCAGGACGTTGCCACCGAAAGGCAGCGGATCCTGATCCGGATCGGTGAAGCGGCCGTACTTGTCCTGAACGTTGTAGACGATCTCACCTTTGGAGTTGCGCACCACACTCGGGGTGCTGCGCGGGCCCAGGCTGCTGTCCTCGAAACCACGCACCGAGTTGAAGCCACCGGCGAAGTAGTGCTCGTAGAACGGCAGTTCGGAGGTGGAGCCATACGCATCACCGAAGCCCAGCTCGGTATGGAAGCGCAGGGTGTACTTGTCATTCAGCGGGGTGAATACCTGGCCGCGGTAGTCGAGCTTGAAGAACGAGAGATCGCTGCCCGGCACGGTGCTTTCCAGTACCAGGCTCTGCGAATGACCACGGTTGGCCAATACGCCACGGTTCAGGGTCGACTCGGACCAGCCGATGGACGCCTTCAGGTTAAGGTAGCTGTCGCCTTCCTGGTCCAGGAAGTCGATGATCTCGTCGACTGTGTAGTCGCCGGTATCGATGCTGTCCTGCTGAATGGTCAGGCCATAGGTCAGGCGCGAGGTTTCGCTGATCGGATAACCGATGCTCATGCCGGCACCGTAGCTGTCCACCGCATAGCTCGATACGTCGACGTCGAGGTCATCGTAGTCGGTGGTGCGGTAGAAGGCGTTGTAACCCAGGCTGACGCCGTCGACGGTCCAGTAGGGGTCGACGAAGCCGAAGCTGTAGCGGGTCTGGTATTCGGAACGGGTCAGGCCGACGCTGACCTTGTTACCGGTACCCAGAAAGTTGTTCTGGCTGATCGAGCCACCCAGGATCAGACCGGCGTTCTGGGCGAAACCGACGCTGGCGGTGATGGAGCCGGAAGGCTGCTCTTCGACGCTGTAGTTGACGTCAATCTGGTCGTCGGTGCCCGGCACTTGCGGAGTCTCGACGTTGACTTCCTTGAAGTAGCCGAGGCGTTCCAGACGCACTTTGGACTGGTCGATCAGGTAGGTCGACGCCCAACCGCCTTCCATCTGGCGCATCTCGCGGCGCAAAACCTCGTCTTCGGTCTTGGTGTTGCCGCGGAAGTTGATGCGGTTGACGTAGGCACGCTTGCCTGGGTCGACCACAAAGGTGATGGCGACGGTCTTGTCTTCGTCGTTGGGCTGCGGCACACCGTTGACGTTGGCGAAGGTATAGCCCTCGTTACCCAGACGACGGGTGATCAGCTCGGAGGTGGTGGTCATCACCTTGCGCGAGAAGACCTGTCCTTCCTTGACCAGCAGCAGCTTCTCGATTTCTTCCTGCGGCACCTTGAGGTCACCGGAGAGCTTCACTTCGCTGACGCTGTATTTCTCGCCTTCTTCGACGTTGACGGTGATGTAGACGTGTTTCTTGTCCGGGGTGATGGATACCTGGGTGGAGGAGATATCCATATTGATGTAGCCGCGGTCCAGGTAGTAGGAACGCAGACGCTCCAGGTCACCAGACAGTTTCTCGCGGGCGTACTTGTCGTCGTTCTTGAAGAAGGACAGCCAGTTGGTGGTCTTCAGCTCGAACAGGGTGGTCAGGTCTTCATCCGGGAAGACGCTGTTGCCGACCACATTGATGTGCTGGATGGCGGCGACCGAACCTTCGTTGATGGTGATCTTCAGCGCCACACGGTTGCGCGGCTGCGGAATCACTTCAGCCTCGATTTCGGCGGAGTAGCGGCCTTGGGCCACATACTGGCGCAGCAACTCGTTGCGCACGCCTTCGAGGGTGGCGCGCTGGAAGATCTCGCCTTCGGCCAGGCCGGATTGCTGCAGACCTTTCATCAGGTCTTCGGTAGTGATCGCCTTGTTGCCTTCGATCTCGATGGTGGAGATCGACGGGCGCTCGGTCACGTTGACCACCAACACGTCGCCTTCGCGGCCCAGCTGGATATCCTGGAAGAAGCCGGTCTTGAACAGCGAGCGGGTGGCCTCACCGAGGCGACGCTCGTCGACCTGATCACCGACGTTCAGCGGCAGGGCACCAAACAGGCTGCCGGCGGAAACCCGCTGCAGGCCGTTGACGCGGATATCTGAGATGGTGAAGGACTCGGCGTGAACTTCGGCGATCATCAGCGCGGCGAGCACCGCAGGTAGCAGCAGACGTTTCATGAAGTCCTTTCTTATTCCAACTGATAATAAAGAAACTGCCGCGAAACGCGGCAGATTCGGAATTCAGCTATTCGGTTACAGACGGCTCAAATCATTAACCAGGGCCAGCAACATAACCCCAAGCACCAGACTGATACCGATCTGAATGCCCCAACCCTGCACCCGCTCGGACAGTGGGCGACCACGCACCCACTCGACCAGGTAAAACAGCAAATGCCCCCCATCCAGCACGGGAATGGGCAGCAAATTGAGAACCCCCAGGCTAATGCTCAGATAGGCGAGGAAATTGAGGAAATCCGCCACGCCGGACTGAGCCGAAGCGCCCGCCACTTTAGCAATGGTTATCGGCCCACTCAAGTTTTTTACCGAGAGCTCGCCGAACAGCATTTTCTTCAGCGAATCAAGGGTTAGCACGGTCATGCCCCAGGTACGCCGAAGACTTTCGGCGACACCCTCGAGCGGACCGAAGCTGACCTCGCGAAGCATGCGGGCCGGCCACTCCCCACCCTTGACGCCCACCCCCAGGTACCCGGCGCGAGCCTCGCCCTCGCCTTTTGCGGCCAGCGTGATCGGCAGCTCGAGCTGTTCGCCGTTGCGCGTCAGGCGCAAGGAAACGACTTCACCCGGATGCTTGCGCACCCAGTCAACCACTTGCTGCCAGTCATCCACACGCTGCTCACCCAGCGCCAGCAGACGATCCCCCAGACGCACGCCAGCGGCCTGTGCCGGCCCTTCCGGGTCCAGTTCGCTGACCACCGGATCGGTAGCCGGACGCCAGGGGCGAATGCCCAGCGACGCCAACGGATCCGGCTCGTCGACACCACGCAACCAGTCGCGCAGCACCAGCTGGCGACTGGACACCAGCGAAGCGCCGTCGTCACGCACCTGCACCTCGACGATGCCGCTCTCGCCCAGACGACGCACCAGCTGCAGGTTGACCGCCGACCAGCCCGAGGTCAGCTCACCATCAATGGAAACGATTTCCTGCCCAGCCCGCAGCCCCGCGCTTTCAGCCAGACTGCCCGGCTCGACCTGACCGATCACCGGGCGCACCTGCTGCACACCCAGCATGGCGATGATCCAGAAGAACAGGATGGCCAACAGGAAATTGGCGATGGGACCGGCAGCAACGATGGCGATGCGCTGGCGCACCGACTTGCGATTGAAGGACTGATCGAGCAGCTCGGGCGGCACATCGCCCTCGCGCTCGTCGAGCATCTTCACGTAGCCACCCAGCGGAATGGCGGCGACAACGAACTCGGTGCCCTGGCGGTCATGCCAGCGCAGCAGCGGGCTACCGAAGCCTACGGAGAAACGTAGCACCTTGACCCCGCACCGTCGGGCCACCCAGAAGTGCCCGAATTCGTGGAAGGTAACCAGAACCCCGAGGGCGATCAGGGTGCCGACGATCATGTACAGCGCGCTCATTGCCTCTTCCTCCGAGCCTCAACGCCCGTGGCGATTCAACCAGTCATTGGCCAGGGCTCGCGCGCGGGCATCCGCCGCCAGCACGGCATCCAGGTTTTCGACCGCAGCCGAAGCCTCGCGATCCAGGGTGTCCTCGATGATACGCGCGATCTCGGGAAAGCGGATGCGCCGCTCGAGAAACGCCGCCACGGCCACTTCGTTGGCCGCATTGAGCCGAGCCGGAGCACAGCCTCCCGCCTCGGCCGCCTGGCGCGCCAGACGCAGACAGGGAAAACGCTGCTCGTCGGGGCGCTGGAAATCCAGGCGCGCTACGGCAAACAGATCGAGCGGCGCCACCCCGGAATCGATACGTTCCGGCCAGGCCAAGGCATTGGCGATGGGCGTGCGCATGTCCGGATTGCCCAACTGAGCCAGCACCGAACCGTCGACATAGTCGACCAGCGAGTGGATCACGCTCTGCGGGTGGATCACTACCTCGACCTGAGCCGGTCGCGCATCGAACAACCAGCAGGCCTCGATCAGCTCCAGCCCCTTGTTCATCATGCTCGCCGAATCCACCGAGATCTTGCGCCCCATGGACCAGTTCGGATGGGCACAGGCCTGCTCGGGGGAGACTTTCTCCAGCTGATCCAGCGGTGTTTCGCGGAAAGGACCGCCGGAGGCGGTCAGCAGGATACGCCGCACGCCCACCGCCTCCAGACCGCGCCCATAGTCGCCGGGCAGGCACTGGAAGATGGCATTGTGTTCGCTATCGATTGGCAGCAAGGTGGCGCCATGCTCGCGTACCGCCTGCATGAACAGAGCGCCAGACATCACCAGCGCCTCCTTGTTGGCCAGCAGCACCTTCTTGCCGGCACGCACGGCCGCCAGGGTCGGCTTGAGGCCGGCAGCGCCAACAATGGCCGCCATCACCGCATCCACCTGCGGATGAGACGCCACCTCGCACAGCGCATCCTCACCCACCAGTACCCGCGTCGGCAGGCCAGCAGCATTCAGCGCAGCCTGCAAACGCCCCGCACTAGCCTCATCGGCCACCACGGCGAACTGCGGGCAATACCTGACACAGAGCTGCTCCAGCTCGGCCATCCGGGAAAAGCCGGTCAACGCGAAGGCCTGGTAACGCTCGGGATGACGCGCGATGACATCGAGAGTGCTGAGTCCAATGGAGCCGGTGGCTCCGAGCACTGTGATCTGCTGCGGCTGAGTCACTGCGCGCCCCACCCCGCCAGCCAGAGTAGTACCGCAAACAGCGGAACGGCCGCCGTCAGGCTGTCGATACGGTCGAGCACGCCACCATGACCCGGCAGCAGATTGCTGCTGTCCTTGATCCCGGACTGGCGCTTGAACATGCTCTCGGTCAGGTCACCGATCACCGACACCGCCACCACCAGAGCAGCACCACACAGCGCCAGCAGCAGAGCCTTTACCTGCCAGCCCTGCTGCAAGCCAACCACCAGGGTGATCAGCAGGCTGGCAGCCAGTCCACCATAGAAGCCCTCCCAGCTCTTGCCGGGACTGACCCGCGGCGCCAGCTTGCGCTTGCCGAACGTTTTGCCAGCGAAGTAGGCGCCGATGTCGGCCCCCCACACCAGCACCATCACGGCGATGATCAGCGCATTGGCCTGAGGCCACTGCTTGAGCTGCACCAGGCCCTGCCAGGCCGGGAGCAGAATCAACAAACCGATCAGCAGCTTGCCGGGCAACCCGCCCCAGTAGCGACTGCTCTGCGGATAGCTGAGCACCAGCAAGGTCGCAGCCAGCCACCAGAGCACCGCAGCCCCCAGCAGCCAGGGCGCCAGCGCCGGCACCAGCCAGGCGCCATAGAGCAGCACTGCGAGCACAGCCGCATAGGCCACCCGCTGCGGCTGGGCCGCCAAGCCAGCCAGGCGCGCCCACTCCCAGGCACCCAGGGTGACGACGGCGCCGATGAACAGGGCGAACCATGCTCCATCGAGCAGGAAGAAGCCTCCCAGGGCGATGGGCAACAGGATCAGGGCAGTGATGACGCGCTGCTTCAGCATTGACGAGCCTCGGCTTCCACCTGCTCGCTGGTCTTGCCGAAGCGGCGCTGGCGCTTGGAAAAATCGGCCAGCGCCTTGCGCATGGCCTCGTGCTTGAAATCCGGCCAGTACAGGTCGGAGAAATACAGCTCGGAATAGGCGAGTTGCCAGAGCAGGAAGTTGCTGATGCGGTGCTCGCCACCAGTGCGGATGCACAGATCCGGCAACGGCAGATCACCCGTGGCCAGGCAACCCTGCAGCAGCCCGGGAGTGATGTCCTCCGGCTGCAGGTGACCAGCTTGCACCTCGCGCGCCAGACGCTGGGCAGCCTGGGCAATGTCCCACTGACCACCGTAGTTGGCGGCGACCTGCAGGACGAAACGGCTCCCACCGGCCGTCTGCTGCTCGGCTTCGCGCATGGCGGCCTGCAGCTCCGGATGGAAGCGCGAACGATCGCCAATGATGCGCAAGCTGATGGCGTTTTCCTTCAGCTTGCGCGCCTCGCGGCGCAGGGCCGAGAGAAACAGCTCCATCAATGCGCCGACCTCATCGGCCGGGCGCTGCCAGTTCTCGCTGGAGAAGGCGAACAGGGTCAGCACTTCCACACCGGCCTCAGCACACACTTCGATGACCGCACGCACCGCATCGACGCCGGCCTTGTGCCCGGCCACACCAGGCAGAAGACGCTTCTTCGCCCAGCGGTTGTTGCCGTCCATGATGATGGCAACGTGGCGCGGCACCAGCGCCGAGGCTTCCTGCTTCGCCTTGCTCACATCACACCGCCATCAGATCGGCTTCTTTGACTTCCAGGGCCTTGTCGACTTCGGCAACGAACTTGTCGGTGAGCTTCTGCACCTCGTCGGCGGCGCGGCGCTCCTCGTCCTCGCTGATTTCCTTGTCCTTGGACAGCTTCTTCAGCTCGGCCAGGGCATCGCGACGCACGTTGCGCACGGCCACCTTGGCATCTTCGGCCACACCACGCGCCTGCTTGGTGTAGCCCTTGCGGGTTTCCTCGGTCAGGGCCGGCATCGGCACACGGATGGTGGCGCCAGCGCTGCTCGGGTTCAGACCGAGGTCGGAGGTCATGATGGCCTTCTCGATTGCGGCGCTGAGGGTCTTGTCGTGGGCGACGATCTTCAGGGTGCGGGCATCTTCCACGGTGATCGCAGCAACCTGATTCAGCGGCATCTCGCTGCCGTAGGCCGGAACCTTGACGCTGTCCAGAATGCTCGGGTGCGCGCGACCGGTGCGAATGGAAGCCAGGTTGCGTCCCAGGGACTCCAGGGTTTTAACCATACGCTCCTGGGCGTCTTTCTTGATCTCGTTGATCATTGTGCATCCTCCTCGATCAGGGTTCCTTCGGCACCGCCCACCACGATGTTGAGCAGGGCGCCAGGCTTGTTCATGTTGAAGACCCGCAGCGGCATCTTGTGGTCGCGTACCAGGCAGATGGCCGTCAGGTCCATCACGCCCAGCTTGCGGTCAAGCACCTCGTCATAGGTCAGGCGCTCGAATTTCTCCGCATTGGGATCCTTGAAAGGATCGGCAGTGTACACGCCATCGACCTTGGTGGCTTTCAGCACCAGATCGGCATCGATCTCGATGGCGCGCAGGCAGGCCGCCGAATCGGTGGTGAAGAATGGGTTGCCGGTGCCGGCGGCGAAGATCACCACCTCGCCCGCGGACAGGTGGCGCATGGCCTTGCGACGATCATAGTGATCGGTTACACCCACCATGGAGATGGCCGACATCACCAGCGCCGGGATGTTCGAGCGCTCCAGTGCGTCGCGCATGGCCAGAGCGTTCATCACGGTGGCCAGCATGCCCATGTGGTCGCCGGTGACACGGTCCATGCCGGCGGCGGACAGCGCCGCGCCGCGGAACAGATTGCCACCACCGATCACCAGGCCGACCTGCACGCCAATGCCGACCAGCTGGCCAACTTCCAGCGCCATGCGATCCAGCACCTTGGGATCGATGCCGAACTCCTCCGACCCCATCAGGGCCTCGCCGCTTAACTTGAGCAGAATGCGTTTATAGCGAGGTTGACGACCACTCACCTGCTGAGCCATTGCGTATCTCTCCTGCGGCGTTGTTTGGCTGTTCATTTTACCCGGCAGTCAGACCACTGCCCGGTGAATTCGTGCGGGATGCTCCCGCGCTTTGCAAAAGAGGCTGCACGCGTGAGCGGGCAGCCTCTTCTGTTCAACAGTTTGAAACCGTCTTACTGCTTGGCAGCGGCTACCTGAGCAGCAACTTCTGCAGCGAAGTCAGCCTCGACCTTCTCGATGCCCTCGCCCACTTCGAAGCGGATGAAGGAAACGATTTCGGCGCCGGCTTTCTTGACCAGGTCACCGACCTTGACTTCCGGATCCATGACGAAGGCTTGCTCGACCAGGCTGGCTTCGGCCAGGAACTTGGCGATACGGCCCTTGACCATGTTCTCGACGATGTTTTCCGGCTTGCCGGCGATCTTCTCGGCGTTCAGCTGCAGGAAGATTTCCTTTTCCTTGGCGATCAGCTCTTCGGAAACGTCCGACGGGCTCAGAACGGCAGGGTTGGAAGCAGCGACGTGCATGGCAACGTGCTTGGCCAGTTCTTCGTTGCCGCCTTTCAGGACAACCAGAACACCGATGCGGTGGCCGTGCAGGTAGGAACCAACGACATCACCTTCAACAGCGGCCAGACGACGGATGTTGACGTTCTCGCCGCACTTGGCAACCAGAGCCTCACGAGCAGACTCGCGGGAAGCGATCAGCGGAGCGGCTTCGGTCAGCTTCTGCGCGAAGGCTTCGTCCAGGCTTTCCTTGACGAAGGCCTTGAAGTCGTCCTGCAGGGCCAGGAAGTCGGTCTGCGAGTTGACTTCGATCAGCAGGCCACGGCCACCTTCGACGCGGGCGGCGATGGCGCCTTCAGCGGCGACGTTGCCGGCTTTCTTGGCGGCCTTGATGGCACCAGAAGCGCGCATGTCGTCGATGGCCTTCTCGATGTCGCCACCGGCGGCAACCAGGGCCTTCTTGCACTCCATCATGCCTTGGCCGGTGCGCTCGCGCAGTTCTTTAACCAGGGCTGCAGTGATTTCTGCCATGTTCCTAATCCTCTTGAAGTGGTGTTCAACCATTCAACCCGGCCACGCCGGGCACAAAATTCGTAAGTGGCAAAAAGGGGGCCTAGCCCCCTTCTCGCACAACGGGATGCTCGATCCCGTTATCAGCCTTCGCTGGCCTCGGAGGCGGCTTCTTCGACGAACTCGTCGGCGCCACCAGCGGAGTTGCCACGACCACGGATCACGGCATCAGCCATGGCACCCATGTACAGCTGAATGGCGCGGATGGCGTCGTCGTTACCCGGGATGATGTAGTCAACGCCTTCCGGGCTGCTGTTGGTATCGACAACGCCGATGACCGGGATGCCCAGCTTGTTGGCTTCGGTGATGGCGATGCGCTCGTGATCAACGTCGATCACGAACAGAGCGTCCGGCAGACCGCCCATATCCTTGATACCGCCCAGGCTGCGATCCAGTTTTTCCAGATCACGGGAGCGCATCAGAGCTTCTTTCTTGGTCAGCTTGGCGAAGGTGCCGTCCTGGGACTGGGTTTCCAGATCGCGCAGGCGCTTGATCGAAGCACGGATGGTCTTGTAGTTGGTCAGCATGCCGCCGAGCCAGCGGTGGTCGACATACGGAGAACCGCAACGTGCAGCTTCTTCAGCCACGATCTTGCCGGCGGAGCGCTTGGTGCCAACGAACAGGATCTTGTTCTTGCCAGCAGCCAGCTTCTCAACGAAGGACAGAGCCTCGTTGAACATCGGCAGGGTTTTTTCGAGGTTGATGATGTGAATCTTGTTGCGCGCGCCGAAAATGTACTTGCCCATTTTCGGATTCCAGTAACGGGTCTGGTGGCCGAAGTGCACACCGGCCTTCAGCATATCGCGCATATTGACTTGGGACATGATAGTTCCTTGATAAGTCGGGTTAGGCCTCCACGCATCCCAATTTCCAACCCTTGCGGGCACCCAGGAAATCGTGTCGACACGTGTGCGGGTTAATGCCTCACGAGCCCTCAGCCCGTAAAGCGGCGCGTTTTATACCACACAAAGGCGCAGCAAGCTAGCCGAAAGGCACTTTGGTCCTGCGCCGCCGCCCGCCAGCTTTCTTTGTTAGAATCGCCACCTTCCCAGATATGCCTAGCGCCACCGGCGCCGAGAGAGACCGCATGACCGTCACCATCAAGACGCCCGACGAAATCGAAAAGATGCGCGTAGCCGGCCGCCTGGCCGCCGAAGTGCTGGAGATGATCGGCGAGCACGTCAAGCCCGGCGTCACCACCGAGGAAATCGACCGCATCTGCCACGACTATATCGTCAACGTGCAGAAAGCCATCCCTGCCCCGCTCAACTACGGCGCCGCACCGGGCCGCCCGGGCTTCCCCAAGTCGATCTGCACCTCGATCAACCATGTGGTCTGCCATGGCATCCCCAACGACAAGCCACTGAAAGACGGTGACGTGCTGAATATCGACGTCACCGTGATCAAGGACGGCTACCACGGCGACACCAGCAAGATGTTCATGGTCGGCAAGGTGCCGGAGTGGGCCCAGCGCCTGGCCCAGGTCACCCAGGAATGCATGTACAAGGGTATCCAGCTGGTCAAGCCGGGCGCACGCCTGGGCGATATCGGCGAGGTGATCCAGAAGCACGCCGAGAAGAACGGCTTCTCGGTGGTACGCGAGTACTGCGGCCACGGCATCGGCGCGGTATTCCACGAGGAGCCGCAGGTCCTGCACTATGGCCGCGCCGGCACCGGCGTGGAGCTCAAGGAAGGCATGACCTTCACCATCGAGCCAATGATCAACCAGGGCCGCGCGGAAACCCGCCTGCTCGGCGATGGCTGGACCGCCATCACCAAGGACCGCAAGCTCTCCGCCCAGTGGGAACACACCGTGCTGGTCACCGCCGACGGCTACGAGATCCTCACCCTGCGCAGCGACGACACCCTGCCGCGCACCTCGGCCTGAGTTCAATACATATATAGAGAAGGTAGGCACGCATGCCGCAGATGGACCCGGAGTTGTTTGACCGCGGCCAGTTCCAGGCGGAACTGGCGCTCAAGTCCAGTCCCATCGCTGCCTTCAAGAAGGCCATCAAGCAGGCGCGCGAGGTGCTCGACGGGCGCTTTCGCGAGGGCCGCGACATCCGTCGCCTGGTCGAGGATCGCGCCTGGTTCGTCGACCAGATCCTCCAGGAAGCCTGGAAGCGCTTCGACTGGAGCGAGGATGCTGACATCGCCCTGCTGGCCGTCGGCGGCTATGGCCGCGGCGAGCTGCACCCGAACTCCGACATCGACCTGCTGATCCTGCTCGATAGCGCCGACCACGAGGTCTTCCGTACGCCGATCGAGGGTTTCCTCACCCTGCTCTGGGACATCGGTCTGGAAGTCGGGCAAAGCGTGCGCTCGGTCGCCGAGTGCGCCGAAGAGGCACGCGCCGACCTGACGGTGGTCACCAACCTGATGGAAAGCCGCACCATCGCCGGCCCCGAGCATCTGCGCCAGCGCATGCAGAAAGTCACCGCCAGCGACCGCATGTGGCCGAGCAAGGAGTTCTTCCTGGCCAAGCGCAAGGAAGCCAAGGCGCGCCACGCCAAGTACAACGATACCGAGTACAACCTGGAACCCAACGTCAAGGGTTCGCCCGGCGGCCTGCGTGATATCCAGACCATCCTCTGGGTGGCGCGCCGCCAGTTCGGCAGCCTCAACCTGCACTCCCTTGTGCAGCAGGGTTTCCTGGTCGACAGCGAGTACGGCATGCTGGCTGCCAGCCAGGAGTTCCTGTGGAAGGTGCGCTACGCCCTGCACATGCTGGCCGGGCGCGCCGAAGACCGCCTGCTGTTCGACCATCAGCGCAAGATCGCCGCCCTGCTCGGCTTCGAGGACGGTGAAGGAAAGCTGGCCGTCGAACGCTTCATGCAGAAGTACTACCGGGTGGTGATGGGCGTTGCCGAGCTGTCCGAGCTGATCAACCAGCACTTCGAGGACGTCCTCCTGCGCGAGGGCGAGCGCGGCGCGGCACAGCCGCTGAACAGCCGCTTCCAGGTCCGCGACGGCTATATCGAGGTCACCAGCCAGGGCGTATTCAAGCGCACGCCCTTCGCCATCCTCGAGGTGTTCGTGCTGATGGCCCAGCACCCCGAGATCAAGGGCGTGCGCGCCGACACCATTCGCCTGCTGCGCGACAGCCGTCACCTGATCGACGACGACTTCCGCCGCGACATCCGCAATACCAGCCTGTTCATCGAGCTGTTCAAGTCACCGCAGGGCATCCACCGCAACCTGCGCCGGATGAACCGCTACGGCATCCTCGGCCGCTACCTGCCGGAGTTCGGCCATATCGTCGGGCAGATGCAGCACGACCTGTTCCACATCTATACGGTGGACGCGCACACGCTCAACCTGATCAAGCACCTGCGCAAGCTGAAATGGCCAGAGCTGGCGGAGAAGTTCCCGCTGGCCAGCAAGGTCATCGACAAGCTGCCCAAACCCGAACTGATCTACATCGCAGGGCTCTATCACGATATCGGCAAGGGCCGTGGCGGCGACCACTCGGAGCTCGGCGCGGTCGATGCCGAGGCCTTCTGCGCCCGCCACCAGCTGCCCGCCTGGGACAGCCGCCTGATCACCTGGCTGGTGCAGAACCACCTGGTGATGTCGACCACCGCCCAGCGCAAGGACCTCTCCGACCCGCAGGTGATCTTCGACTTCGCCCAGCAGGTCGGCGACCAGACCCGCCTCGACTACCTCTACGTGCTGACCGTGGCCGACATCAACGCCACCAACCCCAGCCTGTGGAACTCCTGGCGCGCCAGCCTGCTGCGCCAGCTGTATACCGAGACCAAACGCGCCCTGCGCCGCGGCCTTGAGAACCCGCTGGACCGCGAGGAGCAGATCCGCCAGACGCAGAGCGCGGCGATCGATATCCTGGTGCGTGGCGGTATCGACCAGGACGACGCCGAGCAACTATGGAGCCAGCTCGGCGACGACTACTTCCTGCGCCACACCGCCGCCGACGTGGCCTGGCACACCGAAGCCATCCTCCAGCACCCGGCCGGCAAGGACCCGCTGGTCTTGATCAAGGAGACCGCCCAGCGCGAGTTCGAGGGCGCCACCCAGATCTTCATCTACGCCCCGGACCAGCACGACTTCTTCGCCGTGACCGTGGCCGCCATGGACCAGCTCAACCTGAACATCCATGACGCCCGGGTGATCACCTCCACCAGCCAGTTCACCCTCGACACCTACATCGTGCTGGATGCCGACGGCGGCCGTATTGGCGACAACCCGGCGCGCATCAAGCAGATCCGCGACGGCCTGGTCGAGGCCCTGCGCAACCCGGACGAGTACCCGGCGATCATCCAGCGCCGCGTGCCGCGCCAGCTCAAGCACTTCGCCTTCGCCCCACTGGTGAGCATCCACAACGACGCGCAGCGCCCGGTCACCGTCCTGGAGATCACCGCCCCCGACCGCCCCGGCCTGCTGGCGCGGATCGGCAAGATCTTCCTCGACTTCGACCTATCGCTGCAGAACGCCAAGATCGCCACCCTCGGCGAGCGGGTGGAGGACGTGTTCTTCATCACCGACGCCCACAACCAGCCGCTGGCCGACCCCGAGCTGTGCGCACGCCTGCAGGACGCCATCGTCCAGCAGCTGTCGCAGGCCAATGGCGAGAACGTCAGCCTCGGCTCCATCAGCATCTGAACCCGGCCGGGCGCCACGCGCCCGGCCCGCAAGCGCCCGAAGAGACACCATGAACCACGCCCTGACCCAGCTGCAGCCCTACCCCTTCGAGAAACTGCGCGCCCTGCTCGCCGGCGCCCAGCCGCCCGCCGACAAGCGACCGATCGCGCTGTCCATCGGCGAGCCCAAGCACAAGTCGCCGGACTTCGTCGCCCAGGCCCTGGCGAACAACCTCGACCAGCTGGCCGTGTACCCCACAACCCTGGGCATTCCGGCGCTGCGCGAAGCCATCGCCGCCTGGTGCGAGCGTCGCTTCGGCGTGCCAAGCGGCTGGCTGGATGCCGCCCGCCACGTGCTGCCGGTCAACGGCACCCGCGAGGCGCTGTTCGCCTTTACCCAGACGGTGGTGCAGCGTGACGTTGGCGGACTGGTGGTCAGCCCCAATCCGTTCTATCAGATCTACGAAGGCGCGGCGCTGCTGGCCGGCGCCGAGCCGCACTACCTGCCATGCCTGGAAGACAACGGCTTCAATCCGGACTTCGACGCCGTGCCGGCCGATATCTGGCAGCGCTGCCAGATTCTCTTCCTCTGCTCGCCGGGCAACCCCACCGGCGCCCTGGTACCGATGGAGCAGCTGAAGAAGCTGATCGCCCTGGCCGACGAGCACGACTTCGTGATCGCCGCCGACGAGTGCTACAGCGAACTGTATTTCGACGAAGAGAATCCGCCACCCGGCCTGCTCAGCGCCTGCGCCGAGCTGGGCCGCAGCGACTTCAAGCGCTGCGTGGTGTTCCACAGCCTGTCCAAGCGCTCCAACCTGCCGGGCCTGCGCTCGGGTTTCGTCGCCGGCGATGCCGAGATTCTCAAAGCCTTCCTGCTCTATCGCACCTATCACGGCTGCGCCATGCCGGTACAGACCCAGCTGGCCAGCATCGCCGCCTGGCAGGACGAGACCCACGTGCGCGCCAATCGCGACCAGTACCGCGCCAAGTACGACGCCGTGCTGGAGATCCTGCAACCGGTGCTGGACGTGCAGCGCCCGGACGGCAGCTTCTACCTGTGGGCCAGGACCCCGGGCGACGACATGGTGTTCACCCGCGAGCTGTTCGCCCGCGAGCATGTCACCGTGGTGCCGGGCTCCTACCTGTCACGCGAAGTGAACGGCGAGAACCCTGGCGCCGGGCGTATCCGCATGGCCCTGGTCGCGCCGCTGGCGGAGTGCATCGAGGCGGCGCAGCGCATCCGCCACTTCCTGCAGGGCTGACTACTTGGCCTGGTGACCGACCTGCAGGGCGTGGACGGTCACCCGCCCGCCCTCGGTGGCCGGCCCCTGGTTGTCCGGGATGTAGTTGCCGGCCTTGAAATAGAAAGCCTTCTTCGACCAGGCCGTGTTGATGGTGGTGCTGTATTGCAGGCCGGCGACCTCGACATCCAGCCGCCCACTGGGTGAAACCTTGAAGCTGTAGTCGAACGCCGTGTCCAGCGGCATGCTCTTGTAGGTGAGCACCACCGGGCTGCTGGCATCGCTGGGCTTGCGGCGCAGCGTCACGTCGAGGTAGCCGACGCCACGGTCCATGCGGTAGCTGAGCTTGAGGAAGGGGTAGGGATTATCCTTGGCGTGGATCTGCCCGATGATCACCGCGCCTACCGACGGCAGCTGGTTCACCTCCATACGCGCACTCAGGGTGGCCGTCCCCTCGATGTACTTCCAGTTGCGCGGTGTGCCGTCGGCATAGGCCTCGCGCAGCTCGGTGCGCGGGTAATCGCTGAGGTTGGTACTGGTGCCGCTGACCGGGGCCCAGAAGCGGATGGAGCTGCCATCCGGTTTGAAATACTGGTCGCTGTATCCTGCCACCAGCCGCGGGCTGGTGATCACGACTACGGGGTCCCCTTCAGGGATCGACAGATCCCAGTGGCCAAGGTCGATCATGGTGTGCACCTCTCTACGTCGCACGCCACGCAGGATAGGGAGAGGCCATCGATAGATTTTTCGACTGCATCGCATAACGAAGTGTCATTCGTCAGGCGCCACACTTCCGTCGCAACGTCCATTAACAGCGCGGTGCCAGTCCAAGCCGCATCAGGCATGGCATAATCGCCGCCCGCACTTTCTAAGGCTCAACAGGGCACGAGGAAATTCAATGCCTTACACCCTCTACGGCATCAAGGCCTGCGACACCATGAAAAAGGCCCGCACCTGGCTCGACGAGCAGGGTGTCGCCTATGCGTTCCATGACTACAAGACTTCCGCCATCGACCGCGCCAGCCTGAGCAAATGGTGCGCCGAGCATGGCTGGGAAACCGTGCTGAACCGTGCCGGCACCACCTTCCGCAAGCTCGACGAAGCGCAGAAGGCCGATCTCGATCAGGACAAGGCCATCGAACTGATGCTGGCCCAGCCCTCGATGATCAAGCGCCCGGTACTGGACCTGGGCGAGCGTACGCTGGTCGGTTTCAAGCCGGACCTTTACGCCGCCGCACTGGCCTGACCTCCACTTTCTGAATTCGTGAAAAGGAATCCATCATGACCGCTACCCTGTTCAGCCTGGCCTTCGGCGTCGGCACCCAGAATCGCCAGGGCGACTGGCTGGAAGTCTTCTACGCCCAGCCGCTGCTCAACCCGGCCGCCGAACTGGTCGCCGTGGTCACCGCCAAGCTGGGCTACAGCGGCGGCAACCGGGCCATCGCCATCAGCACCAACCAGGCCGGCGAGCTGGCCAATGCGCTCAAGAGCATCGACGCCACCCAGGCCGCCCTGCTGACCCGCCTGGCCGAGAGCACCAAGCCGCTGGTGGTCACCCTGCTGGCCGAAGATGCCGCGCTGACCTCCACTCCCGAGGCCTACCTCAAGCTGCACCTGCTGTCACACCGCCTGGCCAAGCCGCATGGCCTGAACCTGGCCGGTATCTTCCCGCTGCTGCCCAACGTGGCCTGGACCAGCCAGGGCGCCGTCGACCTCGGCGAGCTGGCCGAGCGCCAGCTGGAAGCCCGCCTGAAGGGCGAGCTGCTGGAAGTCTTCTCGGTGGACAAGTTCCCCAAGATGACCGACTACGTGGTGCCGGCCGGTGTGCGCATCGCCGACAGCGCCCGCGTGCGCCTGGGTGCCTACATCGGTGAAGGTACCACCGTCATGCACGAAGGCTTCGTCAACTTCAACGCCGGCACCGCCGGTCCGGGCATGATCGAAGGCCGCGTCTCCGCCGGTGTGTTCGTCGGCAAGGGCTCGGACCTGGGTGGCGGCTGCTCGACCATGGGCACCCTGTCCGGCGGCGGCAACATCGTGATCTCCGTTGGCGAAGGCTGCCTGATCGGCGCCAACGCCGGCATCGGCATCCCGCTGGGCGACCGCAACACCGTGGAATCCGGCCTGTACATCACCGCCGGTACCAAGGTGGCGCTGCTCGACGAAGCCAACAACCTGGTCAAGGTGCTCAAGGCCCGCGACCTGGCCGGCCAGCCGGACCTGCTGTTCCGCCGCAACTCGCAGACCGGCGCAGTGGAGTGCAAGACCAACAAGACCGCGATCGAGCTCAACGAGGCGCTGCACGCCCATAACTGACGGGACTGCCGTAGGGTGGAAAACTCGCGCAGCGATTTTCCACCCTGGTGGATGAGGCCTCGCCGTCATCCTGACCGCAGACAGGCCGGGCCCATGCCCGGCCTGTCTATTTATACTCAGCACATTTCCCAGCCGTGCCGCAGACCATGCCCATTACCTCTCCCTGGCGCGCCGACTTCCCCGGCATCCTGGCCCTCACCGCCGAGGGCCAGACCTACCTGGACAGCGCCGCCACCGCGCAGAAGCCGCAGGCCATGCTGGACAGCCTGTGCGGCTACTACGCCGGCGGCGCGGCCAACGTGCACCGCGCCCAGCATCTGCCAGGGGAGCGCGCGACCCGCGAATTCGAAGCCACCCGCGACAAGGCTGCGCGCTGGCTGAACGCCGCCAGCCGCGAGGAAATCGTCTTCACCCGCGGCACCACGGAGTCGCTGAACCTGCTGGCCTACGGCCTCGAGCCGCTGTTCCAGCCCGGTGACGAGATCGCCATCAGCGCGCTGGAACACCACGCCAACCTGCTGCCCTGGCAGCAACTGGCCCTGCGCCAGGGGATCAGCCTGGTCGTCCTGCCGCTGGATGAACGCGGCGACATCGACCTGATTCAGGCCGCCAGCCTGATCGGCCCGCGCACCCGCCTGCTGGCGATCTCGCAGCTATCCAACGTGCTGGGCCGGCAGCAGCCGGTCACCAGGCTGGTCGACCTGGCCCGCACCCAGGGCGCCCTCAGCGTGGTGGATGGCGCCCAGGGCGCCGTGCACGGTCGCCAGGATGTGCAGGCGCTGGGCTGCGACTTCTATGTCTGCTCCGGACACAAGCTCTATGGCCCGGACGGCGTCGGCCTGCTCTATGGCCGCCGCGAGGCCCTGGCGCAGCTGCGCCACTGGCAGTTCGGCGGCGAGATGGTGCTGCAGGCCGACTATCAGCGCTCGACCTTCCGCCCCGCACCGCTGGGCTTCGAGGCCGGGACTCCGGCGATCGCCGCGGTCATCGCCCTGGGCGCGACGCTGGACTACCTCGCCGACCTCGATCAGGCCGCCGTGGCGACGCACGAAGCCGCGCTGCACGCCGAGCTGCTCGTCGGCCTGGGCGCACGCGCAGGTATCCGCCTGGTCGGGGCGCCGCAGCTGGCCCTGGCCAGCTTCACCGTGGACGGGGTACACAGCGCCGACCTTGCGCACCTGCTCACCGAGCAGGGCATCGCCGTGCGCAGCGGCCATCACTGCGCTATGCCGCTGCTAAAAAGCCTTGGCCTGCCTGGGGCGATTCGCGTGTCGCTGGGCCTGTACAACGATGGCGAGGACCTCGAGCGCCTGTTCGTCGCCCTCGACCAGGCCCTGGAGCTGCTGCAGTGACCCTGCCAGCTGCCGCCCGCGAAGCACTCGATGCCTTCACCGCCTGCCCCGGCTGGGAACAGCGCGCGCGCCTGCTGATGCAATGGGGCGAGCGTCTGCAGCCGCTGACTGAAACCGAGCGCAGCGAAGCCAACCGGGTCGACGGCTGCGACAGCCTAGTGTGGCTGGTGGCCGAACGCCGTGGCAGCGCCTGGCACTTTCGCGCCGCCAGCGAAGCTCGGCTGATCCGCGGCCTGCTGGCCGTGCTGCTGGCACGTATCGACGGCCTGAACGCGGATGAATTGGCCGAACTGGACCTGCCGGCCTGGTTCGACCAGCTCGGCCTGGCCCGCCAGCTCTCGCCCTCGCGCGCCAGCGGCCTGAATGCCGTGCTCCGGCGCATGGCCGAGCTGGCAACCCGCTGATCAGCGCCGCCAGGCCTCGAAAACACCAAAATCCCAGCGCCGCATGGCCAGCACCAGGGTGTAGCCCTCGCGCTCGGCCTCGGAGAGCCTCTGGTCGGCCAGGTGCTGCTGGGCGAACTCCTGCGCCACCCGCTGCAGGCGCTCGATGAAAGAAGGCGCCAGCGCCCGGCTGATGCGCCCATGTACCAGCAAAAGCCCCTCGTCGACACCGGCGAAATCACCAGCGTAGTAATCCTGCAGTGCCTGCTTGCGGAAATAGCGCATCACCGGCCCGTCCGGCTGCCAGCGGAAGGTCTTGGCCAGTTTCAGGCGATAGCGGTTAAGGGGCTTCAGCTCGATCACGCCAAGCCGATCCAGGCGGATCAGGGCTCCCACCACCTCAGCCTCGCTCAGCCGATAGGTCGCGATCATCTGCTCGAAGGTCCACTGGCTAAGCACGCAGATGGCCACCAGCAGCAGTTTCTCATCGCCAACCACGGCCCGCTCCTGCTCCAGGCTCAGGGCACTGAGCTGTGGCTGGGCATCCACCACCTGGCGCGCCAGGTCGGCAAAGTCCAACTGCAGGACACGGCAGATGGCATCCACCCGCGACAGAGGCATATCGCCCTTGGCCAGCATGCGCTTGACGTTGGACTCGGACATCCCCAGTGCATGAGCCAGGTCGGCATAGGTGATCTGACGCGCCTTGAGCTCGCGCTTGATGAGGTGGATCAGTTCGATGGTTGCGCCCATAAGTATCGCCTGAATGAACCTGACAGGTACTTATACGCCACCCAGCATAACCACAAGAGACTTTTCTGGGAGAGCTGACCAGACTGCGCCCATCGCATCGACCTGAAGGAACAGCCCTATGCCCACCACAACATCCGCACTCCGTGCCCCACTGACCGCGCTCGGCATCACGCTGGCGGTGCTCGCCGCATTCGGCCCGCCCCTGCTGCAGCCGCAGTCCTACCACGACTTTGCCGACCAGCGCGCGCTGTTCGGCCTGCCGCATGCCATGGACGTGCTAAGCAACCTACCCTTCCTTCTACTGGGCCTGTTCGGACTCGCCCGCCTGCCCAGAGTGGCCGAGGCCTGGAGAGGCCTGGTGGTGGTGCTATGTACGGGATTGCTGCTGACTTTCGCCGGTTCAGGGCTGTATCACCTTGCACCGGGCAATACCGGCTTGCTCCTCGACCGCCTCGGCATGCTGGTGCTGTTCGCCGGCATTCTCGGCCTGGCCAGCGCCGATCGTCTGGGGCTGTCGGTGGCACGTGGGATGCTGGCCTGGGTGGGGCTTGGCGGAGCCGCGAGCCTGACGGCCTGGTGGTACGGCGGCAATCTGCTGCCCTGGGCGTTACTGCAGGCCGGCGGCGTGTTGGTCCTGCTGCTGCTCGCCTGCACCCGACCGCAAGCCGATGCCCCAGCCCTCAGGCTGGGACTGTGTGTAGCCTGGTACGGTCTGGCCAAGCTGTGTGAGCTGACTGATGACGAGCTTTTCAGGCTGAGCAACCAGATGATTTCCGGGCACAGCCTCAAGCACCTGCTATCCAGTCTCGCGGTCCTGCCACTGCTGCTGCCGCTGAGTACTCAGGGCCGTGGCCGCCAATCATCGGCATCGCCGGCGTAAAGGGCACGCTGTAGGCGCGCCAGCTCGCCACGCCTGGCGAAGCGCGCCAGCGCCTCGTTGAAACGCTGCAACAGCGCCTGAGCCTGCGGATCATCCTTGCGCAACAACAGACGCAACGGCTCGGTATTGAGGTAACGCGGGTGGTGCGTGATGCCCCTGCGCTCGTGCTCGGAAAATAGGCGCCGAAGCATGGCGTAGCCAACCGCGCGGTCTTGCGGGTGGAGATCGACACGCCCGAGCGCCAGCAGACGGAAGACCGTGTCGTCCTTGCTGTTCTGCTCGACCTGCAGCCGCCCCGCTTGCAGCGCCTGGTCGAACTGCGGTCCATAGGAATAACCCAGCGTTGTGGCTATGCGATAAGGCTTGAGATCCTCAACGCGTCGCCAGTCGAACGGCAGCGCCTTGCGATGAAACAGCACGACCTCGCCACGCACCAGCGGCTCGCTGCACACCCCATACTGCCGGCGCATCGGGCTGCAGCTATAGGGCATGATCGCGTCCAGCGTGCCTTGCTGCAGCATCAAGACGTTGCGGTCCCAGGGGTAGAAGAAGAACTCGACACGGTAGCCAGCTGCGGCGAATACCGCACGAACCAAGCGGGCCAGAGCGCCCCCATCGGCGCTGTGCTGATCGACATAGGGCACCCAGTCGCCGGTGCCGATACGCACCACTGGCTCGGCATTCGCCGTCAGACTGCTCAGCATCAGAGCGAGCAGCATCAGCCGACGCAGTGGCGAGCGGTGAAGCGAAGAAGACATGCGTACCTCACATCTGGGGCCGTCCGCCCCCAGGCTTAGCCGAGCAGTTCAACCACGCTGACGCAGGGTCAGGCCACGCAGGAAGTTGCGCAGCAGCTGGTCACCGCAGGCGCGGTAGTTCTTGTGCTCGGGGCTGCGAAACAGCGCACTGAGCTCGGCCTTGGTCATTGGCAGGTCGGCGGCACGGAGGATCTCGTGCAGGTCGTCGTCACGCAGCTCGAAAGCCACCCGCAGCTTCTTCAGGATGATGTTGTTGGTCAGGCGCTTTTCCACCGGCAGCGGCGGACGGCTTTCGTCGCGCCCCCGCTTGTGCAGCACCAGGCCGGCCAGGAAGTGCGCCAGCACTTCATCGCTACAGGGCTGGAAGCCGTCCTCATCATCCTTCTTCAGCAGGGCCGCGACCGCCTCGGGCGCCAGGCTGTAATCGGCCAGCTGGCAGATCCCGGCCAGCTGGGCATCGCTGATATCCAGCAGGTAGCGCAGACTGCGCAGTACATCGTTGTTGTTCATGGAAAACTCTCTGGGCGCCCGCAGGCGCATACATGCTTAACCGGCCTTGCCGGTACGTTCCGCCGGACGCCGCGCACCGGCCACCAGCTTGTCGATGGTGCGCGCGGCGGCGGCCATGCCAAAGCTGGCGGTGACCATCATCACCGCGCCGAAACCGCCGGCGCAGTCGAGCTTGACGCCCTCGCCGACGAAGCCCTTGGCCTGACAGACGCTGCCATCCGGCTTGGGGTAGCGCAGCTGTTCGGTGGAGAACACGCAGGGCACGCTGTAGCTGCGCCCCGGCGTGCGGGAGAAGTTGTAGTCGCGGCGCAGGGTACTGCGCACCTTGGCCGCCAGCGGGTCGTTGAAGGTTTTGTTGAGGTCGGCAATCTGGATCTGCGTCGGATCGACCTGACCACCGGCGCCGCCGGTGGTGACGATCTGGATCTTGCGTCGCTTGCACCAGGCGATCAGCGCCGCCTTGGCCGCCACGCTGTCGATGCAGTCGATCACCGCGTCGAGCTGTTCGGTGATGTACTCGGCCATGGTCTCGCGGGTGACGAAATCAGCCACCGGATGAACCTTGCACGCCGGGTTGATGGCACGGATGCGCGCGGCCATCTCGTCAACCTTGGCCTTACCCACGGCGCCATCAATGGCATGTACCTGGCGGTTGGTGTTGGTGATGCACACGTCGTCCAGGTCGAACAGCGAGATCTCGCCCACGCCGGAGCGCGCCAGGGCCTCGGCCGCCCAGGAGCCGACACCACCGATGCCAACCACCGCCACATGCGCCGCCGCCAGACGCTCCAGCCCTTCACGCCCGTACAACCGGGCAATACCGCCGAAACGCGGATCTTCTGTCGCCATCGCACACCTCACAAACCGGCCGGCATTATACGGTGCGGGCTCGGGCTGTCGCGCGAAGATGCATCCGCCGGTCTGATGCAGGCGCGGTGCGCCATCCGGGGTATTTCCGGAAGGCCCTTGATGCCGGCGCGCCCGGCCTGGACAGCGCACCTCTGCCGGCAGACGGAAGCGATCCCCTCGCCCTCCAGGGAACTCCGCCAGCGTGCCGGCAGACCAACCCCTTGGCGGGCCCGGCGGTGCTATACAGTCTTGCGGCCGCGGAGTAGCATGCGCGCCGACCGGCGTTCGCCGGCCCATTTCCCGGTTCGTACGAGGAGCTGCCAGATGCCCTGGCCTCTCGACGCGACCCTCTGTTCCTGATTGCGGAACCTCTAAGCAGCCATGCCAACGCGCAAACTCGGAATTAACCTGGTGGTCATCGTGGCGGTCGCCGCCCTGTTCACCGGCCTCTGGGCACTCTATAACCGTCCGGTCAGTGCCCCGGACTGGCCGGAGCAGATCTCCGGCTTCTCCTTCTCGCCGTTCCGTGCCGGGCAGAGCCCGATGACCGGGGTCTACCCCAGCGACGAGCAGATGCGTGCCGACCTGGAGCTGCTGAGCCGGCAGACCGACAACATCCGCACCTACTCGGTGGACGGCAAGCTGGCCGACATTCCGCGCCTGGCCGAGGAATTCGGCCTGCGCGTGACCCTTGGCGTATGGATCAGCAATGACCTGGAGCGCAACGAACGCGAAATCGCCAAGGCCATCGAACTGGCCAACGAGTCGCGCAGCGTGGTGCGGGTCACCGTGGGCAACGAATCGCTGTTCCGCGAGGAAGTCGAGGTCGAGGAGCTGATCGGCTACATCGACCGGGTGCGCTCGGCAGTCAAGGTTCCGGTCAGTACCTCCGAGCAATGGCACATCTGGCAGGATAACCCCGAGCTGGCCCAGCACGTCGACCTGATCGCCGCTCACGTGCTGCCCTACTGGGAATTCGTGCCGATGCAGGACTCCGGCGAGTTCGTCCTGGAACGCGCCAAGGACCTGAGAAAGATGTTCCCGAAGAAGCCGCTGCTGCTCTCTGAAGTGGGTTGGCCGAGCAACGGCCGCACCCGTGGCGGCGCCGAGGCGGACCAGGCCGAACAGGCCATCTACCTACGCACCCTGGTCAACACTCTGAACGCCAAGGGCTACAACTACTTCGTCATCGAGGCCTTCGATCAGCCCTGGAAAGCCAGCGAGGAAGGCTCGGTCGGCGCCTACTGGGGCGTTTACAACCTCGACCGCCAGCCCAAGTTCGCCTTCGAGGGACCGGTCGTCGCCATCCCGCAGTGGCGCCTGCTGGCGGTAGCGTCGGTGGTCATGGGCCTGCTGGCCCTGGCACTGATGCTGATCGACGGCTCGGCACTGCGCCAGCGCGGCCGTACCTTCCTGACCTTCGTCGCCTTCGTCGGCGGCTCTGCCCTGGTGTGGATCGCCTATGACTACAGCCAGCAGTACAGCACCTGGTTCAGCCTGACCGTCGGCGGCCTGCTCGGTATCGGCGCACTGGGCGTGTTCATCGTCCTGCTCACCGAGGCGCATGAACTGGCGGAAACGGCCTGGACCCGCACCCGCCGCCGGCCCTTCCTGCCGGTGCTGACCGACACCGCCTACCGGCCCAAGGTGTCGATCCACGTGCCCTGCTACAACGAACCGCCGGAGATGGTGAAGCAGACCCTGGACGCCCTGGCGGCCCTGGACTACCCGGATTACGAAGTCATCATCATCGACAACAACACCAAGGACCCGAAGGTCTGGGAGCCGGTGCAGGCCTACTGCGAGCAGCTCGGTCCGCGCTTCCGCTTCTTCCATGTGGCCCCGCTCGAAGGTTTCAAGGGCGGCGCGCTGAACTACATCCTGCCGCATACCGCGCCGGACGCCGAAGTGATCGCGGTGATCGACTCCGACTACTGCGTGAACCGCAACTGGCTCAAGCACATGGTGCCGCACTTCTCCGACCCGAAGATTGCCGTGGTGCAGTCGCCGCAGGACTACCGCGACGGTGACGAAAGCGCCTTCAAGAAGCTCTGCTACGCCGAATACAAGGGCTTCTTCCACATCGGCATGGTCACCCGCAACGACCGCGACGCCATCATCCAGCATGGCACCATGACCATGATCCGCCGCAGCGTGATGGACGAGCTGAAGTGGGCCGACTGGACCATCTGTGAAGACGCCGAGCTGGGCCTGCGCGTGTTCGAGAAAGGCTACTCGGCGGCCTACGCCCACGAGAGCTTCGGCAAGGGACTGATGCCGGACACCTTCATCGACTACAAGAAGCAGCGCTTCCGCTGGGCCTACGGCGCCATCCAGATCATGAAGGGGCATGCCCGCGCGCTGTTCCGCGGCGAAGGCTCGCAGCTCACCCGGGGCCAGCGCTACCACTTCATTGCCGGCTGGCTACCGTGGATCGCCGATGGCCTGAATATCTTCTTCACCGTCGGCGCCCTGCTCTGGTCGGCGGCAATGATCATCGTGCCGAACCGCGTCGACCCACCGCTGATGATCTTCGCCATTCCGCCGCTGGCGCTGTTCTTCTTCAAGTTCGGCAAGATCATGTACCTCTACCGCAAGGCGGTAGGCGTGGACCTGGCGCGCTCCTTCCAGGCCGCCATCGCCGGCCTGGCGCTCTCGCACACCATCGCCAAGGCGGTGTTGTACGGCACCTTCACCAAGACCATCCCGTTCTTCCGTACGCCGAAGATGGCCAGCAACCATGGCATCCTGGTGGCCCTGGCCGAAGCACGCGAGGAGGTGTTCGTCATGCTCCTGCTGTGGGGTGCGGCGATCGGCATCAGCTTCGCCCAGGACATCGGCAACGCCGACGTGAAGTTCTGGGTCGCCACCCTGCTGGTGCAGTCGCTGCCCTACCTGGCGGCCCTGCTGATGGCCCTGCTGTCGTCACTGCCCAAGCCGGTGGAGAAAGAGGTCGCGCAGGCGGCATAGCCGTAGGGTCGATGTCGTTTTTGACGACGCGTGTCACCCCATCGAAACGGCGGCCTTGAGGCCGCCGTTTTGCATTAAGATGGCGGCCTTTCTGATCTTCGCTGTTCCGGAGCCGCAATGACCGCCCTCACCCCTACCCTGGAGCTTGCCTTCGACCTGATCCGCCGCCCTTCCGTGACCCCGGTCGACGAAGGTTGCCAGGAACTGATGATGCGCCGCCTGGCCGCCGTCGGTTTCGAGGTGGAGCGCATGCGCATCGAGGAGGTGGAGAACTTCTGGGCCCGGCGCGGTGGCGAGGGCCCGGTACTGTGCTTCGCCGGCCATACCGACGTGGTGCCGACAGGTCCGCTGGAAGCCTGGCAGTACCAGCCTTTCGATGTGCGCGTGGATGATGAAGGCATGCTCTGCGGCCGCGGCGCGGCGGACATGAAGGGCAGCCTGGCGTCGATGGTCATCGCCGTCGAGCGCTTCGTCGCCGATCACCCGGACCACAAGGGCGCCATCGCCTTCCTGATCACCAGCGACGAGGAAGGCCCGGCCCACCATGGCACCAAGGCCGTGGTCGAGCGTCTGCGCGAACGCGGTGAGCGCCTGGACTGGTGCATCGTCGGTGAACCCTCCAGCACCAGCCTGCTCGGCGACGTGGTGAAGAACGGCCGCCGCGGCTCGCTCGGCTGCACCCTCACCGTACGCGGCAAGCAAGGCCACGTGGCCTACCCGCACCTGGCGCGCAACCCCATCCACCTGGCCGCGCCGGCGCTGGCCGAACTGGCCGCCGAACACTGGGACGATGGCAACGCCTACTTCCCGCCGACCAGCTTCCAGATCTCCAACCTCAACTCGGGCACCGGCGCCACCAACGTGATCCCCGGCGAACTGAAGGCGGTGTTCAACTTCCGCTTCTCCACCGAGTCGACGGTCGAGGGCCTGCAGCAGCGCGTCAGCGCCATCCTCGACAAGCACGGCCTGGACTACAGCCTGGACTGGGCCCTGTCCGGCCTGCCCTTCCTCACCCAGCCGGGCGAACTGCTCGATGCCGTAGCCGCCAGCATCCAGGCGGTCACCGGCCGCGCAACCACGCCGTCCACCTCCGGCGGCACCTCGGACGGGCGCTTTATCGCCACCCTGGGTACGCAAGTGGTCGAGCTGGGCCCGGTCAACGCCACCATCCACCAGATCAACGAGCGCGTGCTGGCCAGCGACCTGGACCTGCTCACCGAGGTCTATTACCAGACTCTGGTGAAACTGCTGGCATGAGCCTGACCTGCCCCATCTGCCGGGAACCGCTGAGCCTTGTGGGCAACGGCCTGGCCTGCAGCAACCGGCACAGCTTCGACCGTGCCCGCCAGGGCTACTACAACCTGCTGCCGGTACAGCACAAGAACAGCCGCGACCCGGGCGACAACCAGGCCATGGTCGAGGCGCGCCGGCGCTTCCTCGACGGCGGCCACTACGCGCCGCTGGCCAGGCGCCTGGCCGAACTGGCCGCCGAGCGCGGCCCGCGCAGCTGGCTGGATATCGGCTGCGGCGAGGGCTACTACACCGCGCAGCTTGCCGAGCGGCTGCAAAGTGCCGACGGCTACGCCCTGGACATCTCCCGCGAGGCGGTGAAACGCGCCTGCAAGCGTGCGCCAAAGCTGAGCTGGCTGGTGGCGAGCATGGCCCGCGTGCCGTTGAGCGATGCCAGCTGCGACCTGCTGGCCAGCGTGTTCAGCCCACTCGACTGGCAGGAAGCGCTGCGCCTGCTCAGGCCCGGCGGCGGCCTGCTGCGCATGGGCCCGACCCGCGCGCACCTGATGGAACTGCGGCAGAAGCTGTATGACGAAGTACGCGACTACGACGAGCAGAAGCACCTGGAGCTGATCCCGCCGGGCATGCACCTGGCCCACAGCGAGACGCTGAGTTTCCCGCTGCTGCTGGCCGATGCCCAGGCCCGCGCCGACCTGCTGGCGATGACCCCGCACGGCTGGCGCGCCAGCGCCGAGCGCCGCGCCGCGGTGATCGCCGCCCCCTTCGAGGTGACGGTTGCCATCCGCTACGATTGGATCGAAAAGAACAAGGACTGAGCCATGCGCCAACCCGATATCGAGATCTACCTGAAGGACGCCGATCAGCAGGCCATTGCCGCCTGGCTGAGCGAGGCCATCGGTCCGTGCAGCGAGTGGCGCCAGCAAGGCCAGACCTTCAAGTGCCGCGCCGGCGAGGTGCCGGTGACCTGGCTGCCGAAGGCCGTGGGTAAGTGGCACAGCCTCTATCTGGAAAGCGACGCCACACCCTGGAGCGATGACCTGGCCTGCGCCCGCGCCGCCTTTGCCGCGCTCGGCGTGCAGGTACGCTGCGCCCCCGGCGGCTGGAGCGAGGAAGAAGCGCTGGAAGAAGCGGATCGCTGGATCAAGATCGATGCCGAAGGTGAGCAGGAAATCATCTGGCGTACTGATTGATCTCCCCTCTCCGCTCGGGAGAGGGGCGGGGGGGTGAGGGGCTTCCAGGCTACTTCGAGCCGCTTATAGCACCCTCACCCCAGCCCTCTCCCAAAGGGAGAGGGAGTGGAAAGCCTTAAAAGCAAAAGGCCCGTCATCGACGGGCCTTTTGTTGTGCGACGGGTCTGGCTTCAGACCTTGGACACGTCTTCCGCCTGCAGGCCCTTCTGGCCCTGGATCACGGAGAACTCCACCTGCTGGCCTTCGACCAGCGTGCGATGCCCCTCGCCACGGATGGCGCGGTAGTGGACGAACACGTCCGGGCCGCTTTCGCGTTGAATGAAGCCATACCCCTTGGAATCATTGAACCACTTGACGGTTCCGACCTCACGATCAGCCATTACCACTTCCCTCGATTCTCGATTTTATTGTTGGGCGGATCGGCGCAAACGTTCTTCTTCTTCTCTCCGACCCCGGCCATAACGACCATGGAGCGGTGTTCCGAATGGCGTCCTGATGCGACCGCCAGGCGAGTATAAAACAAGCGTTCGTCTTGCCAAGGGATTTTTTCGGCCGCCTGCAAGCCCCGGAATACAGGGCCTGCAGGGCTTTTTGCTCAGTCCTTGGCGAGCAGATCGGTCAACTTCCTGGCCAGGCTCTGGTACTGGTAAGGCTCGACTCGATAGGCCCAGTCGCTGCGCCCCGGCATCTCGCTGGCGGACAGACCGCTGCCCTGTTCCAGCAGCAGCCAGTGCTGATCGGCCTTGCCGTAGAAACGGCCTTTCAGGGTCTTGCCGGCAAAGGTGGTGAGGCTGAATTCCAGCGCCGGCTTGCCCTCGAAACCGAGCTGGGCCAGCGGCGCGGCATCGGCGAAACGCAGGTCGGCGAAGAACTGCCCGAAGCCATTGGCTGCTCCGTCGAAGGCCAGCCGCTTGCCCTTGGGCAGATCGCGCACCTGCAGGTTCGCCTGCTCGGCCTTGTCGCGCGCCAGCGTCAGGCGCTCGCCACCCGCATGACGCAGATCCAGCTCGCGCACCTCGGCGAAGGGAATGGCCGTGACGCGCCGATCCAGCCACTCCAGTTCGCTGGCAGGCAACTCGATGCGCTGGCTGACCAGCCAGCTCTGCGCCTCGTCGGCGCGCCGCACCAGCTGGCCCTCCTGCTGACCGGGCTTGCCGATCAGCAGCTGCAGGGGTGCCTCGCCCTGCTCCAGCGTGAGGCGCACGGCACGCTCTTCGTCCTCGCCCTTGTCGGCCAGGCCGAGGCGGCCATACAGCTCGGGGTTGGCCGTGCGCGGCTCGACCTTGCGCGCCTCGGCCAGGGCCTTGAGCAGCCTGTTCACCACACCCTGGTCGGCCGGGTAATCGGCCTTGGCCGGCACCACCCAGCCTTGCTCGCGACGCTCCAGGCGCACCAGCGGCTGGTCACCACGCTGCACTTCAACGGCCTTGACCTGCGCCACCTGCACGCCCGGCAGCCACGGTTCGGCCTGGGCCGGCACGCGCGGCAGGCCCACCTGGCTGGTGAAGTACCAGCCGGCCACCAGGGCCAGCGCCAGCACCGCCAGAACGAAGAGGGTTTTGCGATTCATAGGCTGTTCTCCTCAATCAAGGAGTCGGTGAATAGGGGAAGGGAAAGCGAAGGGGAAAGGGCCGCGCCCTCTCCCCCCCCCTCTCCCATCAATGGGAGAGGGGTGAGACGCCATCACGCGGCCTTGCGCCGGCGCCACAGCCACAGAGCCAGTACGCCGAGGGTCAGCAGCAGCGGCACGGCAAGGATATTGGCCAGCTTGAGGGTGCGCCCCAGCGCCTCGATGTCGGCATTGAGCTGGAAACGCACCTCGCGCAGTTCCTTGCGGATACGCAACTTCTCGTCGAGGAACTGCTGCACCGCCGCCTGCTGCTCGGGGGTCAGTTCCAGAGCCTTGCTCGGGTCCTGCTGCTGCAGCGAGGCGAGCTTCTGGTCGGTCTCGGCCAGGCGCTTCTGCAGGTCCTCTTCCTTGACCCGGAACTGCGCCTCGGCCTCACGCTGCAGCGCCTCGACCACCTCGAACGGGCGGCTGAAGCGCCCGCGCGAACGCACGCTGATCAGCGCATCGCTGCCAGCCAGGTTGTCCAGCGCATTGATGGCGAAACCGGCGTTGTCGGCGAACGGCTGCGGCACGCGCTGACCGAAGAAGTCCTGCACCTGCACCCACATGCGGTCAGTCAGCAGGTCGGTATCGGCCACGGCGATCACGTTGATGTTCTCGGCGGACTTCAGGCCATCCTTCTGCCCCTCGATACCGTTGGGGTAGGCGGACTGCGCCGGACCGCTGATGCGCGCGGCGATGGCATAGCGCTCGCCGGTCGGCTCCAGGTCACGCATCAGCTCGCCGGGATTGGCCAGCATGCTGAAACGCGCCGCCTCGAACGGCATGGCGTACTCGGAACTCTGCAGCAGCGGCACGAACTGGGTCTTGGCGCCCTCGATCGGCTCCAGGATACCGCTGGTGGCGATGTTGATGGTCTCCAGACCGGCCGTGGCCACATCCTCCTGGCTCATGGCGCGCTGCGGCAGCGCCAGCCAGGCGGCATGGCGGGCCGGCGGCTGGCCCTGGCCCATGCTCACCGACAGCGCGTAGGAGCCATCACCGAGCACCTTGTCCGGCACCAGGCGCAGGCCCCAGGCCTTGAACAGCGGCTCCAGGTCGGACGACTTGCCGGCATCGTCACCCGGCAGCATGGGCTGGGCATTGTCCGCCTCGGCCAGCGGGTCGACGAACACCAGCAGCTTGCCGCCGCGCAGGACGAACTGGTCGATGGCGTACAGGGTCGCCTCCGGCAGGCTCTTCGGGTGCACCAGCAGCAGTACCGAGACCTCGTCCGGAATCTTGTCGATGCCGGCCTTGAGGCTGTCGATCTTGAACAGCTGGCGCACTTCCTCCATCACCATCCAGGGTGCGGTGGGCTGGCGCGCCATCATGTCGAAGCCGCCATTGAGCTGCAGCCCGGAAAGCAGTCCGATCACCGGCCGCTCTGGCTTGGCCAGGCCCTGCACCAGCTGGCTCAGCTGGTATTCGAGGAACTCCTCCTGGTCCAGCGGGAAGAACGGGATGATCTGCTTGTCGTCCACCGCATTGGTGCCCGCCAGGCCGAAGTAGATCTGCTCGCCGCTCTGGTTCGCCGGCACGGCCTGCAGGCCGAAGCCGGCGGCCTTGTCCTCGTCCTCGGAGAAAGGCTCGGGGTCGACGATGTGCAGCTTGATCTTGCCGTCCGCCGCACGCTCGTAGGCCTTGAGCATCTCTTCCACGCGCACCGCATAGTTGCGCAGCACCGGCAGGTCGCGGGCGGCCTTGTCGGAGTAGAAGAAGTACAGGTTGATCGGCTCGTCGAGCTCGCCAAGGATGCGCTCGGTGCCTTCGGAGATGGTGTAGAGCTTCTGCTCGGTCAGGTCCAGGCGGGCATTGCCCAGGCCCAGGGCCGAGAGCATGTTGAAGGCCAGGAAGGCCACGGCGATCAGCAACAGGCCGGCACCGGAATACATCAATTTCTTCATGATCAGTCAGCCTTCTTCAGATCGACCACGATGGCGGTGGCGGCAAGCCAGGCGGCCATCAGGGATATGAAATAGAGCAGGTCGCGCAGGTCGATCACGCCCTTGCTGATCGCGTCGAAGCGGGTCAGGAAGCTCAGCGAGGCGACCGCGTCGAGCAGCCATTGCGGAGCCCAGGACAGCGCATCGAGCACCATCGGGAAGCCGCTGACGATGAACAGGAAGCAGGCGCTGACGGCGAGGATGAAGGCGATCACCTGGTTCTTCGCCAGGGCCGACATGCACGAGCCGATGGCCAGGTAAGAGCCCGCCAGCAGCCAGCTGCCGAAGTAGCCGGTGAAGATCGCGCCGTTGTCCGGCTCACCCAGGTAGTTGACCGTGATGATCATCGGGAAGGTCAGCAGCAGGGCGATGCCGGCGAACACCCAGGCGGCGAGGAACTTGCCCAGTACCGCGTCGGTACGGGTGATCGGCAGGGTCATCAGCAGCTCGATGGAGCCGGACTTGCGCTCCTCGGCCCACAGGCGCATGGCAATCGCCGGCACCAGGAACAGGTACAGCCAGGGGTGGAAGTTGAAGAACGGCGCCAGGTCCGCCTGGCCGCTTTCGTAGAAGCCGCCCAGGTAGAAGGTGAAGACCCCGGACAGCACCAGGAAGATCAGGATAAACACGTACGCAAGAGGGGTAGCGAAATAGCTGGCCAGCTCGCGCTTGAAGATCACGGTCAACTGCTTCATGCCGCTTCTCCCCGGGTCAGGCTGCGGAACACTTCATCGAGCCGGCCACGTTCCACGTCCAGCTCCTTCACCTGCCAGCCACGCTGGCGAATCAGCTCGTTGACCTGCGGGAAGATCACCTGGCCAGGCGCGGCCAGCAGGGTCAGGCTGCCCTCGGCGTTGTCTTCCACGCCGGCCACGCCCGGCAGGGCGGCCAGCGCCGCGCGGTCCAGCTCACCCTCGGCGACCAGGGTCACGGCCTGGTGGTAGCGCGAGCGGCTCTCCAGCTCCATCGGGGTGCCATCGGCCACTACCTTGCCGGCGGCGATCACCACAGCGCGGGTGCACACCGCCGACACTTCTTCGAGAATGTGGGTGGAAATGATCACGATCTTGTCCTTGGCCAGGCTCTGGATCAGCTTGCGCACCTGGTGCTTCTGGTTCGGGTCGAGGCCGTCGGTGGGCTCGTCGAGGATCAGTACGCGCGGATCATGCAGGATCGCCTGGGCCAGGCCGACACGGCGCTTGAAGCCCTTGGACAGGGTCTCGATGCTCTGTTCCAGCACCTTGTCCAGCTCGACCTGCTCGACCGCACGCTGCACCCGCTGCTTTTTCTCGGCACCGCGATAGCCACGCACTTCCGCGATGAATTCGAGGAAGCCGCGCACCGTCATGTCGCCATAGCAGGGCGCGCCTTCCGGCAGGTAGCCGATCTGCTGCTGGGCCTTGAGGGTGTCGCTCTGGATATCGAAGCCGAGAATGCTGGCCGTACCGGAGGTCGGCGCCAGGAACCCGGTGAGCATCTTCATGGTGGTGGATTTACCGGCCCCGTTGGGGCCGAGGAAGCCCAGCACTTCCCCCTGCTGGACCTGAAAACTGAGGCCATCGACGGCCGTATGGTGGGCAAAACGCTTGGTTAGATTTTTTATTTCGATCATGGCTCTCATCCCGACGGGAGAAACCCCGGGCCATGCTGACCACGGGGGCCCTGCAAACGCTGGCGGACTATAAAAGTCGACCTGCGGCATGGCAAGACAGCGGCTTTTAGGAAAAGTTGCAGCGCCACCGCCATTGGCTCACAGGCCAGTAACGACGCGGCATCGGGTGAACACTTGTACCGGCGGCGCTTTTGCCGCAGCGGGGCGAATGCGGCACACTAGCCGCCCCGAGCGCATGCTCGTTTTTTCACAGCCGCAATCTATGACCCGCTCCCCGCTCCGCCGCCTCGCCTTTGGTGCCCTGCGTCGCCTGCTGTTCCTCTGGGTACGCTCGGAAACCATCAACCAGTCGTCCTTCAACCTGCGCCTGGATCGCAGCAAGCCGGTGTTCTACGTGCTGCAGCAACCCTCGGCGGCGGACCTGGCGGTGGTGGATCGGGAATGCAGCAAGGCCGGCCTGCCGCGCCCGGTCCTGCCGGTGGCGATCGGCGAGCAGATGGAGCCGGCGGCGTTCTTCTACCTGACCCGCTCGCCCAGCTGGTTCGGCGGCCATGACAAGCGCGGCGCGCCGCCCACCCTGCAGCGCATTCTCGCCAGCCTCGACGGTAATGCCGTGGACGACGCTCAGATCGTCCCGGTCAGCGTGTTCTGGGGCCAGTCGCCGGATCGCGAAACCAGCCCCTGGAAGCTGCTGTTCGCTGACACCTGGGCTGTCACCGGGCGCCTGCGCAAGCTGGTCAGCATCCTGATCCTCGGGCGCAAGACCCGCGTGCAGTTCTCCGCGCCGATCCACCTGCGCGAGCTGCTCGACCAGAACAAGGGCCGTGAACGTACCCTGCGCATGGTCCAGCGCATCCTCCGTGTGCACTTCCGCAACCTGAAGACCACGGTAATCGGCCCCGACGTCTCGCACCGCCGCAACCTGGTCAAAGGCCTGATCCACGGCCCGCTGGTACGCCAGGCCATCGCCGAGGAAGTCGAACGCGACAAGATCAGCGTCGAGAAGGCCGAGGCCAAGGCCCTGCATTACGGCAACGAGATCGCCTCGGACTACACCTACACCGCCATCCGCTTCCTGGAAACGGTGCTCAGCTGGTTCTGGAACAAGCTGTACGAGGGCATCCAGGTCAACCACCTGGAGGCGGTGCGCGACATCGCCCACGGCCACGAGATCATCTACGTGCCCTGCCACCGCAGCCATATCGACTACCTGCTGCTGTCCTACCTGCTATTCCGCAACGGCCTGACGCCGCCGCACATCGCTGCCGGCATCAACCTCAATATGCCGGTGGTCGGCGGCATCCTGCGCCGCGGTGGCGCCTTCTTCATGCGCCGCACCTTCAAGGGCAACCCGCTGTACACCGCGGTGTTCAACGAATACCTGCACACCCTGTTCAGCAAGGGCTTCCCGGTCGAGTACTTCGTCGAGGGCGGCCGCTCGCGTACCGGCCGCACCCTGCAGCCGAAGACCGGCATGTTGGCCATCACCCTGCGCAGCTTCCTGCGTTCCAATCGCCTGCCGATCGCCTTCGTGCCCGTCTATATCGGCTACGAGCGCGTGCTCGAAGGCCGCACCTACCTGGGCGAGCTGCGCGGCGCGGCGAAGAAGAAGGAGTCGATCTTCGATATCTTCAAGGTCATCGGCGCCATCCGTAAGCAGCGTTTCGGCAGCGTGCACGTCAACTTCGGTGAGCCGATCAAGCTGGCCGAGTTCCTCGACGCCGAGCAGCCGGGCTGGCGCACCCAGGACCACGGCGAGCAGTTCCGCCCGGCCTGGCTGAACGCCACCACCAACCGCCTCGGCGCCAAGGTGGCGCAGCACCTCAACGAAGCGGCGGCGATCAACCCGGTCAACCTGGTCGGCCTGGCCCTGCTCTCCACCAGCAAGCTGGCGCTGGACGAGCAGGCCCTGGCACGCGTGCTCGACCTGTACCTGGCGCTGCTGCGCAAGGTGCCCTATTCGCCCCACGCCACCCTGCCGGAAGGCGACGGCCAGGACCTGATCCGCTACGTGCAGAGCATGGACCTGCTGGCCGAACAGAAGGATGCACTGGGCAAGATCCTCTACCTGGACGAGCAGAACGCCGTCCTGATGACCTATTACCGTAACAACGTGCTGCACGTGTTCGCCCTGCCCGCCCTGCTGGCCAGCTTCTTCCTCAGCAGCTCGCGCATGAGCCGCGAACAGATCCTGCGCTACTGCAGCGCGCTCTACCCCTACCTGCAGTCGGAGCTGTTCATCCGCTTCACCGAGGAGGGACTGGAGGGCGTGGTCGACCAGTGGCTGGAAGCCTTCGTCGAACAGGGCCTGCTGCGCCGCGAGGACGACATGTTCATTCGCCCGGCGCCCAGCTCGCGTCAGTTCGTCCTGCTCACCCTGCTGGCCCGCGCCATCGTGCAGACCCTGCAGCGCTTCTACATGGCCACCGCCCTGCTGCTCAACGCCGGACAGTACGCCCTGTCCGCCGAGGAGCTGGAGAACCTCTGCGTGGTCATGGCCCAGCGCCTGTCGATCCTGCATGGCCTCAACGCCCCGGAGTTCTTCGACAAAAGCCTGTTCCGCCACTTCATCCAGACCCTGCTCGACCAGGGCGTGCTGCGCCAGAACGGCGAAGGCAAGCTCAGCCACCACCCGCAGCTCACCGAACTGGTGGAAGGCGTGGCCAAGCGCGTACTGCCGGCGGAGATCCGCATGTCGATCCGCCAGGTGGCGCTGGAACGAGGAGAGGAACCACAGGCGCCGGCCTGACGGGCAAGGCCCCCGCGCCAGCCGCCATCCCATGCTATAGAGATAGGGCGGGACAACGCGAAACAGCAGCCAGCCGATTTCACCCAGCCCGCACAAGGCTGGCGATGAGGAGGTGTCGATGCGCGTGATGATCGTGGACGACGACCCCTGGCTGGCCGATCTGCTCAAGCAACTGGTGCAGAGCGTTCGCCCGGCGGCCGAGATCGATTGCCATGGGCAACTGCAAGGCGCCATCGCAGCCTACAACCAGCACACTTACGACCTGATCCTGGCGGACTGGAATCTGCCGGATGGCAGCGGTGTCGATCTGCTGCGTCATGTCCGCAGGACCAGCGCCAGCCTGCCGCTGATACTGGTCACGGGGCGCTCCGACCGCGACAGCGTCATGGAAGCCAGGCCGCTGCACATCAACGCCTACATTACCAAACCCTTCGACATCCCCAAGGTGCAGGACTGCATCGAGCAGTTGCTCCCCAAGAGCACTGCCAGCAGGCCACCCACCCACGAGGCTCCCGACTTCCTGACACACCTGGGCCGCCTATCGCCCGCCGAACTGGACCTGCCCCTGCTGAACGGGGTGAAAGAGAAACTGAAACGGGTCAGCCAGGGCGTCCCGATCGACTTTCGCGAGCTCATCGCCAGCTGGCAGCACGATGCCGCCCTGTGCGCCTATCTGATTTCAGCCGCCAACAGTGCGGCCTATGGCGGCTCCGCCAGCCCCTGCAATAGCCTGGGCGAAGCGCTGCACCGACTGGGCGGCAAGACCAGCCTCAACCTGGCCGTCGCGATGGCGCTGCGGCAAGCCTCTGTCAGCAGCAATCTGCTGATCGAGGTGATGCTCGAGGACCACCTGAAAGCCGCTGAGCGCCTGGCCGAGCAGGTAGTGACGCTGGCCAGACAATGCGATATCGACCCCGCGCCCCTGCAGATCGCCGCCTTGCTGCACCGCATCGGCGAACTGTGCGTATTGCTGCAGGCCCAGCAATGGGTGGCACGCGCTCAGGATGTGGACGACAACCAGTTGCTGAGTGCCCTGAGCGAGCACGCGCGCTCGTTCGCCATCGCGCTGAAGACCCACTGGGGCCTGCCGATGGCACTGCGGGAGCTGATCGGCGCGGTCTATGCGCTACCGCAGGTACAGGTGCACCGGGAACAGGTACTGATGCGCCTGGCGGCGGCCATTTGCCAGGATGAGCCCGACGCGACCGTCGATCGCCTCAAGCATCTCGCCGGGATTAGCTGATACAGGTGGTCTAAGCTCACCGGGAGAAACGGAATTCCGGAGCAGACATATGCCCTCGTCAGCGTTCAGCTCGCTCCCGACAATCCTGATTGTCGACGACCAGCCCAGTGATGCGCTGATCCTCAAGGAAGCCGTGGCCGATCTGGGCGATGCGCTGGTGGCGCGCGATGGATCGATGGCACTCGACATTGCACGGTTTCGCCGCCCAGATCTGATTCTGCTGGACATTCAGCTACCCGGTACAAACGGTTTCGAACTGTGCCGCCAGCTGAAAGCCGATCCCAAGCTGTGTGACGCCGCCGTCATGTTCGTGACCAGCCACACGCAGGCCGACAATGAAATCCGTGCACTTGAGCTGGGCGGCGTCGACTTCATCCAGAAGCCTCTGAGCATTCCGGTGGTCAGGGCCCATGTCAAAGCGCACCTGAACCTGCGTAACGAAGCCAAGCGGCTGGCCTACTTCGACGCCCTCACGGGCCTGCCCAACCGCAGCCTGCTGATGGACAGGGCTACCCAGGCCATGCAGAAGGCGCACAGAAACATGGGCAAGGTCGCGCTGTTGCTGCTCGATCTGGACAACTTCAAGGGCATCAACGACACGATGGGCCATGCCCAGGGCGACGCGGTACTCAAGGAGATTGCCGCCCGACTCAGCCGGTGCGTGCGCAGTATCGACACCATCGGCCGCCCCGGAGGGGATGAATTCGTCATCCTGCTGCCCGAGGTAACCCGCCTGGAATCGGTCAGCGATTTCGCCGAACGGGTATTGCAAACCCTGGCCACGCCCATGCGAATCGACAACAACCGCTATGACCTGTCCGCAAGCATGGGCATCAGCATTTTCCCCGACGACAGCGACGATCTGGAGTCCCTCTATCGTCATGCGGACTCGGCCATGTACCTGGCCAAGAAACAGGGCCGTAATCGCTATCGCTTCTTCTCCCAGGCGATCGAGAGCAGCAGCCGCGCCCGCCACCTGCTCGAAGGCCACATGCGCCGAGCCGTGGAACAGGGAGTCTTCGAGGTTTTCTACCAACTCAAAAGGGATACACAACACAATCGCCCCTGCGGCATCGAGGCACTGATCCGCTGGCGAAAGGCTGACGGCACACTGATTTCTCCCAACGACTTCATCCCACTGGCAGAAGAAACCGGCCTCATCGTGCAAATCGGCAAACAGGTGCTGGTCAAGGCCTGTAACGATGCCCAGCGCCTGCGCGCGGAGGGGCTAGAGCTACCGGTCAGCGTCAACATCTCGACCGTACAGTTTCGCGAAGAAGCCTTTCTGGCCATGGTCACCGGTATTCTGGAACAGACGGGGCTGCCGCCTCATCTGCTGGAGCTGGAAATCACCGAGGGGGTGCTGGCCGAAGACATCGTGCTCACCCGTCAACTGCTCAAGGACCTCAAGGCGCTGGGTATCAACATCGCCATTGACGACTTCGGCACCGGCTACTCCAGCCTTCTCTATCTGAAGCAGCTGCCCATCGACGTGCTGAAGATCGATCAGAGCTTCGTGCGCGACATGCTGGTCAGCCCCCGGGATACGGCCATCGTCGAGGCCATCATACGGCTTGCCCAGGCGTTGCATCTCGACCTGGTTGCCGAGGGGGTCGAGGCGATCGAACAGGCCCAGCGCCTGCGGGAGCTGGGCTGCTCGGTGATGCAAGGCTACCTATATGCCCGCCCGGCACCCTTTGACGAGCTGGTTCGGAGCCTGCTGGACCATGCCGAACGGCAGCAGAGTCATGGTTTCTGAAGCCGCGGCAGGACATCCAAATCGATGATCAACAAGTCGCTGTTGCGCAGCCCCGCCATCCTGCTGACGCTATGCGCCGGTATCGCGGTTTCAGCGGCAGGAGCACTGTGGCTGGAGCATGCCAATCTTCGGCAGGCGCAAGAGGCGCTGCAACGGGCAACCGAGCTGGCAGCCGATGCCGTGCACAAACGCATGCAGCTCTATCAGTACGGCCTCAGGGGCGCGCGCGGGGTCATCGTCACCAGCGGCCCGCAAGGCCTGAGTCGGGCGCTCTTCCACCGGTACAGCCAGACGCGCGACATTGCGCGCGAGTTTCCGGGTGCCAGAGGCTTTGGCTTCATCCGCCGCGTGCCGCGATCAGCCGAAGCGTCGTTTCTCAATCAGGCCCGTGCCGACGGCGCGCCCGACTTTGCCATCCGCCAGCTGGCCGCCCACGATGGCGAGCGATTCGTTATTCAGTACATCGAACCGCAAGCACACAATCTGCCCGCCGTCGGCCTGGACATTGCCTCCGAAGACAACCGTCGCGATGCCGCCCTGGCTGCACTGCGCAGCGGTGAAGTGAGAATCACCGGCCCCATCACCCTGGTCCAGGCCACGGGTAGCCCGCTGCAATCGTTCCTGGTTCTGCTGCCGATCTACGACACGGCGACGACACCGGTTAGCGAAGAAGCGCGCATGCGCCACGGTATCGGTTGGAGTTATGCGCCCCTGCTGACCAGGGACGTACTGCACGGCCTAGCACTGCACAGCCAGGACACGGTGCTGCGCCTGAGCGACATCACCCGGCAGGACCGCCCCGTGCTGTTCTTCGAGAACGACATGGCCTCCGGCAACAACCGGCCGATCATGCGTCACGCGGTGGAGCGCGACATTTTCGGGCGCCGCTGGCTCATCGAACTTGCCGCCCACCCGCAGTTCCTGCTGCCGCTCCAGCAACGTTCCCCCACCACGGTTCTGCTGGTGGGCATGCTGGTCAGCCTGATGCTGGCGACCCTGGCCGGCGCGATCACCATCAACCGGCAGCGCCGCCAGCTGATCAATGTCAGCCAGGCCAAGCTGGCCGCGATCGTGGAAAGCTCGAGCGATGCCATCATCGGCAAGACGCCCGAAGGTGTGATCAGCAGCTGGAACCGGGGGGCCGAACGGATCTTTGGCTACTCCGCCGAGCAGGCCATTGGCAGAAGCATCCTGGAGCTGCTGGTCCCCAGCCACCTCAACGATGAGGAACTGGACATCCTGCGACGCATTGCAGCCGGCGAACGCATCACCCACCTGGAAACGCAACGGCAACGCCAGGATGGCGAGCTGATCGAGGTATCGGCGGCTGTTTCCCCGATTCTCGACGAGAACGGCCGGGTCGTCGGAGCCTCCACCACCATTCGCGACAACACACGGCAGAAGGCAGCAGAAGCGCGCATCCTCGAACTGAACGCCAGCCTGGAGCAGCAGGTTGCAGAGCGCACGGCGCAGCTGCGCAAATCCAACCTGCTGCTGAATAACGTGCTGGACTCCGCGTCGGAGGTGTCGATCATCGCCACCGATACGGACGGCCTGATCACGCTGTTCAACCGTGGTGCAGAGCGGATGCTGGGCTACGCCGCCGAGGAGATGATCGGCCTGCAGAGGCCAGCCATCCTGCACCTGGCCGAGGAAGTGGCGGCGCGCAGCGAGATGCTCAGCGAGGAAGCGGGATACCCGGTGGAGGGGTTCCGCGTTTTTGTCCACAAGCCCGAGCGAGACGGCGCGGAAACCCGCGAGTGGACCTATGTGCACAAGAGTGGCCAGCACCTGAAAGTCTCGCTGGCAGTCACCGCCATGCGCGACACACAGGGTTCGGTGGTCGGCTATCTGGGCATTGCCCTCGACATCACGCAACGCAAGATCGCGGAGAAACGCCTGGGAGCCCTGCTCGAGACAACCCGAGCCATTCTCGATACGGCAGTCAACCCAGTGCTGACCTTTGACCGCGACGGACTGATCCAGCAGCTCAATCCGGCGGCGCGCCGCGCCTTCGGTCTGGGCCACAATGTCAGCGGCACCCTGCACGAGCTGATCGCCCCGGGCTCGCGCGAACGCCTGACCCTGCTCATCGACAAGGCGATACACGCCCCGCATACCCACCTCTCCGAAGAGCTCATCGGGCGGCGAGACAACGGCGAGGAGTTCCCGCTGCAGCTCTCGTTGGGCAGCATGCGCGGCGAAAGGGACATGCTGGTCTGCGTCATCACCGATCTGAGCCAGCAAGTCCGGCTACGCCAGGAACTGCTGGCCGCCCGCGATCAGCTGCTGATGGCCGCGGAGGTGGCCGAACTGGGTATCTGGACCTGGACCCTGGCCGACAACAGCCTGCAATGGAATGAGCGCATGTTCGAGCTTTACCAACAGCCGCCGGAGCTGCAGCAAAGCGGCCTGCGCTACGAGCACTGGTACTCGCGCGTGCACCCGCAAGACGTCGAGTCCACCGCTGCGAAGCTGGACGCCGCCGTTCGCAATGAAGGCATCTACGACCCTGTTTTCCGCATCGTCAGACCGGACGGCAGTACCCGCATCATCCAGGCAGGCGCACAGGTCGAGCGCGACGCCGATGGCAACGCCATTCGAGTTACCGGCATCAATCTGGACATCACCTCTCAGCATGAAGCCGAGACACGCCTGCGCGAGTCCCGGGATCGCGCCGATGCCGCCAATGCCGCCAAGAGCGCCTTCCTGGCCAACATGAGTCATGAAATTCGCACGCCGATGAATGCGGTGCTGGGCATGCTGCAGCTCGTCCAGGCGACCGACCTCAGTCCACGCCAGCTCGATTACGTGCAGAAGGCCCGCAGTGCCGCCCAATCCCTGCTGGGCCTGCTCAACGACATACTCGACTACTCCAAGATCGAGGCCGGCAAGCTGCACCTCGAACTGCATCCGTTCGAACTTGATCGCCTGATGCGCGACTTGGCAATCGTACTGGCCGGCAACCAGGGCAGCCGAGACGTCGAAGTGATGTTCGATATAGACGCAGCGCTGCCAGGAGCATTGATTGGGGACAGCCTGCGGCTGCAGCAGATTCTGGTCAATCTGGCCGGCAATGCCCTGAAATTCACCGAGCGAGGCCAAGTCGTCGTCAGCCTCAAGCAGCTTGAACGACAGGATGACCAGGTCACCCTGAGGGTCGCTGTCAGCGACACCGGCATCGGCATCGCCCAGGAGCAGCTGCAACGCATCTTCGAGGGATTTACCCAGGCCGAGGCCTCGATCAGTCGGCGCTTTGGCGGCACCGGACTCGGTCTGGTGATCTGCAAGCGGCTGGCCGAACTGATGGGCGGCACACTGCAGGTGCAGAGCAGCCCCGGGCACGGCAGCCGCTTCTGGTTCGACATCACGCTGTCCATTGCAGAGCCGGACTCCCTGCGCAGCAGTTGCCTGGCGGTCGACAGCGACCTGCGCCTGCTGGTGGTTGATGACAACGAAGCGGCGCGCGAGATTCTGCTGAGAACGGTGACCGCACTTGGCTGGCATGCTCAGGGCGTGGACAGCGGCAGCCAGGTGGCGAGCCTGGTAGCCAAGGCGGCAGAGGAGCAACGCCCGTTCGATATCGTGCTGATGGACTGGCGCATGCCGGACATGGACGGCATGGCGGTCGCGCGCGACCTGCAGCAACGCGGCCCCGGCCGCACACCCCTGATTATCATGATCACGGCTTACGGCCGGGAGGTACTCGCCGACATCCAGCAAGAGGGTGAGCCGCCTTTCGCAGCCTTCCTGACCAAACCCGCCACCCCGCAACAACTGGCCGAAACCATCCAGCAGGCCCTCTACGACCTGAGTACGCCGACAAAAGCGCCTCAGTATCAGCCATCGACCAGACTCCAGGGGTTGAGGGTGCTGGTCGTCGAGGACAACGCCCTCAATCGCCAGGTGGCCTACGAACTACTGACGGGTGAAGGTGCCAGCGTGGTGTTGGCCGATGGCGGCCAAGCCGGCATCGATTCGGTGCTGGCCGAAGGCAGTCGCTTCGACGCCGTGCTGATGGACATTCAGATGCCCGACATCGATGGCCTGGAAGCTACCCGCGAGATTCGCCGCCACCCCGAGCAAAGCGAGCTGCCGATCATCGCCATGACCGCCAATGTGTCACAGAGCGACCGCAGCGAATGCCTGCTTGCCGGCATGCAGGATCACATCGGCAAACCCATCGATCTCGAGCAACTGGTTTCCACGCTGCTCCACTGGACACGCGGCACCCCTTCAGCCTCGCCGTTCAGAGCAACATCCGATCAACTGCTGGAGCCCAGGGATGCCATCCTCAAGCGCTTCGGCGGCAATATCGACCTGCTGCGCAACGTGCTGCGTGGCTTCGAGCCAGAGATGCGCAAACAATTGCAGGCGTTGCGCGAACACATGGCGGCCGGGGACATCGCCCGTACCTTGGCGGCGCTGCACACGCTCAAGGGTAGCTCCGCCACCATGGGTGCCCATCAGCTTTCACAGTATGCCGCCGCACTGGAAGCGCAACTGAAGCAGCTGGATGAATCCGCGCAACTGGCCTGTCTGGCCCGCAGCGAGATCGGATCAGAGCTGGAGCAGTTGCTCGACAGCAGTGTGAGCCAGTTGCTGGCCGCCTTCGGCATATCCGCGCCCGCAGACACAGCCAGCTCAGGCAGGTGAAACAAACCACGCACGTTGCCCGCGCATCGCCAGCGCGCTTGCGTCGGGCCGGTGAACGCTGCACGCTGACAGCCTATTCCCCAATTGCACTGCTCCACACCGAGGAACGCTCATGCGAGTTATCACCACCCTGACTACCGGCCTGCTGCTATCGGCCAGCGCCTTTGCCCTGTCCCTCTCCGACCTGACCCAAAGCGATGCCAGCGGTGGCCTGAAGGATGCACTGACCCAGGGCGCGCAGATCGCCGTCAAGCAGCTCGGCAAGCCGGGCGGCTTCAGCGACAACGACGAAGTGCGCATCGAACTGCCGGGCAAACTCGGCAAGGCCGCGCAGACCATGAAAATGATGGGCATGGGCGAACAGGTCGAGGAACTGGAAGCGAGCATGAACAAGGCCGCCGAAGCCGCCGTGCCGCAGGCCCAGGCGATCCTGGTGGACGCGGTGAAGAAAATGACCGTATCCGATGCCAAGGCCATCCTCGCCGGCGGCGAGGACTCCGCCACCCAGTACCTGAACAAGAGCAGCCGCGAGCAGATCCGCGCCAAGTTCCTGCCCATCGTCAAGCGGGCCACCGACAAGGTCGGCGTGGCCCAGCAGTACAACAGCTTTGCCGGCCAGGCGGCCGCCCTCGGCGTGGTCGATGCGAAGAGCGCCAACGTCGAGAACTACGTGACCGAGAAAGCCCTGGATGGCCTGTTCAAGATGATCGCCGAGCAGGAAGCGAGCATCCGCCAGAACCCGGCCAGCGCGGCTACCAGCCTGGCGAAGAAGGTGTTTGGCGCGCTGTAAGGAGATCGGCGACACGAACTGGCGGCAGCCTGATCCTCTAGCCCGATCAAGATGTCTGCCGTAACCCGGATGCAATCCGGGAAGCAGGCAACTCAGCCCCCGGATTGCATCCGGGCTACAGAAAGCAAAAGCCCGGCAGATGCCGGGCTTTTTTGTGGCCGGGCTTGTGGCCCTGCCGGGTGCCGGAACGAGCCGGCCTGGGGTAGTAACGCCTCGTACCGGGCGGGTAAGCCCCCACGGTGGGTGTACGCGGCGTGGTGCCGGGCGGAGATCCGTCGGCACCGGGAGAGGGCGCCTCGCGGCGCCCGGGAACTGCGGGTGTTGCGACAGCATGCCAGGGAAAGCTTTCAGCACGCTTTCCCTGACGCGACCTGTTCGGTCAGCTATCGCAGGGTTTCAACCGATGGTCATCAGGCTGGCGTTGCCGCCAGCCGCCGCGGTGTTCACGCTCAGCGCATGCTCGATCAGCAGGCGCTCCAACGGGATGTCGGTCTCGCCCTTGTTCAGGCCGTGCACGCTGACGATGGCGCCCTTGCGCTGAGCCGCCTGCTGACTGACCTCACGCAGCTGGTCGGAGTCGCCGTGGTGCAGAATGGCGTCGAACTCGGCATCGCTCGCCGTCCAGTCGGCCACGGTGGCGATGCGCTTCTGCACCTCCTTGGGCAGCACGGCGAGCAGCTCGCGCTGGCGCTCCGGCAGCAACGCATGGCTGCCGACAGCCAGGGTAGCGGCCAGCTGCGCCAGCAGGTCGCCACGCTCCTCGGCCAGGCACAGAACGCGCTCACGCGGCAGCAGGGTGTAGGTGTTGCGCTCGCCGGTCGGGCCGGTCAGCACATGGCTGGTATAGCTCTGCGACAACTCAAGGTACTGGGCGAACTGGCTGGCCAGCGCCGGCTCCTGCTTGGCGGCCCAGTCGGCGAAGGCGGCACGCGCCTTCTCCAGCTCGGCCGGAGCGCCCAGGGCATGTACGTTGTCGCCCTTGAGCTGCTGGGCCACGGCATCCTGCGGGCGGGTCGACAGCAGGCGGTACAGGTACAGCGGGCCGCCGGCCTTCGGGCCGGTGCCGGACAGGCCTTCACCCCCGAACGGCTGCACGCCGACCACGGCGCCGACGATGTTGCGGTTGACGTAGAGGTTGCCGACCTTGGCGCCATCCACCACCTGGGCGATGGTCTCGTCGATGCGGGTATGCACGCCGAGGGTCAGGCCGTAGCCACTGTCGTTGATCTGCTGCAGCAGGCTGCCCAGCTCGGCGCGCGGGTAGCGCACCAGGTGCAGCACGGGGCCGAAGATCTCGCGCTTCATCTCGTCGAAGCTGTCCAGTTCGATCAGGGTCGGCAGCACGAAGGTGCCACGCTTGATCTCGTCGGCATCGGCACGGGCGGCCTGGAACACCTTGCGGCCCTTCTCGCGCATGGCGGCGATGTGCGCTTCGATACCGGCCTTGGCCTCGGCGTCGATCACCGGACCGATATCGGTGTGCAGGCGCTCCGGCGAGCCGATGCGGTACTCGGCCATGGCGCCCTTGAGCATCTCGATCACGCGGTCGGCCACGTCATCCTGCACGCACAGCACGCGCAGGGCCGAGCAGCGCTGGCCGGCGCTGTCGAAGGCGGAGCTGACCACATCGACCACCACCTGCTCGGCCAGGGCCGAGGAGTCGACGATCATGGCGTTGAGGCCGCCGGTCTCGGCGATCAGCGGAATGGTACGACCCTGTGCGTCCAGGCGCCCGGCGATGTTGCGCGCGAGGATGCCGGCCACCTCAGTGGAGCCGGTGAACATCACGCCACGCACGCGCTCGTCACCCACCAGGCGGGCGCCGACGGTTTCGCCGCGCCCCGGCAGCAGCTGCACGGCACCGCCGGGCACGCCGGCATCGAGGAGGATGCGCACGGCCTGGGCAGCGATCAGCGGGGTCTGCTCGGCCGGCTTGGCCAGTACGGTATTGCCGGCAGCCAGCGCGGCAGCCACCTGGCCGGTGAAGATCGCCAGCGGGAAGTTCCACGGGCTGATGCACACCACCGGGCCTAGCGGGCGGTGGCTGTCGTTGCCAAAGGCACTAGCCTGGGCGGCGTAGTAACGGAGGAAGTCGACCGCCTCGCGCACCTCGGCGATGGCGTTGGCAAAGGTCTTGCCGGACTCACGCACCAGCAGACCCATCAGTTGCTGGATTTCTGCTTCCATGCGGTCGGCGGCGCGCTCCAGTACGGCGGCGCGCTCGGCGGCCTGGGTCGATTGCCAGATCTGCCCGCTGGCCTGGGCGCAGAGGATCGCGCTCTTGACGTCGGCCTCGCTGGCCTCGTGCACATGGCCGACCAGATCGCGGTGATCTGCCGGGTTGCGCACCGGTTCGGCCGGCCCCGGGTTCGGCGTGTCGCAGCCGAGGATCGGCGCGGCGACATAGGCGGTGTTGGTGGACGACAGCAGCGCCGAGCTCAGCGAGCCCAGGCGGTGCTCGTTGGCCAGGTCGATGCCTTCGGAGTTCAGGCGCGCGTCGCCGTAAAGGTCACGCGGCAGTGGAATGCGCGGGTGCGGCAGACCGAGGGTGCCTTCCTGCGCAGCCATGCGCTCGACCTGCTCGACCGGGTCCAGCACCAGTTCCTTGAGGGAAATGCTGTGGTCGGCGATGCGGTTGACGAAGCTGGTGTTGGCGCCGTTTTCCAGCAGGCGGCGGACCAGATAGGCCAGCAGCGTTTCGTGGCTGCCGACGGGTGCGTAGATGCGGCACGGCCGGTTGAACTTGCCGTCGGCGACCTTGCCCACCACCTGCTCGTACAGCGGCTCGCCCATGCCGTGCAGGCACTGGAACTCGTACTGGCCCGGATAGTAGTTCTGCCCGGCGATCTGGTAGATGGCCGACAGCGAGTGGGCGTTGTGGGTGGCGAACTGCGGGTAGATGGCTTCCGGCACGGCCAGCAGCTTGCGTGCGCAGGCGATGTAGGAGATGTCGGTGTAAGGCTTGCGGGTGTACACCGGGTAGCCTTCCAGGCCTTCGACCTGGGCGCGCTTGATCTCGCTGTCCCAGTAGGCGCCCTTGACCAGGCGGATCATCAGGCGATGGCGGCTGCGCTTGGCCAGGTCGATGACGTAGTCGATCACGTACGGGCAGCGCTTCTGGTAGGCCTGGATGACAAAGCCGATACCGTTCCAGCCGGCCAGCTCAGGGGCGAAGCACAGGCGCTCGAGCAGATCGAGGGAGATTTCCAGGCGGTCGGCTTCCTCGGCGTCGATGTTCAGGCCGATGTCGTACTGCTTGGCCAGCTTGGTCAGGCCCAGCAGGATCGGGTACAGCTCGTCCATCACGCGGTCATACTGGGCGCGGCTGTAGCGCGGGTGCAGAGCGGATAGTTTGATCGAGATGCCCGGGCCTTCGTAGATGCCGCGGCCATGCGAGGCCTTGCCGATGGCGTGGATGGCCTGCTCGTAGGAGGCCAGGTAACGCTTGGCGTCATCCTCGGTCAGCGCGGCTTCGCCGAGCATGTCATAGGAGTAGCGGAAGCCCTTGCTCTCCATGCTGGAGGCATTAGCCAGGGCCTCGCCGATGGTCTCGCCGGTGACGAACTGCTCACCCATCAGGCGCATGGCCATGTCCACGCCCTTGCGGATCACCGGCTCGCCGCTCTTGGCGATGATGCGGTTGAGCGCCGAAGTCATGCCGGCTTCGTTGTGGGTGGACACCAGCTTGCCGGTGATCAGCAGGCCCCAGCTGGCGGCGTTGACGAACATCGACGGGCTCTGGCCGAGGTGCTGGCTCCAGTTGCCGTTGGCGATCTTGTCGCGAATCAGCGCATCGCGTGTGGCCTTGTCCGGGATGCGCAGCAGCGCCTCGGCCAGGCACATCAGCGCCACGCCTTCCTGGGACGACAGCGAGAACTCCTGCAGCAAGCCCTGCACCAGGCCCTGGCGGCCGCCGGCGCTCTTCTGGTTGCGCAGCTTCTCGGCGATGCCGAGGGCCATCTTCTGGGTGGCTTCGGCCTGATCCTGCGGCAGGCGCGCCTGCTCCAGCAGCATCGGCAGCGCCTCGGTCTCCGGACGGCGGTAGGCACCGGTGATGGCCGCGCGCAGCACGGACTGCGGCAGGATGCTTTCGGCGAAGTCGAGGAATACCTGCAGGGCCTGCTCGCCCAGGTTCTCCACCGCCTCTTCGCCGGCCGCAGCTGCCAGGCCGGAATGCTCGGCCGGGGTCAGGCCACCTTCCACCTGCTCCAGATAGTTGAAGATCGCTTGCTTGATCAGCCAGTGCGGCGTGCGATCAAGGGACTGGGCAGCTTGCTTCAGACGTTCACGGGTGGCGTCGTCGAGTTTCACGCCAAGGGTGGTGGTGGCCATTGCTTATCCTGTTTCGGTTGAGTGCGCTGCGGCGCGTGGCGGAAGAGTAAACCGCCCGCAGGAAAAGGTGCAACCTTGTGCAACCACCGCTTCCGACGAGAGGCAAACCAAGTGCAACCAATATTTCGAACAGAACTACAGACAACCTTAGACCCGCGCGGCCGACTTACGGCGCAACCCGATAGGCGTGCGCCGCCAAAGAAAAAGCCCGGCACAGGCCGGGCTTTTTCTCAACGCTGCGCCTAGCGCTCCACTTCCTTGACCCGGAACCAGGCCGCGTACAGTGCCGGCAGGAACAACAGCGTCAGCGCCGTGGCGACGATCAGGCCACCCATGATGGCCACCGCCATCGGCCCGAAGAACACACTGCGCGACAGCGGAATCATCGCCAGAACCGCCGCCAGGGCGGTCAGCACGATGGGGCGGAAGCGCCGCACGGTGGCCTCGATGATGGCATGCCAACGATCCTGGCCCGCAGCGATGTCCTGCTCGATCTGATCGACCAGGATCACCGAGTTGCGCATGATCATGCCGGACAGGGCAATGGTGCCGAGCATGGCGACGAAGCCGAACGGCTGCTGGAACACCAGCAGGAACAGGGTCACGCCAATCAGCCCCAGCGGCGCCGTGAGGAACACCATGGCCGTACGCGACATGCTCTTGAGCTGCAGCATCAGCAGGGTCAGCACCACCAGGATGAACAGCGGGACGCCGGCGTTGACCGACTTCTGGCCACGCGCCGACTCCTCCACGGTCCCGCCCACTTCCAGCAGGTAGCCATCAGGCAGCGCGGCGCGGATCGGTTCCAGGGTCGGCATGATCTGCTTGAGCAGCGTCGCCGGCTGCTCGCCACCATAGATGTCGCCCAGGATGGTCACGGTCGGCAGGCGATCGCGACGCCAGATCACGCCCTCCTCGAAACCGTATTCCAGGGTGGCGACCTGCGACAAGGCCACGCTCTTGCCACTCGCGGTCGGCACCGCCAGGCTCGGCAGCAGCTCCAGCGCCTGGCGCTCGCGCACGGTGCCGCGCAGGAGGATCTCGATCAGCTCGTTGTCCTCGCGGAACAGGCTGACGCTGGAGCCGGTCAGCGAACTTTGCAGGAAGCTCGACAGGTCGGCACTGCTCACCCCCAGGGCACGCGCGCGCTCCTGGTCGATATTCAGGTAAACCACCTTGCTCGGCTCTTCCCAGTTCAGGTGGACGTTGGCCACATGACTGTTCTCACGCACCTTGGCCGCCACCTCGCGGGCGATGGCGCGCACTTCGTCGATGTGCTCGCCGCTGACCCGCAGCTGGATCGGGAAGCCCACGGGCGGGCCGTTTTCCAGGCGCGAGACCCGGGTACGGGCGAACGGGAAGTCCTCGTTCATCACCTCGATCAGCCAGGTGCGCAGCTTCTCGCGATCCTCGATGCTCTTGGCCAGGATGACGAACTGGGCGAAACGGGTCGCCGGCAGCTGCTGATCCAGCGGCAGGTAGAAGCGCGGCGAACCGGTGCCGACGTAGGCCACGTAGTTGTCGATGCCCTCATGCTCCTTGAGCTTGGCCTCCAGGCGCCTGACCTGCTCCTCGGTGGCCTTGAGCGACGAGCCCTCGGTGAGCTTGATGTCGACCATCAGCTCCAGACGCCCGGAAGCCGGGAAGAACTGCTGTGGCACGAAGCGGAACAGCAGCAGCGAGACGACGAACAGGCCGATGGTGATCAGGATCACCGTCTTGCGCCGGCGTACGCACCACTCCACCACCTCGCGCACCGTCTGGTAGAAGGTCGTCGAATACGGGTCATGGCCCTGCGCGCTGCCGCCATGCTTCTTCGCATGCAGCTTGGCCAGGTCCGGCAGCAGGCGGTCGCCCAGATAGGGCACGAAGACCACGGCAGCGATCCAGGACACGATCAGGGCGATGGCCACCACCTGGAAGATCGAGCGGGTGTACTCGCCGGTGCCGGACTGCGCGGTGGCGATCGGCAGGAAGCCGGCGGCGGTGATCAGGGTGCCGGTGAGCATGGGGAAGGCCGTGCTGGTCCAGGCGTAGCTGGCCGCGCGCAGGCGGTCATAGCCCTGCTCCATCTTGATCGCCATCATCTCCACCGCAATGATCGCGTCGTCCACCAGCAGCCCGAGAGCCAGCACCAGTGCGCCCAGGGAAATCTTGTGCAGACCGATGCCGAAGTAATGCATCAGGGCGAAGGTCATCGCCAGCACCAGCGGGATGGACAGCGCCACCACCAGGCCGGTGCGCAGGCCGAGGGAGAAGAAACTCACCAGCAGCACGATGATCAGCGCTTCCACCAGCACGCGGACGAACTCGCCCACGCCGGTTTTCACCGCGGCAGGCTGGTCGGACACCTTGTGCAGCTGCATGCCCAGCGGCAGGGTTTCCTGCAGGCGCGCGAACTCGCGCTCCAGGGCCTCGCCCAGCACCAGGATGTCACCGCCGCTCTTCATCGATACGGCGATGCCGATGGCATCCTCGCCCATGAAGCGCATGCGCGGCGCAGGCGGATCATTGAAGCCGCGGTAAACCTCGGCCACATCCCCCAAACGGAAGGTGCGGTCACCGACGCGGATCGGGAAATCGCGAATCTCGTCCACCGAGGTGAAGCGCCCCGACACACGCATCTGCACGCGGTCGGTTGGCGTCTCGAAGAAGCCCGAATACGCCACCGCATTCTGCTCGTCCAGCGCCTGCTGCACCGCCGCCAGCGGCAAGCCGAGGGTGGCCAGCTTGACGTTGGACAGCTCGATCCAGATCTTCTCGTCCTGCAGGCCGATCAGCTCGACCTTGCCCACATCCTTGACCCGCTGCAGCTGCAGTTGCAGGCGATCGGCGTAATCCTTCATCACGGCGTAGTCGAAACCTTCGCCGGTCAGTGCGTAGATGTTGCCAAAGGTGGTGCCGAACTCATCGTTGAAGAAAGGACCACGAATGCCGGGCGGCAGGGTGTGGCGGATGTCGTTGACCTTCTTGCGGATCTGATACCAGAGCTCGGGAATATCCTTGGAATGGATATTGTCGCGAGCCATGAAAGTGACCACCGACTCGCCCGGGCGCGAATAAGAGTTGATGTACTGGTAGTCGCCCGTCTCCATCAGCTTCTTTTCGATACGCTCGGTGATCTGCCGCGAGACCTCCTCGGCGGTCGCTCCCGGCCAATCGGTGCGCACCACCATGGCCTTGAAGGTGAAGGGCGGGTCCTCGCTCTGGCCGAGCTTGGTGTAGGAAAGCGCGCCGATCACCGCCAGCACGATCATGAAGTAGCGCACCACACTGCGGTTGCGCAGCGCCCACTCGGAAAGGTTGAAGGACATGGCTTACTCCTTGCCGACCAGCGCAACCACGCGGTTATCACGGTCCACCGGGCGCACCTTCTGCCCGTCGAGCAGTACGTGCACGCCGGCAGCCACTACCCAGTCACCCTCCTTCAGGCCTTCCAGGATCGACACACGCTCCTGGCCATAGGAACCGACCCGTACGGGCGTACGCACCACCTTGGATTCCTTGGCATCGATAACCCAGACGAAGGGCTTGCCCTTCTCCGCGCTGAGCGCGGACAACGGCACCGACAGCGGTACCTCGCCGTCAGCGGTGATCGAAACGCGGGCACTCTGCCCCACCTCGGCCTTGACCTTGGGATCGCTGAAAGTCACACGCGCGGCGAAGGTACGCGACTGCGCGTCGGCGGCCGGCGACAGCTCGCGGATGCGCCCGGGGAACTGCTTGTCCGGTTGCGACCACAGCTCGATGCTGACTTCCTGACCGATGCGGAAGCGTTCCAGGGCATGCTCGGGCACACTGATCAGCACTTCGCGCTCGCCATCGGCGGCCAGGGTGAACACGGTCTGACCGGCAGCCACCACCTGACCCACCTCGCCCAGACGGCGGGCGATCAGGCCATCCTGGGAGGCACGCAGCACCGAGTAACCGGCCTGGTTGCTGGCCACATCGAACTCGGCCTTGATCTGCTTAACCCGCGCCTCGCCGGCGCGGTACTGGTTCTCCACCGTATCGTACTGCGACTGGCTGATCAGCTGGCGGGCCAGCAGGGTCTTGTAGCGGTCGCGCTCGGAACGCACCAGCTTGAGATTGGCCTCGGCAGCATTGAGCTGGGCGCGGGCGGCCTCCAGCTGCAGCTTGACGTCTTGCGGGTCCAGTTCGGCCAGCGGCTGGTCCTTGCGCACCCGGTCACCGGCATCCACCAGGCGCTTGGCGATCTTGCCACCGATGCGGAACGCCAGCTCCGGCTCGAAGCGCGCGCGCACTTCACCGGGGTAGGTATCCACCGCGTCAGCCGCCGGCAGCGGCTGCACCACCATGGCCGGGCGGGCCGGGGCCTCGACGGTTTCACCGTTGCCACAGGCAACCAGCAGGGAGATCAGCGACAGCGGCACAGCGAGGGACAAGGCATGACGGAGCATGATGGCGACCTTTCGCAAAAAGATGCTTGGAATACTTATACTGAGCGGTATAGTAAAAATAGCGTACTCACCAGTCCAGTATTAAAAAGCCAAATGTCCGACAAATCTTTTCCGCCCGCCGGTGGCCCCGGACGTCCCAAGGACCCGGCCAAGCGCCTGGCCATTCTCGAAGCGGCCAAGCGCCTGTTCATGCAGAACGGCTACGACGGCAGCAGCATGGATGCCATTGCCGCTGAAGCGGGCGTCTCCAAGCTCACGGTGTACAGCCATTTCACCGACAAGGAGACTCTGTTCGCCTGCGCGGTGGAATCCAAGTGCGCAGAGCAGTTGCCGCCGCTGTTCTTCGAGCTGCGCCCGGACAGCAGCATCGAACAGGCCCTGCTGACCATCGGTCGCGGCTTCAATGCCCTGATCAACAGTGAAGAGTCGCTGTCCATGCACCGCCTGATGGTGGCCCAGGGCGCACAGAACCCGCAGCTTTCGCAACTGTTCTTCAATGCCGGCCCACAGCGCGTGATCGATGCCATGCAGCGCCTGCTGGAGCAGGCCAACGCGTGCGGCCAGCTGCAAGTCGACAACCCGCAGCACGCCGCCGAGCACTTCTTCTGCCTGATCAAGGGTGGCAGCCACTTCCGCCTGATGATCGGCGTGGTTGCCCCGCCCTGCGCTGCGCAGGCCGAGGAGCATGTGCAGGAAGTGGTGCGGTTGTTCGTGCGCGCCTATCAACCCTGAGGCTTGAGGGCCTTCTTCGGGTAGATGTCGTAACGACTGGACTTGCCTTCCAGTGCATAGCTGGGCTTGGCGCCTTCGATGATCGGCGCCTTGCGCGGGCGCTTCACCACCACCCGGTGGGTCGCCAGAGCCAGCGCCGCCTGCAGCAGCGCCGGGGCATCCAGATCATCGCCTACCAGCGGGCGGAACAGGCGCATTTCCTTCTTCACCAGCGCGCTCTTGTCGCGGTGCGGAAACATCGGGTCGAGGTAGATCACCTGGGGTGGCTCGCCCTGCCAGTCCCGCATCAGCTCGATGGCATTGCCCCGCAGCAGGCGCATCTGCGCGGCGATCGGCGCCACCTCGGCATCCCGCTGCGCGCGCGCCAGGCCGTCCTCGAGCAGCGCGGCGATGATCGGTTGCCGCTCGCTCAGGGTCATCGCGCAGCCCAGGGTGGCCAGGACAAACGCATCGCGGCCCAAACCCGCCGTGGCATCCAGCACGCTCGGCCGTACTCCGGACTGCACGCCAACCGCCTTGGCGATCATCTGACCACTGCCGCCGCCATACAGACGCCGGTGCGCCACCGCGCCATCGACGAAGTCCACCCGCACAGGCCCCGGCGCCTGCGGCCCGAGCTCCACCAGCTGCAGCCCTTCATCACCCAGCTGCAGGGCAAACTCGGCCTCCCCCCCTAGCGGCAGGCCCAGGCGCTCGGCCCAGGCACTAGCCCCGTCGGCAAAGACTGGCCGCAGGGCCTCGACTCGGATTCTGGTGATAGGCCGCTCGTCGCTCATCAGGAAATATGCTCAAAAAACGCTCAATGACTACGGCACACGGCCGATAGCTGGAATGGTGCCCCATTTTGCCAGACGCGGCCGACTCCAGCCGCATCGAGTTCCATCATGATCGATTCGCTCTCCTCTGCTCGCCCCTCCACGCTGGACAGCCAGCTGGATGCCAGCCTGCGCAACTCCTTCGACTACCAGATACTGCGCCGAACCCTGATGCCCAAGGGAGAGCAGCCGCCCCCCGAACAGGCCGCCGCCAGGGTCGAAGAGGCCAGCCAGCCGACGCCGCCCACTGGCACCCTGGTCGATGCCAGCGCCCAGGCCGCCCGCTTCCAGCAGGTACTGCAACAGCGTGAGCTGCAGCTGAACGTCACCACCAACCCGCAGCCGCAGAAGACCGATCCGCTGGTGCTCGACCTCGCGGGCAACGGCTTCAGCACCCGCGGCCTGGATGACGCCGTGCGCTTCGATCTGGACGCCGACGGCCGCACGGACCGCATCAGCGCGCCCAGCGGTGACGACGCCCTGCTGGCGCTGGACCGCAACGGCAATGGCCGCATCGACGACGGCCGCGAGCTGTTCGGCGACCAGAACGGCGCCGCCAACGGCTTTGCCGAGCTGGGCAAGTACGACGACAACGGCGACGGCCGCATCGACCTGCAGGACGCCGTGTTCGAGCGCCTGCGCCTGCTGCGCTTCGACGCCGAGGGTCGCCAGCACAGCCAGAGCCTGAGCCAGGCCGGCGTCGCCGCCATTGAACTGGACGCGCGCGACGTCAAGATCGCCCTGGGCGCCTACGACGAGATCGCCCAGCTGGGCCGCTTCCAGTTCAGCGACGGCCGCAGTGGCGAGGCCGCCGACCTGCTGCTGGCACGCCGCTAAGCGGCTGCACGCCTTATAACAGCCCGAACTGCTCCACCTCGGGCTCGCGCTGCGCCAGCGCGGGCAAACCCGGCAGGCGCTCGCCGAGGCCGGCGTGAAACCGCAGCGCCTGCGCTGCTGCCAGGTGATTGTTCGGGGTGTGCAGGAAGACGTAGGGGGTGAGCCCCTGCCCTATCCAGTCCGCCACCTTGTCCAGCCAGGGATCGAGGAAAACCTGATTGGCCTCCAGGTCAGGGCCGCCGATGAAACGCAGCTGCGGACTGGTGCTGAAAGCGGTCGGGCGCAGCGGCAGGCGCGGCTTCTTCGCCTGGGCATGCAGCACCGCCGGATCAGGCGAGGTGCAGGCGAACAGCGCCCGCGAATCCAGGCAGATGCGCTCCACGCCTCGTGCCTGCAGCTGGCGATTGAGCAGACGCTCCTCGTCGCCGCGGGCGAAGAAGGCCGGATGGCGCAACTCCACGGCAATTGCACGCCCGGCGAACTCGTCCAGCCAGGCCAGCAACTCACCGAGCCGCTGCGGACCGAAGCTGGCCGGCAGCTGCATCCACAACGGCGCGACCCGCACGCCCAATGGCGCCAGCAACTGCAGGAAATCGGCAGTCGCGCTGAAGTGCTCGCGCAGGTCGCCGGCATGGCTGATATCACGCGGTACTTTGGCGCAGAAACGAAAGTGCTCCGGCATCTGCTCGGCCCAGCGCTGCACGGTCTGCGGCGCTGGGCGGGCATAGAAGGTGGTGTTGCCCTCCACCGCATTGAACGTGGCGGCGTAGTGGCTCAGGGTGTCAGCGGGACGCAGGTCGGATGGATAGAAACTGCCGCGCCAGGCCGGCTCGTTCCACGACGGGCAGCCGAGAAAATACGGCAGCATCAGGCGTAGAGGTCGAGGCCGAGCACTTCGCTGGCGTCGCGCTCCTCGGTGTAGGCGGATGTGCTGCCGTAGGCAGCCAGGGCCTGGCTGGCCTTGGCGCTGAGACCGCGCTGTTCGGCGAAACTGTCCTGGTAGCGCGCTGGCAGGCTGTCGGTACTGGCGTTACCGGCCTCCACGCGACGCGGCAGGGCCAGCTGCTCGTAGCCTTGCGTAGCGGACGGCGAAATCGGCACCTCGCGCTGCTGCTCGACTTCCCGCTGGGCCTCGCGCAGCGGCGTAGACGCACTGCCCGGACGAGGGCTGCGATCCAGCGAATAGGAAGAAGAGAGGCCGTCGATACGCATCGGTTACTGCTCGGTAGACGTGAAAAGCAATGTAGCGGCGGCGGATACAAATGGCAATTTCCCGGCGCCAGCCGGCAGATGGCAGGCGACCTCAGACCGGCTGCTTGGGTGTCGCCACATTGTCACGCAGGTACACAGGTTGCGCCTGGTCAGCCGGCAAGGCCTCGCCACGCGCCCAGGCGAAAGTGGCCAGGCTGAGCAGATCCTGCGAATGCGGCAACATGGCCGGCTCACTGCCGCAGGGCTGCAGCACGATGCGTGCGCCATAGGTGCTCCAGCCGGTGCCGGCGGCGAACCAGTCACCTGCGGCGCCACGCGGCAGCCGGGCCGACTCGGGCGGCAGCACCGCCTCGACGCCCTGCAGGCGCATCTCGCCCCGCTCGGCGGCGTAGCACCCCCAGTAGACCTCGTCCATGCGCGCATCGATGGCGGCAGCGACCTGTTGCGCACCGTGCTCGCGCAGCGCGCGCTGCGCCAGCACGGCCAGGTTGGAAACCGGCAGCACTGGCCTGTCGAGGGCGAAGGCCAAGCCCTGGACCACGCCGATGGCGATGCGCACGCCGGTGAAGGCACCGGGGCCGCGACCAAAGGCGATGGCATCCAGCGCGGACAGCGCCAACCCCGCCTCACCGAGCAGATCCTGAATCATCGGCAACAGGCGCTGAGCGTGCAGGCGCGGCGCCACTTCATAGTGACTGAGCACCTTGCCGTCGTGCAGCAGAGCGACCGAGCAGGCTTCGGTGGCGGTATCCAGGGCCAGCAGAGTGGTCATCGAGGTATCCGGTCAGGCAGACAAAGGGCTGCATTATAAACGCCAACGGCCCGCAATAGCGGGCCGTTGGACAGAGCGGTCAGCCGATCAGCTGAGGGCGGCGAGCACCTTCGCGGTGATCTCGTCCACCGAGCCAACGCCGGCGATGGCGCTGTACTTCGGCGTGCCTTCGGCGGCGGACAGCTTTTGGTAGAAGTCCACCAGCGGCTTGGTCTGCGAGTGGTAGACGGACAGGCGGTGGCGTACGGTCTCCTCGGTGTCGTCCTTGCGCTGGACCAGGTCTTCGCCGGTCACATCGTCCTTGCCCTCGACCTTCGGCGGGTTGTAGACCACGTGGTAAACACGGCCGCTGGCCTCGTGCACACGACGGCCGGCAATGCGCTGGACGATTTCTTCGTCGTCGACGGCGATTTCGACCACGTTGTCGATGGTCACGCCAGCTTCCTTCATGGCCTCGGCCTGGGGAATGGTGCGCGGGAAGCCGTCGAACAGGAAGCCGTTGGCGCAGTCCGGCTGGGCGATGCGCTCCTTGACCAGGTTGATGATCAGGTCATCGGAGACCAGACCACCGGCGTCCATCACGCTCTTGGCCTGCAGACCCAGCTCGGTGCCGGCCTTGACGGCAGCACGCAGCATGTCGCCGGTGGAAATCTGCGGAATACCGAACTTCTTGGTGATGAAGCCAGCCTGGGTACCTTTACCGGCACCGGGCGCCCCCAGCAGAATCACGCGCATCGAAGTGCTCCTCAAAAAATAAGACAGAAAAGTCGTCGGACTCGCCTCATGGGGCCAATCTCGTTAATTGGGTTTCCGCGTCACTGAGCGGCGAAAGGATGGCCACGATACACAGCGCGTCAAGGCTGCACAAGCCACCGAAAGTCGGAGGTGGCGGGGCCTCAGCCGGTGTTGCGCAGCCCTGCTGCGATACCCGCCACACTGACCAGTAAAGCCTGTTCCAGAGGGCTGTCCACCGGGCTTTCACGCAGCCTGCAACGGGCCAGGAGCTCGGCCTGTAGCAGGTGCAGCGGGTCCAGGTAGATGTTGCGCACGGTAATCGCCTCACGGGTCTCCGGGCTGTGGGTGAGTAGTTCGGACTGATGGGTCAGGGCGAGTACCAGAGTGCGACACTGCGACAATAGGTCGCGTAAATGCACACCCAGCGGTCGTAGCTCGGCCGTCACCAGCCGCTCGTCATACAGCCCGGCAATCGCCAGGTCGGTCTTGGCCAGTACCATCTCCAGCATGTCGATGCGCGTGCGGAAGAATGGCCAGCGCTCGCGCATATCCTCCAGCAGCGCCTGCTCGCCGCGCTGCATGGCGTTACCCAGTGCGCTCTCCCAGCCCAACCAGGCCGGCAGCATCAGACGGGTCTGCGTCCAGGCGAAGATCCACGGAATGGCGCGCAGGCTTTCGATGCCGCCGGCACGGCGCTTGGCCGGGCGGCTGCCGAGCGGCAGACGCCCCAGTTCCTGCTCCGGCGTGGCCTGGCGGAAGTACTCGACGAAGCGCGGATTGTCGCGCACCACCGCGCGATAGGCCGCCACGCCCTCCCCGGCCAGCCGCTCCATGGCCTCGCGCCAGGCCGGCTCGGGCGCGGGCGGCGGCTGCAGGGTGGCTTCCAGCACGGCGGCCAGGTACAGGTTGAGGTTCTGCTCGGCCAGCGCCGGCAGACCGAATTTGAAACGGATCATTTCGCCCTGCTCGGTGGTGCGGAAGCGTCCGCTCACCGAACCCGGCGGTTGCGACAGGATGGCCGCATGGGCCGGCCCACCACCGCGACCGACCGTACCACCGCGGCCGTGGAACAGCAGCAGCTCCACCTCATGCCGGCGGCAGACCTGTACCAGAGTCTCCTGAGCGCGGTACTGGGCCCAGGCAGCGGCCACGGTACCGGCGTCCTTGGCCGAGTCGGAATAGCCGATCATCACTTCCTGCGGGCCATGCAGGCGTGCTCGGTAGCCGTGCAGGCCCAGCAGGCGGTCGATGGCCGGGCCGGCGTTATCCAGGTCGGCCAGGGTCTCGAACAAAGGTGCAACCCGCATCGGCCGCTGCAGGCCGGCTTCCTTCAACAGCAGTTGCACTGCCAGCACGTCGGACGGCGCGCCAGCCATGGAGATGACATAGGTGCCGAGTGAGGCAGCCGGTGCCGCAGCGATCACCCGGCAGGTCGCCAGCACTTCGGCGGTTTCGGCCGAGGGCCGGTGCTGCGCCGGCAGCAGCGGGCGGCGATTGTCCAGTTCGCGCAGGAGAAACTCGATGCGCCGCTCCTCGTCCCACTCGGCGTAGTTGCCCAGGCCCAGATAGTCGGTGATCTCGGCCATGGCAGCGGCATGCCGGGCGGCGTCCTGGCGCACATCCAGGCGCACCAGGAACAGGCCGAAGCAGGCGGCGCGGCGCAGGCAGTCGAGCAGCTCGCCTTCGGCGATCACGCCCATGCCGCAGGCATGCAGCGAGTGGTAGCAAAGCTCCAGTGGCTCGAGCAGTTCGCGATTGTCGTGCAGCACGTCGGCACCCGGTGCAATCTCCTCGCGCAGTGCAGCCTCGGCCCAGGCGCGGGTGGCGCGCAGACGCTCGCGCAGTTGCTTGAGCACGGCACGGTAAGGCTCCGGGTGCACGCCAACGCGCAGGCGCAACTCGTCACTGGCCTGCTGCATCGACAACTCGGCCGCCAGCCGCTCGACGTCGCGCAGGTAAAGATCGGCCGCCATCCAGCGCGCCAGCAACAGTACCTCGCGAGTGACGCTGGCGGTGACGTTGGGGTTGCCGTCGCGGTCGCCGCCCATCCAGGAGGCGAAGCGCACCGGCGCCGCCTCCAGCGGCAGGCGCAGGCCGCACGCCGCCTGCAGGGCGCGGTCGGCCTTGCGCAGGAAGTTCGGCACGGCCTGCCACAGCGAATGCTCGATCACCGCGAAGCCCCACTTGGCCTCGTCGACCGGGCTGGGGCGGTTGCGCCGGATTTCCTCGGTATGCCAGGCCTCGGCGATCAACCGCTGCAACTGGAGTTGCACCTCTTCGCGCTCGGCTGGCAGCAGGTCGCCGTGATCGAGGGCGGCCAGCTGCGCGGTCATGGCATCGTATTTCTGGATCAGGGTGCGCCGCGCCACTTCGGTGGGGTGCGCGGTGAGCACCAGCTCGATATCCAAGCGGCCAAGCTGGCGCGCCAGCTGCTCAGGCTTGTGCCCATCCGCGACCAGGCGTTGCAGCAACTCGGCCAGCACCCGGTCATCGAAGGGTTGCGCCTCGCCCGGCCGACGCCGACGGATGCGGTGATACTGCTCGGCGATATTGGCCAGGTTGAGGAACTGATTGAAGGCCCGCGCCACCGGCAGCAGCTCGTCATCGCCGAGCGCGGCCAGCGTCTCGCGCAATTGCCGGTCGCCAGCGGCCGAGCCCTGGCGCCCGGCCTTGGCCCCCTGGCGGATCTGCTCGATCTTGGCCAGGAAGGCATCGCCGCGCTGATTGCGTATGCAATCGCCGAGCAGCTCGCCAAGCAGGTGAACCTCTTCGCGCAGACGCGCATCGATTTCCGCCATGACCGCCCTCTCCGCTCTGGGATAGAGCCTTCAGCTTGCACAGGGCGACTCATTCTTACAAGCACACGACGAGTGGCCGTGACCGCAGCCAAGGCGAGCTAGGCTGAACAGACCGGGGGCAAAAGCCCCGTGGGCCGGCGCCCACAGCGTCCGACCAGACCGTCGCCCACCACGAATGGGCACAACGAGGTGTGTATGAAGATCCGTGAACTCGCCCGCCATTGGGAACAGAACGCCAAGGGTCGCCTGACCCGCAACACCTACCAGGTCCATCTCGACCTGGAATCCGCCGCGCGCCTGGCGGCATTGTGCGAGATGTACCCCAAGCGCAATGCCGAAGAGCTGCTCGGCGAACTGATCGGCGCCGCGCTGGAGGAACTGGAAGCCAGCCTGCCCTACGTCAAGGGCAGCAAGGTGGTGGCCACCGACGAACAGGGCGACCCACTGTACGAGGACATCGGCCCCACGCCGCGCTTCCTCGCCCTGTCACGCCGCTACCTGCAGGAGCTGTGCGCGCAGCAGGACAGCGCCAAGCACTAGCGCCGCGACGGGTCGAGCGCTGCCGCCTCACAAGGGCCGCAGAACGACGCCGGTGAGCACCCGCGTCGGGAGCATTTACTGCTGAGGCGCCTGCGGCGTTTCCTGGCCCATGCAACGCACCGCCTGCTTCTTGCTGTCTACCAGCACGCCGGTCAGGCCCTTCTGCTGGGTATCGAACAGCACCAGCACGCCATCGATGCACTGCGCCACCTGATTGGCCGGCTTGAGCGAGACTTTGTAGTCCTCGCCGGGCACGGTCTTGAGCATGGTGAAATCGGCCAACAGCAGGGCATCCTCCTCCTTGGCGAAATGCACGTAGCCGTAGTACCAGAGCACGGCAATGGTGCCGATGATGCTGGCGATACCGGTGAGAATCATGGGAATGGCGTTACGTTCTTCACTCATGGGAATGGCTCGCTGTACAAAAGGGCGAAAGTTTACCCGTTGCCCGGGTGCGCCGCGCGTCCGCAGTGTCGCAGCGCGTAACATCGCGACCGGCTACTTGCCGCCAGCACGTACTTCCTCGCGGGCCCGGAAAGTGGCGTCGTAGATACGCTCGGCCAGGCGCGAGAAGGGCAGGCTCTGCACCCACACGGTACCGGTGCCCTTGAGGGTGGCGAGGAGAATTCCCTCGCCGCCGAACAACATGCTCTTCAACCCGCCGGCCAGGCCGATGTCGTAGTCGATGCCGCTGGTGAAGGCCACCAGGCAACCGGTATCCAGGCGCAGGGTCTCGTTGTTCAGCTCCTTGCGGATCACCGTACCGCCGGCATGCACGAAGGCCAGGCCGTCGCCTTCCAGCTTCTGCAGGATGAAGCCCTCGCCACCGAAGAAACCGGCGCCGATGCGCTTGTTGAAGCTGATGCCGATCTCGGTGCCATACGCGGCGCAGATAAAGGCGTCCTTCTGGCAGATCAGCCTGCCGCCGACCTGGCCCAGGTCGATGGGCACCACGGTGCCCGGATAGGGCGCGGCAAAGCCGACCCGCTGCTGGCCCTTACCCTGGTTGCTGAAGTGGGTCATGAACAGCGACTCGCCGGTGAGCAGGCGCTTGCCCGCACCCCACAGCTTGCCCAGCATGCCACTGGCCGAGCCATCGCCCATGCGCGTCTCGAAGCGGATGCCCTCGGTCATGTAGTTCATCACCCCGGCCTCAGCGATCACCGTCTCGCCCGGGTCGAGGATGATCTCCACGGTCTGCGCCGAGGCGCCAAGGATTTCGTAGTCGAGTGTGTGGCTGGGCATAGGAAGAATTCCTTGCAGGTTGCGCGGTGCGCCCTCTCCCGTTTACGAGAGAGGGACATGATTTACCCTCTCCCCCAACCCCTCTCCCCCAAGTGGGCGAGGGGAGCCGCGGATCTAGAGAATATTGGCGTAGTCCGCTTCGATGCGATCCAGGCTCAGATGGTTCAGGAAGTTGGAGAAACACATCCAGGCCGCCAGTGCGTTGAGGTCGCGGAACTGCGGCGGCAGGTACTTGGGTGGCGCTACCAGCCCCTCGTCGACCAGCTGGCGCAGGGTGCGCATGTCTTCCAGGGTGGTCTTGCCACAGAACAGCAGCGGGATCTGCTCCAGCTTGCCCTTGCGCACGGCGAGCTGGATGTAGTTATAGATCAGGATGAAACCCTTGAGGTAGGACAGGTCCTTGGTGAACGGCAGGCCGTCCGGGGTGGAGCCGCGGAACACCCGGCTGGCGTTGCCGTAGCTCTCCTCCAGGCCGTAGCCCTGCTCCTGGTAGAACTCGAACACCTGCAGGAAGTTCGCGCCCTCCTCCGCCATGTGGATGGCGCGGGTACGGTTGGTCAGCTTGCGCAGGCGATACGGATAGGAGGCGAATGCAATCACCTCCATCAGGATGGCCAGGCCTTCCTGGGTCACGGTCGACGAGGGCGGGCCCTTGGCCAGGAAGGTGCACACCGGCTGATTGAGACCGTTGAGGGTGGTGCCGACATGCACCAGGCCCTCATGCACTTCCAGCGCACGCACGTCGCGTTCGTTGAACAGGGCGTCGCTGCGAATCTTGATGTAGTCGGCGCCGGCGGCGGCATCGGCGACGATGCCGTCGGACTCCAGCACGCGAATGGTGTCGTCGCCAAACACCTTGGCCAGGCGCTCCTGGAGGATGGCCACGGCATCCTTGGCGGTGAGGCTCTTTGGCTCGTCCTGCAGGTCACCGCGGGCGGCGATGTTGTTCAGGTAGTCGGAAAGCATCAGGCCGAGGTCGGCCAGCGTCGGGTCGCCGGCGTGGAAGGCGTCCGAGGCGGCGCCGTAGAGTTCCTGCGAGATCAGGCCGAAGTCGGCGGTGCCGCGCGCCTCGAGCATGCGGATCACCATGCGGTATTCCTTGCACATGCGCCGCATGATCTGCCCGACCGGATTGAACTGACCGAGCTGACGGGTGATGTCGCGCTCGATGTTCTGGAATTCCAGCTTCTTCGCCACCGCATCGAAGGCCAGCGGGCGGCTGTCGTAGTAGGCCCGATCGACCGCCGGCATTGCGCGCCCCTTGGCCTTGAGGAAGCCCTGGCGCACGCTGTCGTCCCACTTGATGGCATCGAGCACGCGGATCGGCGTCTGCGCCTCGACCAGGCGACCGGACAGAGCGCGGATGATCTCGTGATAATCGTCCTGGGATTTGCGCCGACTCATGGGCCGTCCTTACTCGACACTGCGCTGATAACGCGCCACTTCGACGAAGACGTCGGCATTGGCCTGATCATCGAGATAACTGAACACCTTGTCCAACGGGCTGGTGACCAGCACGGCATCACCCTCCGGTGTTTCCACGGGCTGTCCCTGCAGGGTGCCGCCGTCCATGTCCTGCAGGATGCGCTCGACATCGAGGTTGTAGATCACCAGTTCGTTCTTGGCCGTCAGCTCGAAACCGGCGATGGCGAAGTTGGCCCCGAGCCGCTTGGGCAGGCCCGCCGAGATGTACCAGCGTCGACCATGATGGGCCACGGTGAAGCCATATTCCTCGGCCACCTGGTCATCGCCATCGCTCCAGGCCCTGGCACGGTAAAGATTGGAGCCGGCACGCACGATGGAAAGGTACTGTTGATCACCCCACTCATCCTTGCGCTCCCAGTCGCCGAGCAGCGGCATGGGTGCCGCCTCGTTGGCCGGTATGGGGTCCTTGAACGTTACCAGGCATCCGCTCAACAGCAGGCAACTCAGGGCAGCTAGGGCCAGGCGCCAGGCATTCATTACGCACTCCTTGTGAGATTCCGGCGGAAAAGAAAAGCCCCGCCAAGGCGGGGCCGCAACTCATGATAAGGAGGCGTTGTTAAGCCCCGATTACCAGATCGAGAAAGCGCCGCAGTACCGCACGCTGGCCTTCCTGATCGAAGTCTTCCACCCCATCGACAATGGCATGATATTCCATCCGCAAAACCAGCGTCGTCAACACCTGTGCATCCTCGACCGGTGCCTTGGAGCCCATGGCCCTTACGGCGCGCTCGGCAAAGCGAAAACGCAGCTGCTGATGCGCCAGGAACAGTGGCCGCAACTGCGGATTGGTCAGCGCCTCCTGGCGGAAGGCCAGCTCAACCAGCAATTCGTCATCATGAGCATGCATCTTGGCCAGGACGTGAGCCACGGCCAGATCGATGAAGTGGGTAACCAGCTCGCGACGAGCACGCGGATCCTGCTCGATGGCAGCTGCGATGCGGCGGAAGTCGTCCTCCATGCCGGCCCAGAGTGCAGCAAGGCTGGCCGAGCTGCGCTTGACGAACAAGGCGAAGCTGTCGGCAATCAGGTCCTGGATGTCATTGAAATAGTAGGTGGTGGCCGACAACGGCACACCTGCCTCCGCAGCCACCGCACGATGACGCACACCACGCAGGCCCTCACGCACGATGATGCGTAGCGCCGCTTCGAGAATGCTCAGGCGGCGCTGCTCGCTGCCCTGGCGACTGGCCTTGCGGCCACGATACTGCACGGATTCGGCTAACTCGCCGGCCAGTCGGACCGGGCATTCAACGGCGGAGCTGAGGTTCACTGCTGGACGTTCCTCGCAAGGACTGAAGAGAAAAAATCAGGGGCCTGCCATAGCGGCAGACCCCTGCTTTCAAACAGCCGGATGGCCATGTGCCACCCAGCGCCCGACGGTGCCCTTTCAACGGCCTGCGATCAAGCCTGCGGACGCATATGCGGGAACAGGATCACATCGCGAATGGACGGCGAATTGGTCAGAAGCATTACCAGGCGATCAATCCCGATACCCTCGCCGGCGGTCGGCGGCATGCCGTATTCCAGGGCGCGGACGAAGTCGGCGTCATAGTGCATGGCCTCGTCGTCACCGGCGTCCTTGTCGGCCACCTGCTGCAGGAAGCGCGCGGCCTGGTCTTCGGCGTCATTGAGCTCGGAGTAGGCGTTGGCAATTTCGCGGCCACCGATGAACAGCTCGAAGCGGTCGGTGACACTCGGATCGTCATCGCTGCGACGGGCCAGCGGCGAGACCTCGAACGGGTAACGAGTGATGAAGTGCGGCTGTTCCAGCTTGTGCTCGACCAGCTCCTCGAAAATCATCACCTGCAGCTTGCCCAGGCCTTCGAAGCCGAGCACCTTGGCGCCGGCCTTCTTGGCGATCTCGCGAGCCTTGTCAATGTCGTTGAGGTCGGCGGCGCTGATGTCCGGGTTGTACTTGAGGATCGAGTCGAACACCGACAGGCGCACGAACGGCTCGCCGAAGTGGAACACCTTGTCGCCGTAAGGCACGTCGGTGCTGCCCAGTACCGCCAGGGCCAGCTCGCGGAACAGCTCCTCGGTGAGGTCCATGTTGTCTTCGTAGTCGGCGTAGGCCTGGTAGAACTCGAGCATGGTGAACTCGGGGTTGTGCCGGGTGGAGACGCCTTCGTTACGGAAGTTGCGGTTGATCTCGAAGACCTTCTCGAAGCCACCGACCACCAGGCGCTTGAGGTACAGCTCCGGCGCGATGCGCAGGAACATGGCCATGTCCAGGGCGTTGTGGTGGGTCTCGAAGGGCTTGGCCGCCGCTCCGCCGGGGATGGTCTGCAGCATCGGGGTTTCCACTTCGAGGAAACCGCGCTCGTTGAGGAAGCGACGGATGTGCGCGATCACCTGGGAGCGCACGCGGAAGGTGTCACGCACCTCCTCGTTGACGATCAGGTCGACGTAACGCTGGCGGTAACGCTGCTCGGTGTCGGTCAGGCCGTGGTGCTTGTCCGGCAGCGGGCGCAGCGACTTGGTCAACAGGCGCACGTTGAGCATGTCGACGTACAGGTCGCCCTTGCCGGACCGGGCCAGGGTGCCCTCGGCGGCAATGATGTCGCCCAGGTCGAAGTGCTTGACCGCTTCCAGCTGCTCGGCCGGCAGGGTCTTGCGGTTGACGTAGACCTGCAGGCGCCCGGAGGTGTCCTGGATGACCATGAAGGCGCCACGATTGAGCATGATGCGCCCGGCGACCTTGACCGGGATGGCGGCAGCTTCCAGCTCTTCCTTGGTCTTCTCCGCGTACTCTTTCTGCAGGTCGGCGCACAGGCTGTCGCGGCGGAAATCGTTGGGGAAGGCATTGCCCTGCTCACGGACGGCAGCAAGCTTCTCTTTGCGCTGGGCAATCAGCTTGTTTTCTTCCTGTTGCAGTTCGTGCTGGTCGAGTTGTTGGTCGCTCATGGTCGTCTGTCTGCCTGGCATCTAAATCAAAGGGGTTACTGGCCGGAGCGAGCCGCGCTCACTCCGCCGGGTGCGAATCAAAGGCCCTGTTTCAGGCTGGCCTCGAGGTACTGGTCGAGGTCGCCGTCGAGGACCTTCTGGCAGTCGCTGCGCTCGACGCCGGTACGCAGATCCTTGATGCGCGAATCGTCGAGCACGTAGGAACGGATCTGGTGCCCCCAGCCGATGTCGGACTTGGAGTCTTCCAGCGCCTGCGAGGCGGCGTTGCGCTTCATCATCTCCAGCTCGTACAACTTGGCCCGCAGCATTTTCATGGCGGTGTCCTTGTTGGCGTGCTGGGAACGTTCGTTCTGGCAGGCCACCACGGTGTTGGTCGGTACGTGGGTGATACGTACGGCCGAGTCGGTGGTGTTGACGTGCTGACCACCGGCGCCGGAGGAGCGGTAGGTGTCGATGCGCAGGTCGGCCGGGTTGATCTCGATCTCGACCTTGTCGTCGATCTCGGGCGATACGAACACCGCCGAGAACGAGGTGTGGCGACGGGCGCCGGAGTCGAACGGGCTCTTGCGCACCAGACGGTGCACGCCGATCTCGGTGCGCAGCCAGCCGAAGGCATACTCGCCCTTGATGTGCACGGTGGCGCCCTTGATGCCGGCGACTTCGCCTTCGGACAGTTCGATGATGGTGGCGTCGAAACCGCGCTTGTCGGCCCAGCGCAGGTACATGCGCAGCAGGATGTTGGCCCAGTCCTGCGCTTCGGTACCGCCAGAGCCGGCCTGGATATCCAGGTAGCAGTTGTTCGGGTCCATCTCGCCGCTGAACATGCGGCGGAATTCCAGCTTCTCGAGGATTTCGCGCAGGCGCTCGACTTCGGCGACGATGTCGTTGACCGCGCCCTCGTCGTTCTCTTCGGCGGCCATTTCCAGCAGGTCTTTGGAGTCGGCCAGGCTGCCGGTGAGGTCGTCGATGGTTTCGACGATCTGCGCCAGCATGGCACGCTCGCGGCCCAGGCCCTGGGCGTACTCGGGCTTGTTCCAGACGCTGGCGTCTTCCAGTTCGCGGTTTACTTCAACCAGGCGATCATGCTTCTGATCGTAGTCAAAGATACCCCCGAATCGACAGGGTCCGCTCGGACAGGTCCTTGATGCTGTTGAGGATCGGATTGATTTCCATGGTGGGCAGCACTCTCGGGCAAAGGCGCGCGGCTGTCGGGCCATCGGCGAGGTGCCGACCGCGCACGACGCAGGCCGCGACCGCGAAGTTTCGGAAAAGCACGCGAGTATACCCGAGTGCACGCGCCCTGGCAGCCCGCAGGCTGACCGGCGGGCCGACCTCAGAACTTCAGGCTGAGCCGCGCCGCCAGGGCGTTGTCACGCGCATCCTCGGCGTAATCGCCCGCATAGGTCAGGCCGAGGTAGAGGCCATCACGCAGTTCGTGGTCCAGGCTGAGGTCCAGGCGCAGGCTGCTGCGCTCGAACTCGCGGCCCTGCAGGCGCAGACTCTGCCCATCCGCGGTCATCGCCTCGGCATTCAGACGGTCGCTGCCCAGGTCCTGGCGCAGGGCCAGGCTGGCCCGGCCGACCCATTTGCGCTGCTGCCAGTACCAGGGGGCCGCCAGACGCCAACCCAGGGTCAGGTAGCCGCCCTCCTCGTCCGCCGCCCGCAGACGCAGGCCGTTGTCGCGCAATGCGCCGCCGTCCAGGCGCAGCAGCGCCAGCCCGGCAAAGGGCTCCAGGGTGAAATCGCGGAAATCCAGGGCGAAACTGCTTTCGCCGAACAGCTGCCAGCTATGCGCGCTGGCGTGGTCGCTGCCACTGTCCAGGCGATGCTGGCCATACAAGGCGCCAAGCTTGAAGCCCAGCTGGTTGTAGATACGAGTGGCGGCATACAGACCAAAGTGGGCACTGTCGCTGGCGCCGCTATCCCCGTCATCCTCCAGGCGCGCCTGAGACAACGCGACCAGCCCGCCGCCGATCCACTGGCCACCGAGTGGCCGATCCAGCCCCAGCGTGAGGCTCTCGCCGCGGCGCTGCAGACCGCCGTCCCAGTGGCCGTGATAGCCCTGGACGCGCGTCCAGGTCGGCCATTGATCAGCCTCGGCCTGAGACTCGCGAAAGGCAAAGCGTACCTGCTGCAGGCGATCCAGCGCCGCCTCGCGGGGCAGCCGACTGTCATTCAACAACAACGCGCGCTGATCGAGTGGCAGCACGCTTTCGACCGCGCCGGCAGCAGCCGACGCCAGCAACAGGCCCGCGAACAGCGCACAGCGCATCAACGCAGCGCCAGTTCCTGACGCACCTGGCTTTCCAGCTCGGCCTTGAGCGAGGGCTCCAGCTTGAGCTGACGAGCCAGCTCCTCCAGGTAGGCACGCTCCATGAAGTGCTCCTCGTCGACCATCAGCACACTGGCGATGTACATCTCGGCGGCCATTTCCGGGGTACTCGCGGCACGCGCCACCTCGGCAGGGTCGAGCGGCTTGTTCAGCTCGGCATCCAGCCAGCGCAGCAGCTCAGGATCATTGGCCAACGCACCGATATGCTCCTCGATCAGCTGGCGCTCCTTGGCGTCCACGTGGCCATCCGCCTTGGCCGCCGCCACCAGCGCCTTGAGGATCGCCTGGCTGTGCAGTTCGGCCTGCGGTGCCGGCAGGCGATCCACGGTCTGTGGCTCGATGCGCGGCTGCGCGCTGCCGGCACGCTGCTGTTCCTGCCAATTGCCATAGGCCTTGTAGGCGATTACACCGAGGGCAGCCAGACCACCGTAAGTCAGCGCCTTGCCACCCAGCTTGCGCGCACTCTTGTTGCCCAGCAGCAGCCCCAGAGCACCCGCCGCCAGGGCGCCGCCGCCAGCCCCCTTGAGCAGAGTGCCGAGGTCACCGCTGCCACCCTTGCCGCCACCGGTCACGCTGCCAAGCAGGCCACCCAGGCCACCGGACGACGACGAGCCGGATTTCTGTTGCAGCAGGTCCTGGCCGGATTTGAGCAGTTGGTCGAGCAGTCCACGAGTATTCATCTAAGCCCTCCTGAGGGATTACCTGTCCATGTAAGGCCTTGATTCTAACCACAACAGCCGGAGCACGAAGTGACGCTCTGCTTCCGGATATTGCGTACAGCAAAAAAACCACTTCCTTTCTATAAAAAAGAACGGCTTTATTAATTTTCTATAAACCTCAACCACAAGCTCCGGATTGCTCGCCATGATGACCCTGCGCCAGATCCGCCATTTCATCGCTGTCGCCGAAACCGGCTCGATCTCCGCCGCCGCCCAGGCGGTGTTCATCTCGCAGTCGACCCTGACCCTGGCCATCCAGCAGCTGGAGGAGGAGATCGGCGTCAGCCTGTTCAACCGCCACGCCAAGGGCATGAGCCTGACCCACCAGGGCCACCAGTTCCTGCGCCAGGCGCATCTGATCCTGGCCACCGTGGACAATGCCAAGCGCAGCCTGCAGCAGAGCACCGATCAGGTTGCCGGGCACCTCACCATCGGCGTAACCAGCCTGGTCGCCGGCTACTACCTGGCCGACCTGATCACCCGCTTCCAGCGGGCCTACCCCAACGTGCAGGTCCGCGTGGTGGAAGACGAGCGCCCCTATATCGAACACCTGCTGGTCAGCGGCGAGATCGACGTCGGCGTGCTGATCCTGTCCAACCTGGAAGACCGCCACGCCCTGCAGACCGAGGTACTGACTCACTCGCCGCATCGTCTCTGGCTACCGGCACGCCACCCGCTGCTGGAGCGCGACAGCATCAGCCTGGCCGACGTGGCCAGCGAGCCACTGATCCAGCTCAACGCCGACGAAATGGGCCTGCATACCCAGCGCATCTGGAGCCGCGCCGGCCTGACCCCGCACGTGACCCTGCGCACCGCCTCGGTAGAGGCCGTGCGCAGCCTGGTGGCCGCCGGCCTCGGCCTGTCGATCCAGCCGGACATGACCTACCGGCCCTGGTCGCTGGAGGGCGACATCATCGAGGCACGGCCGCTGGTCGACCTCAGCGAACCGCTCGACGTCGGCCTGGCCTGGCGCCGCGGCACGGCGCGACCGGCACTGGTCGACCCGTTCCTGACCCTGGCCCGCGAACAGCCCAACAACCGCAAGGTTTCGATTTAATCGAACGCTACTTTCAATATTTAGAATTTGTCGACCTCAAGCCCGGCCTCTAGTCTCGCTTCCCTATGGACGCAGGCATCCCGGGCCAACCGGAGCCGCCATGCCAGCCGCAACCAATAACAGAAGAAACGCGAAGATGAGCACGCCCACCCTGCACAGCGCCTTGCTGATCGACGGCCACCTGGTCGGCGGGGAAGGTGTTGCCGAAGCCATCCTCAACCCCGCCACCGGCGACGTCCTGTGCAGCATCGCCGAGGCCTCGCTGGAGCAGCTCGAGGCCGCCGTGCAGGCCGCCCATCGCGCCTTCCCCGCCTGGTCGCGGACCACCCCGGCACAACGCGCCGCAACCCTGCTGGCGATTGCCGAGGCCATCGATGCCCAGGCCGAGCAACTGGCCCAGCTGGAGGCCCTGAACTGCGGCAAGCCGCTGCATCTGGCGCGCCAGGACGATCTGCCGGCGACCGCCGACGTCTTCCGCTTCTTCGCCGGCGCCGTGCGCTGCCAGCAGGGCCAGCTGGCCGGCGAGTACCTGGAAGGGCATACCAGCCTGGTGCGCCGCGACCCGGTCGGCGTGGTCGCCTCCATCGCGCCGTGGAACTACCCGCTGATGATGGCAGCCTGGAAAATTGCCCCGGCCCTGGCCGCCGGCAACACCCTGGTGTTCAAACCCTCCGAGCACACGCCGCTATCGATCCTCGCGCTGGCTCCGGCGCTGGCGCAGATCCTCCCGGCCGGCGTGCTGAACATCGTCTGCGGCGGTGGTGAAGGCGTCGGCAGCAGCCTGGTCGGCCACCCGCGGGTACGCATGGTGTCGCTGACCGGCGATATCGTCACCGGCCAGAAAATCCTGCAGAGCGCCGCGCGCACCCTCAAGCGCACGCACCTGGAACTGGGCGGCAAGGCGCCAGTGATCGTCTGCAACGATGCCGACATCGACGCCGTGGTTCAGGGCATCCGCAGCTACGGCTACTACAACGCCGGCCAGGACTGCACCGCGGCGTGCCGCATCTATGCCGAAAAAGGCATCCACGATCGCCTGGTCGCCGAACTGGGCGACGCCGTAGCGAGCATTCGCTTTGCCCGCAAGAAGGACACCGACAACGAAATCGGCCCACTGATCAGCGCGCGCCAGCGCGACCGCGTGGCCAGCTTCGTCGAGCGCGCCCTTGGCCAGCCGCATATCGAGCGCGTCACCGGTGCCGCGGTGCATTCCGGCCCCGGTTTCCATTACCAGCCGACCCTGCTGGCCGGCTGCAAGCAGAGCGACGAGATCGTCCAGCGCGAGGTGTTCGGCCCGGTCGTCACCGTCACCCGCTTCGACCACCTGAGCCAGGCGCTGGACTGGGCCAACGACTCCGAATACGGCCTGGCCAGCTCGGTATGGACGCAGAACCTGGACAAGGCCTTCCAGCTGGCCAACCGCCTGCAGTACGGCTGCACCTGGATCAACACCCACTTCATGCTGGCCAGCGAGATGCCCCACGGCGGGCTCAAGCGCTCGGGCTACGGCAAGGACCTGTCCAGCGACTCGTTGCAGGACTACAGCGTGGTGCGCCACATCATGGTGCGCCACGGACAACAATTAGATTGACCCAACCCGCTCGGCGCGGTCTGCCGAACGCCATTCATCTGCCCCGATAACAGGTCACAACAAGAGGGAATCACGATGTCCGCGCCAACCACCACACTCCTCAGCGCTCTCGCCACCGCCCTGCTCGCCAGCGGCGCCGTGCAGGCCGCCGTACCGCTCAAGACCCTCGGCAGCGCCGAAGGCCAGCTCGACATCATCGCCTGGCCCGGCTACATCGAGCGCGGCGAAACCGACAAGAACTACGACTGGGTCACCCAGTTCGAGCAGGACACCGGCTGCAAGGTCAACGTCAAGACCGCCGCCACCTCCGACGAGATGGTCAGCCTGATGGCCAAGGGCGGCTATGACCTGGTCACCGCTTCGGGCGATGCCTCGCTGCGCCTGATCGCCGGCAAGCGCGTGCAGCCGGTCAACGTCGACCTGATCCCCAGCTGGAAGCACATCGACGAGCGCCTGAAGGACGCTCCCTGGCACACGGTCGGCGGCCAGCACTACGGCACGCCCTACCAGTGGGGCCCGAACGTGCTGATGTACAGCACCAAGTTGTTCAAGGAGGCGCCGAGCAGCTGGAAAGTAGTGTTCGAGGAACAGACCCTGGCCGACGGCAAGAGCAACAAGGGCCGCGTGCAGGCCTACGACGGCCCGATCTACATCGCCGACGCTGCGCTGTACCTGAAGGCACACAAGCCGGAGCTGGGCATCAGCGATCCCTACCTGCTCAACGAGCAGCAGTACGCCGCCGCGCTGGAACTGCTGCGCCAGCAGCAACCGCTGATCCACCGCTACTGGCACGACGTCACCGTGCAGATGAACGACTTCAAGAATGAAGGCGTGGTCGCCTCCAGCGCCTGGCCGTACCAGGTCAACGCGCTGCAACTGGAGAAGCAGGAGATCGCCTCCACCGTCCCGGCCGAAGGCGCCACCGGCTGGGCCGACACCACCATGCTGCACGCCGAGGCCAAGCACCCGGTGTGTGCCTACAAGTGGATGGACTGGTCGCTGCAGCCCAAGCTGCAGGGCGACCTGGCCGCCTGGTTCGGCTCGGTACCGGCGGTGCCGGCGGCCTGCCAGGGCAATGCCCTGCTCGGCGCCGAGGGTTGCAAGACCAACGGCTTCGACAACTTCGACAAGATCGCCTTCTGGAAAACCCCGCAGGCCGAGGGTGGCAAGTACGTGCCCTACAGCCGCTGGACCCAGGACTACATCGCCATCATGGGCGGTAGGTAAAAACCGTCCTGGCGGCTGCTGCGCAGGCCTGATCCGCGCCCGGGCAGTGCTCGGAATCCTCACGTACTCCAGTACGTTGCGGTTCCTCCGCGCTGGCCGGACACGGCTGAGGCCCGCTCGCGACGCCGCCAGAACGATTTTCAAACCCTGGGTGCCTTAGCGATCCCTTCCACAGCTTCACCGTTGTACACCCACCACCGACTCTCCCGTCTCGTGTCGGCAAACCGGCCGGGCCGGTGGTGGGTGGCTTTCCTCCTGGAGTGTTCGAGATGACCCTTGCAGTGCAATTCACCGATGTGTCCCGCGTGTTCGGCGAGGTCAAGGCCGTCGACCGGGTGTCCATCGACATCCGGGACGGCGAATTCTTTTCCATGCTCGGCCCCTCCGGCTCGGGCAAGACCACCTGCCTGCGCCTGATCGCCGGCTTCGAACAACCCAGTGCCGGCTCCATCCGCATCCACGGCGCCGAGGCGGCAGGGCTGCCGCCCTATCAGCGCGACGTCAACACGGTGTTCCAAGACTACGCGCTGTTCCCGCACATGAACGTGCTGGAGAACGTCGCCTACGGCCTCAAGGTCAAGGGCGTGGCCAAGGCCGAGCGCCTGGCCCGCGCCGAAGAAGCGCTGGCCCTGGTGGCCCTGGGCGGCTATGGCGCACGCAAGCCGGTACAGCTGTCCGGCGGCCAGCGCCAGCGTGTGGCCCTGGCCCGCGCCCTGGTCAATCGCCCGCGCGTGCTGCTGCTCGACGAGCCACTGGGCGCACTGGACCTCAAGCTGCGCGAGCAGATGCAGAGCGAGCTGAAGAAGCTGCAGCGCCAGCTCGGCATCACCTTCATCTTCGTCACCCACGACCAGGGCGAGGCGCTGTCCATGTCCGACCGCGTGGCGGTGTTCAACAAGGGCCGTATCGAGCAGGTCGATACCCCGCGCAACCTGTACATGAATCCGGCCAGCACCTTCGTCGCCGAATTCGTCGGCACCAGCAACGTGCTCAAGGGCGACCTGGCCATCCGGGTCAGCGGTTCGCCGCGCCCGCTGTCGATCCGCCCGGAACATGTGCGCCTGGTCGACAGCGGCGCCAGCCTGCCGGCCAGCGACGAGGCGGAGATCAGCGGCCTGCTGCACGATATCCAGTACCTCGGCGCCGCCACCCGCTACGAGCTGCAACTGGACAACGGGCAGAACTTCGCCGTGAGCCAGGCCAACAACCAGTGGGGCGTCGGCGATGCCCCCTGCCAGCCCGGCCAGCGCGTCACTGCGCGCTGGGCCCGCGCCGCCATGGTCGCGCTGCGCGAGGAGGCCTGAGATGAGCAGCCAGACCCTGGCCCTGCAGACGGATGGCGGCCTGCTGCGCCGCCTGTCCAGCCTGCTCTACCGCAAACCCACGCTGTACCTGGCGCTGCTGCTGATTCCGCCGCTGCTGTGGTTCGGCGCCATCTACCTGGGCTCGCTGCTGACCCTGCTGTGGCAGGGCTTCTACACCTTCGACGACTTCAGCATGACGGTCACCCCGGACCTCACGCTGGGCAACTTCAAGGCGCTGTTCCAGGCGGCCAACTTCGACATCATCCTGCGCACCCTGACGATGGCGGTCGCGGTGTCCGTGGCCAGCGCCGCGCTGGCATTTCCCATCGCCTACTACATGGCGCGCTACACCAGCGGCAAGACCAAGGCCTTCTTCTACATCGCGGTGATGCTGCCGATGTGGGCCAGCTACATCGTCAAGGCCTACGCCTGGACCCTGCTGCTGGCCAAGGGCGGAGTCGCCATGTGGTTCGTCCAGGTACTGCACCTGCAACCCGTGCTGGAGTTCCTCCTGGGTATCCCCGGCATCGGCGGCAACACCCTGTCGACCTCGCACCTAGGGCGCTTTATGGTGTTCGTCTACATCTGGCTGCCGTTCATGATCCTGCCCATCCAGGCCTCGCTGGAGCGTCTGCCGCCCTCGCTACTGCAAGCCTCGGCCGACCTCGGCGCGCACCCGGCGCAGACCTTCCTGCAGGTGATCCTGCCGCTGTCGGTTCCCGGCATCGCCGCCGGCTCGATCTTCACCTTCAGCCTGACCCTCGGCGACTTCATCGTGCCGCAGCTGGTGGGGCCGCCCGGCTACTTCATCGGCAGCATGGTCTACGCCCAGCAGGGCGCGATCGGCAACATGCCGATGGCCGCCGCCTTCACCCTGGTGCCGATCGTGCTGATCGCCATCTACCTGTCCATCGTCAAGCGTCTGGGGGCCTTCGATGCACTCTGAGCAAGCGTCCTGGGGCCTCAAGGCTGCCGCCTGGGGCGGGCTGGTGTTCCTCCACTTCCCGATCCTGATCATCTTCCTGTACGCCTTCAACACCGAAAGCGCCGGCTTCAGTTTCCCACCCAAGGGCCTGACCCTGGGCTGGTTCAGCGTGGCCTTCGCCCGTGCCGACGTGCTGGAAGCCATCGTGCTGTCACTCAAGGTGGCGAGCATCGCCACTCTGATCGCCATGCTGCTCGGCACCCTGGCTGCGGCGGCGCTGTGGCGGCGCGACTTCTTCGGCAAGGAGAGCGTGTCCCTGCTGCTGATCCTGCCAATCGCCCTGCCCGGCATCGTCACCGGCATCGCCCTGCTCTCGGCGTTCAAGACCTTCGGCATCGAGCCGGGCCTGCTGACCATCGTCATCGGCCACGCCACCTTCTGCGTGGTGATCGTCTACAACAACGTCATCGCCCGCTTCCGCCGCACCAGCTACAACCTGATCGAAGCCAGCATGGACCTGGGCGCCGACGGCTGGCAGACCTTCCGCTACATCGTCCTGCCCAACCTGGGCTCGGCCCTGCTGGCGGGCGGCATGCTGGCCTTCGCCCTGTCCTTCGACGAGATCATCGTCACCACCTTCACCGCCGGCCATGAGAAGACCCTGCCGATCTGGCTGCTCAACCAGCTGTCGCGCCCGCGCGACGTGCCGGTGACCAACGTGGTCGCCATGCTGGTGATGCTGGTGACCATGCTGCCGATCCTCGGCGCCTACTACCTGACCAAGGGTGGCGAGGGCGTGGCCGGCAGCGGCAAATGACCTTTACGCCCCTCTCCCGTCGGGACAGGGGCCGGGCTCTGTGCAGCTCGTAACTCCCTCACCCCAACCCCTCCCCAAAGGGAGAGGGGCTTAACAAACAACCGCAACGACGAGGCTTATGCGATGCAAACCAAACTGCTGATCAACGGCCAACTGGTGGCTGGTGAAGGTGCTGTCCAGCCGGTCCTCAATCCTTCGCTGGGTACCACCCTGGTGGAGATCGCCGAGGCCAGCCCGGCCCAGGTCGATGCTGCCGTGCAGGCGGCCGATGCCGCCTTCGCCGACTGGTCGCAGACCACCCCGGGCCAGCGCTCGGCGCTGCTGCTGCAGGTGGCCGACGCCATCGACACCCATGCCGAGACACTGGCCCGCCTGGAATCGCAGAACTGCGGCAAGCCCTACGCTGCCGCCCTGGGCGACGAGCTGCCGGCGGTCGCCGACGTGTTCCGCTTCTTCGCCGGCGCGGTGCGCTGCATGCCGGGCTCGGCCGCCGGCGAATACCTGCCGGGACACACCTCGATGATCCGCCGCGACCCGGTCGGCGTGGTCGCCTCCATCGCGCCCTGGAACTACCCGCTGATGATGGCCGCCTGGAAGCTGGCCCCGGCCCTGGCCGCCGGCAACTGCGTAGTGCTCAAGCCCTCGGAGCAGACCCCGCTGACCGCGCTGAAACTGGCCGAGCTGATCGCGCCGATCTTCCCCGCCGGGGTGGTCAACCTGGTGTTCGGCCGCGGCCCGAGCGTCGGCCAGCCGCTGGTCACCCATCCCAAGGTGCGCATGGTCTCGCTGACCGGCTCCATCCCCACCGGCGTCAACATCGTCTCCAGCACCGCCGAAAGCATGAAACGCACCCACATGGAACTGGGCGGCAAGGCCCCGGTGCTGATCTTCAACGACGCCGACATCGACGCCGCCGTGGAGGGCATCCGTGCCTTCGGCTTCTACAACGCCGGGCAGGACTGCACCGCCGCCTGCCGCATCTATGCACAGAAAGGCGTGTACCAGCAGTTCGTCGCCAAGCTCGGCGAGGCCGTCAGCATGCTCAAGCTGGGCACCCAGGACGAGGATGGCGTCGAGCTCGGCCCGCTGATCACCGCTGCCCACCGCGACCGCGTGCTGGGCTTCCTCGAACGCGCCAAGGCCGTACCGCACATCCAGGTGGTCACCGGCGGCCAGGCCGCCGACCGTCCGGGCTTCTTCGTCGAGCCGACCGTGCTCGCCGGCGCCCGCCAGGATGACGAGATCGTCCGTCGCGAGGTGTTCGGCCCGGTGGTCTCGGTCACCGAGTTCGACACCGAGGAGCAGGCCCTGGCCTGGGCCAACGACTCCGACTACGGCCTGGCCAGCTCGGTGTGGACCGCCGACGTGGGCCGCGCCCATCGCCTGTCGGCGCGCTTGCAGTACGGCTGCACCTGGGTCAACACCCACTTCATGCTGGTCAGCGAGATGCCGCACGGCGGTATGAAGCTCTCCGGCTACGGCAAGGACATGTCCATGTACGGGCTGGAGGACTACACCACCATCCGCCACGTGATGATCAAGCACTGATCCGAGCGCCGCGCGCGACGCTCAGACAACTCCAATGTTTCCCTGCCCCACGGGCGGCGCCTGGCGCCGCTCGCGGGCAGCGCTACACCGATTTCGGGCCAGCCGGCCCATCACCCGCGGGTCCGCCCGCATGGAGGCAAGCATGCGTCATCTCGTCAGAGCCTTATCCCTGCTGTCGCTGTTGTGTTTCGCCCACCTGGCCCAGGCAGCTGACGCCAGGGCCATCGTCGACGGCTACATGGCCGCCTGGAACGCCCATGACGCCGACCTGGCCGCCACCTTCCTGGCCGAGGACGCGGTGTATTTCGACGCCACGGTCGGCACCCCGCAGAACGGCAAGGCCGCCGCGCGCGACAACGTGATCAAGGTCTTCGTCGGCGCCGTGCCGGACCTGAAGTGGGAGATGACCAGCGCGCCCATCGTCAGCGCCGACGGCATCGCCTTCCAGTGGAAGTTCAGCGGCACCAACAGCGGCGACTGGAGTGCCGAGACCAAGGCCACCGGCAAGCCGCTGTCGTTCGAGGGGGTCAGCTTCATCCGCATCAAGGAGGGCAAGATCGCCTACCAGGGCGACTACTACGATGCCCTCGGCTTCAACAAGCAGCTGGGCTGGTGACAGCATGGCGGTCCCGGCGCAAGGCCGGGACCGAATTGTGCAAAAAGTGTTCAGCATCACATCCGACCGGCTTCGCCACCGCTAGCATGGCGGCATAACGAAAAACGGCGGCCATCCCGGCTGACCAATAAACCCGAAGCCCCTGCCCCATGCCCGAACAGCCTACCCGCTGCGCCGCCGTCTTGCGCCAGGCCCTGCTCTGCCTGGGTGTCCTGCTGTTGTGCAGCGGCGTCCGCGCGGACCAGCACTCGGCCCTTGCCGAGGCCATCAGCGCAGGCCGCCTGAGCGCCTGGGAAAGCTTGCTGGCACAACCCGGCACGGCAAACGAAGCGCAGTTGCTGGAACGGGTCAACCACTTCGTCAACCGCAGCGTGCTACACGGCGAGGACCTCGAGCTCTGGGGCGAAGCCGACTACTGGGCCACCCCGCGCGAAACCCTCGGCCGCGGCCGCGGCGACTGCGAGGACATCGCCATCGCCAAATACTTCGGCCTGCTGCGCCTGGGCGTGGCCAGCGACAAGCTGCGCCTGACCTTCGTCAAATCCCTGGAGCTGAAGCGCGCGCACATGGTGCTGGCCTTCTACGCCACCCCAGATGCTGAACCGCTGATTCTCGACAACCTGCAAACGCAGATCCTGCCCGCCCACCAGCGCCGCGACCTGCTACCGGTGTATGCCTTCAACAACCACGGCATCTTCCTCGGCAGCGCCCCGCAGCGCCCGTCGAAACAGTCGCCGCAGCTGCTGTCGCGCTGGCAGGACGTTAGCGCGCGGGCACTGGCCGAAGGCTCGACCGCCCCCACGCCGCAGAGCTGATTCGCCCCTCTCCCACAGGGGTACGCCCTCTCCCGTAAACGGGCGAGGGAGAACAGCCCGCTCAGCGCGGCGCCAGGTGCGCCACCATCAGCTGTACGCTTTCGCGCCCTTGGTACTCGTTGACGTCCAGCTTGTAGGCCAGCTCCACCCAGCGCACGTTGGGGTTGGGCCAGATCTCGCGGTCGACGTTGAAGGCGATGCCATCCAGGGTCAGGCTGCCGCATTCGGTCTTCAGCACCAGCTTGAGGTGCTTCTCGCCCACCACCCGCTGGGTGACGATCTGGAACACGCCGTGGAACAGCGGCTCGGGGAAATGCTGGCCCCAGGGCCCGGCATGGCGCAGGGCCTTGGCCAGCTCCAGATGGAACTCCTCGGCCCCCAGCTGGCCATCGGACAGCAGGCGGCCGGTCAGGTCATCCTCGCTCAGCTGGCGGCGCACTTCGGCATCGAAGGCTGCGGCGAAGGCGCCGAAGTGTTCCTGCGGCAGGGACAGGCCGGCGGCCATGGCATGCCCGCCGAACTTGCTGATCAGCCCCGGATGACGCGCCGCCACGGCGTCCAGTGCATCGCGGATATGCAGGCCTGGCACGGAGCGCGCCGAGCCCTTGAGCAGGCCGTCGCCGGCATCGGCGAAGGCGATGGCCGGGCGGTGGTAGCGCTCCTTCAGGCGCGAGGCGAGGATGCCGATCACGCCCTGGTGCCAGTCCGGCTCGAACAGGCACAGGCCGAACGGCATATCGGCCAGCGGCAGATCCTTGAGCTGGGCCAAGGCCTCGCGCTGCATGCCCTGCTCGATGGCCTTGCGGTCCTTGTTCAACTCATCGAGCTGCTGCGCCATGTTGCGGGCCAGGGCCTCGTCCTCGCACAGCAGGCACTCGATGCCCAGGCTCATGTCATCCAGGCGCCCGGCCGCGTTGAGTCGCGGCCCGAGGATAAAGCCGAGGTCGGTGGAGGTGATGCGCGCGTGCTGACGTCCCGCCACCTCCAGCACCGCGCGCAGCCCAGGCCGCGCTCGCCCGGCACGAATGCGCGCCAGGCCCTGATGGACCAGGATGCGGTTGTTGGCATCCAGCGGCACCACGTCGGCCACGCTGCCCAGGGCCACCAGGTCGAGCAGCTCGCCCAGGTTCGGTTCGGCGATACCCGCTTTGGCGAACCAGCCCAGCTCGCGCAGCCGCGCACGCAGGGCCAGCAGCACGTAGAACATCACACCGACCCCGGCCAGCGCCTTGCTGGGGAACGCGCAGCCCGGCTGGTTGGGATTGACGATGGCGTCGGCCGCCGGCAGCTCCGGGCCCGGCAGGTGGTGGTCGGTGACCAGCACCTTGAGCCCGGCCGCCTTGGCCGCGGCCACGCCGTCGACGCTGGAGATGCCGTTGTCGACGGTGACCAGCAGCTCGGGCTGGCGCTGCAGGGCCACGGCGACGATTTCCGGGGTCAGACCGTAGCCGTACTCGAAGCGGTTGGGTACCAGGTAATCGACATGCGCCGCGCCGAGCATGCGCAGGCCGAGCACACCGACCGAGCTGGCGGTGGCGCCGTCGGCATCGAAGTCGCCGACGATGAGGATGCGCTGGCGCTGCTGCAGGGCCTGCACCAGCAGGTCCACCGCGGCGTCGATACCCTTCAGTTGCTGATACGGAATCAGCCGCGCCAGGCCCTTGTCCAGCTCGGCGGCGGACTGCACGCCACGCGCCGCGTAGAGGCGGGTCAGCAGCGGCGGCAAGTCACCCAGGTCGGGCAGTTGGGCGGGAAGCGGGCGGGGTTCGATGCGCATGGGTAATCCGGTTGTTTTTCTGGGCGGGCCGGAGTGGCACGTCTTGCTCCCTCTCCCGGAGGGAGAGGGGAACAGCCGGCGATCAGCGCTCGCCGGCCAGCCACTCCAGCGGGATCTCGTGCTGGCCGCGCTCGTCGGTCACATAGAGGTGGCCATCGCTGATCATCACGCTCCAGCTCACCGAGCGCGGCAGGTCGCGGGCCAGGTTCTCCAGGGCTTCCTGGTTCACCCCCACCACATTGATATTCTTCAGGCTGCGCACGCTGTCGAGCACCTTGCTCTGCCAGACGCGCAGGTTGCCATAGGCCACCAGGCTGAACTTCTCGGTACGCCGCGAGCACCAGGTGATGCGTTCGGCGTCCGGCTGGCCGACTTCGATCCAGTGCAGCACGCGATCATCCAGGCTCTTTTCCCACAACGCCGGCTCGTCGACATCGGACAGGCCGCGACCGAAGGCCAGCTGCTCGTGGTACCACAAGGCATAGGCGATCAGGCGCACGCACAGGCGTTCCTCGGTCTCCGAGGGATGCTTGGCCACGGTGAAGCGCAGGTTCTCGTAGACGTTGCGATCAATGTCGGTGAGGTTGAGTTCGACTTTGTAGGGCGTGGCTTGCAGGGCCATGGGCGGGCTTCTTGGCTGGCGGGAAAGGCGGCAAGTCTACCCGAAAGGCCCTCCCGCCACGAACCCGGCCGCTCAGCGGGCGAAGCGCGCCCAGAGTTCGTCGAACTCGCGCGCGTAGCTGCTCACCAGCTGTGGATGGTCGATCACCAGCAGGTTCTCCTCGTTGCTGGTACTGGCGCTGCGGGTCCAGTTGAAACTGCCGTTGAGCAGCAGGCGACCGTCGAACAGGGCGAACTTGTGGTGCATGTGGTAGGGGCTGTCGTCGATGCGCAGCGGCACGCCCTGGGCGATCAGGTGCTGGATGTCGCTGCCCTCATCAAACTGTTTCTCGTTGTCGCTGATCACCCGCACCGTCACGCCACGGCGGTGGCAGGCGACGATCTCCTCGCTCAGGCGGTCGTCGGAGATGGTGTAGACGCAGATATCCACCGACTCGCGGGCCTGGCGGCACAGCTCGCGGATCTTGCGCAGGCAGTCCTCGCCGGGGCTGAAATGGGCGCTGGCCACGGCCGGGCGCGGCGGCGCGCTGGCGGCGTCGAGGGTCTTGATCACCTGCTCCAGCCACTTCAGCGCCGGCAGAGCGTTGGCCGCATCGCTCAGGGTCAGGTCGCGCACCAGATCGAAGGCGCGGTTGCGCAGGTAGCGCACCTGGTCCGGACCCAGGTCGCTGCCCAGCTGGCGCAGCTCGTCGCGTTCCTCGTTGCTCAGCTTGAGGTCGACCAGGCTGTCGCGCAGCTGCTGGTCCAGGCGGGTGAAATCCATTCAGTTCCTCCTGGAGGTGCGGGTCAGCGCGGCATACAGCACGCCGCACAGGGCGCCCGCCAGATGGTATTCGAACGAGATGCCCTGGCGCGGCAGCAGGCCGAACCACCAGCCGCCGTAGTAGAACAGCACCAGCACGGCGATCAGCAGGCTGCCCAGGCTGCGCTCGAACCAGGCACGGCCGAGCAGCAGGCCCCACAGGCCGAACACCCAGCCACTGGCACCCAGGTGCATGCCTGGGCAGGCCAGCAACCAGACCAGCAGGCCGCTGCCGAGGATGATGAAGGCGCTGGCGGCGACGAAGCGCCGCGGCGGGCCGAGCAGCGCCAGCCAGCCGAGCAACAGCAGGCCCGGCAGGTTGTTCAGCAGGTGCCACCAGCCGGCATGCAGCCAGGGCGCGAAGAGAATGCCGGGCAGGCTGCCGAGGTGACGCGGCAGCACGCCCCAGGCGTTGAGGGCATCGCCGCTCAGGCTGTTGATCAGCTGCACCAGCAGCATCAGCCCGGCGATGCCGGCCAGCAGCTGCAGGCGCGGCGCCAGCCAGGCGGTCACGCCTGCTCCGGCCCCGGCTCGGCGGGCGCCTGCGGCGCGCCGAGGAACTGGCCCAGCTCACGCATGCGCTGGGCCATCTCGCCCATGCGGTTGTGGGTGCGCAGGTCGATCTCGATCTTCTTGTCCATCGCGTTCATCAGCGGCAGGAAGCTGTTCTGCAGGGTCTCGGCCAGCCGTTCCAGCAGCACCTGCACGCCCGGCTGCGGCGGCGCCTGCACGGCCACCTCGACCTGCGGCTGCAGGCTGCCAAGGCGCTGCAGACCGGCCAGCAGCTCGTCCCAGGGAATCTCCTGCTGCTTCTGCGGCTCACCGCCCAGAGCACGGATGCCCTCGACCAGGTCGTTGAGCTGGGCCACCACGCGGGAACCGACATCGCTGTCGCTGCCGCCCATGGCCTTGTTGCGCAGGAAGTCGCGCTTGATCTGCGCCCAGCGCTCGCTCTGCTCCGCGGTCATATTGCCGCGCAGCTCGGCCAGCTTGAGCAGGTTCTCCTCGGCGCCGGTGGTGAGCAGCTGCGACTCGCCCTGGTAGTGGTCGGCGATCAGCTGCAGCAGCTCGGCGTCGTTCATCACCGCGCTGATCTTCTCGGTCATCTTGTTCATGTTGCGGTAGCTGCCCTGCAACTTAAACGGCGGCTCAGTGCGGTACTGGTCGGCCTGGGCGGCGCTGGCGATGTACTGCTGGTTGACCCGCAGCACCACGTCGCGCACCTGCATCAGGCGCTGCAGGGTGCTGACGATCTCGTTGATCTCCGCACCGCTGTAGCCGTGGCTCAGTTCGTTGGCGGAGAACGGCTTGCCCTCGGCCTTGGCGACGAAGCGGTAGACGTCGGCCATGTCGCGGGTGGCCAGCGGTGCCAGCACCGGGTTGGAGGTCAGGCCGTTCTCGATGTACGAGAGGGCGAAGGCGTCCTGCATGCCGCCCAGGGTGTCGCCGAGGTTATAGATGTCGGCGCGGTTGGCCAGCATGTCCGGAATCTTGAAGACCTCGCCGGACTCGGTGTACGGGTTGCCGGACATGATCACGCAGAACTTCTTGCCGCGCATGTCGTAGGTCTTGGTCCGGCCCTTCCACACGCCCTCGATACGCCGGGTGCCGTCGCACAGCGAGATGAACTTCTGCAGGAATTCCGGGTGGGTGTGCTGGATGTCGTCGACATACAGCATCACGTTGTTGCCCATTTCCAGCGCCAGGTTGAGCTTCTCCAGCTCCTGACGCGAAGTGGCGTCCGGCGCCTGGGCCGGGTCGATGGAGCGTACCTCGTGACCGAGGGCCGGGCCGTTGATCTTCATGAAGATCAGGCCCAGGCGATGGGCCACGTACTCCATCAGCGTGGTCTTGCCGTAGCCGGGCGGCGAGATGAGCATCAGCAGGCCCATCAGGTCGGTGCGCTTGTTCTCGCCGGCGGTGCCCATCTGCTTGGCCAGGTTGTCGCCGATGAACCCCAGGTACACATCGTTGATCAGCTTGTTGCGCACGAAGGAGCTGAGCGGCTTGGCCTTGAACTCGGACAGGCGCAGCGCCGCGCGCTCGCGGCCGATCACTTCCTGGCGCAGCGCCTGGTAGCGCTGCAGGCCGGGCAGGAAGGACTCGCGATGGCGGCGCAGACGGGCGAACAGATCGTCCACCGCCAGCACCAGCTGGCGTTCCTGGATGCGCGGGTGCTCGCCCATCAGGCCCGTGACGGTGAAACGCAGATCCACTTCGGTGACGCGACCGGGGAAGCCCTCGGCCAGCAGCGACAGCGCTACCGCCTCGGCAACATAGCCGGCCAGCGGCGCGAACTCGTCCTGGGCGCAGAGGCCGCGCAGCCAGTTGTCGGCCAGCGCCCACTGCGCCGCCGGGCGGCCGTCGAGGTTGGCCAGGGCACGCTGATAGTCGTCCCACATGCGCGCGCCCTGCAGGCGCAGCTTGAGGCCTTCCTGCAACTGCTTGGCGTACTTGCTGAAGACGAACTCGATGCGCTCGGCGGCCAGCTCCTGCACCAGATACTCGGCGGCCTCGCTCAGCACCGCCTCGCCCAGGCCCAGCGGCTGCTCGGCGAGGAAAGCCTGCAGTGCTTCAGCGATCTCGCCCTGAAGCTGTTGCAGGCCTTCGCGGCGACCAAACAGCTGCTGGATATGGCGGCTGGTACGCGCCCGCTCCGGCCACTGGGCGGCGCTGTCGCTATCGCGCTGCAGATCCCAGAACAGGCAGGCCAGCGCGCGCGCCTCGGCGCCGTAGCGCAGCAGCCCGGCGCTGCCCCGCAGCGGCAGCAGCTGGGCGAGGATGGCGGCGGCGTCGTGATCGTGGATGCCCTTCTCGTAGCCTTCCTTGTAGCGCGGCGCGGCGAAATCGCGGATCAGCTTGGCCAGCTCGTCCGGTTGCGCCAGCAGGGATTTCAGGCGCTCCGGGTCGAGGCCGTCGCGTCCCTCGTCGGCGGCCGCCAGCACCTCGCCGGCCAGGTATTCGGCGCGGTACAGGTGCTCGGACTCGGACTCCAGTGCCACCTGCCAGAACGGCTTTAGCGCCTCCAGCTCGGCGTTGGCCAGTGGTTCGAGGAAGTCGGTGCCGGTCAGGTGCAGGTACAGCTGGTCGCCGCGCGGCAGCAGGGTCAGGTCCAGCTCCTGGGTGTTGACGCTGAAGCGGTGGCGCGGGCCGAGCTTGATGACGTTGCCGCCTTCCTCGAACAGCTCGCTCTTGTCGCGCAGCGCGCGCACGGCCTGGTCGCGGGCGCCCTTGAGGAGCGCCTCGATATCGTCGGCCTTGACGCTGTCCTTCAGCTCGCGCAGGCGCTCGGTCATCTCGCGTAACTTGAGGATCAGCGGGTCGGCGGCGAAGAAGGCGTTGAGCTCCTCGGCCTGGGTGAACTTGGCAGTGCGCCGGGCCAGGCTGTCGAGGATGCGCTTGGCCGCATCCAGCACGCTCTGCGCCTTGCGCTGGCGTTCGTCGAGCAGCGCCTGCTTGTGCGCCTCGAAGGTCTCCAGCAGCTCCTCGCGCTTGGCCAGGATGTCACCGATGAACTGTTCCTGGTCGCCGAACTGGCTCTCCAGCTCCTCCAGCTGCACCAGCAGGCGGGCCAGCTGCTCGTCGCAGCGCTCCGGGTCCTGGGCCTGGCCGAGGGCATTGGTGATGCCCTGGCTGAACAGTTTGAACTGGGCGCCGAACTGCGCCACCGTCTCGCTCGAACCCAGGCCCTTGCGCCGTTGTTCGGCACGGGCCTTGGCCTGGTTGAGGCGGGCATAGATTTCGGAAATCGATTCGACGATACGGGTGCGCTGGGTGGCGTCGTCGATCTTCAGCGACGCCATCAGGGCGGACAGCATGTCCAGGTCGGCGGCCATGGTCTGCAGTGCGGCCAGTGGCTCGTTGAGCTGGGCCACGGTCTCGGCCTTCTGCGCCTGCTCATCCAGGCCCTGCAGGCGCACCACGAACGGCTGCAGCGCGGTCGGCCCGGCGAGGAAGCTGGCGGTAGCGGCCGACACGCGTTCCTGGGCGGCCAGCAGCTCGGCTTCCATGGCGTCCAGGCGCACGAGGTCGATATAGCGGTACTCGCGGATGGTCAGCAGCAGGCCGCGCTGGGCGGTGATGCCGTTGAGGCCGTCGACGAAGCTCTGCGCCTGGTCCCAGCTGTCCGGCAGCAGGCTGACGAGCAGGGTCTTGTGGCGGCTCTCGGCGTCGACCATGGCCTGCGCCGACTGCTTGCGGATGCTCTCGACCTTCTCGTATTCGTCCAGCACCAGCTCGGCGGTAGCGGCGATCTCGCGCAGCAGCGGCGCCAGCCCGGCCAACTGCTCGCCGGCCAGCCAGTGGTAGCTGTCGAACAGGCGACGGGTGTTCTGGCACAGCAGGCCGTAGCGCTGCACCGACACCGCCGGCGTATCGATCTCGCGGCACAGGTCATAGAGGTCGGAAACGCCGCGCACCAGTTCGGCATTGCCGATCTTGCCGAGGAAGCCGCTGCGTGCCGGCTGGCGGGCGGCGAACTCGGCGCTGCAGAACGGCGTCTGCCAGATCTGCATCGGGTGGATCCGGGTCGGCTCGTCGCCTTCAGCGGCGAAGATCACCGTGCGACCATCCTCCAGGCGCGCATAACCGTGGCCGAACAGCGGATTCTGCAGCTGGCGGTTGATCATGTTGTAGGTCAGCAGTACCGCGCGACCCTCTTCCGGGTGGTAGAAGATGTACTGCACGTCCTCGCCGTTGGGCGAGCGCACGGCGCGCTTGAAGCGCATGCCGGCCATGGACTGCTCGAAGGTCTTGTACTCGCCGCTCTGCAGGTAGTAGCCACCGGGGAAGATGATGCCGTGGTCTTCCGGCAGCTGCACGCAGGCCTGGCCGATGGCGTCGATGCGCTCCACCTTGCCGGTGAGGCCGTTGTACACCAGGTAGCGCCACTGCTCTTCGCGATACGGCAGCACCTTGAGCAGCACCAGGCTGCCGAGGCGGGCGAACTCGACCTGGGCGTCGTCCAGCGACTGGGTCTTGTCCAGCACCTCCTCGCGGTAGATGCCCAGACCGGTCTCGGTATTGTTCTCGACCTTGATGGTGAGGTCGCCGCCGATAGTCTCGACGAACAGCGTGTCGAGGATGTTCAGGTGCGGATGGCGGCCTTCCACCACCATCTCGCGGGTGGCCTTGATCCACTCGAAATCGAACGGCGCCGGCAGCGCGATATCGCGCTCGCCGCGATTGTCGATGTAGCGCACGTCCTGGCCGTCGACCGAGATCGACCAGCGGAACACACGGATATCGCTGATCCGCTCACCGATCTGAAAACTCGCCAGCAGCTTGCCGTCGCGCACCATCAGCTGAAGCAGGCGGGTGTTCTTGTAGTAGCTGTATAGCTCGTTGAAGTCGGCGACGAAGCTGGCCTGGGCCAGGAAGCTGCCCTCCAGCGCCACCGGCTCGGCCTCGTAGCCTTCGGCCTGCTCGACCAGGCGGTAGAGGGATAACACGTCCTCGACGCGGGTCTCCTTCTTCAAGCCGAGGAACACGTTGTAGCCGAACAGCAGGCAGTCGCCGACCTGGACGATGTCACGGGCGATGCAGTTGTTCTCGGTGCGGATGCGCACCCGCCCGATCACCTCCATCTGGCTGCTGCCGAACTCCTCCAGGCGCTGCCGGTTGAGCTGCTCGGTGGTCTGCCGCAGACGCTGGCCCTGGTCCTGCAGGCGCTTGTGCAGCACCTCGTAGGCGCCGCCTTCGGCGACGGCCTTGTCCAGTACATCCTGGGTTTGAGTTGCGGCGGGTGCGTCCGACATCGTGGCCTTCCTGGATCTGCGCTGTCTGCGGGCAAGGGTGCGGGGAGTGAAACTGAGCTGAGCGGGAACGCCTGCAACGCGCGAGCGGACGGCGGAGCATCAGCCGCCGTACCCGCGCGCTGGCGCTGCTCAGGCGCCGATTTTCTTGGCGACCTCGGCGAGCTTGTCGCGCATGGCCTGGTCGATTTCCTCGGGCTTGATCTGCGCGATGATCTTCTTCAGCACACGGATCTCGTTGTCGTCGATCGCCCCGTCGCGCTCGGCGATGTCCAGCAGGGCGCCGAGTTCGTGCACGTCCAGGCGGCCATCATTGGCGAAGCACTGGATCGAGCGGAACGTCATTTCCAGATAATCCCTGGGTTCCAGCATCACATGTCTCCTTGATTCAAGCGGGGTTGGCTGGAGCGCCGACGGCGCTCCAGCCGCTCAGGGGATCAGGCCTCGGCGGCCTGCACTTCCACATCGGCCTTGCGCTCGGCCGGCTTGCCGTTGAGCAGGCGGGCCAGCACGTCCTGCACCACCGGGCTCTTGCCGACCACGCCTTCGATGGCCTTGCCCACCGACAGCGACTTGGCGAAGGAGTTGAAGAAGTCGCCCTCGCCGCCGACGATCTCGATCTTCGCCTTGGCCAGCGCGGTGGCGAGCACCTCGGCCTGGTCCTTGGCGATCTCCTTGTTGGCGGCGATGGCGGCCATGGCCTCCTCGAAGCTCTTCTCCAGCTGCATGCGGAACTCTTCGTGCTGGCGCGCGCTGTCGCTGAGGGCGTCGAGGGCACCGAACTTCTTGCCCAGACCTTCCGCTTCGGCGTTCAGGCGCTGCAGCAGCACATCGGCTTCCGACGTACCCAGGTCCTTGGTCGCCTGGGCCTTGGCCGCGCCGAGCTGCTGCTCGCCACGGGCCTGGGCGCCCAGTTTCTCTTCCAGCACCTTGGCCTCGGCCAGGCCGTCTTTCTCCTTGGCTGCGGCCTGGGCTTCCAGTACGCGGGCCTCGGCCAGGCCTTTCTCCTGCTCGCCCTTGGCTTCGGCGATGAGTTGCTCGGCCTTGACGCGGGCGGCTGCCAGACCGTCCTTCTCCTTGGCCGCGGCAGTCACTTCCAGCACGCGGGCGTCGGCCAGCCCCGGCGCGGCGCGCTCGGCCTCGATGCCTTCGGCCATGCGCTTCTTGGCCTCGGCCTGCTTGGCCGCGGCTTCCAGCTCGGCCTGGGCCAGGTTGTTGATTTCCACCGCCTTGTGCTTGGATCGGGTCTCGTCGGCCTCGGCCTGCTTGACCTGGCGCACCAGCTCCTGTTCGGCCTGGGCCTGCGCCTGCAGCACGATGACCTGCTTGGCACGCTCGGCCTCGGACACTTCACGCACTTCCTTGATGCGCTCTTCTTCCTGGGCCACGGTCTTCTCGACCGCCACGCGCTCGCGGATCACGTTGGCGATGTTCTTGCGCTGTTCTTCCAGGGCCTTCTCGGCCTCGATGCGCTGCAGCTCGACCTCGCGCTCGCGGGCCACCACTTCCAGGTCCTTGGCACGGGTGACTTTCTCCACCTCGATGACCACGGCGCGCTGACGGTTCTGCTGGGCCACTTCGACTTCACGCTGATGGTTCTCGGCGCGCACGTCGATTTCCTGCTGCGACTGGATACGCGCCTGCTCGGCCTTGAGGCGTTCCTCTTCCTTGACCTTGATGGTCTCGGCTTCCTCGCGGGCACGGATGGTTTCGATCTCGCGCTTCTGCCGGGCCTCGGCATCGGCCTGCTGGCGCTCCAGGGCCAGGGTCGCCTCGCGGGTCTCGACGTTCTTCTTCTTGATCGCCAGCTCCTCGTTGCGCTCCAGCTCGTTGGTGACGACGTTCTGCGCGGCGGTCAGCTCGGTGATCTTGCGGATACCGGCGGCGTCGAGGATGTTGCTCGGGTCCAGCGAGGCCTTGGCGGTCTGCTCCAGGTAGTCGATGGCGACGTCTTCCAGCACGTAGCCGTTGAGGTCGTTGCCGATGGTCTCGACGATGCGGTCGCGGAAGTCCTGGCGGTTCTCGAACAGCTGGACGAAGTCGAACTGCTTGCCGACGGTCTTCAGCGCCTCGGAGAACTTGGCGTTGAACAGCTCGTTGACCGCTGCGCGATCAGAAGCACGGTCCACGCCGATGGCCTTGGCCACCTTGAGCACGTCTTCCTGGGTCTCGTTGACGCGCAGGTAGAAAGCCACGGTGATGTCGGCACGCATGTTGTCCTTGCAGATCAGGCCGTCCTTGCCACGGCGATCCACTTCCAGGGTGATCAGCGAGATGCGCATGAACTCCTTGAGGTAGATCACCGGGTACACCAGGGCGCCGGTGAAGTGCACCTTGGGCGTGGAAGACATGTCGTTGACGATCAGCGCCGTGCCCTGCGGGACCTTGATATAGAAGGCCTTGAACAGCACGAAGAAGCCGAAGATCAGCAGGAATACGACACCGACGCCGATCAGGAAAGGCATCACCAATTCGAGGCTCATTGCAATCAATCTCCTTTGATTCTGGGGTGAATTCGCGGGCTCAACGGCCGTTGAATTCGTCCTCGGTAATGACCCGGTAGGCATGCTCGCCTTCCAGGTACTCCAGCAACACGACACGGTCGCCACGTTTGAAACCACGCGCCTCGTCGGCGCGCACGCGCAGGATCAGGCCCGCGCCACCGTCTTCCAGTACCGCCTCGCCGTGACTCAGGGTGACCCGGCCACTGCGCACCACGGCGGTCTGCCCCAGCACCGACTTGCTGCTGGTCGCTTCCAGCTTGCGGAACAGCGGGCGCAGCGGGCGGCACAGGGCAGCCGTCAGCGGCACCGCCAGCAGCAGTGCGCCAAACACCAGCACCAGCCCCAGCGGGTAGCGCAGGATGCCCAGCGGCAGATGACGCAGCAGCAACAGCTCGACGAAGTAGCTGACGCTCCAGGCGAAGAAGAACAGCAGGGTCAGCACCAGCGTTACCGGCACGCCATTGAGGCCCAGCTTGAGCAGCAGGCCGGCGAGCCCCTCGGGCTGCACCGACTCCAGGGTGGAATCGGCCTCGATGTCGAGCACGTCGACCTCGAGAATGCCCAGCGCGGCGAAGCACCAGTAGAGCACCGCCAGGCACAGCAGGAAGCTGAAGATGACGGTGGGGAACGCAAAAGCGCTGTGCAGGAAGTTTTCCATCGAACTCCATCCCTGAATCAGGCGGCGCAGCAAGCTGCGCCGCAACACACGACGATCAGGACTTGGCCTTGTCCTTCAGGCGCGCCAGCACGCTCTCGGCACTGGCGTTGTCGGCCTTGATGCCGGCCGCGCGCAGCTTGGCTTCCAGCGAGTCGTCGACGCTGGCCGCCTCGGCCAGTTCGGCCGCGGCTTCCATCTTCGCCGCACGCTCGGCCTGCTGCTGCTTGATCCGCTCCAGCGACTCGACGGCGGTGTGCAGCTTGGCCTGGGAGCCGCCGTAGCGCTGGGCCACGGCCATCTGCGCCTTCTGCACGCTCTCGGTGGCCTTGACCGTATCCACCTGCTGTTTGAGGCGCTTGATGTTGGCCTCGGCCTGGGTCACCGCCTTGCGCAGCTGAGCCACGCTGGCGGCATAGCCGTCGGCCTGCTCGCGCTCGCCGGCAAGCTCGACTTCCAGGTTGGCGATCTTCACCGCCACTTCCTGGGCCAGTGCCTCGTTGCCGGCCTCCAGGGCCTTGAGCGCGTACTGCTCGTATTCAGTGACCTTGGCCGCACTCTTCTCGGCGCGGTCGGCGGCCAGCTTCTGCTTGGCCATGATCTCGGCCAGCGCTTCCTTGGACTTACGCAGCTCCAGGTCGGCGTCGCGAATTTCCTGGTCGAGGATGCGCAGGGCCTGGCTGTCAACCATGGCCTCGCCCATTTCGTTGGCACCGCCGCGCAGGGCGGTCAGCAGTTTGCTCCACACGTTCATGGCAATCTCCTTAGGCACCGGCCTTGAGGAAGCCTTCGTAGGCTTCAGTGGCCTTGATCACGTTGTCCGCCAGCATTTCGATTTCCTGCACCACGTTGGACAGCACCGAGGACGCGCTCAGTGCGCCGAACATGGTGTAGCAGGCCTGGCCATCCGGCAGGGTCTCGAGACCGATGGACGACAGCGGGAACAGCTTGTGGCTGCGCAGCACCTCTTCGTTGAAGGCGACGGCATCGCGCACATCGACCGCCGGCCAGAGCAGCGCCTCGACGATGATCTGCTCGCCGAACACGGCGATGAACAGCGGCAGGTCGCCGTATTCACGCATGGTCACGTGCAGGCTGGCGTCGGCGCCCTGGATCAGCTCGATGGCCGCGCGACCTTCCTTGAACAGCTCCGTTGCGGACAGCGCATCGAACAAACCTTGTGCAGTCCAAACCTGAGGCATGGCACCTCCCTCCTTCTCCATAGAGGCCCGCCCCACCTGGGGCTGGCGCAGTTTCCGCTCGAATGCCGCGAGCGCTTGCGCATGCTCGGGCAGTATCCACACCTCTTTCTTGATCAACCCCTGCTCGCGCAGGCGCTGACGAAAGAGACGCTGGTAGTGGGCCGATGATTTGTTTTCCATGAGCGAGAGATTAGGCACTCACATGTAATGAATCAACTACTCACATGTAATATTTTCAAACGTCTATATGACAGGCGCGCGAGCACGCCGAGGGCTGGCCGGAAGACCACCACGAAAAGGTTTTGCGGGAATAGGCAACGGGAGGGAAAAGCCTTCCAGGCCAGAGGGGGGAGCGCGCATCCTTTCGCCCGGCGATTTAACCGCAGATACTTCATCGACGAAAGCCCAGGGCGCGCCGACCAGGTCGCACTTACAGGAGAACGCATGATCCCCAGCAAACCCCTCGCCGGCCTGAAAGTGGTCGAACTCGGCACCCTCATCGCCGGCCCCTTCGCTTCGCGCATCTGTGCCGAGTTCGGCGCCGAGGTGGTCAAGGTCGAGTCGCCGGATGGCGGCGACCCACTGCGCAAATGGCGCAAGCTGTACGAGGGCACTTCGCTGTGGTGGTTCGTGCAGGCGCGCAACAAGCGCTCGATCACCCTCAACCTCAAGCACGAGGAAGGCCGCGAGGTGCTGAAAAAGCTGCTCGCCGAGGCCGACATCCTGATCGAGAACTTCCGCCCCGGCGTACTGGAGAAGCTCGGCCTGGGTTGGGACGTGCTGCATGCACTGAACCCGAAGCTGGTCATGGTGCGCCTGTCCGGCTTCGGCCAGAGCGGACCGATGAAGGACCAGCCGGGCTTCGGCGCGGTCGGTGAATCCATGGGCGGGCTGCGTTATATCACCGGCTTCGAGGACCGCCCGCCAGTGCGCACCGGCATCAGCATCGGCGACTCGATCGCCGCCCTGTGGGGCGTGATTGGCGCGCTGATGGCGCTGCGTCATCGCGAGGTCAACGGCGGCCAGGGCCAGGTGGTGGACGTGGCGCTGTACGAGGCGGTGTTCGCCATGATGGAGTCGATGGTGCCGGAGTTCGACGTGTTCGGTTTCATCAGGGAGAGAACCGGCAACATCATGCCCGGCATCACCCCCTCCTCCATCCATACCTGTGCCGACGGCAAGCACATCCAGATCGGTGCCAATGGCGATGCGATCTTCCAGCGTTTTATGCGCGCCATCGACCGTCACGATCTGGCGGATGCACCGGACCTGGCCGATAACGCCGGCCGCGATGCGCGGCGCGACGAACTCTACGGGGTGATCGACCGCTGGGCCGCCAGCCTGCCGCTGAGCGAGGTGGAGGCGATCCTGGTGCGCGCCGAAGTGCCGGCCAGCCGCATCTATTCCGCCGAGGACATGTTCGCCGACCCGCAATTCCTCGCCCGCGAAATGTTCCTCTCGGCCCGGCTGCCAGACGGCAAACCGTTCAGGATGCCCGGTATCGTGCCCAAGCTTTCCGACACGCCCGGCGGCGTGGAGTGGACCGGCCCGCAGCTGGGCGAGCACAACGCCGAGGTGCTGGGCGAGCTGGGCTACAGCGCCGAGGACATTGCCGCATTGAAGGCCGGCGGCGCCATCTGAGCCCCTCAGGGGCGCTCCAGGCGACAGCCGCTTGCAGCGAAGCGCCATTCGGCAGAAGGGCGCTTGCCGGCGGATACTTTAAAGTCCAACATGGACAAACAAGTATCAACGGAGACAGCCGCATGACCCGGGTAATCGACCAGACTGAAGCCGAACGCCTGCTCGCACGGATCGACGTGCATCAGGCCATGCGTGCCATGTTCGCCAGCCTGGCCGAAGGCCACGCGGTGCAACCGGCACAGCAACTGGTGGAATTCCCCGGCGGCGGCGACTTCATCAACTACCTGGGCGTGCTGGCTGACGAGGGGGTCTATGGGATCAAAACCTCGCCCTACATCCCCGGCCCGCAGGGCGCTAACGTCACCGCCTGGACCCTGCTGATGTCGATGCGCAGCGGCCAGCCGCTGCTGCTGTGCGACGCCAAGAGCCTGACCACGGCGCGCACCGCCGCCACCACCGCGGTGGCCGTGGAGGAACTGGCGCCAGCACATGCCACGCGCCTGGCCATCATTGGCAGCGGCCCGGTGGCCCGTGCCCACCTGCATTACGTGAAGAACCTGCGCGACTGGCAGGACATCCACCTGTACTCGCCACGCCTGACCGCCGAGAGCGCCACTAGGCAGGCCGAGCTGCGTGCCCTGGACCCACGCCTGCAGCTGTGCGCCAGCCTGGAGGAAGCCGTGGCCACGGCGGACGTCATTCTGCTCTGCACCTCCTCCGCCGGCCCGGTACTCGACCCGCTACGCCTGGGGCGCAACGTGCTGGTCACCTCGATCAGCACCAACGCGCCACGCGCCCATGAAGTGCCGCCGGCCTGCCTAGCGGGCATGGACGTGTACTGCGACTACCGTGCCACCACCCCGGGCGCGGCCGGCGAGATGGTGCTGGCGAGCGAGAGCGGCTGGAACCGCCAGCTGATCTGCGGCGACCTGCCCGAGCTGGTTAGCGGACTGGTTGCCAAGCCCACCTATGAGCGTCCGGTCTTCTTCCGCTCGATCGGCCTGGGCCTGGAAGACATGGCGCTGGCCAACGCCCTGCATCAGTTGCTGGAGCAGGGCCAATGAGCGGCGTGATCCATACCGACTACCTGATCATCGGCGCCGGCATCGCCGGTGCCAGCACCGGCTACTTCCTCGCCCCACACGGCAAGACCCTGCTGCTGGAGCGCGAAAGCCAGCCCGGCTACCACAGCACCGGACGCTCCGCCGCGCTCTACACCCTGGCGTACGGTACGCCACAGGTACGTGCCCTGTCCGCTGCCAGCCGCGCCTTCTTCGACGCTCCGCCGCGCGGTTTCAGCGAGCATGCGCTGCTCAGCCCGCGCGGCGAGATGGTGGTGGATTTCAGTGGTGACCCGGTGGAACTGCAGCTGCAATACGCAAGCGGCAAGGCCAGCGTGCCGGAGATGCGCCTGCTCAGCGCCGACGAGGCCTGCGCCCTGGTTCCGGTGCTGCGCCGCGACAAGGTCCACGGTGCCATGCTCGACCCCAGCGCTGCCGACATCGACACCGATGCCCTGCACCAGGGCTACCTGCGCGGCATCCGCCAGCACGGCGGAGAAATTCACTGCAACCGCGAAGTCACCAACATCGACCGGGTCGAGGGTGGCTGGCAGGTGCACTGTGGCGAGCAGCGCTATCGCGGCAGCGTACTGATCAACGCCGCTGGCGGCTGGTGCGACGAAATCGCCCGCCTGGCCGGTGTCGCGCCGATCGGCCTGACGCCGCGGCGCCGCGCCGCCTTCACCTTCCCGGCGCCGGAAGATATGGACTGCCACGCCTGGCCCTGCCTGGTGGACCTGCACGAGGCCTTCTACTTCAAGCCGGACGCCGGCCAGCTGCTCGGTTCGCCCGCCAACGCCGACCCGGTGGCGCCGCACGACGTGCAGCCCGAAGAGCTGGACATCGCCATGGGCCTGTACCAGATCGAGGAGCACACCAGCCTGCAGGTACGCCGCCCGGCGCACACCTGGGCCGGCCTGCGCAGCTTCGTCGCCGACGGTGATCTGGTCGGCGGCTACGACAGCCAGGCCGAGGGCTTCTTCTGGGTCGCCGCCCAGGGCGGCTATGGCATCCAGACCAGCGCGGCGATGGGCGAGGCCTGTGCCGCCCTGATCCGCCACCTGCCGCTGCCGGCACACATCGCCCGCTTCGGCCTGAGCGAAGCCATGCTCAGCCCCGCGCGCCTGCACCGCACGAACAGCAGCCGCCACTGAGCCGCCCGGCCAGCCCGGCCCCGCTGCGGGCAGCGCCTGATGACGCCCCCGGCGCTTTGCGGCACACTCGCCGAGCCGATTCTGGAGCCCACCGCATGACGTCCCGCCCCGCCGCCGACCTCGACAACTTCCGCGCGATTGCCGACGCCATCGCCACCCTGTTCTTCCCCCACGCCGAGGTGGTGCTGCACGACCTGCGCACGCAGAAGATCGACCACATCGCCAACAACCTGTCCAAGCGTGCGGTGGGCGACGATGCGGCCCTGGAAGACCTGCTGGAGAACGCCCCGGACGAACGCAATATCGGCCCTTACGAGAAACTCAACTGGGACGGTCAGAAGATTCGTTCGGTCAGCACCGTGCTGCGCGACGCCGAGGGCACGCCGATCGCCGCACTGTGCCTGAACCTGAATATCTCGCTGTTCGAAACGGCCAAGCAGGCGCTCGACCTGTTCCTCTCCTCCAGCAAGGTGATCCCCCAGCCCGACGCGCTGTTCCGCGACGACTGGCAGGAGCGCATCAACACCTTCCTGCACAGCTGGCTGCGCCAGCGCCAGCTCGGCCTCAACCTGCTGACACGCGAGCACAAGCGCGAACTGGTGGAGGCGCTGCACGCCGAAGGCGCGTTCAAGGGCAAGAGCGCCGCCAACTACGTGGCCAACGTGCTCAACATGGGCCGCGCCACCGTGTACAAGCATCTCAAGGAAATCAAGGGCGAGGCCTGAGGTTCAGGGCAGCGCGTAGGCCTTGAACAACAGCCGCACCTGCTCGCTCGGCTCGCCGAAATAGCGGCGATACAGCGGCTCGATCTCACCGCTGCGATAGATCAGGCTCAGCTCGCTGTCGACCAGCAGACGCAGATCCTCGTCGCCACGCGGCAGGGCAAGTGCTACCGGTTCCAACTCGAAGATTCGCTCAAGCACGCGGGGACGCTGCGGTGCGCTGCTGGAAGCCACAAGCTCCTGCAGCACCGCACGGTCACCGAAGAAGGCGTCGGCCTTACCGCTCTCAAGCAGGGCAGCGCCCTCGGCAAAACTCTGAACCGGCACCACCTCGGAGACCACACCGAGCAGACGCAGCTGCTGACGAGCCCATTGTTCGGTCGTGCTGCCCGCGATCACCGCAAAGGTGCCCCGCGCCAGCCCGCGGTTGAGAGTGGCACGCCATTGCGGCGCAGTACGCTCAACGCGACCCTCCAGCACTCTCAGAAGGTCCGGTGGCACCTCGTCGCGTACCGCCACACCGCGCCCTGAGGGGTAGACTGGCAGGGAGAAACTGACACTGTGGCGCCGCTCCAGGCTCGCAACCAGCGGGCTACACAGCAGGTCCATCTGCCCGTCCTGCAAGGCTGCCAGCGCCTCCTCGCGAGCGAACTGACGATAGACCAGGCGCAGCTGCGGCAAAGCCTGATCGCGCGCGACTCGCGCGGCAATACGCTGGCAAAGCTCGATGACATAGCCAGACGGCTGATCGACCGGCCCGGACGAGAAAGGCTGCAGCTGATCTACGTATCCAAGGGTGAGGGTGTTGCTCTCCCGCACCCGCTCCAGGGTCTGTGCCGCCAGCGGCAGAGCCAGCCCGAATGCCAGGGCAACGCCAAGAATGCGCCGTGCGATCATCATTGCGCCCTCCCTGTTGAAACCGGTGCGGCGCGCTCATCCAGGAAGCGGTCGGCGATGTAACCGAACAGCAGATAGCCTACCGCGGTGACCAGCATGCCGCCGAACACGGCCTCCGTGCCCGAGGCATACAGTGCGTAGAAGCTGTAGGCCATGGCCACGGCCAGCGCAGCCCCGTTGCGATACTGCACCCTGCGCCCCACTCCCGCTTTGCGCATGATGATCAGCAACGCCGAGAGTGCGGTGATGTACGGAATGATGTTGGTAACCGCCGCCAGGTTGACCAGCTTGCCGAACTGCTCGGAGGCGTTGGGCGATATGGTCGAGACCGCCATGCCGGTTTGCAGGGCAGCATTGGCGATCAGGCCGATGATCGGCGCGCCCATCAGCGTCACACGGGCGAAGAAGCTCGGGAACATGCGCTGCTCGGCGGTGACCTTGGCGGTCTGCGCCAGGGTGAACTGCCAGCCCAGCAACGAGCCGACGCAGGCCATGACCGCCAGGGCCATGATGATGTCACCGACCCAGTCGTTGAACATCTGCGCGTAGACGAAGGCGAAAGGCGCCGTGGAGTTGGCCAGCTCGGCGTTCGGCACGATGCCCATGATCACCGAGGTGGAAGCGACGTAGACCACCGCCGCGCCCAGGGTACCGAGCAGGCAGGCCAACGGCACGTTGCGCTGCGGGTTTTCCACCGCGTCGGAGTTCTGCGCCGCCGACTCCATGCCTAGGAAGGCCCAAAGGGTCAGCGGAATACTCTGCGCGATGGCCTCGCTGGTAGTGATGCCGTTGGGGTTCCAGGCCTGGCGGAATATCTCGGGATCGAACCAGAACCAGCCGATCAGCGATAACCCGGCCACCGGGATGATCACGCCCCAGACGGTAATGGAGCCGATCTGCCCGGTGACTTTCGGTCCACCGAAGTTGGCCAGCGAGGTCAGCCAGATCAGCCCGACCGTACCGACAAACAACGGGATGGCACCACTGCCCAGCCAGGGTAGGAAAGGTGTGAGGTAGCCCACCGCAGAGATGGCGATGGCGACGTTGCCGATGGCCAGCGACAGGAAATACAGATAGGAACAGAGGAAGAACGCCGACTTGCCGTGCGCTTCCTCGGTATAGGCCGACATGCCCCCCGGCCGCGTGCAGAAAATGCCGCACTGGGCGAAGCAGTAGGCGATGGCCATCGAGCCGATGGCCGTGATCACCCAGGACAGCAACGACACCGCCCCCAGCTGAGCCATGCTCGACGGCAGCATGATGATGCCCGAGCCCATCATGTTCACCGCCACCAGGGTGGTCAGCCCGGTGAGCCCCATTTTCTTGCCAGCCTGAGCCATATCCACCCTCCCCCAAGGAATTGCCATTGCATACTAGGAGAGATCGGGTTGGCTAGCCCTCTTTAAGCGTAAAAGGCCGCACGCATCGCGGCCTCTTGCGGTCCGGCGAGCCTCACTCGCCGTAGATATCGAAACTGAAGTACTTGCTCTGGATCTTCTGGTACTCGCCATTGGCCCGCAGCGCCAGGATGGCGGCATTGAGCTGGTCCAGCAGCGCCTTGTCACCCTTGCGCACGGCGATACCGGCGCCCTCGCCGAAGTAGGCCGGGTCAGTGAAGGACGGGCCGACGAAGGCGAAGCCCTTGCCCTGCTCGGTCTTGAGGAAGCCCTCGTCGACCGGGATGGCGTCGGCCAGGGTGCCGTCGACGCGACCGGCGACCATGTCCAGGTAGATCTCGTTCTGCGAGCTGTAGCGCACCACCTCCACACCCTTGGGCGCCAGCACTTCGCTGGCGAAGCGGTCGGTAGTGGTGGCGCGCTGCACGGCGATGCGCTTGCCGGCCAGGCTGCTGAAGTCGTCGCTGACCAGGGTGCCTTCCTTCATCGTCAGACGTGCCGGGCTGTAGTAGTACTTGCCGGTGAAGTCCACCGATTTGCGGCGCTCGTCGGTGATGGTCAGCGACGACAGCACGGCATCGACCTTCTTCACCTTGAGCGACGGGATCAGGCCGTCGAACTCCTGCTCCACCCACTGGCACTCGACCTTCATTTCGGCACACAGGGCCACGCCGATATCCACATCGAAGCCGGCAATGGAACCGTCTGCCTGTTTGAAGGCGAACGGCGGGTAGGCGGCTTCGATACCCAGGCGCAGCGGCTTGTCGGCGGCGAACAGGCTGGAGGCCATCAGGCTCAAGGCGAGGCCGCCCAGCAATGTGAGTTTCTTCATGGTGTGACTCCCGAATGCATCCGCACCAGGGCGGACAGGTTGGCGATGGGCAGAAGGCAGTGGCGCCGGACGAAGCCGGAACCCAGGGACCGCAGCCTGCCGAACAGGCCACAACTTATACTTATAAGTCCACTCTGGACTTTTATGTATAAATCGTCAACCGCGCGTCACATCGCCCGCGCATGGCGCGCGACCACGCGAAACGTCGCGGCTCAGGAGCGCGCCCAACGCGCCGCAGCGTGCTGGTCGCTGTCACGGCCCTCGACCCAGCGTGCGCCTTCCGGGGTGTCTTCCTTCTTCCAGAACGGCGCGCGGGTCTTCAGGTAATCCATGATGAAGTTGCAGGCATCGAACGCCGCCTGGCGATGGGCACTGGCAATACCGACGAAGACAATGGGTTCGCCCGGTTGCAACCGGCCGACCCGGTGCAGCACCTCCACCCGCAGCAGCGGCCAGCGCTGCTCGGCTTCACCGACGATGCCGGCCAGGGCCTTCTCGGTCATGCCCGGGTAGTGTTCGAGGAACAGGCCATGCACGTCCTGGCCGTCGTTGTAGTCGCGCACGTAGCCGACGAAGGTGGCTACCGCGCCGATGCCCAGGTTGGCAGCGTGCAGCGCATTGAGCTCGACGCCCGGATCGAAGGCCTCGACCTGTACCCGGACAGCCACCCTAGCCTCCCGTCACGGTCGGGAAGAAGGCGATCTCGTCACCGTCGGCGATCTCGGTATCCAGGCTGCACAGTTCATGGTTGCGCGCGCACATCAGGTTCTGCTCGGCCAACACCTGCCACACGCCGCCACGACTCTGCAGATGCTCGCGCAGCTGTTCCAGGTTGCTCAGCGCGGCACGTTGCAATTGCTCGCCGTCGATGCCCAGCACCTCTCGGTAACGGGCGAAATACTGTACGCGGATCATGTCAGGCTCCCTGCCTCGTGATAGTCCAGATGGTAATCGCCGCTCTTGCCGCCGGACTTCTCCAGCAGGCGCACGGCCTCGATGCAGATGCCGCGGTCCACGGCCTTGCACATGTCGTAAATGGTCAGCGCGGCGACACTGGCGGCGGTCAGCGCCTCCATCTCCACGCCGGTCTGCCCGGCCAGCTTGCAGCGCGCGACGATGCGCACGCAGTCGATACCTTCGGCCTGCAGCTCGACCTTGACGCTGGTGAGCATCAGCGGATGGCACAGCGGGATCAGATCGGAAGTCTTCTTCGCCGCCTGGATGCCGGCGATGCGCGCCACGGCAAACACATCGCCCTTGGGATGGCTGCCGTCGGCAATCATCGCCAGGGTGGCGGGCAACATGCGCACACGGGCTTCGGCCACGGCCTCACGGGAGGTCACCGCCTTGTCGGTGACATCCACCATGTTGGCGCGGCCTTGGGAATCGAGATGGGTCAGCACGGTCTGGCTCCGGGGTAGATAGCGCATTGTAACGCCGCAGCCACGCCACGCGCGCCCCCGCTCCGCCCCTCCGGTCGGAGGAGCGGGCGGCTGCAGCGGTTACATGTGCGCTTCGGCGTACTCGGCCAGCACCGAGCGCGGCACCCCTTGCAGGGTGATGTGCACGCCGTGCTCGAAGTCCTTGAAGCGCTCGGTGAGGTAGGTCAGGCCCGAACTGGTGGCGGACAGGTAAGGCGTGTCGATCTGCGCCAGGTTGCCCAGGCAGATCACCTTGGAGCCGCTGCCGGCACGGGTGATGATGGTTTTCATCTGGTGCGGGGTAAGGTTCTGGCACTCGTCGATCAGGATCAGGCTGTGCTGGAAGCTGCGCCCGCGGATGTAGTTGAGCGACTTAAACTGCAGCGGCACCTTCTGCAGGATGTAGTCGACGCTGCCGTGGGTACTCTCATCGTCTGAGTGCAGCGCCTCCAGGTTGTCGGTGATGGCGCCGAGCCAGGGTTCCATCTTCTCCGCCTCGGTGCCGGGCAAAAAGCCGATGTCCTCGTCCAGGCCCTGCACGCTGCGGGTGGCGATGATTCTACGGTAGCGCTTGCTGACCATGGTCTGTTCGATGGCCGCGGCCAGCGCCAGGATGGTCTTGCCCGAGCCGGCGGCGCCGGACAGGTTGACCAGGTGGATGTCCGGATCGAGCAACGCGTACAACGCCAGCGACTGGTACAGGTCGCGCGGGCGCAGGCCCCAGGCTTCCTGGTGCAGCAAGGGTTCCTGGTGCAGGTCGAGGATGGTCAGGCTGCTGCCCTCGATGCCCTTGACCCAGCCGACGAAGCCCTGCTCATCGACGATGAACTCGTTGATATGCACCGCCGGCAGGTTGTCGGTGAGCTGCACCTGGTGCCAGGTGCGGCCGTGGCCCTGGCGCGTCTCGACCTTGGCGACGCGATCCCAGAAGGAGCCGGAGAGGTTGTGGTAGCCGCGCGACAGCAGGTTGACGTCGTCCACCAGCTGGTCGGTGTGGTAGTCCTCGGCGGAGATGCCGCAGGCGCGCGCCTTCAGGCGCATGTTGATGTCCTTGGTGACCAGCACCACGGGCGAGCCGCTGCGCCGGCTCTGCAGTTCCACCAGCTGGTTGATGATCTTGTTGTCGTTGAGGTGCTCGGGCAGCCAGGTGATGGGCTCCGCGCGCTTGCTCATGAGGATCGACAGGGTGCCTTTGGGCTCGTTCTTGCCGCGCCGAATCGGCACCCCCTGCTCCACCTCCTCGGGGCTGGCCTCGCCCAGCGTCTGGTCGATCAGGCGGATGGCCTGGCGGCATTCGGCGGCGACCGTGTGCTTGCCGGTCTTGAGCTTGTCCAGCTCCTCCAGCACGGTCATGGGGATGGCGACGTGGTGTTCCTGGAAATTCAGCAGCGCGTTGGGATCGTGGATCAGGACGTTGGTGTCGAGGACGTAGAGGGTGGGCTGGGTGGAGCGGGTGCGTCCGTGATCATCCATACTCGGTCACCTTATCGAGGGGCCTGGACGGCGGAGTCTCTACAGCGCTCCGCCGCGGAGGACCGCCCACCTCCCGAACGGTGCGGGATTCGCCAGCAAAGGTGATGGCCGATGGCCGCCACCTGTGCTGCAGGGTTCGGCGGTCTGCTTTTTTAATACCCCAATCTGGATGACAGAAAAAAGAACTTTTTCTGCCTCACGACGCTTTTTTATCGGCTCGACGAATAACGCTTGGCGCCCTCCACCTGCACCGTTACATTCGGAAGTCCTGCCTCCCCGTCGCCACCCTATGAACGCCATAGCTGGAGCCCTGCCGGGCATCCGGCCTAGAATCGCGCCACGCTTTCTGGAGACGATTCGATGCTGTTGGTGATTTCCCCCGCCAAGACCCTGGACTACGACACCCCGCCGGCCACCGCGCGCTTCACCCAGCCGCAACACCTGGACCATGCCCAGGAGCTGATCGGCCAGCTGCGCCAGATGAGCCCGCAACAGATCGGCGAGCTGATGCACCTGTCGGACAAACTCGCCGCGCTCAACGTGGCGCGTTACGGCAGCTGGCAACCGGACTTCACGCCGGCCAACGCCAAGCAGGCGCTGCTGGCGTTCAAAGGTGACGTCTATACCGGCCTGGCCGCCGAGGACTTCAGCGAAGAGGACTTCGACTTTGCCCAGGCGCACCTGCGCATGCTCTCCGGCCTGTATGGCGTACTGCGCCCGCTGGACCTGATGCAGCCCTACCGCCTGGAGATGGGCACCAAGCTGGCCAATGCCCGCGGCGCCAACCTCTACGAATTCTGGGGCGAACGCATCAGCGGCTGGCTGAACGAGGCGCTGGCCGCCCAGGGCGACGACATCCTGCTCAACCTGGCGTCCAACGAATACTTCGGCGCGGTCAAGCGCAAGGCCCTGAACGCCCGGATCATCGACACCGAGTTCAAGGACCTGAAGAACGGCCAGTACAAGATCATCAGCTTCTACGCCAAGAAGGCCCGCGGCCTGATGGCGCGCTACGTGATCAAGGAGCGCATCCGCGATCCCGAGCAACTCAAGGCCTTTGACTACCAGGGCTACCGCTACAGCGCCGAACAGTCGAAGCCGGGCAGCCTGGTGTTCCTGCGCGATCATGCAGAAGACTGATCAGCCGGCACGACGGCGCCGCGACTGGTTATGATCGGCACTCTCCTTCACGCGCCAGACAAGGAACGCCCATGACCCAGCCCGTCGTCCTGATCACCGGTTGCTCCAGCGGCATCGGCCGCGCCCTCGCCGATGCCTTCAAGGGCGCCGGCTACCGGGTGTTCGCCGCCGCGCGCAAGGGTGCCGACCTGGAGACACTGAATGCCGCCGGCTTCACCGCCGTGAAGCTGGACGTCAACGATGCCGAGGATATCGCCCGCGCCAGCGAGCGGGTGAAGGCCGAGGCCGGGCGCCTCGACGTGCTGATCAACAATGCCGGTTACGGTGCCATGGGCCCGCTGCTCGACGGCGGCGCGGCGGGCATGCGCCAACAGTTCGAGACCAACGTGTTCAGCCTGGTCGAGCTGACCCGCGCCTGCTTCCCGCTGCTGCGCGCCAGCCGTGGCCTGGTGATCAACATCGGCAGCATCTCCAGCGTCCTGATCACCCCCTTCGCCGGCGCCTACTGCGCCTCCAAGGCCGCCGTGCACGCGCTGTCCGGCGCCCTGCGCATGGAGCTGGCGCCCTTCGGCATCCAGGTGATGGAGGTGCAGCCGGGGGCCATCGCGTCCAGCTTCGGCGCCAACGCCAGCCACAGCGCCGAGCAGCTGGTCAGCGAGCAGTCGCCCTGGTGGCCGGTGCGCGAAGGCATTCGCGCCCGCGCCAATGCCTCGCAGGAAAACCCCACGCCGGCCAGCCAGTTCGCCGCCACCCTGCTGGCTGCCGTGGCCCGGGCCGAACGCCCGGCCCTGCTGCGTATCGGCAACGGCAGCCGCCGCCTGCCGCTGCTCCAGCAGTTGCTGCCGCGCCGGCTGATGGAGCGCATGCTGAGCAAGCGCTTCGGCCTCGATACCCCTCTGTGAGCGGACGGCCATGACACGTCGCTTTCCCCTCTACGGCTACGTGCTCGCCACGGTCGCCATCGCCTTCGCCAGCAACGTGCTGCTGCGCGTGCCGCTGAAGATCGGCGGCCTGCCGGCCACGCTGATCGCCGCCACCCTGAGTGCCTTCGCCCTGCGCGGCCTGTTCGTCTGGCTGGAGCAGCGCCCGCTGCAGATCGCCGAGCGCTGGGCGCTGACGGCTCTGTACGGCGCCGCGCTGGGGGCGATCTACCTGCTGATCTTCGCTCTGATGTGGCTGAAGGACGAGCCGGGCGACATGGGCCAGCTGCTGTTCTTCTTCCACTACCTCTGCTACCCGACGGCCCTGGCGCTGGTCCTGCACCTGGGGCGCCGCGGCGGCTGATGCGCTTCTCCGACGGCGCGCGGGCGCCCGCCGCCACCCAGCCCTGCACGCTGCGCGACCACCCGGATTGGCACCGCGGCCGCGCGCGCTACTGGCTGTGGTCGATCCCGGTGGACTGCCCGACGGTGCTGCAACGCCTGCAGGCGGCGCGTAGCTGCCTGGGTGACTGGCTGCATGCGCCTGGCGCGCGCCAGGCGCACATCACCCTGTTCGTCTGTGGCTTCGCCACCCCGCAGCCCGTGCACAACGACGATATCGCGCCCGCAGTGCTGGACGCCCAATGTCGCGCCCTGGCGGCGCTGCGCCAGCCGGCATTCGAGCTGCACATCGGCGACCTCGACAGCTTCACCAGCGCCGCCTTCCTCGCGGTGCAGGAACACGGCCACCTCGACCGACTGCGCGGCACACTGGCCGACCTCGCGCCGGAAGTGCGCCAGGCCCCCTATGCGCCGCACCTGACCGTGGGCCTATACCGCCGCGCGGTAGCACGCGCGACCTGGCACCAGCGCACCCGCGCGCTGCGCGACTGCCCGCCGCTGGCGCTGCCGGTGCGCGAGCTGCAGCTGCTCAGCTACGCCGCCAGCGAGCCACAGGGGGCGCTGCGTATCGAGGCGCGAGTCGCGCTAGCATAGGCCGCCTCACGTCAGGATGACCGCCATGCTGCACACCCTCGCCGTCGGCAACTACCGCTCCATCAACAACCTGGTGATGCCGCTCGGCCGGCTGAACCTGATCACCGGCGCCAACGGCAGCGGCAAGTCCAACCTGTACCGCGCCCTGCGCCTGCTGGCCGAGACGGCGCGCGGCGGGGTGATCAACGCGCTGGCCCGCGACGGCGGCCTGGAGTCGACCATCTGGGCCGGACCGGAGCAGATCAGCCGGCGCATGCGGAGCGGCGAGGTGCCCATCCAGGGCGGCCCGCGCAGCGAGGTGGTGCGCCTGCGCCTGGGCTTCGCCGGCGAGGACTTCGGCTACGCCATCTCCCTGGGCCTGCCGACACCCTCGCACTCGGCCTTCGCCCTCGACCCGGAGATCAAGCGCGAATGCATCTGGGCCGGCCCCTGCTATCGCCCGGCAGCCCTGCTGGTGGACCGCGAAGGCCCCATGGTGCGCCAGCGCGAGGGGCGCAGCTGGCAGGTGCTGGCCCAGCACCTGCCAAGCTACGACAGCCTGTTCGACCAGATCGGCAACGACCCCGGCTGTCCCGAGGTGTTCCAGCTGCGCGAGAACATCCGCCGCTGGCGCTTCTACGACCACTTCCGCACCGATGCCGAGGCGCCGGCACGCCAGCCGCAGCTGGGCACTCGCACGCCGGTGCTGTACCACGACGGCCGCGACCTGGCGGCCGCGCTGCAGACCATCCGCGAGATCGGCGACCGCCAGGCGCTGGAGCGTGCCATCGCCGATGCCTTCCCCGGCTCGGAGCTGGGCATCGACTGCCAGCCCGGCGGGCGCTTCAGCGTCGCCCTGCGCCAGGAGGGACTGCTGCGCCCGCTGTCGGCCGCCGAGCTGTCCGACGGCACCCTGCGCTACCTGCTGCTGGTCGCCGCCCTGCTCACTCCACGACCACCCTCGCTGATGGTGCTGAACGAACCCGAAACCAGCCTGCACCCCGACCTGCTGCCGGCGCTGGCCCGGCTGATCATCGAGGCCTCGCGGCATACCCAGGTGTGGGTCGTGTCGCACGCCAGCCGACTGATCGCCGCGCTGGAGCAGCACCCGGAGTGCCACTCCATCATCCTCGACAAGAGCCTGGGGCAGACCACCATCCAGGGCCAGGGCATGCTCGACGCGCCGCCCTGGCACTGGCCGGACTAGGCGCGCCCTGGCGCGACGGCCGGCGCCAGCGGCTTCGGCTGGCGGAACACCAGCACGTTGCCGAACATCACCAGGCCCAGGCCGAACAGCGCCGGCAGCGTCCACTGGTAGCCCTCGGCGAACACCGAGATGTTCAGCGCCACCACCGGGAACAGCACGGTGCAGTAGGCCGCGCGCTCCGGGCCCAGGCGCCCGACCAGGGTCAGGTAGGCGGTGAAGCCGATCACCGAGCCGGGGATCGCCAGGTACAGCAGCGAGCCGATATAGCGGGTGTTGGCCTCGAACGTGAACGGCACACCGCTGACCAGGCAGTACGCCAGCAGCAGCAAGGCGCCGTAGAACATGCCCCAGGCATTGGTGGTCAGCGGCCTGAGGCCGGCCTGCTGCTGCAGGCTGGACAGCAGGTTGCCGGCGGAGAAGCACAGGGTGCCGAGTACGGCCAGGCCGATGCCCAGCAGCGTCTCGCGGCTGGCCTCGTGGTGCGAAAGCTCCGGCCAGAACAGCAGCCCCAGACCGAGCAGGCCCAGGGCGCCGCCGGCCAGCACATTGGCGGCGATCCGCCGGCCCATGAAGACGCGCGCGTTGAGCGCATTCCACAGCGTGGCGGTGGAGAAGATCACCGCCACCAGACCGCTGGGGATCCACTGGCTGGCCGTGTAGAAGCACATGAAGTTGAGGCAGAACAGGCACAGGCCCTGCGCCAGGCACAGCAACTGGCCGCGCCGGTCGAGCGGCTGCAGACGGCGGCTGAGCAGGAGGATGGCGAACAGCACGGCGGCGGCCAGGCTGAAGCGGTAGGCGATCGACAGCGGGATGGCCACCTCGCCCAGTTGCAGCTTGAGGGCGATCCAGGTGGTGCCCCAGATCAGGACGGTGAGCAGGTACAGCGACAGGTTCATGGCAGGGCTCCTTGACCCGGCCAGTCTCCGCCCCGGCCACGCCCGCGCGCTTGCACAAACTTGCGCTTATCTGTCGCCGCCCACTGGCAGGCCGCTACCGCAGGAGTAGGATGACAGCCATCCCCTTCCGTCGATGTCCGTTCCATGGCCGCTCTCGAACACAACCTGGTCTTCCAGTCGCTCAGCAGCTCGCCCCATGCGCGCCTGCTGCGCGGTGCCGAGCTGGGTGACGAGCTGGCCGCAGCGCTGTGGAGCAATCACCATGACGCCCGCGACTACCAGGGCCCCAGCCACCACACCCTGTCCTGCTACCTGGCCGGCGGCACCGGCACCTTCCGCCGCGAGCGCCCCGGCGCCAAAGGCGCACCGGACAAGCTGTGCGTGCTGCCGGCCGGGCACGAGTCATCCTGGGTGATCAACGGCGACATCCGCCTGGCGCACCTGTATGTCAGCCCCGAGCGCTTCGCCGCCAGCGCCGTGGCCCTGCTCGACCGCGAGCCGCGCGAGCTGCAGCTGCGCGAAAGCACCTTCCTCGAAGACCCGCAGCTGGCTGCGCAATTCCGCCAGCTGGTAACGCTGAACTGGGACGAGCCGGGCGAACGCCTGCTGACCAGCAGCCTGGCCCACGCGATGATCGACCATGTGCTGCTGACCCAGGTCGGCCAGCGCCAGGGCCTGAAACTCAAGGGCGGCCTGGCACCGCACCTGCGCCGGCGCCTGGTGGACTACATCGAGCAGAACCTGGACCAGCCGCTGGCGCTCAGTGGGCTGGCACAGTTGGCGGCGCTGTCGGAATACCACTTCGCGCGCATGTTCAGCACCAGCTTCGGCCTGCCGCCGCACCGCTACGTGCTGCAACGGCGTCTGCGCCGGGCCCGCGAACTGCTGCTGCACAGTGACATGCCGCTCGGCGAGATCGCCCTGGCCTGCGGCTTCGCCAGCGCCAGCCACTTCAGCAATCGCTTCCGCCAGGCCTTCGGGGCCGCACCGGGTCTGCTGCGAGCAACGCGTCCATCTTGAGCACGCCACGGGCGGTAGCCGGCAACCTCGGTAGCCCCGAACCTGCCCGCAGCGTCCTGGCCCGCGTCAGCTATCGTCTCCGCGCGCGGGTGCCTGCACCGACGGGAAACGCGACGAGGCGAAACGCACCACCAGAATGGCCACGGCCAGCAACAGGATGGCACCGGACACATAGACCACCCCCATATCCGGACGATGGTGGTGCGACACGTCCGAAATCAGCAGGCGCGTCAACGCGGTGATGGCCACGTAGATCAGGAAGCGCACCGGCATGTGATTGGTCTTGAAATAGATGCCCACCATGGCACCCAGCTCGAGGTAGATGAACAGCAGCAGAATGTCGTCTACCTCAACCTGCCCCTTCTCCAGCATGCCGAGGAAAGCCACCACCGATGCCCAGGCGGTGATACCGCCGATGGCAAACAGCGCCAGATAGTGAAAGGACTCGACCAGCAGGTTGCCAAAGGACTGGGCGATGGCATGCATGCCTGCGCGCATGGCTTCGATACGGGGGTAACTCACGGTGCTCTCCTGAGAGTGGATTGCGGTCATGCTGGACCACTTGCATGACAACGGCTATGCAGGATGGGGGCCAGCCCGTGCGCCTGCACTCGCTCGCCGGACTTGCCAGGCGACCGCCCGAGCAATTACTGTATATCCATACATATCAACCAGCTATGGGAATGAGGTGATGAATGGCCGTCGAAGTGGTGTACCGCAGCAGTCGCGATCCGGAGCGCCTGTTCATGGATAAGGCCGAAGCCGATCGCTATGACAAGATGCTGGAACTGGCCGAGGCGCTGTCCGAGGCCCTGCACAAGGCGGTGCCCTCGCTCAGCGAGGAGCAGGTGGAGGAGCTCGGCATCTTCATGGCCAAGAACCGCGATACGTTCGCCAAGGCCTTCAAGAACCAGCCGGACGCCCTGTCCGAACTGGAGCAGAGCGAAAGCGACTGACAGAGGCCGCCGAATGATCTGCCCGGTTCAGCCTCGGCTGGTCATTCGGCGATTCATCCGGGCAATGCCCACGCCCTCCTCACACCCGCGCTAGCCGCTTGTCTCGACACTGCACCGGGCCAGATAGCGATCTTCGCTCGCCTGCTGGGCATGGTGTCGCCATTAACCGGCACCGTAGAGCAGGCGTTCGGCCAGCGTATCGGCCACCCGGGCCGGCGAACGCTTCTCGGCCTGGGCATGCGCATAGACCTCGGTCAGGCGCCGGCCGATCTGGGTCAGGTGGGCCGTGATGGCCGGCAGCTCCTCGCCCCGGTGCCTGAGGGCAACATAGATGAGGCCGCCGGAGTTGATCACGTAGTCCGGGGCGTAGAGGATGCCGCGCGCCTCCAGGGCATCGGCGATCTCGCTGCCGGCCAGCTGATTGTTGGCCGAGCCGGCTACCGCGGCGCAATGCAGCTCGCCCACCGTCTGCGCATTGAGCACGCCGCCCAGGCCACAGGGCGCGAGGATGTCGCAGGGGGTCGCCAGCAGCGCCTCGCTGCTCACCGGGTGGGCACCAAGCTGTTCGACCGCCAGCTGCACGCGCCCGGGGTCGAGGTCGCTGACGAACAGCTCGACGCCAGCGGCAGCCAGCTGCTCGGCCAGGGCGAAACCGACGTTGCCCAAGCCCTGCACGGCCACCCGCAGGCCTTGCAGATCGTCACTGCCGAGCCGCGCCATGGCAGTGGCGCGGATGCCGCCGAACACCCCCATGGCCGTATGCGGCGAGGGATCGCCAGCAGCCGTGGTGCTGGTGACATGCTGGGTCTGCTGGGCGATGCAGTCCATGTCGGCACTGGAGGTGCCACTGTCGACGGCGGTGATGTAGCGGCCGTTGAGCGACTCGATCATGCGGCCGAAGGCCTCGAACAGGGCGCCGCGATTGTCGACATGCGACGGGCGGATGATCACCGCCTTGCCGCCGCCCTGTGCCAGGCCGGCCAGCGCGGCCTTGTAGCTCATGCCCTGGGCCAGGCGGATGGCATCGCGGATGGCGCTGTCGTCGTCCGGGTAGGCCAGGTAGCGGCAGCCACCCAGCGCCGGACCGAGGCGAGTGCTGTGGATGGCGATGATGGCCTTGAGGCCGGTGGCAGGATCCTGGGCAAGGTGCAGCGCTTCGAGCCGGGCGCTCTCCATCACGGCGAACATGGCGAACTTCCTCGCTGGCTTTACCGGCCAGTATAGGTCGCCGCTGCAGGCAGGCTCAGCGACCCTGCACTTTCCACCAGGTGCAGAACTCCTCCAGCGCGGTCCAGATCGGCACCTGCGGGTCGTAGTCCAGGTACTGGCGGGCACGTGAGATGTCGAGGGAGAAATCGCGCCCCATCACCGCCACGCCGAGGCGGAACAGCGCAGGCTCCGGGCGCCCCGGCAGCAGCTTGCACACCGTCTCGTTGAGGGTCGCCGCGGCATAGGCCAGGCCGAACGGCATGTGCTTGCTCACCGGCGGCAGACCGAACTGACGCAGCACGAAGTTGACCACATCCCACAGCGGTACCGGCGCACCATTGCTGATGTTGTACACCTTGCCCAATGCCGGACCGGCCGCCAGCAGGCTGCTGAAAAGGGCATCGTTGAGATTCTGCATGCTGGTGAAGTCGACCTTGTTCAGGCCGTCGCCGATCACCATCAGGCGGCCCTTCCGGTGCATGTCGATCAGCCGCGGGAAGATGCTGGTGTCACCGGCTCCGGTGACGAAGCGCGGACGCAGGGCGATCACCTCCAGGCCGAACTCCTGGGCCTCCATGACCTTCTGCTCGGCCAGGAACTTGGTGGCGCCGTAGTGATCGACGAAGCGCTTCGGCACCTGTTCTTCGCGCAGGCCGACGTGGGCCTTGCCATCGAAGTACACCGACGGCGAGGACAGGTGCACCAGACGCCGCACCTGCTGCCCCAGGCAGCCCTCGATGACATTCTGGGTCACCACCACATTGGCCTGGTGAAAGTGCTGGTAAGTGCCCCAGGTGCCGACGGCGCCGGCACAGTGAACCACCATTTCCACATCGCGGCAGAGCTTGTGGACCAGGTCCGGGTCGCTCAGGTCGCCCTGGACGAATTCGGCCCCCCGCTTGGTCAGATGCTGCACCGCTTCGGGGCGGCGCCCGTTGACCCGCACCGTCAGGCCCTGTTCCAGGGCGAAACGGGCAAAGCGGCCACCAATGAAGCCGCTCGCCCCCGTTACCAGAATCTTCATTGCGCGACTCCCCCAAATTCTTGTTGTGCCTGCGACTCTAGCAGCAGGCAGCCCCCATGCCGCTTGCCGTAGCGGCCAAATGCACGTCCTTGCGGACGCGCACGGTTGACTATGCTGATAGTCGTAAAGCAATTTGCACGCTTCTTGCAGAATTTTTTACGCTCAAGAACCCTGTCACCCATCTACACGCGGAGTCTCAGGACATGCCGTTGCGCGTAAAACTCGCTGTCAGCTTTCTGCTGATCGGCCTAATTCCAGTGTTGGCCATGGCGGTCACGGTGTATCGCCAGGCCAGCCTGGCGCTTCAGGAACAGGCCCTGAATGCCCTGGAAGCCGTTGCAAATATCAAACAACAGCAACTGCAGGACAGTTGGCAAGCCCGCCACAACCAGCTCAGCACCCTGGCCAGCAATCTGGGCACCAGTTATGCCGGACTGGACGGCGTGGCCCTGGTCAGCACCGCCAACTATGACAAGCCGATCTTCGAAAACTTCGCCAAGACCTTCGGCTACAGCGAACTGAAACTGGTGAGCAAGGAGGGCCAGGTGCTGTTCAGCCTGCAGCGCGGCAGCGACTACCAGCAGAACCTGGGCGAGGCCGCCTGGCGTGATACCCCGCTCGGCCGCGTTGTGCGCGCCGGCCTGGACAGCGGCCGGGTGCAGATCGGTGACCTCGCGGTGAGCCAAGCCGGGGCCGAACCCAGCCAGTTTCTCGCCGCACCTGTCCTCGACGAGGGCGAACTGCAACTGCTGCTGGTCCTGGAGCTGCCGCTGGCCGAGCTGAACCGGGTAATGCAGGCCCGCCAGGGCCTGGGCGAAGCCGGCGAGACCTATCTGGTCGGCCCCGACGGCCACCTGCGTTCGGACTCGGTACGCTTCAGCGACCTCAAGGTGGCACGCGACGACCGCCGCCAGGAGCGCCTGCCCGGAGCCGCCATCGCGCAAGCCCTGGCCGGACAGCAGGGACGTCTGGCCGAAGCAGGGCTAAATGGCCAGGCCGCGCTCAAGGCCTTCGTGCCGCTGCAGCTGGATGATCAGCGTTGGGCGCTGATCGCGGAAATGGATCAGGACCAGGCCTTCGCCCCGGTACGCGCGCTGATGTGGCAGGTCCTGCTGCTGGTCGGCCTGACCATCGTCGGTGTGGCCATCGCCACCTGGCTGGTCAGCCGCAGCGTGATGCGGCCGCTGGGCGGCGAGCCGCGGCAGATGGCTGAACTGGCCCGACGCCTGGCCGCCGGTGAACTGCGCCTGAGTGGCGACAGTACCGACCAGGCTGGCCTGATGCAGGCCCTGCACGAGATGGCACGCGCCTGGCGTGATGTGGTGCAGCGCCTGCGCCAGGCCAGCCAGGCGGTGGGCGATGCCAGTGGCGACATCCTTGGCGCCGCCGGCCAGACCAGCAGCAGCCTGGACCAGCAGCAGGAGGCGCTGGAGCTGGTGGTCAGCGCCGTCGACCAGATGGCCGCCACCGTGCAGGAAATCGCCAGCAGCGCCAGCCAGAGCGCCGACGGCAGCGCCGCCGCGCGCGATGCCTTCATCACCGTACAGGGCAGCCTGCAGCGCATGATCGGCCAGCAGGACCAATTGCTCGCCGGCCTGCGCGAGGCCGACCAGGTGGTGCAGCACCTGGCCGGCGACAGCCAGAAGATCGGCAGCGTGCTGGCGGTGATCCGTGCCATCGCCGAACAGACCAACCTCCTCGCGCTCAACGCCGCCATCGAGGCGGCACGCGCCGGCGAGGCCGGGCGGGGTTTCGCCGTGGTCGCCGACGAGGTGCGCAACCTGGCGCAGAAGACCCGCCAGGCCACCGAGGAAATCGTGGCCATCGTCGAAGCGCTCGGCCAATCCTCCGACGAGGCGCAGATCCGGATGCAGGGTTCCAGCACCCAGGCACGTGCGCTGGAAGTGGAGACCCAGGCCGTGCTGGGCAACCTGAGCCAGCTCGACAACTCGCTGCAGGACGTCCACGCCCTGGCCTTCCAGATCGCCGCGGCGGCCGAGCAGCAGGCGGCCACTACCCAGGAGGTCAACCAGCACATGCACCGGCTCAACGACATGACCGCCGAGAACCGCCGCACCGCTGCGCACACCCGCGACTGCGGCGAACACTTGCGCAAGGTGGCCGGCAGCCAGGAGCGGCTGGTGGCGCAGTTCCAGCTGTAGGGCGGCAGCATGCCCTCAACCACGTAGCCCGGATGCAATCCGGGGAATGCAGGAAGCTCCGCCCCGGATTGAGTCAGGACTATGACCTGACCTCCCCTCTCCCCTTGGGAGAGGGTCCGGGCCGGCCCGCGTAGGAGTGAGAGGTTTCCAGGCTACACCAAGCAGCCTATAGCTCCCTCCCCCAAACCCTCTCCCAAAGGGAGAGGGAGCAGGCCATCTGCCCCCTATACCAGCCACGCCCCCACGCCACGCTCCAGGTGCCGGGTCAGGCTGGCCAGCAGCTCGCCGCCGTTGCGCCAGTGATGCCAGTACAGCGGCACGTCCAGCGGCCGCTCCGGCAGCAGTTCGACCAGTTCTCCGCTGGCCAGCTGCTGGCGAACCTGCAGCTCCGGCACCATGCCCCAGCCGAGCCCGGCACAGGCAAGACGCACGAAGCCTTCCGAGGAGGGGCACAGGTGGTGGGCGAAGCCGCCACCGACGCCGAGGCCGGCGAGGAAGCGGTGCTGCAGCTGGTCGTCAGCGCCGAACACGATCGACGGCACTCGCGCCAGCGCCGCGCCGTCGAAACCCGCAGCGAAATGCCGGGCAACGAAGGCCGGGCTGGCCAGTGCGCGATAGCGCATCGCCCCCAAAGGCAGAGCACGGGCACCGGCCACCGGGCGTTCGGCGGCGCACACGCAGCCAGCCACCTCGCCGGCGCGCATGCGTTTGAGGCCGACGTCCTGGTCATCCACCACATGGTCCAGCAGCAGACGGTGTTCGGCGACGAATTCGCCCATCAGCGGCGCCCACCAGGTGGCCAGGCTATCGGCATTCAGGGCGATGCGCAGGCGCTCGGCCGGCTGGTCCTCGGCCAGGGCCGGCACCTGGCCCTGCAGGTCGCGCTCCAGCAGGCGCACCTGCTGCACGTGGTTGAGCAGGCGCCGGCCGATCTCGGTGGGCGCCGGCGGCGCGGCGCGCAGCAGCACCGGCTGGCCGACCCGCGCCTCGAGCAGCTTGATCCGCTGCGACACCGCCGACTGCGACAAACCAAGCAGCTGCGCCGCGCGCTCAAAGCCGCCCTGCTCCACCACGGCAGCCAGGGCCGCCAGCAGCTTGTAGTCGAACATAAGATTTCCTAATGAGAGATCAGCATGATTTGTTTTTCTTATACACAGGCAATCCCCAGACTGGCCAGCATCACAATCCCAACAAGGACTCCGCCATGACCGGCGAAACCAACCTGAGCCGCCTGCTCGCCAGCCTGTCGCCACGCCTCAACCCCGGCAGCTTCGTGTTCTGCAGCGTGCCACAGCCCACCGTGGTGCAGGTCGCCGCCGCCCTCGGCAGCTTCCGTGAAGCCGAAGGCACCACCCTGATCCTGGCCCGCGAGGAAGCCGAGCGCCTGGGCCTGGCCTACGACTACCTGGCCGCCTGGATCACCCTCGAGGTGCATTCCTCGCTGGCCGCTGTCGGCCTTACTGCCGCCTTCGCCAAGGCACTGGCCGGCGAGGGCATCAGCTGCAACGTGATCGCCGGCTTCCACCACGACCACCTGTTCGTCGCCGAGGCCGATGCCGAGCGCGCCCTGGCCAGGCTGCAGCGTCTGGCCGCGGAGGGCTGCTGAGATGTGGCAGAGCTACCTCAACGGCCTGCTGGTGGCGGCCGGCCTGATCATCGCCATCGGCGCGCAGAATGCCTTCGTCCTGGCGCAGAGCCTGCGCCGCGAGCATCACCTGCCGGTGGCCGCACTGTGCGTACTGTGCGACGCGCTGCTGGTCGCCGCCGGCGTGTTCGGCCTGGCGGCCGTGCTGGCACAGAATCCGACACTGCTGGCTGTGGCGCGCTGGGGTGGAGCCGCCTTCCTGCTCTGGCTGGGTATGCAGGCGCTGCGCCGGGCCATCCGGCCGCAGGCCCTGCAGCAGCAGGACAGCGGCCCGCGCTCGCGCCGCGCGGTGCTCCTCGCCGCTTTGGCGGTGACCCTGCTCAACCCGCACGTCTATCTGGATACCGTGCTGCTGATCGGCTCCCTCGGCGCCCAGCAGCCGGTGCCCGGCGCCTACGCCCTGGGCGCGGCCAGCGCCTCGCTGATCTGGTTCTTCACCCTGGCCCTGGGCGCCGCCTGGCTTGCACCCTGGCTGGCGCGCCCGGCCACCTGGCGTCTGCTCGACCTGGCGGTGGCGGCGATGATGTTCGCGGTGGCGGCGCAACTGGTGCTGCACGCACCCGGCGCATGACCGCGCAGGCGTCGCAGCGCTATGCTGCGGCGCTCTGAGCGGGGATAGGGAGCGGCGCGTGGATTCGACGGTATTTGTCCTGGTACTGGCCGCCGCCGCGCTGCATGCAGGCTGGAACGCCCTGCTGAAGATCGGCCTGGACCGCTACCTGACCGCCTCGCTGATCCAGATCGGCGCCGCCTGCGTGGCCCTGCCCGCCCTGCCTTTCTTCAGCCTGCCGCAGCCCGTCGCCTGGCCTTTCATCGGCCTCTCCGCACTGCTCCACGTCGGCTACAACCTGTTCCTCACGCGCGCCTACCAGCACGGCGACCTGTCGCAGGTCTACCCCATCGCCCGGGGCAGTTCGCCGCTACTGGTCGCCCTGCTGGCACTGCTGGCCGGCGACCTCTTGCAACCGGCGCAGTGGACGGCGCTGCAGGTGCTGGTCGCCGGCATCTGGCTGATGGCCTGGCGCGGCGGCCACGCCCATGCCTCGCTCAACGGCCCGCCGCTGCTGAATGCCCTCGCCACCGCCGCCTGCATCGCCGGCTACACCCTGGCCGATGCCCTCGGCGCGCGCAGCAATGGCGATGCGATCGGCTATGCGCTGTGGCTGTTCGTGGTCAACGGCCTGGTGGCGACGCTGCTGATCACCCTGCGCAGCGGCCCGCGCATCTTCCTCCGGCTCGGTCCGCACTGGCGCGGCGGCCTGGGTGGCGGCGCCATGTCGATGCTGGCCTACAGCCTGGTGATCTGGGCCACCACCCAGGCGCCGGTGGCCATGGTCTCGGCGCTGCGCGAGAGCAGCGTGCTGTTCGCCCTGCTGATCGGCTGGCTGCTGCTCAAGGAGCCGATGCCGCCCATGCGCCTGCTCGCCTGTGCCGTGATCGCCCTCGGCGTGGTCCTCCTCAAGCTCGCCTGAGGCCTGCTGGCATCGGCTTTCCCACACAGTTGCTGCGTGGATAAGGCCGGGGTCGGGTGCTATGATCCCGGCCTCGCGGCACACTTAAAGAGTACAAACTCGTCGCCGCCCGTATTCCGGCCGCCCCGTGAACGGCCTGCGCTAGTCGCACATATCCCGACCTGATGAGGAGATAGACCATGGCTTTCGAATTGCCGCCGCTGCCGTACGAGAAGAACGCCCTTGAGCCGCACCTGTCCGCCGAGACCCTGGAGTTCCACCACGGCAAGCACCACAACGCCTACGTGGTGAACCTGAACAACCTGGTGCCGGGCACCGAGTTCGAAGGCAAGAGCCTGGAAGAGATCATCAAGACTTCCTCCGGTGGCGTGTTCAACAACGCCGCGCAGATCTGGAACCACACCTTCTACTGGAACTGCCTGTCGCCGAACGGCGGTGGCCAGCCGACCGGCGCCCTGGCTGACGCCATCAACGCCACCTTCGGTTCCTTCGACAAGTTCAAGGAAGAGTTCAGCAAGGTCTCCATCGGCACCTTCGGTTCCGGCTGGGGCTGGCTGGTGAAGAAGGCCGACGGCTCCCTGGCCCTGGCCAGCACCATCGGTGCCGGCTGCCCGCTGACCAGCGGCGACACCCCGCTGCTGACCTGCGACGTGTGGGAACACGCCTACTACATCGACTACCGCAACCTGCGTCCGAAGTATGTCGAGGCGTTCTGGAACCTGGTCAACTGGGACTTCGTGGCGAAGAACTTCGCCGCCTGAGTCGCCTGACCGCTCCACACAAAAGCCCGGCCCTGTGCCGGGCTTTTGCATTCATGCGACCGTCGGTCCGCCCGGTCAAACCAAATGCCCCAGCGCAGACACCGGCAATAGCGTCTGTGCTCAAAAAAATGCAGCGGTGACGTAATGGCCCTTTGACGGCTCACGCTCATTTGCCAATACTCACATCGGTCATATGCCTCCGGCGGCGAACAAGGAATACGCATTTGAAGCTGGACCTGAAAAACAGCCTGTCGCTAAAACTGCTACGTGTTGTCCTGCTGTCGGCATTGGTGGTCGGGGTAGTGCTGAGTTGCGGGCAGATTGTCTTCGACATCTACAAGACACGGCAGGCCGTGGCCAACGACGCTCAGCGGATCCTCGGCATGTTCCGCGACCCCTCGACCCAGGCCGTGTACAGCCTTGACCGCGAGATGGGTATGCAGGTCATCGAAGGCCTGTTCCAGCATGAAGCCGTGCGCTACGCCGCCATCGGCCACCCCAACGAGCCGATGCTCGCCGAGCGCTCGCGCGAACTGACTCCCTCAGCCAGCCGCTGGATCACCGACCCGATTCTCGGCAAGGAACAGACCTTCACCACCCAACTGGTTGGCAAGGGCCCGTACAGCGAATACTACGGCGACCTGACCATTACCCTGGATACCGCCAGCTACGGCGATAACTTCATCACCACCTCGGTGATCATCTTCGTCTCCGGCGTGCTGCGGGCCCTGGCCATGGCACTGGTGCTGTACATGGTCTACCACTGGCTGCTGACCAAGCCACTGTCGAAGATCATCGAGTACCTCAGCGACATCAACCCGGACCGTCCCAGCGAACACAAGCTGCCGATGCTCAAGGGCAACGAGAAGAACGAACTGGGGCTGTGGATCAACACCGCCAACGACCTGCTCGCTTCCATCGAACGCAACACCCACCTGCGCCGCGAGGCGGAAAACAGCCTGTTGCGCATGTCGCAGTACGATTTCCTCACCGGCCTGCCCAACCGCATGCAGTTGCAGCAGCAGCTCGACCAGATTCTCGAAGACGCCGGTCGCCTGCAGCGCCGCGTGGCCGTGCTGTGCGTCGGCCTGGACGACTTCAAGGGCATCAACGAACAGTTCAGCTACCAGACCGGCGACCAGCTGCTGCTGGCCCTGTCCGACCGGCTGCGTGGCCACAGCGGCCGCCTCGGCGCCCTGGCCCGCCTTGGCGGCGACCAGTTCGCCCTGGTCCAGGCCGACATCGAGCAGCCCTATGAAGCCGCCGAGCTGGCACAGAGCATCCTCGACAGCCTCGAAGCGCCCTTCGCCCTGGAACAGCAGGAAGTGCGCCTGCGCGCCACCATCGGCATCACCCTGTTCCCGGAAGACGGCGACAGCACCGAAAAGCTGCTGCAGAAAGCCGAACAGACCATGACCCTGGCCAAGAGCCGCTCGCGCAACCGCTACCAGTTCTATATCGCCAGCGTCGACAGCGAGATGCGCCGCCGCCGCGAGCTGGAGAAGGAGCTGCGCGAGGCCCTCAACCGCAACGAGATGCACCTGGTGTTCCAGCCACAGATCGACTATGCCGACCACCGCGTGGTCGGCGTCGAGGCGCTGATTCGCTGGCAGCACCCGCAACACGGCTTCGTACCACCCGACCTGTTCATCCCGCTGGCCGAGCAGAACGGCACCATCATCGCCATCGGCGAATGGGTACTCGATCAGTCCCTGCGCCAGCTGCGCGAATGGCATGACCAGGGCTTCAGCGACTTGCGCATGGCAGTCAACCTGTCGACTGTTCAGCTGCACCATGCCGAGCTGCCGCGCATGGTCAGCAACTTGCTGCAGGTCTATCGCCTGCCGTCGCGCAGCCTTGAACTGGAAGTCACCGAAACCGGCCTGATGGAAGACATCAGCACCGCCGCCCAGCACCTGCTCAGCCTGCGCCGCGCGGGCGCGCTGATCGCCATCGACGATTTCGGTACCGGCTACTCCTCACTGAGTTACCTGAAGAGCCTGCCGCTGGACAAGATCAAGATCGACAAGAGCTTCGTCCAGGACCTGCTCGATGACGAGGACGATGCGACCATCGTTCGGGCCATCATCCAGCTCGGCAAGAGCCTGGGCATGCAGGTCATCGCCGAGGGCGTGGAGACGTCCGAGCAAGAGGCCTACATCATCACCCAGGGCTGCAACGAGGGTCAGGGCTACCTCTACAGCAAGCCGCTGCCCGCCCGCGAACTGACGCTTTACCTCAAGCAGGCGCGCCGCCTGAGCAACGCCGGCAACCCCGCCACGCTGTGACACCAGGCCTACACTGCAATGGATTCCGCCCGTTGCAGTGTTTAGCCATGCTCCGATCGATTTCCCTCCTCGTCCTTTGCCTGACCCTGCCGAACATGGCCGTCCCCTGCCAGCTCAGGGTTGGCTGGGAGGAGTGGTTCCCGCTCATTCACCGTCAGGACGACCAACTCACCGGCAGCGAATATCAACTGATGCAGGAACTGGCCACTGCCGCGGGCTGCACCCTGATCTTCGTGGAAACGCCCTGGGTACGCGCACTGCAACTTCTCAAGAGTAGCCAGCTGGACATGCTCTACGGTGCCAGCCGCAGCGCCGAGCGCGAGGCCTATGCCCAGTTCAGCCAGCCGTATCGTTACGAGCAAATGGTACTGGTGGTAAGAGCTCCGCAGGAGCAGCCGCAGCAACCGATGCATGAGCTGTCACTGGCGGATTGGCTGGCTGAACCACGGAGCAACGGCCAACGGCGCGTGCTCGGGCTGATCCGCGGCTTCAACTACGGCACCCTGGAACCACTGGTGCGTCCACAAGCCGCGCCAACCCGGCACCTGGAAGTACGCTGGGATCAGCAACTGCACCAATTGCTGGCGGCCCAGCGCATCGACGGCTACCTGGTGGAAATGAGCGTGGCTCGGACCCAACAGGCCGTCGGGGGCCAACCGGTGCGTTTGAGGACTGTCAGCGAGCAGCCACACGAACCCATGTACCTGATGTTCTCCCGCGATGTGCCTCATCAGGTAGTCGAGTCATTCAACGAGGCCATCCTCGCGCGCACCCGCCAGGCTCGCTGAGCACCACACCTGCGCCCTGATACAGCCCGACAGCAAACGCCCTCCCACCGTTAAAACCCTATACAATGCGCGCCTTTTCGCTCCGAACGAGGCACCACCATGAGCACCCTGCCCCCCTGCCCGAAGTGCAACTCCGAATACACCTACGAGGACGGCACCCAACTGGTCTGCCCGGAGTGCGCCCACGAGTGGTCTCCGGGTGCGGCTGCCGAGGCTGGCGACGGCGAGCCGGTGATCAAGGATTCGGTGGGCAACGTACTGCAGGACGGCGACAGCGTCAGCGTGATCAAGGACCTCAAGGTCAAGGGTTCGTCGCTGGTGGTCAAGGTCGGCACCAAGGTGAAGAACATTCGCCTGTGCGACGGCGACCACGACATCGACTGCAAGATCGATGGCATCGGCGCGATGAAGCTGAAATCCGAGTTCGTGCGCAAGGTCTGAAGCAAGACGGCCCGGCACAAGGCCGGGCCGCACGCCTTACTTCAGGTTGGCCTTCAGCCATTCGGCTTGGCTCTTGAGCACCTCCGGCACGCCGCCGAAAGCCAGCCAGTTGCCTTGCCGGTACAGATAGCTGTTCTGGCCGTCGCCGTTTTTCCAGGTCAGCGACTGCAGGCTGCCGTCCATAGCATAGTTCAGATGCAGGTGCGGCTTGTCGCTCCACGGTTCGTCAGCACCACGCGTGGAGAAATACAGGTCCGCCGGCAGCCCGGAATAGTGCTCGACCCAACCGGCCTGCTTGAGCTGCTCGATATTCTCTTTGCTGATATTGGGCATGATGGCCTCCTCGTCATTACCGGCACCTCGCCGGTGTCGTCAGCAGAGTGCGGGCAGTCGCTGCACGATCGCAGAGGCAAATCCTTCCCGGGCCGCTAGGCTGAAAGAAACGGACGCCTACCGCCTGGGAGGTCCACATGCGCAGCCTGCCGCTTCTTCTCCTGGTATTGTTCAGCGCTCTTGCCACCGCCGAAACCTGGCGCGTGGTCGGCGATGAACAGTTCGCCCCCTACAGCTTCGTGACCATGGACGACGACACCCCGCGCGGGGTGGATGTCGAACTGATCCAGGCGATCATGCAGGCGGGCGCCATCGACTATCAGCTGCGCCTCTACCCCTGGGAACGGGTCAAACGCATGCTCGATCGCGGCGAGGTGGAGATGGCCTTCCAGTTCGCCGGCACGCCCGAGCGCAAGGCCCAGTACGAACTGGCCGGGCCGATCCGCACCGGCTCCACTGTATTCATGACCAGCCACAAGATCAGCCTCAAGGACTGGAAGACCCTGGACGATTTCACCCCGTTCGTCATCGGGCAAGTACGCGGTTACGCCTACGAGTCCAACTTCGACAAGGCTGACCTGCGCCGTGATACCAGCGCGCAGAACCCACGCCAGCTGGTGTCCATGCTGCTGGCGGGGCGCATCGACATCATCGTCGGTGACCGCACCCAGCTGCTTTATTTCATACAGGAACAACGGGCCCACGGTAGCGTGCGCCTGCTGCCCACACCGCTGGTGGAAATGCCGCGCTATGTGGCCTTTGCCAAGGGTGACAGCCAGCGTGCCAGGCAGTTCGACGCGGCGCTGGACAAGGTGCGCGCCAGCGGTGAACTGGAGAAGATACTGCGCAAGTGGGAGGAATAGGAGGCGATGCGCAGGAGCAAGGGTGAGGCACGCCTCACCCTTGCCGATGGATCACTGGCTCAGCGAAACCTGCTTGGCCTCGATGTTCAACTCGCTCAAGCGCTTGAGCAGCGCGGAGATGTTCTCGCGAGCGGAGCCTTCGTTGGCCAGGCGCAGGCGCTTCACGGCAATGAAAGCGTCGCCCACGCCGGCGGTGAACGGAGTACGCAGGGTCTCGCGCAGCAGTTCCTTGCCGGTGGCATTGTCCACCAGGGTGTACTCGACCTCGCTGGTCACTTCGAAGTCCAGCCCGAACATCGGCTGATCGACGCGGACGAGGTTGGCGCGCAGAGAGTAGGGCGCCTTGTCGCCAGCGCTCAACAGGCCGGCATTGCCGAGGGACTTTTGCAGCGCAGCCTGGAACTCCTGACCACCGATTTCGGAGGTCCACATCGGGTTGGTTTCCTGGCCACCTTTGACTTCGCTCAGCTGCAGGTTGTCCTGCAGAGCAGGGGCGTAACTATTGGCGCGAGCCTGGGTCTCGGCAACGGTCATGCCTTCGATCTTGGCAGAGGAAGCGCAGCCCGTGAGGATCAGGGAAAACAGCGAAAGGCAAAGCAAACGACGCATGGGGCAATCCTTTAGATGATGGTTGGTGCCGGGCGCAGCCCGGTGCGTCGGGACTACACGAGGCGCAAATCCACCACTTGCGTTCGTCCCTGAGCGCGGTGGCAGATTAGTAGCAAGTTGCCCATGCACTCAAGCTGAGACTGCCTGGTCACTGCACCGGCAAGAAGTTGAGGAACAACAGGCCGTGGGCGTAGTTCACTCCGATGCGCCGGTAGCGTTCCTCCAGCACGTGGGCAAGCAGATCAAGGCGCGCGGTCATCTTGCCGAACTCCACCGCATAGCTGAGGTTGCTCCCCTCGTTGGACAGCAGCAGCGGTTGCCCCTCGGCATCGCGGCGCTGGGCCAGCATCCAGGCCGCCTTCTCGACATTGCGCGAGGCGTTGAAGACAAACTGCGGGTCGAGCGAATCACTCAGGTAGAACTCGGTGCGCCCGCCATGCGCGGTCACCAGCATGCTGCCCAGGGCATAGACGAAGGCACCGACCCGGTCTCCCTGGAAGTCCGCGCTCAAGGCGTAGCTCAACGCCGCCACGTCGCGTCTGCCGCCCAGTTGCGGCAGTGGCTGGTTCAGTTCGATGGCCTGGTGGATGGCCTGCTCCGCCGCCTCACGGCTGGGCAGGCCGGTCTTGCGCCATTCGCGGGGGTTGCGCTGATACAGCTTGCCCATCAGCTGATAGAGGCTGGACAGGTTATCGCGCATGGCCAGGGTCGCCATACGGTCGACGTTGCTCTGCAACAGCTCGCCAGCCTGCGGCTCGCTGTTCTTGCTGACGATGGCCTCATGTTCCAGCCGCCCGGAGCAACCACCCAGCCCCAGTGCCAGCAGCACCAGGGCCGACGCGGCCGCTTGCGAGACTCTGTTCATCGGCTTGCCCCCGCACCAGTGAAGTCCCTTGGCAAGCAGTAAAGCTCAAAAGCTGCACATGCGCCGTGCGCCACGCGGCCATCAGGGAATGACTTCCGCCTGATGCCGCTGGCAGCCGGCCGCGCAGGATTGGCCCACCCCACTCACGGGGCCAACCAGGAGAACAGCATGTCCACCACCCTGATCTGCTGGTGCCGCAACGACGACGAAGTCAGCGGCGCCGCCCTCAAGTTCCCTTGCGACTTCCGCTACAGCGGCTGCCGCATCGCCGCCCTGCCGCAAACCCTGAAACGCCTGCAGGGCGATGACATTCTGATCATCACCGCGCACGGCAATGCGTCGAGCATCGGCGAAGACGTCGACAGCTTCAGCGACCTGACCCTGGACCGCCTCGCCCAGGTGCTGAACGAAAACACCTCCCCGGACTGGAGCGGCAGCCTGTACTTCGACACCTGCTCCGGCTACGCCTTCGCGCGCCAGCTCAAGCCGAAGATCGCGGCGCACCTGCCACGCCTCAAGCTGTTCGGTTGCGTCGGCGCGACCGACATGGATGTCGACCTGGACAAGCACCGCCAGGCCTGACGTCGCGGGCGGGAGCCGGGCTGCCGCCCCTGCCCGGCAGCCCGGCTTTTACACAGGATTTACATAGCCCCCGGGAAAACATCGCGGCGCTGGCAGTCGAAGCCTGTAACCGGACACCTCCGGTTTCACAGGAGTCTCGACCATGCATTCGCGTATCCCCCTCATCACCGGACTGATCGCCAGCCTGGCTCTCGCAGGCGAGCAGCAGGCACTCGCGGCCGACGGCGGCGACGTGGCCGCGGGTGTCGCCGTCGGTGCCATCATTGGCGGCGTGCTGGCCAGCCAGCGCCCCGTCCGGGTCTACCAACCGGAACCCGTCTACGCCCCGCCGCCCGTGGTCTACTACGAACCGCGCCCGGTCTACTACGAAGCCCGTCCGGTCTATTACACGCCGGGGCCGGTGTACTACGTACCCGAGCCGCGCTATCGCCATAAGCACTGGCACAAACGCCATCGCCACCATCACCACGACCACGGCTACCGCTGGTAATCACAGGCCCCGCACAGACGGGGCCTGCCTTTGACAGAGCAGCAGCGCTCGCACGGCAGGCCGGATCGACGGCTGCCGTCCCTTGCTTGCGCGGCACGTCAGAAGCGACGCGCCGTCGACAACGCCCCCGGCCAATCTGCAACCCCGCCCTGCCCCGCTGCCAACGGAGCGCATGCCGGGCTGCGACGGGCTGACAAGCCATCACGCGCCGTCTCGCCGACCGGTTGACAGCCACCGAGGCCTGCACCTGCCGGACAACACGACCATACGTCCCGCCAGACCCCACCCGCGCCCTCCCTGGCCGATACTCAACGCACGTGAGGTCAAACCTCCCGCCCCAGAGGTCATGTCCATGAAAACGCGGCATCTTCTGCTGACACTGGCACTGTGCGCGACGTTCGGCCAGGCTCATGCCGAACGGATCCTGATTGCCGCCGAAGACGACTGGCCACCCTATTCAGCCCGGCGGACCGACAGCACCGAACCGACAGGATTCACCCCGGCACTGGTACGCGAAATCTTCGCCCGCCGCGACATCGCCGTGGACTTCATCACCGTGCCCTTCTCACGCTGCCTGCACTACGCCGAAACCGGCCATGCCGTAGCCTGCTTCAACGTCACCATCACCGACGACAATCGCGACCAGTTCTACTGGCACCCGACGCCGATGTTCCATGAAGGACTGGCGATCTTCGCCCTGCGCGGGCGCTTCCAGCCGGAACTGAGTAGCAAGGACCTGCGAGGCCAGCGCGTGGGCATCACCAACGCCTACACCTACCCCAGCGACCTGATGAATGATCCGCACATCGAGCGCCTGGTGGCACGCTCGGACGCCAATCTGCTGAACATGCTCGTCAAGGACCGGGTGGATTTCATCATCATGAACAGCCTGCCGGGGCAGCTGCGTATTCTGGAAGCCAAACTCGGCCCGCAGATCGAACGGGTCGGGATGATCTCCAACGATGGCTTCTGGCTGAGCTTCTCCAAACGGCATCCGGATGGCGAGCGACTGTCGAAGATCTTCGAGGAAGAGCTGGTCCGGCTCATGGCCAACGGGCGCGTGGCCGAGCTGGAACTGGAGATGAAGACCCGTCTGGGGCTGCGCCTGCCGCAGGATGCCCATGCCGGGCACTAGCCCGCGACGACGGCTTCAAACCTCAACAGCCCAGGGTAACGGGCCACTGCGCCCTCACTCGCCACCAAGTCGCTGCCAGTGCGCGAGCAGCTCCGGGACTTCCGCTTCGTCGTCCAGGTCAGCCAGCTCGCGGTTATCCAGCAGCGCCTGCACCTGGGGATCGTTCACGCTCAGGCCGAGCGCGCCATCGGGCAGGCAGGCGGTGATGCGGTAAGGTTGCGACTGCTCATCGGTGCAGATCCGCGACAGATCGAGGAAGCGCGGTGGGCAGCGTTGGCCGTCACGGTCGATCAGTACCGCCACCTTGGGACGCAACTGCAGCTTGGGGTGTTTCTCCAGCACCAGGCCGATCTCGCCGGTGTGCAGTTCCACCAGCGTGCCCACCGGGAAGATGCCCAACCATTCGATGAAGCGCATCACCAGCTCGGCATCGAAGTGCGTCTCCCGGCAATCCATCAGCACCTTGAAGGCATCCTTGACCGTGCGGGCGCGGTCGTACACGCGGTTACTGGTGATCGCGTCGAAGCAGTCGATGATGCTGATGATGCGGGTGAAATAGGCGATCTGCGCGGCCCCCAGCCCGCGCGGATAGCCCTGCCCGTCGAGCCGCTCATGGTGGCCGTGGGCAACATCCACGGCGATCGACGGCAGGTCGCGGTGGCTCAGCAGCAGCTTGTAGCCCAGCGTGGCGTGCTGCTTGATGTGCTCGAACTCCTCGGCGCTCAGTTTGCCCGGTTTGTTCAGCACCTGCGGATCGACCCTGATCTTGCCCACATCGTGCAGCAGGCCGGCAATGCCCAGTTGCTCCAGACTGTCATTGCTGAGCCCCAGGTGATGACCGAAGCCCATGGCCATGATCGACACCGACAGGCAGTGCTGGCTGGTGTACTCGTCCTGGCTTTTCATGCGCGTCAGCCAGAGCAGGGCGCTCTCGTTGCGCAACAGGCTCTGCAGGTTGTCGCTGACCGCCTCACGGCAGGCCGCGGTATTGATGCCCCGGCCCAGCTGCACGTCGAAAAACACCTCCTTGAGCACGGCCGAGCTCTTGTCCCGGTTGCGCCGCGCCTGCTGCATCTCGCGCGACAGCGGGGCGCGCTTGTGCGAGTCCGCCGGCGCCGGCCCGGCGCTGTCCGGCATCAGGCTGACCTTGACGCGCTGGAACTCGTCGATGAACACGTACTGGCAGCAATCCTGCACCGCGCGGATGTCCTGCACGGTCAGCAGCGGAAAGCCCTGGAACAGAAAAGGCGTCTCCCGCCACGGCCGATCCACCTCGCAGACGAACATGCCGATCTCGAGTTGGGACACATCCACTTGGCGGCGTTTCAGGCGGGTGGTTTCGTACATGGGACTGCCTGGCGGGGAGGGTTCATTCGGTATTCTAGAGAATAAAATCGCGGGGCTACGCCGCGATCAAGCCCAGGGAGGGCGATATGAAACAAGTGCTTTACCTGCTGATGCTCGGCGTGATGCTGTACTTCGGCATACAGCAGGCTCTGGAGATGGGCGACTCGCGGGAATGGCCGACCACCGAGGGCGTGATCACCGCGTCGCGCATCGACCGGCAACTCGCCAACTCGGCTTACCGAAGCGGCTACGAGTACGAGGTCAGGGTCGAGTATTCGTACCAGGTGGATGGAGTGCGCTACCAGGGCAACCGGCTGCGCATACAACCGGCCGAATACAGCTCGGCAAGCAGTGCCCGGCGCGAGCTGATGCAATACCCGGTGGGCGGCAAAGTCCGGGTGTACTACAACCCGCAACAGCCCGAGCGGAGCCTGTTGAAACACATCTGATCCACGCCCGCCGTCTACTGTTACCCCCACAGCCTCTGCCCCGCAGGTACAGACCATGAGCGACGAAACCTTCCCTGCCGAATGCGCTGAACACGGCGCAGGCCCCGCCGCCTTTGTCTGCCAGCACCTGCAGCGCGGCAGTGGCCAGGGCTTCAACATGGGGTACGACCCCGAACAGCCCGATGACGCCTACCCGGACGCCTGGTGCGACCAGTGCGACGCCATGCTGGAGCAGGAAGGCGAATGGAACGAGCGGGCCGAAGCCTTCGCCGACATCAAGATGGTCTGCGCGCAGTGCTACTGCGACATCCGCGCGCGCAACTGGCTGCAGGACGAAGACGCGCTGGCCGCGCTGATCAGCGACAGCTTCGACTACCTGCAGGCGCGCCAGGCCGACTTCATGCAAACCTACGGCATCGGCGAATACCAGCGCTGGGACTGGTACCAGGAGAACGCCACCCTGGTGTTCTCCAACGACGGCCAGCCGGTACTGGAATGCGCCATCGATTTCGTCGGCAGCTTCTCCAGCCGCTCCAACACCTGGATGTGGGCCTGGGCCAACGACTCGCTGCTGGAGCCGGTACGCAGCGGCTCGCGGGCCATCCGTGAACTCGGCGAGGAGCAGGGCCTGCTCCAACTGGCCTGCGCCACCTGGGCGGCCGAGCCGGTCGATGGCTGGGAGATGACGGCGGTGATGGCCAAACATCTCGGTGCCATCGGCGCCTACCGCACGCCGAGCGAGAATGGCTTCATGCACATGGTGGTCAAGCAGGTGCGCTGGCTGGGCGAGCGCTGACCGCGCTCGGCCGTGGCGGCGGGCCTGCGCTTAGTGCAGCAGGCTCACCCCGAGGAACAGCAGCAAGCCCAGCGGACCGAACATCATCGCCATCAGGTAGCACGGCACCAGCCACAGGTGGCTGATGCCCTGCGCCGCGCCCTGCTGCTGGATGTACAGGCCCACCATCAGGTCAAACGCGAGGATATGAATCCACGCCGCCAGCACCGCCTTGGGGTTGCTGAACAGCGCCAGCATGCCACGCAGGGTAAAGAAGCCGGGCTTGCCCATGCTGCGCTCGCCCCGGCTGGTCAGGGCCTGGAACAGGCTGACGCCGTACAGCACACAGAGCACTACCACGGCGACGCCGAGCACCAGGCGCGGGCCCTGGCTCCAGGTGGGCAGCAGGATCAATACGCCCCAGCCGCCGAGGGCGGCGAGGCTGGCGAGCTGGAACAGGTGTTTCTGGCTGAGGGCGGGCATGTGGGATTCCTCACGGGGATGTGGGTTCGGTTGTAGCCGAAAAGCACTGCGGGCGGATGCCATCAGTGAGGGGGTGAATGGTGAGAGCTGGGGTTGGGCTATGGGGTGGTTGTTGACTGGGGTTTCAAGTCTGGCAATGCGATGTGGTTCGCAGTATGGTCGGGGCATCGACCAGCAAGGATGCATTCATGGCCAGCAAAGCCCCAGCGCCTCGCCAACAGAAACACCTCGCCGTACTGATCGACGCGGACAACGCTTCGGCGGCCATCGTCGAAGGCCTGTTCGAGGAAATCGCCAAGTACGGGCTGGCCAGCGTCAAGCGCATCTACGGTGACTGGACCCAACCCAACCTGGGTGGCTGGAAGCAGGTGCTGCTGGATTACTCGATCCAGCCGATGCAGCAGTTCACCTATACCAAGGGCAAGAACGCCACCGACAGTTCGCTGATCATCGATGCCATGGACCTGCTCTATACCCGGCGTTTCGATGGCTTCTGCCTGGTCTCCAGCGACAGCGACTTCACCCGCCTGGCGGCGCGGATACGCGAGGAAGGGCTGGAGGTGATCGGCTTTGGCGAGCAGAAGACGCCCAAGCCGTTTGTGACGGCCTGCGATAAGTTCATTTATACCGAGTTGCTGCGTGACGATGCCGAGGTGGCGGAGGTTGAGCCTGCGGCGGCCAAGGCGGCTGGCGCTGTTACGCCGGTTGCCGCGAACGAGGTCAAGCCCGCCGCACCGACGGCACCAGCCAAGGTGAAGCCGCAGAAGGTGCCGGTGGATTTCATAGCCAAGGTGATCGACGACAACTCGGATGAGGATGGCTGGTGTCATCTGGGTGCGCTGGGTATGAATATCAGCAAGCTGCGCTCGGACTTCGACTCGCGGCTCTATGGCCACAAGAAGCTGAGCGACCTGATCAAGGCGCAGAACGCTCGCTTTGAACTGCAGGAACGTGGCGCGACCGCAACCGGCGGCAAGTCGCTGTATGCACGTAATCGCAAACCCGCCAAGTGAACTTCGGGAATGACGACTTCACTGCGCTGGCCTGTTTCTGATGCTGCTCTTACGCACGGTTTCGCCCTGCTGGGCGACCTACTTTCTTTGCTTGTGCAAAGAAAGCTAGGCAAAGAAACACACCCCGGCATCCGGGTCTCGCTGTGCTCGACTCCCCTCCTTCCGGTGCCGCTCCGGGGGCCGTCACGAAGGGACGTCCCTGTCCCTTCGTTCCTCGCTCGGCGTCCATGCCTCGCGTCCCCCTGCGCAACACCTCCACTCGGCCTGCTGACGGGGAGTTTGCGCGCATGAAGCTTTCGCGTTTCAGGCAGGTCGGAGTTGTCGGTTTGCCTCGCCGTAGGGCGGGTGAAACCCGCGCAGCCACCTCACGCGGGTTTCACCCGCCCTACTCGATCATTCCCACGCTCCGAATGGGCACGCAGCTACAGACGCTCCTCGTCTGCGGGACGCAGAGCACCTCTGGATGGGTTCCCACGCGGAGCGTGGGGACCATCAAAAAAATCTCTAATAAAAACCGAAGAATGCAAAACAATTAAAGCCCAAAAGGAGAACAAAATTGATCAAGCTTTCAGATATATATCTCGGAAATATTGATGCAAAAAATGAGCTACTCAACAATAGCCCAGAAGAAAGAAACAGATTTAAGACATCATTTGTCAGCCCACCAAACTTAGTAACGGAGAAATTTATAGAAAAAGAAAAATACTTCGTGACCGGACTGAAAGGCACAGGAAAAACAGCACTACTACGATACATCTCGATAGCTCTAGATGACCTCCCTAACTCCTCTTCGCATTTCATGCTATTTAAAACAGACGTAGACGAAGACACTAGAAAGGAATTTTCAAAAGCCTCACGAGTACAGGTCGCCGACTCAAACTCCGAGAGCTTTGACGGCGATGACTTCGAGATGGTTTGGCGGTGGTTTATCTACAGAAAAATCGCAGAGGCCATCTCCGAAGGCTCAAGTGAAGTCTTTCAAAAGAATGCAAACCTAGAGAAATTCATAGAATTAGTTAATTCCGAATATAGATCAGATAAAAAACAAGGATTAATGAGATTAATCCCAACAATAAGAAAAGGCACCATCGAAATCAGCAATTCACCAAAACTTGGTTTAGAACTTGACTGGAACGAGGCCGGCACAGCAAAAATACAGTTCAACGACCTAGTTAGAAAAGCAGACACAGCATTTAACGCCCTACAACAAGAAAACGACAGACTAAATATTTTCTTTGACGAACTTGAACTGAACTATAATACACAAAAACAGTATCAACGTGACGCCAGACTGGTACGCGACTTAATCGTCAGCGTTGAGAAAATCAACGCCATCGCAAAATCTAAAGGTTTTAACCTCTGCTTATACGCCGCCATACGCTCCGAGGTACAAACAGCCGTATCCTCGCTCGGCAAAGAAATAAACAAAGCCTTATTAGGGTTTGGCACAGAAATCCTCTGGAACCGCCCTGGAATTGATGACTCACAACAGCCACTACTTTTCATTATCGAGCAAAGAATAAATAACGCTAGGGAGTCCGCAGGACTAGAACGCCTACCATCCAACTCTCTCTGGGAAAATTATTTCCCCAAAGATATTCAAGGAAAAAAACCACAAACCTATATACTGCACAACTCATGGTACCGCCCTCGAGACGTTGTTCGACTACTAATGATCGCTCAAACCCAATACCCAAATGAAAAAACCTTCAAACACGAAGCATTCGACTCAATCAGGAAGAATTACTCCAGAGACTCATGGGTAGAAATCACAGAAGAACTCAAGTCGAAATACCGTATGGAGGAAATAGAAGGAATAAAAACCTTCCTATATGGATATAAACAAATATTCTCCCGAGCAGAAGCGCTATCTCGAAGCGAGAATGTATCGCAAGACCATGAAGAGGCAGACACTTTATTCAAAAAAACAAAAATCAACACTCTACTGAAAGACCTCTTCCGCATCGGCGCAATCGGAAACATCCATCCACACAATAGAAAGATGAGATTTTCATTTCGCGGAGATGATGAAATACTCCTTGATCAAGATGCATTTGTGCACAACGCACTAAAAGCACACTTGTCAATTTATCCGTAGACATGAAAAGGCCCGCCACTCGGCGGGCCTTTTGTTTGACATCTAAGAGACAGTCTCAGCCTTAAACCAAAGCCCCCGCCTCCCTCTTCTTCCCAGCCTTCCTCGCCTGATACTCCCTCGCCGCCTCATGAAACGCCCCAATCAGCGCGTTGTAATCGGCCTTCTCCCAATAGCGATACTCCGGATGCCACTGCCCCCCACGGCAAACGCCTTGGCACCAATCAGGCTGACCGCATTGATCTACCCATCGTCACAAACCGCCTGCACTCGTAGCCCCCTCAACGAGTAGGTAGATACCCTACCCGTGCAACAAGTAGCCCACCTCCCCCTACAACCCCCTCCCCATCAAAAACTGCCTATCCCCCCAAGCCTCAAACTCTTCCAGCAAAGCCCACCCCCGCCGCGCGTAATACTCCGCGCGGTCATGCGTATGCAGATACAACCGCGTATGCCCCTGCTCCCGCGCGGTCTGGCAGATGTCGTCGATCAGCCGTTCGGCCAGGCCCTGGCCACGGGCTTGCGGCAGTACGAATACGCAGGCCAGCCAGGGACCAAGTTCCGGGCGCTGGGGCAGGTCGTCGCGGGCCAGGCCGGCGCAGCCGATGGGTTGGCCGTTCTGCAGGGCAATGCGCATCAGCCAGTCACCGTTGTGCTGGCCGGCGGCGAACTCGGCCTGCCAGTCGGCCAGGGGCTGCTCGCTGAATTCGTAGGGGAACTGGTGGTACAGCCACTCGGCCACCAGGGCGCAGTGCTGTGGATGGTGGCGGAGCCAGTCGACGCAGAGCATGGGAATTCCTTGCAGGTAGGGGCCATCGTGCGCTGACTGTAAGGGCCACACGGGCCCGACAACAACGCTTGCGACGGACGTCTAGAGGCGCAGCCCGCCGCGCCCGGCTAATCTCAAAGGAAACAGTCAGCGCACTCGCCAGGAGCGAAAGGGATGTCCCATCTGCATGACCTGCAGGACCAGAGCCCACTGCAGCAGAAGCTGCGTTACCTGCTCCAGACCCTGCAGCAGAAATACCCCGAGGTGCAGCGCATGGCCGTGGCGCTGTATGACCATGGCAGCGACTGGGTGAAAACCTTCGCCGCCATCGAGGACGGCCAGAACTCGCTGCCGCTGTACCACGCCCACCTCGCGCAAACGACCTGGCTGCAGGCCGTGGCCAACAGCCAGACGCCACGGGTGATCAACGACTTCAGCGTGCTGCAGGACAGCCAGAAGCAGCATGTGCGCGCCCTGATGGATGCCGGCTACCGCGCCAGCTACACCCTGCCGATGTGCGTGAACGGCTACTTCTTCGGCTTCGTGTTCTTCAATGCGCGGCAACCCGGTGTGTTTGCCGGCATGCTGCTGAGCGAGCTGGATATGCTCGGCCACCTCGCCAGCCTGATGGTCTACAACGAGCGCTCCAGCGTGCGCACCCTGCTCGCCACGCTGAAGTCGGCGATGACCATGACCCACGCGCGTGATCCGGAAACCGGCAACCACCTGGAGCGCATGTCGCGCTATTCGCGGCTGATCGCCCAGAGCCTGGCGCAGCAACAGGGCCTGGATGACAGCTTCGTCGAGCACGTCTACCTGTTTGCGCCGCTGCATGACCTGGGCAAGATCACCGTGCCCGACCGGGTGCTGCTCAAGCCCGGTCGCCTGAACGAGGAGGAGCAGGTGATCATGCGCAAGCACGCCAGCGCCGGGCTGGAGCTGATCAATCAGTTGCTGGAGAACTTCGGCCTGGCCAGTGTCAGCCAGGTGCAGATGCTGCGGCACATCGTGCTGCATCACCACGAGCTGTACGACGGCAGCGGCTACCCCGGCGGCCTGGCGGGCGAGGCAATACCACTGGAGTCGCGCATCGTCACGGTGGCCGATGTGTTCGATGCGCTGACCAGCGATCGCCCCTACAAGAAGGCCTGGAGCAATGACGAGGCGTTCGCCTGGATGCACGAGCGCTCGGGCCAGATGTTCGACCCCGCCGCCCTGCAGGCGCTGATGGACAAGCGCGACGAGGTGGAACACATCCAGCAGTGCTTCCGCGAGAACGTGTTCGGCTGAGCCTGCAGAAGCCAAACAAAGCCCGTCGGCTGACCGTAATGCTGCTCACATAAGCCGTGACCTACTCGACCCCGTCCCCTCTCCCCAGCGGGGAGAGGGTGAGGGAGAGGGGGAGCAGCAGTCGGCCCTCTCCCCCAGCCCCTCTCCCATCAATGGGAGAGGGGAGCTGATCGAGCAACCGCTCAGTTAACAGCGTTACCGTCTACTGACGGGCCTTTGCGTTGGCGGCTACTGCCGGGCTCAGGCCTCCGCCGCCTCGCGGCACTTGGCCAGCTTGCGCGCCTGGTACTCGCGCGCGGCCTCGTGGAAGGCACCAATCAGGGCGTTGTACTGCGGGTTTTCCCAGTAGCGGTACTCCGGGTGCCACTGCACGCCGAGGGCGAAGGCCTTGGCGCCTTTCACGCTGACGGCTTCGATCTGGCCATCTTCACATACGGCCTCCACCTGCAGCCCTTCGCCGAGGCGGTCGATGCCCTGGCCGTGCAGCGAGTTCACCTTCATCTCGGTCGCGCCAATCAGCTGGTGCAGCATGCCGCCTTCGGTGAGTTTCACGCTGTGCATCGGGCCATAGGCCACATCGTCCGGCACATCCTTGACCTCGCGGTGGTCGAGGCGGCCGGCCACGGCATGCACTTCACGATGCAGGGTACCGCCGTACAGCACGTTGAGTTCCTGCACGCCACGGCAGATGCCGAGGAAGGGAATGCCGCGCTCGATGCAGGCACGCATCAGGCGCAGCACGGTGGCGTCGCGGGGTTTGTCGGCCAGGCCGAGGCCGGGATGGTCGTCGCCGTAGAAGCTGGGGTGCACGTTGGACAGGGAACCGCCGAACATGATGCCGGAGACGCTGTCGAGCACGGTGTCCATGTCCAGGTCGTCGGCGAAGGCCGGGATCATCAGCGGGAAGGCGCCGAAGCCGGTGACGGACTGGATGTATTTCTCGCCCACCAGGTGGAACCAGCCTATGTCGCGGTCAGTCAGCTGCCAGCGGCACAGGGGTAGACCAATCATGGGTTTGCTCATTTCAAGGGAGTCCTCTTCTGTTGATTGAAGTGGGCTGCCCTTGGGAGAGCGGGCTTGCGGTTCACCTGAAACGTGAGTCCGCTCACCCAAGGGGTGCCGCGCCCCGATCTTTGCCGGTTCACTGCACCAATGCCGCGCCCGCGCGGCAGGGGTTCCCCTCTCCCAATGGTGGGAGAGGGGCTGGGGGAGAGGGCGTTGTTCGACGGCCCCTCTCCCCAACCCTCTCCCGTGAACGGGAGAGGGAGCAAAACGTGCCGTTCCTGACCCTATGCAATGGGGTCGGAACACGGCCGGAGCATCCGGCCAGACTCACTGCACAAAAAGGGCCGGTCCGAAGACCAGCCCTGGGTAGTGCTTAACCGTTGCTCGGGAAGGCGAACTGCGCGGCCTCGTGGGAGGCGCGCTGCGGCCAGCGCTGGGTGATGGTCTTGCGCTTGGTGTAGAAGCGCACACCGTCCGGGCCGTAGGCGTGCAGGTCGCCGAACAGCGAGCGCTTCCAGCCGCCGAAGCTGTGGTAGCTGACCGGCACCGGCAGCGGCACGTTGACGCCGACCATGCCCACTTCGATCTCGTCGCAGAACAGGCGCGCAGCCTCGCCGTCGCGGGTGAACAGGCAGGTGCCGTTACCGTACTCGTGGTCGTTGATCAGCTGCATGGCCTGTTCCAGGCTGCCGACGCGGACGATGCACAGTACCGGGCCGAAGATTTCTTCCTGGTAGATGCTCATCTCGCTGGTGACGTGATCGAACAGGGTGCCGCCGACGAAGAAGCCGGCTTCGTTGCCCGGTACGCTCAGGCCACGGCCGTCGACCACCAGGCTGGCGCCCTGGGCCACGCCGGCGTCGATGTAGCCCTTGACCTTGTCACGCGCGGCGCCGGTGACCAGCGGGCCCATGTCGAGGCCGCAGGAGGTGCCGGCACCGATCTTCAGCGCCTGGATCTTCGGCACCAGTTTTTCCACCAGGGCGTCGGCCACGTGGTCGCCCACCGCCACCACCACGGAGATGGCCATGCAGCGCTCGCCGCAGGAGCCGTAGGCGGCGCCCATCAGAGCATTGACGGTGTTGTCGAGGTCGGCGTCCGGCAGGACCACGGCGTGGTTCTTGGCGCCGCCCAGGGCCTGTACGCGCTTACCGCGACGGTTGGCCTCGGTGTAGATGTATTCGGCGATCGGCGTGGAGCCGACGAAGCTGATGGCTTTGACTTCCGGCGCTTCGATCAGCGCATCTACTGCTTCCTTGTCACCGTTGATGACGTTGAGCACGCCGCGCGGCAGGCCGGCTTCGTGCAGCAACTGGGCGATGTACAGGGTGGAGCTGGGGTCGCGCTCGGACGGCTTGAGGATGAAGCAGTTGCCGCAGACGATGGCCAGCGGGTACATCCACAGCGGCACCATGGCCGGGAAGTTGAACGGGGTGATGCCGGCGACCACGCCCAGCGGCTGGAAGTCGCTCCAGCTGTCGATGTTCGGGCCGACGTTGCGGTTGTACTCGCCCTTGAGCAGCTCCGGGGCGCCGCAGGCGTACTCGACGTTCTCGATGCCGCGCTGCAGTTCGCCGACGGCGTCTTCGATAGTCTTGCCGTGCTCTTCGCTGATCAGCGCGGCGATCTTGTCCTTGTTGGCTTCCAGCAGCTGCTTGAAGCGGAACATGACCTGGGCGCGCTTGGCCGGCGGGGTGTTGCGCCAAGCCGGGAAGGCTGCCTTGGCGGAATCGATGGCGGCCTGGATGGTGCCGCGATCGGCCAGCTCGACCTGGCGCACGGGCTCGCCGATGGACGGGTTAAAGACCGGCGCGGTGCGCTGGCCGCTCAGAACGATGTCGCCGTTGATCAGGTGGGCGATGGTGCTCATGGGGTGCAATCTCTCAGTTGAATTCGGGTCAGTCCCCTCTCCCGTTTACGGGAGAGGGTTAGGGAGAGGGTGCTGCAGGCGACTCGGGGTTGCCTGGAAGACCCTCACCCCCGGCCCCTCTCCCAGGGGGAGAGGGGTGGGAAGCAGCGCGTCAGTCGAGCTTGTTCAGCACATCGCCGACAGCGTTGAACAGAGCGTCCAGCTGCTCGGGCTGGGTGTTGAAGGTCGGGCCGAACTGCAGGGTGTCGCCACCGAAGCGCACGTAGAAACCGGCGTTCCACAGCTTGATGCCGGCCTCGAACGGGCGGATCACCGCGTCGCCGTCGCGCGGGGCCAGCTGGATGGCGCCGGCCAGGCCGCAGTTGCGGATGTCGATCACGTGCTTGCTGCCCTTGAGGCTGTGCAGCTTCTCCTCGAACACCGGCGCCAGGGCGGCGGACTGTTCGATCAGGTGGTCACGCTTGAGCAGCTCCAGGGTGGCCAGGCCGGCGGCGCAGGCGACCGGGTGGCCGGAGTAGGTGTAGCCGTGGCCGAACTCGACCATGTGCTCCGGGGTGGCCTGCTGCATGAAGGTGTCGTAGATCTCCTTGCTGGCGATCACCGCGCCCAGCGGGATGGCGCCGTTGGTGACCTGCTTGGCGGTGTTCATGATGTCCGGGGTGACGCCGAAGTACTCGGCACCGGTCCATTTGCCCATGCGCCCGTAGGCGGTGATCACTTCGTCGAAGATCAGCAGGATGTTGTGCTGGGTGCAGATTTCGCGCAGGCGCTGCAGGTAGCCCTGCGGCGGCACGATGACGCCGGCCGAGCCGGACATCGGCTCGACGATCACGGCGGCGATGTTGGAGGCGTCGTGCAGTTCGATCAGCTTGAGCAGCTCGTTGGCCAGCTCCACGCCGCCGGTCTCGGCCATGCCCTTGGTGTAGGCCAGGTGCGGCTGCAGGGTGTGCGGCAGGTGGTCGGCGTCCATCATCTGGCCGAACATCTTGCGGTTACCGCCGATGCCGCCAAGGCTGGTGCCGGCGATGTTGACGCCGTGGTAGCCACGGGCGCGGCCGATGAACTTGGTCTTGCTCGGCTGGCCTTTCAGGCGCCAGTAGGCACGGGCCATCTTCACCGAGGTGTCCGCGCATTCGGAGCCGGAGTCGGTGTAGAACACGTGGTCGAGGCCGGCCGGGGTCAGCTCGGCGATCTGCTCAGCCAGGCGGAAGGACAGCGGGTGGCCGTACTGGAAGCCCGGTGCGTAGTCGAGGGTGCCGAGCTGCTTGGCCACGGCTTCCTGAATTTCCTTGCGGTTGTGGCCGGCGCCACAGGTCCACAGGCCGGACAGGCTGTCGAACACGCGGCGGCCCTTGTCGTCGATGAAGTGGTTGCCGTCGGCACCGACGATCAGGCGCGGGTCGCGCTTGAAGTTGCGGTTGGCGGAGAACGGCATCCAGTGGGCATCCAGCTTGAGCTGGCTGGCCAGGGACGGGGTGGCAGTCTGCGGCATGTTCATCGTGGCTCTCCAGAGCGGCACTGTGGTTTTGTTGCCAGCGAAGGTGCCACGGGCATAAAGTCACGAAAATCCAAATATTCGTACTTTAAGTTCAGCCCGGACTAAACATATGAGCAGCCGCCGTTCCGATCCCCTGGCCCAGGTCAGCGACTTCGATATCCGCCTGCTGCGCCTGTTCCGCAGCGTGGTCGAGTGTGGTGGCTTCTCCGCCGCCGAGAGCGTGCTGGGCATCGGCCGCTCGGCGATCAGCCAGCAGATGAGCGACCTCGAACAGCGCCTCGGCCTGCGCCTGTGCCAGCGCGGCCGCGCCGGCTTTGCCCTGACCGAGGAGGGCCGCGAGGTGTACCAGTCGTCGCTGCAGCTGTTCGGCGCGCTGGAGAGCTTCCGCAACGGGGTCAACGGCCTGCACCGCGAGCTGCGCGGCGAGCTGCACATCGGCCTGACCGACAACCTGGTCACCGTGCCGCATATGCGCATCACCCATGCCCTGGCGCGACTCAAGGAACTGGGCCCGGACGTGCGCATCCAGATCCGCATGACGCCCCCCTCGGAGGTGGAACAGGGTGTTCTGGACGGTAGCCTGCACGTCGGCGTGGTGCCGCAGAGCCACGCCCTGTCCGGCCTGGAGTACCAGCCACTGTACGGCGAGCGTTCGCAGCTGTACTGCGCGGTCGGTCATCCGCTGTTTTATGTGGACGACGAGCAGCTCACCGACCAGCGCCTGAATGCCCAGGACGCCATCGCCCCGACCTTCCGCCTGCCGCCGGAAATCCAGACCCAGTACCAGGTGCTCAACTGCACGGCCAGCGCCTCGGACCGCGAGGGCATGGCCTTCCTCATCCTCACCGGGCGCTACATCGGCTACCTGGCCGATCACTATGCCCAGCAGTGGGTGCAGCAAGGCCGCCTGCGCGTACTCAAACCGGCCAGCCGCTTCTACGACCTGACCCTCGCCTCGGTAACGCGCAAAGGCCGGCGCCCGCAGCTGGTGCTGGAGACCTTCCTGGAAGCGCTGGCGAAGACCGGCTGAGGCGCGGCAGGCGAACCGGGATTGCAGCTGGAACGCCCGTACCACTAGGCGCCGCGCCATTTTCCCAACAGCAATGACCGCAGCGTCAAAGACGATTTTTTGGCGCTTTAGCGGCTATTTATCCGGTAACGGGGAGGCTTCGTCTGCGAAATACACGTTTTTGACGCCCGAGGGTTGTTTCATGACCCGCGCTGGGGTATCAGTTCACACACAACACCGATCATCAGTACGGACCCCCTCGATGCCCGCAGCCCCCGCCCCTGCTACCAGCACCGCCAAACCCGCCGGCCGTATCCGCCAGAAGAACGAAAAAGCCATCATCGCCGCCGCCGAAGTGGAGTTCGCCCGCCACGGCTTCAAGGGCACCAGCATGAACAGCATCGCCCAGGCGGTGGGGCTGCCCAAGGCCAACCTGCACTACTACTTCAGCAGCAAGGAAGGCTTGTACATCGCCGTACTGAACAACATCCTCGACCAGTGGGACGCCACCTTCAGCAGCCTGACCGTGAACGACGATCCGGCAGTGGCGCTGTCACGCTACATCCGCGCCAAGATCGAATACTCGCGCACCCAGCCGCTGGCCTCGCGCATCTTCGCCATGGAAGTGATCAGCGGCGGCCAGTACCTGACCGCGCACTACAACCAGGACTACCGCGAGTGGTTCCGCCAGCGTGCCGGCGTGTTCCAGGCCTGGATCGACGCCGGCAAGATGGAGCCGATCGACCCCGTACACCTGATCTTCCTGCTCTGGGGCAGCACCCAGCACTACGCCGACTTCGCCAGCCAGATCTGCCTGTTCACCGGCAAGAACAGCCTGAAGAAGACCGACTTCGAGGAAGCCGCCGACAACCTCGAACGCATCATCCTCAAGGGCTGCGGCCTGACCCCGCCACCGCGCGACTGACCGGCCGCGTGCTGCTCGGCGCCTGCCAGGGCGCCGCGACCAGCAACTCGGCGCAGCGCTGCTGGAGGAATTCACGCAGCAGGCGCACCGGGCCACTGAGCTGGTCGCGGTGGGCGCAGATCAGATTGAGCGGCGTCGGCTCGCCCAACCAGCCTTCCAGTAATACTTCCAGGCGCCCCGCCTGTACGTCGGCGGCCACGTCCAGCCACGACTTGTACACCAGCCCCTGCCCCGCCACGGCCCAGCGCCGCACCACGTCGGCATCGTCGCTGACCCGGTTGCCGCTCACCGTCAGTGCCGTGCTGCGTCTGCCGTCGTTGAAACTCCAGCGCTCATGCACACGGCCGCCAAGCATGTACAGCAGGCAGTTGTGTCGGCGCAGCTCCTCCGGTTGCTGCGGGCGACCATGGCGCGCCAGATAGGCCGGGGCCGCGCACAGCACACGGCGGTTATCAGCGGCCAGCGGCAGCGCCACCAGGCTGGAGTCCTCCGGCTCGCCGTAGCGCAGGGCGATGTCCACCGGCTGGCGGAACAGGTCGGTGACCCGGTCGCTGAGCAGCAGGCGCAAGGCCAGTTGGGGACGTTCGGCCTGGAACTGGTCGAGCCAGGGCAACAGCGCGTTGCGCCCGAAGTCCGAGGGGGCGGCGATCTGCAGCACGCCGCTGATCTCGTCGCGCACGCCCGCCAGCTGCCGTCGTCCACTCTCCAGGCTGGCCAGGGCAGCACGGGCGTGGGCCAGGTACTGTTCACCCTCGGCGGTCAGGCGCAGGCTGCGAGTGGAACGCAGCAGCAAACGTACCTGCAGTTGCGCCTCCAGGCGCTTGAGCGCGGCGCTGGCTACCGCGGGCGAACAGTCCAGCTCCCGGGCAGCGGCGGACAGGCTGCCCAGCTCGGCAGTGCGGACGAACAGGGCAATGTCATCGAGACGCAGCATGGACCTCACCAATTTTCAAAAAAGTATTGAAAGAGACTCTATGGCAGCCCGCTTTTTCTCGCCAGCCAACTAACCGAACATGCGCTCAACGCCAGCCAGGCCCACCGGCTAAGCTGGAGCATCCGAATTTGCCGTCGCGCCCTCCGAGGATCTGCCGCATGAAAGCCGTCGCCTACCATCAGTCACTGCCCATCGATCACCCCGAGGCCCTGCTCGATATCGAGCTGCCCACTCCACAGCCCGGCCCTCATGACCTACTGGTACGGGTCAGGGCCATCTCGGTCAACCCGGTGGACACCAAGATCCGCCGCAATGTCGCGCCAGCCCCGGGCGAGGCCAAGGTGCTGGGTTGGGACGTGGCGGGCGAGGTGGTTGAGGTCGGTAGCGACGTCCGCCAGTTCCGTCCTGGCGACAAGGTGTTCTATGCCGGCGCCATCGACCGTGCCGGCGCCAACAGCGAACTGCATGTGGTGGACGAACGCATCGTCGGGCGCATGCCTGGCTCGCTGGATTTCGCCGCCGCGGCCGCCCTGCCGCTGACCGCCATCACTGCCTGGGAATTACTCTTCGAGCGCCTCGGCGTGCGCGAGGGCAAGGGCGATAGCGACCAGAGCCTGCTGGTGGTCGGTGCTGCTGGCGGCGTTGGATCGATCCTGGTGCAACTGGCCCGTCAGCTCACCGGCCTGACCGTGATCGGCACCGCCTCGCGTGCAGAAACCCAGCAATGGGTCCGTGAGCTGGGCGCCCACCACGTGATCGATCACAGCCAGCCGCTATTGCCACAGCTCAAGGCACTTGGCCTTGACCAGGTGAGCATGGTCGCCAGCCTGACTCACACCGACCAGCATCTGGATCAGCTGATCGAGACGCTGGCACCGCAGGGCAAGCTGGCGCTGATCGACGATCCGGCGCAGCTCGACGTGGTCAAGCTCAAGCGCAAGAGTCTGTCGCTGCACTGGGAGTTCATGTACACCCGCTCGCTGTTCCAGACAGCGGACATGATCGAGCAACACCGCCTGCTCAATCGGGTCAGCCAACTGATCGACGACGGCGTGCTGAAAACCACTCTGGGCGAGCACTACGGTCGTATCGAGGCGGCCAATCTGCGACGTGCCCATGCCCTGCTGGAAAGTGGCAAGGCGCGCGGCAAGATCGTGCTGGAAGGTTTCTGAGACAGCCTCGTCGCCCTGGTATAGGCTCTGAGCAGCGCCCCACGAAGGGGCATGCCAGAGCCCTTGCGGATAAGGAGCGCCGATGACGTTGCAACCCGTGGAAACCCTGCTCGCAGCCGTGCTGGTGCTGCTCCTCGGTCACCTGCTTAACCGCCTCGTCCCTCCGCTTTCGCAGTACAACATCCCCGCTCCCATCACCGGTGGCCTGCTGTTCGCCCTGGGACTGTTGCTGGTTAACAGCTCCACGGGGTTCACGCTGGAATTCGACGTCACCCTGCGCCCGGTCCTGCTGCTGTCATTCTTTGCGGCCGTGGGCTTGTCGGCCAACCTGTCGCTGCTGCGCCAGGGCGGCAAGCGCCTGCTGCTGTTCGTCATGGTGCTGGCGCCGTTCCTGGTCCTGCAGAACCTCACCGGCCTGCTGATCGCATGGACGCTGGACCTGCATCCATTGATGGGACTGATCGGCGGCACCATCACCCTGGTCGGCGGCCACGGTACCGGGGCGGCCTATGCGGAGCGCTTCGCCGAGGTCAACAACATCCAGGCCATCATGGAGCTGGCGATGACCGGCGCCACACTCGGACTGGTCCTGGGCGGGCTGTGCGGCGGGCCACTGGCGCAGTGGCTGATCCGCCGTCACCGCCTGGCGGGCGCCGACGGCCACGCGACCGAGCCACACCCCAGCGAAGATGGCGATGCTGCACCGATCAGTGCCGCCGGCCTGGTGCCGGTGCTGGCCGCCGTGCTGATTGCGGTGCTGGCCGGGCAATGGCTGGCAGAACTGGTCAGCGATGCGCCGGTCACCCTCCCCAGCTTCCTCTGGTGCCTGCTGCTCGGCGTGTTGATCCGCAACGGCGGCCATCTGGTTGGCCTGCGCCTCAACGATGCCGCGATCGAGCTGATTTCCGGGCTGGCCCTGGCGCTGTTCCTGGCCATGACCATGATGGCGCTGAACCTGGCGAACGTCGCCAGCCTGGCAGGACCACTGCTGCTGATCCTGCTCGGCCAGGTCGTGGTGGTGCTGGTCTATGGCGGCGCGCTGGTTTACCGCGCCGTGGGCCGCGACTACGAAGGCGCGGTGATGTCAGCGGCATTTTGTGGTTTTGCCTTGGGGGCGACGGCCACCGCCATCGCCAACATGCAGGCCATCGTGCAGAAGTACGGCCCCGCACCGCAGGCCTTCCTGGTGGTGCCATTGGTCGGCGCCTTCCTCATCGACCTGATCAATGCTCTGGTGCTGACCGGATTCCTGTCGCTACCGGGCCTGGGAGGCTGAGCCATGCCACGTCTGCTGCTCATCGTCCTTTTCACCCTGCTTGCCGCCTGTTCGCGTGGCCCGGAACAGCAAACGCTGGAAGCCGAGCTGCGCCAGCGCCTGGAACAGGCTTTCCCCACCGACAGCCTGAGCCTGGTGAGCCTGAAGCGACGCGGCTCCGCCAGCGACGCCAGCGCGGGCCCCGACGAGGAGCGCCTGCTGGTGTACTTCGATGCCGAGCTGCAGGTCGAACGTGATCTCGACTTCGGTTCCTGGGACTCTCCAGGGGTCGCCAGCCTGGTCAGCGCCCTAGGCGCGGGGCCACGCGGCATCGGCGGCATCGAGAGTGGCGGCAACCAGAAGGGCGATAGACTGATTGCCCACGGCAGCCTGATCTACCAGCGCCGCGACGGTGCCTGGCAGGCCGTCGCGCCCCAAGGCTTCACCCTGCCGCGGGCACCACAGGCAAGCAATGCGACCAGCCCGCGCGAGGCGCTGGTCGCGGCCATCGGTACCGCTCTCAACCTCTCGCCTGGCGGTACCGGCAGCACGGCGCGCAAGGTGATCAACGAGGAAGTGGAACGCTCGCTGACGAACATCCAGGGCCGGCTTGGCCGTCTGCAGAACGGCTATCCGCTGGCAGGCGGACCGGAGTCCGGACAGTACGCCAGCTTTGCCCGCGCCATGAGCCAGGCGCTGCGTGAGCAGGGCCTGAATATCGTGCCACTGACGACGGCTGGCGGTATCGAGAACCTGCGCCTGCTGCGCACCGGAGATGCCGCGCTGGCGCTGTCGCAAAGCGACAGCGCGCATCAGGCGGTCGCTGGCACCGGGCCGTTCTCGCAGGATGGCGCTGACCTCGGTCTGCGCGCCCTGGCCAGCCTCTACCCGGAGCCGGTGCATGTACTGGTAAGGGCCGACAGCCCGCTGCGCGGCATCGCCGACCTGCGCGGCAAACGGGTCAACATGGGGTTGCCTGGCTCGGCCTCACGGGATACCGCCGTGGCGGTGCTGGCCGCTCATGGTCTGGCCATGGGCGATCTGCAGCAACAGGGCGCGCTGGACCTGCAGCAGGCCCTGGGCGCATTGCGTGACGGCGAGCTGGACGCCCTGATTCAGGTGATCGGCTATCCGGCGGACAGCATTCGCGCCGCTGGCGAGGACTTTGCCATGCGCCTGCTGCCGCTGGATGAGGCGGCTGTCGCGCAACTGCAGCGCGAGAGGCCCGGCAGCTTCGCCTATCAACTACCGCGCGCCAGCTACGCCGGCCAGGACGAGGCACTGCCGACCCTGGCGGTGACCAGCCTGCTGCTGGGTACACGACAGCTGACCAGCCAGGAGGTCGAGCAGCTGATGTCCCAGCTGTTTGCGCGCGACCGGCAGTGGCTGCAGTACGGCAGCATCCAGGGCAGCCAGCTCGTACCGGCCAATGCCCTGCGCGGACTGGGCGTGCCCCTGCACGAAGGCGCCGAGAAAGCCCTGCGAAAGCTGAAATCCACCCTCCCCCCGGCAGGTTGATGAGAGACGGCTAAACTGGGAAAGACCCGGGCCGATGCAGTGGTCCGGGCAGCCCCTAGCCTGTCACTGCCGAGGGTTCAGGATGACACCCAAGCCTTCCCGGCCACTGCGCATCGCCGGCATCTATCTGCTGTTCAGCGCTGCCTGGATCCTTGGCAGCAATCTGCTGCTGCGGGCGATCATCGACGATCCCACGATCCTGACCCACTTGCACACGGTGAAGGGGCTGCTGTTCGTCACCCTCAGCAGCGCGCTGATCTTCCTGTTGTGCCGCCAGGACGAACTGAGCCAGCAGCGCCTGGAGCGTGGTCTGCGCGATCAGCTGCTGACACTGCAGCAAGCCCAACGCGACGCGGGACTGGGCACCTGGAGCTACGACGGCCATCTGCACTGGTCGGGCGAGGCACTGCGTCTGCTGGAGCGCCCCGATAGCGACAACACGAGCAATCTGGATGACCTGCTCGGCTGGCTCTATCCCGCCGATCGCCATGCCGTGCAACGGGCCCTGCAACATCTGCTGCAGGGGGGATCGCCCTTGCTGGTCAACGCTCGCCTGAACCGACCGGCCGACCGCGAAGTAGTGTGGGTGATGTTGCGTGGCATCCCCAGCAACGACGGCGGCGCCCATGGCAGCGTGCAGAACATCAGTGGACAGAAGCGCGACGAACAGGCCCTGCGCGAGAGCGAGCAACGTTTCCGTCAGCTGTTCGAACAGACCCCTCGCATCGCCGTGCAAGGTTACGATCGCGAGCGCCGGGTGATTTTCTGGAACCAGGCCAGCACCCAGATATACGGCTACAGCGTCAGCGAGGCCATGGGGCGGCCGCTGGAGGATCTGATAGTACCGCCGGCGATGCGTGCCCAGGTGGTCGCCGATATCTCATCCTGGATGATGGGCGGGCCACCCATACCCGCTGCCGAGCTGACCCTGCAGCACCGCGATGGCAGCCCGGTTCATGTCTATTCCAGCCACCTGCTGCTGCGCAATACCCGTAACCAGCTGGAGATGTATTGCGTCGACATCGACCTGAGCGAGCAGCACCTGACCTACCAGCAGCTGGAAAGCAGCGAGAACCGTTACCGGGATCTGGTGGAGCAGCTGCATGAGGCGATCTTCCTGGCCGACAGCGGCGGGCGCCTGACGTTCGTCAATCCGGCCTGGCAGATCATGACCGGCTACAGCATCCACGAGAGCCTCGGCAAACCCTTGCTCGACTTCATTGATACAGACCACCGCGAGCGGGCCGCCCAGGAGATCTCCGCGATCCTCTCCAGGCAGACCAACTCGTGGCTCTGCGAGCTGTGCCTGCGCAATGCCGACGGGCAGGCACACTGGGTTTCGCTGAGCCTCACGGCGGGGGAACAGCACGACCTGGGGCTGCGCGGCAGCATGAGCGACATCCAGGACCGGCGGCGCAGCCAGGCCCTGCAGGAGGCCCGCAATGCCGTGCTGGACCGCATGCTGGCCCAGCGCCCGCTGCAGGAAACCCTGAGCGATATGGTCAAGCGCCTGGAGCAGATCAGCCCGGGGATGCTGGTTACCATCATGCTGCTCGAACAAGGCCGGCTGCGGGCACATGCCGCCCCCAGCCTGCCAGTGAGCTACATCGAGGCGATCGACGGCATCGTTGCCGCACCGGGTATCGGCAGCTGCGGCCATGCGGCCGCCACCGGCGAGATGACAGTGGTCGAGGACATCCTCCAGCATCCCAACTGGGCCGGATTCAGCGAACTAGCCCAGCAGGCCGGACTGCGCGCCTGCTGGTCGCTGCCCTTCAAGAATGATCAGGGCGCCGTACTGGGGGTGTTCGGCATCTACCATCGGCGCCCCATGCATCCGCTTCCAGCGGATGTGGCTCTGGTGACAGAATTCACCCGTCTGGCAGGTCTTGCCGTGCGTCAGCACCAGCGCGATGCCGAACGCCTGCAGAGCGAGCTGCGCTTTCGCGCCACCTTCGAGCAGGCCGCCGTCGGCATCGCCCACCTGTCACCGGACGGCCAGTGGCTACGGGTCAACCAGCGCCTGTGCCAGATGCTCGGTTACAGCCGCGCCGAGCTGATTCAGCGGACCTTCCAGGAGGTCACCCACCCGGATGATCTCGATGCCGATCTGACGCTGACTCGCCAACTGCTGGCAGGGGAAATCAGCCGCCTGGCCATGGAGAAGCGTTATCTGCGTCGCGACGGCAGTACGCTGTGGGCCAACCTCAGCGCCACGCTGGTGCGGCATACCAATGGCACACCCTACTACTTCATTTCGGTGATCGAAGACATTGGCCTGCGCAAGCAGCAGGAGCAGGCGCTGCGCCAGGCCGCCACCGTATTCGAGAGCACCCAGGAGGGCGTACTGGTGGTCGACGCGCGTCGCCGCGTGCTGACCAGCAACCCGGCCTTTACCCAGATCACTGGACTGACGGCACAGCAGGTACTGGGGCGGCGCCTGCCGCTGCTGCCCGGCAACGATCTGGACCGCACCCGCTACCGCACCCTGTGGCGCAAGGTGCAGGAATGCGGATATTGGCAGGGCGAGCTGAACAGCCGCCGACGCGACGGCTCGCGCTTCACCTTCTGGCTGACGATCAGTCGGGTACGTGACTGCGACCCGCTGCAGCCGCAGTACGTACTGACCTTCAACGACCTCAGCCAGTACCGCGACAGCCAGGAGCGCCTGGCCCACCTGGCGCACTTCGACCCGCTCACCGACCTGCCCAACCGGCTTTATGCCATGGAGCGTCTGAGCCATGCCCTGGACCATGCGCAGCGCCACAATGAGCGCGTGGCATTGCTGTACTTTGACCTGGACAACTTCAAGACGGTCAACGAGAGCCTTGGTCATCGGGTCGGCGACGATCTGCTGGTTGCGGTGGCACGTCGCCTGCAACAACGCTTGCGCAACGAGGATACGCTCGCCCGCCTGAGCAGCGATGAGTTTCTCGTGGTGCTGGAGAATCTGCACCGGCCGGAAGAGGCCGCCAACATCGCCCGCACGCTGATTGAGCTGCTGGAGCGCCCGTTGCCGCTGGGCAGCGGCGGCCGCGAAGCCTACCTGAGCGCCAGCATCGGCATCAGCCTGTATCCGGACGATGGCCTGTCCAGCGACGACCTTCTGCGCAATGCCGACAGTGCACTGCACCAGGCCAAGCAGGAGGGCCGCAACACCTTCCGCTTCTACACCGAGGGCCTGACTCATCAGGCACATACCCGCCTGAGCCTGGAGGTCCACCTGCGCCAGGCGCTCAAGCGCAACGAGTTCGTTCTGCATTACCAGCCGCTGGTCAATGCCAGTACCGGCGAGCCGATCGGTGTCGAGGCGCTGCTGCGCTGGAACAGCCGGGAAGGCATGGTTTCGCCTGCCCAGTTCATTCCCCTGGCCGAAGAGACCGGCCTGATCGTACCGATCGGCAACTGGGTCCTGCGCGAGGCCTGCCGGCAAATGCAGTTCTGGCGTCAGGAGGGCCTGCCGCTGAATACCCTGGCCGTCAACCTTTCGCCCCGCCAGTTCCGCCAGGCGGACTTGCTGCAGCAGGTCAGGGAGACGCTGCACGACAGCGGCCTGCCGGCCGAACATCTGGAACTGGAAATCACCGAGGGTGCGCTGATCGAGAATCTGGAGCAGACCCAGGCCACGCTCGCCGCACTCAAGAGCCTGGGTTTGAAACTGGCCATCGATGACTTCGGCACCGGTTACTCCTCGCTGGCGTACCTGCGGCGTTTTCCGCTGGACAAGCTGAAGGTCGACCAGAGCTTCATGCGCGGCGTCCCGGAGGACCAGGCCAACCTGGAAATCGTCGCTACCATTGTGGGGCTGGCACGCAACCTGAAACTCTGCGTACTGGCCGAAGGGGTGGAAAACGGCGAGCAGCTGAAGGCTTTGCGCCAGCTGGGCTGCGATCAGTGCCAGGGCTACCTGTTCAGCCGCCCGCTGAGTGCCATGCGGTTGGCGCACTGGCTACGCAGTGACCATCAGTCGGTGGGTTGACCCAGATCATGGAAGCCAGGTCGGCGCGATCTACACTGCAAACTCCATTTTCTAATGGAGGTCTGCAATGGACATCCGCATCCGCACCCTGAACACTGCAGCGGGCCCCCGCTGGCAGGTTTGCCTGGACCAGCACGGCGTCAGCTTTCGCAGTGAGGCCGAAGCCAATACCTTCGTCGCCACGCTGCAGGCTCGCCTGCGCGCGCCCCATCCACTGCCATGGCGAGCGGGACCACTGAAAACCGCCAGCTAGCAGCTAAAGGTTCAGCCCCACACGACGGGCATGCTTAGCGGTCAGCAACCCCAACGTCAGGCTGGCCAGCCCACACAGGGCGATGACCTGTGCCATGGGTAGCGCGCTGCCATCATGCAGCGCGCCAACCAGTGCCGACGCGCCGGCCGCCACACAGAACTGCAGTGAACCTATCAGTGCCGAAGCACTGCCGGCGTGCATGCCCTGCCCGGCCATCGCACAGGCGGTGGCATTGGGTAGTACGCAGGACAGGCTGGCGGTACTGATGAACAATGGGATCAGCAGCGGCCAGAGAGCCTGGGGTTTGGCCAGCGCAACGGCCAGCAGCGCGAGGGTTGCCGCGCAGTAAACCCACACCGTGCGCCGGATCCAGTATTCCGGGCCATGATGACGCAGCAGCCAGCCGTTCAGCTGTGCCGTAACGATGAAACCTGCGGCATTGGCCCCGAACAGCCAGCCATAGTGCTCTGCCGGCACCCCATAAAGCTCGATGAACACATAGGGTGAACCGGAGATGTAGGCAAACATGCCAGCCATCGCCACCCCGCCGGTCAGGCCGTAGCCGATCAGCAGGCGGTCACCGAGCAGCTGCCGGTAACGCCCCAGCGCACCACTCAGGGGTGCGGGCGGCACCCCCGAGGCGCGCGTTTCCGGCAGCCAGAGCAACACCGCCACCAGGCACAGAGCGCTGAACAGCATCAGCCCGTAGAAGATCGAATTCCAGCCGAACAGCTCCAGCAGCACGCCACCGGCAAGGGGCGCGAGTATCGGCGCAACCCCCATGACCAGCATCAATTTGGAGAACACCCGGGCAGAGGCCAGCGGATCGCAAAGGTCACGCACCACCGCACGCGAAATGACCATGCCTGCGCAGCCGCCAAGCGCCTGGACGAAGCGGGCGACGATCAGCCATTCAAGACTCTGTGCCTGGGCGCACGCCAGCGAGGCCAGGGTGAAAAGCACCAGCCCGGCGAGCAGCGGCCAGCGCCGACCGAAACGGTCGGCCAGCGGCCCATAGAGCAGTTGCCCCATGGCAATACCAACAAAGTAGGAGGCCAACGACAGCTGCACATGTTCTACATCGGTGGCAAAAACCCGGGCCAGGGTCGGAAAACTGGGCAGGTAGAAGTCGATGGCCATGGGACCAAAGGCGCTCAGGCTACCGAGGATCAGCAGGATGCGAAGGTTCATGCGTTATCCACTGCGGGGCGTACCCCGGAAAACCAAGGGCGCCCCGGAGGGCGCCCTGAGAAGTACTGCGGCTAAATTGTTGGCGGCTCTAGTGCTGTTCCAGGGCCGTCGGCTTTTTCTTGCGGCTCAGCTTATCGCTCATGGACTCCACCAGCAGGTAGAACATCGGGATCAGGAAGGTGGCCAGCAGGGTAGCGGCGAGCATGCCGCCAATCACCCCGGTACCGATGGAGTGCCGGCTGGCCGAACCGGCGCCGGTGCTGATGGCCAGGGGCACACAACCGAGAATGAACGCCAGCGAGGTCATCACGATCGGGCGGAAACGCAGCTTGGCTGCCTCGAAGGCAGCATCGAAGATGCTCTTGCCTTCGGCCCGCAGCAGCACGGCGAATTCGACGATCAGGATGGCATTCTTCGCCGCCAGGCCGATCAATGTCACCAGACCGACCTGGAAGTACACGTCGTTCTGAATGCCGCGCAACCAGACGGCGAGGATCGCCCCGAACACCGCGAAGGGTACTGCGGTGACCACTGCCAGCGGCAGAGTCCAGCGCTCGTACTGGGCAGCCAGGATGAGGAACACCATGATCAGGCCAAAGATGAAAGCCGTGCTACCAGAGCCCTGGGTAGCCAGCTCCTGATAGGCTGAACCGATCCAGCCGACGGTGTAGTCACTGCCAAGCACCTCGCCGGCCACTTCCTGAATCGCCGCCAGCGCCTGGCCCGAGCTGTAGCCCGGAGCCGGCCCACCCAGGAACTTGGCCGAGGGGTAGACGTTGAAGCGTGCATAGGTATCAGGCCCGAGAATACGCTGCACCTTGATCAGGCTGGTCAGCGGCACCAGATCACCACCACTGGCCCTTACATAGACCTGCGAGAGATCTTCCGGCTTGCGACGGAACTCCGACTCCGACTGCAGGCTGACCTGCCAGGTCCGTCCGTACAACGTGAAGTCGTTGACATAGTAACTGCCGAACGTCGACTGCATGGCGGTGAATACGTCGCTGATCGACACGCCCAGGGCGCGCGCCTTGGTGCGATCGAGGTCGATGTAGTACTGCGGCACACTGGCATTGAAAGTGGTCTGTACCCCCGCCAGTTCGGGACGTTTCTGCGCGGCAGCGACGAAGGCCTGAACCTTGGCCGCCAGCTCCGCGACACTGCCTCCGCTGCGATCCTGGATGTAGCCCTCGAAACCACCCGTGGTGCTCATGCCGGTGATGGGCGGCGGGTTGAAACTCATGACCACGCCGTCTTTTTCGCTGAGCCCCATGCCCATGAATTCGCGGGTCAGATTGCGTGCATCAAGCTCAGGGGTGGTGCGCTCGGACCAGTCCTTCAGCGGCACGAAACTGACCCCGGAGTTGGTTCTCTGTCCGGATGTCAGCACATCGAAGCCGGCAAAGGTGACCACATCCTGCACCGCCGGATGCTTCATCAATTGCTGCGAGAAATCACTGGTCAGCGCATCGGTACGGTTGATGGAGGCTGCTGGCGGCAACACGTAGGCATTGATCACGTAGCCCTGGTCTTCATCGGGCACCAGCGAGCCGGGGACGCGGGTGAACAGCACCGCCATGATGGCGATCATGCCGCCGAACAGCAGCAGTCCGAGGATCGAGCGTTTGAGGAAGAACGCCACGCCGGCCCCGTAGGCCTCGGTTACCCTGTCGAAGAACCGGTTGAACGCGCGGAAAGGCGCCGCCGGCTCGCGATGCTCCGGCTTGAGCATCAACGCACAGAGCGCGGGCGACAGGGTCAGCGCCACGATGCCGGAGATCACCACCGACACGGCGATGGTGATGGCGAACTGACGATACATCTCGCCCGCCAGCCCTCCGAGGAAGCCCACCGGGACAAACACGGCGCAGAGCACCAGTACGATGGCAATGATCGGCCCGGTCACCTCCTCCATGGCCTCGATCGCCGCCTCGCGGGCATTGAGCTTCTTGGTACGCATCACCCGCTCGACGTTCTCGATGACCACGATCGCGTCGTCCACCACGATACCGATGGCCAGCACCAGGCCGAACAGCGTCAGCAGGTTGATGGAGAACCCCAGCGCGTACATGCCGGCGAAGGTGCCGACCAGCGATACCGGAATGGCCAGCACCGGGATCAGCGTGGCGCGCCAGTTCTGCAGGAAGATGAAGACCACCAGCACGACCAGTACCAGCGCCTCGAAGAAGGTGTGGATCACCTCCTCGATAGACACCTCGACGAAGCGGGTGGTGTCATAGGGAATCTTGTAGGTAATGCCCTCGGGGAAGCGCTCCGCCAGGCGATCCATGGTTTCGCGCACCGCGTCCGCGGCATCCAGCGCGTTGGCGCCCGGCTGCAGGTAGATACCAAAGGCGGCATTCTGCTGGCCATTCAGGCTGGTGACCACCGAGTAGTCCTGAGCACCCAGCTCGATACGCGCCACATCACCCAGGCGCAGGCTGGCACCCGTGGCGTCGGAACGCAGGATCACGCTCTCGAACTCCTTCGGATCCTTGAAGCGGCCCTGGGTGGTCACCGTGTAGGTGAAGTCCTGCGGTGTCTGCAGCGGTTGCTGGCCGAAGCTGCCGGCGGCGAACTGGGAGTTCTGCTCGCGGATGGCGTTGACCACGTCGGTCGGCGTCAGGTCGTACTGCGCCAGCTTGTCCGGACGCAGCCAGATACGCATCGAGTAGTTCTTGGAGCCGAACTGGCTGACATCGCCAATACCCGGTAGGCGCTTGAGTTCGTCAATGACGTTGATCAGCGCGTAGTTGGAGATGAACACCGGATCCTTGGAGTTGTCTGGCGAATAGAGCGTGACCACCTGGAGGATGTCCGAAGACTTCTTCTCCACCTTCACGCCTTGCCGGCGGACCTCCTCCGGCAGCTTGGCCAGGGCCGCCTGCACCCGGTTGTTGACGTCGATGGTGGCCTGGTCGGGATCGCGGCCCACCTCGAAGTACACCGACAGACTCATGCTGCCACTGCTGGCCGAGTTGGACAGCTGATAGATCATGCCCTCGACACCGTTGATCTGCTGCTCCAGCGGGGCAGCCACGGTCTCGGCGATGACCTGGGCACTGGCGCCCGGGTAACTGGCCGATACCGACACCTGGGGCGGCAGAATCTGCGGGTATTGGGCGATGGGCAGGGACTTCATCGCCGCCAGACCGGCGAGGATGATCACGATCGAGATGACCGCGGCGAAGACCGGACGGTCAATGAAGAATTTCGAAATCACGGGCCGCGCTCCTTACTGCTGGGGCTGCGCGGCGGGCGCGGCACTGACAACCTTGACCGGCGCATTCGGCCGTACCTTGGGCAGGCCCTCGACGATGACCCGATCGCCGGCGGCAATCCCGCTGTCGACGACCCAGCGCCCAGCCGCGGTGTGCGCGGTGGTGACCGGACGGATACGCGCCAGCCCCTGATCGTCCACCACAAACACGAAGGTGCCATTCGGCCCCTGGGACACAGCGCGCTCGGGAACAGTAACGGCATTGGGCTTGCTGATGCCCTTGACCATCACCCGCACAAACTGTCCGGGCATCAGCGCCTGTTCCGGGTTGGGCACCACGGCGCGCACGCTGACGGTGCCCGTGCTGCGATCGATGGTGCTGTCGGTGAAGTCGACCTTGCCTTCCAGCGGGTAGCTGGAGCCGTCGCCAAACTTGATTTCCACACTCATCTGCTGACCGCCCTCGCGCACCAGGCTGCCGCTCTGCAGGCCACTGCGCACGCTGGATACCTCGCGATCCGGCGCGGCGAAGTTGACATAGATGGGATCAAGCTGGGTGATCTGAGTCAGCAGGCTGGCGTTGGGGTCTCCGGCCACCATCAGGCTGCCCTCGGATACCGTCTCCTTGCTGGTGATGCCCGAGATGGGGGCCTCTACCGTGGTGTAGTCGAGGTCGATCTGCTTGGACTGCACCTCGGCCTTGGCCGCCTCGATATTGGCCTTGCTCTGCTCGAAGTTGGACACGGCGTTGTCCAGCTCGCTCTCGCTGGCAAAGCCCTTGCGCTGCAGCTCACGAATCCGTTTCAGGTCACGCTCGGTCTGCCGGTAGCGCGCCTGCTCCTGGGCCAGCGCGCCCTTGGCGCGGGCCAGCGCGGCCTGGTAGGGCCGCGGGTCGATGCGAAACAGCACCTGCCCCTGCTTGACCTGGCTGCCCTCCAGGTAAGTGCGCTCCTGCAGGATGCCACTGACCTGAGCCCGCACCTGCACCTCGCGGTAACCCGCGGTGCGCGCCGGATACTCGAACTGCAGCGGCAGCGACTCGACCTTGGCCGCCTCGACCAGCACCTCCGGCGGCGGCATCTGCTGAGCGCTCTCTGCGGCATACAGCGCCGGGGCGATGAGCACCCCCAGAGCCAGCGTGGTGAGCGCGAGAGCATGGGAGCGAGCAAGCATCGGGTCTTCTCCTTGACGTCAGGATCGGGCAGGGCCCTTTAAATGAAGGGCCATGCTAGTGACATAGTTTCAGGCGTGTAAACAGGAACACGGGGCAATAATCGCTAAAGAGCGTTCCACCAGAACACAGCCTAGCCCTATTGACGGGAGCCAACATGGGCAACAGCGCAGCGGCGGCACGCCGTCACCCGTGCGCCCGAGCGCGCGCAACGAGACCTGCGCCGGCAGGTGTCGCAGCCTAGGCTGGCTCGGCCGGGTAACCCTGCGCGCGGATAGCGGCCAACAGCTGCTCCAGATCCAGGCGACTGGCGACCCGCACCTCGCCATTCGCCAGATCGACCTGGACATCCGCCGCCGGGTCCTCGGCCTGCACCGCCTCGGTGATGGCACGAACACAGTGACCGCAGGACATACCGGAAACTTTCAGAATCTGCATAACCTATACCTCTGAGTGGGTGACCATGAGCCTTGTCGAGGGCTCTGCGAACAGTTTCAAGCCTGCCACGATGGCAAGGTCAAGCCCTGTGACTTGTAGTCGCGACTGACCTGGCCCAAGCTGGCAACACGCTTCAGGAGAAACCCGTCATGCGCCTGCCAATTGCCCTGCTCGCCCTACTCTGCCTGCCCGTGTGGGCCGACGAGTCGGTGCCGGAGCCGGCCACCATGATGCCCGCCCCCGCCCCGCAACCGGCCAGCGTGCCGCTGGCCCCGATGACCCTGCCAACCCCCATCGACTATGGCGTGCTGATCGTCTCGCGCGAGCGCCTGGAGGTTTCCACGCCCTGCGATATCGGCCTGTACCTGCAGGGCAACCTGACGGCACGCCTGTACCAGGGACAGTCGATCACGCTGAACCTGCCTCCGGGCAAGGTGCAGGTGCGCCTTGGTCAGCTCGGTGGCCACCAGTGCCAGCCACGCTTCGAGCAGTTGCGCAGCCAGACCCTGCAGATACAGACCGGCGAGGTGCTCAAGTACCGCATCGCCATGGACTCGCTGGGCCTGCAGCTGATCCCGGCACCGCAGAATTATTGAAGACGCAGGCGGGGCTTGACCTTGACCCAGTGTCAAGGTTGATCCTGTGGGCGAATCGAGGAGGAATCGCCCATGTCCAACCTGCAGACCTTCGATCTGCCCATTGCGGGAATGACCTGCACCAGCTGCGCCGGCCGCGTCGAGCGTGCCCTGAGCCGAGTGCCCGAGGTCGAGCAAAGCAGCGTCAACCTGGCCACCGAGCAGGCCCGGGTAACCGCCCCGCGCGAACGCCTGGACGAGCTGCTGGCAGCCGTCGAGCAAGCCGGCTATTCGGTACCGCTGCAGAGCCTGGAGCTGAACCTCGGCGGCATGACCTGTGCCAGCTGCGCCGGACGCATCGAGCGAGCGCTGCTGAAGGTGGCTGGAGTGCACCGCGTCAGCGTCAACCTGGCCAGCGAGCGCGCCCGTGTCGAGATGCTTGCGGGCACCCCCAATGCCGTGCTGATCGCCGCCGTCGAAAACGCCGGCTACACCGCCAGCCTGCACGACGCCGCGCCGGCCTACGATCCACAGACTGCCCTGCGCCGCGAGCGCCTGGCGGTGATCCTCGCCCTGCTGCTGGCCTTCCCGCTGGTGGTGCCGATGCTGGCCGGGCACTGGATGTTGCCGGCCTGGGTGCAGTTCCTGCTGGCCACGCCGGTGCAGTTCGTCCTCGGCGCACGCTTCTACAAGGCGGCCTGGAAGGCAGTGAGGGCCGGCAGCGGCAACATGGACCTGCTGGTGGCCCTGGGTACCAGCGCCGCCTATGGCCTGAGCCTGTATCTCTGGGCCACGGCCGAACACCCTGTGCCGCACCTGTATTTCGAAGCCTCGTCGGTGGTCATCGCCCTGGTGTTGCTCGGCAAGTACCTGGAAAGCCGCGCCAAGCGCCAGACCAGCGCCGCCATCCGCGCCCTCGAGGCGCTGCGCCCGGAACGCGCTACCCGCCTGGTCGACGGCCACGAGGAAGAGGTGGCGATCGCCACCCTGCGCCTGGACGATAGGGTGGTGGTGCGCCCCGGCGAGCGCTTCCCGGTGGACGGCGAAGTGCTCGAAGGCCACAGCCAGGCCGACGAGGCGCTGATCAGCGGCGAAAGCCTGCCGGTGGCCAAGGCCCCGGGTGATAGGGTCACCGGCGGCGCCATCAATGGCGAGGGCCGCCTGATCGTGCGCACCACGGCGCTGGGCGGCGAAACGGTACTGGCGCGGATCATCCGCCTGGTCGAGGACGCCCAGGCCGCCAAGGCGCCGATCCAAAAGCTGGTGGACCGGGTCAGCGCGGTGTTCGTCCCCGCCGTGCTGCTGATCGCACTGCTCACCCTCGGCGGCTGGCTGCTCGCCGGTGCCGGCCTGGAGCAGGCGCTGATCAACGCGGTGGCGGTACTGGTGATCGCCTGCCCCTGCGCCCTGGGCCTGGCCACCCCGGCGGCGATCATGGCCGGCACCGGCGTGGCGGCGCGCCATGGCATCCTGATCAAAGACGCCGAAGCCCTGGAGCTGGCACACAAGGTCACCGTGGTGGCCTTCGACAAGACCGGCACCCTTACCTCCGGCCAGCCGCGCATCGTCCACCTGGCCAGCGAGAACATCGAGGAAAGCGAGCTGCTGCGCCTGGCCGGCGCCTTGCAGCAGGGTAGCGAACACCCGCTGGCGCGCGCTGTGCTCGACGCGGCAGGCGAGCGCGGCCTCACCCTGCCGCCGCTGGCCACCAGCCAGGCCCTGGCCGGTCGCGGCATACGCGGTGAAGTCGAAGGCCGCGCACTGGCTCTGGGCAACCAGCGCCTGTTCGACGAACTGCAACTCGACAGCCCGCTGCGCGAGCGGGCTACGGCCTGGGAGGCCGAGGGGCGAACCCTGTCCTGGCTGATCGAACAGAGCGAGCCTGCCCGTGTGCTGGGCCTGCTGGCCTTCGGTGACAGCCTCAAGGCAGGCGCTGCGGCGGCCGTCGCCGCACTGCGCGAGCAGGGCATCGAGAGCCACCTGATCAGCGGTGACAACGCCGGCAGCGCCAATGCCGTGGGCCGCGCCCTGGGCATCGACCGGGTGCATGCCCAGGTTTTGCCGGCAGACAAGGCGGCCCATGTCGCCGCGCTGAAGCGCGCAGGCATCAGCGTGGCCATGGTCGGCGACGGCATCAATGACGCCCCGGCACTGGCCGCCGCCGACGTCGGCATCGCCATGGGCGGCGGCACCGATGTGGCCATGCACGCCGCCGGTATCACCCTGATGCGCGGCGACCCGCGCCTGGTACCGGCCGCGCTGGAGATCAGCCGGCGCACCTGGCGCAAAATCCAGCAGAACCTGTTCTGGGCCTTCATCTACAACCTGGTGGGCATCCCACTGGCGGCTGCCGGCCTGCTCAACCCGATGCTGGCCGGCGCGGCCATGGCCCTGTCCAGCGTCAGCGTGCTGAGCAATGCGCTGCTGCTCAATGCCTGGAAGCCCGATACGGAGAAACGCCCATGAACATCGGTCAGGCCGCCAAGCACAGTGGACTCAGCGCCAAGATGATCCGCTACTACGAATCCATTGGCTTGCTACACCCCGCCGGGCGCAGCGAAAGCGGCTACCGCCGCTACGCAGAGCAGGATCTGCACGTGCTGGCTTTCATCAAGCGCTCGCGCGATCTGGGCTTCTCGCTGGAGGAAGTCGGCAAGCTGCTGGCCCTGTGGCAGGACCGCGAGCGCGCCAGCGCCGACGTCAAGACGCTGGCCCTGGCCCACGTCGACGCACTGAACCGCAAGATCGCCGAACTGAGTGCGCTGCGCGACACCCTGAGCGACCTGGTGGAGCATTGCCAGGGCGACCACCGCCCGGATTGCCCGATCCTCAGAGACCTGGAAGGCTCCTGCTGCCACTGAGATGAAAAAAGGGAGCCGCAGCTCCCTTTATGCTCACTGTGTCGCCGTCAGGCCTGTGACTGCAGGTAGTTCTGCAGGCCGATGCGCTCGATCAGACCGAGCTGCTTTTCCAGCCAGTAGGCATGGTCTTCCTCGGTATCGTGCAGCTGCACCTCGAGAATCTCGCGGCTGATGTAGTCGCCATGCTGCTCGCACAACTCGATCCCCTTGGCCAGGGCCGCACGCACTTCGTATTCCAGCTTGAGGTCGCTCTTGAGCATCTCCGGCACGGTGGCGCCCGGGTGCATCTTCTTCGGCCGCATGTCCGGCGTCCCCTCGAGGAACAGGATGCGCTTGAGCAGCGCATCGGCGTGCTCGGTTTCCTCCTCCATCTCGTGGTTGATCCGCTCGTAGAGCTTCTCGAAGCCCCAGTCCTGGTACATCCGCGAATGCAGGAAATACTGGTCGCGAGCCGCCAGCTCGCCGCGCAGCAGTTCCTTGAGATATTCGACGACTTCGGTCGCGCCTTTCATGACTCGTGCCCTGCTAAAACCCTATCCAGATAGGCAGCTTCGACCCTCCGACGGGATTGGTCAAGCCGTAGAACAACATCCCTCACGGAGCGATTCTCATTGGCGCAAAGCCGCATGGCAGCTGGGCTGCAGGAACAAAACCCGCTAGCAGTCGCAAGCGGTTCGCAGGGGTAAAAACCTGTCATTCGAAGGCGCCAGCGCCATCCCGTTCAGCCCGTGCGCAGGCGCATCACGCCGCGGTAAAAACCGGCCGGCAACAGGCTGATCGCCAGGCCGCCGAACACCAGTGCGCAGGCCAGCCATCCCAGTGCGCTGAGCGCTTCGCCGAGCAGCAGCCAACCGGCCAGCAGGCCGGACACCGGCACCGCCAGGGCGAAGGGCGTGACCTCGCTGGCCGGGTAGCGACGCAGCAGGAAGCTCCAGATGGCGAAGCCGACCGTGGTGGCCAGGAAGGCGATGTACAGCAGCGCACCGACACCGCGCCAACTCAGGTGCTCGAACGCCGCGCCCAGCGCCTGCGGCCCCTCGAACAGGTAGGACAGGCCCAGCAGCGGCAGCACCGGCACCAGGCTGACCCAGCAGATCAGGCGCAGCATGTCGCTGGCGCCGGAGCGCTTGGTGGCGATATTGGCGAAGGCCCAGGCCAGCGCCGCAGCGACCACCAGAGCGAAGCCCAGCAGGCTGTCACCCAGCGGTCGCTGCAGGCCCAGCAGCAACAACCCGCCGGCCGCCAGCAGCAACCCGACCAGCGCGCGGGCACCGGGGCGCTCGCCGAGCAGCAGCGCGGCGATCACTACGGTGAAGAACACCTGGCTCTGCAGCACCAGCGAGGACAGTCCGGCCGGCATGCCCAGGTGCATGCCGAGGAACAGCAGGCCAAACTTGACCACCCCGAGCAGCACGCCGATCTGCACGATGCGCCAGCCCGGCGCCGGCAGCGGCCCGCGCAGGAACAGCAGCGGCAGCGCCGCCAGGGCAAAGCGCAGGGCACAGAACAACAGCGGCGGGAAGTCCTGCAGACCGACCTTGATCACCACGAAATTGACCCCCCAGATCAGGGTGACCAGCAGGGCCAGGAGTATGTGCGGCAGGGACATGGGCGGGCTCCGGAAGCGGTTCCCGCACACTAGCAGCCGCAACGCGGCCCTTCTCGGTACAGTTGCGGCCTATCGCGACCGGACAGACGCGCTCACTGCGCCCAGGGCGGCGGCGGCGGTTCGTCGCGCGGGGCATCCTCGGCATTGCGCGCCGCCTCGCGGCGCGCCTGTTCGGCCAGGGCGGCCTTGATCTCGCGCAGCACCGCGCCGACATCGGCCTCGTCCTCCGGCTCGGCGAAACGGCCGGTGAGCGGGGTTTCCGGGGTCAGTTTGCCTTCCTCATAGAGCGCCCACATTTCCTTGGCATAGCGCGTCTCCAAGAGCTCCGGGGCGAACTGGCCGAAGTACTCGGCCATATTCCGCACATCGCGCTCGAGCATGCTGAAGGCGTGGTTGTTGGCGGCGGCATCCACCGCCTGCGGCAGGTCGATGATCACCGGGCCGTGCGGGTCGAGCAGCACATTGAATTCCGACAGGTCGCCATGCACCAGGCCGGCACAGAGCATCTTGACGATCTCGCCAATCATGAAAGCGTGGAACTCGCGGGCATCTTCCGGCAGCAGGTCGACGTCGTTGAGGCGCGGCGCGGCATCACCGTAGCCATCGTCGACCATCTCCATCAGCAGCACGCCATCGAGGAAGTCATAAGGTTTGGGCACCCGCACACCGGCAGCGGCCAGACGGAACAGCGCGGCCACTTCGGCGTTCTGCCAGGCGTCCTCCTGCTCCTTGCGCCCATACTTGCTGCCCTTGGCCATGGCCCGGGCATCGCGGCTGTTGCGCGTCTTGCGCCCCTCCTGGTACTCGGCAGCCTGGCGGAAACCACGCTTGTTGGCCTCCTTGTAGACCTTGGCACAGCGCAGCTCGCTACCACAGCGCACCACATAGACCGAGGCCTCCTTGCCGCTCATCAGCGGGCGCACCACCTCGTCGATCAGGCCGTCTTCAAGCAGGGGTTCCAGGCGTTTCGGGGTTTTCATCGCGTACGGCGGGGCTCCAGTGGGAAATGCTGCAGGCGTTATACGGCAATCGGCAGCTAACCCGCCAGCAGGGCGCGACGCAGTGCCTCCATGGCATAGCGCACCTTGGCCGGCTGGGCATCACGGCGCGGCGTCACCAGATGCAGCCCGATGGCCGCTGGCTGCCACTGCGGTAGCACGGCGAGCAGCTCACCACGCGCCAGCAGGTCGCGAATTTCTGGCTCAGGCTGCAGCGACAGGCCCATGCCGGCCAGGGTGAACTGGCGTACCGAGAGTATGTTGTTGCACACCACCCGGCCCTCGACCCGCAGGCGCTGCACTGCGCCCCCAGGCCCGTGCAACGTCACCTGCCCTCCCCGCTCGTGCCCCAGACTGAGCCAGTCCAGGCCACTCAGCTGCCCGGGGTTATCGATGGGACCGCAGCGCGCCAGGTAGGCCGGCGCCGCACACAGCAGCATCGGCCAGTCGCCGATATGCCGGGCGACCAGGCTGGAGTCCTCCTGGCGCCCCACGCGGATGGCCAGGTCGATACGCTGCTCGACCAGGTCGATCTGCTCGTCCTGGAAGAACAGCCGCAAGCTCAGTTGCGGATGGGCGCGCAGCAGTGGTGCCAGTGCGGTGGTCACCAGATGCCCGGAGAAGCCCACCGGCGCGGCGATGCGCAACTCGCCGACCGGCGCGTCACGCAGTTCGGCCAGACGCTGCTCTGCCTGCTCGGCCAGCAGCACGATCTGCCGGCAGCTGTCATACAGCTGCGCCCCGGCCTCGGTCAGGGTCAGGCGCCGCGTGGTGCGGTGCAGCAGGCTGACCTGGGTGCTTTCCTCCAGCTTGCGGATCTGCTGGCTGACGGCCGAGGCACTCATGCCCAGAACCTCGGCGGCAGCGACCATGGAGCCCTTCTCCACCACAGTGGCGAAAAGAGCCATGCGCTTGAGCTGCTCCATTATGAAGCCCTGCTTAATTGTTCAAGCGGATTAGGCCTCTTTTTCCCAGCTTTATCCAGAAGCGATTATCTGTCCCACGTAAACACCAACCGAGGACACCCCATGAAAATTGCCCTGATCGGCGCCACCGGCTACGTCGGCGCCGCCCTCCTGGAAGAAGCCCTGAATCGCGACCACCAGGTCACCGCCCTGGTTCGCCACCCGGAGAAGCTGCCGCAGCACCCCAACCTCACTGCCATCAAGGCCGACGTGCATGAGGTTGCAGCCCTGACCGCGCAGCTGCGTGGCCATGATGCGGTGCTCAGCGCCTTCAACCCCGGCTGGGGCGTGGCCGACATCCGCGAACAGTTCATCACCGGCTCCAAGACCATCCTGGCCGCCACCAAGGCCGCTGGCGTGCAGCGCCTGCTGGTAGTCGGCGGCGCTGGCAGTCTGTATGTGGCGCCGGGCCAGCAGCTGATCGACAGTGCCGGCTTCCCCGCCGAATACAAGGAAGGTGCCGAGGGCGCGCGCCAGGCGCTCAACCTGCTGCGCGAGGAACAGGAACTGCAGTGGACCTTCCTCTCCCCCGCCGCGCACCTGGAACCGGGCCCGCGCACCGGCCAGTTCCGCCTCGGTGGCGATGACCTGCTGCTGAGCGACGGCCAGCCGGGGCGTATCTCGGTGGCCGACCTGGCGGTGGCCCTGCTCGACGAAACCGAGCAGCCGCAGCACCTGCGTCAGCGCTTCACCCTGGCCTACTGAGGAGCAGGATCATGAGCGACTTCACGTCCGCCGCCTTCGTCGCCACCGCGACGCCGGCGCGCTATATCAGCCGCCTGTGCAAGCACTTCGCGCACAAGATTCCGGTCAGCTTCGACGAGCACCAGGGGCGTATCGAATTCGCCTTCGGCCTGGCCCTGCTGCAAGCCGAGGATGCCGGCCTGACACTGCGCGTACAGGCGCACAGTGCCGAGGAGCGGGAGCAACTCGAGCAGGTGGTGGCCAGCCACTTCGAACGCTTCGCCTGGCAGGAAGCGCTGACGCTCGACTGGCGTCCGCAGGCCTGAGCCGACCTTAGCGCGGCAGGGTCAGCTCGATGCTCTCGCCGAGCGAGGCTTCCAGACGCTGCAACTCGCAGTGGATGGACGCCGCGTCGTCCGCATGCTCGCAGGCGATGGCGGCGAATCCGTCGGCGGCGCCTATGCAGGCCAGTACCACGCTCGGATCGAAACGCGTCGCGCTGGCGGCGCCGATCTGCGCCAGCGCCTCGTCGTGGCTCAACGGCTGGCGATAGGGACGCCGACTGGTCAGTTCCTCATAGCAGCCGACCACGGCCATCAGCCGGGCCGACAACGGAATCTGCTCGCCACGCAGCCCTTGCGGGTAACCGCCGCCATCCCACTGCTCATGCTGGCCGTAGACGATGTCGCGGGCGTCACGCAGAAAATCCGGCACGCTGCCCAGGCGCGCTTCCGCAGCCAGCAGTGCGTCACGCCCGGCCTGAGGGTGGCTGTGCAGCAGCGCGAGATCCTCCCCCTGCAGCGGCACCGGGCTGAGCAGGATGCGGTCGGGCAGCACCAGTTTGCCGATGCCGTGCAGCAGCGCCGACTTGCCCAGCTGGGCAATGCGCGCCTCATCCAGCTCCGCGGCAAGCGGCGGCTGCTGGCGAGCCAGGCTGGTGGCCAGGGCGACCATGAAGCGCTCGACCCTTGCCGGATGCTTGCCGCAGGGGTTTTCGCGCATGGCAGCCAGACCGGCCATGGCTTCGATGGTCACCTCCTGCAGACGCTGGATATCACGGGTACGTCGACGCACCTCCCACTCCAGGTACTCGCTCTTGTCGCGCAGGAAGTCGGCACTGGCCTTGAGCTGCAACTGCGCACGCACCCGAGCCAGGACAATGGGCGGACTGATCGGCTTGGTGATGTAGTCCACCGCCCCCAGGTCGAAGCCCTGCTGCTCGTCGGCCTGTTCGCTCTTGGCGGTAAGGAAGATCACTGGGATCTCGGCGGTGACCGGGTCAGCCTTGAGCCGGCGGCACACTTCGTAGCCGTCGATCTCCGGCATCATGATGTCCAGCAGGATCAGGTCGGGCAGGCTCTGCGCCGCGATGCGCAGGCCCTTGGCACCATGGTTGGCCACCTTGATCCGGTAGCTACCGGCCAGCAGCTCGCTCATCAGCGTGAGGTTCTCCGGCGTGTCGTCGACCACCAGCACCAGCGGCTGGTCGGGTCGGTCAAGCATGTCCACCGTCATCCTGCTATCCCCTGTCGTGCGGCCGCCTGCTGCAAAAGCTGAATGGCCCGTTCGAGGTCGAAGCCAAGAACTGCGACCGCCGGCGTGCCGTAGTCATCATTAAAGCTACTGCACACCATTGGCGGCCCGCTCCAGGCACTACGCCAGTTCACCCAGCCGGGCCCGACGGACATCCTTGATCGCGTTTTCCAGCGCCGGCTGCGAGGCCACATCGGTCGTCTCCGGATTGCCGGCCAGCAGACGCAGGTCGGCCCGGGCCGACTGCGGCAGCAGGCAACAGAGGCGCGGCATGGACGTTTCCAGGTCGACGCTGTATTCGCTCAGCTTAGTCAGCACTTTGAAAGTCAGATGTGGATTGGCAGCGCTGACGGTCGGGCCGACAATCCGTCCACCAGGACTCGGGAGAACGCCCGCCATGCTTGATCACGACCACTGCTGGCAAGCCCTGTGCGAGCGCGATGCACACTTTGATGGGCAGTTCGTCTTCGCCGTGCGCAGCACTGGCATCTACTGCCGACCCAGCTGCCCGGCACGGCGGCCACACCGCGACAACGTCAGCTTTCATGCCGATGCCGCCAGCGCCGAGGCCGCCGGTTACCGCCCGTGCAAGCGCTGCTCGCCGCACGGCCAGAGCACGGCCGAGCAGCTGGACGCGCTGGTGGTGGCCACCTGCCGCCTGCTGCAGAACAGCGAGCCGGCGCCGACCCTGGAGCAGCTGGCGGCGCGTGTCGGTCTGTCTGCCTCGCACCTGGCGCGGGCCTTCAAGGCGCGCACCGGGATGACCCCGCGCGCCTGGCTGGCCGCACAACGACGCCAGCGCCTGGAAGCCAGCCTGCCGCAGGCCGGGTCGGTGCTGCAGGCGGCGCTGGACGCAGGCTACTCCGGCACCCGGGCGTTGTACGAGCAGCCTGCCGCGCTGAGCCCGGCGCGGCGACGCCAGCAGGGCGCCGGCGAGGTGCTGCGCTACGCCATCAGCGACTGCCCGCTGGGCCTGCTGCTGCTCGCCACCAGCGACAAGGGCGTCTGCGCCCTGCTGTTTGGCGACGACGAGAGCGAACTGGAGGCCGAACTGCAGCAGCGCTTCGCCGCCGCCGAACTCCAACGTGACCAGCGCGGCCTGCGCGACTGGCTGCGCGAAGTGCTCCAGCAGGTGCAGGAACCGCAGCGCGCCGCCAGGCTGCCGCTGGACCTGCGCGGCAGCGCCTTCCAGCAGCGAGTCTGGCAAGCTCTGCGCGAGATTCCGCCGGGGCAGACGCGGCGCTACGGCGAACTGGCTGAGCAGCTCGGCAGCCACGCCCGCGCCGTGGCCCGCGCCTGTGCCAGCAACCCGCTGGGCCTGCTGGTGCCCTGTCACCGGGTGGTCGGCGCCAAGGGCGCGCTCACCGGCTACCGCTGGGGCGTGCCGCGCAAACAGGCGCTGCTGGACCAGGAAGGCGCCACCCTGGGTGACTGATGATCCACTCTCCCCCTGGGGGGGAGGAACTGCCAAGCCACTGCGTGTTGCCCATGGCACACTCACCCCAACCCTCTCCCGGAGGGAGAGGGAGTCAGCTCCATACTTGCGACAATCCTCTGCCGGGCCGAAGCTATGCGGCCCGAAGGAGAGCCCATGGACACCGCCGAACTCACCCGCCGCCTGCATGCCATCCGCGACCACAACGCCTGGCGCCGTTTCCACAGCCCGAAGAACCTGGCCATGGCCGCCAGCGTAGAGATGGCCGAGCTGGTGGAAATCTTCCAGTGGCTGTCCGAAGACGAATCGCGCCAGCTGCCGGCCGAGCAGCTGGAGCATGCCGGCCAGGAAGTCGGCGATATCGTGCTCTATCTGTTGCTGCTGTGCAGCGAGCTGGGCATCGATCTAGAGCAGGCGGTGCACGCCAAGCTGGCTGACAGCGAGAGGCGCTTCGCATGAGCGACCGCCATTTCGACGAACTGGCCACCCGCTTCGCCGAGAAGATCTACGGCGGCGCCAAGGGCGCCATCCGCCTGGCCGTGCTGCAGGCCGACCTCAAGGAAGCCCTGCCGGAGCGCCCGCTACGGGTGCTCGACGTCGGCGCCGGCCTCGGCCACATGAGCCTGTGGCTGGCCCAGCGCGGCCACCAGGTAACCCTGGCCGAGCCTGCCGCGCCAATGCTGGAGGGGGCACACCAGCGCTTCGCCGAAGCCGGCGTCGCGGCCACCTTCATCCAGGCACCCTGGCAGGACCTGCTAGGTCAACTCAACCAGCCCTATGACCTGGTGCTGTGCCACGCAGTACTGGAATGGCTGGCCGAGCCGCACGCCATCCTGCCCGTACTGCACCAGCTCACCGCCGCCGAGGGCTGGCTGTCGCTGGCCTTCTACAACAAGGATGCGCTGGTCTACCGCAACCTGCTCAAGGGCCATTTCCGCAAGCTGCGCAAGGAGCGCTTCGCCGGCGAGGGGCAAAGCCTGACCCCGCAGCAGCCGCTCGACCCGCGCGAGCTGGCCACGCAACTCGACGCCCTCTGGCAGGTCCAAAGCCGCAGCGGGGTGCGGGTGTTCCATGACTACATGCCGGCCGAGTTCCAGGCCAAGGCCGAACTGGCCGACCTGCTGGAGATGGAGCTGGCCTACCGCCGCCACCCGAGCTTCGCCGCCCTTGGCCGCTATCAGCACTGGATCTGCCGACCACGCTAACCGGAGCTACGCTGAGTCAAACTGCGGAGCCACCATGAGAACCTTAGTCCTGCCATTCGCCCTGCTGCTTGCCGCCTGCCAGAATCCCAATCCCTACCAGGCCGACGGTAAGCCGCTACCGCCCGCGCCGCCCGGCGCCGCCAGCCACTTCGACCGCAGCGCCTACCCGGCCACGCCACGCGACTTCAGCCGCTACCGCGACTGGGCCTGGCGCGAGCCGCCGGCCGGCAGCGCCTGGGCCGATGGCGCGCTGGTCGCCGAAGCTGTCGCAGGCAGCCTGGACCAGCGCGGCCTGCGTCCGGCGCAGGGTAACAAGGCGGCCGACCTGCGGGTGAGTGCCAAGGTCAGCCTGGAGCGGCGCCAGTACCAGGTACGCGACGACTACGGCAGCTACTATGGCAACGGCCCCTATGGCGACCACTACGGCATGTACGGCAGCGTGCCCCTGGTGCGCACCTACGAGGTGGAAGTGGCAGTAGTACGCATCGAGCTCTACGACGGGCGCGACGGTCAGCCGGTGTGGAACGGCAGTGGCGAGGCGCGCAGCGAAGGTAGCCAGAGCGAACGCGCCAACGCCCTGCGCCGGGCCGTTGCCGACACCCTGGGTGCCTATCCGCCGGAGTGACATGGCGCTTGCCGAAGTGCCCCGGTTGCAGTTGGATAGCGGCTCTAGCACGGAGGTTATCGCCATGTTCCAGCGCCTGTTACTGGTCTCTATCCTGCTGCTCCTCGGCGCCTGCCAGAGCCCGCACGTCGAGCGCGACTTCGACACCCGCCGCGATTTCGCTGCCTACCGCAGCTGGAGCTGGCAGGAACCGGCCCTGCAGTACCGCCCGGACGACCCGCGGCTGCGCAGCGACCTGACCGAGCAACGCATCCGCAGCGCCATCGGCCAGCAACTCGACCAGCGCGGCCTACGCCCGGCGCAGCCCGGCAACCCCGGTGACCTGCGGGTACAGGCCTGGCTGATCGTCGACCAACGCCAGGAACAGGTCAGCAGCCACTACGGTGGCTACTGGGGCGGCTACTGGGGCGGTGGCTGGGGCGGTCCGGCCTACAGCGAGACCCGCACCGTCGATTACCAGGTGGCCACGTTGCAGATCGACCTGCTCGACGGTCGCGACGGCAAGCTGGTCTGGCGGGGCAGTGCCGAGCAGGTGCTGCGGGACTCGACGCAGAGTCCCGCGCAGCGTGAAGCGGCGATCCGCCACACCGTCGCCCAGGTCCTGGCCCACTACCCACCACACTGAGCCCAAGATGAGCGACCAACTGCTGACCCACCGTCCCGCCACGGACGACGACCTCGACGCCGTGGCGCACTTCGTGCGCAATGCCGATGAACTCTTCTATGCCTTTCCGCGCGCGCACTGGCCGCTGAGCCGCGAGCAGCTGGCGGCCGCCTGCGCCGAACGCCAAGGCAGCACCCTGGCATTGCTCGACCGCCGCCCCGCCGGTTTCGCTAACTTCTACCAGAGCGTGGCCGGGGAGTACTGCGCCCTGGGCAACCTGATGATCGCCCCCTGGGCACGCGGCCAGGGCGTGGCGCAGTACCTGGTCGGGGTAATGGAACAGCTGGCCCGGCGCGATTTCGCCGCCCGCGAGTTGCGCGCCTCCTGCTTCAACGACAACAGCGCCGGCCTGCTGCTCTACGCGCGCCTGGGCTATCGCCTGAGCGGCCTGGTCGAGCGTCAGCGCGGCCAGCATCGCGTGGCGCTGGTGCAGTTCGCCAAAGACCTCTAAAGCTGACTACCAGGACAGCAAAGCGCATAATAGCCGCCCCCTTTTTCCCGGAGACCGGCATGCCCAACTGGTGGCTACTCGTCCTGCCCCTGCTCGCCGGCGCCGTAATGCCGCTGCAGGCCGGCATCAATGGCCAGTTGGCCAGGCACCTGTCCAGCGTGATGGCCGCCGCCCTGGTGTCCTTTCTGGTCGGTACCCTGGCCTTGTTGATCATCGTCCTCGCACAACGCGATGTATCTGGTCTGGCAGCCTTCAAGGGGCTGTCCTGGTGGCACTGGAGTGGCGGCCTGCTCGGCGCCTTCTTCATTGCCACCGCCGCCTTCGCTGGGCCGCGCATCGGCGCCCTGCTGTTCATGGTGCTGGTGCTGGCCGGTCAGCTGGGCATGGCCCTGCTGCTCGACCACAACGGCTGGGCGGGCTTTCGCGAGGCACCGATCACCCTGGGCAAGGCCGCCGGCCTGGCCCTGATCATCGGCGGAGTCTGGCTCATTCGTCGCGGTTGACGACGGAATGCTGGCACTTTGCTTTCCTTGGCTCCGTTGCGACGCTATGCTGCTGATATGCCGCATTTGTGATCACAACACATGGCCTCCGATTCGCATTTACCCCACAGCGCCTCGTTCACCCTGTTCAGGGAAGCCCGGGACGCCCACTCGCGTACCCGTCTGGGCGGCGTCTACTATCTGCTCGCCTGGCTATTGACCTGGGGCTTCTCCAGCGCGCCAACCGCCATGCCGGTGCTGGCCGGGGTGGGCACCCTGTTTTTTACCCTGACGCTGGCCCTGCGCTGGCTGCATCGACTGCCCAGCCAGGAGAGCCGAAGCTGCCTGCAACAGTGGATTGATCGCCATTGGCTGCTGATCCTGATCAATAGCCTGGGCTGGGGCCTGGTCCATGCCTGGGCACTGCTGCGTCCGGAGTTCGAGGCTTCGCGGCTGATCGCCACCCTCAGCACCGTCGCCTTCAGCACCGCCATGGCTTTCAACTTTCCCATGCGCAAACAGCGCTGCGTGCTGGCTATCCTGCTGCTGTACCTGCCGGGCCTGGCCGTGCTGGCCTGGCAATGGCCGGGCCAGGAGGCCCTGGCGGTAACCCTGGCGTTCTACCTCAGCTACCTGTTGCTGGCGCTCAACCGCAGCCATCGCGAATACCACGGCGCCCTGGCCATGGAGCGACAACTGGTCGAGCAACGCGAGCGCTACGAGCAGCTCAGCCGCACCGACAGCCTGACCCAACTGGGTAATCGACTGCAGTTCAATGGCCTGTTCCCGGCCATGGTGGCCAGCGCCCGGCGCCAGAACAATCCGTTGAGTCTGGTGCTGCTGGATATCGACTTTTTCAAACGGATCAATGATGAGTACGGCCACAGCACTGGCGACGCCTGCCTCAGCGACTTTGCCGAGCGCATGCGCCGGGTGTTCCGCCGTGACAGCGATGCCTTGCTGCGCCTGGGCGGCGAAGAGTTTGGCGTGCTGATGCCCGGCACGCCGCTCAAGGAAGCCTGCGAGCTGGCCGAGCGCTTCCGTGCCGAACTGGCGGCGCAAGGCTTCGTGCTGCATGACCAACGTCTACCGCTGACCACCAGCCTGGGGGTCGGCGGCTTCGATGCGGCCAGGGATGAGAGTGCCGAAGCCTTCTTCAAGCGTGTCGATGACGCCTTGTACCGCGCCAAGGCCGAGGGCCGCGACCGCCTGGCCCTGGCCGAGGCCTGAGCCGACGCTAGTCGCCGAGCTGGAACTCGACCCGCGCCGTTGCCCCACTCTGGTCCAGCAGACTGAGCTGATACAGCCCGCTCGCCGTGAGCTTCTGCTCGATGCTCTCGCCGGGCTGACTTTCGGCCACCGGCCTGCCATTGAGGAACCACCAGCGCGTGCCGCTACCACCGAGGGCCGATAGCTTGAGTTGCAGAGGCCCGGCGCTGCTGGCCGGACGCCGCAGGCGATCCCCCTCGCGTACCCCGACGATGGACAGCGGCGCCGCCGGTAGCGGCAATGCCGGCGGGCACTCGGCCGAAGCCGCCGGCAACCGCGCGGCACGCCGCTCGCGGCGTGGCAGCCAGGGCTCCAGTGGCGCCGGCCACAGGGCAATCTGGCTTTCCCGCGCGCCTTCGCAGCTGGCCGCCACCTGCCGGCCATGCGCATCCAGCCAGAAGCGCTGACTCAAGCCCAGGCCCAGCGGCTGATCGGCGGCCTGCAGGGTCGGCGGCACGGTGCCATCCAGGGTCCAGGCGAAGCGCTGGCGCCGGCAGTTGGGGTCGTCGCGGGCCAGTTCCTGGCCCAATGGCCAGCAGATCGCCGCCACACCGATGCTCGCCGGCACCGTCTGCACCGGCGGCGCCAGGCCACGCTGGCGGTCGCGGTTGACCAGCAGGTCGTGCACCTGCAGCAGCAATGGCGCGGCCGAAGCCAGGCCGAACTGGCCGGGCACCGGGGTGCCGTCCGGGCGACCGATCCACACCCCGATCAGATGGCGCGGGCCAACACCGATGGCCCAGGCATCGCGGAAGCCGTAGCTGGTGCCGGTCTTCCAGGCCAATACGGGACGCTGCACCAGCTCGGCGCGCGGGTCACGGTCCGGCCGCGCCTGCCCGGCAAGAATGCGCCGCACTATCCAGGCCGATCCGGGCGAGAGCAAACGCCGCTCGTGCAGTGCGTCCTGCGGTTGCAGCCGTGGCCGCGCGGCCAAGCCATTGCGGGCGAAGGCACTATAGCCAGCCACCAGCTCTTCCAGGCGGCTGCCGGCGCCGCCGAGGATCAGCGCCAGGTTCGGCTCGGCGCCGGCCGGCAGCGCCAGCGGCACGCCGGCGCCGCGCAGCTCGCCGGCGAAGCGCTTCGGCCCGAAGGCCTCCAGCAGCTGCACGGCGGGTAGATTGAGCGAGGTGGCCAGGGCCTCACTGGCCGACACCGGGCCGATGAAACCGGCGGCAAAGTTGCCCGGCCGGTAGTCGCCGTAGCGCCGCGGCACATCCTGCAGCAGCGACTCGGAATGGATCAACCCGGCGTCCATGGCCAGACCGTAGAGGAACGGCTTCAGGGTGGAGCCGGGCGAGCGCTGGGCGCGGATCATATCGACATGGCCGTAGCGCTTGTCGTCGCCGACATCCAGCGAGCCGAGGTAGGCGCGTACCGCCATGCTCTCGCTGTCGACCACCAGGATGGCCGCCGAAGTGCGCTCCGGCAGGCGCGCGCGCCAGCCCAGCAGCAGGTCTTCCAGACGTCGCTGCAGATTGGCATCGAGGGTGGTGCGGATCAGCGGCGGGCTGCCCGCCACGTTCAACCGTCGCGCCAGCAGCGGCGCCAGGTTGGGTTCCTGGCGCGGCGCCAGCAACACCGGCTCCTGCAGCGCCTCGTCCACCGCCGCCTGCGACCATTGCGCGAATTGCGCCATACGCCGTAGCACCTTGTCCCGCGCGGCCTGGGCGCGTTCGGGATGACGGTCCGGACGCAGCCTGCTGGGCGCCTGCGGCAGCACGGCGAGCAACGCCGCCTCGGCGCGGGTCAGCTGGCTCGGCGGCTTGCCCAGGTAGGCCCAACTGGCCGCCGCCACGCCCTGCAGGGTGCCACCGAAGGGCGCGCGGTTGAGGTAGAGGGCGAGGATTTCGTCCTTGGGCAGGTGCCACTCCAGCTGCAGGGTGCGCCACAGCTGCTTGAGCTTGCCGGCGAAGGTCCGCTCGTGTGGGTCGAGCAGGCGCGCCACCTGCATCGACAGGGTGCTGCCACCGGACAGCACGCGCCCGCCGGACAGGTTCTGCCAGGCGGCACGCCCAAGGGCCAGCGGGTTGACCCCGGGGTGCTGGTAGAACCAGCGGTCCTCATAGGTCAGCAGCGCCTCGAGGTAATAGGGCGAAACCTCCTCCGGCGCCACCGGATAGCGCCACACGCCGTCGGTATCGGCGAAGCGCCACAGCGGCGTGCCATCCTCGGCCAGCACCACGCGGGCCAGGCCGTCCTCGGGCAACGGCAGCGGGAACAGGCGATCGGCCAGCCACAGCAGCGCCAGCGGCAGAGCAAGCAGTGCCAGCCTGCGCCGCCAACGCTTCATCGCCGGCCCTCGCTGCGCATGGGACGCTGGCTATGGCATGCTGGTCGGCAACTCTTAGCGGCACTGTGGGTATTCATACCTTGATCCAAGACTTCTTCGAATGGCTGGGGCATGCCCTCGGCACCCTGATCCGCTTCATCGTCGAGGCCCTCAGCGGCTTCTTCGGATTCTTCGCCGACATCGGCCGCAGCTTCCTCGACGGCATGGCGTCGGCGCTGGGCACCAATGTCGGCCTGCTCAGCATCGTCGCCATGGTCTGCGGCCTGTTGCTGCTCTACGCTGCCGTCCGTGCCGGCATGCGCAAGGCTTTCGTGCGCATGGTGGTCTATGGGTTGCTGGGATTGTGGTTGTTGAGTTTGATTGTGAGTTGAGCAGCACTCAAGGCCCTGTAGCCCGGATGCAATCCGGGGAAGCAGGCAACTCCGCTCCCGGATTTCATCCGGGCTACGACCTAGGCAGCCTGCGCGATAACTCACTCCCCCGTGCGATCTATCAGGCCGTCGCTCCCGCACCAATCAACGGGTAACAATCCGCGCGCCACATAGCGGTGAAAGCTGGACAACGGCCAGTCGCATACTCGACCGACCAGGCCGTGCTTGAGCGGATTGACATGGATGTAATCGACGTGCGCGACGAAATCCGCCTCATCTCGTATCAAGTGCTCCCAGAAACGGCGCTGCCAGATATTTGCCTCGCCTTTCTCGTTAAGCACCACCGGAAAACTCCTGTCGCGTAGGGCTCGAACGAATAACGATTTGAGTCGGCGGACTCTGCAGGAAAAATCGGCATCGCCCTCAGGCAGCTGCATCAGCAGATGCAGGTGATCGGGCAATATCACCGCTGCAGGTATCTGAAACGGTCGCTCGCAAATGGTCTGCCTTATTGCATCGCGAAGTTCATCGCTATGCCGTACCAACCAGTCCTGGGTTCGATCTTGCAGAGCCAGCGTCAGAAAATAACAGGCGCCCTCGATCCGAGCGCGCCGGTAATTGACCATCGACTAGACCTCCTTGTCCGGTGTTTTTCAGAGTGCCCCGGCCGTAGCCCGGATACAATCCGTGAACCAGGCGGCTCCGCCCCCGGATTACATCCGGGCTACGCAAACCCACTCAGCGCTCGCGCACCACCAGCTGCGCCGGTGCGGCGCCCACCGCGTTCCACGCCGGGCGATACATCGACTCCACCTGCGGCGGCGGCACCCGGTAGGTGCCGGGGGTAACGGCGCGGGCCAGGTACAGCAGGTGGGTGGTGTCGTAGCCGTTCACGTCCAGGGCCGCGACGAAGCGATCATCACGGAACTCCTGGTGCTTGATCGCGGCGTTCTGCATCGACTTCTGCCATTCCTTCACCGCGCTGCTGGCGTCGTCCAGGCTGGCGGCGCTCTGCGCCAGGTTCTGGTTCTCCAGTTCCAGGCCGGCCGGCAGCAGGTCCACCACCAGAGCGTCGGGCACCCGTTCCTCGGCACGTACCGCCAGGTGCACCAGCACCAGCTGGCCGCTGGCTAGGTTGTTCAGGTCCAGCGGGCGACCGTCCAGGCCGTAGAAGCCGCGCTCGATACTGAGGTTATTGCCGCGCGCCGCCAGGGCGGCGGTCGGGTAGCCGGAAATGGTCAGCTGCTGGTAGAGCTTGTCGGCGAAGCCGGTGCTCAGGCTCAGCGGCTCGCTCAGGCTGGCGCCCTCCAGCTTCACCGCCGGCTGGCCGTTGCTCAGCTCGCGCACCTGGCCGCCGGCTTCGAGCACGGCGTTCCAGCTCTTCTCCGGAGTCTTGATCAGGCCGCGGCCAGCGAGGAACAGCGCGTTGCGCTCCTGGGTCGACAGGTAGTCCTGCACGGCGCGCTCCTCGGCCAGGCTGAACAGCAGCTGGTCGCGGCTGCTGGCGGCCAGGTCGTTCTCCTCCAGCAGGGCGTAGATCAGCGCCTGGTCGCGCAGCGGGCTGCCGTAGTCGGCCAGCCACTCCTGGCGCTGGCGGCCGAGCCCCAGGCCGAGGGCCAGGGCCTCGTCGGCGCGCGGCTTGTCACCCATTTTCTGCAGGGCCACGGCCAGCTGCACCAGCGGCAGACCGGACTTGGCGTCGCCACGGCGGTCGTACAGTGCGCGCAGGCTGCCCAGCGGCGCCTGCTGACTGCGCGCCAGCACCAGGCCGGCGTAGGCCTGCACGGCGAAGCGGGTGTGGTCGAGGTTGTCGCTGTAGCCGACGTCGACCAGCTGGCGATCCTGCAGGTAGCGCAGCAGGCGTTCACTGGCCTTCTCCAGCGCCTCCGGCGGCACGGCGAAGCCCTGCTCGCGGGCGCGCAGGAGGAAGTCGGTGACGTAGGCGGTCAGCCAGAACTCCTCGTCGCTGTCCGAACCCCACAGGCCGAAGCTGCCGTTGTAGCGCTGCATGCCGAGCAGGCGCTCGATGCCGATCTCGATGGAGTTGCGCCGTTTCTCTTCCGGCTCGCCTTCCAGGCCGAGTTTCTTCAGCGTCGCCGCGTCCGCGTAGAGCGACGGATACAGGCCGCTGGTGGTCTGCTCCAGGCAGCCGTAGGGATAGGCTTTGAGCGCCTGGATCTGCTCGGCCAGGTTCAGCGGCGGACGGCTGGAGACGCTCAGCAGCGCCTCGCGCCCGGCCGGCTCGAAGGCGGCCAGGGTGCCGGCTGGCAGCTGCCAACTGTCGCCCTGCAGTACGCTGCGCAGGTGCTTCTGCTGCGCCGGCCAGGCCGAGCGCACGCCGATGCGCCACTCGCGGCTGAAGGCCGGCAGGTTCTCGCCCGGCAGGCTCAGGCCGTTGACCTTGACCCGCAGCACGCCGGCGCCGTAGCCGCCAACGGCACGCACCGGAATGCGCAGGGTCTGGCGCTGGGCCTGGTCGAGAGTCAGTGGCGCGCTGTGGCCGGCAGGGTCCGCCAGGCTCAGCTGGCCTTCGGCCTCGATCTGCACCTCGAGTTTCTGTGCAGCACCGGACAGGTTGGTCAGGTCCAGGGCCACACTGGTCTCATCGCCACCGGCGAGGAAGCGCGGCGCCGACAGCTCGGCCACCAGCGGCGCGGCGACCACCGTCTTGCCCTCGCCCATGCCATAGCGCTCGTCGGTCCAGGCCTGGGCCATCAGGCGCAGTTCGCCGTTGAAATCGGGGATGTCCAGGCTGACGTCGCCTTCGCCCTGGGCGTTCAGCTCGATCGGCACGCTCTGCAGCGCGACTATGGTGACGCTGGTATCCGGGCGCTTGCCGCCCTTAGCCAGCGCCGCGTCGCCACCGAAGGCCAGCTTGGCCAGGCGACCCTGGCCGGCCTCGATCAGTTGGCCGTAGACATCGAGCTGGTCGACACCGTAGGCCTTGCGGCCGAACAGCTCGGCGAACGGGTCAGGCGTCTGGTATTCGGTGATATTGAGGATGCCGACGTCCACCGCCGCCACCAGTACATTGACCTTCTGCGCCGGGCTGCCGTCGGCGTTCTTCGCCTGCACCCTGACCTTCAGCGGCTGCTGCGGACGCATCTTATCCGGCGCAGTCAGGCTGACCTGCAGCTGGCGTGGCGCGCGGTCGAACGGCAGGTGCAGCAGGCCCACGGCGCGCTTGGGCGTGGCACCTGCCTTGCGTTCGCCGGGACGGATGACCAGGGCACTGACGTACAGGTCATGCCGCGCCCAGTCCTTGGCCAGCGGGATATCGAAGCTCTTGCCCTCGGCGGGCACCTCGATTTCCTGCCACCACAGCGGACCGTCGCTGGATTCGACCATCAGGTAGCCGCTGCCGGCGGCCGGCGGGGTGACGGTGACCGTGGCCGTATCGCCGGCAGCATAGGCGGGCTTGTCCAGCGCCAGCTTGACCTGGTCCGGGCGCACCGCGCCGCCTTCGGTGTTGTCCTGCCAGGAGTAGCCGGCCCAGAAGCGCAGGCTGCTGGTGAGACCGGTCTCGGGGTCGGTGACTTCCACGCGGTACGGTCCCCACTCCACCGGGAAGCTGACCTTGGCAGTGCCACCGGCAGCAACCTTGATGCCCTCTTCACCCAAGTTGAGGAACTTCTCGTTGTAGTGGTAGTTCCAGCCCTCGCTCTCCGAGAAGCTCCAGTAGTAGTCGCGGCGTTCGCGGATCAGGCGTACCTGCAGGTTGTCGCTGGCCAGCTTGTTGCCGGCCGGGTCGGCCAGCAGCACTTCGAATTCAGCCAGGCCGTCGCCATCCACATTGTCGCCGTCGAACAGACCGCGCAGGCCCGGCAGGCGCTCGGCCGGCCACACCGGCTGCACCAGGCGGCGGGTGATCGGGCGACCGCCAGATTCCTGCAGGCTGGCCTGGAGGATCAGCTGCAGCGGCGACTTGGCCTCGGCCCAGCGATTCTCCACGCCAACCGTGGCCCTGCCCTGAGCGTCCAGGGTGGTTTCTTCCAGCTCCAGGTCCTGACTCAGTTCCTCCTCGGTGACCGAGCCGAACTGGTAGCCGGGCAGCGCCTTGACCGCCTCGCGCAGCGGACGCACGTAAACCTGGCCGGTGAGGCGATTGCCGGAAGCCGGCGCGCCATAGAGGTAGCGGCCTTCGACCTGGAAGCGTGCGGCGTCGCTCGGCCTGATCGGGTTGTCGCTGCCTTTCAGCTCCAGGGCCAGGCGCTCGGGGAGGAAGTCCTCGACGAGGAATTCATGGACCTGCTGGCGACCGCCGCCGAAGTCGAACAGCAGTTGCCAGCGCCCGGTCGGCGCCTCGCCGGCCAGTTGCAGCTGGTACTGGTACAGACCGTTGTCACCGGGCTGCCAGACGAACTTGCGGCTGACCTGCTCGTCCGGCCGGCGCACTTCCACGTTGACCGGTTGCGGCTTCACCGCGCGGCCATCGGCGTCGCGCAGCAGGGCGTTGAGCAGCACGCGCTCGCCCGGGCGATACAGGTCGCGCGGGCCGAACACGAAGAACTGCAGCGGGTTGGCCACCGGGCCGGCGATGTCGAACTCGGCCAGGTCCAGGGCCGGGCTGCCGAGGTTGAGCAGACTGGTCTGCTCGCCCTGGCGGGCCAGCACCACGGCGGCCTTGTCCGGTAGTGGCAGTTCGGCGTGGCCGGCATCGTCAGTCTTGGCGCTGGCCAGCACCTGGCCGTTGCCACCGAGCAGTTCGATCTCCACGCCCTCCAGCGCCTGACCACCTTCCAGGGCCTGGGCGAAGGCATCCAGGCGGCCGTGGTAGCGGTGCACGGACAGGCCGATGTCGCTCAAGGTGAACAGGGTCGCCGGCTGCGAATAGTTGTAGGTACCGGCCTGGCGCATCACCGCCAGGTACACGCCGGGCTGCTTGAACGGCGCCAGGCCGGCGATCGGCAGCAGCAGGGTCTCGCGGGTGTTGCGCGCCGGGTTGAGGTCGAAGCGACCGCTGTAGACCAGTTCGGCCATCGGCAGCAGCTCGCGCGACTGCCAGGTATCCAGGTTGGAGCTACGGCCCCACTGGGCGAGGAAGTTGGGTAGCGACTCCTGCTTGATGCGGAAGAACTCGACGTTGACCTTGTCGACGTTCAGCGCGATCACCGGCAGGCCCTCGGCCAGGCGAGTCGGCAACAGCGAGCCGCGGCTGGCGAAGCCGACGCTGGGCTGCAGGTCGCGGGTATCGAGACTGGTGTTGTACTTGGCGGCCAGTTCGCTGCCGTTGATCGCGCGCAGGCCAGGGTCGATGGACAGCACCAGGCTGCGCCGTGGCTCCAGGTGGCGCAGACGCAGCTCCATCAGGTTGTCGGAGAGTTCCCAGGCGCCATCGACCTTGCCGGTCTTCTTGTCCACCAGGTGCAACCTGGCGGCGAAATCCTGCTCCGGGTCCAGCGGCACGCTGAAGCTCACCGACAGGGTGCTGGCGCCATCCAGCTGCACTTCCGAGGCATCCGCCACGCTCAGTTCGCGGCCGGCATAGCGCTTGGCCAGCTCGGCCTTGTCCAGCGCCGGGCGGGCCGCCTCCTGCTGCGCGGCCGGCTTGCCGGAGGGGGCGGCGGGCGTCTCGGGAGTGGAGGAATCGCAGGCGCTCAGCAGAGCGAGCGCGGCGGCCAGAAACAATCCTTTGTACGACATGGCGAACTCTCGGAAGCGTGACGGCAGAGACTCGGCACTATAGCCGAGGCCCTTATGCTCTTCGAGGAACGACCACGCAGTTCACCGCCGCGTTGGCGGGCAGCCGCCACCCACCTGAGCAGGTGTGGCGGGGGCGTTATACTGCGGCCCATGTCCGTATTGCTCGACGCCTGGCGCCACACCCCGACCCATCGCAAGGTCTGGGCCCTGGCCGCCCCGATGATCCTGCCCAACCTCTCGGTACCTCTGGTGACGCTGGTGGATACTGCCGTCATCGGCCATCTGCCGCACACCCAGCAGCTCGGCGCCGTGGTGGTCGGCGGCAGCCTGTACGCCATGCTGGTGGGCGTCTTCGGCATCCTGCGCATGAGTGCCACCGGCTTCGCCGCCCAGGCCGTGGGCCGTGGCGATGGCGGCGCGCTGCGCCAGGTGCTGCTGCAGAGCCTGGTGCTGGCGGCGCTGATCGCCCTGCTGGTCGGGCTGCTGGCGATTCCGCTGAGCGGCGTGGCCCTGCAGCTGATGCAGCCCTCGGCGCAGCTTGAGGCGCTGACCCGCGAATTCTTCCAGGCGCGTCTGTTCGGCCTGCCGGCGACCCTGGCGGTGGCCGCGCTGATCGGCTGGCTGCTCGGCACGCAGAATGCCCGAGGCGCGCTGGCGGTGATGCTGACCACCAACCTGCTGAACATCGCCCTCAACCTGTGGTTCGTCCTCGGCCTCGACTGGGGCGTGCTCGGCTCGGCCCGCGCCTCGGTGCTCGCCGAATGGAGCGGCGCCCTGCTCGGCCTGTTCCTCGCCTGGCGCACCCTCGGCCGTCACCCCGGGCAGGTCGACCGCGCGGCGCTGCGCCAGTGGCACAGCTGGCGCGCGCTGCTGGCGGTCAACCGCGACATCCTGATCCGCACCCTGGCCCTGCACCTGGTGTTCTTCCTGATCACCGTGCAGGGTACGCGCCTGGGCGATGCCACGGTGGCGGCCAATGCCCTGCTGCTCAATGGCCTGCTGGTCGCCGCTTTCGCCCTGGACGGCCTGGCTCATGCGGTGGAGGCCCTGTGCGGCCATGCCATCGGCGCCCGCGACCGCCTGGCGCTGCGCCGCGCCCTGCTGGTCGCCGGGGGCTGGTCATTGCTCGGCAGCCTGCTGTTCGCCCTGCTGTTCCTGCTTGGCGGGCGGCTGTTCATCGAACTGCAGAGCGACATCCTGGAGGTACGCAACGCCGCCTACCCCTACCTGCCCTACCTGGCGCTGCTGCCACTGATCGCGGTGTGGAGCTACCTGCTCGACGGCCTGTTCATCGGCGCTACCAGGGCCCGGGAAATGCGCGACGCCATGCTGGTCAGCGTCGCCCTCGGCCTGGGCCTTGGTGCGCTACTGCAGGGCCTGGGCAATCACGGCCTGTGGCTGGCCCTCCTATGCTTTATGCTGATGCGCGGCCTCAGCCTGGCCATCCTCGGCTGGCGCCTGCAACGCAGGAATGCCTGGCTCGATGCCGATGATAGTAGCCTGGATGCTCAACGCCCCTCGCCCCAAGGATGAAGACCAACTCAACAGACGCTCAACACCATAGAGTGGCTCGCCCCCATGCCGTTGCGTCCCCTCCCTGAGCTGTTCAGGTAGAGATCTCACTGCATCGCCAGGCCGACCGCTCACCCTGCAGAACAACCGGACCGCGATAGAACGACTCACGCCCAATTGTGCAACCAAGGAGCCACCATGGCCGACGCCATTGCCGCCAGCCTGCATTACCTGTCCATCTTCGTGCTGTTCGCCCTGCTCACCTGCGAGCACATCCTGTTCCGTGCCGACCTCGACCACGCCACGGCAAAGCGCCTGCTGCGCATCGACATCGCCTACGGCATCACCGCCGGGTTGGTGCTGGTGACCGGCGCGGTGCGGGTGGTCTGGTATGGCAAGGGCCTGGACTACTACCTGCACAACGGGCTGTTCCACGCCAAGGTCGGCCTGTTCCTGCTGATCGGCCTGCTGTCGATCGTGCCGACCCTGACCTTCTTCAACTGGCGCAACGCGCTGCTGGCCGGCCAGGCGCCGGACATCAGCCCGGCCACGGCCAGGCGCACCATCTGGGTGATCCGCCTCGAGCTGCTCCTGCTGGTCTGCCTGCCGTTCCTGGCCAGCCTGATGGCACGCGGGGTGGGCTACAGCTGAGTAGCAAGTAGCCCGGATGCAATCCGGGAGCGGCCTCCCCGGATTGCATCCGGGCTACGAGCTCCCATGAAAAAGCCCGGCGATTACCGGGCTTTTTTGTTGCTTGGACCAGGTGGAGGAGCGGCCGCGCACTGCCGGCAAGCGCCTCTCCCAGCGTCTCAGGTCGCCAGGTAGGACGAGCGGGTCAGGCCCAGGCGCAGCGCATCCAGGTACTGGGCGCGCTCGGCGGCCGAGAGCTTGGCGCCGGCCACCTTGTCGCGGTAGTAGGTCATCAGCTCCTCGGGCGACAGGTGCACGTAGCGCAGCATGTCCTCGATGGTGTCGTGGGTCTCGATGCCGGTGTGCACCACGCTGCCGTCCGGGCGCTGGTAGATGTTCACCGAGTCGGTGTCACCGAACAGGTTGTGCATGTCGCCGAGGATCTCCTGATAGGCGCCGACCAGGAACACGCCGAGCACGTAGTCCTCGCCCTCGCGCACCTCGTGCACCGGCAGGCTGGTCTCGATCGACTGCTCGTCGACGTACTGGCGGATCTTGCCATCGGAGTCGCAGGTCAGGTCCTGCAGCACGGCGCGGCGCAGCGGTTCCTCGTCCAGGCGGTTCAGCGGCAGGATCGGCAGGATCTGGCCGATGGCCCAGGTGTCCGGCAGGCTCTGGAACACCGAGAAGTTGCAGATGTACTTGTCCGCCAGCTTGTCGTTGAGCTCGTCGAGCACCGCGCGGTGCGAACGCTGGCGCGCCTTGAGCTGATTGTGCAGGCGCCGGCAGATGGCGAAGTAGCACTGCTCGGCCAGCGCCTTCTCGGTCAGGTTGAGCTTGCCGGCGGAATACTGCGCGGCAACTTCCTCGATGTAGTGGGTGGCGCGCCAGTAGCTCTCGGCGACCATCTCCGGGTCGCTGTCGGCGAGTAGGTCGATGAGGTTCTGCAGCACTTCCGGCTGCTCGACGCTCGGGTCGATCTGCGGCATGTCGTCGTTATGCCGCTCGACGTCGGTCACCTGCACCACCAGCACGGCGTGGTGCGCGGTCATGGCCCGGCCGCTCTCGGAGAAGATGTGCGGATGCGGGATGTCCTGGCGGTCGCAGAATTCCTTGAGCATGTCGACCACGGTGGAGGCGTAGTCCTCCATGTCGTAGTTGATCGAGCTGGCATTGCGCGAGTGGGTGCCGTCGTAGTCCACGCCGAGGCCGCCGCCGACGTCGATGTGGTCGACCGGCAGGCCCAGGCCGCGCAGCTCGCCGTAGTAGCGGATGGCTTCGCGGAAGCCCTTGCGGTAGTCGGCGATGTTGGCGATCTGCGAACCCATGTGAAAGTGCAGCAGGCGGATGCCCTGGTCCAGCTTGGCCGCCTTGAAGCGCTCGACCACGGCGAGGATCTGCGCGGCGGACAGGCCGAACTTGGACTTCTCGCCGCCGGTGTCGGCCCACTTGGACGACGCCAGCGAGGACAGGCGCACGCGCAGGCCCACCTGCGGGGTGACCTTGAGCTTGGCCGCCTCCTCGATGACGAACTGCACCTCGGATTCCTTTTCGATCACGATGAACACGTTGTGACCGAGCTTCTGCCCCATCAGCGCCAGGCGGATGAACTCGCGGTCCTTGTAGCCGTTGCAGACGATGGTGCCGCCCTTGGGCGCCAGCGCCAGCACGGCCATCAGCTCGGGCTTGGAACCGGCTTCCAGGCCGATGGAGACGTCCTGGGTGGCGATGATGTTCTCCACCACCGCCTCCTGCTGGTTGACCTTGATCGGGTACAGGGCGGTGTAGCGGCTGCCGTATTCGAGGCGCTCGATGGCCGCGTCGAAGGCGCTGGTCAGCTGGCGCACGCGATACTGCAGGATCTCCGGGAAGCGCACCAGCAGCGGCAGCGACAGGCCACTGCCGCGCAGGTCGTCGAGCTGCGCATAGAGATCGATGGGCGTGCTGTCCGGGCCGTTCGGGCGCACTTCCACCCGACCGGCATCATTGATCGAGAAGAAGCCGGCGCCCCAGTGGCGAATGCCATATACGCTGCGGCTGTCCGCGACTGTCCATTGGCTGCCATCGTCTTTGCGGGTGCGTCTTGCGGCCATCGAGGTCTCCTGTAGGCGAGAAAGGGCTGCCGCCGGGCAGCACGGGTAATGCATCAGATGAAGGTTGCAGGAGTGTGGACCGCCCCTGCCGCAGAGAAGTTTAGGAAGTGGCGGTTCAGCCGCCGGACTTCTTGGCCTTGAAACCACGCTTGGTCAGCTCTTCGAGGAGCAGCTCGACCATGTCGCCCTGGATTTCGATCACCCCGTCCTTGAGCCCGCCGCCGCAACCGCAGCGCTTCTTCAGCGCACTGGCCAGCTCCTTCAGCTCGGCCTCGGCCAGCGGCACGCCGGTCACGGTGGTGACGGTCTTGCCGCCACGGCCCTTGGTCTCGCGGCGCACACGGGCGATGCCGTCGCCTTCGGGGATCCGGCTCTGCTTGCAGATGCAGGCGGCCACGGGCTGGCCACAGTCGGGACAGTGCCGACCGGCATCGGTGGAATAGACGAGACCGCCCAGGGCGGAGAACGACGCAGCTTTCTTGACCACCGGCTTTTCCTCGTAGGGGTCAGGATAGCGACTGGCCGGCGGGGAGGCCGACCGCGAGGCCCCACTCAGGCAGGGGCAGCGCAACCAGGCATGGCGCCTGGCGTTGAAGGTGGCGCAGTGTAAGGGCAAAAGACCGCGATGCTAAGTGCGAAATTGCGCCATTGATCGACGGATTGGCGACCTTGTGCGGCATCACGCACGCCATGCCCGGGAATACTGCACAAAGCCGCGCCTGGCGCGGGTTGCCGATCAGCTCGCCAGGTACAGGCGCAGTGCCTGTAGCGAGTCCGGGCAGTAGGGTTTGGCCTGTGCTTCGGCCAGTGCCTGCTGCGGGGCGATGAAGCGCGCCTCCAGCACCTCCTCCGGCTGCAAGAGCAACGGGGCGTCGGAAATGACGGAGAACACTGCGCCCCACAGACGGTTGCCCGGCTCGGCGAAATGAAAGCGGCCGTGCTCGCGCAGCGGTACACCGGCGATGCCCAGCTCCTCGTGCAGCTCACGGGCGGCGGACTCGGCATAGCTCTCGCCCTCGCCGACCATGCCGCCGGCGGCCACGTCCCAGTAGCCGGGGTAGATCGCCTTGCTCAGGGTACGCCGGTGTACGCACAGCTCGCCGCGCGTGTTGAACAGCAGGATGAAGGTGCCACGGCCAATCAATCCGCGTTCGCGCAGCTCCGCCCGCTGCAGGCCGCCGAGCAGGCGATCCTGCTCGTCGACCCAGGCGACCCGCTCCAGGTCGGAGGCGGCCCGGTGCGCCGCCTCGCGTGCGGAGATATCCATCAGCCCTGGCTCAGCAGGGTACGCAGGTCGATGATCGCGGCGTTGGCGCGGGAGATGTAGTTGGCCATCACCAGCGAGTGGTTGGCCAGTACGCCGTAGCCGCTGCCATTGAGCACCATCGGGCTCCACAGTGGCTCCTGGGCCGCCTCCAGCTCGCGGATGATCTGCCGCACGCTGACGGTGGCGTTCTTCTTCGCCAGCACGTCGGCGAAGTCCACCTCGATGGCACGCAGCAGGTGCGACAGCGCCCAGGCCTGGCCACGGGCTTCGTAGAACACGTTGTCGATCTGCAGCCAGGGGGTCTTCACCTCTTCTTCACGGCCCGCCAGGTTCTCGCCATCCACAGCGACCTTGCCCTCCGGAAGATCGGTATTCAAGCGGACGCGACCGACACTCGCCGACAGCCGCTGCGAGAGCGAGCCCAGGCGGGTCGCGACATCGCCCAGCCAGCTGTTGAGGTTGTCGGCGCGGGCATAGAACTGCGCCGAGGGCTGACTCGGATCGGCCAGCGCGGCCAGGTAGCTGTCCAGCGACTTGAGGCCGGCGGCGTACTCATCCTCGGAGGCAGGCAGGGCCCAGCTCTTGTTGTCGAAGTTGAAGCGCTGCTCGGCCTTGATCAGCCGCGAGTCTTCGGTGGACTGCGACTGCGAGCGGGCAAAGTCCTTGCGCAGGGCCCGCGACAGATCACGCACCTGCACCAGCACGCCGTACTCCCAGGCCGGCATGTTATCCAGCCACAGGCCGGGTGGCGCGATGTCGTTGGAGAGGTAGCCACCGGGCTTGTTCAGCAGGGTGCCGGACACCTGCTTGAGGGTTTCCACCGTGGTGTAGCCGCTGACCAGCTTGCGCTGCGCCTGCTCGGCAGCCGCCTGAGCGTGCTGCTGTACGGGGAACAGCTCGGGTTCCTGGCTCCAGTACCAGCCCACCAGCATGGCGGCCAGCAGGTAGAGCCCGAGCAGGGTGCCCAGGGTGCGGCTCAGCCACAGGCCGCCGAAGTAGCTACGCGCGTTGTCTACCGAGTCGCTGACGTTGCCGCGCAACTCGTCCGTACCTTTCTTCCAGTCCAGCATGATCTTGGTCCTTGATTGCTCGTCTCGCCCGATCCACCCCTTTCCGCGGCGGACCATTGTCCCGCACTATAAGTGAAGCGCAGCGCACAAGCAGTGTCGGAATACCCGGAAAGGCGGCAAATCGGCCAAATGCTGGCGGTTTGACGCCAAATGACCGACGGCAACCCTGGGATATGTTACCAGTGGTAGCATCATGCCATCACCCAGCCATCAGCTGGATTACCACCAGATGTCTGTCATGAACGAGCACGAAGATCCCAGTCGCGACCGCCTCAAGCAACACTTCGCCAAGCGCGTGATCCACCAGGCCCGCCAGGTATTGGAAGTGTGGCAGCGCCTGCAGCAGGAGGAATGGGGTGCAGGCGTCATGGCCGAACTGGCGGAGACCAACCTCGGCTTGCTGCGCTATGCCGAACGCTTCGAGCAGGACCTGCATATCCAGCTGGCCCGCGGCATCGGTCAATGCCTGGAAACCGTGGAAGGCAACCGCGGCCGTCTCAACAGCCAGTTGATCACCGAACTCAACCAGCTCATGCAGCGCCTGTCGCGCACCGGCCTGCGCCATGGTGACCAGTACGAGCAGACCTTCCTGCCACCACTGCGCAAACCGGTGTACCTGGCCCTGCAGGATCAGGACCGTGCCCAGCGCCTGGCCCAGCAGCTGGAGTTCTTCGGCCTGAGTGCCCAGCACTTCGGCAGCGCCGCTGCGTTCCGCGCCGCCATGGCCGAGCGTCATCCGGCCGCCATTCTGATGGAAGTGGATTTCGCCGGCCCGGGCCTCGGCCTGCAGCTGGCTGCCGAGGCGCAGCAAGGCCTGGAGCAGAAGCTGCCGCTGCTGTTCTTCAGCCATGACGACGTCGATACCCCGACCCGCCTGGCCGCCGTGCGCGCCGGTGGTCAGGAGTTCTTCACCGGCAGCCTGGACGCCTCCGGCCTGATCGAGCGCATCGAGATACTCACCAACGTGGTCCACTACGACCCCTACAAGGTGCTGATCGTCGATGACTCGCGGGCCCAGGCCACCCACACCGAGCGGGTACTGAACAGCGCCGGCATCGTCACCCGCACCCTCACCGAGCCGATCCAGGCGATGGCCGAGCTGGCCGAGTTCCAGCCCGACCTGATCATCCTCGACATGTACATGCCCGAGTGCAACGGCACCGAGCTGGCCAAGGTGATCCGCCACAACGACCGCTATGTCAGCGTACCGATCATCTACCTGTCCGCCGAGGACGACCTGGACAAGCAGCTCGACGCCATGAGCGAGGGCGGCGATGACTTCCTGACCAAGCCGATCAAGCCGCGCCACCTGATTGCCACCGTGCGCAACCGCGCGGCACGGGCACGCAACCTCAAGGCGCGCATGGTGCGCGACAGCCTCACCGGGCTGTTCAACCACACCCACACCCTGCAGCTGCTGGAAGATGCGCGCTTCCGCGCCCGCCGCGACGGCCAGCCGCTGACCTTCGCCATGCTCGACATTGACCACTTCAAGAAGGTCAACGACACCTATGGCCACCCCATGGGCGACCGCGTGATCAAGAGCCTGGCGCTGTTCCTCAAGCAGCGTCTGCGCAAGACCGACCATATCGGCCGTTACGGCGGCGAGGAATTCGCCGTCGTGCTGTCGGATACCGATGCCGTGACCGCCGCCAAGGTGCTCGACGAGATCCGTCGGCGCTTCGCCGAGATCCACTACCCGGCACAACCGCACGACCTGTCCTGCACCTTCAGCTGCGGCATCGCCGAGCTGCGCGACGGGATGGACGGCAACACCCTGTCCAAGCAGGCCGACCAGGCGCTTTACATCGCCAAGCGAGGCGGCCGTAACCGGGTCGAAATCTACCTCGACGAAGCGTGACCCAGATCACGCCGTCATAAAGCCGTAACCAAATCGCAATAACCTGCAGGCACCACCTCGTTGCTCCCCCGGTGCCCGATCATGCGTCTCAAGCAGCTCACCAACCTCTCCACCGTCCTGCTGGTCACCGCCTGTGTCGCCCTCGGCGGCACCCTCTGGTGGTCCGAGACCGCGCTGGAGCGTCCTTACCTGCTGATGCAGCGCTACCTGAGCCTGTCACAACAGTTTCAGCACCAGGTCGCGGACAACGTCCAGGCCTACCTGGGCAGCGGCGACGCCCTGCGCCACAAGCAGGCCCAGCAGGCCATCGAGGCGCTGGCCACGCAACTCGGCGAACTGCCGCCACACCTGGCGGACAACCTGCGCCCGAGCCTGGAAGAGCTCAGCCAGTTCGTCGCCGGCGATCTGCTCGCCGCCGGCAAGCTGGCGGGCGACCCGCAAGGCCTGCTGCTGCAGGCCGAACGCGAAATCGGCGGAACCCTGGATCAGCTGCAGCAATACGCCACCACGAGCGGCAACGCACAGGCCAGCGCTTACTCCTCGACGCTCTTCCAGGCCGCTCAACACCTGGCGCGTCTCGCCCACGCTCGCGGCAAGCTGGTCAGCAGTGGCCGCAGCGAGCTGGCCGGTGACGTGGAGCGCGAACTGGCGGCACTCAGCCTGCGCGCCAGCGAACTGCAAAGCCTGCCGCTGCTCGGCGTCACCGAGAGCAGCGACACCGGCAACAGCTTCGCCGCCATGCTCGGCCTGGACAGCGGCGCCGAAGACGAGCAGGCCGAGGATCAGGGCATCGCCCTCAAGCGCGAGTTGAGCAGCCTGCTCAAGCGCTATCCGGCCGAACTGCAGCGCACCCAAGCGCTGGTCCGCCAGCGCGCCGAACTGGCCAGCGCGAGCACCAGACGGGTCGATGACCTGCAGCAGGCCCTGGCCGCGCTGGAACCGGAAGTACGCGCCGAGCATGCGCGCATCCAGGGCGAAGTGCGCCTGGTGCAAGGCCTGGCAATTGGCCTGATCCTGTTGATCGCACTGTTCCTCGACCAGATCCAGCGGCGCATGAGCCATGTCCTCACGCGCCTGGCTCCGGCCCTGTCGACCTGGGCAGGGGGCGACTTCGCCGCCGATATCCGGTTGCAGGCACGCACCCGCGAGATGCGCGACATCGAGGATTCTCTGAACCGACTGCGTACATACCTGGTCGAGCTGGTCGGCACCATCCACCAGCATGCTGGCGAGGTGGCTGGCAGCAGCCGCACCCTGGCCGAGCTGAGCCAGGGCCTGCACGGCGGCGCCGAGCGCCAGCTGGCCGACACGGCACAGATTCGCGACGCCCTTGGTGAGCTCGAACACACCATCGCCAGCGTGGCCGCCGACGCCAGCCAGGCCGCCGATGCCAGCCGCGCCGCCAGCCGCGCCGTGGAGCAGGGCCAGCGGGTGATCGAACAGAGCCTCAAGGGCCTGCATGACCTGGTGGGCGAGGTGCAAGGCAACGCCCAGTCGATCGAACAATTGGCGGCCGAGACCGCCACCATCGGCCAGGTGCTCACGGTGATTCGTGGCGTGGCCGAACAGACCAACCTGCTCGCCCTCAACGCCGCCATCGAGGCGGCACGCGCCGGCGAGATGGGCCGCGGCTTCGCCGTGGTCGCCGAGGAAGTACGCTCGCTGGCCCAGCGCACCAGCGGGGCGACCGAAGAGATCCAGCAACTGATCGCCCGCCTGCAGCAAGCCGCCCAGCAGTCAGTGGCGGCCATGCGCGCCCAGGTCGAGCATGCCGAGACCACGGCCAGCCAGGCCGAACAGGCCGACGGCGCACTGGATCAGGTGGTCGGTGCCATCCGCACCATCGCCAGCATGGCCGAGCGCATCGCCGAGGCCACCGCTCAGCAGGGCGGCGCCGCCAGTGAAATCCGCAACCGCAGCGAACGCATCCACAGCCTGGGCGGGGACAACCTGACCCGCATCGGCGAGGGCCGCGCCCAGGGCGAACAGCTGCTGCAACTGGGCAGCCAGCTGCACACGGCGGTGCAGGCATTTCGCGTCGCCTAGCCGCCGCGCGTCGGCCGACAATATCCGCTTACGCACTGCGCCACCCGGTCGCCTGGGGTCCGCTGCCGGACTTGGGTATGATGCCCGCCAAGTCCGTCGTGCGAGCCCGTCATGCGCCGTCTGCTCCCCCTGTTCCTGCTGCTGTTCACCCTCCCTGCCCTGGCTGGTCTGTTCGACGACCCGGCCCCGCGCGGCGTGATCGAAGATACCCCGCTGAACAACAGCAGCGACTTCCTGCCGGTGCGCGAGGCCTTCCGCCTCAGCCTGGTGAGCAGCGATGCCCAGTCGGTGAAGCTGCGCTTCGTGGCGGCCGAGGGCTATTACCTCTATCGCCACCAGTTCAAGTTCCGTATCGAGCCCAGCGACCTGGCCAAGGGCGAAGCGCGGCTGCCGGCGGGCAAGCCCAAGCACGACCAGTACTTTGGCGATGTCGAGGTGTACTACGGCGTCACCGACATCGACCTGCCGATCGACAACCCCATCGACCTGCCCTTCACCGTGCATGTGTCCTACCAGGGCTGCGCCGACAAGGGCCTGTGCTACCCACCGGAAAACGAGCGCATCGAAGTCGACGGCCAGGGCGCGGCACCGACCGAACCAGCAGCCAGCACAGCGCCCAGCGCACCGGCACAGGCCGGCTGGACCTGGAAGGAACTGGCGCTGTTCTTCCTCGGCGGCCTGGCCCTGACCTTCACCCCCTGCGTGCTGCCGATGCTGCCGATCCTCACCGGCGTGGTGCTGCGCGGCCAACCCGGCGGCGCTCGTGGCCTGGTGCTGTCGCTGGCCTACGTACTGCCGATGGCACTCAGTTTTGCCATCCTCGGCGCGCTAATGGGCCTGTTCGGCGCCGAACTCAACCTGCAGGCGCGCCTGCAGTCGCCCTGGGTGCTGGTGCCCTTCGCCATCTTCTTCGCCCTGTTCGGCGCCGCCAGCCTGGGCTTCCTCGAACTGCGTCTGCCGGCCGCCATCGACGGTCGCCTGCAGCGCCTGAGTCAACGCCTGCATGGCGGCACCATCCTCAGCGCCGCCGCCCTCGGCGTGCTCTCCAGCCTGCTGGTGTCGCCCTGCGTGTCAGCGCCGCTGGCCGGCGCGCTGCTCTACATCAGCAGCAGCGGCGACGCCCTCGGCGGCGGCCTCAAGCTGCTCGCCCTGGGCCTGGGCATGGGCACGCCGCTGGTGCTGTTCGCCGTCGGTGGTGGCGCCCTGCTGCCGAAGTCCGGCCCCTGGATGGTCACCGTGCGCAATGCCTTCGGCGCCCTGCTGATGGCAGTGGCCGTGTGGCTGCTCGAACGCGTGGTGCCCGGCCCGGTCGCCCTGGCGCTGTGGGGGCTGCTGGCTGCCGGTATCGCCCTGTGGCTGGGCGTGCTGGAGCTGACGCCCAAGACCCACCACCAGAAGCTGGCGCAGCTGATCGGCCTGCCGCTGCTGGTCTACGCGCTGGTCGCCTGGGTCGGCGCCCTGCAGGGTGAGAGCGATCCGCTGCGCCCGCTGGGGCATGCCCAGGTCGGCGCAGCCGTCGCGGCACCCAGCGCGCAGCATGGCGAATGGCAGACCGTGACCACCCCGGCCGAACTGGATGCCGCGCTGGCCGAGGCGAAAAGCGCAGGCCAGCCGCTGTTGCTGGACTGGTACGCCGACTGGTGCATCAGCTGCAAGGTTATAGAGCGCGAGGTACTCACAGCGCCGGCCGTAACCTCGCAGCTGGGCGGCTACCGGCTGATCCGCTTCGACATCACCGAAAGCCGTGAGGATCAGCGCGCCCTGCTCGACCGTTACCAGCTCTTCGGGCCACCGGCGATTCTGTTCTTCGGGCCAAAGGGTGACGAATGGGCCGATCTGCGTGTCGTAGGTGAAATCAGCGCCGCCGACTTCGCCGAACGCCTGACCCGCGCCGCCTCGCGACAGAACTGACAACGTCATATTTCTGCCGCAAACTTCGTCCATCGTGCCGACTATTTCCGGCAACTGGACAGCCTGCGACGCTTTCGGCATAGTCCCGGCCAATCCACGGTCAGAACAACAAGGAAGCGCCCATGGCCACCCTACTGGTGCTGCACGGCCCCAACCTCAACCTGCTGGGCACCCGCGAACCCGACAAATACGGCGCCACCACCCTGGCCGAGATCAATCAGGACCTGGAGCAGCGCGCCCGCGCCGCCGGCCACCACCTGCTGTACCTGCAGAGCAATGCCGAGTACGAGCTGATCGAGCGCATTCATGCGGCGAAAGGTGAAGGAGTCGACTTCATCGTCATCAATCCGGCCGCTTTCACTCACACCAGCGTCGCATTACGTGACGCGTTGCTGGCAGTGAGCATCCCATTCATCGAAGTGCACCTGTCCAACGTGCACAAGCGCGAACCCTTCCGCCATCACTCCTACTTCTCCGACGTAGCGGTGGGAGTGATCTGCGGCCTCGGCGCCAGCGGCTACCGCCTGGCTTTGGAGGCTGCCCTGGAACAATTAGAACGCCCCTGACCTCACCCTTGGGAGTTGCAAAACTATGGATATCCGTAAAGTCAAAAAACTGATCGAGCTGCTGGAAGAGTCCGGTATCGACGAGCTGGAAATCCGCGAGGGCGAAGAGTCCGTGCGCATCAGCCGCCATAGCAACAAGGCCATGGCCGCCCAGCCGATCTACGCCGCCGCTCCGGCCCCGGTCGCCGCGCCGGTTGCTCCGGTCGCCGCTGCCGCCCCGGCGGCCGACGCCGCGCCGGCCGCCGCCAAGCTGAACGGTCACGTGGTGCGCTCGCCAATGGTCGGCACCTTCTACCGCGCCGCTTCGCCAACCTCCGCCAACTTCGCCGAAGTCGGCCAGAGCGTGAAGAAGGGCGACATCCTGTGCATCGTCGAAGCCATGAAGATGATGAACCACATCGAGGCCGAGGCCAGCGGCGTGATCGAGTCGATCCTCGTCGAGAACGGCCAGCCGGTTGAGTACGACCAGCCCCTGTTCACCATCGTTTGATGCGCGGGGAACCTGCGATGCAGAAGCTGGAGAAAGTCCTGATCGCCAACCGTGGCGAAATCGCCCTGCGCATCCTGCGCGCCTGCAAGGAAATGGGCATCAAGACGGTGGCCGTCTACTCCACCGCCGACCGTGACCTGATGCACCTGGGCCTGGCCGACGAGACCGTGTGCATCGGCCCGGCGCCGGGCGCGCAGTCCTACCTGAGCATTCCGGCCATCATCAGCGCCGCCGAAGTGACTGGCGCCACCGCCATCCACCCGGGCTATGGCTTCCTGGCCGAGAACGCCGACTTCGCCGAGCGCGTCGAGAAGTCCGGCTTCGCCTTCATCGGCCCGACCGGCGACGTGATCCGCCTGATGGGCGACAAGGTGTCCGCCAAGGAAGCCATGATCAAATCCGGCGTGCCGGTGGTCCCGGGCTCCGATGGCCCGTTGCCGGAAGACGAGGAAGAAGCCCTGCGCATCGCCCGTGAAGTGGGCTACCCGGTGATCATCAAGGCCGCCGGCGGCGGCGGCGGTCGCGGCATGCGCGTGGTGCACAAGGAAGAAGACCTGATCAAGTCGGCCAAGCTGACCCGCACCGAGGCCGGGGCTGCGTTCGGCAACCCGATGGTCTACCTGGAGAAGTTCCTCGGCAATCCGCGCCATGTGGAAGTCCAGGTGCTGTCCGACGGCCAGGGCAACGCCATCCACCTGTATGACCGCGACTGCTCGCTGCAGCGCCGGCACCAGAAGGTGCTGGAAGAAGCCCCCGCTCCGCAGATCGACGAGAAGGCCCGCGCCGAAGTGCTCAAGCGCTGCGTCGATGCCTGCGTCGAAATCGGCTACCGCGGCGCCGGCACCTTCGAGTTCCTCTATGAAGACGGTCGCTTCTACTTCATCGAGATGAACACCCGCGTGCAGGTCGAACACCCGGTCACCGAGATGGTCACCGGCATCGACATCGTCAAGGAGATGCTCAGCATCGCCGCCGGCAACAAGCTGTCGATCAAGCAGGAAGACGTGAAGATCCTCGGCCACGCCCTGGAGTGTCGGATCAACGCCGAAGACCCGGACAACTTCATGCCCTGCCCCGGCAAGGTCAAGCACTTCCACGCCCCGGGCGGCAACGGCATCCGCGTCGACTCGCACCTGTACAGCGGCTACTCGGTACCGCCGAACTACGACTCGCTGATCGGCAAGCTGATCAGCTACGGTCGTACCCGCGACGAAGCCATGGCGCGCATGCGCAACGCCCTGGACGAGATCGTGGTCGACGGTATCAAGACCAACATCCCGCTGCACCGCGACCTGACCCGCGACAAGGGTTTCCTCAAAGGGGGTGTGAACATTCACTACCTCGAGAAGAAGCTGGGCATGGATAAGCACTGATTATCCTGCCGTGAACAAGGGCCGCCCTCGGGCGGCCCTTGTCGTTTCAGCGCCTGAACTGGCGGGGCGCCGCCCCCTCAAGTAAGCTGCGCGCCCACGCAACACCGCCCATGAGGTTCGCCATGCCCTGGTTACAAGTCCGTCTCGCCATCACCCCGGAACAGGCAGAAACCTACGAGGATGCCCTGCTCGGCGTCGGCGCCGTGTCGGTCACCTTCATGGACGCCGAAGACCAGCCGATCTTCGAGCCGGACCTGGGCACCACTCCGCTGTGGTCCAACACCCACCTGCTGGCGCTGTTCGAGGCCGATACCGACCCGGCCAACCTGGTCGCGCACCTGCAGCTGCTGACCGGCGGCGAACTGCCGGCCCACGAGATCGAGCACATCGCCGACCAGGACTGGGAACGCAGCTGGATGGACAACTTCCAGCCCATGCGCTTCGGCCAGCGTCTGTGGATCGTGCCGAGCTGGCACGCCGCGCCTGAGCCGGAGGCGGTCAACCTGCTGCTCGACCCGGGCCTGGCCTTCGGCACCGGCACCCACCCTACCACCGCGCTGTGCCTGGAATGGCTGGACGGCCAGGACCTGAATGACTGCACGGTGATCGACTTCGGCTGCGGCTCCGGCATCCTCGCGATTGCCGCCCTGCTGCTCGGCGCGCCGCAGGCCATCGGTACCGACATCGACCCGCAGGCCCTTGAGGCCTCGCGCGACAATGCCGGGCGCAACGGCATCGACCCGGCGCGCTTCCCGGTCTACCTGCCCGCCGACATGCCGCAGCTGCCGGCCGACGTGGTGGTGGCCAATATCCTGGCCGGCCCGCTGGTCTCGCTGGCCCCGCAGATCACCGCCCTGGTCAAGGCCGGCGGCCGCCTGGCGCTGTCCGGCATCCTCGCCGAGCAGGCCGAGGAAGTTCGCGCAGCCTATGCAGACGCCTTCGACCTCGATCCGACCGCGATCAAGGACGGCTGGGTACGCATCAGCGGCGTCAAACGCGCCTAGAGCTTGTCGACCCGGGCCCCGGCTTGGGTAAACTAGCGCCCTGTTTCGCACGGACCGCCGCATGACCGACAGCTTCGTCACCCAATGCCCCCACTGCCGTACCAGCTTCCGCATCAGTCGCGCGCAGCTGGGCGCAGCCCATGGCGCCGTGCGCTGCGGGGCCTGCATGCGCGTGTTCAATGCCGCCCAGCAACTGCTGGTGGATCAGAACCGGGTCAGCAAACCGGCCACAGCACCGGCTGCCGCACGTCCCGCGGCACCGGCAGCGCCTGCGCCCCGCCCTGCTTCAGCCGCAACTGCAGTGCTCGCGCCCAGCGCGCCGGCCCAACCGGTCGCTGCGCAACCGGCGCCGACTCCGGTACCGGCCAAGCCTGCCCAACCCGCAGCGGCCGAGAAGAAGTCCGTCGACACCCTGTGGATTCACGACGATCTGGACCTGGACAGCCTCGACCTCGACGAGGAACTGGCCAAGCTGGAAGAACAGGAAATGCAGCTGTCCCGCGAATTCCTGGCAATGGACAGCGCCCCCAAGCCGGGCACACACCTGCTGCATGCCGACGAGGAAGACAATCGCCACGACGAGAGCTGGGCCGAATCGCTGATCAAGGACGAGCCGCCACGCAAGACCGCCACCATGGCGCCCGTGCGCCCGCGCCCGGAGCCCGCACCCGAGCCGCTGCGCGCCGACCCCCAGGTTCGCGCCAAGCCCGTCGAGGAGCCGCCTGCGGAACGTGAGGAGCCGCCGCTCGGCAACCTGTCCGCCGCCGATGAAGAGGATGCCGAGGAGATCGCCGATGGCGACTACCGCATCGCCGCCGAGCCGACGCCGGTACAGCCCGCCAAGCCGGTGCGCAGCGAACCGGCATTGCGCGACGACAGCCTGCTGGAGCTCAGCGAAGACCCGCTCCACCTCGACTGGCAGCAGCCGAAGAAGCCCTGGGGGCGCTGGATCGGCTGGAGCCTGCTGAACATCATCGCCGCCGGCGCGCTGGCCACCCAGTACACGGTATATCACTTCGAGGAACTGGCACGTCAGGACCAGTACCGGCCCTGGTTCGAGGCGATCTGCCCGGAAATCGGCTGCACACTGCCGTCCAAGGTCGATATCGCGCAGATCCGCAGCACCAACCTGGTGGTGCGCAGTCATCCGCAATACATGGACGCGCTGATGGTCGACGCCATCCTCTACAACCGTGCCCAGTTCGCCCAGCCTTTCCCGCTGCTGGAACTGCGCTTCGCCGACCTCAACGGCCAGCTGATCGCCAGCAGCCGTTTCCGCCCCAGCGAGTACCTCAGCGGCGAGCTGGCCGGCCAGGACGAGATGCCGCCGCAGACACCCATCCACATCTCCCTGGAGATCAAGGACCCGGGCGCCAAAGCGGTCAACTACAGCCTCAGCTTCCACTCCCCCGAATAGGCCGCAGACGCCGGATTTCCGGCGCTCCAGCCTTGTCACCTAGCCAACGGCAATAACCCGATGGCTGCTCATAATTTGTTCAAAACAGCCTTTATCCGGTCATCGAGAGCGGGTATCATGCCCTCCCTTTTTCGCACTCCCCCGATCGCCGTTTCGCTCTCTGGCAGGCTACGCCATTGCCCGAAACGACCTTCGAGACAACAGGGATGACCATGTCGGTGGTACGCATCGGCCCTTACACACTGCCCAACCCGCTGATCCTCGCCCCCATGGCGGGCGTCACCGATCAGCCGTTCCGGCAGCTGTGCCGGCGCCTTGGCGCCGGCATGGTGGTCTCCGAGATGGTCACCAGCGACGTGCGCCTGTGGAACAGCCGCAAGTCGCGCCTGCGCCTGGTACACGAGGGCGATCCCGAGCCGCGTTCGGTACAGATCGCCGGTGGCGACCCCGAGATGCTGGCCGAGGCCGCCCGTCGCAATGTCGAGCTGGGCGCGCAGATCATCGACATCAACATGGGCTGCCCAGCCAAGAAGGTGTGCAACAAGGCGGCCGGCTCGGCATTGATGAAAGATGAAGAGTTGGTGACGGCCATCCTCAGTGCAGTGGTCAAGGCCGTCGATGTGCCGGTGACTCTGAAGATCCGTACCGGCTGGGATCGCGCGAACAAGAACGGCATAACCGTGGCGAAGATCGCCGAACAAGCCGGCATCAGCGCCCTGGCCGTACACGGCCGAACCCGCGCCGACCTGTACACCGGCGCCGCCGAGTACGACACCATCGCCGCGATCAAGCAGGCGATCTCCATTCCGGTGTTCGCCAACGGCGACATCGATTCGCCGCACAAGGCCCAGCAGGTACTCGACGCCACCGGCGCCGACGCCCTGCTGATCGGTCGTGCGGCGCAAGGGCGGCCGTGGATCTTCCGCGAGATCGCCCATTTCCTGGCAACCGGCAAGGAGCTGCCGGCGCCGACACTATACGAAGTAGAACGGATCCTGCTGGAACACCTGGCCGCCTTGCACGCCTTCTATGGCGACCTGATGGGTGTACGCATCGCCCGCAAGCATGTCGGCTGGTACCTGGCAACTCTACCCGGCGCCCGCGAGTTTCGCGCCGAGTTCAATCGTCTGGAAAGTACGGACGCGCAGTACACCGCAGTTCGGCAGTTCTTCGCCGAACAGAACAATAAGGGAAATGAGGTGGCCGCATGACGAGGATGACCGAGCCTTTTTTTGAGCAATCAGTTTTTGATGGGGCAGTACCCGTGAGCGACAACGCCAACCTGAAGCAGCACCTGAACACGCCGTTCGAACAGGGCCAGACCCTGCGCGACAGTGTCGAGAAGGCCCTGCACAACTATTTTGCCCATCTCGAGGGGGCGGACGTCACCGACGTCTACAACCTGGTCCTGACCGAGGTCGAAGCGCCGCTGCTGGAAACCGTGATGAACCACGTCAAGGGTAACCAGACCAAGGCCTCCGAACTGCTCGGCCTGAACCGCGGCACCCTGCGCAAGAAGCTCAAGCAATACGATCTGCTGTAATCACCCGAATGCCTGGAAAAGGGCGGCCCGCACAAGCCGCCCTTTTTTACTGAATTCCTCAGCTCCGATGGACTTTGCAATGACCGACCAGACCACCCGCCTCCCCGTTCGCCGCGCCCTGATCAGCGTTTCCGACAAGACCGGCATCCTCGAATTCGCCCGCGAACTCGAGGCCCTCGGCGTGGAAATCCTCTCCACCGGCGGCACCTACAAGCTGCTCAAGGACAACGGCGTGGCTGCGGTGGAAGTCGCCGACTACACCGGCTTCCCGGAGATGATGGACGGTCGCGTGAAGACCCTGCACCCGAAAATCCACGGCGGCATCCTCGGCCGTCGCGCCCTCGACGGCGCGGTGATGGAGCAGCACGGCATCAAGCCGATCGACCTGGTCGCGGTCAACCTCTACCCCTTCGCCGCCACCGTGGCCAAGCCGGGCTGTGACCTGGCCGATGCCATCGAGAACATCGACATCGGCGGCCCGACCATGGTCCGCTCTGCCGCCAAGAACCACAAAGACGTGGCCATCGTGGTCAACGCCAGCGACTACGCCGGCATCGTCGAAAGCCTGAAAGCCGGCGGCCTGAGCTACGCCCAGCGCTTCGATCTGGCCCTGAAAGCCTTCGAGCACACCGCCGCCTACGACGGCATGATCGCCAACTACCTGGGCACCATCGACCAGAGCCGCGACACCCTGTCCACCGAAGACCGCGGCGCCTTCCCGCGCACCTTCAACAGTCAGTTCATCAAGGCTCAGGAAATGCGCTACGGCGAAAACCCGCACCAGAGCGCGGCGTTCTACGTCGAGGCCCAGCGCGGCGAAGCCAGCGTGTCCACCGCCGTGCAGCTGCAGGGCAAGGAACTGTCGTTCAACAACGTGGCCGACACCGATGCCGCGCTGGAGTGCGTGAAGAGCTTCGTCAAGCCGGCCTGCGTCATCGTCAAGCACGCCAACCCGTGCGGCGTGGCCGTGGCCACCGATGAAGAAGGCGGCATCCGCAAGGCCTATGACCTGGCCTACGCCACCGACACCGAATCGGCCTTCGGCGGCATCATCGCCTTCAACCGCGAGCTGGATGGCGAAACCGCCAAGGCCATCGTCGAGCGTCAGTTCGTCGAAGTGATCATCGCGCCGAAAGTCTCCCAGGCCGCCCGCGACGTGGTCGCCGCCAAAACCAACGTGCGCCTGCTGGAATGCGGCGAGTGGCCGGCCGAACGTGCCGCCGGCTGGGACTTCAAGCGCGTCAACGGTGGCCTGCTGGTGCAGAGCCGCGATATCGGCATGATCACCGCCGCCGACCTGAAGGTGGTGACCAAGCGCGCACCGACCGAACAGGAAATCCATGACCTGGTCTTCGCCTGGAAAGTGGCCAAGTTCGTCAAATCCAACGCCATCGTCTATGCCAAGGGCCGCCAGACCATCGGCGTCGGCGCCGGCCAGATGTCGCGCGTCAACTCCGCGCGCATCGCCGCCATCAAGGCCGAACACGCGGGTCTGCAGGTTGCCGGTGCGGTGATGGCCTCGGACGCCTTCTTCCCCTTCCGCGACGGCATCGACAATGCTGCCAAGGTCGGCATCACCGCGGTGATCCAGCCGGGTGGTTCGATGCGCGACCAGGAAGTGATCGATGCGGCTGATGAAGCCGGGATCGCCATGGTGTTCACCGGCATGCGCCACTTCCGCCATTGATTGGCATGGCCGCGCTGTAGCAGGCGTCTGCGTTGTTGCGGACGACTTCGCTAATGCTCATTGCCAGTCGGCAACTGCGCTTATCGAAGCCATCCGCGCCTAGCATCCACCAGCTCCATCGCGGCCCGAAAGATTTGCGTCGTAGCCCGGATAAAATCCGGGGACACCCCACTCAAAAGCCCCGGATTGCATCCGGGCTACGGTCAGGAGACACCCCATGAACGTACTGATCATCGGCAGCGGCGGCCGCGAGCACGCCCTGGCCTGGAAAGTGGCGCAGGACAAGCGCGTCGAGAAGGTCTTCGTCGCCCCGGGCAACGCTGGCACCGCCACCGAAGCCAAGTGCGAGAACGTGGCCATCGACGTACTGGCCATCGAGCAACTGGCCGACTTCGCCGAGAAGAACGTGCAGCTGACCATCGTCGGCCCGGAAGCGCCGCTGGTGAAGGGCGTGGTCGACCTGTTCCGTTCGCGCAAGCTGGACATCTTCGGCCCCACCGCCGCCGCTGCCCAGCTGGAAGGCTCCAAGGCCTTCACCAAGGACTTCCTGGCCCGCCACAAGATCCCCACTGCCGACTACCAGAACTTCACCGAAGTCGAGCCGGCGCTGGCCTACCTGCGTGAGAAAGGCGCACCGATCGTGGTTAAGGCCGACGGCCTGGCCGCCGGCAAGGGCGTGATCGTCGCCATGACTCTGAGCGAAGCCGAAGAGGCCGTGCGCGACATGCTGTCGGGAAATGCCTTCGGCGATGCCGGCGCGCGCGTGGTGATCGAGGAGTTCCTCGACGGCGAAGAAGCCAGCTTCATCGTCATGGTCGACGGCGAAAATGTACTGCCGATGGCCACCAGCCAGGACCACAAGCGCGTCGGCGACGGCGACACCGGCCCGAACACCGGCGGCATGGGCGCCTACTCGCCGGCTCCGGTGGTCACCGCCGACGTGCACCAGCGCGTGATGGACGAAGTGATCTACCCGACCGTGCGCGGCATGGCCAGCGAAGGCAACGTCTACACCGGCTTCCTCTATGCCGGCCTGATGATCGACAAGGCCGGCAAGCCCAAGGTCATCGAGTTCAACTGCCGCTTCGGCGACCCGGAGACCCAGCCGGTCATGCTGCGCCTGGAGTCCTCCCTGGTGCTGCTGGTCGAGGCCGCGCTGGCCAAGGCGTTGGACAAGGTCGAGGCGACCTGGGACCCGCGTCCGACCGTGGGTGTGGTGATCGCCGCCGGTGGCTATCCGGGCGATTACGCCAAGGGTGACGTGATCGAGGGCCTGGACGCCGCCGCCAAGATCGACGGCAAGGTGTTCCACGCCGGTACTGCGCTGAAGGACGGCCAGGTCGTCACCGCCGGCGGCCGCGTGCTGTGCGCCACCGCCATCGGCCCGAGCGTGTCGTCCGCCCAGCAGCAGGCCTACCGCCTGGCCGAGCAGATCCGCTGGAACGGCAGCTTCTACCGCACCGACATCGGCTACCGCGCCATCGCCCGCGAGCAGGGAGAAAGCTGATCCGGCAGGCCGGTCACGCCGATTCGCGACCGGCCGCATGGTAAAGATGCGGTAAACTCTCCAGAAAGGCAGCCGGCATGGCTGCCTTTTGCGCATAAGCCGTAGCTATAATCGGGGCATCACTCATAGAAGGGACTCCACTGTGCGCCGGCTCTGGATCGCCACCGGATTCATCGTCAGCCTGCTCCTGGGTCTGCAGGTGTCGGCTGCGCCGCAGCAGATCGCCGAGGAGAGCTGGTCGATCCTGCTGGACAAGTCCGCGCAGCTGAGTTTCGCCGAGGTGCAGGCGCAGAGCTCGCGCTTTCAGCCGCTGGACCGCCTCGCCTTCACCCTCCCCGCTTCCCCCCAGGCCATCTGGCTGAAAGTCGAAACCCGCGCCCTCAGCGCCCCGCACTGGCTCTGGCTGTTCGCGCCGCGTGTGCAGCATCTGGACTTCTATCTGGTCCGGGACGGCGTGCTGGAACAGCAGCTGCGCACCGGCGAAGCCCTGACCCTGAGCTCGCGACCGCTGCCGTCGCGGGCCTACCTGTTCAGCCTGCCCAACGATGAACAGCCGCGCACCGCCTACCTGCGCATGACCTCCAACCACGCCCTGATGATGTGGTTCAAGGTCATCGACGAACCGCAGCTGGTGGCCCAGGAGAAGCCCGCCTACCTGTTCGGCGCCCTGCTCGGCGGCCTCATGCTGCTGGCCCTGTTCAACCTGCTGCGCATGGCCTACTCGCCCACCGCCAGCAACCTGTGGCTGGCCGGCATGCACGTTGCCCTGGCCCTGTGCGCCACCGCCAATATCGGCCTGCTGGCCGTGCTGCTGCCGGAACAGAGCTACAACCAGTCGCTGATCGCCGACCTCTCAGCCCTGACCGCCGCCCTGTGCATCCTCGGCTATACCCGCTTCTTCTTCAGCGGCAGCCCGGCGGAACACAGCCCGCTGCGCCACCTGCTGCACCTGGAATTCGCCCTGATCGCCGCGGCAGCCGCCATGATCGGCTTCACCGGGCTGTTCTGGCACAGCTGGCTGGTCTATGGCCTGGTGGTGCTGGTGGCGCTGACCGTACCGGCCATCGCCTTCGTCCATTGGCGCAATGGTTACCGCCCGGCTCGCCTGATTCTCGCCGGCATGCTGATCTTCGACCTGGGCTTCGCCACGCTCGGCCCCGTGCTGTTCGGCTTCGACCAGCTCAACCCCGGCTGGCTGGTACTCAGCCTGTTCAGCGTGGCCATGATCGCCGGCCTGGTGCTGAGCATCGCTCTCTCCGAGCGACAGCGGCAGATCCAGAGCGAGACCCTGTTCCAGCGCACCAGCGAGGCCGCCACCAGCGCCGAGCTGAAGGCCAAGGCCGAGTTCCTGGCCAAGATCAGCCACGAAATCCGCACCCCGATGAACGGCGTGCTGGGCATGACCGAACTGCTGCTCGGCACCCCGCTGTCAGCCAAGCAGCGCGACTACGTACAGACCATTCACAGCTCGGGCAACGAGCTGCTCACCCTGATCAACGAAATTCTCGACATTTCCAAGCTGGAATCCGGGCAGATCGAGCTGGACGACGTGCAGTTCGACCTCAATGCGCTGATCGACGACTGCCTGGACATCTTCCGCGCCAAAGCCGAGCAACAGAGAGTCGAGCTGATCAACTTCACCCAGCCGCAGGTGCCCCGGGTCATCAGTGGCGACCCCACCCGCCTGCGCCAGATTCTGCTGAGCCTGCTGGACAACGCCTTCCGCCAGACCGACGAGGGCGAGATTCTGCTGGTGGTGGCCCTGGATACCGAAGGCAAGACGCCCAGCCTGCGCATTGCCGTGCAGGACAGCGGTCGCCCGCTGGAAGCCGGCGAGCGTGATGCCCTGCTCAACACCCAGCTGCACAGCAGCGACTTCCTCAGCGCCAGCAAACTCGGTGGTCGCCTCGGCCTGATCATCGCCCGCCAGCTGGCGCGCCTGATGGATGGCCAGTTCGGCGTGCAGAGCGGCACCGGCACCGGCAGCACCCTGTGGCTGACCCTGCCACTCGACCCGCAGCGCCTGGAACAGCCCACCGCCGACCTCGACGGTCCGCTGCAGGGTGCGCGCCTGCTGGTGGTCGACGACAACGAGACCTGCCGCAAGGTCCTGCAACAGCAATGCAGCGCCTGGGGCCTGCAGGTCAGTGCCGTGGCGTCCGGCAAGGAGGCCCTGGCCCTGCTGCGCACCAAGGCGCACCTGCGCGAATACTTCGATGCCGTGCTGCTGGACCAGGAGATGCCCGGCATGACCGGCATGCAGCTGGCCGCCAAGATCAAGGAAGATCCCAACCTCAACCACGACATCCTGCTGATCATGCTGACCGGCATCAGCAATGCGCCGAGCAAGATCATCGCGCGCAACGCCGGGATCAAACGTATCCTGGCCAAGCCGGTGGCCGGCTATACCCTCAAGACCGTGCTGGCCGACGAACTCGCCCAGCGCCAGGCCGGCGCTGCGCAACCGCTGCCAGCCGAAACCGGCACGCTGCAGGTACCGCAGGACTTCCGCATCCTGGTAGCCGAGGACAACAGCATCTCCACCAAGGTCATCCGCGGCATGCTGAGCAAGCTCAACCTCAACCCGGATACCGCCAGCAACGGCGAGGAAGCCCTGCGCGCCATGCAGGAACGCCAGTACGACCTGGTGCTGATGGATTGCGAGATGCCGGTCCTCGACGGTTTCTCCGCCACCGAGCGCCTGCGCGAGTGGGAGCACCGCGAGCGCCGCGAGCGCACTCCGGTGGTGGCCCTGACCGCGCACATCCTGTCCGAGCACAAGGAACGCGCGCGCCAGGTCGGCATGGACGGGCACATGTCCAAGCCGGTGGAAATGTCGCAGCTGCGCGAGCTGATCGCCCACTGGGTCGGCGAACGCGAACGCCGCCAGCGCGACGCCCTGCCCTCCTGAACCCGGGTAGCGGCCTCCGGCCGTCGCCCTCTATGCTGTGCTGCACTTCCACTGGCGAGCCGTTCCCATGCTGTCCTTGCTGTTCACCATTTACCTGAAGATGCTGGTTCTCTACAGCCCGTTCTTCGTGCTGTCCTGCTTTATCGGCCTGACGCCGGGCTACAGCACCAAGGAGCGCAAGCGCCTGGCCTGGAAGGTCGCGCTGGGCACCCTGATCTCCAGCGTGCTGCTGTACCTGTTCGGCCAGACCATCTTCGAGATCTTCGGCATCACCGCCGATGCCTTCCGCATCGGCGCCGGCTCGGTACTGTTCATCTCGGCGCTGGGCATGGCCCAGGGCAAATCGGCGGTGCAGGCCGACAACGTCAATCAGGACGTCACCATCGTGCCGCTGACCATCCCGCTTACCGTCGGCCCCGGGACCATCGGTGCGCTGCTGGTGATGGGCATCAGCCAGCCGGAATGGGACGACAAGCTGATCGCCATCGCCGCCATCGCCATTGCCAGCGTCACGGTAGGCCTGGTGCTCTACCTGTCCGACAAGGTCGAGCGCCTGCTCGGCCAGCAGGGCCTGCAGATCCTCAGCCGACTGATGGGCCTGTTCGTCTGCGCCCTGGCCGCGCAGATCATCTTTACCGGGGTCAAGGGCTACCTGGCCCCCTGATCGCCCGCACGCACCAGCGCCGGGCGCGCGGCCCCCAAAGAGGGCAACCGCTGTGCCCATGCGCACCATCAACTACGATAAAAATCATATAAATCAGTCAGTTAACAGACTGGCATAGCTTCTGCTTTGCGGATACCAACTTGGATACAAGAAGGAATCCGCAGCAATGTCGCAGAGCACCCGCGGCTGGACCCTGAACGACTGGCAACAGGCCTATCGCAACCAGCACCTGCAACCGGCCGTGCTGGCCGAGCTGCTGGCCGAACTGAGCGACAGCGATCCCGCCTGGATCAGTCTCGCCTCTGCGCAGCAGCTGCAGGTCCAGCTCGACGAACTGGTCGAGCGCCTGGCCGGCGTCGCTGGCGACCTGGCCAAACTGCCGCTGTATGGCGTGCCCTTCGCCATCAAGGACAATATCGACGTCGCCGGCTGGCGCACCACCGCCGCCTGCCCCGAGTTCGCCTATACCGCCAAGGCCGACGCCTGCGTGGTCGCCCGTCTGCGCGCTGCCGGCGCCATCGTCATCGGCAAGACCAACCTCGACCAGTTCGCCACTGGCCTGGTCGGCACCCGCTCGCCTTACGGTTCGGTGCCCAACAGCTTCGATCCCACCTACGTCAGCGGCGGCTCCAGTTCCGGCTCGGCCAGCGTGGTCGCGCGCGGCCTGGTGCCCTTTGCGCTGGGCACCGATACCGCCGGCTCCGGCCGTGTGCCGGCCGGCTTCAACAACATCGTCGGGCTCAAGCCGACCAAGGGCTGGCTGTCCACCCGCGGCCTGGTGCCCGCCTGCCGCACCCTCGATTGCATCTCGGTATTCGCCCTGACCGTGGCCGACGCCCAGGCCGTGGCCACTCTCGCCGGCGGTTTCGATGCCGCCGATCCCTACAGTAGGAAAAACCCCAACAGCGCCAAGGTCGGCATGCCGGCCCGCCCGCGCCTGGCCGTGCCGGCCGCCCCCGAGTTCTTCGGCGACGCGCAGAACCAGGCCGTGTTCGAACAGGCCCTGGGCCAGCTGCGTGAGCTGGACGCCGAGCTGGAGGAGATCGACTTCGCGCCCTTCCGCGAACTGGCCGAACAGCTTTACTACGGCTCCTGGGTCGCCGAACGCACGGTGGCGCTGGAGCACGTCGATCCCACGCACATCGACCCGGTGGTGCGTGGCATCGTGGCGGGCGGTGAGAAATACAGCGCCTGCGACGCCTACAAGGCCGAGTACATCCGCGCCGAGCTGAGCCGCAGGATCAACGAAGCCCTGGCCGGCTTCGACGCCCTGGTGGTGCCGACCTCGCCGACCATTCGCACCCTGGCCGAAATGGCCGCCGAACCGGTGCTGTTCAACAGCCAGTTCGGTACCTACACCAACTTCACCAACCTCGCCGACCTCTGCGCCCTGGCCGTACCCGCGGGTTTGCGCGCCGACGGACTGCCGGCCGGCATCACCCTGCTCGCCCCGGCCTGGCACGACCAGGCGCTGGCCACCCTCGGCCGGCGCTGGCAGGACTTCCGCGCTCTGCCGCTGGGTGCCACGGGACGCGCACTGCCGCCGCAGGGCACACCGGCCCAGGCACCAGGCAGCGTGCGGGTGGCCGTGGTCGGCGCGCATCTCACCGGCATGCCGCTGAACTTCCAGCTCACCAGCCGTGACGCCGTACTGGTCGAGCAGACCACCAGTTCTGCCCATTACCGCCTCTACGCCCTGCCCGGCACCGTACCGCCCAAGCCGGGCCTGGCGCGGGTCGCCGAGGACGGCGCCGAGATCATCGTCGAGTTGTGGGACGTGCCGCAGGCGCGCTTTGGCGAGTTCGTCGCCGAGATCCCGCCGCCATTGGGCATCGGCAACCTGCAGCTGGCTGACGGCCGCTGGGTCAAGGGCTTCATCTGCGAGCCCTATGCGCTAGAGGGCGCGCGCGACATCACCGGTTTCGGCGGCTGGCGCGCCTTCATTGCCAGTCAGCAGGGCTGAATCCCATGCCCCGTCGTGTCGCGCCGCCGAGCCTGGCCGATGCCATCTACCGGCAGCTCAAGGAGGACATCTTCGAGTTCCGCCTGCTGCCGGGCGATCGCTTCAGCGAGGGTGACGTCGCCGAGCGCATGGCGGCCAGCCGCACGCCGGTGCGCCAGGCGCTGTACCGCCTGCAGCGCGAAGGTCAGGTACAGGTGCACTTTCGCAGCGGCTGGCAGGTCAGCCCGCTGGACTTCGAACGTTTCGAGGAGCTTTACGACCTGCGCACCGTGCTGGAGCTGGAGGCGGTGCGGCGCCTGTGCCTGCGCCCCGAGTTCGAGCAGAACCAAACCCTGCTGCAGCTCGGTCGCACCTGGCTGGTGCAACCCGAGCAGCGCCTGCACGACGGCAAGGCGGTTTCCCTGCTTGATGAGCAGTTTCACTGCCTGCTGGTCGAGGCCGGCGGCAATCGCGAGATGGCCCGCGTGCACCAGCAGGTGACCGAGCAGATCCGCATTCTAAGGCGCCTGGACTTCACCCAGCGGCCACGGATTACCGCCACCTACGACGAACATGGACGAATTCTTGGCGCGATCCTCGCGCGCCATTGTGAAGAGGCACAGCTATTGCTCAGGACCCATATCGAAGAGAGCAAGGCGGAAGTGCGCACGATCACCCTGCACATGTTGCACAGCGCCCGACAGAAGGTGCCGGCGACGCAGGGTGAGCGCGATGACCTTGGTTCCACTGCCACAACAGATAACAACAACCCAGCAGTTCAATACTCAAGTTCGTGAATGGAGATCGCACCATGCAACGTCGCAGCCTGATCAAGGCCTTCACCCTTTCCGCATCCATCGCCGCCATGGGCATGACCTGGACCGTGCAGGCCGCCGAAACCATCAAGGTCGGCATCCTCCACTCGCTGTCCGGCACCATGGCCATCTCCGAAACCTCGCTGAAAGACATGGCGTTGATGACCATCGACGAGATCAACGCCAAAGGCGGGGTGAACGGCAAGCAACTCGAACCGGTGGTGGTCGACCCGGCCTCCAACTGGCCGCTGTTCGCCGAGAAGGCGCGCCAGCTGCTGACCCAGGACAAGGTCGACGTGGTGTTCGGCTGCTGGACCTCGGTGTCGCGCAAGTCCGTGCTGCCGGTGTTCGAGGAGCTCAACGGCCTGCTGTTCTACCCGGTGCAGTACGAAGGCGAAGAGATGTCGCCAAACGTCTTCTACACCGGCGCGGCGCCTAACCAGCAGGCCATCCCGGCAGTGGAATACCTGATGAGCGAGGATGGCGGCGAGGCCAAGCGCTTCTTCCTGCTGGGTACCGACTACGTCTACCCGCGCACCACCAACAAGATCCTGCGCGCCTTCCTGCACAGCAAGGGCGTGGCCGACAAGGACATCGAAGAGGTCTACACCCCCTTCGGCCATAGCGACTACCAGACCATCGTCGCCAACATCAAGAAGTTCTCCGCCGGCGGCAAGACTGCGGTGATCTCCACCGTCAACGGCGACTCCAACGTGCCGTTCTACAAGGAACTGGCCAACCAGGGCATCGAAGCCACCGACATCCCGGTCGTGGCTTTCTCGGTCGGCGAGGAAGAGCTGCGCGGCATCGATACCAAGCCACTGGTCGGTCAGCTGGCCGCCTGGAACTACTTCCAGTCCGTGGATAACCCGGTCAACACCGAGTTCGTCAACAAGTGGAAGGCCTACGCCAAGGCCAAGAACCTGCCGAACTATCAGACCGCGGTGACCAACGACCCGATGGAAGCCACCTACGTCGGCATCAACATGTGGGCCCAGGCCGTCGAGAAAGCCGGCACCACCGATGTCGACAAGGTCCGCGAAGCCCTGGCCGGCCAGACCTTCGCCGCACCGAGTGGCTACACCCTGACCATGGACAAGACCAACCACCACCTGCACAAGCCGGTGATGATCGGCGAAGTCCAGGAAGACGGTCAGTTCTCCATCGTCTGGCAGACCGAAGGCCCGCTGCGCGCCCAGCCGTGGAGCCCCTTCATCCCCGGCAACGACAAGAAGCCGGACTACGCGGTGAAGTCCAACTAAGGCGAGTGTAGTTTTCGGGAAGTCCGCGCGCCACGGCATCCCTCACCCCAGCCCCTCTCCCATGGGGAGAGGGGTGACGGAGCGCCAGGCAACGTAGACCTTTCATGGAACCGCACGCTTCCCCTCGCCCTCCGGGAGAGGGGCCAGGGGTGAGGGCCTTGCGCCCCACTTTGTAGCCGTAGCCCGGATGCAATCCGGGAATCGCCACCCCGGATTGCATCCGGGCTACGGTCACCCGCCAAGGACTCATTCGCAATGCCCACTGCCCTTTACCGAATCCTGCTGTCACTGGCGCTGCTGCTGCCGTTGACCACCCATGCCGGCGACGCCAATGATTTTGTCGCCGCCAACCCGACCAAGCAGGCCAAGCTCCTCGAAAGCTGGGCCGCCTACCCAGACCCCGCCCGCCAGCCGCTGCTCGATGCCCTGCAGCAGGGTCGCGTCGGCGTCGATGCGAGCAAGGTCGCCTTCTATGAAGTCGACGGCAGCTGGCAAGCCGCCGAAGCAGCGGTAACTGCCGAAGGCACGCCGAAGAAGCTGCGCCTGAACAACCGTCTGCGCGGCCTGCTGGCCAACGCCCAGGCCAGCCAGCAATTGCTCGCCACGGAGCCGGCCACGCGCCTGGCCGCCGCCCAACAGCTGCAGAAGAGCGCCAAGCCGGCGCAGCTGGAACTGCTCAACGCCCGTGTCGCCGGCGAACAGGACGACAGCGTGCGCGCCGCCCTGGCGCTGGCCCTGGCCAACCTGCAACTGGTCGACCGCGACCCGGCCGTGCGCCTGAGCGCCGTGCGCCTGCTCGGCGAGAGCGGCGATCCGCTGGCGCGCACCCGCCTGGAAGGCCTGCTGGCCGAGGGCGTGGAAACCGACGCCGCGGTACGCACCGCCGCCGAAACCAGCCTGGCCCAGGTCAAGCGCCGCCTGCTGGTTGGCGAGCTGCTCGGCCAGGCCTTCAGTGGTCTGTCGCTCGGCTCGATCCTGCTGCTCGCTGCTCTGGGTCTGGCCATCACCTTCGGCCTGCTCGGCGTGATCAATATGGCCCACGGCGAGATGCTGATGCTCGGCGCCTACACCACCTATATGGTGCAGCTGGGCTTCCAGCGCCTGGCCCCGGAATACCTCGCCCTCTACCCGCTGGCCGCCCTGCCGGTGGCCTTCTTCGTCACCGCCGCCATCGGCATGGCCCTGGAACGCACGGTGATCCGTCACCTCTACGGCCGCCCGCTGGAAACCCTGCTGGCCACCTGGGGCATCAGCCTGATCCTGATCCAGGCCGTGCGGGTGATCTTCGGCGCGCAGAACGTCGAGGTGGCCAACCCGCAGTGGCTGTCCGGCGGCGTGCAGGTGTTGCCGAACCTGGTGCTGCCTTACAGCCGCATGGTGATCATCGGCTTCGCCCTGTTCGTGGTGGCGCTGACCTGGCTGCTGCTGAACAAGACCCGCCTCGGCCTCAACGTCCGCGCCGTCACCCAGAACCGCAATATGGCAGCCTGCTGCGGCGTGCCGACCGGCCAGGTCGACATGCTCGCCTTCGGCCTCGGTTCCGGTATCGCCGGCCTCGGTGGCGTGGCCCTGTCGCAGATCGGCAACGTCGGCCCTGACCTGGGCCAGAGCTACATCATCGACTCCTTCCTGGTGGTGGTGCTCGGCGGCGTCGGCCAACTGGCCGGCAGCGTCATGGCCGCCTTCGGCTTAGGGATAGCCAACAAGCTGCTGGAGCCGCAGATCGGCGCCGTGCTCGGCAAGATCCTGATCCTCGCGCTGATCATTCTGTTCATCCAGAAGCGTCCGCAGGGACTCTTCGCACTAAAAGGACGGGTGATCGACTGATGAATCAAGCACTCAATCCCACGCCTGTTAACAAGAGCCTGCTGGCCCGGGCCACGGCGAAACTGGGGCCGCAGGCGTCCCTCACTCTCGGCCTGCTGGTACTGGCTGTACTGCTGGCCATGCCGCTGCTGCACCTGCTGCCGGCGGACCACGCCCTGCACATCTCGGCCTATGGCCTGACCCTGGTCGGCAAGATCCTCTGCTACGCCATAGTCGCCTTGGCGCTGGACCTGGTCTGGGGCTATGCCGGCCTGCTGTCGCTCGGCCACGGCCTGTTCTTCGCCCTCGGCGGCTATGCCATGGGCATGTACCTGATGCGTCAAAGCGCGGGGGATGGCCTGCCCGCCTTTATGAGCTTCCTCGCCTGGACCGAATTGCCCTGGTACTGGTACGGCACCAGCAACTTCCTCTGGGCCATGTGCCTGGTGGTGCTGGCACCCGGCCTGCTGGCCCTGGTGTTCGGCTTTTTCGCTTTCCGCTCGCGGATCAAGGGCGTGTATTTCTCGATCATGACCCAGGCACTGACCTTCGCCGGCATGCTGCTGTTCTTCCGCAATGAAACGGGGTTTGGCGGCAACAACGGCTTCACCAACTTCCGCACCATCCTCGGCTTCGACATCACCGCCCCGGGTACCCGCGCCTTCCTGTTCTTCTGCACCGTGGTACTGCTGGTCGGCAGCCTGGCGCTGGGCTTTGCCCTGGCGCGCAGCAAGTTCGGCCGGGTGCTGACCGCCGTGCGCGACGCGGAGAACCGCCTGATGTTCTGTGGCTACGATCCGCGCGGCTACAAGCTGTTTATCTGGGTGCTCTCCGCCGTGCTGTGCGGCCTGGCCGGCGCGCTCTACGTGCCGCAGGTGGGCATCATCAACCCCAGCGAGATGTCGCCGACCAACTCCATCGAGGCGGCCATCTGGGTCGCCCTCGGCGGGCGCGGCACGCTGATCGGCCCGCTGCTCGGCGCCGGCCTGGTCAACGGCATGAAGAGCTGGTTCACCGTGGCCTTCCCCGAGTACTGGCTGTTCGCCCTCGGCGCGCTGTTTATCGTCATTACGCTCTTCCTGCCCAAGGGTGTGATCGGTCTGCTGAAAAAGGAGAAGGACCAATGAGAGCCGCTCCGGTACCCGAATTCATGCTCGAACCCGCCTTCGACCCGGCCGGCAGCGGCCGCGACGCGGTCGGTCTCGGCAGCGCCGCGGCCAAGGGCCTGGATGTGCGCCACGGCACCATCCTCACCCTGGAGGGCATCAATGTCAGCTTCGACGGCTTCCGCGCTCTGACCGACCTCAACCTGTACATCGGCGTCGGCGAACTGCGTTGCATCATCGGCCCCAACGGCGCCGGCAAGACCACCATGATGGACGTGATCACCGGCAAGACCCGCCCGGACAACGGCATCGCCTACTTCGGCGACACCCTCGACCTGACCCAGATGAGCGAGGTCGAGATCGCCCAGGCCGGCATCGGTCGCAAGTTCCAGAAGCCCACGGTGTTCGAGGCGCTCAGCGTGTTCGAGAACCTGGAGCTGGCGCTGAAGACCGACAAGTCGGTATGGGCCAGCCTGCGCGCCAAGCTCAGCGGCGAACAGAAGGCACGCATCGAGGAGGTGCTGACCACTATTCGCCTGGAAAGCTCGCGGCATCGCCCGGCGGGGCTGCTGTCGCACGGCCAGAAGCAGTTTCTGGAAATCGGCATGCTGCTGGTCCAGGACCCGCAACTGCTGCTGCTCGATGAGCCGGTGGCGGGCATGACCGATGCCGAGACCGAGTTCACCGCCGAACTGTTCAAGTCACTGGCACGCAAGCACTCGCTGATGGTGGTCGAGCACGACATGGGCTTCGTCGGCACCATCGCCGACCACGTCACCGTGCTGCACCAGGGCAGCGTGCTGGCCGAGGGCTCACTGGAAGAAGTGCAGGCCAACGAGCGGGTGATCGAGGTTTATCTGGGGCGCTAACCCTCTCACCCGCCCCCTCTCCACTGGGCGTGCCCCCGTAAACGGGAGAGGGGAGATAAGCGGCGCCGTGCCAGCCCCCTCTCCCATTTATGGGAGAGGGTTGGGGAGAGGGCGACACCGACACAGGCATTCATGAGGCAGACCAATGCTACAAGTCCAACAACTCCACCAGTACTACGGCGGCAGCCATATCCTGCGCGGCCTGAGCTTCGAGGCGAAGATCGGCGAAGTCACCTGCCTGCTCGGGCGCAACGGCGTGGGCAAGACCACCCTGCTGAAATGCCTGATGGGCCTGATCCCGGCCAAGGAGGGCAGCATCAACTGGGAGGGCCAGAGCATCAACGGCCACAAGCCGCATCAGCGCGTACACGCCGGCATCGCCTATGTGCCGCAGGGTAGGGAAATTTTCCCCAGGCTTACGGTCGAGGAAAACCTGCTGATGGGGCTTTCTCGTTTTGGCGCAAAGGATGCCAAGACCGTGCCCGAGTTCATCTACGAGCTGTTCCCGGTGCTGCGCGAGATGAAGCAGCGCCGCGGCGGCGACCTCTCCGGTGGCCAGCAGCAACAGCTGGCCATCGGCCGCGCACTGGCCAGCCAGCCGCGCCTGCTGATCCTCGACGAGCCCACCGAAGGCATCCAGCCCTCGGTGATCAAGGAGATCGGCGTGGTCATCAGAAAACTCGCGGAACGCGGCGACATGGCCATCCTGCTGGTCGAGCAGTTCTACGACTTCGCCGCCGAGCTGGCCGACCAGTACCTGGTGATGAGCCGTGGCGAGATCGTCCAGCAGGGCCGTGGCGAGACCATGGAGACCGACGGCGTGCGCGGCCTCGTGGCGATCTGAGCGCCATCAGCCCCCGCGGCTCATTAGGGCCAGGCGTTCGGAAAGCGCGCGCATGGCCTTGCCCAGCTCACGCAGCGTGCCACCATCTCGGGCACCTTGCTCACTCGCAGCATGGATCCGCACCGCCAGCTCGTTGATCTCGTGCGCCACGTGACTCTGCTCCTGGGCAGCCACGGCAATCTGCTGGGCGCGCCGGACGATGTCATCAAAGCTGGATACGGTCCCACCCAGGGTGGCCGAAACGCTGCCGGCCTGCTGCACCGAAGTCCGCGTCCTCTCGACCCCGCCCTGCATGGTCGCCACCGCCCTGGCCGATGCCTGACGCAGCGCTCCGATCATCTCCTGGATCTCGTTGGCCGAAGCCTGAGTGCGCCCCGCCAATGTCCTGACCTCGTCGGCCACCACGGCAAACCCACGCCCCTGCTCGCCGGCACGCGCCGCCTCGATGGCCGCGTTCAACGCCAGCAGATTGGTCTGCTCGGAGATCGACTTGATCACCTCCAGGACGGTGCTGACCTTCTCGATGTCCTGGCCCAGCTGCGTGATCGCCTGCGCCGCGCCCTCGATCTCGCTGGCCAGCGTCTGAATCGAGGCACTGTTGTTCTGCACCTCCTGCTGCCCCTTGAGCGCCAGGTCGAGGGATTGACTGGCCGTGTTCGAGCAGTCGGTGGTGTTGTTCGCCACTTCCTGGGCACTGGCCGACATCTGGGTGATGGCGGTTGCCAAGAGCGTGTTGTCCTCGCGCTGCAGCTCGGCACGCTCGGCGATGCCGGTCGATAGCTGTGCCAGCTGAGAGGCCTGTTGCTGAAGGGCTGCCGACTCTTCAGCGATGGCACCGAGCATGTTGCGCAAGGACCCGGAGTAGCGGTTCACCGCCTCGCGCAACTCGCCAATCTCGTCGGCACGGCGAATATCCAGCTCACTGGCGCGGCCGCCCTGGCCCAGCGTGCGAATCTGCTCGGTGGTTTCCTCAAGCTGGGCCAGCAGACGCTTGCCTGCCAGCCAGGCCAAACCCAGCAACACCGTCAGCAACGGCAACAGGAACAGCAGGATCTCCGCCGTCAGCCGGTCAGCCAACTGCGTCACCTCGGCCTCAGGCGTCACCAACCCCACCCGCCAGCCGGTGCCGTTCATCGTCTCCAGGCTCACATAGGCAGGCCCACCCAACCGGTCATCATGCTCGATGAACAGCGTCCGTGCCTTTCCGCCAGCTGCCAAAGCCTCGGCAACCGGCGCGAACCAGGGCAACTCCGCTCGCAGTTTATCCAGCGTCGGCAGCCCCTGCGTCGCCTGGGCACCCGGGAAGAACAGCAGGTTGCCGGCACGATCGACGGCAAAGGCATAGCCACCGCTGACACCTCCCTCGCGCTCCAGAAAGCGGGCCAGCCCATCCAGCTTGAGATCGATGGTGGCAACCCCGGCGAAGCGACCCGATTCACTGTAGGGCACACTGCAGGTGGTCATGGCCACCCCGGTCACCGGGTCCTGGTAGGCATCGGACCACACGCAGCGACCGCCAGGTGCCGTGCGCGCACTGCTGTACCAGGCCTCGGCGTGGTAGGCCGCTGCGCTGTCGGCGTTGTAGTCATCCGAGTAATCCAAACCACCCTGAGCGTTGCGCGCCCAGAAGAAACTGCGCCGCTCGGTGCCGGCGGCAAAGGCATTGGGTTCGGGCCACAGACCACCGCCGGCAATGGAGGCATCGCCCTGGCTGTCGACTATGTTGGGCAGCTGCGCCTTCACCAGCGCCTCATCCTTGGGCAAGGTCTCGGCCAGGTGCGCCATGGCCGCCGTGGTGCCCTCGATCAGGCTGAGCTGCACGGCCAACTGACGCGTGATGGCCATGGCCGACTGCTCGGCGGAGGCCGTGCCGGCCTCGACCAGTTGCGGTTTGCCGCGCAGGGTCATCACCGAAAAGATCGCCAGCGCGGTCAGCGCCAGGAGCAACAGGCTGCCCAGCGTCATGCGCGGAGCGATACGGGTGGGGAAAGACATGGGGCTAGCTCCACAACGGCTAATAGGTGGAACACGGTCGGACAGTGGCGCGCCGTGCAGACTCAGCCAGTAATCAGGAAGTTACCGCCGGTTGGTGCGCCCTCCAATGTGGCGACCTCGGCTTCATCCTTGAGGCTGACCCCGGACAACTTTCGTCGACAGGCCTCACGCATCAGGTATAGCAGCTTGTGCGCGGCCACACCGTAGCTCATCCCCTCCAGGCGTACGTTGGAGATGCAGTTGCGGAAGGCGTCGGTCAGGCCGACCCTGGGCGCATAGGTGAAGTACAGGCCGAGGCTGTCCGGCGAACTCAGCCCCGGACGCTCGCCGATCAGGATCACCACCATCTTCGCGCCGAGCAGCTCGGCCACCTCGTCGGCGACTGCCACCCGCCCCTGGCGCACCACGCAGAGCGGCGCCAGCGACCAGCCATCGCCGCTCATCTGCTCGCGCAGGCGGGCGAGGAAAGGCGCGGCATGTCGCTCGATGGCCAGGGCCGACAGGCCGTCGGCGATGACTATGGCCAGGTCGTAGCCCTGCGGATGCTCGGCGCGGTGGTCACGCAGGCGTTGCGCCGAAGCAGCGTCCAGGCGTCGCCCCAGGTCCGGGCGCTGCAGGTAGGTATGCCGGTCGCCGGCCGCGCTGTGCAGCTGCAGCACTGGCAGTCCCTGGCTGGCCAGGCCCTCGGCCAGCGCCTCGGCATGCAACGGCAGGTGCACGGCGTCGCGCGCCTGGGCATGGGCGAACTGGAAATCCAGCTGCGCCGCCGTGGGCAGGCTGGTGCCGGCACGTCCCAAAGCAATGCGCGCCGGAGTCAGGCGGCGTAGCGCGATCCAGGGATTGGCCGCGAGTTCGTCATGATCGTTCATCGCCATCTCCACTAGGCCAGCTGCGCCAGGGCACTGCGGAAGGCAGGTGGCACCGCGTCGCCGAGGCGCAGGCGGCCGCCCTGCTGATGCAGGATGTTCATGCGTTCCAGCCACGCCTCGAACTCCGGCGCCGGGCGCAGGCCGAGCACCTGGCGCGCGTAGAGCGCGTCGTGGAACGAGGTGGTCTGGTAGTTGAGCATCACGTCGTCGGAGCCGGGGATGCCCATGATGAAGTTGATGCCGGCCGTGCCGAGCAGGGTCAGCAGGGTGTCCATGTCGTCCTGGTCGGCCTCGGCATGGTTGGTGTAACAGATGTCGCAGCCCATCGGCACGCCGAGCAGCTTGCCGCAGAAGTGGTCCTCCAGGCCGGCGCGGATGATCTGCTTGCCGTTATAGAGATATTCGGGGCCGATAAAGCCGACCACGGTATTGACCAGAAACGGCTTGTAGTGGCGTGCCACCGCATAGGCGCGCACCTCGCAGGTCTGCTGGTCGACGCCATGGTGGGCGTTGGCCGACAGCGCGCTGCCCTGGCCGGTCTCGAAGTACATCAGGTTGTCGCCCAGCGTGCCGCGCTTCTGCGACAGCCCGGCCTCGTAACCCTCCTGCAGCACCTGCAGGGTGATGCCGAAGCCGGCGTTGGCCGCCTCGGTGCCGGCAATGGACTGGAACACCAGGTCGACCGGCGCGCCGCGCTCGATGGCGGCGATGGAGCTGGTGACGTGGGTCAGCACGCAGGCCTGGGTAGGAATCTCGTAGCGCTGGATGATCGCGTCGAGCATCTTCAGCAGATCGGTCAGCGCGCCCAGGCTGTCGGTGGCCGGGTTGATGCCGAACATGGCGTCGCCGTTGCCGTAGAGCAGGCCGTCGAGAATGCTGGCGGCGATGCCGGACGGATCGTCGGTCGGATGGTTGGGCTGCAGGCGCGTCGACATGCGTCCGCGCAGGCCCATGGTGTTGCGAAAACGGGTGACCACGCGGATCTTCTGCGCCACCAGGATCAGGTCCTGCACGCGCATGATCTTCGACACCGCCGCCGCCATTTCCGGCGTCAGCCCCGGCGCCAGGGCGCGCAGGCTGGCCTCGTCGGCGTGCTCGCCGAGCAGCCAGTCGCGGAAGCCGCCGACGGTGAGGTGGGCAACCGGGGCGAAGGCGGCCGCGTCGTGGCTGTCGATGATCAGCCGGGTGATCTCGTCGTCTTCGTAGGGAATCAGTGCCTCGTCGAGGAAGTGCCGCAACGGGATGTTGGCCAACGCCATCTGTGCCGCGACGCGCTCGGCATCGCTGCTGGCGGCCACGCCGGCCAGGTAGTCACCGGAGCGCGCCGGGCTGGCCTTGGCCATCACCTCGCGCAGGCTGTCGAAGCGCCAGGTCTGGTGGCCGACGGTATGGCTGAAACTGGCCATCGTTCTCTCCTGAAACAAAAGCCCGCCGTCGCCGGCGGGCGCATCACGCTTAAGGTTGCAGCAGGGCGTCGGCCGGCACGGCATTGCGCTGGGCGCCGGTCAGCAGGAAGTACACCATACCGATGCTCATCAGACCGAGGAACAGCAGAGCAATGGTGCCGTTGAACCAGATCATCGCCGCCAGGCACACCAGGGCCAGGGCCAGGGCGATGCCCGGTACCAGCGGATAACCCGGTGCCTTGAAGGTACGTTCCAGGTTCGGCTCGCTCTTACGCAGTTTGAACAGGCTGAGCATGCTCATGATGTACATGACGATGGCGCCAAACACGCTCATGGTGATCATGGCCGCCGTCAGGCTCATGCCCTGCAGGGCGATCAGACCATCGCTGTAGATCGCCGCGATACCGATCAGGCCGCCGGCGATGATGGCGCGGTGCGGGGTGTGGAAGCGCGACAGCTTGGCCAGGGCCGGCGGCAGGTAGCCTGCGCGAGCCAGGGCGAAGAACTGCCGGGAGTAGCCGAGGATGATGCCGTGGAAGCTGGCGACCAGGCCGAACAGGCCGATCCACACCAGCATGTGCAGCCAGCCGGAGTTCTCGCCGACCACCGCCTTCATCGCCTGCGGCAGCGGGTCGTTGATGCCGGACAGGGCCTTCCAGTCGCCCACGCCACCGGCCATCACCATGACACCGATAGCCAGGAACACCAGGGTCAGGATGCCGGCCACATAGGCACGCGGGATGGTGCGTTTCGGGTCCTTGGCCTCCTCGGCAGCCATGGCGGCGCCCTCGATGGCGAGGAAGAACCAGATGGCAAACGGGATGGCGGCGAAGATGCCAGCCACAGCAGGCAGGCCGAACTCATTGCTGCCGGCCCAGCCGTCGATCACGAAGTTACTGAAGCTGAAGCCCGGCGCCACCACGCCCATGAACACCAGCAGCTCGACCACTGCCAGCACCGTGACCACCAGCTCGAAGGTGGCGGCGATGCTCACCCCGACGATGTTCAGGGTCATGAAGACGATGTAGGCACCGACCGCGATGAGTTTCGGGTCGAGCCCGGGGAACTGCACGTTGAGGTAGGCGCCGATGGCCATGGCGATGGCCGGCGGGGCGAAAACGAATTCAATCAGTGTGGCCATGCCGGCGATCATCCCGCCGGCCGGACCAAAAGCACGGCGGCTATAGGCGAAAGGCCCGCCGGCATGCGGGATGGCGGTGGTCAGCTCGGTGAAGCTGAAGATGAAGCAGCTGTACATCGCCGCCACCATCAGCGTGGTAACCAGAAAGCCCAGCGTGCCTGCGGCCCCCCAGCCATAGCTCCAGCCGAAGTATTCCCCGGAAATCACCAGACCCACGGCGATGCCCCAGAGGTGCAGGGTGCCGAGCGTCGGTTTGAGTGTCGTTGTTGTCATTGCCAGTTCCTCGATGTGGGCGTCGAACGCCAGGCGAGGATATCCAGCCTGCCCCGGCCGAGACTTGACCTTGCAAAGTCCACGCACAGCTGCAGAGTCAAGTCGCTCGGGCGGCCGGAAAGCCTTCTGCGACGGGCCTTTGCGCCATGCCGGTGCACAGCCGCACAGCGCTGCCCCAAGGCGATGCAGGCAGCCGACAAACAAACGCACCGAAGCTTATTCCCGCGTACCCCGGTAGCGGGGCACGACTATTGCTAAATATCTGGCAACACTGTCGTGGCAGGTCGCCCATGTCCCTGAACTTCGCCCATCCGCTGGCCACCGCTGACTCGCCGAGCAACCTCGGCGTGCTGTCGGCGGCTGCCTGCGGCCTGGACGCCTTCATCGCCCAGCAGGGCGGCGACGTGGACCGGGTATTCGGCGTTGCGGGCATCGACCCTGACCTGCTGCAGCACCCGACACTCAGCCTCAGCCTGAGCAACTACTGCAAGGTGCTGGAGGAAGCGGCCAGCCAGTCCGGCTGCGACAACTTCGGCCTGCGCTATGGCCAGCAGTTCCTGCCGCGCGCCCTCGGCCTGCTCGGCTATGTCGGGCTCTGTTCGCATAGCCTGGAGCAGGCCCTGCAGAATTTCGCCCGCGCCTTTCCCTACCACCAGCACGACACGCTGATCCGCCTGGTGGACATCGGCGAGTGCTACCGCTTCGACTATCAGGTGCATCACCCGGCCATCCTCGATCGCCGCCAGGACGCCGAGTTGACCATGGGCATGGCGCTGAACCTGGTGCGCCACGCCCTGGGGCCGGACTGGACACCGCGTGCCGTGCTGTTCGAACATGCCAGGCCGGAAGGCTGGCGCGAGCACCAGGCGGCCTTCGACGCCCCCGTGCTGTTCGACCAGCCCTGCAATGCCCTGCTGATTCCCAAACGCGACATCGCCGGCAAACTGATGCCCGAGCGCGATCCGGTGCTGCTGATGCTGGTGCAGGACGCCATCGTCCGCCTCGGCGGCCAGCAATCGCCGCAGTGCCTGGTCGACCAGGCCCGCGGCCTGGTGCGCGATGCCCTGCCGCTGGGCGAACCCTCGCTGGAACGGGTCGCCGCCGGCCTCGGCCTGACCCCGGCCGCCCTGCAACGGCGCCTACGCGAACAGAACCTGAGTTTTTCCGCGCTGATCGATCAGGTACGCCGCGAACTGGCCCTGCACTACCTGCGCCGGCGCCTGCCGGTCAGTGAACTGGCGCCACTGCTCGGCTACTCCGAGACCAGCGCCTTCTCCCGCGCCTTCCGCCGCTGGTTCGACGCCAGCCCGCGGCAATGGCTGCAGATGAGCACGGCCTGAATCCATGCCGCCACGCTACACTGCCGCCTCGTCCAGTCTGCCTGGAACCACCGCATGACCGCCGTTCAACCCGCGTTTTTCACCCCCGCCTGGCACGCCGAACTGGAATTGGCCTACGCCCGCCAGCAGGACTGGACACGCCCGGTGCTGCGCCGCCATCTGGGCCCGCTGCGGGTGCAGAAACACCTGCACGCCGAAGGCCCGGAAGTGTGCCAGCACATCATCGTGCACCCGCCGGCCGGCATCGCCGGCGGCGACAGCCTCAATCTCTCGGCCAACGTCGGCGAGCAGGCCTGGGCACAACTGACCAGCCCAGGTGCGGCCAAGTGGTACCGCGCCAGCAGCGTGGCGCAGCAGCGGGTCGAACTGCGCGTAGCTCCCGGCGCCACCCTGGAATGGCTGCCGCAGGAGACCATCGTCTACGCCGGCGCCCAGGCCGAGCTGAGCACCCGCATCGAGCTGGAAGGCGACGCCCGCCTGTTTTACTGGGACATGGTCGCCCTCGGCCGCCCGGCCGCCGGCGAGCGCTTCGATTCCGGGCATTTCCAGGCCACGCTGGATATCCGCCGCGACGGCCAGCTGCTGTGGCACGAGCGCCAGCGCGTGGTCGGCGGTGATGGCCTGCTCGACTCCCCCATCGGCCTGGACGGCCAGCCGGTGTTCGCCACCCTGCTGGCCAGCGGCGAGATCGATGCCGAACTGCTGGAGCGCTGCCGCGAGCTGCACTGCAGAGGTCGTGGCGACCTGACCCAATTGCCGGGCCTGCTGGTGGCCCGCTGCCTGGCCGGCGAGGCGCTGCACGCGCGCGCCTGGCTGATCGAACTCTGGCGCCTGTTGCGCCCTGCCCTGCTCGGCCGCGAAGCCGTGCCCCCGCGAATCTGGAGTACCTGATGGATCTTTCGCCCCGCGAGAAGGACAAGCTGCTGATATTCACCGCCGGCCTGGTGGCCGAGCGGCGCCTGGCCCGCGGCCTCAAGCTCAACTACCCGGAGGCCATGGCGCTGATCTCCGCCGCCCTGCTGGAGGGCGCCCGCGACGGCCGCACGGTGGCCGAGCTGATGCACTACGGCACCACCCTGCTGACCCGCGAACAGGTGATGGAAGGCGTGCCGGAGATGATCCCGGAAATCCAGATCGAAGCGACCTTCCCCGATGGCACCAAGCTTGTAACCGTCCACCAACCGATTGCCTGAGGAAATCGTCCAATGTCTACTGCGCTTGCCCATGCTGCGTTGCAAGCCAGCTCGGATTGCTCATTGACGGACGTCAACTGCGCATCCTCGCCGGCTTGCGCCTTGCCTGAGCTGCGCTCGCGACGACCTTGAACGACTTCCTGGAGACTGAAGAATGATCATTCGCGACGCAGCCGAGGCAGACCTGCCGGCCCTGCGCGACATCTTCAACGACGCGGTGCTCAACACCACCGCGATCTGGATGGACAACGTGGTCGACCTGGCCAACCGCCAGGCCTGGTTCGCCGCCCGCGCCCAGCAGGGCTACCCGATCCTGGTAGCCGAGAGCCCGACAGGCGAGGTGGTCGGCTACGCCTCGTTCGGCGATTGGCGCCCCTTCGACGGCTTCTGCCACACGGTCGAGCATTCGGTATACATCCGCGCCGACCAGCGCGGCAAAGGCCTCGGCCCGCTGCTGCTGGCCGCGCTGATCGAGCGCGCCAAGGCTTGCGACAAGCACGTGATGGTCGCCGCCATCGAGAGCGGCAACGCCGCCTCGATCCGCCTGCACCAGCACCTCGGCTTCGCCATCACCGGGCAGATGCCCCAGGTGGGCCGCAAGTTCGGGCGCTGGCTGGACCTGTCCTTCATGCAACTGATCCTCACCCCGGAGCGCAGCGCACCATGACGCTGCTCATCGCCCGCCTCCGCGCCCATGACTTCGCCATACACCGCGCCGGGCTGATCGCACTATTGCACGACGCCGTGGCTCACGGCGCCTCGGTGGGCTTCCTCGCGGACCTCGACGACACAGAGGCTAGCGCCTACTTCGACCAGGTTCTGGACGGCCTGCGCGACGGCTCACAGTTGCTGTGGGTCGCCCTAGACGGCGAGCAGGTTCTGGGCAGCGTGCAGCTCAGCTTGTGCCAGAAGCGCAATGGCCTCAACCGCGCCGAGGTGCAGAAACTGCTGGTGCACAGCGCGGCACGCCGCCGCGGCATCGCCCGCACGCTGATGCAGCGCCTGGAGCAGGAGGCCGCCGAATTGCAACGCGGTCTGCTCTACCTGGATACCGAGGCCGGCAGCGACGCCGAACCTTTCTACCAGAACCTGGGCTACACCGGCATCGGTGGCCTGCCCGATTACGCCTGTGGCCCGGACGGCATCTACCGGGCCAATGCCATCTACTACAAGACCCTGTCGAGGCCCCCAGCATGATCCCCGGCGAATACCAGATCCAGGACGGCGAGATCGAACTCAACGCCGGCCGCCGCACCCTCAAGCTCACCGTGGCCAACAGCGGCGACCGGCCGATCCAGGTCGGCTCGCACTACCACTTCTTCGAAACCAACGACGCCCTCGCCTTCGACCGCGCCAGCGCGCGGGGCATGCGCCTGAACATCCCGGCCGGCACCGCGGTGCGCTTCGAGCCGGGGCAGAGCCGCGAGGTCGAGCTGGTGGAACTGGCCGGCGCGCGCCGGGTGTTCGGCTTCGCCGGCCGGGTGATGGGCGACCTGTAACAGGCCAGGCGGACTGCTTGCTCCCTCTCACGTTCACGGGAGAGGGGCCGGGGCGGCCCGTGATCGGGGAGAGGGTATGCCAATACCACCCTCTCCCTAACCCTCTCCCATAAATGGGAGAGGGAACGCTGAATGAAACGACTTCGTGGGCTGCACGCCCTCTTGGAAACCGCCAAGGAACCACCTATGAAAATCTCGCGCCAAGCCTATGCCGACATGTTCGGCCCCACCGTCGGCGACAAGGTGCGCCTGGCCGACACCAACCTGTGGATCGAGGTGGAGAAGGACTTCACCAGCTACGGCGAGGAAGTGAAGTTCGGCGGCGGCAAGGTGATCCGCGACGGCATGGGCCAGGGCCAACTGTGCGCCGCCGACGTGGTCGATACCCTGATCACCAACGCGCTGATCATCGACCACTGGGGCATCGTCAAGGCCGACGTCGGCCTCAAGGACGGGCGCATCCATGCCATCGGCAAGGCCGGCAACCCGGACATCCAGCCCGACGTGACCATCGCGATCGGCGCCGGAACCGAGGTGATCGCCGGCGAGGGCATGATCCTCACCGCCGGCGGCATCGACACCCATATCCACTTCATCTGCCCGCAGCAGATCGAAGAAGCGCTGATGAGCGGCGTCACCACCATGATCGGTGGCGGCACCGGGCCGGCCACCGGCACCAACGCCACCACCTGCACCTCCGGGCCCTGGCACATGGCGCGCATGCTCCAGGCCGCCGACGCCTTCCCGATGAACCTGGGCTTCACCGGCAAGGGCAACGCCTCGCTGCCGGAGCCCTTGATCGAGCAGGTAAAAGCCGGTGCCATCGGCCTCAAGCTGCACGAGGACTGGGGCACCACCCCGGCGGCCATCGACAACTGCCTGAGCGTGGCCGATCAGTACGACGTGCAGGTGGCGATCCATACGGACACCCTCAACGAGTCCGGCTTCGTCGAAACGACGCTGGGCGCGTTCAAGGGCCGCACCATCCACACCTACCACACCGAAGGCGCCGGCGGCGGCCATGCGCCGGATATCATCAAGGCCTGCGGTTTTCCCAACGTGCTGCCGTCCTCGACCAACCCGACCCGGCCGTTCACCCGCAACACTATCGACGAGCACCTGGACATGCTGATGGTCTGCCACCACCTGGACCCGAGCATCGCCGAGGACGTCGCGTTTGCCGAGAGCCGCATCCGCCGCGAGACCATCGCCGCCGAGGACATCCTGCATGACCTCGGCGCCTTCTCCATGATCAGCTCCGACAGCCAGGCCATGGGCCGCGTCGGCGAGGTGATCACCCGCACCTGGCAGACCGCCGACAAGATGAAGCAGCAGCGCGGCCCGCTGCCCGAGGACGCGCCCGGCAACGACAACTTCCGCGCCAAGCGCTACATCGCCAAGTACACCATCAACCCGGCCATCACCCACGGCATCAGCCACGAGGTGGGCTCGGTGGAAGTGGGCAAGTGGGCCGACCTGGTGCTGTGGCGCCCGGCCTTCTTCGGGGTGAAGCCGACGCTGATCCTCAAGGGCGGGGCGATCGCCGCCAGCCTGATGGGCGACGCCAATGCCTCCATCCCCACGCCGCAGCCAGTGCACTATCGGCCGATGTTCGCCAGCTACGCCGGCAGCCGCCACGCCACCAGCATCACCTTCATCAGCCAGGCGGCCTTCGAGGCCGGCGTGCCCGAGCAGCTGGGGCTGAAGAAGAAGATTGGTGTAGTGAAGGGCTGCCGCGAGGTGCAGAAGACCGACCTGATCCACAACGGCTACCTGCCGAGCATCGAGGTCGATCCGCAGAACTACCAGGTCAGGGCTGACGGCCAGTTGCTCTGGTGCGAGCCGGCCGAGGTGCTACCGATGGCGCAGCGCTACTTCCTGTTCTGAGCGAGGGGGCACGTCAGCGCAGCTGGCTGTCCTTGCTGCCGCGCCGGTTGTAGCCGCTGAACGCGGCCTGCTCGCGGTCATGTACTGCCTGGCAGTTCATGCACAGGCGCACGCCCGGCACCGCCTGGCGCCGCGCCTCGGGAATGGGCGCATCGCACTCGGCACACTTCATCAGGCTCTCGCCGCGCGGCAACTGGCTACGCGCACGGGCGATGGCCTCTTCGATGCTGCTGTCGATCTGCTCCTGCACCGCACCGTCATTGGTCCAACCTCCGGCCATGGGCACCTCCACACCGTCGTATCTCCGGCAGGTATGCGCGCGTCAGGCCGGGAATGCAAGCTGGCACGGGCTGCCGGTTACTCCTTGACGTTCATGTACTCGCGGGCCCAGACGATGTAGTCCTCGGGCTGGGTGTACTTGTGTGTCAGCTCGGTGGCGTTAAGGTCGCTGGCCGCGATGCCGCGCTGCTCGCGCAGGCAGTCGTAGGTCGCCTTGATCGCCGCGAAATAGGCGGCATGCCCGTCGACCACGATGCGTACGCCGAGGCTGGCCAGGCGCGCATCGTCACGTAGCGAGGGATTGCCATAGCTCACCAGCATCAGCGGCACACTGAGGTTCTGCGCGATCGCCTCAAGGTGCTCGAAGTCCCGCACGCCGACCATGCAGATGCCATCGGCGCCAGCTGCCTGGTAGGCGCGGGTGCGGCGGATCACCTCATCCAGATCAAGCACACCGGCATGCGTACGCGCGATGATGGCCAGGTCCGGATCGACACGCGCCTCCAGCGCTGCGCGGATCTTGCCCACACCCTCGTCGACACCGATCAGGTCGGTGGACTTGCGGCCAAACTGCGCCGGCAACAGGGTGTCCTCGAGCGTCAGGGCGGCCACGCCAGCACGCTCCAGTTCGACCACCGTGCGCATGACATTGAGCGCGTTGCCATAACCGTGGTCGGCATCGGCGATGACGGGCAGGCGCGCTACCCGGCCAATGCGCGTGGCCTGCTCGACGAACTCGCTAAGGGTGATCAGGGCGAAGTCCGGCGCAGCCAGAACTTGTAGTGAAGCTACAGAACCGCCCAGGATTCCAACTTCGAACCCTAAGTCAGCGGCAATCCTGGCAGACATCGGATCGAACACCGAGGCCGTGTGATAACAGGCGTTTGACGCCATAAGCGCTCGAAATTGCGCTCGAAGATCGTGATGAGAGGCTCTTTGCATGGAAGGCGTTCTACTGAATCGTTTCTGTTCTGCAGGCAGATTATGTAGCAAAACTACAAGCCACGTCATGTAGTAAAACTACAGAATGCCGAGAGCCGCGTCATTGCCTGTGGCGCACACCTTAACCTGCCCGCGAAACAGCAGGCAGCACTCCTAGGGTTGCGCCGTTTTCGGCAGCCAGCGACCCTGGATACCGCGCAGGGTGCCGTCCCGATGCATGCCATCAAGCTCGCGCTGCCATTGCGCCACCAGCGCTGGCGAGGTCAGTGGGGAAAAGGCGATGTAGTAGTCGGACTGCATGAAGGCCAGGTGTGCCTGCACCTCCTCCGGCGTCAGCCCGCCACTGGCCAGCTCCTCGCGCAAGGTCAGGTCTTCGGTGGCAATCAGCTTGACCCTGCCATGCTTGAGCATGGTCACCATCTGCTTCGAGCCCGGGACACCATAGAGATTGTTGAAGCCCATGCGTTCGAGCGTCTCGTAGGTGTACCACTGCTTGGGCAGGGCCACTGTGCCGGCACGTGCGGCATCCTCCAGGGTGTCGATGCGCAGGTTACTGGCCTTCAGCGAGTAGAACCTGGTGTTTCCCTGCAGGATGGGACCAACCCACTGGAACAGTGACTCACGCTCGGCCGTGCGCACGACGGAGAAGAGACCGGTATCGACGTCGCTTTTGGCCAGCGTGTAGGCACGCGTCCAGGGCAGCAACTCTATGGTGGCCTGGCTACCCGTGCGCCGAATGAGTTCTCGTACCACTTCCACCGAGTAGCCATCAGGCTGGCCATCACGCAGGAAACTGGTCGGCGGCGCCTCCTCCGTCAGCAGCCGCAACTCCGCAGCTGCCAGCACGGGCAACAGCGCGCAATACATCAGCCAAAACCGAACCAGTCTCCGCATCCGCCGACTCCTCCCCGTGCCATTCAGCCTAGCTCAGGCCGGGCAACATGCCCGCGCACCGTAGCCTCTGGGCCTCGTCAAAGGCGGAACGGCGCTGGAACCATGCCAGCAATACGCAGCTGCCTGCGCCCGGGTCTCCCAGACATCTTGGCGTGCACCAGGATTCCCGACGATTGCCTGCACAAGGCAGCATGCACTCGCATAGAATGCGCGGCCGTTTTTTCCGGAGCGCAGCATGAATCCGTCCCGTCCCGCCAATGCCCTGGGTATCGACTTCGGTACCTCCAACTCCACCGTCGGCTGGTGGCGACCAGGCATGGAGCCGTTGCTGGCACTGGAAGACGGCAAGATCACCCTGCCTTCGGTGATCTTCTTCAACACCGAGGAGCGCCGTCCGGTTTATGGTCGCCAGGCCCTGCACGAATACCTGGAAGGCTATGAAGGGCGCCTGATGCGCGCACTGAAAAGCCTGCTCGGCTCCAAGCTGCTGAAAAGCGAAACCACCGTACTGGGCAGCGCCCTGCCCTTTCGCGATCTGCTCGGCTTCTTCATCGGCGAGCTGAAAAAGCGCGCCGAGAGCCAGGCCGAGCGCGAATTCGAACAAGTGGTGCTGGGCCGCCCGGTGTTCTTCGTCGACGATGATCCACTCGCCGATGCCGAGGCCGCCAACACCCTGCTGGCAGTGGCGCACAAACTCGGCTTCAAGGACGTGTCCTTCCAGTTCGAGCCGATCGCCGCGGCCTTCGACTACGAGCGCACGATCCAACGCGAGGAGCTGGTGCTGATCGTCGACATCGGCGGCGGTACCTCGGACTTCTCCCTGGTGCGCCTGGCCCCGCAGCGTCGCGAGCTGAATGAGCGCCAGGATGACATCCTCGCCACCGGCGGTGTGCACATCGGCGGTACCGACTTCGACAAGCAGCTGAGCCTGGACGGGGTGATGCCGCTGTTCGGCTACGGCAGCCGGATGAAGAGCGACGCGCTGATGCCCACCAGCCACCACCTCAACCTGGCCACCTGGCACACCATCAACGCGGTGTACGCGCAGAAAGCCCAGCTGGCGCTGAAGAGCATGCGCTACGACATCGTCGATCCAACCGGCGTCGACCGCCTGCTGCGCCTCACCGAGCAACGCGCCGGCCACTGGCTGGCGATGCAGGTGGAAGAGGCGAAGATCGCCCTGACCGAGCAGGACAGCCACCGCATCGACCTGACACGCATCGAGGATGACCTGCAGGTGCTGCTCGACCGGCCGCTGTTCGACCAGGCCATCGACGGCCTGCTGCAGCGCATCCGCGCCGGCGTCGACGAGCTGCTGAATCGCGCCGGCGTGCGCCATGCCGAGGTCGACACGATCTTCTTCACCGGCGGCTCCAGCAGCGTACCGGCCCTGCGCCAGAGCGTCGCCGCCCTGTTGCCCAACGCCCGCGCCACCGAGGGCAACAGCTTCGGCAGCATCGGCAGCGGCCTGGCCATCGAAGCCGCGCGTCGTTACGGCTGAGCCGTTGGCGCGCCCGGCTGCTGCACGCCAACGCCGGGCGCGCTAGGGTTAGCCTTCGCCCACTTACGGAGATCGCCATGCGCAATGCCCTGCTTCTCGCCAGCCTGCTCGCCCTCGCCGCCTGCGACGGCGGCGCGGCCACTGCCACCACCGCCAAGCTGCAAGCCGACAAGGCGCAGCAGGCCCAGCAGCAGATGGAGCAGCTCAAGCAGCAGATCGATCAGGTCAATGCCCAGAGCCAGCAACGCCTGCAGGAGCAGCTGGACCAGCAGTGAAGCCGTGCGCCAGAGCAGTCCCGCAGTAGCCCGGAGGCAATCCGGAGGGCGGTACTGCCTGCTTCCCGGATTGCATCCGAGCTACGACAGGGTTAGTGCAACAAAAAGGCCGGGCAAATGCCCGGCCTTTTTATTGGCTCAGCCTAATCAGGCGGCGCGGCGCAACAGGAAGAAGCCAGCCAAGGCACAGATCCCCGCCGGCACCACCACGGCCAGCAGCGGCGAGAAGCCGAACACCAGGCTGGACGGCCCCAGCAGGTCCTGGGCGATGCGGAACACGAAGCCCACCAGCACGCCGGTGAACACGCGCTGGCCAAGTGTCACCGAGCGCAACGGGCCGAAGATGAAGGAGATCGCCATCAGCACCAGCGCGGCGGTCACCAGCGGCTGCAGCACCTTGGTCCAGAACGCCAGCCAGTAGCTGCCATTGCTCAGCCCCTGCTCACCCAGGTAATGGATATAGCGCCACAAACCGCTGATCGACAGCGCATCCGGCGCCAGCACCACGGTGCCGAGCAGCTGCGGCGTGAGCTCGATGTCCCAGCGCTGACTGTCGGCCTGCTGCACCTCGGTGCGCTTGTCGTGAAACAGGGTGGTCTTCACCTCTTCCAGCTGCCAGTGGTCGCCCTGGTACTGGGCGCGACGGGCGAAGCTGGCGGCTTGCAGCTTGCGCTGTTCGTCGAACTGGTAACGGGTCACGCCGATCAGCTTGCCGCCCGGCTGCACGGCGTTGATGTGCACGTACTCCTGGCCCTGGCGATGCCACAGGCCATGCCTGGAACTCTGCGCCTCGCCGCCGCCCTGGGCCAGAGACCGATGGGCCTGGGCCTGGTTCTCGCTCCAGGGCGCCAGGTACTCGCCGATCAGCACGCCGACCAGCATCAGCACCAGCATGGGCTTCATGACCGCCCAGACGATGCGCCCGACCGACACGCCAGCAGCGCGCATGATGGTCAGTTCGCTGTTGCTGGCCAGGCTGCCGAGGCCGATCAGGCAGCCGATCAGCGCGGCCATCGGCAGCATTTCGTAGGCGCGCCGCGGCAGGGTCAGCACCACATAGATCAGTGCCTCCAGGGTGCCGTAGCTATCGCTGAGGTCGCCCAGCTCGTCGATGAAGGCAAACAACAGGGCCAGGCCGACGATGATGCCGAGTACCGAGAGGATGGCCAGGAAGACACTGGTACCGATATAGCGGTCGAGCTTATGCATGGGCCATCTCCTTGACTGCACGGCGACTGGCCAGCTTGAGTTTCATCGGTTGCCAGAGGAACAGTGCGGCGCCGATCAGCAGGAACAACGCGTGCACCCACCACAGGCCCAGCTCCATGGGAATCTTGCCCTTGTCCAGCTGGCCGCGCGCGCCGATCAACAGCGCCAGGTAGGCCATATACAGCAGGATTGCCGGCAACAGCTTGAGGAAGCGGCCCTGGCGCGGATTGACCCGTGCCAGCGGCACCGCCAGCAGGGTGACGATGAATACCAGCAGCGGAATGGACAGGCGCCACTGCAGCTCGGCCTGGTAGCGCGGTTCGTCACTGCCGATCAGCTCGCGGGTGGGGATCGCTTCGCGCTCGCCGATCTCGGCGCTGACGCTGGGCTTGGGCAGCAGCACGCCGTGGGTTTCGTAACGGGTGGCACGGTAGTCAGCCTGGCCGGGGTTGCCGTCGTAGCGGTAACCGTTCTCCAGGATCAGGTAGCGGCTGCCGTCGGGCTGGATCACCTGCCGCCCCTTCTCGGCCACCAGCACGGTGATGCCACTCTGCTTCGGCTTCTCACCCTCGACCTGGCGCTGCATGCGCTTCTCGCTGATGAACACGCCGGCCAGCTGGCCACGGTCGTCGGATAGGCCCTCGGTGTAGGTCACCCGCGAGCCGTCCTTCATCGCCTGGAAACGCCCCGGCACCAGGGTGTCGAACTCGGTCATGGCGTCCTGCTGGTTGAAGATCTTCGCCACTTCTGCCACGCCCTGCGGCGCCAGGCCCAGGCTCAGCCAGGCGACGATCACGGCGACGATGGCGGCCGGCGCCATGCTGTAGCCGAGCAGGCGGCGGTTGCTCATGCCGGTGGCGGACAGCACGGTCATCTCGCTGTCCAGGTACAGGCGCCCGTAGGCCAGCAGGATGCCGAGGAACAGGCCCAGCGGCAGGATCAGCTGGAGGAAACCGGGCATGCGGTAGCCCATGATCAGGAACAGCACGCTCGGGTCCAGCACTCCCTGTGCGGCCTGGGCCAGATACTTGATGAAACGCCCGCTCATGATGATCACCAGCAGCACGGCGCTCACGGCGCTGAGGGTCACCAGCACTTCGCGGGACAGATAACGGAAGACGATCAAACCGGACGCTCCAGGGTTGTCAGGCTCAGGCGGCAACGCTCACACTAGCCGCACTCGGTTGCACGGCCCGCCACGGCGGACCTCGAAAAAATAGCCGGCATTATCCTGCAAACCCGACTCTTTGTCTTGGGGACAGCTCACCATGGAATTCCTCGTCAAAAGCACCCGCCCGGAAACCCTCAAGACCGCCACCCTGGTCGTCGCCCTCGGCGAAGGCCGCAAGCTCGGCACCGCCGCCAAGGCGCTGGACGACGCCAGCGGCGGCGCCATCTCGGCCGTGCTCAAGCGCGGCGACATCGCCGGCAAGCAAGGCCAGACCCTGCTGCTGCACAGCCTGCCGGGCCTCAAGGCCGAGCGCGTGCTGCTGGTCGGCAGCGGCAAGGGCGAACTCTCCGACCGCCAGTTCCGCAAATTGGTTGCAGCCGCCCATGGCGTGCTGAAGAACCTCGGTGGCAGCGATGCGGTGCTGGCCCTCGGCGAACTCAAGGTCAAGGGTCGCGATGCCTACGGCAAGGCCCGCCTGCTGGTGGAAACCCTGGCCGATGGCGGCTACCTGTTCGACCAGTTCAAGAGCAAGAAGGCCGAACCGAAGGCGCTGAAGAAGATCACCCTGGTCGCCGACAAGGCCGAACTGGCCGATGTCGAGCGCGGCAGCCTGCACGCCCGCGCCATCGCCACCGGTATGGCCTTCACCAAGGACCTCGGCAACCTGCCGCCGAACCTCTGCCACCCCAGCCACCTGGCCGAAGAGGCCAAGGCCCTGGCCAAGGCGCACAAGAACCTCAAGGTCGACATCCTCGACGAGAAGAAGCTCAAGGAGCTGGGCGCCGGCGCCTTCCTCGCCGTGGCCCAGGGCAGCGAGCAGCCGCCGCGGATGATCGTGCTCCACTACCAGGGCGGCAAGAAGGATGAAAAGCCCTTCGCCCTGGTCGGCAAGGGCATCACCTTCGACACCGGCGGCATCAGCATCAAGCCGGCCGCCGGCATGGACGAGATGAAATACGACATGTGCGGCGCCGCCAGCGTGCTCGGCACCCTGCGCGCCGTGCTGGAGCTGCAACTGCCGATCAACCTGGTGTGCCTGCTGGCCTGCGCCGAGAACATGCCCAGCGGCCGCGCCACCCGCCCCGGTGACATCGTCACCACCATGAGCGGGCAGACCGTGGAAATCCTCAACACCGACGCCGAAGGCCGCCTGGTGCTATGCGACACCCTGACCTATGCCGAGCGCTTCAAGCCGCAGGCGGTGATCGACGTCGCCACCCTCACCGGCGCCTGCGTGGTGGCACTGGGCTCGGTGGTGTCGGGCCTGATGGGTAACAACGACGCCCTGGTGAAGCAGATCCTCAAGGCCGGCGAGCACGCCGATGACCGCGCCTGGCAGCTGCCGCTGCACGACGAGTACCAGGAGCAGCTCGACAGCCCCTTCGCCGACATCGCCAACATCGGCGGGCCGAAGGCCGGCAGCATCACCGCTGGCTGCTTCCTGTCGCGCTTCGCCAAGAACTACCACTGGGCGCACCTGGACATCGCCGGCACCGCCTGGGTCAGTGGTGGCAAGGACAAGGGCGCCACCGGCCGCCCGGTCCCCCTGCTGACCCAGTACCTGCTCGACCGCGCCCAGGCCTGACCCGGCCCATGCGCGTCGAATTCTACGTGCTCTCCAGCGCCACGCCGGACGGCCGCCTGCGCGCGGCCTGCCAGCTGGCCGCCAAGGCCTGGAAAGCCGGCCTGCCGGTGTTCCTGCGCGGCGCCGACCAGGCGCAGTGCGAGGAGCTCGACCGGCTGCTGTGGAGCTTCCGCCCGGAATCCTTCATCCCCCACGGCCTGCACGAGGAAGATGCGCAGGCTCCGGTGGTGATCGGCCTGGACCAGGAGCCGGCGCAGGCTGGCGGCGTGCTGCTCAACCTGCACCCGCAATTGTCGCCGCACCTGGCCCGGTTCAATCGGGTGATCGAGATCGTCAACCAGGAGCCGGCGCTGCTGGCCCAGTGTCGCGAGAATTTCCGCCAGTACCGCCAGCTGGGTCACGCCCCGCAGCGCGTCGAGCTGTGAAATGCAGCGCATTCTCGAAATAGCCCGCCACAGAGCGTAGAATCGGCCGCCTCGGCCACCTTCCCCGCCCGCAATGCCCATGGACAGTTCCAAACCACCAAAGCCCGATCTCCTGCTGGATGACCTGGAAGCCATCCGCCAGCTGCTGGAGAAGGAGCAACTGGAACCGCCGCTGCTGACCGAAACACTGGACGATGACCTGCAGATTCCCGTGCTGTCGGAGATCATCGAACCGGGCCCGGACGCACCGGCCGCCGCGCCGCTGGCCGCGGTAAACCTGTCCTATCCGGTGCAACCCGCCGTTGCACCGCCCCAGCCCCCGCGCCCTGCGCCGGCAACCCCCAGCGCCGCGAGCATCGGCAGCACCGTGCAGCAGAGCCTGGCGGCCCAGAGCAAACTGGACGCCGAGCTGCGCGCCGCTGCTCAACTGATCCTGCAGGATGTGATCGACGACTTCGTGCCGCAGATCGAGGCCGAGCTCAAGCGCCGCCTAGACGCCCGCCTGGACCGCCTGCTCAAGCAGCCCAAAGCCTAGCCATACGGCGGCCAGTGGCCCGCGGGTGGCGCCAGCCGTTATACTCGGCGGCTTTCCCGCTCAGTTGCCAATACGGTCCCGCCGACTCATGGACAAGACCTACCAGCCCCACGCCATCGAAACCGCCCTGTACCAGAACTGGGAGGCGAACAACTACTTCGCCCCGCAAGGTTCCGGCGAGCCCTACACCATCATGATCCCGCCGCCGAACGTCACCGGCAGCCTGCACATGGGCCATGGCTTCAACAACTCGATCATGGACTGCCTGGTGCGCTTCCGCCGCATGCAGGGCCGCAACACCCTGTGGCAGCCGGGCACTGACCACGCGGGCATCGCCACGCAGATGGTGGTCGAGCGCCAGCTGGCCGCCGAGGGCATCGGCCGCCACGATCTGGGCCGCGAGAAGTTCCTGGAGAAGGTCTGGGAGTGGAAGGAGCAGTCCGGCGGCACCATCACCCGGCAGATCCGTCGCCTGGGCAGCTCGGTAGACTGGTCGCGCGAGCGCTTCACCATGGACGAAGGCCTGTCCGAAGCGGTTAAAGAAGCCTTCGTGCGCCTGCACCAGGACGGCCTGATCTACCGCGGCAAGCGGCTGGTCAACTGGGACACCAAGTTCCACACCGCCATCTCCGACCTCGAAGTGGAAAACCACGACGAGAAGGGCCACCTGTGGAACCTGCGCTATCCGCTGGCCGACGGCAAGAAGACCGCCGAGGGCCTGGACTACCTGATCGTCGCCACCACCCGCCCGGAAACCATGCTCGGCGACAGCGCCGTGGCCGTGCACCCGGAAGACGAGCGCTACAAGGCGCTGATCGGCAGCTACATCGAGCTGCCGCTGGTGGGCCGGCGTATCCCGATCATCGCCGACGACTACTGCGACCCCGAGTTCGGCACCGGCTGCGTGAAGATCACCCCGGCCCACGATTTCAACGACTATGAAGTCGGCAAGCGCCACAACCTGCCGCTGATCAACATCTTCGACAAGGACGCCCAGGTGCTCGCCAAGGCCCAGGTGTTCAACATCGACGGCAGCGTCAACGCCGAGATCGACGGCAGCCTGCCGGCCGAATACGCCGGCCTCGACCGCTTCGTCGCGCGCAAGCAGATCGTTGCCGCCTTCGAGGCCGCCGGCCTGCTGGAGAAGATCGAAGACCACGCGCTGAAAGTGCCGAAAGGCGACCGCTCCGGCACCGTGATCGAGCCGTGGCTGACCGACCAGTGGTACGTCTCCACCAAGCCACTGGCCGAGAAGGCCATCGCCGTGGTCGAGAGCGGCGAGATCCAGTTCGTGCCCAAGCAGTACGAGAACATGTACTTCAGCTGGATGCGCGACATCCAGGACTGGTGCATCAGCCGCCAGCTGTGGTGGGGCCACCGCATCCCGGCCTGGTACGACGGGGCCGGCAACGTCTACGTCGGCCGCGACGAGGCGGAAGTCCGCGCCCAGCACAACCTGGGCGACATCGCCCTGCGCCAGGACGAAGACGTGCTGGACACCTGGTTCAGCTCCGGCCTGTGGACCTTCTCCACCCTCGGCTGGCCGCAGCAGACCGACTTCCTCAAGACCTTCCACCCGACCGACGTACTGGTTACCGGCTTCGACATCATCTTCTTCTGGGTTGCCCGGATGATCATGCTGTCCACCCACCTGACCGGGCAGATCCCGTTCAAGACCGTGTACGTGCACGGTCTGGTGCGCGACGGCCAGGGCCAGAAGATGTCCAAGTCCAAGGGCAACGTGCTCGACCCGCTGGACATCGTCGATGGCATCGACCTGGAAGCCCTGGTGGCCAAGCGCACCAGCGGCATGATGCAGCCCAAGCTGGCCGAGAAGATCGCCAAGCAGACCCGCGCCGAGTTCCCCGAAGGCATCGCCGCCTATGGCACCGACGCCCTGCGCTTCACCAACCTGGCGCTGGCCTCCACCGGCCGCGACATCAAGTTCGACATGGGCCGCGTCGAGGGCTACCGCAACTTCTGCAACAAGCTGTGGAACGCCGCCAACTTCGTCATCGAGAACACCGATAATCAGGACACCGGTATCAATGGCGAAGCCGTCGACCTGTCGCCGGTCGACCGCTGGATCATCTCCGCCCTGCAGCGCTGCGAGCAGGACGTCACCCGCCACCTCGATGCCTTCCGCTTCGACATGGCCGCCCAGGCCCTCTACGAGTTCATCTGGGACGAGTACTGCGCCTGGTACCTGGAGCTGGTGAAGCCTGTTCTCTGGGACGAAAACGCCCCGATCGAGCGCCAGCGCGGCACCCGCCGCACCCTGGTGCGCGTGCTGGAAGTGATCCTGCGCCTGGCCCACCCGTTCATGCCCTTCATCACCGAAGAAATCTGGCAGCGCATCAAGCCCCAGGCGGGCGTCAGCGGCGAAACCATCATGCTGCAGGCCTGGCCGGTGGCCAATGAGAGCCGCATCGACGCTAGCGCCGAAGGCGACATCGAGTGGGTCAAGCAGCTGATGCTCGGCGTGCGGCAGATCCGTGGCGAGATGAAGATCTCCATGGCCAAGCGCATCGACATCATCGTGCAGAACGCCAATGCCGAAGACCTGCGCCGCCTAGCCGACTTCGAGCCGCTGCTCAGCAAACTGGCCAAGCTGGAATCGGTACGCGTGCTGGCCGCTGGCGAAGAAGCACCGATGTCTGCCACCGCACTGGTCGGCGAGATGCAGGTACTGGTACCCATGGCCGGGCTGATCGACAAGGACGCCGAACTGGCGCGCCTGGACAAGGAAATCCAGCGCCTGCAAGGCGAAGTGCAGCGCGTCGGCGGCAAGCTCGCCAACGAAGGCTTCGTTGCCAAAGCGCCGGCCGAGGTGCTCGACAAGGAACGCGCCAAGCTGGCCGAAGCCGAACAGGCGCTGGCCAAACTGGTCGAGCAGCGCGAGAAGATCGCCAATCTGTGATAAGAAAAAGGCCCGCTAACGCGGGCCTTTTTCTTTGCTGGCCAAGGACAGCCGATGATCGAATTGCGCTTCGAATCGACCCTGCCGACCAGCCCGGAGACCGCCTGGCGCTGGATCACCGAGGTGCGCGCTCTGCGCCAGGAGATGCGCCCCTGGCTGTGGATGAGCATGCCGCGACATATCCACAACCTGCAGGACGTGACGATGGAGCCGGGCCGACCACTGTTCACCAGCTGGCTGTGGCTGTTCGGCGTGCTGCCGCTCGGTGTGTCACGCCTGACTCTGCTCTCGCTCACGCCCAACCAGGGCTTCGTCGAACAGTCACCAATGACCGGCATGCGCTTGTGGCGCCATGTGCGCAGCCTGGAGCCGGCGGAAGGCGGCGTAAGACTGGTCGATCAACTGACAGTCGATCCACTGCTACCGGCGCCACTGGTACGCTTGTTCCTGCGCCTGCTGTTCAATAGCCGCCATCGCACACTGCGTCGTCGCGCGCACAGCTGAGGAGTCTTCCATGGAAGTCAGCAAAACCAGGACCAGTTTCTACCGCCGCCTCTACGTCGCCTGGCTGATCGACAGCGGCACCGCCAGCAGCGTACCGGCGCTGATGGCCGCCACCGGCATGCCGCGGCGCACCGCCCAAGATACCCTGGCGGCGCTGGCCGAACTGGATATCCACTGCGACTTCGTCCAGCACGACGGCGAGCGCAACAACGCCGGGCACTACGAAATCCGCGACTGGGGCCCGATCGATCGCGCCTGGGTGGCGGCACACCTGGGCCCGATCAAGGCACTGCTCGGCTACCCCTGACGGCGAATCTATACGCCGCTTCTGTTTACTGGAAATATCTGTACAAGAAATTTGACTTGTACAAGAAATCGTTCAAGATAACTTGTACATCAACCACCACTTGTACAACTTGCCATGAACGAAGCCAAAATCAGAATCGGCATCAGCGCCTGCCTGCTCGGAGCGCCGGTGCGCTACAACGGCGGACACAAGCGCTCGACTCTGTGCACCGAGGTGCTCGCCGAACATTTCGAGCTGGTTCCGCTCTGCCCGGAGATGGGCATGGGCCTTGGCACGCCGCGCCCGACCATCCGCCTGGTCGGCGAGCCGGAAGCGCCGCGCGCACTGATGCCCCAGGAGCAGGATCGCGACGTCAGCGAGGCGCTGCGTGCCCAGGTCGACCGCGTACCGGCCGGCCTCAGCGGCTTCGTGCTGATGCAGAAATCACCGTCCTGCGGCCTGCACCGGATAAAACTGTACAGAGATAACGGTCATCTGGCCGAAAAAGGCAGCCGCGGCATCTTCGCCGCCGCCCTGCATGCCCGCTACCCGGAGCTGCCGCTGGAAGAGGAAGGCCGCCTGCACGACCCGGTGCTGCGTGAAAACTTCCTCAACCGCGTGTTCGTCCACGCCCGCTGGCAGCGTCTGCTGGCCGATGGTATCAGCCGTCAGGGGCTGATCGACTTCCACGCCCGCCACAAGTACCTGCTGATGGCCACCCACCCGCAGCAGCAGAAGGCCCTCGGCCGCCTGCTGGGCCACCTCGGCCAGCAGGACCTGCACGAGCTGGCCACCCGCTATTTCCGTGAGCTGATGAGCGCGCTGAGCCGTCCGGCCACCCGTGGCACCCACAGCAACGTGCTGCAGCACCTGAGCGGCTATCTGAAACAGCACCTGGGCAGTGCCGAGCGCGCCGAACTGCAGCACCTGATCACCCAGTACCGCGGCGGCGTGATCCCGCTGGTGGTACCGCTGACCCTGCTGCGTCATCACTTCAACCGCCATCCCGACGCCTACATCGCACGCCAGGACTACCTGCGCCCCTATCCGGACGCGCTCAGCCTGAGGAATGCGATTTGAGCGCGGCTCTCGACTACCAGCAGGCCCTCGCACAAGGCTACCTGCCCATCCGCGAGGTGGCGCGCAGTACCGGCGTGAATCCCGTTACCCTGCGCGCCTGGGAGCGCCGCTACGGTCTGGTGGTGCCGTACCGCACGGCCAAGGGTCACCGCCTGTATGCGCCCGAGCAGATCGAGCGCATCCATCAGGTGCTGACCTGGCTCAACCGCGGCGTGGCCGTAGGCCAGGTACGCGAGCTGCTGGAGCAGAACGAGCCACCCGAGACGGTCGTCAGCGGCATCTGGGACGAGCTGCGTCAGGCCATGCTGCACAGCATCACGCACCAGGCCGAGCGCAGCCTGGATGAAGCCTTCAACCGCGCCCAGTCGCTCTACCCGCCCGGCGTGCTCTGTGCCCAGCTGATGTTGCCGCTGCTGGCCGAGCTGGACCGGCGCTGGCACGACCTGCCGTTCGGCGCGCAGCTGGAACAGGTGTTCTGCCATTCCTGGCTGCGCAGCAAGCTCGGCGCCCGCCTCTACCATGACAACCGCCAGCGTGGCGCCGCGCCGCTGCTGCTGGTGAACCTGTCGGACAGTCACTTCGAACCCGGCCTCTGGCTGTGCGCCTGGCTGCTCAACGGTGCCGGCTGTCCGGTGCAGGTGCTGGACTGGGCAGTGCCGCCCAGCGAGCTGGTCCAGGCCGTCGACCACATCGCCCCGCGCGCGCTGCTGCTGTACTCCGGGCAGGCCCTGGCCGCGCCGCTGCGCCACCAGCTGCCGCGCCTGGCCGAAGCCTGCGCGGTGCCGCTGCTGCTGGCCGGCCCCGCCGCCACCATTCACCACGATGAACTCCAGCTGCTGCAGGGCCTCAACCTCGCCGCCGACCCGCTGCAGGCCGAACAGCGCCTGCGCGAACTGGACCTGCTGGAGGATGCCCCATGCGCCAGCTGATCTGGCTGCGCAGTGACCTGCGCCTGCATGACAACACCGCCCTGAGCGCCGCCATGGCCGCCGGCCCGACCCTGGCGGTATACCTGATCAGCCCCGAACAGTGGCGCGAGCACGACGATGCGGCGTGCAAGGTCGACTTCTGGCTGCGCAACCTGGCCGCCCTGCACACGCAACTGGCCGCACTCAACGTGCCGCTGCTGGTGCGCCAGGCACCGCACTGGCGCGACGCGCCGCAGGTGCTCGGTGCACTGTGCCGCGAACAGGCGATCGACTGCGTGTGGGTCAACGAGGAATATGGCATCAACGAGCAGGCGCGCGACCACGCCGTGCAGCAGCACCTGCGCCAGCAGGGCGTGAATCTGCGGACCTGCCTGGACCAGCTGTTCTTCGCCCCCGGCAGCGTGCTGACTCAGGCCGGCAACTACTTTCAGGTCTACAGCCAGTTCCGCAAGGCCTGCTACCGCAACCTGCACACCGCCATCCCGCCGCTGGTGGCGACGCCGCAGGCGCAGGCCGCGCTGCCCATCGCCAGCGATCTGCTGCCGCTGGCGGTGGACGGCTTCGCCACGCCCGCGCCGGCCCAGCGTGAGCTCTGGCCGGCTGGCGAGGACGCTGCCCTTAAGCGCCTGGCCGACTTCGCCGAGGCACGCATGGCCGGGTACCAGGAGCGCCGCGATTTCCCTGCCGTCGATGGCACCAGCCAGCTGTCACCCTACCTGGCTGCCGGCGTGATCTCGCCGCGCCAGTGCCTGCATGCCGCCTTGCGCATCAACCAGGGCGAGTTCGACAGCGGCAACCCGGGGGTGGTCTGCTGGATCAATGAACTGCTGTGGCGCGAGTTCTACAAGCACATCCTGGTCGGCTACCCGCGGGTATCGCGGCACCGCGCCTTCCGCACGGAAACCGAGGCCGTGCCGTGGCGCGATGCGCCCAGAGACCTGGAAGCCTGGCAGCAGGGCCGTACCGGCATCCCCATCGTCGATGCGGCAATGCGCCAGCTGCTGGCCACCGGCTGGATGCACAACCGCCTGCGCATGGTGGTGGCGATGTTCTTCACCAAGAACCTGCTGCTCGACTGGCGCCTGGGTGAGCGCTTCTTCATGCAGCACCTGATCGACGGCGACCTGGCCGCGAACAACGGCGGCTGGCAGTGGAGCGCGTCCACCGGTACCGATGCGGCGCCCTACTTCCGCATTTTCAACCCGATCAGCCAGTCGCAGAAATTCGACCCGGATGGCCACTTCATCCGCACCTGGGTGCCGGAGCTCGCCGGGCTGAACAAGCGCGACATCCATGATCCTTCGGCCATGGGCGGCCTGTTCGGTATGGCCGAGTACCCGCGCCCCATCGTCGATCTGGCCCGCTCGCGCGAACGCGCGCTGCAGGCCTTCAAGAACCTGCCTTCTGTGGAGATGAGTGATGTCTGATTTCCTGCGTCGCTTCGCCACCGAGTTCGCCGCACTCGATGCCAGCAACCTGGCGCGCCTGAGCGAGCTTTACAGCGACGACGTGCTGTTCCGCGACCCGCTGCACGAGGTCCGCGGCCTGCCGGCGCTGCAGCGCTACTTCGCCGAGATGTATGCCAACGTCGGCCGTCTCGACTTCGACTTCCATGGTTTCGATCAGGTCTGCGACGGCGAAGGCTACCTGCGCTGGACCATGCACTTCCGCCACCCGCGCCTGCGTGGCGGCGCCTTGATCAGCGTCGATGGCTGCTCACACTTGCTATGGTGGGACAAGGTCTACCAGCACCGCGACTATTTCGACGCCGGTGCCATGCTCTATGAACACTTGCCGCTGATGGGCGGCGTCATCGCCTGGCTGAAACGGAGGTTGGCATGAGCAGACGTATCTGGTTGACCGGCGCCAGCAGCGGCATCGGCGCGGCCCTGGCCGAAGTCCTGTTGCAGCAGGGCCACCGCCTGGCCCTGAGTGCTCGCAATGCCGGTGCCCTGCATGCGCTGGCCGAGCGCTACCCCGGCCAGGTGCTGCAGGCGCCCGGCGACCTCACCGATCCCGAGCAGGTGCGCGCGATTGGCGAACGCATCGGCGAACACTGGGGAGCGCTGGACCAAGCCATCCTCAACGCCGGCACCTGCGAGTACGTCGATGTGCAGGACTTCCAGGCCGCCATGGTCGAGCGGGTGATGCGCGCCAACCTGTTTTCTGCGGCCCACTGCGTGGAAGCCGCGCTGCCGCTGCTGCGCCAGGGCGAGCGGCCGCACCTGGTGGCAGTGTCCAGCTCGGTGACCTTCCTGCCGCTGCCGCGTGCTGAAGCCTATGGCGCGTCGAAGGCGGCCATGAGCTACCTGTTCGACACCCTGCGGGTCGACCTGGCCGCCGAAGGCATCGCCGTCACTCTGGTCAGCCCCGGCTTCGTCGACACCCCGCTGACGCAAAAGAACGACTTCCCCATGCCGATGCGCTGGCCGGTGGAGAAGGCCGCACGGCACATCGCCCTGAAACTGGACCGACAGCCCTACCACATCGCCTTCCCCGGCCCCTTCATCGCCATCCTGCGCCTGCTCGGCAGCCTGCCCAAGGGCCTGCAGCTGGCGCTGGGCAAACGACTCTCCCGCACGGAATCGCACTCATGAAAATCGCCATCGTCGGCAGCGGCATCGCCGGCCTGACCTGCGCCTACCTGCTGCAGCGCCAGCACCAGATCACCCTGTTCGAGGCCAGTGACTGGGTCGGCGGCCATACCCATACGGTGGATGTCGAGGTGCAGGGCCAGTCCTTTGCCATCGACACCGGCTTCATCGTGTTCAACGATTGGACCTACCCCAACTTCATCCGCCTGCTGGATCAGCTCGGCGTCGCCTCGCAACCCACCGAGATGAGCTTCTCGGTGCACGACCCGGCCAGCGGCAGCGAGTACAACGGCAACAATCTCAACAGCCTCTTCGCCCAGCGCAGCAACCTGCTGCGCCCGGCCTTCTGGGGCATGCTGCGCGACATCCTGCGCTTCAACCGCGAGGCCCAGTTCGACCTCGCCGAACAGCGCATCGCCGCCGACCTGACACTCGGCCAGTACCTGCAGCAGCGCGGCTACGGCCAGCGCTTCATCGACCACTACATCGTGCCGATGGGCGCGGCGATCTGGTCCATGTCGCTGGCCGACATGCTGCAGTTCCCCCTGCAGTTCTTCGTGCGCTTCTTCAAGAACCACGGACTGCTGTCGGTCAGTGATCGCCCGCAGTGGCGGGTCATTTCCGGCGGCTCGCGCAGCTACGTGGCGCCGCTCAGTGCCGGCTTCGCCGAACACATCCGCCTGAACTGCCCGGTGCAGCGCGTGGAGCGTGACGCCGAAGGCGTCACCCTGCACAGCGCCGCCGGCGTCGAGCGCTTCGACAAGGTGGTGTTCGCCTGCCACAGCGACCAGGCCCTTGCCCTGCTGGCCACACCGAGCGCCGCCGAACGCGACATCCTCGGCGCGCTGCGCTACGCCGACAACGACGTAGTACTGCACACCGACACGCGCCTGCTGCCCGAGCGGCCGCTGGCCTGGGCCAGCTGGAACTACCGCCTCGGCGGGCCGGTCAGCCAGCCGGCGGCGGTGACCTACAACATGAACATCCTGCAGGGCATCCGCAGCGCGACCACCTTCTGCGTCAGCCTCAACCAGACCGACGCCATCGACCCGGCGCGCATCCTCGGCCGCTATCGCTACGCCCATCCGCAGTACAGCCTCGACGGCCTGCGCGCCCAGGCCCGCTGGCAGGAACTGCTCGGCGCCCAGCACAGCTATTACTGCGGCGCCTACTGGGCCAACGGCTTCCATGAGGACGGCGTGGTCAGCGCCCTGCGCGTCGCCGAAGCCTTCGGGGAGCGCCTGTGAACAGTGCGCTGTACCAGGGCTGGGTGAGCCATCGGCGGCATCTGCCACGTGGCCACGCCTTCCGCTATCGCATCGGCCTGCTCTACCTCGACCTGGCCGAGCGCGATGCCGTGCTCGGCCTGTCGCCGCTGGCCGGTCACTCGCGCTGGGCCCCCTTCACCCTGCGCGAAACGGATTTCCTGCCGCAGTTCACCACCCAGGGCGTGGCCCTGGCCGATGCCGTGCGCCAGTGCGTGGCCCGCGCCCTGGGCACGGCACCGCGCGGACGCATCTGCCTGCTGGCGCAACCACGCAGCTGGGGCCTGGCGTTCAATCCGGCCAGCTTCTTCTACTGCTTCGACGAGCAGGAGCAACTGGTGGCGATCCTCTGCGAAGTCAGCAACACGCCCTGGCGCGAACGCTACCACTACGTGCTGCCGACCCACGCCGAGGGCGAATCGCGCCACCGCGTGGCCAAGAGTTTCCATGTCTCGCCTTTCCTGCCGCGTGAACTGGAGTACCGCATGCGCTACAGCCAGCCCGGCGAGCGCCTGATGGTGCACATGGAGGACTGGCAGGGCGCCGACAAGCTGTTCGAGGCCGGCCTCGGCCTGAGCCGTGTCGAACTCAACCGCACCAGCCTGCATCGTCACTTGCTGGCCTTCCCCTGGATGAGTGCCAAGACCGTGCTTGGCATCTACTGGCAGGCGCTGCGCCTGCTACTCAAACGTACCCCGATCTTTTCCCACAGCGCCGCGGACGGAGAATTCCGCAGCGCCCATCTGGAGCCCCGCCATGAAGAGCCCTGACCTTACCTCCGCGAAAACCAGCGTGCGCGCCGGCAACGGTATTGGCGCCGGCCTGCTCAAACGCGCCGTGCTGCGCCAGCTCGGCCAGTTGCACCATGGCCAGCTGGCGATCGTCGAGGACGGCGAACGGCAGCTCTTCGGCCAGCCGGGTGCGGTTCTCAACGCCGAGATCCATGTCCAGGACGCCGCTGTCTGGGCCATGGTCGCCGGTAACGGTTCGATCGGTGCTGGCGAGGCCTACATCCATGGTTACTGGACCACGCCCGACCTGACCGCGGTGATCCGCATCTTTGTCGCCAACCTCGATGTGCTGGATGGCATGGAACGCGGCCTGGCCCTGCTCGGCCGGCCGCTGCTGCAGGGCCTGCACTGGCTCAACCGCAACACCCGACAGGGCTCGCGCAAGAACATCGCCGCCCACTACGACCTGGGCAACGAGCTGTTCGAGCAGTTCCTCGACCCGACCATGATGTACTCGGCGGCCATGTTCCAGGGCGCCGACGACACGCTGGAGCAGGCACAGCTGAACAAGCTCGAGCGCATCTGCCAGAAGCTCGACCTCAAGCCCGAAGACCACCTGCTGGAAATCGGCACCGGCTGGGGCAGCATGGCCCTGTACGCCGCCACCCACTATGGCTGCCGCGTGACCACCACCACCCTGTCGCGTCAGCAGTACGAGTACACCCGCCAGCGCATCACCGAGCAGGGTCTCGAAGGGCGTATCACACTGCTGCTGGAGGACTACCGCGACCTGCAGGGCCAGTACGACAAGCTGGTGTCGATCGAGATGATCGAGGCCGTCGGCCATCGCTTCCTGCCCACCTACTTCAAGCAGTGTGCGCACCTGCTCAAGGACGATGGGCTGATGCTGCTGCAGGCCATCACCATCCGCGACCAGCGCTACGAGCAGGCGCGCAAGTCGGTGGACTTCATCCAGCGCTACATCTTCCCCGGCGGTGCCCTGCCTTCGGTGAACAAGATGCTGCAGGTCATCACCGCCGAGACCGACCTCAACCTGCACCACATGGAGGACTTCGGCCTGCACTACGCGCGCACCCTGCGCCTGTGGCATGACAACCTGCGCCAGGCCCGCCATCGCCTGGAGCAACTCGGTTACGACGACTACTTCTACCGCCTGTGGGAGTTCTACCTGTGCTACTGCGAAGGTGGCTTCCTGGAACGCACCATCGGCACCGCCCAGCTGCTGCTGGCCAAGCCCGGCGCACGCCCGGCACCGCTGCTAGGTCACTTTGGCGCCTGAGCCCACGCCCTCTCCCTGCACGGGGAGAGGGTCTTCCCCGCCACGCAGAGCCTCGCCACCCATGCTCACCGCTCCCCGCTCGCTGATTCTCAACGCCGTGCTGTTCCAGGTCGGCTGGTTCGCCTGCATCTTCGGCGCCCGGCACCCCTGGCTGCTGGCAGTGGCACTGGCCTGCCTGGTCGCGCATTTCCTCTGGGTCGCCAGCTGGCGCACCGAGGGCCGCCTGGTGGCCAGCGTGACGCTGTTCGGCTGCGCGCTGGACAGCTTCCTGCTCAACCTCGGCGTGTTCGACTTCGTCGGCGACAGCCCCCTGTTGCCGACCTGGCTCGCCCTGCTATGGGCGCTGTTCGCCACCACGCTCAACCACAGCCTGGCCTGGAGCGCCCGCCCCTGGTGGCTAAGCAGCCTGCTCGGCGCGCTGGCCGGGCCGCTCTCCTACCTGGCCGGCGCGCGCCTGGCGGACGTTGGCCTGCCACTGGGGCAATGGCCGACCCTGCTGCTGCTCTCGGCGGTCTGGGCGGCGGTGATGCTGGTGGTGCACGGGTTCGCGGGGATGTACCGGCTGCGAGCACGACAGATCGGCTGAGTCCCTGATCTTCAGCGCGTTCAGCAACGGTTCAGCCAGGGTTCAGCAGGCGTTCAGCGAGTGGTCCTTACTCTGTAGCCATCTTCAAAGATGTCCACGAGGACCGAGCCATGCAACGCTTCCCGACCCTGCTGCTGACTGGCAGCCTGAGCGCCGTTCTGCTGCTGAGCGGCTGCGCCTCCAGCCTCAACGGTTCCACCTACTCGCGCGCCGATGCCCGTGCCGTGCAGACGGTGCGCCTGGGCACCATCGAGTCGCTGCGCCCGGTACAGATCGAAGGCACCCGCACGCCGATCGGCGCCATCGCCGGGGCTGCGGTGGGCGGCATCGCCGGCAGCAGTATCGGCGGAGGCCGTGGCAGTACCATCGCTACGGTGCTTGGCGGCGTGGCCGGCGGCATGGCCGGGGCGGCAGCCGAGGAAGGCCTGACGCGCAGCCAGGGCGTGGAGATCACCGTGCGCGAGGACGACGGCAACCTGCGCGCCTATGTGCAGGAGGTCGACCCGGCCCAGCAGTTCCGCGTCGGTGATCGCGTGCGCATCGCCTCGGTCAATGGCGCCAGCCGCGTCACCCTGTAAGGCATGGCCGTGGTCGGCCGGATGAGCAGGCCGCGCGTGACTGCCGTACACTGCGCGGCCATGAGCACCATTGCCCACCTGCAACTTCCCGCCGACGATGCCAGCTGCAGCAACTGCGCGGCCTGCTGCTGCCAGCTGGAAGTCATGCTGATCACCGAGACCGGCGTACCGCAACGTTTCATCACCACCGACGCCTGGGGCGGCGAGGTGATGCGCCGCCTGGATGACGGCTGGTGCGCAGCACTGGACCGCGACAGCATGCGCTGCACCATCTATGAGGTGCGCCCACTGATCTGCCGCGAATTCGAGATGGGCTCGGCCGAGTGCCGTGACGAGCGCCAGGGCATCGCCGCCATTTACCGCTGACCATCGGCCACAAAAAAGCCGGGCACCCAGCCCGGCTTTTTCACACCCAGCGCCGCTTAGAAGCTTGTGCGGTAATGCAGCGTGTAGGCTTCGACGCCATCGTTGGGCTGCTTGATGCCGGCGTTGGAGTAATGCAGCGCGCGGATGCCGATCTCCTGGCCGGAGAAACGCAGGCCGGCACCGAGGCGGTCCTCGAACTGGAAGGACGAGCCCAGGTCGTTGTCTTCCAGGTCGGTATCGGCGAAGGCAGCGACGCCGATACCGGCCTCGATGTAGGGCTGCACGCTCTCGCCGGCGAACTCGTAGACGAATACCGGGCTGAACGAAAGGCTGTGGTTGCTCGACGTCTCGTCACCGTCCCAGTAGGTGTAGCCGGCATCCCAGTAGCCGGTCAGGCGACCGACACTGCTTTGCCACCAGCTGGTGTCCCAGTTCCACTGGGCACCGAGGCGATAGACCATGTTGGAGTCGCCGCTCTGACCGATGGCAGCGGTGAAGTCCACGGCCTGCGCGGACAGGCTCCCCAGCGCAAGGGCCGCCGCAGCGGCCAGAGAACAGATCTTTTTCATTATGACGTCCTGTACGGAAATGAAACGACGGTATAGGCACACAAAGAGTATAGAAATTGCCACCCCTAAGAAAAGCCGCCACTTCCGGCCCTCAGGGTAGCGCCGCCACGGCCGGAGCCTCACCCCAGAGCACCGGCAACACCCGGGCCAGCTGCTCCGGCGCGGCGCTGGACCAGAACTGCGCACCACCCTCGCCGTCCGCCGCCAGCAGGCCGCGTTCGGCCAGCAACTGCTCCAGGCGCCGCGCCACTGCCGCGCCGGTATCGACCAGGCTGACGGACGCCGGCACCAGCTCGCGCAGCAGCGGTTTGATGAAGGGATAGTGGGTGCAGCCGAGGATCAGCGTGTCGCAGCCCTCGGCCAGCAGCGGCTCGACCCAGCCCTGCAGCAGCGCGCGGGTGCGCGGACTGTCCAGTTCACCAGCTTCGATCTGCTCGACCAACCCCGGGCAGGGCTGGGTGATCACCCGCACGTCGGCGGCAAACCGATCCAGCAGCGCGGCGAACTTGGCACTTTTCAGCGTACCGGTGGTGGCCAGCACACCGACCGCGCCGCTGCGGGTGGCGGCCGCCGCCGGCTTGACTGCCGGCTCCATGCCGACGATGGGCAATGCGGGGTAGCGTTCGCGCAACTCGGCCACCGCCGCAGCGGTCGCGGTGTTGCAGGCCAGCACCAGCGCCTTGGCGCCCTGGCCGAGGAGAAACTCGGCGATGTGCTGGCTGCGTGCGCGGATGAACTCCGCGCTCTTCTCTCCGTAGGGCACATGGCCGCTGTCGGCCACGTACAGCAGCGACTCATGCGGCAGGCGCGCGCGGATCTCGCGCAGCACCGAGAGACCGCCGACGCCGGAGTCGAACACGCCGATCGGAGCCTGGCTCATGGCCGCCCTGCGCACACGCTGCACGCCGCATCGCGCTTGACCCGCAGCTCGCGAAAGCGCGAGCCCAGCGCATCGATCAGCAGCAGGCGACCGATCAGCGGCTCACCGAAACCGGCCAGCAGCTTGAGCGCCTCCAGGGCCTGCAGGCTGCCGACCAGGCCCACCAGCGGGCCGACCACGCCAGCCTCGCTGCAGGTCAGCTCGGCCTCGCTGCCATGGCCATACAGGCAGTGGTAGCAGGGGCTGGCCGCATCGCGCGGGTCGAACACCGCGAGCTGGCCCTCCAGGCGGATTGCCGCGCCGGACACCAGCGGCTTGCCGGCAGCCACGCAGGCGGCATTGACCGCCTCGCGGGTGGTGAAGTTGTCCGAGCAGTCCAGCACCAGGTCGACTGCGGCCACGGCGGCGGCCAGCGAGTCCTCGTCCAGCGCCGAGCGATGCGGCACCAGGGCGATCTGCGGATTAATCGCGGACAGACGGGCCATCGCCGAGTCGACCTTGGCCGCGCCGACCTGCTCGCTGTCGTGAATGATCTGCCGCTGCAGATTGGTCAGGTCGACCCTGTCGAAGTCGGCCAAGTGCAGCACGCCGACCCCGGCGGCGGCCAGGTACAGAGCCACCGGTGAGCCGAGGCCGCCGAGCCCGACTATCAGCACGCGGCTCTGCTTGAGACGCAGCTGCCCCGCCACATCGATCTGCGGCAGCAGGATCTGCCGGCTGTAGCGCAGCAGCTCGTCGTCGTTCAGTTCCAGGCTCATGGCGTCCATCGTCCCAGGGAAATGCGTTGGTGGCCGCCGAGGTCACGACGGCTGTGAACCTCGGTGAAACCGGCAGCGGCCAGCAGCCCGCGCACGGCCTCGGCCTGATCGTAGCCATGCTCCAGCAGCAGCCAGCCGCCGGCTTCGAGGTGCTGCGGCGCCTGGGCGATGATCTGGCGGATATCGTCCAGCCCGTCGACGCCGGCCACCAGAGCGCTGAGCGGCTCGAAGCGCACATCACCCTCGCCTAGATGGCGGTCGTCCGCGGCAATGTAGGGCGGGTTGCTGAGGATCAGGTCGAAACGCTCGCCAGCCAGGCCGTCGAACCAGCTGCTCTGGCGAAACTCGGCGTTGCCCAGCTGGAGGCGCTGGCGATTGCGCTCGGCCAGTTCCACCGCCTCGACGATACGATCCACGCCGGTCACCTGCCAGCCGCCGCGCTCGCAGGCCAGGGCCAGGGCGATGGCGCCAGTGCCGGTGCCCAGGTCGAGCACCCGCAGCGGCGTAGCCGGAGCCAGCTGCAGGGCAGCCTCCACCAGCAGCTCAGTGTCGGGGCGGGGAATCAGGGTGTGCGGCGCCACTTCCAGGTCCAGGCTCCAGAAGCCCTGGTGACCGAGGATATAGGCCACCGGCTCACCCATACGGCGGCGCTCCAGCAGGGCAGCGAAAGCGGCCAGCTGTTCGGCACCCGGCTCATGCTCGGGCCAGGTGCGCAGGTAGCTGCGCGGCTTGCCCAGGACGGCGGCCAGCAGCAGCTCGGCATCCAGCCGCGCCGTCGGCGAGGCGGGCAGTTCGGCGCTGTCGAGCAGGGATTGGATGGTGGCCATGCACAAGGTCCTATGCCTGTGGCTCCCTCTCCCCTGGGAGAGGGCTGGAGAGAGGGAGTTGCAGGCCACTCGAAGCAACCTGAAAGCCCCTCCCCCCGGCCCCTCTCCCGGCGGGAGAGGGGTGAAATCAATCAATCGCCCAGCGCCGCCAGCTGGTCGGCCTGGTATTCCTGCAGCAGCGGTTCGATCACCTGCTCCACCGCGCCACCGATCACTTCGTTCAGCGAATACAGGGTCAGGTTGATGCGGTGGTCGGTGACCCGCCCTTGCGGGAAGTTGTAGGTGCGGATGCGCTCGGAGCGGTCGCCGGACCCCACCAGCAGGCGGCGGGTGTCGGAGATTTCCTTGTGCGCGGCGGCGTCCTGCTGGTCCTGCAGCTTGGCCGCCAGCCAGGCCATGGCCTTGGCGCGGTTCTTGTGCTGCGAGCGTTCTTCCTGGCACTCCACCACCATGCCGGTGGGCAGGTGGGTGATGCGGATCGCCGAATCGGTCTTGTTCACGTGCTGACCACCGGCGCCCGAGGCGCGGTAGGTGTCCACCCGCAGATCGGCCGGGTTGATCTCGATGGCCTGCTGCTCGTCCGGCTCCGGCAGCACAGCGACGGTGCAGGCGGAGGTGTGGATACGGCCTTGGGATTCGGTCTCCGGCACGCGCTGCACGCGATGGGCGCCGGACTCGAACTTGAGCTTGGCGTAGACGTTGTCGCCTTCCACGCGGCTGATGACCTCTTTATAGCCGCCATGCTCGCCGATGTTTTCCGAAAGGATCTCGACCCGCCAGCCCTGGCGCTCGGCGTAGCGCGAGTACATGCGGAACAGGTCGCCGGAGAAGATCGCCGCCTCGTCGCCGCCGGTGCCGGCGCGGATTTCCAGGAACACGTTGCGCCCGTCGTTGGGGTCCTTGGGCAGCAGCATGCGCTGCAGGCGGTCTTCCAGCCCGAGCAGGGCCTCCTTGGCCTGGGCCACTTCCTCCTCGGCCATCTCGCGCATTTCCGGGTCGCCGTCCTTGAGCAGCGCCTGGGCGCCCTCGAGGTCGTTCTGGGTCTTGCGGAACTCGCGGTAGGCGGCGATGACCGGCTCGACTTCGGCGTACTCCTTGGAGTAGGCGCGGAAGCGGTTCTGGTCGCTGATCACCTCGGCATCGCCGAGCAGCGCGGTGAGCTCCTCGAAACGGTCGTGGAGGATGTCGAGTTTCTTCAGCAGGGAGGCTTTCATGGTTTGCTCGGGCCCTCGTCGAGGGCAAAGAGTTCCTGGGCCACGGCCAGCGCTTCGAAGCGGCCGTCGGCAGAGATTTTCTTCAGCTGCACGCTGGGTGCGTGCAGCAGCTTGTTGGTCAGGCCACGGGCCAGCTGGGCCAGCACGTCCTCGGCGTTGCCGCCGGCGGCGAGCAGGCGCTGCGCCTTGGCCAGCTCCTCGTCGCGCAGGCGCTCGGCCTGCTGGCGGTAGGCCTTGAGTACGTCCACCGCGGCCAGTTCGCGCAGGCGCTGCATGAAGTCGTCGGCACCGGCGGACACCAGCTCCTCGGCCGCATGGGCCGCGCCCTGACGGCTCTTGAGGTTTTCCTCGATGACCTCGTGCAGATCGTCCACGGTGTAGAGGTAAACATCATCCAGCTCGCCCACTTCCGGTTCGATGTCGCGCGGCACGGCGATGTCGACCATGAACATGGGCTTGTGCTTGCGCTGCTTGAGCGCACGCTCCACCGCGCCCTTGCCCAGGATCGGCAACTGGCTGGCGGTCGAGCTGATGACGATATCGCTGTGCGCCAGCTCCTGCGGGATGTCGGCCAGCAACACGGCGTGGGCGCCGAACTGCTCGGCCAGCTGGCTGGCGCGCTCGAGGGTGCGGTTGGCCACCACGATGCGCTTCACGCCCTGGTCGTGCAGGTGGCGGGCGACCAGGCTGATGGTCTCGCCAGCGCCGATCAGCAGCGCCTGGCTGCGGTGCAGGTCGGCGAAGATCTGCTTGGCCAGGCTGACGGCGGCGAAGGCCACCGACACCGGGTTCTCGCCGATGGCGGTATCGGTGCGCACGGTCTTGGCGGTGCTGAACGTGGCCTGGAACAGGCGGCCGAGCAACGGGCCGACGGTGCCGGCCTCACGCGCCACGGCGTAGGCAGACTTCATCTGGCCGAGAATCTGCGGCTCGCCAAGGATCATCGAATCCAGCCCGGCGGCCACGCGCATCATGTGGCGCACGGCGTCGTTGTCCTGGTGGATATAGGCGCAGGCACGCAGCTCATCGAGATTGAGGCGGTGGTAGTCGGCCAGCCAGCGCAGCACTTCGTCGGCGGACAGCTGGTCCTGCTCCAGGTACAGCTCGCTGCGGTTGCAGGTGGAGAGGATCGCCGCCTCGCGACTGGGAGTGAGGCGACAGAGCTGCTGCAGGGCCTCGACCAGCTGCTCGGGGGTGAAGGCCACGCGTTCGCGGACGTCCACCGAGGCGGTCTTGTGGTTGATACCGAGGGCGAGGAAGGCCATGCAGAGTCGCTAGACAGGTTTGAAAGACCGGCAATTGTCCTACGTCACCCGAGGCAGGACAACTGGCGCGACAAATTGACCCGTTCGGCAAACCCGCGTGGCGCGGTGGGCTTGCCCCCGCCGCTTGTGTCATGATGCAGCCACGCCACGGACCGCAGCTTTCCTTTATGAACAAATCCCTCGCGTTGCTGACTGCCTCCCTCCTGCTCGCCGGCTGCCAGAGCCTGGCCCCCACGCCGGACGGCACCCCGCCGGTGGAGGATGCCAATACCAGCCAGGCCGCGCCCGAGCCCAAGCAGTACGCTTCGTTCAGCGAAGAGACCCTGTACGCCTTGCTCGCTGCCGAGCTGGCCGGCCAGCGCAACCGTTTCGACATCGCCCTGGGCAACTATGTGCAGCAGGCCAATGCCACCCGCGACCCCGGCGTCGCCGAGCGCGCCTTCCGCATCGCCGAGTACCTGGGCGCCGAGCAGGCGGCCCTGGACAGTGCGCTGATCTGGTCCGACAGCGCGCCCGACAGCCTCGACGCCCAACGCGCGGCTGCCGTGCAGCTGGCGCGTGCCGGTCGCTACGACGAGTCCATGCGCTACATGGAAAAGGTGCTGCAGCGCCAGGGCGACACGCACTTCGACTTCCTCGCCCTGTCAGCTGCCGAAACCGACCCGGATACTCGCGCCGGGCTGCTGCAGAGCTTCGATCGCCTGCTGCAGAAATACCCGGAAAACGGCCAGCTGCTGTTCGGCAAGGCGCTGCTGCTGCACCAGGACAACCGCGCCGAAGAAGCTCTGGAACTGCTCGAGGCGCATGCCGCCAGCGAGCAGGAGATTCCGCCACTGCTGCTGCGCGCCCGCCTGTTGCAGGGCCTGCAGCGCGGCGAGGAAGCCGCCAAGCTGCTGCAGAAGGGCCTGGACAAGCACCCGGAAGACAAACGCCTGCGCCTGACCTATGCCCGCCAGCTGGTCGAACTCAAGCGCCTGGACGAAGCCAAGAGCGAGTTTTCCGGGCTGGTCCAACAGTTCCCCGATGACGACGACCTGCGCTACTCCCTGGCCCTGGTGTGCCTGGAGGATGAAGCCTGGGACGAAGCAGCCACCTACCTGGAAGAGCTGGTCGCACGCAACGCCCACACCGATGCCGCCCACTTCAACCTGGGCCGCATCTATGAACAGCGCGGCGATAAGGAGAGCGCGCTGATCGAGTACGGCCTGGTCGGCCCGGGCGAGGACTTCCTGCCCGCTCAGGCGCGCCAGACCGAGATCCTCTTCGAACAAGGCCGCGCCGCCGAGGCTGGCAATCGTCTGGCACGCAGCCGCGAAGCCCAGCCCGACTACGCCATCCAGCTGTACCTGATCGAGTCCGAAGCCCTGGCCAACCGTCAGCGCATCGACGAGTCCTGGCAGGTAATCGTCAAGGCCCTGGAGCAGTTCCCCGGCGATACCAACCTGCTCTATACGCGCGCCATGCTGGCCGAGAAGCGTGGCGACCTGAACGGCCTGGAACGCGACCTGCGCGACATCATCGCGCGCGAACCGGACAACGCCACTGCGCTCAATGCCCTCGGCTACACCCTGGCCGACCGCACCAGCCGCTACGAGGAGGCCAAGGCCCTGATCGAGCAGGCGCACCAGCTCAACCCGGAAGACGCCGCAACCCTCGACAGCCTGGGCTGGGTCCACTATCGCCTGGGCAACCTGGATGAGGCAGAGCGCCACCTGCGCGCTGCCCTGGCCAGATTCCCCGACCACGAGGTCGCCGCCCACCTGGGCGAAGTGCTGTGGGTCCAGGGCAAGCAGCGCGAGGCCCGCGAGGTCTGGGCCACCGCCCTGGAAGCCAAGCCCGACAGCCCCATCCTGCGCGCCACCATCAAGCGCCTGACCGGTTCCGAGAAGCCCTGATCCATGTTTCGCCACGCCCTCGTTTTCAGCCTGCTCACCCTCCTCGCCGGCTGCGCCGGCCTCACCAGCCGCGAGTCCGTCGAAGGCCAAGGCGATGCCAAGCTCTGGCAAGCGCACAAGGCTCAGGTCGCCGCCCTCGACGGCTGGCAGATCAGTGGCAAGGTCGGCATTCGCGCCCCGCGCGACTCCGGTAGCGGCACGCTGTTCTGGCTGCAGCGCCAGGACTACTTCGATATCCGCCTGTCCGGCCCGCTCGGCCGCGGCGCCGCGCGCCTGACCGGACGCGAAGGCAAGGTGCTGCTGGAGGTGGCCAACCAGGGCCGCTACGAAGCCGAATCGCCCGAGGCCCTGCTGGAAGAACAGCTGGGCTGGCGCCTGCCGGTCTCCCACCTGTTCTGGTGGGTGCGCGGCCTGCCCGCGCCGGACAGCAGGAGCCGGGTGACCCTCGACAACGACAGCCACCTGGCCCGCCTGGAGCAGGACGGCTGGCAGCTGCAGTACCTGAGCTACGTCGAGCAGAACGGCTATCGCCTACCCGAGCGCATCAAGCTGCATGGCACCGACCTCGACATCACCCTGGTGATCAAGGACTGGCAGCCGCGCCAACTCGGGCAGTAAGCGCCAGGACAGCAATGCTTTTCCCTCTCCCCTCGGGGAGAGGGCCAGGGAGAGGGGGCTACACCGCCAACCCTCTCCCCCCCTTCCCCTCTCCCGTAAACGGGAGAGGGGTGACCACTGCCGTTACCGCATCGAACACCCATGACAATCCCAGCCATCCCCGATCACGCCGAACTGATCCTGCCCGCTCCGGCCAAGCTCAACCTGATGCTGCATATCCTCGGCCGCCGCGCCGACGGCTATCACTTGCTGCAGACGCTGTTCCAGTTCCTCGACTACGGCGACGAGCTGGGCTTTGCCCTGCGCCGGGACGGCGAGATCAGACTGCACACCGAGGTTCCCGGCGTGCCGCATGACAGCAACCTGATCGTGCGCGCCGCCAGGCGCCTGCAGGAAGCCTCCGCAACCCGGCTGGGCGCCGATATCTGGCTGGACAAGCGCCTGCCCATGGGCGGCGGCATTGGCGGCGGCAGCTCGGATGCCGCCACCACCCTGCTCGGCCTCGATCATCTGTGGCAGACCAACCTGGGTGAAGAGCGCCTGGCCGAGCTGGGCCTGGCGCTGGGTGCCGACGTACCGGTGTTCGTGCGTGGCCGCGCGGCCTTCGCCGAAGGTGTGGGCGAACAGCTGCAACCGGTCGAGCTGGCCGAACCCTGGTTCCTGGTCGCCATCCCGCAGGTCAGCGTCAGCACTGCAGAAGTTTTTGCCGCGCCCGAGTTGACACGCGATACCCCCGCCATTACAGTTCGCAGCCTTCCCGAGGGGGGTGGTCATAACGACTGCCAACCGGTTGTCGAGAAGCGTTACCCAGAAGTGCGTAACGCCCTGAAAACGCTCAACAAATTTGTTGCAGCGAAGATGACCGGAACCGGAGCTTGCGTGTTTGGGAGCTTCCCAAACCAAGCCGATGCTGATAAAGTCTCGCGCCAACTTCCGGACACCCTGCCGAGCTTCATTGCTCGCGGCTGCAACAGGTCTCCTTTGCACCGCAAGCTGGAAACGGTAACTCGGAAGTGAATGCGGGACGCGATACAGGGGCGTCGCCAAGCGGTAAGGCAGCAGGTTTTGATCCTGCCATGCGTTGGTTCGAATCCAGCCGCCCCTGCCATTAACCTCCCAGCATTCGACAAATACTTTAGGGGCGTCGCCAAGCGGTAAGGCAGCAGGTTTTGATCCTGCCATGCGTTGGTTCGAATCCAGCCGCCCCTGCCATATACTCGAAAGCTGTTCAGAAAGCCGGGCTTTTTGAACAGCTTTTTTCATCGGAACCACACCAGGCAGGTACTGCGCGTGTCCAAGATGATGGTCTTCACGGGGAACTCCAACCCCGATCTGGCTCGTCGCATCGTGCGTCAGCTGCATATCCCTCTGGGCGATGCTTCCGTAGGCAAGTTCTCCGACGGCGAAATCAGCGCCGAGATCAACGAGAACGTGCGTGGCAAGGATGTTTTCATCATCCAGCCAACCTGCGCGCCGACCAACGACAACCTGATGGAACTGGTGGTGATGGCTGACGCCTTCCGCCGCTCCTCGGCGACGCGCATCACCGCCGTCATCCCCTACTTCGGCTATGCCCGCCAGGATCGCCGCCCGCGCTCCGCCCGCGTGGCTATCAGCGCCAAGGTGGTGGCCGACATGCTGACCGTGGTCGGTATCGACCGCGTGCTCACCGTCGACCTGCACGCCGACCAGATCCAGGGCTTCTTCGACGTGCCAGTGGACAACATCTACGGCTCGCCGGTGCTGACTGACGACATTCAGGATCAGCGCTTCGAGAACCTGATGATCGTGTCCCCGGACATCGGCGGCGTGGTTCGCGCCCGCGCCGTGGCCAAGAGCCTGGGCGTCGACCTGGCAATCATCGACAAGCGTCGTGAGAAAGCCAACGTTTCCGAAGTCATGCACATCATCGGCGATGTCGAAGGCCGCACCTGCGTGCTGGTCGACGACATGGTCGACACCGCCGGCACCCTCTGCCATGCCGCCAAGGCACTGAAGGAGCACGGCGCCTCGAAGGTCTACGCCTACGCCACCCACCCGGTGCTGTCGGGCCGCGCCATCGAGAACCTGGAAAACTCCGTGCTGGACGCACTGGTGGTGACCAACACCATCCCGCTGTCCGCCGCGGCTCAGGCCTGCTCCCGCATCCGTCAGCTGGACATGGCCCCGGTTATCGCTGAAGCGGTTCGCCGCATCAGCAACGAAGAATCGATCAGCGCGATGTTCCGCTAAGCGGACCATCCCTGGCGACAAGTGCCCCGCCACGTGCGGGGCTTTTTGCCCAACCGTCCGCACGCTGGTCGCAAGCGCTTCGGACGGTTTGGTCTATTTGGAGAACTGTAATGACTAATTTTGCCCTGAATGCCGAAGTGCGTTCCGACCTGGGGAAAGGTGCGAGCCGCCGCCTGCGTCGTAACGAGAGCCTGGTTCCTGCCGTAATCTACGGCGGCGAGAAGCCGGCCCAATCCATCAGCCTGCTGGCCAAAGACCTGGCCAAGCTGCTGGAAAACGAAGCTGCCTTCAGCCACGTGCTGACCCTGAACGTTGCCGGCACCAACGAAAGCGTCGTGATCAAAGCCCTGCAGCGCCACCCGGCCAAAGGCTTCGTTCTGCACGCCGACTTCGTTCGCGTCGTAGCTGGCCAGAAGCTGAGCGCCCATGTTCCCCTGCACTTCATCAACGAAGCCACTTCCGTTGGCGTGAAGCAGCAAGGCGGCGAAGTCTCCCACACCATCTCCGAAGTCGAAGTTTCCTGCCAGCCGCAAGACCTGCCGGAATTCATCGAAGTCGACCTGGCTAAAGTGGAAGTCGGCCAGATCGTTCACCTGTCCGACATCAAGCTGCCGAAAGGCGTCGAGCTGGTGGCCCTGGCCCACGGCAACGACCTGGCAGTCGCCAACATCCACGCCTCCCGCGTGAAGGACGAAAGCGCCGAGTAATCACTCACGCGCTGCAATCCTGCAAAAGGGCCCCTGACGTGACTGCCATTCAACTGATCGTCGGCCTGGGTAATCCAGGCCCCGAATACGACCAGACCCGGCATAACGCAGGGGCCCTTTTCGTTGAGCGCCTGGCCGACAGCCAACGCGTCAGCCTCGCCCTCGACAAGAAGTATTTCGGCCTGGTGGGTAAATTCAGCCATCAGGGCCGCGACGTTCGTCTGCTCATCCCCACCACCTACATGAACCGCAGCGGCCAGGCCGTGGCGGCGCTGGCAAATTTCTTCCGCATTCCGGTCGACGCCATGCTGGTGGCCCATGACGAACTCGACATGCCTCCCGGCGTCGCCAAACTGAAACTCGGCGGCGGCCACGGCGGCCACAACGGCCTGCGCGACATCATCGCGCAGTGCGGCAATCAGAACGGCTTCCACCGCCTGCGCCTGGGCATCGGCCACCCCGGCCACGCCAGCCTGGTCTCCGGCTTCGTCCTCGGCCGCGCCCCGCGCAGCGAGCAGGAGCTGCTGGACAAGAGCATCGACAACGCCCTGGGCGTATTGCCCGAAATGCTCGTCGGCGACTGGACCAAGGCGATGCAGAAGCTGCACAGCCAGAAAGCCTGACCCTTTTCACGACTTCATCTCCGCGAGGGATACACCATGGGATTCAACTGCGGCATCGTCGGCCTGCCCAACGTCGGCAAGTCCACCCTGTTCAACGCCCTGACCAAATCCGGCATCGCCGCGGAGAACTTCCCCTTCTGCACCATCGAGCCGAACAGCGGCATCGTACCGATGCCGGATGCGCGCCTGGATGCCCTGGCCGCCATCGTCAAGCCCGAGCGCGTCATCCCCACCACCATGGAATTCGTCGACATCGCCGGCCTGGTGGCTGGCGCCTCCAAGGGTGAAGGCCTGGGCAACAAGTTCCTCGCCAACATCCGCGAGACCGATGCGATCGCTCACGTGGTGCGCTGCTTCGAAGACGAGAACGTCATTCATGTCGCCAACAGCGTCGATCCCAAGCGCGACATCGAGATCATCGACCTCGAGCTGATCTTCGCCGACCTCGACAGCTGCGAGAAGCAGCTGCAGAAGGTCGCACGCAACGCCAAGGGCGGCGACAAGGAAGCCCTGGCGCAGAAAGCCATCCTCGAGAAGCTCATCCCCCACTTCAGCGAGGGCAAGCCGGCACGCAGCCTGATGAAGAACATGAGCGCCGACGAGAAGCTGATCATTCGCGGCTTCCACCTGCTCACCAGCAAGCCGGTGATGTACATCGCCAACGTCGCCGAGGACGGCTTCGAGAACAACCCCCACCTGGACGTGGTCAAGGCCATCGCCGAGGAAGAAGGCGCCATCGTGGTACCGGTGTGCAACAAGATCGAGGCCGAGATCGCCGAGCTGGACGAAGACGAGGAGAAGCAGATGTTCCTCGAGTCCATGGGCATGGAAGAGCCGGGCCTGAACCGCGTGATCCGCGCCGGCTACTCGCTGCTCAACCTGCAGACCTATTTCACTGCCGGCGTGAAGGAAGTGCGCGCCTGGACCGTGCGCATCGGCGCCACCGCCCCGCAGGCCGCCGCCGTGATCCACACCGACTTCGAGAAAGGCTTCATCCGCGCCGAAGTGGTGGCCTACGACGACTTCATCCAGTACAAGGGCGAAGCCGGCGCCAAGGAAGCCGGCAAATGGCGTCTGGAAGGCAAGGACTACATCGTCAAGGATGGCGACGTGATGCACTTCCGCTTCAACGTCTAAGCCCTCGCCAAGCCCCGCCTCCGCGGGGCTTTTCGTTTGCCCGGCCGTCACGCCTAAGCGCTTGATAAGGCATCAATTTATTCGCAAGACGGGGGTTGACACCCCGCCCGGACAAGAGAATAATGCGCGCCACTCGGCTACATAGCTCAGTCGGTTAGAGCGCAGCATTCATAATGCTGATGTCCCAGGTTCAAGTCCCGGTGTAGCCACCATACAAAACAAAGGGTTAGCGAAAGCTAGCCCTTTGTCGTTTCTGGGGTAGTGACTACAAAGTGACTACATAGAGACCACAGCTCAAAACAAGCAGGGATGCGTATGAATCTTCTCAAAGTTACCTTGGGCGTAACGGCGCTGCTCGCCGTGGCCAAAATCGGCTACGACAACCTCCCCCTTCATACCCAGCATGAGCTCTCTGACTGGTACAAGAGCCTAGGTACGCCTACATTCACCGAGTCGCCAGATTACTTCGCACCTCGCGCACAAGAGGAAATCATTGCGGAGAATCGGGCTCGAGGCCACGAGCTAGAGTGCTATGGAAATCTGGGTCCTGCAGAGCGAATCAGCGCCAGTAATGATTACCTGTGCTCAGCCCATATCAGAAGCGCATATGACAACATTCCCGCAAGGCTGGTGACGTTTTTCTTTGGTAATGGAAAGCTGCAAAACGTCCGTATTGAATTCGCTGCGCACAGCTTCCCCAAGCTTGAGAACTACCTTTCCAGAAAGCTCGCGGACTATCCACGTATAGACAACCGGTACGGAACAGATTCGTTCGGAAAGCCACTAGTGGTATGGCGAGTAAAAGACGGGCAAATCACCGCTTCTGCCGAGGAAACGGCTGGCCAGAATCCAATTATTCTCTGGACAGCCTACCGATGACAGCAAAGAAAAGGGTTAGCGAAAGCTAGCCCTTGTCGTTTCAGCATCCGCATTGACACCTTTCGCTTACAGATCGCTTACAGATCGCTTTCAGATTCAGAGGCTGCAGCCTTGCGATTTCGAGCTGTGTCTTGTCATTTGGTCAGCAGCAAGCTGAATGTGCCTGTGCCAATAGCCAAAACCCAACACCCCTCCCGCTCATCATGAAAGCAAGGCTTTTGTGGGTGCCCCTGTCAGAGTCGTTTCCGGCGGGGCAACTTCTGCTACTGCGCCCGCCCTCTCCCCGCCAGCAGCAACCCGCTGACGATCAACGCCCCACCTACCCAGTGATAGTCCTGCAGACTCTCATCCAGCAGCACCCAGGCGAGGATGGCGGTGAACACCGGCATCAGGTAGTTGCTCATCGCAGTCCGCGAGGCCCCCAGCTCGCGCAAGCCGATGTTCCACAACTGATAGGCCGCCACTGATGCGAATAGCGCGGTGTAGCCGATGGCGGCGAGGTTCGCCGGGCTGAGTTCAAAGCGCGCTCCTTGCCAAAGCTCCCAGGCGTAGAAAGGTGCCAGCATGACCAGGCCGAGCAGCACCAGGGCGCCCAGCAGGGTGAAGGGGGGCAGCTGGAAGTAGGCACTCCAGCGCCTTAACAGCAGCGAATACAGCGCCCAGTCCAGGGTGGCGAGCACCATCAGCAGATCGCCCTCGGCAAACGACAGACTGGCCAGCACTCGCCAGTCGCCCTGGCAGATCAGCCACAGCAAGCCGAACAGGGCCAGCAGCAGACCAACCCAGGCCCTGCGCGCCGGCCACTCGCCGAGCAAGAGCCCAGCCCCGATAAAGGTGGCCAGCGGCAGGCAGGTACTGACCAGGCTCAGGTTGATCGCCGCCGTACTGAGCGCGGCGGTATAGAGCAGGCAGTTGTAAGCGGTGATGGCCAGCGCGGCCAGCAGCCACAGGCGCCAGCCGGCCCTGAGCAACACCTGGCGATGTTGCCAGAGCGAGGGACCGACCAGCGGCAGGAGGATGACCAGGGCTATGGCCCAGCGCCAGAACGCCAGCGACATCGGCGGAATCGCCCCGGTGAAGGCCCGCGCCACCAGCGAATTGCCGGCCCAGAACAGACTGGCCAGCGCCAGGCCGGCCCAGGCCAGCAGCGCGGCACGACTCATGAACGATCACGCCCTGCGGAAAAGCGCCAAAGCCATCTGGGCATGCGGATGCCCGGGCCTAGTCGAACAGCGTGCAGGCCATCACCAGGGCATCCTCGCGCCCACCGGCGGCCGGGTAGTAGTCACGCCTGCGGCCGACTTCATTGAAGCCATAGCGCTCGTAGAGGCGGTAGGCGCTCTGGTTGCCGGCACGCACTTCGAGGAAGCACTCGCCCGCGCCAAGCTGGCGGGCGCGCTGCATCAGGTGCTCCAGCAACTGCAACCCCAGCCCACGGCCCTGGCTCTGCGGGCGCACGGTGATGTTGAGCAGGTGCGCCTCGTCGAGAATGATCTGGATGATGCCGTGGCCGATCTGCTCATCCCCGTCGAACATCAGCCAGCAGTCATAGGACTTGAGGCCATCGGCGAACAGGTTGCGGCTCCAGGGATGACTGAAGGCCGCATTCTCGATCTGCACCACGCGGTCGAGGTCCGCCTCGGTCATCGGGCGGAAGTGGACAGCGGCACTCATAACGGCTGCTTCCAGCGCGGCATGATACGGCGCATGGCACGCCAGACCTCGACCTTGCGTTCGTGCTCGTCCATCAGCAGCTCCAGGCTCGGCAGCGCCCAGGCAGCGCCCAGGCCCTCAACCTGCAGCTCGCGGTTGTAAGCCTCGGCATCCGCCTCACCGGCAAAGCGCACGGCGGGCAGGCCGATCAGCCACAGGCAGCGGCAGGGCTCGGCCTCCAGCTGGCCGGCCAGCACGCCCTGTACGTAGTCGCGGGCGGCATCCGGCCCCTGGTCGAGGTTGCCGCGGGTGAGCAGCGGCCAGCGGATCGGCGAGCCATCGCCAACCTGCTGCGGGGCATCCGGCAGACCGGCGGCGCGCAACAGGTCCTTGAGCAACAGATAGGAAGGGTCGCGGCTCTGGAACGGTTCGCCGGTGGCCAGCTCGACCAGCAGCGCGCAGTCGCCCGCGCGCAGCAGCTGCAGAGCGAAGCGCGGCGGCGGCAGCACCGGCTTGGCCTCGGCCACCGGCGCTTGCTCCGGCTCAACCTTGGCCTCAGGCTTGGCAAACACCTTGGATGCGGCCGACGGGCGCGGCACTTCGATGACCGGGCGCGACGGCTCCGCCGCAGCCTTGGCCTCGACCACCGGCGCGGCGACGGGCACAACAGGCGCGACCTCCGGCTCAGGCAACGGTTGCAGCAACTCGGCGCGCGAGGGCGCGGCGAACGGCAGCTCCACGCGCGGCAACCAGCTGGCCACCTGCATGGCGGTCAGATAGGCGCGACGGCGGACTTCTTCGATCAAGAGCGGCTTCCAGGACGGACGGAATCAGGCGCGAATTGTGGACTGAATCGGCCCCCGGGAAAAGGCCGATGGAGTGACGGTCATGCACAGGCCCTTTCCAGTACAATCCGGGCTTTTGCGACGGACCGACCCCGCCCATGATCGACCCCAAGCGCGTGTTGCGCGCCCTCGCCGAGCACTGGACGCTGCTCGAACCGCTGTGCGAGCGCTTCGACACCGGCACCCTGAGCCTGGTGGAGCTGCGCAACCAGCTCAGCACGCAGCTGCCCGAAGGCAGCCCCGCCGACATCACCGCCCTGCTCGACCAGTGGATCCGCCTGGACATCCTGGTGCCGGTGGCCAAGAGCCCCAACCGCTTCGAGCTGAACGCACAGATCCACGACTTCCTCGCCTACCTGCGGCGTGAACACCGTTTGGGTTTGTGTCTGGAGATCGAGGCCTACCTGCGCCACCTGGAGCGCCTGGCCGGCTATATCCAGGATGCCTTCGAGGTGCGCGACGGCAACGACCTGGCGCGCCAGCTGCGCCTGCTCGATATGCGCGTGCGCGACGTTCTCAAGAAGCTGGCCAACGACGAGCAGGCGCTGGTCGGCGTGGCCGAGCGGGCCAAGACCAGCGACCGGCAGATTCCACTGCGCCAGCGCTACGCCGAGGTGCTGGCCACCTGGGACGAATATGTCGAGCCGATGATCCAGCTGGTCTCCGCCGACGGCGCCTTTGAGCAGGGTGTGCGCCGCGTGGAGCAGGTGCTGCTGCGTCTGCTCGGCGAACAGCAGCGCCTCGGCCAGCTGGTCGACGACGACCTGCTGCTGCGTACCCATGCGCGCATCCTGGAGATGCAGACCGTCGCCCAGCTGACCCTGCGCAAGGCCCGCGAGCTGCTGCTGCCGCTGCGCGAGGAAGCGCGCCGGCACAACGCCGTGACCCGTGGCGCCGCGCTGGCCCTGTCGGTGATCCGCAAGAAGGGCCTGGACGCCCTGCCGCAGGCCTCGATGCCGCTGTTCACCCGGCCTCAGAGCACCTTCCTCGGTACCGCCAGTCAGGTGGAGAGCTACGTCTACGCCCTGGCCCGCTTCCAGCCCAAGCCCAACCAGTTCCCGCGCGCCAGCGGCTCGCGCAAGGGCGCACCGCCCAAGGCGCCACGCACCGCGCGCGAGATGATCGAGCGCTGCGAACAGGCCCTGCCGCTGCCGGACCTGATGGTCTGGCTGCTGGAACAGGAGCCGGACGGCGCCACCGACGAACTGCTCTACTGGTTTTCGCGGCTGTCGCGTGACGGCCGCTTCCAGCGCGAGCGCCTCGAACGCCGCGACTACCTCACCCGCGAGCATCAGGTCAGCCTGAGCTCCTATGCCCTGATCAAGCCGGCCGGGACCTCCGCATGAATATCGATCTGAAAGAACTCACCCAGCTCGCGCCGATCTTCCGCGAGCTGTTCAAGGGCTACCACATCAGCCGTGCCGCCCCCGAGCTGTATACCCAGCTGTCCAACCAGCAGGACGCCTACCGCGCGCTGTTCAAGTCGCTGGGCTACGAGCTGGTCTGCGACAGCCGCGGCTTCTACTACTTCGTGCCGGAGCAGATGGGCGCCCAGGTGAACAAGACCGCCCAGCGCCTGGCGCTGTTCACCTTTATCCTGGTTGAACACCTGGCGGATCAGGGCCGCGACCCGCTGGCCGTGCTCGACGGCGGCAGCCTCGGCCGCGACGAGCTGCCGCCGCTGCTGGAGAAGTACAAGGACCTGTTCCTCCAGGCCGAGGTCACCACCCAAGAAGAATTGGAAGAGAAGGTCATGCGCCGCCTGGCCCAGCTCGGTTTCGCCAGCGAGGACAATGGCGTGTACCGCTTCCTTGCACCGATGCACCGCTTCCTCGACGTGTGCCTGTCGGTGCAGCAGGACCGCGACCTGGCCGCCAGCCTGCACAGCAACCTGCCGCTGCCAACACCGGAGCTGGTGGTCGACGAAGCCGAAGAAGACATCGTGCGCATCGAGCCGCTGCCCGTTGCCACCGAGGAATCCGAGGAAGAGGCCCTGGCCCGCGCCATGGCCGAGGAACGTGACGCCCAGGAGATCGACGCATGAGCCAGGAACGCTACGGCATCCGCCGCTTCGCCCTGCTGAACACCGCCGGCTACAGCCTCGGCATCTTCCCGCTGGAAAACCCGCTGTCGGTCTACGGCGCCAACAACCTGGGCAAGTCGGCGTCGATCAACGCGCTACAGTTCCCCATCCTGGCGCGCATGTCCGACATGAGCTTCGGCAAGTACAGCCTGGAAGCCTCACGCAAGTTCTACTTCGCCTCGGACACCAGCTACATCCTGGTCGAGGTCGCCCTGCCCCACGGCCCGCATGTGATCGGCGTGGCCGGGCGCGGCCCGGGCGGCGGCTTCGGCCACCAGTTCTTCGCCTACCAGGGCGAGCTGCACCTGGAGCACTACCAGCAGGACGGCGTCTGCCTGCGCCAGCGTGAACTGTTCAAGAACCTCGGCCAGGCCGGCATCACGCCTTATGAACTGAAGCCCGAGGAACTGCGCCGCCTGCTGGTCGGCGGCCACACCAGCATCCCGCTGGACCTGACCCTGATCCCGCTGCGTTCGACCAGCGAGCAGAGCCTGAAGACCTTCCGCGCGCTGTTCATCAACCTGCTGCATATGCGCGAGATCACCGCCGCCAAGCTCAAGCAGCTGTTCCTCGATGCCTTCGAGCACAGCCTGCGCTCGGGCAGCGTCGACTACATCGCCGCAACCGAGGAAGCCTTCCGCGACGTGCGCCGCATGGAGCAGGACTACCAGGCACTGGTCGCCGCAGGTCCCTTGGTCGAGGCGCTATCCGGTGGTGTGGCCCAGCGCGAAGTGCTGCGCGGCAAGCTGCATCGCCTCTCACCGCTGCTGGATAACCTGCTCGGCGCCTGGCAGGACTACTCCGGTGCGCGCAAGGAAGAGCTGGTGATCCAGGCCGAGCACTACAAGCGCGAGCAGGACGGCCTGCAGAACGAACAACGCGGCGGCACCGCCGAGCTGATGCGCCTGGAGCGCGAGATCAGCGAGATCCAGCGCTGGCTGGGCGAGCTCTCGGCGCTGAAGAACCGCTTTGCCCTGGTCACAGACGCGAAGGTGCTGGAAGAACAGCTGCTCGCCGCCAAGGATGCCCACGACGAACTGGCCGGCGCCCTGGCGCAGTCGCGGCAGTTCTCCGCCGAGGACCTGGACGAGCGCCTGCGCGACCTGGAGAAGCGCCTGAAATCGGTCAGGCAGCAGCTCGACCATGCCGACAACAACAGCTACTCGCGCCTGCGCGAGGAGTTCAGCCAGGCCGACGTCGACCGTCTGATGCGCCTGTTCAACGGCCAGCTGTTCAGCCTGCCGCTGGGTGAGAAAGGCATCCAGGCCGAAGGCGACGACTGGGTCAAGGCCGTCGAGGCGGTGCTGGATCGCTTCAAGGGCGACACCTTCGCCGTGCCGGGCCTGTCCATCGACCTCTCGCACATCGAGCCACCGGCCCTGCAGGCGCTGGCCGACCGCGCCGCCCTGCGCGACCAGAAAGACCGTCTGGAGCGCGAGCTCAAGCAACTCAAGACCCAGCAGGCAGTGGCCAACGACCGTGCGGCGAGCAAGGCCCAGGCCGAACAGCTGTACCAGGCCGTGCTGGATGCGCAGAAAGCCCTGGAAGACTTCCGCAAGAGCCAGACCCTGGCCGCCGAGGAGCCAGCCAAGCTGGAGCAGTTGGCCGAGGCCGAGGCCGCCCAGGACGAACTCAAGCGCGCCTCGGACGCCTTCACCGAGCGCGTGCAGCAGCTGTCCGCCAAGCTGCAACTGGTCGGCCGTCAACTGGCCGACCTGGAAGCCAAGGAACGCACCCTGGAAGACGCTCTACGCCGTCGCCAGCTGCTGCCGGCCGACCTGCCCTTCGGCATACCGTTCATGGAACCGGTCGACGACAGCCTGGACAACCTGCTGCCGCTGCTCAACGACTACCAGGACAGCTGGCAGGCGCTGCAGCGCATCGACGGCCAGATCGACGCGCTGTATGCCCAGGTGCGTCTCAAGGGCGTGGCCAAGTTCGACAGCGAGGACGACCCGGAGCGCCGCCTGCAGCTGCTGGTCAACGCCTATGCGCACCGGCAGGACGAGGCGCTCACTCTAGCGAAGGCCAGACGTGCGGCGGTCACCGATATCGCCCGGACCCTGCGCAATATTCGCAGCGACTATGACAACCTGGAACACCAGCTAGCGCTGTTCAACCGCGAGATCAATAAGCGCCAGGTGTCCAACCTGGAGAGCTTCCGCATCGTCCTAGCGCCCAACCGCGACGCGCTCAAGCACATCGACCAGATCATCCACAGCGCCGGCCAGTACGAGGAAGGCGAGACCCTGTCGGTATTCGATCTGTCGCAGAGCGCCGAGCAGGATGCCAAGAACGAGGAGGCCAAGGACTACCTGTCGCGCCTGGTGGCGGCCAACGGCAACCAGCTGGGCCTCAAGGACCTGTTCGAGCTGGCCTTCGAGATCACCAAGGTCGGTGGTCAGCCGGTGATGCACACCGACATCGATGGCGCTGCCTCAAACGGCACCACCATGACCATCAAGGCGCTGACCAACATGTACCTGCTGCTGCACCTGATGGATCGCGAGCAGGCCGGCAAGGTACGTCTGCCCTACTACCTCGACGAAGCGGCGGATATCGACGAGCGCAACCAGCAGGCGCTGATCGAGACCAGCCTGCAGCTCGGTTTCGTACCGATCCTGGCATCGGTCAAGCCGCAGGTCTCAGCCCATGTGGCCATCGACCTGGAAGGCGGCAGCGGACCGAACGGCATCTACATCGACGAGGCGGACTGGAAGTTCATCACGCGTCGCGAGACTGCCAAGGTCACCGAGGAGCAGGCCGAGCTGGCCTGACTCCTTGCGCAAACGAAAAGGGCCGCTGATGCGGCCCTTTTTCTTGGGGGTGGGATCAATCGTCCTGGTGATCCTGCAGCACCTGGCCATTGCTGGCGTCCAGCTCCAGGTCCCACTTCACACCTTGCGCGTCGCGCACTTCCACCTGGTAGATGTAGTGGCCGTATTCTTCCTCCAGCTCGGTCTCAGTGACCTGGCCGCCGGGATGCTTGGCCAGGGCGGCGGCATTGAGTTTTTCGAAGCTCTGGATGGTACCGGCATCGCGCAGTTTCAGAGCCTCGTCCGGACCGAGGTCACGGGCCTGGGCGATACCGGCAGTGGCGGCGAGAGTGGTGATGGCGAAAAGGGCAGTCAGCTTGTTCATCTTGATTCTCCGTCGGGAGTGATTGGTTTCGACGGAAGCCACGATAGCCACGCAGACTTAAACCAAGCTGAATCCACCTAGTTCTCCAGACGGATCTTAGGCGCCCACTTCAACCACTCCTCGTTGACCTCGTCGTTGAGGGCAAAGGTCTGGCCGGGCTGGGCGGGGCCGCCCATCACGGCATTGTCCGGCGTAGCGAAGGCTATGCCACCTTCCAGCAGCGCCTCCAGCGACTCTGTGCGAACCTTTACGCCCCTGAACAGGCCGGCGTCCACACCGATGCCGCTGGCGTTCCAGAAGCGCGTCCCCGTACGCACCAGGGGGGCATAGCGAGGCTCGATCAGAATATGAATCAGCACGCGATCAGACGTCGGGCCTAGCTCGAAATCGGTCACCTTGCCAACCGGCACTTCGCGGTAACTGATCACCACCCCCGGTTTGATTGAACCGCGCCGCGCCGCACTGAGCGTCAGGCGCAAGCCTTCCTCACGCACTTCAGTAGTCGGCGGCTGCTTGCGAGCCTCGAAGTAGTTCTGCGCCTTGCCTACCTGCGGGGCCGGTCGAACCTCCAGGTACTGACCGCTGACCAGCGTGTCCAGGTTGGCGGTGCGAACCAGGCCAAGCTCCGGCTTGACCACCCAGAACTCACTACCCGCACTGGCAATACGCCCACTAGCCTTGATGATGCGCGCATTGAGTAATACGGCCTGGAGATCGTTGGTCAACTCGACGCTCTCCACCTTGCCAACCTCAATGCCCTTGTACCTTATGGCCGTTCCCGGGTTGATGCCATCTCCACTTTGCACCTTGATCTGGATGGCCACGCCCTCCTGCATGGCCTCATCGCGATCGGCGTGCAGCGTGAAACGCTGAATCTTGCGATTGACCGGAGCTTTCATGTCCGGAGTCTCGAAAGTCACACCACCGGCCAAAAGCGTCTGCAGCGACTCGCTCTTCACCTCTATCCCCGAAGAGATGCCCCCCTTCAGCGTGATGCCGCTCGAATTCCAGAAGCGCGTGGAACTGTTGACCAGGTTGGCGTAGGGCTGCTCAATGTGCGCGCCCAGCACAACACGCTTGCGATCGCGGGAAAACTGAAAGCTCTGGATCGTGCCAACCTTTACCTGGCGGTAGAGGATGGGGCTACCGACCTCAAGCGACCCCAGGGTATCGGCGAACAGCACCAGATGCAGGCCCGGCGCATCAACATCGAGTGGAGGCGCTTTAGGTCGTGCCACGAAATCGCGCATCGGGGGCAGAGTTCGCTCACCGGGCTTGACCGCGATGTAATTACCCTTCACCAACGCTTCAAGGCCCGTAATACCAGCCAGGGAGATCGAGGGTTTTACTACCCAGAACTCGGTACCCTCGGTCAGATAATCCTCCGCCTTGGGGTCCAGGGTCAGGTCGAGAGAGGCAGAATTGAGGTCTTCGTCGACCTTGATGGCCTTCACCGTCCCCACCTGAATGCCCTTGTACATGACGGGCGTACGACCCGCTTCAATACCCTCGAAGTCCTGCAGCTTCAGCGTGACCTTGATACCCGCCTGCGCCGCGTCGAAGTCCTCGTAGAGCCTGAAGGGAATGGACGGGTCAGTGGGCGGGCTATCCTTGCGGTGTTCCGGAGTCGCAAAAGCGATACCACCAGCAACAATGCTGGCCAGCGACTCTGTACGTAACTTAACCCCCGACAATCCGGCGTCGATGGTCACTCCGCTGGCATTCCAGAAACGCGTGTGTTTTCGTACCAGACTGGCGAACTCAGGCTGAATGAACACCTGAATTTCCACCGTGCTCTGGTCGTCAGCGAGGCGGTAATCCTTCACACGCCCTACCTGAATCTGCTTGTAAAAAACCGGACTATCCCGATTGATCGAGGAAAGTCGGTCCGCTTTCAACGTCAGGTGCAATCCTGGCACCGAGTCTGCCATTGGGGGCGGGGCGGTCAGGGCGATGAACTGGCGCGTCGGCTCACCGTCCGCGGGACTTGCCGTGATGTAGTTGCCCGAAACCAGGGTTTCCAAGCCGGTTATCCCGGCCAGGGATACGCTGGGTTTGACCAGCCAAAAACGCGTGTTGCTTCGCAGGTGAGGCTCAACGCGCTTGTCCATCTCAACCGTGACGCGCACACCTCGCTGCTCGCCCTTGTCATCGAGCTCCATACCGACGACCTTGCCGATCGACATTCCCTTGAAGATGACCTCGGTCTTGTTGACCTGAATGCCGTCACCGGTTGGGAAAAAAATCTCGATCTCAATACCTGCCTCACTGTAAGCCCTATAGGCCAACCAGCCGCCTATCAGCAATGCGATCAAGGGCAACACCCAGATGGCGGACCAATTGGTCGTACGACGGATATTCGCAGTATTCAGCTCGGTCATGCAGGGAAGCTCCATTCCTCAGAGCAGGGCAGAGTCACCTACTGCAACTGCAGGGGCAACAAGCGTTTCAAGCCAATGGTTAATCATCAGACGGCAGGCGCAAGCCTAACGCAAAGCGCTGGCAATCGCATGCTTGAGTGCAGGCTTTTCCAGGCCCAAGAAAGGCCAAACCCCCACCCGCTAATGCGGATGGGGGTTTGGGAATAGGAGCTTGACGATGACCTACTCTCACATGGGGAAACCCCACACTACCATCGGCGATGCGTCGTTTCACTTCTGAGTTCGGGATGGGATCAGGTGGTTCCAACGCTCTATGGTCGTCAAGCAATTCGGTTG
>NZ_FTNW01000001.1 GCF_900156545.1 Aquipseudomonas alcaligenes
TCAATATGCCTTTTGTTATCTCATCCATGACTTGCTCCTGCACCTAACGTTTGGTTAAGGGGCCGGCTTTAGCCGGTCCCGAGTGAGCGAAGCGAGCGACTTGAACCAATTGTTATGCTGCGCGCCCCCATATGTGCTCGGATTTGAAAGAGTAGCGATAAAGAGGGATTAGTAATACTGCCATTATAATTATGGCTGTGGCGGCAATTATGACTTCCCAAGGCTCCTTCATCTCTAATAGTAACGGCGCGACATCAGTTAATGTGTAAATGCTGAGAGTAAAATTCAGCATGAATGTTGCAATTGCTATATTTTTGGTTCCAATGGCTTTTTGATAAGCGTAGCCGTATATGCAAAATTGCCCGAGAGTTTGGATGATGAGTGCAATTATGTCTTCTGTTTCAGGGAAGGCGTAGGCGAAGGGAAGCGTGAATACTGCTAAAAGTATGAGTGCTGTGGTTACCCAAAAAACGATCTTCCATATCAACACGGGGCTTACTACTCCTGAGCATAACGTTTGGTTAAGGGGCGGGCTTTAGCCCGTCCCAGTGAGCGAAGCGAGCGATTTGAACCACTTGTTAGGCATTTACGACCCAAAAACCAACTCAATGAATGTGGTCTCATTTGTTTTTCGTGTTATCTCGAAACCTTCAAGGTAGGCGTGGTGGAGATCGCCAGTTGTAACGATGACTTCATTCGCAATTACTGCCAGTTCTCTCCATGACGGATTTTCAAGGATTTGGCTCTTGTAGTCGCTACCTTTGCCCCAGAAGGGGTTATGGTTGGCGAGGACAATTATTTTTCCTTCAATTGCGATGTCATTTAAATTATTTATAGGTAATCCGCGTTCGTCTACGTCGTAGACGCTGTAATTTATAAGACATTCGCCTTTAATATTCTTGCAGACGTCATGTTGAATTGCGTCATATTTTTCTGCCCACTCTTCTGGCGTTGGTTCAGCAGACGCTTGCGTGAAGATTGCTGTAAGCAGTGTTATGGATATAAGCAATTTTTTCATGCTGTCATACTGCCTAACGATTAAGCTAACGGGCGGCCAAAAGCGCAGCTTTTGGACGTCCAGCGAACGAAGTGAGCGATAGTTGAGCGCATTGTTAGGCGTTCCGATGTGTCAGGATTGAGCTGGCATGAAGAACTGTGGTGGAATTTTAGCAAGAGCTATTTGAATTGGTATCAAGGCTACAACGTAGAAAGCCGATAGTGAAAGGGTGTTTATTTTTTTAAGCTTGAAAATTAAATGCACAGTGATTGCTACTGCGATGATACTGAATGCCCAGCTTAGTGCGGTGGGTAACTCTATTCTGATGAAGTTGGCTGCGTTGCTGGTTAGGAAAAGTATAAAGATAACAAGCACCGCCTTGCGTGCAGATGCCTTTTCTTTTTCTAGGAAGAAAACGCCGCCGTGAATTAAAAGTAGCTTTATAAATATTATTGCGATTACTAGGGTGATTGAGGCCATCTTTACGCCTAACGATTAAGCTAAGGGGCCGGCTTCGCCGGTCCCAGCGAACGAAGTGAGCGCTTTGAGCGCATTGTTAGCGGTGTGCCTCGTCTAGGATTTCTCTGAGAATTAACGTACTCTCATTCATATACGCATCCTCGCTTCCCGGCTGGGCACTTTCTACTATTGGTGACTCCATGACCATAATCTGAAGAAGCTCCATTAGCTCAGGATCAAGATTGACCTTGCCATTATCTGCATACTCAACAATAAGTCTTTCGGCGATAGAGTCAGGGGCGTAGTTCATGCCTTTGGGAATGGGTAAGCTCAGGAACTCTTTGGCGCGCTCCTGCAGTGGATTTGTTTTTGAAAGCACCATGTACATTGCCAAGGCTGCTATTAATGCTGTTGCGATGATTAGCGCGACTAATTTCATGGATTTACCGCTAACGATTAAGCTAAGGGGCCGGCTACGCCGGTCCCAGCGAACGGAGTGAGCGATTTGAGCGCATTGTTATGCATCCTCCACTTCGATAAACGCATCATTCTTCCAATAAAAATTCAAGGCAAGAAGTAGATCCTTTCGGGAGTAAGATTGGTTTTGCTGCCGAAGATTATCAGCAATATCCTCGATTTGATCTGTGAAGAAGAGACACCGAAGACCACCTTGTTTTAGCTCTGTCTCTTGCTGCTCTTGCTCTTCAGGAGAAAGGTCCTCGCTACTTACGGAGAAACAAGGGGTGCTCTCGACTAGTTCAATAGTCTCATCAGGAATCCATAACCATGCTTCATGCGACATAGTAGGGAGACTATTGATCCACTCACTTAATGGCTTTTGTTCTGCTTTCACGAGTATTCCCGAGGTGCATAACGTTTGGCTAAGGGGCCGGCTTCGCCGGTCCCGAGTGAGCGAAGCGAACGACTTGAGCCAATTGTTAGATTGCCCAGCCGTGCACTGCAAGTGAGGCCAGCGCTGCGCTTGACCGGCGGAGCGCACGGTGTGTCGGTTTTGGCCCCGGAAGTTATTTGTGATGTGCACATTCTTTGAAAGCAACTCCTTTGCTGGCCACAAATAACGGCCTCTACTGTCAGGCGACCATTCGACTCAGGAGCACCGCGCTGATGCGGTGATTGTGTTTCCTGGCTCGGTGCTGAAGAACCAATATTGCCCTTGCGCCTAACTATAAGTAGACGACACAAACGGCGTAATTTTTTCCGCCACTTGTGTCGCATAACATTCCTTGTCGTCCAGCAAGCCCTTGTTTTTCCTCACAGGCGATTCGGCAAAAGCGACTCTTCTGTGATCGGTAAAAGGACAGGCGGATCGGGCAAGACCGGTGGTGCATGTTCCTGCGACGCTACTGGTTGGTTTTTCGGCTGTCCACTGCCGCTTCGTTCAGCATCGGCGTGGGGTCGAGGTAGAACATTTTCTTCCAGCCCTGAGTGCTGGTGTCCCAGCGCCAGGGATAGGGCAACAGGGTGACGATCGAGTAGTGCAGGTGGGGCGGCTTGCCCTGGGCGTTGCCGGTGCTGCCTACCGTGCCGAGTGGGGCGCCGGGAAGTACGGGTTGGCCGGGCAGGGCGCTGTAGCTGTCGAGGTGGGCGAAGTAGTGCAGGCGCCATTTGGGGCCGAGCATCAGCAGTACCTTGCCGCCCATGTCGAGCTCGCCGCGAAACACCACGATGCCGTAGCTGGGGGCGAGCACCGGGGTGCCCTGGCGGGCGAAGATGTCGATGCCCTTGTGCGTGCCGGAGCGCCCCCAGGGTTCGTACCAGAAGCTTTGCGGGTGCCAGTCCCGGCTGCTGGCGCCCTGCACGGGAACCTGTAGCCATTGCGGGGCGAGCAGCCCGAGCAGCAGGAGGGCGAGCAGCAGGTGGCGTGGGCGCGGGCGTTTCATGGCACACCGGCGCTGCGCAGGCGACGGATCAGCTGGCTCAGGCCGTCAGCCTTTAGGCAGAGGAACAGGCCGATGCACAGTTCGACCACCGTGATCAGCTCCTGGATGACGTAGGCCGCCAGGTTCTGCTGGTCGGCTGGCGTGCCGCGCAGCATGTAGATGATCCAGGTGGCGTTGAACAGCAGGTCTGCCAGGCCGCGCGCCAGCAGGTAGACCCCGAGCACGCAGAAAGCCACCGACTGCAGCTCCGCGGCGCTGATGCCGCTGTTCGCTTCGGCGGCAGGTGCCGGGGCCAGGCGTCGGGCGAGGGTCAGGGGGAACTTCAGCAGGATGACGGCAGCCAGCAGCAGGCCGCCGACCTGGAGGATGCCCAGCACCAGCAGCGCGCCGATACCGTCGCTGGTTCCGGTGTGGGCGGCCTGGTGGATGTACTGGTAGTGCTGGATGCCCATGACGAAGGCGCTGTACAGCAGAAACAGCGCAAACAGGCGCAGGGTGATGGCAAGCAGGTCCGTGGTGTTCATGTTCTTCCTTGAGAGTTTTGAGTGTGGCTGCGCTAGCTCTCCTGCGCGCGGTAGGCGCCGGGGGTGAGCCCGGTCCACTTCTTGAAGGCGCGGTGGAAGGCCGAGGGCTCGGAGAAGCCCAGCTGCTCGGCCAGCGCGTTGATGGTCAGCTCGTCGCGGCCCAGGTGGTAGATGGCCAGGTCGCGGCGCAGGTGGTCCTTGATTTCCTGGAAGCTGGTGTCTTCCTCGCGCAGGTGGCGGCGCAGGGTCTGCGGGCTGACATGCAGCTGCTCGGCCACGCTTTCCAGGTCCGGCCAGTGCGCGCAGTCGCGGCCAAGCAGGCGGCGGATGCGGCTGGTCAGGCTGTCGCCGCCGTCCGGGCGGGCCAGCAGGTCGGCGGGGGAGTGTTCGAGGAACTGCTTGAGCGTGCGTTCGTCCTGCAGCAGCGGCATGCCCAGGTAGCGGGTGCTGAACAGCAGGCTGGTGCTTTCCGCGCCGAAGCGCCGTGGGCAGGGGAAGAGCAGGTCGTACTCGCCGCTGTGCGCCGGTTCGGGGTAGGCGAAGCTGGCTTCCTCGAGGCGGATGCGCTGACCGATCAGCCAGCTGCCGAGGCGGTGCCAGATCACCAGCAGGCTCTCGGTGAGGAAATGGTCGGGGTCCCACAGGGCCGAGCTGTCCAGGCTCAGGCGTACCCGCTCGCCTTCGCGCTGCAGGGCCACGCGTGGTGCTTCGGGGAACAGGCCGTAGAACAGCATGCCGCGCACCAGTGCCTTTTCCAGGCTGTGGCAGTGGATGATGGCGTGGCACATCATGGCGAACGTGCCACGGCGGCTGGCGATGGCGCCGAAGCCCATGTATTCGTCGTCCAGCAGCTGCCACAGGCCCTGCACCAGGCGCGCGAACTGCTCGGGGTCGAGGCGCGCGCGCGGTTCGTCGAGCAGTGCCGGCTGGATGCCGACCTCGCGCAGCAGGCCGCTGACGTCGCGCTGCTGGCGCTCGGCGCCACGCAGGGCGGCGCGGATGAAGTGGCTGGCGATGGTGCGTTCGCGCATGGGCGGGCTCGTGACAAGGCTGGGCGGATGTTAGGCGCTGGGCTTCGTCGTCGACAAGCCGTGCGCTCAGCCGAGCAGCGCCACCGCCTTGATCTGCGCCCAGAGCATCTGCCCCGGTTGCACGCCGAGCTGGTCGCACGAATAGCGGGTGATGCGCGCCAGCAGCGGCTGGCCGGCCAGGTCCAGGCGTACCAGCACCTGGGCGGCGTGCCCGGCGTCGGCCAGCTCCAGCACCCTTACCGGCAGGCGGTTGATGATGCTGCTCGGGCCCGGCGGCTCCAGGCTCAGGCTGACGTCGCGTGCCTGGACCTTGACCCGCAGCCTCTGGTTGAGCGGCAGTGCCGCGTGGGGCAGGCGCAGGGTCTGCGGCGTATCGGGCAGCGCCAGCGTGAGCAGCTGGTAACGCTCATCGTGGCCGCAGACCTGGGCCTGCAGCACCACGCCGGCATCGTCGCTCTGGGCCAGCGGCAGATCGAGGCGTGGCAGCAGTTCGTCGAGTGGCCCGCAGGCCAGGGCACGGCCGCTGTCCAGCAGCACCAGGTGATCGGCCAGGCGTGCCACTTCATCGGCTGCATGGCTGACGTAGAGCATGGGGATGTCCAGCTCGTCGTGCAGGCGTTCCAGGTAAGGCAGGATCTCCTGCTTGCGCTTGCCATCGAGGGCCGCCAGCGGCTCGTCGAGCAACAGCAGTTGCGGGCTGGTGAGCAGCGCCCGGGCGATGCCCACGCGCTGGCGCTCGCCGCCGGACAGGGTGGCAGGCGGACGCTCCAGCAGGTGGCCGATGCCCAGCAGCTGCACGGCTTGGTCCAGCGCGATGCGCCTTGCAGCGGGGGCGATGCGCTTTTGCCCGTAGTCCAGGTTGCCGCGCACCGACAGGTGCGGGAACAGGCTGGCCTCCTGGAACACATAGCCCAGCGCGCGTTTGTGCGGGGCGAGGAAGTGCCGGCGCGTGCTGTCCTGCCAGCACTCGCCGTTGACGCTGATCTGCCCGTGCGGCGCCCGCTCCAGGCCCGCTACGCAGCGCAGCAGGCTGGTCTTGCCCGAGCCGGAGGGGCCGAACAGGGCGGTGATGCCGCGCCCCGGCAGCTGCAGGTCGACTTGCAGGCGGAAGTCGGCGAACGGCAGATCGAGGGAGATATCCAGGCTCATGGCTCAGGCGCTCCTCAGGGTCGGGCGGCCCTTGAGATGCAGCACCAGCAGGATCAGGAAGGCGAACAGCAGCATGCCACCGGCCAGCCAGTGCGCCTTCGCGTACTCCATGGCCTCCACGTGGTTGAAGATCTGTACCGAAACCACGCGGGTCTTGTCCGGGATGTTGCCGCCGATCATCAGCACCACACCGAACTCGCCGAGGGTATGGGCGAAGCCCAGCACGCTGGCGGTGAGAAAGCCCGGCCTGGCCAGCGGTAGCACCACGCTAAAGAAGCAGTCCCAGGGGCTGGCGCGCAGGGTGGCGGCGACTTCCAGCGGGCGCCGGCCGATGGCCTCGAAGGCGTTCTGGATGGGTTGCACGACGAAGGGCAGCGAGTAGAACAGCGAGCCGACCAGCAGCCCGGCAAAGCTGAAGGGCAGAGTGCCCAGGCCCAGGCTCTGGGTCAGCTGGCCGACCGGACCTTGCGGCCCCATGGCCACCAGCAGGTAAAAGCCGATCACGGTGGGCGGCAGCACCAGTGGCAGGGCGACCAGCGCGCCAACCGGCGCCTTCAGCCAGGAACGGGTATGTGCCAGCCACCAGGCGATGGGGGTGCCGATCAGCAGCAGCAGAACGGTGGTCAGCGAGGCCAGTTGCAGGGTCAGCCAGATCGCGGCGAAATCGGCGCTGGTAAGGGGCATCGCTGGCAGCGTCCTCTTCGTGTGCAGTGTATGGGCGCAGCGCCCTGCGGGGTGAGCAGGCTGCACCCTACAAGAAGATGGCTAGCGCTGGTAGCCGTAAGCCCGGATCAGCGTTGCCGCCTGCTCGCCGCGCAGGTACTCCAGCAGCGCCCTGGCCGCTGGATTGTCCTGGCCCTTGGTGAGCAGCACGGCGTCCTGGCGGATCGGCTCATGCAGCTGCGATGGCACCTGCCAGGCCGAGCCTCGGGTGATTTGCCCGTCCTTGTACACCTGCGAGAGGGCGACGAATCCGAGTTCGGCATTGCCGCTGGCGACGAACTGGTAGGCCTGGGCGATGTTCTGGCCCTCGACCAGCTTGGGCTCTATGGCCTCGGTGAGGCCGAGCTTGTCCAGCACCTGGGTGGCGGCCAGGCCGTAGGGTGCGGTCTGCGGGTTGGCGATGGCCAGGTGGCGGAACGTGTCGCGCTTGAGCACGGCGCCGGCTGCATCGACATAGCCGGGCTGTGCCGACCACAGCGCCAGGGCGCCGACCGCATAGGTGAAGCGCGAGCCGGGCACGCCAGCGCCCTCGCTTTCCAGCTTGGCCGGGGTGCTGTCGTCGGCGGCGAGCAGCACCTCGAAAGGCGCGCCATGGTTGATCTGCGCGTAGAACTGGCCGGTGGCGCCATAGGCGGCGACGACCCGGTGCCCGCTGCTCTGCTCGAAGGCGCGGGCGATGGCCTGCATCGGCGCGCTGAAGTTGGCGGCTACGGCCACCTGCACCTCGCCTGCCTGGGCCTGGCCGCTAAGGGCCAGTGCGGCAAGCAGACCGCAGATGCGCCGAGAAGAATGAGGTGCCATGTGTCGCTCCTGGGACGAGATTCACGTTCGTCTTTATATAGCGATCGGCACAAAAAAGCCTGGCCCCGCGTGCAAGGCTGTTCACCCGGTGAGCGCTCGATTAGCTCACCTCTCCCATTCATGGGAGAGGGGCAGGGGGAGAGGGCCGGAAGCACAGCGAAGCGGCTGTTCCTCCCTCTCGCCGCTGGGGCGAGGGGACTGGAGCGCGCAGGCCACGGCTTATGTGAACAGCATTGCGGCCCCGGCTAGCTTAGGCGGTTTCAGCTCAGGGCGACTTCGACCTGCTCGCCGTTGAGTCGAACCGGCCAAACCGGCAGGTTCAGCTCGGGGTACTCCAGGCAGCCGCCATCGCGCAGGCGGTAGTGCTGTTTGTACAGCGGCGAGGCGATCACCAGTTCACCCTGCAGGTGGCCGACGATGCCGCGGCCGATGACGTTGGCCCCGGACTTGGGGTCGCAGTTGCCGATGGCGAATACCTGTTGCTCGGTCTCCGGCAGGTAGAACAGCGCCACCTGTTGGTCTCCCAGCAGGGCGACCACGCCAGAGTTGGCGACCAGGTCGGCGGTGGCACACAGCGTTTGCCAGGTGTTCTCGCTATGGGTGACGGTGCTCATCAGACGACCTCCTCGGTGACGGGGATCAGGTGCAGTTCATCGGCGCGCGCCGGGCGGCGCTGGCCGCGTTCGCGGACAAAGTGGATGGCCGGGTCGCCGCCGTGCTCGTTGACGAAGGTGCGGAAGCGCTTGAGCTTCTCCTCGTCCTGCAGGGCGTTGGCCCATTCGCATTCGTAGCGGTCGACCACCAGCTGCATCTGTGCTTCCAGTTCGGCGGCCAGGCCCAGTCTGTCGTCGATCACCACGGCCTTGAGGTAGTCCAGCCCGCCTTCCAGCGACTCGCGCCACACCGAGGTGCGCTGCAGCTTGTCGGCGGTGCGGATGTAGAACATCAGCAGGCGGTCGATGTAGCGGATCAGGGTGGCGTCATCCAGGTCGGTGGCGAACAGCTCGGCGTGGCGCGGGCGCATGCCGCCGTTGCCGCACACGTACAGGTTCCAGCCGTTCTCGGTGGCAATCACGCCGATGTCCTTGCTCTGCGCCTCGGCGCACTCGCGGGTGCAGCCGCTGACCGCGAACTTGAGCTTGTGCGGCGCGCGCAGGCCCTTGTAGCGGTGCTCGATGTCCAGGGCCATCTTCACGCTGTCCTGCACGCCGTAGCGGCACCAGGTGCTGCCGACACAGCTCTTCACGGTACGGGTGGACTTGCCGTAGGCGTGGCCGGTCTCGAAGCCAGCGGCGATCAGCTCGCCCCAGATGTCCGGCAGCTCGTGCAGCTGGGCGCCGAACAGGTCGATGCGCTGGCCGCCGGTGATCTTGGTGTAGAGGTCGTATTTCTTCGCCACCGCGCCGATGGCGATCAGCCCGTCCGGGGTGATCTCGCCGCCGGGGATGCGCGGCACCACCGAGTAGGTACCGTTCTTCTGCATGTTGGCCATGAAGGTGTCGTTGGTGTCCTGCAGCGGCACCAGCGAGGGGTTCATGATCGGCTGGTTCCAGCAGGAGGCGAGGATCGAGCCCACCGCCGGCTTGCAGATGTCGCAGCCGACATGGCCCTTGCCGTGCCTGGCCAGCAGCGCCTCGAAGCTCTCGATGCCTTCCACGCGAACGAAGTGGTAGAGCTCCTGGCGGGTGTGGGCGAAGTGCTCGCACAGGCTCTTGTCCACTTCCACGCCGCGGGCGGTGAGTTCGTGCTCGACTACCTGCTTGAGCAGCGCGGCGCAGCCACCGCAACCGGTGGCCGCCTTGGTGCAGGCCTTGACCCCGGCAATATCGCTGCAGCCGCCATCGATGGCTGCGCAGATCGCACCCTTGCTGACGTTGTGGCAGGAGCAGATGGTGGCGCTGTCCGGCAGGGCGTCGGCGCCGAGGGCCGGGGCGCCTTCACCGGCGGGCATGATCAGGCTGGCCGGATCTTCCGGCAGCTGGATGCCGTTCTGTGCGTATTGCAGCAGGGTGTCGTAGTAGCTGTTGTCGCCGACCAGCACGGCGCCGAGCACCTGCTTGCCGTCGGCGGACACGACCAGGCGGCGGTAGCTGGCCGTGGCTTCGTCGATGTAGCGGTAGCTCTTGGCGCCTGGCATGGCGCCGTGGGCGTCGCCGATGGAGCCGACATCGACACCGAGCAGCTTGAGCTTGGTTGACATGTCCGCGCCGAGGAAGGGCTGGCCGTCCTGGCTGCACAGCTGGGCGGCGACCAGGCGCGCCATCTGGTAGCCAGGGGCGACCAGGCCGAAGATGCTGCCGTTCCACGCTGCGCACTCGCCGATGGCGTAGATGTTTTCGTCGCTGGTCAGGCACTGGTCGTTGATGTCGATGCCGCCGCGCGGGCCCAGCTCCAGGCCGCAGGCGCGGGCCAGGGCGTCCTGCGGACGGATGCCGGCGGAGAACACGATCAGGTCGGTCTCCAGGAAGTCTTCGCCGGCGAAGTTCATCCGGTAGCGGTATGCGCTGCCGGCGCTGATGCTCTGGGTGGCTTTGGACAGGTGCACGCCGACGCCCAGGTCCTCGATACGCTGCTTGAGGGCGGCGCCGCCGAAGTCGTCCAACTGCACCGGCATCAGCCGTGGGGCGAATTCCACCACGTGGGCTTCCAGGCCCAGGGACTTCAGGGCGTTGGCCGCTTCCAGGCCGAGCAGGCCGCCGCCGACCACCACGCCGCGGCGCTTGCCCTGGGCGGCGGCGCGGATGCCGTCGAGGTCATCGAGGGTGCGGTAGACCAGGCGCGAATCACCTTCGGCGCCTTCGATCGGCGGCACGAAGGGATAGGAGCCGGTGGCCAGCACCAGCTTGTCGTAGCCGAAGCGGCCTTTGGCGGTGACCACCTCGCGGGCCTCGCGGTCGATGCCCAGCACCGGGCAGCCCAGGTGCAGGGTCAGGTCTTCTTCTTCATAGAGGGAGGCGGCGCTCATGGCCAGGGATTCGGCGTCGCGGCCGCCGAAGTATTCGGACAGGTGCACACGGTCGTAGGCGCGCTGCGCCTCCTCGCCGAACACTTCGATGCGGTAGTGCGCCAGGGCACCGCCCGCGAGCAGTTGCTCGACGCAGTGGTGGCCGACCATGCCGTTGCCGACGACGATCAGTCGTTGCTTGTCAGTGGAGGCGTCTGTGCTGTTCATAGCGTTTCCCGGCCAAAGCTCATCAGGTTTTTCCGCGGCAAATAAAAAGGCGCCTGAAACCTTGCGGTCTCAGGCGCCTTTGCCTGTTCTGTGCGGTGCCTACGTGGGCGCCTCGTGTCCATCGCCTTGATCGCCATTGATCGGCGGGACGGCCCGTGTGGGTTGGGCTTGCTGTGGGTTATGCAGCGCCTGTGCCAGTTTTCTCGGAGAGGGCTGGGCCCCTTGTGTTGCGCGGATTTCAGGCGATCTGGCGGGCTCGGATGAGCGTGGCTGATAGACCCAAAAGGAGGCGCCTGTCTCTTGCCTTGCGCCATTGTGGTCCGTGTTGGTGCATTGGCGACGGCGCCTCGCGATGCCCAGGCGCGGGCGAAATCCCGCCATGTGCCTGGCGAAAATCCGCCAATTCCATCGCCGTCGGATGCCTAATATTTTCGTAAGTGTATGTATTTTAAGGATATTTATTTATAGAAGGCTCTGGCACAGCGCTTGCCATAGGTGCTACAGCCCCGCAGTCGGGGGCTCCCAACAACAAATCCCTCCAGAGCAGGAGGGTTAGCACTTTGAGCAGTCGCACGGTCATCCAGGGAGGGCGGTCGGGCGGCGGCGAGCGAGGAACTGCCATGACCCGCAAACCCTTCTACAAGAGCCTGTACGTTCAGGTGCTGGTGGCCATCGCCATCGGTATCCTGCTCGGCCACTTCTACCCCGAGACCGGCGTGGCGCTCAAGCCGCTGGGCGACGGCTTCGTCAAGCTGATCAAGATGGCCATCGCGCCCATCATCTTCTGCACCGTGGTCAGCGGTATTGCCGGCATGCAGGACATGAAGGCCGTGGGCAAGACCGGCGGCTACGCGCTGCTGTACTTCGAGATCGTCTCCACCCTGGCCCTGGTCATCGGCCTGGTGGTGGTCAACATCGCGCAGCCGGGCGTCGGCATGCATGTCGATCCAGCCACGCTGGATACCAAGGGTATCGCCGCCTTCGCCGCCGCCGGCGAGCAGCAGAGCACCGTGGCCTTCCTGCTCAACGTGATCCCCTCGACCATCGTCGGCGCCTTCGCCAGCGGCGATATTCTGCAGGTGCTGTTCTTCTCGGTGATCTTCGCCTTCGCCCTGCAGCGCATGGGTGACTATGGCAAGCCGGTGCTGGAGTTCATCGACCGCATCGCCCACGTCATGTTCGGCATCATCAACATGATCATGAAGGTCGCTCCCATCGGTGCCTTCGGCGCCATGGCCTTCACCATCGGCCAGTATGGGGTCGGCTCGCTGGTGCAGCTGGGCCAGCTGATGCTGTGCTTCTACATCACGTGCCTGTTCTTCATCCTCGTGGTGCTCGGCGGTATCGCGCGCGCCCACGGTTTCAGCATCCTCAAGTTCATCAAGTACATCCGCGAGGAACTGCTGATCGTGCTTGGCACTTCGTCTTCGGAGTCCGCGCTGCCGCGCATGCTGAACAAGATGGAGAAGCTCGGTGCCAACAAGTCGGTGGTCGGCCTGGTCATTCCGACCGGCTATTCGTTCAACCTCGATGGCACCTCGATCTACCTGACCATGGCCGCCGTGTTCATCGCCCAGGCGACCGACACCACCATGGACATCACTCACCAGCTGACCCTGCTGGCCGTGCTGCTGATTGCTTCCAAAGGTGCCGCTGGCGTCACCGGCTCTGGCTTCATCGTGCTGGCGGCCACGCTCTCGGCGGTTGGCCATCTGCCGGTGGCCGGCCTGGCGCTGATCCTCGGCATCGACCGCTTCATGTCCGAAGCGCGTGCCCTGACCAACCTGATCGGCAATGGCGTGGCCACCCTGGTGGTCGCCAAGTGGTGCAAGCAACTCGACGAGAGCACCCTGCAGCGTGAGCTGGCCGAGGGCGGCAGTTCGACCTCGCTGGAGGGCGTGCGCGAAGCGGCCTGAGTCTGATTCTGCGCCGCCCTTACAGCGGGGCGGCACCCTCCTGGCCCGTCCTTTGTGACGGGCTTTTTTTATCCGTCGCAACGTGACCGGCGAGACCGCGTCTTTTCCTCGGCGCCGGCTCTGGCTAAGCTCGCGTTTCCGCCCATGTAGCAGAGGCTCTTCCATGTCGCAGCAACGCCCGGCCGCCGATATCGCCCGCACGATTCTCGAAGGTTTCGACGACTATCGCGCGCACTTCCGCGAGATCACCAACGGTGCCCGTGCCCGCTTCGAGCAGGCCCTGTGGCAGGAGGCGCAGCGGGCCTCGGCGGCGCGGATCAATCTGTACGAGGAAAAGGTTGGCGAGGTGGTCGAGCGCCTGCGCCAGGCATTCAGCAGCGAGCAACTGCTGGATATCGACCTGTGGCCGGTAGTGAAGAGCGCCTACATCCGCCTGATCGACCTGCGCAACGACGATGAGCTGGCCGAGACCTGGTACAACTCGATCTTCTGCGGGCTGTTCAGCCACGACAAGATCAGCGATGGCTGCATGTTTATCCACACCACCCGGCCTTCGCTGCGCTCGCATGAGCGCACGCCGCAGACCCGCAGCTACCAGCCGCGCGGCGATCTCAACCAGGCGCTGCGGCAGATCTTCACCGACTACAGCTACAGCGCGCCCTTCGAAGACCTGGAGCGCGACCTGGCCAAGCTGGAGCACCAACTGCGTGCCAACCTGCCGGACTGGGTGTGCAAGGACCAGGCGCTGACCATCGAGCTGTTCTCCTCGACCCTGTACCGCAACAAGGGCGCCTACCTGGTCGGTCGCATCTTCACCCCGGATGAGCAATGGCCGCTGGTGCTGCCGCTGCTGCATCAGGAGGGCAAAGGCATCCAGATCGATACGCTGATCACCGATGAGGCGGAGGTCTCGATCATCTTCTCCTTCACCCGTTCCTATTTCATGGTGCGGGTGGACATCCCGGCGGAGTTCATCGGCTTTCTCAAGCGCATCCTGCCGGGCAAGCACATCGCCGAGCTGTACACCTCGATCGGCTTCTACAAGCACGGCAAGTCGGAGTTTTACCGCGCGCTGATCAACCACCTGGCCAGCACCGACGACAAGTTCGTCATGGCCCCCGGCGTGCGTGGCATGGTGATGAGCGTATTCACCCTGCCGGGCTTCAACACCGTATTCAAGATCATCAAGGACCGCTTCTCGCCGTCCAAGACCATCGACCATGCCACGGTGATCGACCGCTACCGGCTGGTCAAAAGCGTCGACCGGGTCGGACGTATGGCCGACACCCAGGAGTTCTCCGACTTCCGTTTCCCGCTGGCCAAGTTCGACCCCGAGTGCCTGGCCGAACTGCTGGAGGTGGCGCCCTCGACGGTGCAGATCGAGAACGGCGATACCGTGCTGATCCGTCACTGCTGGACCGAGCGGCGGATGATCCCGCTGAACATATACCTGGAGCATGCCAACGAGGTGCAGGTGAGGGAGGCGCTGGAGGACTACGGCCTGGCCATCAAGCAGCTGGCCGCCGCCAACATCTTCCCCGGTGACATGCTGCTAAAGAACTTCGGCGTCACCCGTCACGGCCGCGTGGTGTTCTATGACTACGACGAGATCAGCTACCTCACCGAGGTGAACTTCCGGCGCATCCCGCCGCCCCGTTACCCGGAAGACGAGATGGCCAGCGAACCCTGGTATTCGGTGGGGCCGAACGACGTGTTCCCCGAGGAGTTCCCGCGCTTCCTGTTCGGCGATGTCGGCCAGCGCCGCCTGTTCAACCAGCTGCACGGCGATCTCTATGATGCCGACTACTGGAAGGGGCTGCAGGAGGCGATCCGCGCGGGCAAGGTGATCGATGTATTTCCCTACCGGCGCAAGGCCGACCTGATCGTCTAAGGCGCTCTGACCGCCTGTCGGGTGGGTTGAGTGGTGGTGATGGCCTTGTGCTGTTTTGGCACGGATGTGCTAGACAGAATAGGTGTAAGGCCTGGAAGTCATAACCACCTTTCAACCTCCCCAAGGACGGTCTGTCTATGCGTCAGAACCTGCCCGTTACACAGCGTGAGCGCACTTTTACCGATGCCGACCGCCTGATTTCCACTACCGACCTCAACAGCACCATCACCTACGCCAACGATGCGTTCGTGGCCATCAGCGGCTTCTCGCGCGAAGAGCTAATTGGCCAGCCGCATAACATCGTGCGCCATCCGGACATGCCTCCCGGTGTGTTTGCGCACATGTGGGAGACGGTCAAGCAGGGCAAGCCGTGGATGGGGATCGTCAAGAACCGTTGCAAGAATGGCGATCACTATTGGGTCAGCGCCTATGTCACGCCCATCTATGAGAATGGCAGGTTGGTGGGCTACGAGTCGGTGCGCTCGGTGCCCAGCGAGGCGCAGAAGCGCCGTGCCGAGGCACTCTATGCGCGCTTGCGCGCCGGCAAGCCGCCGGTGCCGATGATCGAGCACTGGACCTATGACATCCTCGGTTCGTGGCCGCTGATACTGGCTGGCCTGGTCATCCTTGCCGGGCATTGGGTGCTGAGCGGGCCGTGGCTGCTGGCATTCATCTTTGCCGTATTGTTCGCGCTGGGCTCCTATCAGCTGTACAGCAAGCGTCAGCTCATCCGGCGTACGCTGGCGGAGCATCCCAAGGCTTTTACCAGCGCGCTGGTGGCCCTGACCTACAGCGACAACCGCGGTGCTCAGGCGCTGCTGGACATGGCCATGATCAGCGAAGAAGCGCGCCTGCAGACCGCATTGACGCGTCTCGAGGACGCCGGCGAGAACGTGCGACAGCGCGCTGCCCAGTCTGCCGAGCTGTCGCGCTCCGGTGCGGAGTTGCTGGAGCAGCAGCGCAACGAAACGGACCAGTCGGCCACCGCCATCAACCAGATGGCGGCGACCATTCAGGAGGTGGCGCACAACGTGCAGAACACTTCCCATGCGGCCGAGGAGGCGGATCGCCTCGCCCTGCAGGGGCGTGACCTGGCCGGTGGCAGTCTGAACGCCATGCAGCAGATGGCCGATGCGGTGCATGAGATTGGCCAGGCGGTGAACGAGCTGGCGGTTTCGACCCAGTCCATCGGCAGCGTCGCCGATGTGATCACCTCCATTGCCGAGCAGACCAACCTGCTGGCGCTCAACGCCGCCATCGAGGCAGCGCGTGCCGGCGAGCAGGGCAGGGGGTTCGCCGTGGTGGCCGATGAGGTGCGGGCCTTGGCTGGGCGCACCCGTGAATCCACGGAGCAGATTCATCAGATCATCTCCTCGCTGCGCAGCGGTGCGGACAAGGCCGTGCTGACAGCCAGCCGTGGCGAGGATATCTCCAGGGACAGCGTGAGCAGTGTTGAGGCGGTGCGTGAGGCTCTGGACGGTATCAGTCAGGCGGTCAGCCGCATCACCGGCATGAGCCAGCAGATGGCCGCGGCGTCCGAGCAACAGGCGCATGTCGCCGAGGACATCAGTCGGCAGATCACCCGCATCGCCCAGCTCTCCGACCACAGTGCCATGCAGGCGCAGCAGGGGGTGGGTATCAGCCAGGAACTGGAACAGATGGCGGAGTACCTGCACAGCCTGGCGGAGCGCTTCAACCGCTGAACCGGGCGCTGTGGCACACTGCGCGCCCGGAGGAATGCCGTCATGTCCCGAGCGCGCTGCGAGCGCTGCGCCCGCCCGCTGAGTCACTGTCTTTGTCATCTGATTCCATGCCTGCCCAGCCGCACCCGGGTGCTGATCCTGCAGCACCCGGATGAGGTGGGGCACGCGCTGAACACTGCGCGCCTGGCGGCGCTGGGTCTGATTAATGCCGAATTGCGGGTGGGCGAAGTGTTCGCCGATCTGTCGTTCGATCCCGCCTACCGTGCCTGCCTGCTGTTTCCGGGCGATGCGGCGCTACCCCTGCCGCTGGTGCAGCCGTCGGATGATGAGCGCCCCTTGCTGCTGGTAGTGCCGGATGGCACCTGGCGCAAGGCGCGCAAGCTGTTGCACCTCAATCCTGTGCTGGCATCTTTGCCGCGAGTCTGCCTGCCTTCGGGCCTCCGCTCGCGCTACCGCCTGCGCAAGGCTCCCGCAGAGGGTGCGCTGGCGACCATCGAGGCCGTAGCCGTGGCGCTGGAGATGCAGGAAGGGAGGTGCTTTGCCGCGCTGTTACGCCCCTTCGAGGCACTGATCGAAGGGCAGATCGCGGCGATGGGGGCGGAGATCTACCAGCGCAATCACGGTGACTAGCGTTCGCGCATGGCCTCGGAACGGGCCTTGAGTACCGGCTTGAGCAGGTAGTCGAGCACGCTCTTCTCGCCGGTGACGATATCCACCGTGGCGACCATGCCCGGGATGATCAGCAGTGGATGTTCGTCACTGCCCAGGTGGCTTTTGTCTGTGCGCACCTGGATCAGATAGAAGCTGTTGCCTTCCTCGTCGGTGATGGTGTCGGCGCTGATCACCTCCAGCTTGGCCTTGAGCCCGCCGTAGATGGTGAAGTCGTAGGCGGTGAACTTGACCATGGCTTTCTGGCCGGGGTGCAGGAAGGCCACGTCCTGTGGGCGGATGCGGGCCTCGATCAGCAGGTTGTCTTCCAGCGGGACCACCTCGACCATGGGGTCGCCGGGCTGGACCACGCCGCCGATGGTGTTGACCTTGAGCAGTTTGATCACGCCGTACACCGGCGAGCTGATCGTGGTACGGCTGACCCGGTCCTCGATGGCAACGCTGGTCGAGGTGATCTTGGTCAGCTCGGTGCGTACTTCGTTGAGCTCCTTCAATGCTTCCGTGCGGAAGATCAGGTTCGACTCGTTGAGCTTGCTTTCGATCTCCTGCATGGCCGACTCGGCCCTTGGGATGGCCAGATTGGTGGCCTCCAGCGAGCCGCGCATTTCTACCGCGCTGCGGCGCAGGCGCAGGATTTCCACCTCGGAGATGGCGCCGGAGCCCACCAGCGGCTGCGACATGTTCAGTTCCTGCTGGATCAGCCCCAGGCTGGAGCGGTACTGCTGGGCCTTGGCACGGAACTCGGCGAGCTCCTGGGTTTTCTGCCGCAACTGCTCCTTGAGGGTGTTCTGCTCACTGTCGAGCCGCTGCTGGCGTGAGCGGTACAGAGCCATCTCGTCTTCGGCCAGCTGTGGTGCCTGCTTCACCAGGTCATCCGGCAGGGCCAGGGGGCGGCCTTCGGCCTCGGCGCTCAGGCGTTCGACGCGGGCCAGCAGGGCTAGACGATCAGCCTCGGTCTCGCCCTTGTTGGAGATGAAGCGGGTCGCATCCAGGCGCAGCAGTACGTCGCCCTTGTTCACCACCTGGCCTTCGCGCACGAAGATCTCGGTGACGATACCGCCCTCCAGGTTCTGGATGACCTGTATCTTGCTGGAGGGAATCGCCTTGCCCTCGCCGGTGGTGACCTCCTCTAGCACGGCGAACTTGGCCCAGACCAACGCGGCAATGAGGCAGGCGCTGACCGACCATACGGTGGCGCGGGCCAGCCAGGGCGAGTCTTCGAGGATGGCGCCGTCCACCTCGGGCATGAACTCGGTGTCCTGCTTCTCGCGCTTCAGGCTGCTGAAGTAGTCACGCAGGGATTGGGCTAGCTCCATGAGGCACCTCCGCTACACGGCCGCCGGGCCGACACGCCCGCGCCGCAGGGCGTCGATCACCGCTTCCTTGGGGCCATCGGCGACCACATGGCCGTAGTCCAGCACGATCAGGCGGTCGACCAGGCTGAGCATCGAGGAGCGATGGGTGATCAGCAGCAGGGTCTTGCCCTGGGACCAGCTCTGCAGGCGGTTGCGCAGGATGTCCTCGCTGGTGTTGTCCATGGCACTGGTGGGCTCGTCCAGCAGCAGGATGGGCGGGTCGAGCAGCAGTGCGCGAGCCAGCAGGACCGCCTGTCGCTGGCCGCCAGAGAGCAGCTGGCCGCGCTCGCCGACGGGGCGATCGAAGCCCTGCGGGTGTTGGCGGGCGAGGTCGGTCACGCCGGTCAGCTCGGCCACTTCCAGCATGCGCGAGTCGCTGACATAGCGCGCGCCGAGCGTGAGGTTGTCGCGCAGGCTGCCGGACAGCAGGGGCAGGTCGTGGGCGACGTAACCGATCTGGTGGCGCAGATCGGCAACGTCCAGTTGGCGCAGATCGAGGTTGTCGAGCAGGATCTGGCCCTCGCTCGGCGTGTAGAAGTTCATCAGCAGCCGCGCCAGGGTGCTCTTGCCCGAACCGCTGCGGCCGATGATCCCGACCCGCTCGCCAGCAGCCAGGCGCAGGTTGACCTTGTTCAGCGCCGGAGCGCTTTGGCCGGGGTAGCTGAAGCTGACCTGGCGAACATCCAGCGCGCCTTTCAGATGCGTGCGCTCCAGTGGCCGCTGATTGGCCTGGCGCTCCTGTGGCAATGCCATCAGAGCGTCGGTACTGGTCATGGTCAGTTGTGCCTGCTGGTAGCGGGTGATGAGCCCGGCGATCTGCCCCAGCGGCGCCAGCACCCGGCTGCCAAGCATGTAGCAGGCCACCAGGGCGCCAACGCTGAGATGACCGGCGATGATGATATAGACCCCCGAGACGATGGTGGCCATGCCGGCGAACTGCTGCAGGAACATGGTGCCGTTGGTGGCCAGGGCGGCGAGGAAGCGTGCATGGCTGTCCAGGCGGGTGAGGGCGCCGTGGGTCTTCTCCCAGCGATGCTGGCGTTCGCTTTCGGCGCTGCACGCCTTGAGCGTCTCCAGACCGCCGAGCGTCTCGATCAGCAGAGCCTGGCGCTCGGCGCCAAGCGCCAGGCTTTTCTGCACCGTATCGCGCAGGCGTGCCTGGATGATCAGGGCGAAGATGGCGGTGATCGGGAAGGCCAGCAGCGGAATGATCACCAGCCAGCCGCCGAGCAGCCCGATGACCACGATCATCAGCAAGGAGAAGGGCAGGTCGATCAGGCTGGTCAGGGTCACTGCGGTGAGAAACTCGCGTAGCCCCTGGAAGTCGTGGATGCTCTGCGCGAAGCCGCCGATGGTGGCCGGGCGAGAGGACATCGCCATGCCGGTGATGCGCTCGAACAGGGTGGCCGACAGCACCACGTCGGTCTTCTTGCCGGCAACATCCAGCAGGTAGGCGCGGAGCACGCGCAGCAGCAGCTCAAAGGCGGTGCCGATGAACAGCCCGATGGCCAGCACCCAGAGCGTGGCGGTGGCCTGGTTGGGCACCACCCGATCGTAGGTCTGCATCACGAAGAGCGGCACCATCAGGCCCAGCAGGTTGATCAGCAGGCTGGCCAGTACCGCATCGGTATACAGCCAGCGCGACAGCTTGAGGGTGTCGCGGAACCAGGCCTCGACCCTGGGCACCAGCGGCGTCCGGGCCTCTTCGAGTTCATGCTGCGGCTTGGCGAAGAAGGCCTGGCCGCTGTACTCGATGTCGAGGTGCTCGCGATTGACCCACTGTTCGCCGCCATCGGCCTCGCACGGCAGGATCAGCAGCTGGTTCTTCGGTCCGATCTTACGCAGCACGGCGCTGCGGCCGTCCTTGAGCAGGAGCAGCACGGGCAGGTTGAGCGGCGAGATGGCTTCCAGTGTGCGCCGCAGGACGCGACCTTGCAGGCCGGCCCTGGCTGCGGCGCGTGGCAACAGGTCTGCACTCAGTCGCTGCTCGGGCAGTGGCAACCCTGCCGTGAGGCTGGCGCGGCTGGCGGAGCAATCGTGCAGGTTGCAAAGAATGAGCAGTCCGTCCAGCAGCGGGTCGTCGTGACTCTGCCGCTGGTCGTCGGAAGGTCTCCGTTCCATGGTGGTCAAGGGTCACTACTCCTGAGAGTTGCCCGGCCAGGCCGGGCAACGTCTTCGCCGGTACTACCTCATTTCCGGCAGGCGAGCCTCGCTCTTCACTTCGGTGAGGGCTACAGCTTCGGCCGGTACTACGACGTTCTGTTTCCTCAACAGCTCGCCCATGGCGGAGATGACGCGATACATGGAGAACTCTTCGGTGTAGCGCACTTCGGTGTAACGGCGGTTGGCGGTGAAGAGTTCGTTTTCGCTGTCCAGCAGGTCCAGCAGGGTGCGCTGGCCGAGGCTGAACTGCTGTTGGTAGGCCTCACGCGAGCGTGCGGTGTAGTCGGCGTAGTCGCGCGCCTTGGGCGTCTGCATGCGCGCGTTTTCCATCGCGTTCCAGGCCAGCGCGAGGTTCTCGTTGAGGACTCGCAGGGCGTTGTTACGGATGTCCATGGACTGGTTGATCTTGTGCGCGGCGCCCTGCAGGCGGGCCTTGTCGCGCATGCCGTTGAACAGGTTGTAGTTCATCACCACGGCGGCGCGCCAGGTGTTGTAGTGGCCTTCATCGCCTTGCACGTTATCGTCGGCGCTGGTGGCCAGTTCGAGGTCGAAGCGCGGATAGAAGGGGGCCTTGGCCACTTCATACTGCTTCTCGGCGGCATACACATCCGCCTGGGCGGACTTCAGATAGGGGTTGTTGTCCATCACCGTCTGCCGGGCCAGTTCGATGTTCTCGGGCACTTCGCCCTTGACCGATGCCGGCTGTTCCAGTTCGTCCGGCAGGCGCCCGGTGGCACTGAAGAAGTTGGCCTCGGCATCGGCCAGGTTGACCTCTTCGGTGTACAGGTTGTTGGCTGCCAGGGCCAGGCGGGCTTCGGACTGGTCGAGGTCGGCTGTGCTGCCAACACCGCGCTCGCTACGCAGCTTGATCTGGTCGTTGACGCGCTCGTGGGCCTGCAGGTTGTTCCTGGCCAGGGCCACCATTTCGCGCCGCTTGAGTACTTCCAGGTAAACCTCGACGGTGCGCAGCGCCAGGCTTTCGGCAGTTCCCTGAATGTAGTACGCGCGGGAGTTCACGGTGGCTTCCGTGCGGCCAACCTCGTTGGGAGTGTTGAATCCGTCAAACAGCATCTGCCGCAGCCGCAGTTCGGCGTTGCTGTAATTGAGGGTTTCCTTGTTGTGGTCGCCCAGTGCGCGGGTGCTTGGGCTGTCGGTCTGCTCGCGGCCATAGCCGGCAATCAGATCGACGGTGGGCAGGTAGCCACCTTTGGCCACTTTCACGTCCTCGTCCGCCGAAAGACGGTCGTTCACGCTGGCATGCAGTTCGGGGTGGTTGTCCACGGTGCTTTGGATGGCCTCGGACAGTGTCATTGCCTGCGCCTGGGAGCAGGTGACAGCTAGAACAATGGCGCTGTAGAGCGGTTTGAGAACGCGCATGAGGTTTTCTCCTTATTTATATGCTCGGTTCCTGTCGCCATTTTTTTGTCGATTTTTGCCTGATCAGGCGTTTCAGGCCTTTACCATCACAGCTAAGAACATCCTTCAGCGTAGCTAAGAAAAAATCGTCACAAGATTTATGAGAAAAAAGTCTTATGCACTCTGTGAGATCGGGCACATTGTTTCCTCCGTAAGCCGCGAAAAACGGGGCTTCTAGGCGTTTTTGCAGATAAGACGGTCGGTCAATCGCAGTTTTGAGAATAAGGGGCGGGGATGTTTCTGATGGAGTAGGTCGGTGCAGTCGGGGCGACATTTTTCTGTCGTGTTACGAGTTTTGCGCATGTGCACCGTTCGTTTCACCAGTTCTTTCTTCGCACGAAATCCCGGATTCGAAAGGTGAGTTGACTCTTTTGAAACGTGTCGGCGGTGGTCGGCAGCTGTAGTGCGGAGGAAGGAATCATGGCTACTTTGATTGGTGTCGTCAGTCAGGTTGTCGGCGAGGTCTTTGCGGTAGCTGGCGATGGAACGCGTCGACCGCTAGTCGAAGGCGATCGTGTCTATGCCGGTGAGCAACTGGTCACTGGTGCGGGAGGCGCGGTCGCGGTAACCCTCAGCAACGGCGAGGTCCTCACCCTCGGGCGTGACAGTAACCTGAGCCTCAACGAGCAGATGCTGGCGGGGGCGGATGGGCAGCCTGTTCAGGATCAGGCCGAGGACCAACAGACTGCACCCACTGACGGTGATCTGACCGACGTCGAGCAACTGCAGGCGGCAATCGAGGCGGGTGTCGACCCTACTGTTGAAGGTGAAGCGACCGCCGCGGGCCCCGGAGCTGGAGGGGCTGGCGGCGCCGGTGGTGCCGGCGGCCTGGGGGGCGGGCACAGCTTCGTGCTGCTCAGTGAGGTGGGCGGCGCGCTGGACCCGATTATTGGTTTCCCCACCGAAGGCCTGAATACCGGGCCGGAATTCCCTGACCCGGAACCGATTGTCACCGACGACCCGGTAGCGGACTTCACTCCTGAAATCGAGGTCGAGTACGAAGACGCCAGCGGCGCCATCATCACCGGCCCGGCCGTGGTCGACGAGGAAGGCCTGACCGATGGGACCAACCCCGGCAGCAATGCCGAGCAGGCCTCCGGCGCTCTGATCATCAGCTCCCCCGATGGCGTGTCCGCCATCCAGATCCAGGACGTCAACGGCAACTGGATCGACGTTACCAGCGGTGGCGTGGTGCAGGGCCAGTACGGCGTTCTCGTGGTGAATGCCGCGGGTAACTGGACCTACACCCTGACCGACAACACCCTGAATCACGGCAATCCCAACGCCACAGGTGCTGCCGACCAGGTAGGCGAGAGCTTCGGCGTACGCATGTTCGACCTGGACGGCGATGTTTCGCCGACCGTGCAGCTGAATGTGCTGGTGAACGATGACGGCCCCATCCTGACGGAGGGCGAGGGTGCTCAGGTATCTGCCGCCGTCGACGAAGACGAAACTTCCGATGGCATCACCGACGGAGACTTCGTCACCAATGTCGCCAGCGGCGCTCCCGGTGCGCTGGGGGCGCTGGTCAACTTTGGCGCCGATGGCATTGGCAGCTTCGGTTTGTCAGGCAGCCCGGTGGCGATTGCCAGCCTGGAGGCCCAGGGGCTGACCTCTGGCGGCACAGCGCTGAGCTACAGCGTGGCGGGTAACGTGCTCACCGCATCGGCGGGCGGCGAAACCATTTTCACCCTGCAGGTGGGCGGCGACGGCAGCTTCACCTTTACCCTGGTTGGGCAGCTGGATCACCCGACTCCGGATGGCAACGATGATGAGTTTCTTGAGTTGCCGATCGACTTCTCCGGTGTCCTGACTGCAGTCGACGGTGATGGCGACTCGGTCGGCACCTTTAACGGCGGCAGCTTCGTTATCGATGTCGAGGATGATGTGCCGCAATGGGCGGGTAGTCGTGACGAAGGCGAATTTGCGCGGCAGGATTTCCCGCAAGTCACGGGCATCGTCCACGAGGATGCGCTTAGCAGTGGTGATGGTGCGCCCCATGATGGCAATCCGGAGGGTGGTCAGACTACAACGGCCACCGGACTGGCGGGCTCGCTTTCAGCCTTGGTCAACTTCGGTGCCGATGGTCCTGGCGACTTTGGGTTGTCCACGGATGTCAGCTCCCTCGACTTGCAAGGGCTCACCTCCAGCGGCGATCCGCTGACCTACGAGGTGGTTGGCAATGTACTGACTGCCAGCGCCGGCGGCGAAACCATCTTCACCCTGACCGTCAACGGCGACGGTAGTTGGGAGTTTGTACTGCAGGGTCCGATAGACCATCCGATTGCCGATGGCGGCTTTGACTCGGAAGACCTGCCCGGTCTGGGTATCGATTTCTCGGGCATCCTCACTGCGACCGACGGTGATGGAGACCCATTGGTAGGCGGCTTCCCCTCCGGTAGCTTTACCGTCGACATCGAGGATGACGTGCCGGTGCTGGCGGGAGGCGAAGAGGGTAGCTCCGTCTCCGGTGTGGTTCATGAGGATGCGTTGAGCGTGGGCAGCGGTGCTCCCTACCAGGGGAACCCGGAGGGCAGTCAGACCACGACCGTGGGCAGTGCTACCACGGGTTCGCTCAGTGGCTTGGTCAGTTTCGGTGCCGATGGGCCCGGCGACTTCGGGCTGTCTACTGATGTCAGCTCCCTGGAGGCCCAAGACCTCAAGTCCGGCGGTGATCCGCTGACCTACGAGGTGGTTGGCAATGTGCTGACGGCTACAGCTGGCGGCGAAACCATCTTCACCCTTACGGTGAATACCGATGGCAGCTGGGAGTTCGTGCTCGAAGGCCCTCTGGATCATCCGGTTCCCGATGGCAGTTTTGACAGTGAACTGCTGCCGGCATTGGGCGTCGACTTCTCCGGCGTGCTGACCGTTACGGATGGCGATGGCGACCCGCTGGCCGGTGGCTTCCCGGCCGGCAGTTTCACCGTCAACGTCGAGGACGATGTGCCGCGTCCGGATGGTGGCGAGAAGACGGTCATCCATCAGGAGGTTCAGGAAGACGCTCTGACCCTGCTCGACGGTGCCCCCTACGAGGGCAACGAGGAGGGTGGCCAGACCACCATTGCCGCCGGTGATCCGGGCGACCTGTTCGCGCTGATCGACTTCGGTGCCGACGGTCCCGGCAGCGTAGGGCTCTCCAGCGACACCAGTTCGCTCGATGCGCAGGACCTCAAGTCCGAGGGCACCGAGCTGACCTACAGCGTGGTCGGCAACGTGCTGACCGCGACTGCCAACGGCAATACCATTTTCACCCTCACCGTGGACGCCAATGGCAGCTACGAGTTCGTGCTGAGCGGCCCGCTCGATCACCCGATCGCGGACAGCGCGCTGGATGGTGAGACGCTGGCCGGTCTGGGCATCGACTTCTCGCAGATGATCACTGCCACCGATGGTGACGGTGACCCGATGGCCGTGAATCTGCCGAACGGCAGCTTCGCCATTGATGTCGAGGATGACGTTCCGGTGGCCCGCGAGATCGGGCAGCGTCCATGGGTCATCAACCAGGTCGACGAGGATGAGTTGCCCGGCGGTATCACCGATGGCGACACCACCGGAACCGTGGCTACAGGCGCCGAGGGTGCGCTGTTTGCGGCCATCAACTTCGGGGCCGATGGCCCTGGCACGGTTGGCCTGACTGGCAGCCCAGCTGCGATCGGCGCTCTGCAGGCGCAAGGCCTGACCTCCGGAGGTGTGGCGCTGAGCTTCACCGTGGTCGGCAATCTGCTGACTGCCACCGCTGGCGGCAATACCATCTTCACCCTGCAGGTGGAGGGTGACGGCAGTTACACCTTCACCCTGTCCGGTCCGCTGGATCATCCGGTGGCTGACGGTACGCCGGCCGGCGACAGCGAGCTGTTGGCGTCGGGCATCGACTTCTCGTCGGTGATCACCGCCACCGACGGCGATGGCGACCCGCTGAGTGGGCTGAATCCGGGCAGCTTCGTGATTCGTGTGGAAGATGATATTCCGGTGGCTGTCGAGCTGAAGTACGACAGCGAGCAGAACCCCATCCCGGTGGTCACGGCCAATGTCGACGAGGACGAACTGGCGGGTGGCATCGGTGATGGCGACGGTGACGGTACCTCGGTATCCGGTCCTATCGGCTCACTCAATGCGCTGGTCAACTTCGGCGCTGATGGTGCGGGTGACTTCGGCCTGAGTGGCGATCCGCTCGATATTGCGACCCTGGAGGCACAGGGCCTGACCTCGGATTCCATTGCGCTGAGTTATTCGGTGGTCGGCAATGTGCTGACTGCCACTGCCGGTGGCAATCCGGTCTTCACCCTCACGGTCAATCCCGACGGCAGCTACAGCTTCGAGCTGCAGGGGCCGCTGGACCATCCGCTGCCCGGCAGCACCGATGATGACCAGTTGCTCGGGCTGCCGATCGACTTCTCCGGTGTGCTGACCGCCACCGATGGTGACGGTGACCCGGTCGATGGTTTTGCCGATGGCAGCTTCGTGATCAATGTCGAGGACGATGTGCCGGAGGCCCAGGACGATCAGGCCACCGTACTGGCCGGCCAGACCCAGGATGTCAATCTGGTGTTCGTGCTGGATTTCAGCGGCAGCATCAGCGGCAGCGAGCTGAATCAGATGCTGGATGCCGTGCGCACGGCTGGGCAAGAGCTGTTCAACACTGCGACCGGAGCTGTTCAGGTTCAACTGGTGGTGTTCTCGGAGAGTGCACTGTCGTTCGGGCCTTTTGACAGCGCTGCCGCTTTCACAGCGCAGGTCAACGCCCTCAATCCGTCCGAGCCGGGAGGCGTGCGTCCCAATACCATCGGCAATGGCACCGATTTCACCGATGCCATTGAAGAGACCATGGATACGTTCACGCCGCTGCCGGGCTGGAACAACCAGGTGGTGTTCATCAGCGACGGCAACCCCAACCAGCAGACCGGCACCGGTGGTAATTCGCTGGCCGACAGCACGGCGGCCGCCTGGAACACCTTCGTCGACAGCAATGGCGTCACCGTGACCACCATCGGCATCGGTAACGGCATTATCGATGAGCGTCTGGAGGACGTGGACCTGGACGCCGGTCCGAACAACGACCCGCTGCGGGTGGATGACTTCGACGATCTGGTCGATACCCTTGTCGATCAGGTCATCGGTGGCCTGGTCAGCGGCAATGTCCTGCAGGGCAACGACAATGCCGTAGGCGGTGGCGATGACGATGCCTACGGCGCAGATGGCCCCGGCCGCATCCTGTCCATCGAGATTAATGGTTTCACCTATACTTGGGACGGCGTGCTGGATGGCGATGAGCAACTGAGCAATGTGCTCACCGCCAACGGCGGCAAGCTGAGCTTCAATTTCAATACCGGCGCCTGGAGCTACCAGGCCCCGGCCGCGCCTAATGGTGACAAGACGGAGACCTTCGATTACGTCATCGTCGACAACGACGGTGATCCGTCCGAGGCGACCCTGACCATCCACGTCGAGGATCTGGCCCCGGTAGTGGGTTATGTCGACGAGGACAATCTGCCAACCGGCATTGACGATCTGGACTCGGTGAGTGACGTGGCCACCGGGAGTGTTGCCCCGCTGGTGGTGGGCCCCGACGCCGGAGCGCACTTCACGCTGTCGTCGGATACCAGTGGCATCACGGCTGCCACCTCCGGAGGTGTGGCGCTGGTCTACAGCGTACTGGGCAATACCCTTACCGCGACCGCTGGTCCTGCCGGCCCCGTGGTGTTCACCCTGCAGGTGATGGATAACGGCGATTACACCTTCAATCTGGAGAGGGCGCTGGATCATCCTGCCGATGGCAGCAATGACAACCAACTGCTGACGCTGGATTTCTCAAGCATCCTGCAGGCCAACGACGGCAGTGCGCCGTTGACCCTGGCTGGCAACTTCCTGATCCATGTCGAAGACGACATTCCGCTCGTCGACGCGGTGCTCAGCGGCCAGCAGCCCGTAGCCCTCAACACCCAGGATGCCGAAACGATCGGGGGCAATTTCGATTCGGCCAGCAGCAACTTCAGCGGTGCCTTCTCGGCCAGCGCCAACCACGGTGCCGATGGTCCGGGTATGGTGACCTGGAGCTATTCCATGGTCCTGCTGGTTGCCGAAGGGACGCTCTCCGGCCTCAGCAGCGATGGTGCCGCCATCCGCCTGTATCAGACGCCGGGTGGCACCATCATCGGCTCCACGGCCGCCAGCGAGGGAGCCATCAGCGGCAGCAATACCATTTTCACCCTGTCGGTCAACGGCTCGGGCGTCGTCACCCTGAACCAGTATCAGGAGATCGACCATGAGCTGCCGGGTGCCAATGGCAACTACGACAGTCAGGAGGCCCTGCTGGGCGCGAATCTGGTTGGCTTGCAGGGCACGGCAACCATTCGCGATTACGACCAGGATACCCACTCCGACAGCGTGACTCTGGACCTCGGCGGCAAGGTAGCCTTCGATGACCATGGTCCCAGCATCAGCCTGGGCTTCGGCCAGCATTCGGATGTGCTCAATACCCAGGATGCGCAGACGATTGGCGGTGCTTCAGACAGTGATACCGACTCTTTCTCCGGTGCGTTCACCATCACCAGTCAGAATTACGGTGCCGATGGTGCGGGAGGTGTCAGTTCCAGCTATGCATTGACCATGATCGCCGCGGAGGGCACTTCGTCTGGGCTCAGCAGCGACGGCGCTACCGTCTATCTCTACGAGAGCGGAGGAGTGATCTACGGATCGACCTCGGCCAGCGAGGCGGGCGTCGACCCGAGCAATACCATCTTCACCCTCTCGGTGAACTCGGCGACCGGCCAGGTCACGCTGACCCAGTTCGAGGAGATTGACCACAGCGCCCCGGGTGTCGGCAGCAATTACGGCAACCAGGAAGCCGTGCTGGGCAGCGGCCTCGTAGGCCTGAAGGGCACAGTGGTGATCACTGACGGTGACGGCGATACCGCCAGTGCCGACAAGACCCTCGACCTGGGCGGCAAGGTGGCGTTCGACGACGACGGCCCTCGCATCACGCTGGGCTTTGGAACCGCGCCGGTGCCGACCCTGAATACCCAGGATGCCCAGACCATAGGTGCCAGCTCCGATACCGATACCGGCAATTTCGGCGGAGCCTTGGTCGTCTCTTCATCCAGTCATGGCGCGGATGGTCCCGGCAACATTGTCCAGTCTTACAGCCTCAATCTGCTGTCTGGCGGCAATGGTCCACTGGCCTCTGGCATGAACAGCGCCGCAGGCCCCATCTACTTGTACAAGATCGGTGGTGAGATTGTTGGCTCCTCCTCGGCAACCCTTGTCGGGGTGGCGGCTGGCAACACCGTCTTCTCACTGGCGGTGAACTCGGGCACTGGCCAGGTCACCCTGACCCAGTTCCAGGAAATCTTCCACGATGCCCCCGGTTCTGACAGTAACTACAGCAGCCAGGAGGAAGTGCTGCTCGCCGGCAAGATCGGCCTGACCCTGACGGCCACCATCACCGATGGTGACGGTGACTTCGCCACCGCCGACAAGACCCTGGATCTGGGTGGCAAGATCGCCTTTGACGATGACGGTCCCTCCACCAGTGCCAATGCTGTTGTGCAACTGGATGACGATGCCCTGGCAGGCGGTATAGCCGGTGGCCCTGCTGGTAGCGATGATGCCGACGCGCTGAATGTGAGCGGCACGCTGCAGCACAACTTCGGTGCCGATGGCGCGGGTGCGTTGAAGTGGCTGGAGTCCGGTGCGCCGGGTGGCTTCACCTATCAGGCCAGCCCGGATGGCTCGCAGTTGCTGGTCAAGCAGGGTGGCACGACGGTGCTGACCTTGACGCTGAACAGCGCGACCGGTGCCTATACCGTCACCCAGAATGCCCCTATCCAGCATGCCAATGCTGATCTGGAGAACAACCAGCCGTTCACCCTGACCTATCAGGTCACCGATAAGGATGGTGACACCACCACCGGATCGCTGACCGTCAATGTCGACGACGACACACCGGTAGCCCAGGACGACGTGGCTTACGTCTCCACGGGGCAGACCGAGGACATCAACATGGTGTTCGTCCTCGACTTCAGCGGTAGCATCAGCACAAGCGAGCTGAACCTGATGCTGGACGCCGTGCGCACGGCCGGTCAGGAACTGTTCGCCAGCGCCGGTGGCGCCGTGCAGGTGCAGCTGGTGGTGTTCTCGGAAAGTGCACTGTCGTTCGGGCCGTTCGACAGTGCGGCCGCCTTCGCTGCCCAGGTCAACGCCCTCAATCCGTCCGAGCCGGGGGGCGTGCGGCCCAACACCATCGGCAATGGCACCGACTTCACCGATGCCATCGAAGAGACCATGGATACGTTCACGCCGCTGCCGGGCTGGAACAACCAGGTGGTGTTCATCAGCGACGGTAACCCCAACCAGCAGACCGGCACCGGCGGTAATTCGCTGGCCGACAGCACGGCGACTGCCTGGAACAACTTTATCGACAGCAACGGCATCACGGTGACCACCATCGGCATCGGTAACGGCATCGTCGACCAGCGTCTGGAGGATGTGGACCTGGATGCCGGCCCGAACAACGATCCGCTGCGGGTGGATGATTTCGACGATCTGGTCGACACCCTGCTCGACGATGTGGTGGGTGGTCTGGTCAACGGCAACGTGCTGCATGGCAGCGACGGCGTCAACAATGGCGGTAGCGGTGACGACGACGGCTATGGCGCCGACGGCCCGGGCCGGATTCTGTCCATCGAGATCAACGGCATCACCTACGTATGGAATGGCGCCGGGGTGATCGACCCGAGCAGCGGGCCGAATATCCTGGGTAATCAGCTGACCGACATTCCCACTGCGGGCGGCGGTGAGCTGGACTTCAACTTCGCCACCGGTGCCTGGACCTACCGTGCACCCAGCACCAGCAGTGGCGATAAGGTCGAGACCTTCGACTATGTCATCGTCGACAAGGATGGCGACCCCTCCGAGGCCACCCTCACGGTCTATGTCGAGGACATCAGCCCGGTCATCGCCAAGGTTGACGAGGATGAGCTGCCCGGCGGTATTACCGATAACGACACGGTGACTACGGTTGCAACCGGCAACCTCAGCGATCTGGCGGTTGGTCCCTCTGCCGGTGTGCAGTTTGGCCTTTCCACCAATACCGCGGGTCTTGCTCCAGCGACCTCTGGTGGCGTGGCTCTCGTGTACAGCGTGTCTGGGGGTACGCTGACCGCCAAGGCTGGAGTCGCAGGCCCAACCGTGTTCACCCTGACGGTGGAGACGGATGGGGACTACACCTTCACCCTTAGCCGGCCGGTCGACCACCCGCTGGGCAATGGCGACGATAACGAGCTGCTGGTGATGAACTTTGCCAGCATCCTGCAGGCCAGCAATGGCGCGACCCCCGTGGCCCTGGCCGGTGATTTCCTGGTACAGATCGAGGATGACGTGCCGGCCATTGCGGCGGGCTCTGCTCCGGCAGATTCGCTGCAGGTGGACGAAACCAACCTGAGCGTGAATGCCAGTACCAACTTCGCCGGCGCCTTCACTGGCGGTTACGGTGGCGATGGCAGCGGAACCACCACCTACAACCTCAGCGTTAGTGCCCCCGGCGTGGACAGTGGTCTGTATGACTCTGCCACCGGCAGCAACATCCTGCTGTACAACGAGGCTGGAGTAATCGTGGGGCGGGTTGGCGGCGCGGGTGGGCAGATTGCTTTCACCGTTTCGGTGAATGGCTCGGGCGTCGTCTCGCTCGATCAACAGCGTGCGATCGTGCATACCCCCAATAGCGGAGCCGATCAGGAAAGCAGCCTGGGTGCTGCCAACCTGATTCGGTTGACTGCCACCATCACCGACAAGGATGGTGACAGTACTTCAGCCACGCTCAATCTGGGCGAGGCCATCAGCTTCCGCGATGATGGCCCGAGCATCAGTGCCGGTGTTGCGACGGCTGATAGCTTGCAGGTGGATGAAACCAGCCTCAGTACCAATGCCAGCACCAGCTTCGCGGGTGCCTTCACGGGTAGCTACGGTGCCGACGGTGCGGGCACCACCACATATGCGCTGGGCGTCAGTTCGGCCGGTGTGGACAGCGGTCTGGATGACTCCGCCACCGGCAGTAACATCCTGCTGTACAACGAAGCGGGTGTGATTGTCGGCCGGGTTGGTGGTGCGGGTGGGCAGATTGCTTTCACCGTCACGGTGAATGGCTCGGGTCTGGTCACGCTTGATCAACAACGCGCGATCATCCATACCCCCAATACCGGAGTTGATCAGGAAAGCAGTCTGGGTGCGGCCAATCTGGTCCAGCTGACCGCCACTATCACCGACAGGGATGGCGACAGCACTTCAGCCACGCTCAATCTGGGCGAGGCCATCAGCTTCCGTGACGATGGTCCGAGCATCAGTGCCGGCTCGGCCGGTATCGACACATTGCAGGTGGACGAAAGCAATCTGCTCGGGGATGCCAGCACCAACTTTGCTGGTGCGTTCAGCGGCAATTACGGTGCAGATGGCGCGGGAAGCACCACCTACAGCCTCAGCGTCAGCGCATCCGGAGTGGACAGCGGTCTGGATGACTCCGCCACCGGCAGCAATATCCTGCTGTACAACGAGGCTGGAGTGATAGTCGGCAGGGTTGGTGGTCTAGGTGGGCAGATTGCCTTCACGGTCACGGTCAACGGCTCCGGTCAGGTTACCCTGGATCAGCAGCGGGCGATCATCCACACCCCCAACTCCGGCGTCGACCAGGAATCGAGCCTGGGTGCGGCCAATATGGTTCAGCTCAGCGCCACCATCACCGACAAGGACGGCGACAGCAGCACGGCCACGCTCAATCTGGGCAATGCCATCAGCTTCCGCGACGACGGTCCGAGTATCTCCGCGGGTGCGGTGACCGCCGATAGCCTGCAGGTGGACGAAAGCGATCTGACGGTCAACGCCACGACCAACTTCGCCGGCGTGTTCACCAGCAGCTATGGTGCCGATGGCGCGGGTAGCATCACCTACGCCCTTGGCGTCAGCTCGGCCGGTGTAGACAGTGGTCTGGATGATTCCGTCACGGGTAGCAATATCCTGCTCTACAACGAGAGCGGCACCATCGTGGGCCGTGTTGGCGGTGTGGGTGGGCAGATTGCCTTCACCGTCACGGTCAACGGCTCCGGTCAGGTCACGCTGGATCAGCAGCGGGCGATCATTCACACCCCCAACTCCGGCGTCGATCAGGAGTCGAGCCTGGGGGCGGCCAACATGGTTCAGCTAAGCGCCACCATCACCGACAAGGATGGCGATAGCAACACAGCCACGGTGAACCTGGGCAATGCCATCAGCTTCCGTGATGACGGCCCCAGCATCAGCGCTGGCCCGGTGACCGCCGATAGTCTGCAGGTGGACGAGAGCAACCTGGCAACCAATGCCACGACCAGTTTCGCCGGCGTCTTCACCAGCAGCTATGGTGCCGATGGCGCGGGTAGCATCACCTATGCCCTTGGCGTCAGCTCGGCCGGCGTAGACAGTGGTTTGGATGACTCGGCCACGGGCAGCAATATCCTGCTCTACAACGAGAGCGGAACCATCGTGGGCCGGGTTGGCGGTGTGGGAGGGCAGGTTGCCTTTACGGTCACGGTCAATGGTTCTGGCCAGGTGACCCTGGATCAGCAGCGTGCAGTCGTGCACACACCCAATAGTGGGCCCGATCAGGAAACCAGCCTCGGTGCACCTAATCTGGTGCAGCTGACAGCGACCATCACCGACAAGGATGGTGATACGAGCACTGCCACCATCAACCTCGGCAATGCCATCAGCTTCCGCGATGATGCGCCGAGTGCAGCCAATCAGACCCAGTCCGGCCAGGCGGCGGTCAGTCTGAACAGCAACCTGCTGATCGTGCTGGATGTCTCCGGCAGCATGGATGACCCTTCAGGGGTTGGCAGCATGGACCGCCTGGAAGTGGCGAAGAATGCGCTGCTGGAGTTGCTGGAGCAGTACGATGCGCTGGGCGATGTGCGGGTCAGTTTCGTGACCTTCTCTGATGGTGCCGATGTCGTCAGCACCTGGGTAACGGTCGCTGCCGCGAAGGCTGCCATTCTGGGTGTCAATCCAGGTGGATTCACCAACTACGACGAAGCGTTGATAGACGCCATCAACGTCTACGACGACGCGGGCAAGTTGGCCACCGGCAACGTGCAGAATGTTGCCTACTTCCTGTCGGACGGCTTCCCCAACAGACCCTCCGGTGACGCGGGTATCTCCAATACGCCGGGCTCCGCTGCGGGCTGGCCAACGCCGTTTTCCAACGGCGGCGTATCGGAGGAGCAGGCATGGATCAACTTCCTCACCGCCAATAATATCCGCGCCTATGCGTTGGGTATGGGAACGGATGTAGATGCTGCGGCACTCAATCCGATTGCCTACAACGGTACCGCTGGCGGTGGAAACACCAATGCCATTGAGGTCGATGACCTGAATGACCTCACGGCAACCCTGGTGGCTACCGCTCAGGCTTCACCGATTCCTGGCAACCTTACGAGCGGTGGCGGCTTTGGTGCTGATGGCGGTTTCGTGGGCAGCCTGGTGATTGCCGGCAAGACCTACACCTACGACAAACTCACCAACACCTTTGTTGCCTCCGGTCCCGGTGCCAACAATGGCAGCCTGAGCGGCAACGTGTTGACGGTGACCATGGGTGGCGGCTCGAGCATCGCTGTGAACATGCTCACCGGGTCTTATACCTATACACCGCCGAGCGCCATCAACTCGATTGTGGTGGCGACCATCGCCTTCACGCTCATCGACAATGACGGCGATGCCGCATCGGCCAACCTCAATATCAACATCACCCCCGGCCAGGGCGCGATGGTCATCCGCGATGATCTGGTGTTGACCAATGTGAACGCTCAGTCGGGCGACGATGTCATCAACATCCCAACCTGGGCGCTGTTGGCCAACGACACAGGGTCGAGTAGTGGCCTGCTGTCGGTGTTCAATGTCTCGGGGGCAGTGGATGGTGACGCCAGTCTTGGGGCTGGTACCGTGGCCTTCACTGAGGACGGTAACAGTGCGACTGATGGTGGCCGTTTCAACTACGGGGCCTCCATCAATGGCAGCTCGGTGTTGGACAGTGGAGTCGTTGATATCACCCGCAGCGCCGGCTCCAACACGCTGAACGGCACCTTCCGCAATGAGATTCTGCTTGGTCGGGATGGCTCCGCAGATACGCTCAACGGTGGTGATGGCGATGATGTGCTGATCGGCCTGGGCGGCAACGATACCCTGGACGGAGGCACTGGTAACGACATCCTGGCGGGTGGGCTGGGTAACGACACGCTGATAGGCGGTGCTGGTGTCGATACTGCGACCTACATTGACATCGGTGCCAGCGTGGTCGTCAGCCTGAATACCGGGCTTCAGCAAAACACGGGCGGTGCGGGCTTCGATACCATCAGCGGAATCGAGAACCTGGTTGGCTCCAACTTTGGCGATACCCTTGCGGGTAACGGCAGTGCCAACGTGCTGTTCGGGGCAGGTGGCAATGACACCCTGGCTGGCCTGGCTGGCGATGACTTCCTGATCGGTGGGGTTGGGGGAGACACCATGTCGGGTGGCTCTGGCAAGGACACTTATGTTTGGCAGAAAGGTGGACTGGGTGGTGGTTTGGACCACATCACCGACTTCAATCTCGATGCCAGTGGCGTCAACTCCGACAAGTTGGATTTGTCGCAGCTGCTCTCAGGTGTTGGAAGCAACCCGGCTGACCTGCAGAACTATCTGGACTTCGCCTTCGCGGGCTCGACGACCACTATCGATATCCGTACCGAAGCGGCAGGCCCGGTGGTTCAGCAGGTGATGTTGGACAACATCAATCTCTCTACCTTCTATGGAACCAGCAACGAGGCTACGATCATCACCAACCTGTTGGATGACAATGCGCTGAAGACCGCATAACTGTTGGAGGTCTCGTTCACTGGAACGGGGCCTGGCAGGCCGACATGATTTGAGCGTCACTTTTATCATCGGCCCGCTACCCTTGTGGGGTAGCGGGCCTTTTCATGCCTGGAGGAAACCACATGGTGTACGTGCAAAGGGATGCCGAAGGGCGGTTGCTGCGGGTGGAGCATGATCCGTTCGAGGGGATGACGGAAATGCTGGCGGTCGAGAGCGACGAGCTGCACAACTGGCTGGCGGCCCGCGAGGAGGTCAAGGAACGTCTGGCCAGCCTGAAAGAGTCCGACCTGGAGCTGGTGCGGGTGCTGGAGGACGTGGTCGGCGTGCTGGTGGCGAAGGGCGTTATCCGCTACACCGATTTGCCGGAAGCCGCGCGGCGCAAGCTGGACAGGCGGGCGGTGACCCGTGCCGAGATCGAGGGGCTCAGCGGCCTCTTAGGTGATGATCACCAACTGATCTGACCGATACGCAAAGCCCGCCGTCATGGCGGGCTTTCTTTGCGCGGTGACGCAGCCCGGTCAGCCCTGCCAGGGGGAGGGGGCGCCGATCAGGCGGCCCATGGCGCCGTGGATGCCCAGCTCCTTGAGCACGTTGAGTTCGCCTTCGGTCTCCACCATCTCGGCGATCAGCGGCAGGTCGATGCTGTTGGTGGCGCGGAAGATCGCCTCGATGAATGCGCGCTTGTCGTTTTCCCGGTCGATGGCGCGGATGTAGCTGCCGTCGATCTTCAGGTAGGCCAGGCCCAGGTGGGTCAGGTTGCCGATCAGGCTGAAACGACCGCCGAAGTGCTGCAGGCCCAGGTGGTAGCCGGCTTCGCGCACCTGCTGGCTGAGTTTCTCCAGCTCTGCCGGCGGTGGCAGGTAGCGTTCATCCAGCTCCAGGGTCATCAGTTCGGCCTGTTGCGGGTTGGCTCTGAGCACATCGAGTAGCTGGTTCAGGCTGGCGGCATCACGCAGGGTGGCGGCGGAGAGGCTGAGCGCTAGCGGCTGCGGGTACTTGGCCAGGTGGGCCAGGCTGTGTTCGAGCATGGCCAGGTCAAAGCGCGCCGCCCAGCCCAGGCGTTCGATCCAGGGCAGGAAGCGGCCGGCGGCCACGGCTTCGCCCTGCGGGTCGAGCAGGCGCGCCAGTACCTTCTGGTGCAACACGCGGCCGGTATCGGCGCAGGTGGCCACCGGCTGGAAGTACAGCTGCAGCATGCCCTGGTTGAGCGCGTCGTCGATCCAGCGTCGCCAATCGTGCAGGCCCTGGCCAGCACTGGTATTGAAATCGTCCAGACGCTCCCAGGGCTTCTCGGGATGGCTCTGCGCCTGGGCCAGGGCCTGGTCGGCGCGACCGATGACATTGGCCATTTCCTCGCCCGGCCTGAAGGCGGCGATGCCCAGGTGGGCCACCGGTATGCAGTCGCTGGCGCCGGTCTGGCGCAGGCTCTCCAGACCTTCAACCAGTTCCTCGGCCAGGCGGTCGGCATCCTCGCCGACCTGCCCGGGGGCGAGCAGGGTGAATTCGCCGCCGCGGCTGCGCGAGGCCAGCCACTCCGGCGTACCGCGCTGTTCCAGCAGGCGCTTGAGGAGCTCGCCGATGCTGAAGATCAGTGCGTCGGTTTTTTGTCCGCCCATGCGCTGGTTGAGGCCGCCAAGGTCGTGCACGCGCAGGAACATCAGGTAGCCGGCGGCGTTCTGCTCGGTGATGGCGAGCTGGTTGGCCAGCTTGATTTCGAACAGGCGGCGGTTGGCCAGCCCGGTGAGGCTGTCCTGGTAGGCTTCCTCGCGCAGTTTCTCGCTGCGTGCGGCTTCTTCGGCAAACAGCTGCTTAAGCTTCTCGACCATCTGGTTCATCGCCAGTACCACGCGCTTGAGCTCGGGGGTGCGTGGCACGCGGGGCAGGGTGAGGAACTCGCGGCGGCTGATGGCCTGGGCCTGGTTGACCATGTTGTCCAGCGGTCGTAGCTGGGTGCGTAGCAGCCAGCCACCGAGAATGGCGCTGACCACCCCGCAGAACAGCAGCCACAGTGCGCTGCCGATGGCGCTGTCCCACAGCTTGGCCAAGGCGAATTGCGGGTGGCTGAGCACCTCGACCCGGGCGGCCTGTTCCCAGCCACGCATGATCAGGGCGTCGCCACCTTCGGGCTCGAGGTCCACTAGGTCGACGAACCACTGCGGCACGCGGTCCGAGGTAGTGGTGGTGCGCCGTTCGACTATCACTTCATCACTGGGAATGCGCACCACGCGAATGGTGGCGAAGTAGCCGCTGTCGAAGATCGAGCTGACCATCAGCTCGATCATCGCAGGGTCGTCCACATGCGGCGTCATCGACAGCCCCAGCGCGGTGGCGGCGTCCTGGGCGTGGGAGCGCAGCTGGCTGAGCAGTTGCTCTCGCGAGGTTTCGACACTGGCGATGAAGCTGCCGGTGAACGCCACCACGAGGAACAGGCAGATGGCGAGAAACAGCTGTTTCAACAGGGACATAGGCCTCTCCTAACCTTCTCCGATGTCGAAGCCTTCGGCTCGCATCTTCTTCAACAGATCCTGCCAGCGCGACAGTTTCTTGGTATCGCTCTTCTTGCCGGTCTGCCCCGGCAGATAGAGGCCCTCGGCATTGAAGGCATAAACCGGCAGCAGATCCTTGCGCTGGGACGCCGGACGGATTTCGCCGATCAGGTTGTCCAGCACCAGAGGTTCCGCGCCGGGACTGGCGTAGTAGGTCAGCACCATGTGCGCCTGGTTGTAGCGCAGCGCCTTGACGTAGGTGATGCGCAGCTTGTCGGAGGGCACGCCGAGGCGGCGCAGGGTGAAGTATTTGGCGATCGAGTAGTCCTCGCAGTCGCCGGCGCCCTTGACCAGCGCCTCGACGGGGGTGGCCCAGTAGTCGTTCTGGCGCCAGTTGCGAATGTCGTCGGAGAAACGGTATTGGCGGTTGAAGAAGCGATTGACCGCTGCCAGCTGCTCGCTCTCGGGCAGCCCCTCGCTGGCACGGATCAGTTCGTCCCAGGCCTCGATCCGGCCCTTGGCGACGCCCAGATTGCCGTAGCGCTGCTCGGCGTTCTGCATTATCAGGCCGAAGTCCCAGCTAGCCTTCGCCGTCAGTGCCAGCAGCAGACCGAGCAGGGCGCCGAGCAGCAGCCGGCCTGCCGGCAGACTCCTGGCTCGTCCCTGAATATGCGGCCGCAACGGCATGAAGGTGCTCTCCACGGGAGGTGGAGAAAGTGTAGGCAGTCGCTGGGTTTTTTGCCGTCGCGCGCCGCGCTCAGTCGCGCGCCGGCAGGGTCTTCTGGCGCAGGATGTAGAGGGTCACCAGCACCGCACTGGTGAGCATGAACGCGCGCGCCCAGGGCATCGGTACCAGGTAGCAGGACAGGCCGATGCTCAGCCACATCAGGCCGATGGCGTAGACCTTGCCCTTGAGCGGGATGCCGTTGCCTTCCAGGTAGTCGCGAATCCATGGGCCCAGGTGCTTGTGGTGGACCAGCCACAGGTAGAAGCGCCGCGAGCTGCGCACGAAACAGGCCGCCGCCAGCAGCAGGAAGGGCGTGGTCGGCAGCACCGGGACGAAGATGCCGATCACCCCGAGCAGCACGCTCAGCCAGCCGATGGCCAGCAGCGCGTAGCGCACGCTGCGATGGCGGCTCTGCGGGATGTCGCTGTGCGCCATGGGCGCGGCTTAGTGGTGACGGGGCTTGAGCAGCGCGGGTTTCTCTTCCGGCGCCTGGCACAGCAGGAACAGGGCGGTGAGCAGTTCGGGAATCTGCTCGACCATGCTGTCCACCAGCTGGCGGTCACGGGCGATCTCGGCGAACTCGGGCTGCTCGTCGAACAGGCCGGAGGCGACCATTATCGGCAGCAGCAGTTCGCTGACTTCGTCTTCGGCGTCCTCGAACCACACGGCTTCGCGCAGGAACACGCCCTCCATGAAGCCGATGCACCAGCCACGCAGGTCGGAGTCGTCCGGCTCGTCGCCGAGGTCCAGCTCGCAGGGAATCTCCGGCTCGTCGTCGCTAGCCAGCTGGCGGGCGATGTGGGCCTTGAGCAGCTGCAGGGTGATCTCCACTTCCTCGCGCTCGATGTCGCTGCGGTAATGCGGCGGCTCGGCGAAAAGGGCGTCGATCCATTCGCGCTCCGGCACCTGGTCGGGGCAGATGCACAGGGCGGTCAGGTAGCCATGGGCGGCCACGTAGTCCAGCGCTTCCTCATGCAGGTCATCGGCATCGAGGAAGGCTTGCAGGCGGGACAATTGCTCGGCGAAGGACATCGTGGAACTACCTTGAGTGAGTAATCCTCGGGATTCTAGCCGCCTGTGCCGGCAAAAGCACGGCCGACAGGCGATGGCCTGCCGCTAGCCTGGCTCGCGTATACTGCGCGGCCGTTTCTTCACTCTCCGGATGATCCCGTCGCCCATGTCCGCCGCGCTGCGCATTCTCAAAGATGTCTTCGGTTACGACGCCTTCCGGGGCAACCAGGCGGCGATCATCGACCGCGTGGCGGGTGGCGGCGATGCCCTGGTACTGATGCCCACCGGCGGCGGCAAGTCGCTGTGCTATCAGGTGCCCGGCCTGCTGCGCGAGGGGCTGGCGGTGATCGTTTCGCCGCTGATCGCGCTGATGGACGACCAGGTCGCCACCCTCGACGAACTCGGCGTGGCCGCGGTGGCGCTCAACTCCACCCTGAGCGCCGAGGAGCAGCGCGGCATTGCCGAGCGCATTCGCCGTGGCGAGATCAAGCTCCTCTATTTGGCGCCCGAACGCCTGGTACAGCCGCGCATGCTGGATTTCCTCCAGCGCCTGCCGCAGCTGGCGCTGTTCGCCATCGACGAGGCGCACTGCGTGTCGCAATGGGGACATGACTTCCGCCCGGAATACCTCCAGCTGGGCCAGCTCGCCGAGCTGTTCCCCGGCGTGCCGCGCATCGCCCTGACCGCCACGGCAGACATGCGCACCCGCGAGGAAATCGCCCAGCGCCTGCACCTGCAGCAAGCCGAGCGCTTCCTCTCCAGCTTCGACCGGCCGAACATCTTCTACCGCATCCAGCCCAAGGATCAGCCGCGCAAGCAGCTGCTGGCCTTCCTCGCCGCGCGCAAGGGCGATGCCGGCATCGTCTACTGTCTGTCGCGCAAGAAGGTCGAGGAGGTGGCCGAGTTCCTCAGTGCCCAGGGCTTCCCCGCACTGCCATACCACGCCGGCCTGCCCAACGAACTGCGCGCCTATAACCAGAAGCGCTTCCTCAACGAGGAAGGGTTGATCATGGTGGCGACCATCGCCTTTGGCATGGGCATCGACAAGCCCAACGTGCGCTTCGTCTGTCACATGGACCTGCCCAAGAGCCTGGAAGCCTATTACCAGGAAACCGGTCGTGCCGGGCGCGACGGCCTGCCGGCGGATGCCTGGATGGCCTACGGCCTGCAGGACGTGGTGTTCCTCAAGCAGATGCTGGCCAACTCCGAGGGTGACGAACGGCACAAGCGCATTGAACAGCACAAGCTCGACGCCATGCTGGCGCTGTGCGAGGAAACGCGCTGCCGCCGCCAGGCGCTGCTGGCCTATTTCGACGAGGTGCTGGAAAAACCCTGCGGCCATTGCGACACCTGCGTCGACAACGTGCAGACCTGGGACGCCACCGAACCGGCGCGCCAGGCCCTGTCGGCCATCTACCGCAGCGGCCAGCGCTATGGCGTCGGCCACCTGGTGGACATCCTGCTGGGGCGCGAGAACGACAAGATCCGCGCCTCCGGCCACCAGCACCTGCCGGTGTTCGGTATCGGCAAGGCACTGGCTGAAGGCGACTGGCGCACCCTGTTCCGCCAACTGGTGGCGCGTGGCCTGGCTGATGTCGACCTGGAGGGCTACGGCGGCCTGCGCCTGACCGATGCCTGCCGGCCGCTGCTGCGCGGTGAAGTCACCCTGGAACTGCGCCGCGATCTCAAGCCTCAGCAGGCGGCCAAGGCCAGCGGCAGCAGTGCCAGCCAGCTGGTGCGTGGCGAGGAACGCGAACAGTGGGAAGCGCTGCGCGCCCTGCGCCGCAAACTGGCCGAAGAGCACAGCGTGCCGCCCTACGTCATCTTCCCCGATTCCACCTTGCTGGAAATGCTGCGCAGCCAGCCGCGCAGCCTCAGCGAAATGGCCCAGGTCAGTGGCGTCGGTGCGCGCAAGCTGGAGCGCTACGGCGAGGCCTTCCTCGACGTTCTCAATGGCGGCGCGTCCGCCGAGGCGCCCAGGGCGGTCACTGACCTGCGTCACGAGCTGGTCAGCCTGGCCCGTGCCGGGATGACACCGGCGCAGATCGCCGGCCAGCTCAATTGCGGCGAAAAGAGCGTGTACAACCTGCTGGCCGAAGCCATCGCCAGCCAGCAGCTGTCGCTGGAGCAGGCGCTGGACCTGCCCGAGGAGCTGCTCGGCGAGATCCAGGATGCCTTCCTCGATGGCGAGGGTGAGCTGCCGCCGGTGGCTGCGGTGGCCGAACAGTTCGCCGGGCAGGTGCCGGAGGGGGTGCTGCACTGCGTGCGTGCGGCCCTGCAGGCCGAGTTCGAGGCCTGATGTCACGGCATTAGTCTTGCAAAACACGTGTCGCTGTTCCGGAGGGCGGGCTGGCCAGTGCTGGCGTGCGGATGTGCTCTCCGTCGTCCGCGCGACAGAGGCCCGCGGCGGCGGTTGACCTGAAGCGCCACAGACGCTGGCGCCAACGGTCCCTCACCGGCGCGGCGGCGGCTGCTAGCATCGGGACTTTCCACTGCCGACGCTTCTCATGGAACGACTGATCCAGGCCAATGGCCAACCGCACTACGGCATCTTCCCGGCCGCGCCGGGCGAGGTGAACTGGCGTGACTTCGATTTCCGCTCGCCCATGGGCCGGCGTTTGGGGGCGTTGGCCAAATGGCGGCGCTTCCACCAGTTCCAGTACTTCGGCTTGGTTAGCGACGAGCTGATCGGCGGTTGCGCGCTGGCCGACATCAGCCTGCTCACCGCCGGTTTCGTCTACCTGTTCCATCCAGCCAGCGGGCGCATGATCGAGCGCGAATTCAAGCGACCGCTGGGCCATGCCACGCGCTTTTCGCAGCAGCCCAACGACGGCCTGTGCGAGTTGCGCAGCGGCGCCAACCTGCTGCGCCTGGACAACCGCGGCAGCGACAAGCACCTGCTGGTCGAGCTGGATGACGGCACGCGCATCGAGGCGAGCTTCAGCGAGCAGCAGTTCCAGCCCATGTGCATCTGCACGCCAACGGCGGTCAACGGCTGGGTCTATGCGCAGAAAGTGGCCGGTGTGCGCTGTCGCGGCAGCGTGAGCAGCGCACTGGGGGACTTCGACCTGACAGCGCTGAACGCCTTTGCCCACCATGACTGGTCGGCCGGCTACATGCGCCCGGAAACCTTCTGGAACTGGGCCTGCCTGTCCGGCGAGGTGAAAGGCATGCGGGTCGGCCTGAACCTGTCCTGCGGGGTCAACGAAACCAGCTTCAGCGAGAACTGCTACTGGCTGGATGGCGAACTGCTGCAGGTCGGCGGCGTGCATTTCCAGTTCAACCGCGACGAACCCCTGCAGCCGTGGCGCATCGTTTCCGGCGATGGCCAGGTGGAGCTGACATTCCGTGGCCATGGCCTGCACCGCGAACAGTTGAACCTGGGCTTGATGGCCAGCAACTTCAAGCAGGTGTTCGGTTGCTTTCAGGGCGTTCTGCGCCCGCCGGGGCGCGCGCCGGTGCTGATCGACAACCTCTGGGGCTTCGTCGAAGACCAGTATGTCAAATGGTAACGGCGGGCTTGGCGGCGGGCTTTTCTGGAGTTATGGTTAGTTGACTAATAATTAGGTTTTTCTGCTGTCCGTTCGAAACAGGGGATGCGGGCAGCGGCGAGGACCAGCGAGAGTCAACTATGCAGAACTTTGCGCAACACAGTTTTGGTATGCAACTGGCCCAGCTTTCCCGCGCCTGGCGCGCCGAGCTGGATCGTCGTCTGTCCGGCCTGGGCCTGTCTCAGGCACGCTGGCTGGTATTGCTGCACCTGGCGCTGCTCAAGGAGCCGCCGACCCAGCGCGAGCTGGCGCAGACGGTCGGCGTCGAGGGGCCGACCCTGGCCCGCCTGCTCGACGGCCTGGAGGCGCAGGAGCTGGTGCGCCGCATTGCCGTGCCGGAAGACCGCCGCGCCAAGAAGGTCGTGCTCAGCCCCAAGGCGCGCCCGCTGATCGAGCGCATCGAGAGCATCGCCGTGCAGCTGCGCAAGGAGCTGTTCGCCGGCGTCAGCGAGGAAGAGCAGCGCCTGTGCCAGGACATCCACGCCCGTATCCTGGGCAACTTGGAGAAAGGCTGATCCGGCGGCGCTATCATGGCGCCTCCTTCAGTCGCGGAGCGCGCCATGTCCAGCAAACCCGAGGTCGTCATCACCTACTGCACCCAGTGCCAGTGGCTCCTGCGTGCAGCCTGGCTGGCCCAGGAGCTGCTCAGCACCTTCGCCGACGAGCTGGGCATGGTCAGCCTGCAGCCGGGCACCGGCGGGGTGTTCCGCATCGTCTGCGATGGCGTGCAGCTGTGGGAACGCAAGGCCGACGGCGGTTTTCCCGAGGCCAAGGAGCTCAAGCAGCGCCTGCGCGACCTGATCGACCCCGAGCGCAATCTGGGTCACATCGACCGTTAAGCCTCAGCCGATGTCCTTCACGTCGGCCGTATGCCGGCTCAGGCGTGCCGAGACCAGCGTGGCCAGCAGGATCAGCGCGCCGCCGAAGAGCATGCGCAGGGTGGGCTGCTCGCTGAACAGCCACCACGCGAAGAGAATGCCGTAGACCGGCTCCAGGGCGAACACCACCGAGGCGCTGCGGGCATTGAGCACGCGCAGGCTGGCGACGAACAGGCTGTGTGCCAGTGCCGTGCAGAGCAGGCCGAGCAGGGCAATCCACAGCCAGTCCAGCGCGCGTACCGTGGGCAATGCCGACCAGGCCAGAGGGAGGCAGGCCAGCAGTATCGCCAGGTTCTGCCAGAGCGCGGCTTGCGCCGGCTTGACCCCGGCGGTGGTGGCGCGGTTGGTCACCGAGACCATGGCGAACAGCAGCCCGGAGAACACCGCCCAGGCCAGGCCGAGGGTGGCATCGCTGCCCAGGTCGAAGTTCGGTGTGACCAATACCAGGCCCAGGCTGACCAGGGCCACCACGCCCCACTCGGCCCGGCGCACCTTCTCGCGGAACAGCAACCCTTCGAGTAGCACGGTGAAGGCCGGGAAGCTGGCGAAGCCGAGGGTGGCCACCGCTACGCCGGAGACCTTCACCGCGATGAAGAACGCCCACCAGTGCCCACCCAGCAGCAGGCCGGCGCCGGCCAGGGCCAGGCGCCGCCGCCAGCTCAGCGGCGCCCGTGGTTCGCCGATACCGGCGAAGACCGCCAGGGCACCGACGGCGAATAGCGCGCGGCCGAACACGATGACCAGCGGCGCTGCCAGGGCCAGCTTGCCAAAAATGCCGGAGAGGCCGAAGAACAGGGCACCCAGGTGCAGGGCGAAGAGGGCGGTGCGATGCTGCATGGGTATTCCAGATCGAGAGGCGTGAGGGCGGCGCAGATTCAGCCCAGGCGGGCACCATTGGGCAGGGGACGGTCGAAGCTGGCCAGCACCACCTTGCCATTCTGGTCGTAGACACCGGTCACCAGCACTTCCGAGCGTACCCCGGCCACTCGCTTGGGCGCGAAGTTGCACACGCACAGCACCTGGCGGCCGACCAGCTCGGCGGCGCTGTAGTGCGCGGTCAGCTGGGCGCTGGAGGTCTTCACCCCGAGTTCGCCGAGGTCCACTTCCAACACGTAGGCCGGCTTGATCGCCTTGTCGTTCAGGCGGGCGCTGAGCAGGGTGCCGACGCGCAGCTCGACGCGTTCAAAGTCCTGCCATTCGATGGTTTGCATGCGCTGACTCCTGACTGATCGACACAGTCTAGGTGGCCGTGGCCGGCAAATCTGTCGCGCGGCTCGCGGGCTTTGTTGCGCGCCTCGCGTCAGGCGCCCGCGCGCAGCTGGCGTGGGGTGAGGCCGAACTCGCGGGCCAGTGCGGCGGTGAAGGCGCTCTGCGAGGCATAGCCGACCCGCACGGCCACCTCGCCAACCGGCAGATGGCTGGACAGCAGCAGCTCGCGGCCCCGCTGCAGGCGCCGCTGGCGGACATGCTCCATCGGCGTGTGGCCGGTCTCGGCCAGGAAGCGGGCATGAAAACGCGCGCTTGAGAGCCCGCACAGGCGTGCCAGGTCAGCCACCTGCAGCGGGTGCGCACAATGCCGGTCGATATGTGCATCGATGGCCGCCAGCGGCAGCCCCGGCGCCGCCAGCGGCTGCGCGCCGGCATTGCCAAGGCTGGCCAGGAGCAGGGCGGCACCTTGCTGGGCGATCACTTCGTCGTTGATCGGGCTGGCCGCCAGCCAGTTGACCAGCTGGCTCTGGGCTGGGGTCAGCTGCACCCGGCCCGGGCGATCGAGCAGGCGCCGGCTGCTGTCGGCATGGTGGCCGAGGCGCTGCTGCAGCCAGCCGTCGAACGGCACGTCGAGCACCAGGCAGCGGCTACCCAGGGGGCTGGCGCAGGCATGGTGGGTGGCGGGCGGGACCACCGCGAAGCTCATGCTGGACACCTGGCAACCGTGCCCGGCCACCTCGAAATCGAGCCGCCCGGACAGGCCGAACACCAGCTGGGCGTGGTCGTGGCTGTGGGCGATCTGTTCGTGGTGGTAGTGGCGCAGGGAGAGCAGCTGGGACATGGCGAACTCCTGATCGAGCGGTCAGTGTACATGGCGCGACAGCCCGATTGGGCGTCATGCAATCGTCACGGAGCCGTCATGGACGCTTCATTGCACCGGCGCACGCTTGGCCAAACCCAGCCGGAGGCCGCCCATGAGCATCGCCGAGCGCAGCAAGCCCAGCCGCAAGCAGCACGTCCGCACCCTGTGGATTTCCGATGTCCACCTGGGAACCCGCGATTGCCAGGCCGAGCGCCTGGCCGCCTTCCTCAAACGCTATCAGGCCGACCGCGTGTACCTGGTCGGCGACATCATCGACGGCTGGAAGCTGCGTGGCGGCATCTACTGGCCGCAGGCCCACACCAACGTGATCCGCCGCCTGCTGACAATGAGCAAGCGCGGTACCGAGGTGATCTACGTCACCGGCAACCACGACGAGTTCCTGCGCCGCTACTCGACGCTGATCCTCGGCAATATCCAGCTGGTCGACGAGGCGGTGCACACCACCGCCGATGGTCGCCAGTTGCTGGTGATCCACGGCGACCAGTTCGACGTGATCACCCGTTACCACCGCTGGCTGGCCTTCCTCGGCGACTCCGCCTACGAGTTCACCCTGACCCTCAACCGCTGGCTCAACCACTGGCGCGAGCGCTGGGGCTACGGCTACTGGTCGCTGTCGGCCTACCTCAAGCACAAGGTCAAGACTGCGGTGAACTTCATCAGCGACTTCGAGGAGGCCATCGCCCACGAATGCGTGCGGCGCGACCTGGATGGCGTAGTCTGCGGTCACATTCATCACGCCGAGATTCGCCCGGTGGGCGGCGTGGAGTACATGAACTGTGGCGACTGGGTGGAGTCCTGCTCGGCGCTGATCGAACACCTGGACGGCAGCATCCAGCTCTACCGGCTGGCCGAGGACCAGACGCAGGCGACCGAAGTGGCGGTGATCGGGCAGGCCGCATGAGGATTCTCATCGTCAGCGATGCCTGGGCGCCGCAGGTCAACGGCGTGGTTACCAGCCTGCAGGCACTGGTGAGCGAACTGCGGGCCATGGGGCACCTGGTCAAGCTGCTGTCGCCGCAGGACTTCAGGTATCTGCCATGTCCGAGCTACCCGGAAATTCCGCTGGCGTGGGACCTGTGGCGCGTCGGGCCGGCCATTCGCGACTTCCGCCCGGACTGCGTGCACCTGGCCACCGAGGGCCCGCTGGGCTGGGCTGCGCGGCGCTGGCTGACTCGTCGCGGCCTGGCCTTTTCCAGCGCGATCCACACGCGTTTCCCCGAATATGTGCATACCCGCTGGCCGCGCATTCCGCTGCGCTGGGGCTATGCCTACCTGCGTCGCTTCCACCGGCCGAGCCAGGCGGTGCTGGTGAGCACCGAGCGTTTGCGCGAGGAGTTCGCCGGTCATGGCCTGCGCCACCTGCGCCTGTGGCACAAAGGGGTGGATACTGGATTGTTCCGCGCGCGTCCGCGCGAGGCCGGCGAGCCGGTATTTCTCTATGTGGGCCGGCTGGCGGCGGAGAAGAATCTGCGGGCCTTTCTCGAGCTGGAGCTGCCCGGACGCAAATGCCTGGTCGGTGACGGTCCGCAGCGCGCCGAGCTGCAGCGCGACTACCCGCAGGCGCAGTTTCTCGGTTACCTGAGTGGCGAAGCCCTGGCGGCGCAGTTCGCCGCTGCCAGTGTGCTGGTGTTCCCCTCGCGCACCGACACCCTGGGCCTGGTGATGCTCGAGGCCCTGGCCTGCGGCACGCCGGTGGCGGCCTTCCCGGTCGCCGGGCCGCTGGATGTGTTGCAGGCGGGCGTGACCGGGGTGATGGACGAGGACCTGGCACAGGCGTGCCGGGCGGCGCTGCAGCTGGATCGCGCGATCTGTGCCGAGCTGGCCGCGCGGCAGTCCTGGCGCGCCTCGGCCCTGGCGTTCCTGGCCAGCCAGGCGCTGCTCGATGGCGAGCCATTGGCGCAGGAAGACTGGCTGCCGGCGCAGGCCTGAGCCTGACAGCGCATATGAAAAAGCCGCCCGGAGGCGGCTTTGGCGTTACAGGATGACTTTGTCGCGTAGCTTCTCGGCAGCCTGGCTGAGCGCCTGGATGACTTTCTCCTTGTCGTAGTTCTGGATGCCGTTGGTATCCAGGTACATGGAGAAGCCAGGCAGCTCGTGTTCGACATAGCTGGAGCGCGCGCCGAGGTCGCGGCGGTGGTCGACCACCTGGTAGATCTGCACCGGCCGGCTGAAGCCCTTGACCGTGATCTGGCCCTTGTCGCGGCACATGATCAGGTCCTTGATCAGCGAGTAGGTCTCGTGGGAAATCAGGATCTCACCGGCTTCCGAGGAGCTTTCCAGGCGGCTGGCCAGGTTCACCTCGCGGCCGATGATGGTGTAGTCCATGCGCGTGTCGGCGCCGAAGTTACCCACCGTGCAGTAGCCGGTGTTCAGGCCCATGCGGATTTCCATCGGCTTGGTGATGCCCTGGGCGCGCCACTGCTGGCGCAGCACCTTCATGTGCTTGCGCATGGCGATGGCCATCGATACGGCGTTGTGCGCGTCCTTCTTGGCGCCCTGGCTGGTCGGGTCGCCGAAGAACACCAGCACGCTGTCGCCGACGAACTTGTCGATGGTGCCGCCGTACTTGAGGGCGATCTTCGACATTTCGTTGAGGTAGGTGTTGAGCAGGTCGGTAAGCTGTTCGGCTTCCAGTTCCTCGGACAGCTCGGTGAAGCCCTTGATGTCGGAGAAGAACACGGTGAGCTTTTTGCGCTGGGTTTCCAGGCGCACGTGCTTCTTGCCGCTGAAGATCATTTCCCAGACCTGCGGCGAGAGGTACTTGGCAAGGTTACGCGCCAGCCGCGCGGCCTTCTCCTGCTCGCGCTTGATCTCGCTGCGCGCCAGGGTCAGGCGCATGCCCTGCTCGTGGACGAAGTAGGCGGCGATGCAGATGTACAGGGTGGTCAGCAGAATGCTGGTGAGGGCCACCAGACTGGGCGTGGCGACGCGCAGTTCCGGCTGGATCAGGGCAAAGCTCAAGGCCATGCTGCCGGTCGCGACCAGCAGTGCCAGGCCCATCCGGCGAAGGCCACCGGCAATCAGCGAGCTGAAGGCCAGGGTCAGCAGGAACATCAGCGTGGGGACTACCGAGAAGCCCATCAGCACGGCGGCAGCGCCGGCATGCAGGGCGTCGATGAACGTCAGCACCAGAGTGGTTTGCTGCGGGTAGTCGCGTTTGAAACGGTTACCCAGGTGATAGGCCAGGTGCGGATAGAGCAGCGCATAGGGCACCAGCCACAGGATGTCGTAACCGAAATGGTTGACATAGGTTCCGGCGGCCACGGCTGCGGCCGGGGCGATGTAAGCCAGGACCCGCGAGTAGTATTCACGGAGCAAGGGGGCAGGCTGCGCCCGGGGCACGGCATTTTTGTTCAATTGCGACTATCCCTGCTGAAATTCTGACGCCTCTTTCGGGCGCTTGGCGGCTCTGCAAGAGGCGAGCCAGGCGGGGATCATAACGGTGCGCCGATCACAGGACCAGCGTCGGGTGCCGAATGGCGCGGGCCGGACGACGGACGCCATCCGGCGCGTCACTCAGAAGCGGATGCGCCCGGTGAAGGCATCCTTGAGCATCACCCAGTCACCCATGAAGCTGTACAGGGGATATTTGAAGGTCGCGGGTTTGTTCTTCTCGAACACGAAGTGGCCGACCCAGGCGAAGCCGTAACCGGCAAAGGGCAGGGCCAGCAGCCACAGCCATTGCTGGGTGAACAGCGCGTAGCCGAGGATGCTGAGTACCAGCAGGCTGCCGACATAGTGCAGGCGGCGGCACACGTCGTTGCTGTGCTCTTGCAGGTAGTAGGGGTAGAACTCGGCAAAGCTGGTGAAGCGTGCGGTGGTTTCAGCGCTCATGGCGTACCTCCTGTCATTGTTGACCGGCAGTCTAGGCGAGCTGTCTTCTGTGGCCAGTGACATACAGTGCCAGTTTAGTATCCTCTCGGCGCCAGACCGTGCATTAGCCACTACAAGAAGAATCATGAGCGAACGTACCACTTCCTCCAGCTGGGCTTCCGGCATCGTCCAGGCATTGGAGTTGGGCGGCGTCGACTGCCGCCAGCTGTTCGCCCGCCTGGGCCTGGATTACGCCGCCCTGGGCGACCCGGACGCGCGCTTCCCGCAGGATGGCATGACCCGCCTCTGGCACCTGGCGGTGGAAACCTCCGGCAACCCGGCGATCGGCCTGAACATGGCCAGCGTGGTGCGCCCCTCGTCCTTCCATGTGGTGGGCTACGCGCTGATGTCCAGCCGCAACCTGCTGGAGGGGTTCAACCGCCTGGTGCGTTACCAGCGGATCATCGCCGAAGGCTCTGACCTCAGCCTGCGCGCGCTGCCGGAGGGCTTCGAGCTGATCCAGGCGATCCACGGTGATCGCCTGCCGCCGGCCCGGCAAAGCTCCGAAGCGTCGCTGGCCTACTCGCTGGCCTTCTGCCGCTGGCTCACCGGCAAGCCGATCACGCCTCTGCGGGTCAGCTTCCAGGGGCCGCCACCAGCGAATGTCGAACTGTACCGACAGGTGTTCCAGGCGCCGCTGCAATTCAATGCCGAGCACTATTCACTGCTCTACGCCCGCGCCGACCTGGAGGCGCCGCTGCCCAGTGCCAACGAGGCACTGGCGCAGTTGCACGACCGCTTTGCCGGTGAGTACCTGGCGCGCTTCTCGGAAAGCCGGGTGACCCATCAGGTGCGTCAGGTGCTGTGCCGCCTGCTGCCTCAGGGCGAGCCCAAGCGCGAGGCGGTAGCCCAGGCGCTGCTGTTGTCCGAGCGCACCCTGCAGCGGCGCCTGCAGGAGGAGGGCACCAGCTACCAGCAACTGCTCGACGACACCCGCCGCGAACTGGCCGAGCAGTATCTGGCGCAGCCCAACCTGCCGCTGCTGGAGATCGCCTACCTGCTTGGCTTCGCCGATCCAAGCAACTTCTTCCGCGCTTTTCGCCGCTGGTTCGATGCGACGCCGGGCGAGTACCGCGCGCGGCTGTGAGTGTCGCCATAGCCCGGATGCCATCCGGGACAGCGGCCTTCCCGGATTGCATTCGGGCTACATGGCTGCGTGGTCATACGAGTTATCGATCTGACGAAAAACTTGCTTCAACCGTCGCGAACTTCGGCCGGCTCGGCGTTGCGCTGCGCGGTAAAGCGTGGCTAGGCGCCCCGCAGCGAGAGGCGAGACATAGCGCCTGCTAGGCGAGCCTTGAACGAGGACGCAACGACGCCAGCGGGGCGCGTAGTAGCTTTGCTGCGTGGCGCATCAGTGGCGCCAGAAGGCGGGGAACAGCAGGACCAGTACTGTGAGGATCTCCAGGCGCCCCAGCAGCATGCCGATGGTCAGCAGCCACTTGGCCAGGTCCGGCAGGCTGGCGTAGTTGCCCGCCGGGCCGACTACCTCGCCCATGCCTGGGCCTACGCCGGAAACCATGGCCGCCGCGCCGGTCAGGGCGGTGATCCAGTCGACCCCGCACATGGCCACCGCCAGCGCCAGGCTGGCGATGGTGATGGTGTAGAAGAAGGCGAAGGCGAGGATCGAGCGGACGATATCCTCGTCCAGGCGGTGGCGGTTGTACTGTTGCTTGATCACCGCGCGCGGATGCACCAGTTGTTTCAGGTTGGCTTTGAGCAGTATGTAGGCGACCTGGAAACGGAAGATCTTCAGGCCTCCTGCCGTGGAGCCGGAACAGCCACCGACGAAGCCCAGGTAGAAGAAGATCATGCTGGCGAAGGGGCCCCACAGGTGGTAGTCGCCGACGGCGAAGCCGGTGGTGGTCATCACCGAGGTGATGTTCACCGCCACCAGGCGCAGCGTATCCAGCCAGTGCAGTTCGCTGGTGCTCCACTTCCAGCAGGCCAGCATCAGCCAGCTGGCCAGCAGCAGCATGAAGAAGCCACGCACCTGCTGGTCGCGCAGCAGGGCCCTGTAGTTGCCGCGCAGGGTGGCGACGTAGAGCACGAAGGGCAGGCTGCCGAGGATCATCACCAGCACCGCGACCCAGTGCACCGCCGGCTGGTCCCAGTGACCGAGGGAAGCGTCGGAGGTAGAGAAGCCGCCGGTGGCGATGGCCGACATGGCATGGTTGATGGCGTCGAATAGGTTCATCCCGGCCAGCCAGAAGGCCAGCACGGCCAGGGCGCTGAGGCCGACATAGGCCAGCACCATGTATTTGGCGACCATGTGCGAGCGGGGCATGACCTTGTCCGAGCGGTCCGAGGACTCGGTCTGGAACAGGCGCATGCCGCCGATGCGCAGCATCGGCAGGATCGCCACGGCCATGGCGATAAAGCCGATACCGCCCAGCCAGTGCAGCAGCGAGCGCCAGATCAGGGTGCCCGGCGACATGCTGTCCAGGCCGCTGAATACGGTGGCGCCAGTGGCGGTGATGCCGGACATGCTCTCGAAGTAGGCGTCGGTGACGCTGGCGCGCTCGGCGAAGAGGAACGGCAGGGCGGCGAAGATCGACACCATGATCCAGCTCGACACCGTCAGCATGTACATGTCGCGCGGGCGCAACTGGGTCTGCTGCGGGCGCCCCTGGGCGACCATGGCCACGCCGGCCATCGCCGTGATCAGGCTGGACCAGAGGAAGGCGTTGATGCCCTTGGGCTGCTCGAAGGCCAGCAGGGTGGCCACCGGCACCAGCATGCTCAGCGCCAGGGTGATCAGGAAGATGCCGTTGATAAAGGCGAGGATGCGCAGGCTGGACAGGGACATCGGCTTAGTGCTTCCAGAAGCTGCGGGTGACCAGCACCAGCACGGTGAGGATTTCCAGGCGACCGAGCAGCATGCCGATGGTCAGCAGCCATTTCGCGGCATCCGGCAGGCTGGCGAAGTTGCCGGCCGGTCCGATGATCGGCCCCAGGCCCGGGCCAACGTTGCACACCGCGGTGGCGGCGCCGGTCAGCGCGGTGACCCAATCCAGACCGACCAGGGTGAGGGCCAGGGCCAGCACGCCGATGGTGATGGTGAAGAAGAAGGAGAAGGTGATCAGCGAGCGGACGATATCCTCGTCCAGATTGTGGTTGTTGTATTGCTGCTTGATCACCGCGCGCGGGTGCACCAGCTGCATCAGGTTGGCCTTGAGCAGCACGTAGGCGACCTGGAAGCGGAAGATCTTCAGGCCGCCGGACGTGGAGCCGGAGCAGCCGCCGATGAAGGTCAGGTAGAAGAACAGCAGTACCGCGAAGCTGCCCCAGGTGGTGTAGTCGCCGAGGGCGAAACCGGTGGTGGTGACCACCGAGGTGACATTGACTGCGACGATGCGCAGGGCATCCAGCCATGCGTGCTCCGAGTGGCTCCACAGCCAGGTACCGAAGATCAGCCAGCTCACTACCAGAAAGCCGATGAAGCCGCGTACCTGATGGTCCTTGAACAACGCTCGGCGATTACCGCGCAGGAAGGCGACGTACAGCATGAAGGGCAGGCCGCCGAGGATCATCACCACCACGGCCACCCAGTGCACGGCCGGCTGCTGCCAGTTGGCCAGCGACGCGTCGGAGGTCGAGAAACCGCCGGTTGAAATCGACGCCATCGAGTGGTTGATCGCGTCGAACGGCGTCATGCCGGCCCACCAGAAGGCCAGGAAACCGAGACCGGTGAGGCCGACATAGACCAGCAGGATGTACTTGGCGGCCATGTGCGAGCGTGGCATGACTTTCTCGCCCCAGTCCGAGGATTCGGTCTGGAACAGGCGCATGCCGCCGACTCGCAGCAGCGGCAGGATGGCCACCGCCATGCCTATGAAGCCGATGCCGCCCAGCCAGTGCAGCATCGAGCGCCAGATCAGGATGCCCGGCGACATGTGGTCCAGCCCGACCAGCACGGTGGAGCCGGTGGTGGTGACGCCGGACATGGTTTCGAAGAAGGCATCGGTGTAGCTGATGTGGGCGATGATCACCATCGGCAGGGCGGCGAAGCAGCACACCACCACCCAGCTGGCGGTGGTCAGCAGGTACATGTCGCGCGGGCGCAGCTGGACGTGCTTGGGCTTGCCGGGCAGCACCAGGGCCATGCCGGCGCCGAAGGTGATCAGGCTGGACCAGAGGAAGGCCGTGAGGTCGTCGGTGCGCTCATAGGCCAGCAGAGTCAGCATGGGGATGACCATGCTGGCAGCCAGGGTAATGAGGAAGATGCCGATGATGAAACCGATGATACGGAGAGTCGGCAGGGCCATTGGGCGCGCTCTGACGGGAACGAGGGCGCCATTCTACCCGCGCCGGCTGGGCTGTAAATCCGTCGGCGGGGGCTTCACAGCGTCCTGCCGATTCATAGAATAGCGCCTCGGTTGCCGGCCTTCCCCGGCTCTTTCAGTCGCCCGTCCATGTCCGAAAGCCATCCTTGCCTCCGTTGTGGTGCCTGCTGCGCCTATTTTCGCGTGTCCTTCTATTGGGGCGAATGCCAGTCCGCCGGTGGCACCGTGCCCGATCAGCTGGTGGAGCAGATCGCTCCCCACCATGTGGCCATGCGCGGTACCACGGGTAAGCCGACACGTTGCATCGCGCTGCAAGGTGAAGTCGGTTGTGGTACGCGCTGCAGCATGTATGAGCAGCGCTCCAGTACCTGCCGCGAGTTCACTGCCAGCTGGGAAGATGGCCAGCACAACCCGCATTGTGATGCGGCACGCGCTGCCCACGGGTTGCCGCCGCTGACGCCGCAGCACTTCGGCTAGAATGCCGTTCTGCATTCTCTGGAGGTGGTCATGCAAGCCGTCGATCTGCTGCTCAACCGTGTATCCGTTGGCCGCCTGCTGGAGCCGGCCCCCGATGCTGCCCAGCGTGAGCTGATGTTCCGTGCCGCCCTGCGCGCGCCGGACCATGGCCAGCTGCGGCCCTGGCGTTTCATCACGGTGGAAGGCGAAGCGCGCGCGCGCCTGGGTGAGCTGTTCGCCGAGGCCCAAGCGCAGGACCCGACCAGCAAGCCGGAGGCGCTGGACAAGGCGCGCGCCATGCCATTGCGCGCGCCGCTGCTGATCGTGGTGGTTGCGCGCATCGCCGAGCATCCCAAGGTGCCGCAGGAGGAGCAGGTGCTGTCGGCCGGTTGCGCCGCTCACAGCCTGTTGCTGGCTACGCAGGCGCTGGGCTTCGGCGCCATCTGGCGTACCGGCGCGCTGGCGCAGCATCCGCATGTGCTGGCCGGGCTCGGCCTGGAGGCCGGGGAAAAGATCGTCGGTTTCCTCTATGTCGGCAGCTTCGAGGGCGAGCGGCGCAGTCCGCCGGCCCTGCAGCCGCTCGACTTCGTCAGCGCCTGGCAGGGCTGACACGCGTCATCCCGCCAAGGGCAACTCCAGGGTAGCGATGAAGCCGCCTTGCGGGTGATTGGCCAGCAGCAGCCGGCCGCCGTGCCGTTCCGCCGCGCGCCGGGCGATGGCCAGGCCCAGGCCGTGCCCTGCTGCCTGCTGGTGTGGGGCGCGGAAGAAGGGTTCGCCAAGCCGCTGGAGAAGTTCCTCGGGCGCGCCGGGCCCGTGATCGCGAACCGCGATATGCAGCTGGCCGGTCTGGCGAGTGACCGTCACCTCGATCGGTTTTCCCTCCGGGTTGAAGCGCAGCGCATTGCGTAGCAGATTGTCCAGCGCGCGCGCCAGCATGTCCGGCCAGCCCTGCAGGGGGGGCGGGCCATCGTCCATGTGCAGCTCCACCCGCTGCTCCGGTGCCGCCAGCGCCGCATCGGCGAGCAGGCCGTCGAGCAGCGGGCGCAGCTCGATGCTGTGGGCGCTGCCTGGGTCGGCGTCCAGGCGGGCGAGGGCGAGAATCTCGCCGATCAGTGCCTCCAGGCGGTCGCACTCCTGGGTCAGGCGCCCCCACAGTTGCTCGCGCTCCGCCGGCCCGGCCCGTTCCGCCAGGGCCAGCGCCACGCGCAGGCGCGCCAGCGGCGAGCGCAGCTCATGGGAGACGTCGCGCAGCAGCTGGCGCTGGCTGCCGATCAAACCTTGCAGGCGCGCACCCATGCGGTTGAAGTCGCGGGCCAGCACGCCGAATTCGTCGCGCCGTGCGGCCAGGCGGGCCAGGCTGTGCTGCTGATAGGCGGTCTGCCCGAGGTCATGCACGGCGCCGCGCAGGCGGCCCAGCGGACGAGTAATGGAGAGGGTCAGTAGCAGGCTGAGCAGGGTCAGCACGATCAGGGCAATGGCCAGGGCGCTGAGCGGCCAGAACAGGCTCTGGCGATGCCAGTCCATCAGCTCTGGGTGCGGAATGCGGTAGATGAACAGGTAGGTCTGGCCACTGCTGGGGCTGACGTATTCCTCGGTCAGGCGGCGCCAGGGCAGCCGCTGCGGGTTGTCCTGGCGCGCCTCGAAGGCGGCGGCGCGTGGCGGGAAGGTGCCGTACACCAGGGAACGGCCGCTGTCGTCCAGCACCTGGGTGTCCACGCGATAGCGTTTCTTGCGCTTCTCCAGGAAGTTCTGCGCGGTCTGCGGCCCCTCTTGCTCGTAGAGCTGGGTCCAGAGCTCCGCCAGGTCACTGACCGCCGGGTGATGGCCGATGACCCAGGCATCCTGATTGAGCGCGCGTCCCAGCAGCATGGACAGCCCGGCGACCAGGGCGATGGCCAGCCAGAAACTGGCGAAGATGCGCCAGAACAGTGAACGCATGGGGGCTCCTCAAAACAGGAAGCCCGGCTGGGTGAGCCGGGCGGGAGTGGGGGCGGGTGGTTACTGCGCCTGCTGGTCCTTCTCGGCCTTCCAGGCCTCGAATTCGGCGCGCTCGGCGCGACGCTTGTCCATTTCGGCCTTGCGGCTGTCGAAGGTCTTCTGCTGCTCGGCGGTGAGAATGCCACGGATGGCCTTGTCATGCTCCAGGCGGGCGGTTTCCAGCTCCTTCTTCAAGGCGTCCTGTTCGGCCTGAGGCAGCTTGCCCAGGTACTTCTGGGTGATCTCGCGCGGGTCGTCCTTGCGCTCGCGCATCAGCTTGCCCAGCTGCTCGCGTTGTTCGGCGCTGAGGTCGAGGCCCTTGAGCGGGCCGCCGCCACGGTGTTCGCCGTGCATCGACTTGTGGCAGGGGGCGGGACCGTCTTGCGGCATGGCCAGGGCGAGGGTCGGCAGGCTGGCGGCCAGGATCAGGGCGGTGAGGGTCTTGCGCATGGTGTATCTCCTTGTCTCTGAACCGGTGGGTTACCGGATGAGCCCAGTCTAGGGCGGGCAAGGTCAAGCGCAGTCAGGCCTGGGTAAAGGCTGGGTAAAGCCGAACCGGCCCAGAAGCCCGCTGCGCGTCGGGCCTGCTGCGTTAAAACTGTGCTCAGAGTGCTCACTTACTCCCGTAAACTGCGCTTCTTCACCCAGTTTTGCCTGGCATGCCTCTAGCTCGCGGTGCTTCTGAGCAGCTTCTCAGGGCGCGTAGTAGTAGCCGCGGCTGCGCAGGGCGACGATGCGCGGGCGGCCGTCGGGGTGCGGGCCGAGCTTCTTGCGCAGGTTGCTGACGTGCATGTCCAGGCTGCGGTCGTACAGGGTCAGCTTGCGGCCCAGCGCCAGCTGCGCCAGGGCCTGCTTGTCCAGCGGCTCGCCGGGTTGCTGCAGCAGGGCTTCGAGGATGCGTCCCTCGGAGAGGGTCAGGGGGATATCCTGTTCGCCCAGGCTGGCCACGCCGCGCTGCGGGCTGTAACTGATGTCGCCGAGCTCCAGGCGCGACGGCGTGGGCGGCGGCTGGCTGCGGCGCAGCACGGCGCGCAGGCGGGCGGTCAGCTCGCGCGGGTCGCAGGGCTTGGCCAGGTAGTCGTCGGCGCCCAGCTCCAGGCCGAGGATGCGGTCCAGCGGCTCGCCGCGTGCCGAAAGCATCAGCACCGGCAGTTCGGCATGCTCGCTGCGCAGCTGCTTGAGCAGTTCCAGGCCGCTGCCGTCCGGCAGCATCACGTCGAGGATCACCGCCGCCGGGGCCGGTTCGGCCAGGGCGCTGCGGGCGCTGGCGCCGTCATGGCAGGCGCGGACGCTGAAGCCTTCCTGCTGCAGCCAGCTGGCCAGCAGCTCGCACAGTTCGCGGTCGTCGTCGATCAGCAGCAGGTCGGTCATGGTGGTGTCTGGTTTGGGCGCGGGTCAGACCCACTCGCTGCGGCGTTTGTTCCGCCCGCCCGCACTCAGGCGACCGATGATGAAGGCAATCAGCACGGTGCCGGCACCGATGGCATACCACAACTGTTGTTCGCTGAGCAGACCCGGTGGTTGCTCGGCCTGGGCCTGCTTGAGTTGCAGCTTGAGGCGCTGGTTGTCCTGGCGCAGGCGGCTGATCTGGGCGGTCTCGCGCTCGCCGGATTGCAACTCGCCGAGTTGGCGCTGGCTCTCGGCCAGTTGCTGTTGCAGGGCGGCGATCTGGCTGGCGCTGTCGGTGGCCGGAACCGGCGTGGCGGCCTGGGCCGCCGGCACCGGGTTCAGGGCCAGTGGCTGCGACTCTTCGGCATGCACGGCGGAGGTGACGCAGAGCGTGGTGAGCAACAGGTAGAGCGGGCCTTGGCGCATGGGGAACTCCGGTTTCCTAGTTATTGTTATGGGCCTGCGTCGTGGGTCAGATCAGGGCAGCACCTGCTTGAACGGTTTGACCAGCACGCTGGCGTAGACGCCGGCGGCACGGTAGGGGTCGGCGTCGGCCCACTGCTGGGCGGCGGCCAGGGACTCGAACTCGGCGACGATCAGGCTGCCGGAGAAGCCTGCCGGGCCCGGGTCGTTGCTGTCGATGGCCGGGTGCGGACCGGCCAGTACCAGGCGGCCTTCATTCTTCAGCTGTTCCAGGCGGGCCAGGTGGGCCGGGCGGGTGGCCAGGCGCTTGTCCAGGGACTCGGGGGCATCGCTGGCGATGATGGCGTAGAGCATGTCAGTCCTTGCTTTGCTGGGGGGCGTCGTCATGGATATGGCGCGCCAGGTAGACGCCCTGGGCGACCAGGAACAGCACCGTCATGCCGAGGCTACCGAAGACTTTGAAGTCGACCCAGATGTCGTGGAAGGTGAAGGCGACGAACAGGTTGGCGCAGCCGCTGAAGACGAAAAAGGCGATCCAGGCCAGGTTCAGGCGAACCCAGACCGGCTGTGGCAGCTGGATGGCGTGGCCCATGACGCGCTGGATCAGCACCTTGTCGCCGATGAAGTGGCTGCCGGCGAAGCCCAGGGCGAACAGCCAGTTCACCACCGGCGCCTTCCACTTCAGGAAGGTCTCGCTGTGGAAGGCCAGGGTCATGCCGCCGAATACCAGACAGGCCAGCAGGGTCAGCCACTGGCCTTTCTCCAGCTTGCGCTGAACCAGGAATAAGGTGCCGTAGACCAGGATGGAGCTGAGGATCAGCACCGCGGTGGCGCTGAAGATCCCCCCAAGCTCGAAGGCTTGCCCGGCCAGTTCGACATTACGGGGATCGAGCTTGTAGACGATGAAGAACAGGATAAGCGGGATGAAATCGATGAATTGTTTCACGGCGGCAGCCAGAAGCGGGATGTGGCGGCATAATAACAAACAACCTTATTAACGAAAGACGCACCATGAAGGTCGATCTGCACTGCCACAGCACCGCATCCGACGGCGTGCTCGCACCCGCCGAGGTGGTCGCGCGCGCCCACGGGCGCGGCGTCGAGCTGCTGGCCCTGACCGATCACGACACCCTGGAGGGGCTGGACGAGGCACGCCAGGCCGCAGACGGGCTGGGGCTGCGCCTGGTCAACGGCGTGGAGCTGTCCTGCACCTGGGGCGGAGCGACCATTCACGTGCTCGGCTATGCCTTTGCCACCGATGCGCCGGCGCTGCGCCAGGCCATTGCCGAACTGCATCAGGGGCGCTGGCTGCGCGCAGAGGAGATCGACCGGCGCCTGGCGGCCAAGGGCATGCCCGGTGCGCTGGAGGGGGCCCGCGAAGTGCAACAGGGCCTGGGCGACAGCGGTAATGCACCGGCGCGGCCGCACTTCGCCGAGTTCCTGGTGCGGGCCGGGCATGTGCGCGACCATGCCGAGGCGTTCCGCAAATGGCTGGGTTCGGGCAAGCTCGGTGACGTCAAACAGCACTGGCCGACGCTGGAGCAGGCCGTCGGCACCTTGAAGTCGGCTGGCGCCTGGATCAGCCTGGCGCACCCCTGGCAATACGATTTCACCCGCAGCAAGCGGCGGCGCCTGGTGGCCGACTTCATTGCCGCCGGTGGCCATGCATTGGAAGTGGTCAACGGCCTGCAGCCGGCCGAGCAGGTTGGTGGTCTGGCCATCCTGGCCCGCGAGTTCGGTATGCTGGCCAGTGTCGGCAGCGATTTTCACGCCCCGGGAGACTGGTCGGAGCTGGGCATGTACCGTCCGTTGCCGGACGATCTGTCTCCTCTGTGGGAGCGCTTCGACCATGCACGCGCTACTACCGCCTGAGCAGGGAGAGTTCATGAGCCAGTTCTTCCAGGTCCACCCGGAAAATCCGCAGCCGCGCCTGATCAAACAGGCCGTGGAGATCCTGCGTAGCGGCGGGGTGATCGTCTATCCGACCGATTCCTCCTACGCCATCGGCTGCCTGATCGGTGACAAGGGGGCGGTGGAGCGTATCCGTCGCCTGCGTCAGCTCGACGACAAGCACAACTTCACTCTGGTGTGCAGTGATCTGTCGCAGATCGGCCTGTTCGCCAAAGTCGATACCGCTGCCTTTCGCCTGCTCAAGGCGCATACGCCAGGGCCTTATACCTTCATTCTCAGCGCTACCCGTGAAGTGCCGCGCATGCTGCTGCACCCCAAGCGTCGCACCATCGGCCTGCGGGTGCCGGCGCACCCGATTGCCCTGGCCCTGGCCGAGGCACTGGGCGAGCCGCTGATGAGCGTGAGCCTGATCCTGCCAGGTGAAGATCTGCCGATGAGCGATCCGTATGAGATGCGCCAGATCCTCGAGCATCAGGTCGACCTGATCATCGACGGCGGCTATGGCGGCCTGGAGGCATCCACCGTGATCAACCTGGCCGAAGGTGAGCCGGAGGTGATCCGCGTTGGCTGCGGCGACCCGACGCCCTTCCAGGAGGACGAGGCGTGAGTGAGCAGGTCGACGGCCAGGCTGGCGCGCAGCAGGAACTGCCGTTCGCACTCGTCTACGGCCAGGCGGTCACCCAGCTGCCGATCGATCTCTACATCCCGCCGGATGCCCTGGAAGTCTTCCTCGAAGCCTTCGAGGGCCCGCTGGACCTATTGCTGTACCTGATCCGCAAGCAGAACATCGATATCCTCGACATCCCGGTGGCCGAGATCACCAAGCAGTACATGGGCTACGTCGAGCTGATGAAGTCGGTGCGCCTGGAACTGGCCGCCGAGTACCTGGTGATGGCCGCCATGCTGGCCGAGATCAAGTCGCGCATGCTGCTGCCGCGCTCGGCCGAGGCCGAAGAAGAGGAAGATGACCCGCGCGCCGAGCTGATCCGCCGCCTGCAGGAATACGAGCGCTACAAGGCGGCCGCCGAAGGTCTGGACGAAATCCCGCGGCTCGGTCGCGACCTCAGCGTGCCGCGCCTGGATGCGCCGGAGGCGCGGGCGCGCAAGCTGCTGCCGGATGTCAGCCTGGAGGAGGTGCTGCTGTCCATGGCCGAGGTGCTGCGCCGCGCCGACATGTTCGAGAGTCACCAGGTGACGCGCGAGGCACTGTCCACCCGCGAGCGCATGAGCGAGGTGCTGGAGCGCCTCAAGGGCAATGGCTTCGTACCGTTCGTCACGCTGTTCACGGTGGAGGAGGGACGTCTGGGGGTGGTCGTCACCTTCATGGCGGTGCTCGAACTGATCAAGGAACAACTGGTGGAACTGGTGCAGAATGAGCCTTTCGCGCCTATCCACGTCCGTGCCCGAGCCGAATAGATGAACCTGAACGACCCCAAGGAACTCGCCTCCCTGCTCGAAGCCTGGCTGCTGGCCCTGGGCCGGCCGCTGTCGCTGGAGCGCCTGGGCGAGCTGTTCGAGGAAGGCGAGCGGCCGGAGCCGGCGCAGATTCGCGAGGCTTTGGAGGTTTTGCGCCAATCCTGCGAGGGCCGTGCCTTTGAACTCAAGGAAGTGGCCAGCGGCTACCGTCTGCAGGTTCGCGAGAAGTTCGCCCCCTGGGTCGGTCGGCTCTGGGAGGAGCGCCCACAGCGTTACTCGCGCGCCATGCTGGAGACCCTGGCGCTGATCGCCTACCGCCAGCCGATCACCCGCGGCGAGATCGAGGACATCCGCGGCGTGGCGGTCAACAGCCAGATCATCAAGACCCTGCAGGAGCGCGACTGGATTCGCGTGGTCGGCTACCGCGACGTCCCCGGTCGGCCGGCCATGCTGGCCACCACCAAGGCGTTTCTCGACTACTTCAACCTCAAGAGCCTGGAAGAGCTGCCGCCCCTGGCCGCCCTGCGCGAACTGGAGCCGGAACCGATGCTGGCGCTGGACGACGACCTGCCGGTGCCGCCTGGCTTGCAGGCGCGGGTGGATGCCGAACAGGGCGAGGAGGTGCCGGCCGAGCCGCGCGAGGAAACCAGCTTCCGCAGCCTGCTGGTCGAGCTGGACCAGATGGAGCAGGGCCTGAAGACCGATTTCAGCGACTTGCCGCCGTCTGCCGACGACGCGGAAGAAGAGCAGGGCGAAACGCTGGATAGCGGCGAATCCCTGCATTGAGGGCATTGAGACTTTCAATCCCGAGCTGAGGCCTTATCGGCCTAAGCTGGCGGCGCCTTCCCTGAGTGGTTGCCCTCATGAGCAAGAACCCCTGCATCAAAGTCTGTGAGTTCGACGCCGACATCTGCCTCGGTTGCGGCCGCAGCAAGCGCGAGATCAAGGCCTGGAAGAAGCTCGGCAAGGCTGAGCGCGCGGGCGTGCTGGCCGAAGCCGCCATGCGCCTGCTGGCCCGGCAGGTGACCGGTCGGCGCAAGCGCCGCTGAGCGGGCTATAGTCAGTCAGCCGTGCGTGCTGTCGGCGATCCGCGTATGATGCGCGACCTTTTTCATCCTCAGTTACACCGGGAGGTGCCCAGATGAGCGAATCCGAATTCGAACCCCGTCCCAGCGGCGAGAAGCTGCAGAAAGTCCTGGCCCGTGCCGGCCTCGGCTCGCGCCGTGACATCGAGCAGTGGATCACTGACGGCCGGGTCAAGGTCAACGGCGTGGTCGCCAGCCTCGGTGCCCGTGTCGAGCCGCGCGATGCCATCAGTGTCGATGGCCAGCTGCTCAAGCGCGAAGACATGCAGCAGACCGTACGCCGCGTGCTGATCTACAACAAGCCGGAAGGCGAGATCTGCACCCGCGACGATCCGGAAGGCCGCCCCACCGTGTTCGACCGCCTGCCGCGGCCGAAAGAGGGGCGCTGGATCAACATCGGTCGTCTGGACATCAACACCACCGGCCTGCTGCTGTTCACCACCGATGGCGAGCTGGCCAACCGCCTGATGCATCCCTCCTATGAAATGGACCGCGAGTACGCCGTGCGCGTGCGTGGCGAGGTCACCGAGGAGATGATCGAGCAGCTCAAGGCCGGCGTGATGCTGGAAGACGGCCCGGCCAAGTTCACCGATATCAAGGAAGCGCCGGGTGGCGAAGGCTTCAACCGCTGGTTCCACTGTGTGGTGATGGAAGGCCGCAACCGCGAGGTGCGTCGCCTGTGGGAGTCCCAGGGCGTGGTGGTCAGCCGCCTCAAGCGCGTGCGTTTCGGTCCGGTGTTCATGACCTCCGACCTGCCCATGGGCCGCTGGCGCGAGATGGGGCAGCGCGAGCTGGATATCCTCAGCGAGGAGGTCGGCCTCAAGCCGATGGCCCTGCCGGCGATGAACGAGAAGATGCGCGACAAACTCGATCGCCTGCAGCGCAAGGCGGCCAGGCCGCTGGCGCGTGGCGAGCGGCCCAAGCGCGTATTGCGCCCGGCGAGCGAAGCTGGTGAGGCGCGGGTGGCGCGCGACGACACCGCGCGTGGCGAACGTGCCCCGCGTGGGCCGCGTAAGGACAGTGAACAGCGTGCGCCGCGAGCTCCGCGTCAGGAGTCCGGCGGTCGTCGCGAGGGTGGGCGGGGTACGCCGGTGGCCGAGCGTCCTTCCGAAGTGAACAAGAAGCGCACGCCGCGCCCGGCGAGCGAGACGAGCGAGCGTCCGGCCCGCAAGCCGCGCCCGGCGGCGCCCAGCAAGCGCCCGCCGGCCGGCGATGGCCAGCGACCTGGGTTCGGCCGCAAGCGCTGATCGCCAGCCAATGAAAAAGGGGCTCCTTGGAGCCCCTTTTTGTTGGCGGGTGTTTCTCAGCCAGCCATCGACAGGCGGTTGCGCCCTTCGCGCTTGGACACATACAGCGCATTGTCGGCCCGGCGCAACAGGCTCTCGGACGATTCGCCGGCGAGCAGCGTTGCACAGCCCAGGCTGATGGAGATTTCCAGGGCGCGACCTTCTTCCAGATGCTGCAGGCCAAGCACCGCCAGGCGCAGGCGTTCACCGACCATCTGTGCAGCCTCGCGGCTGGTGTTGGACAGCAGTACCAGGAACTCCTCGCCACCGTAGCGGAACACCATGTCGATATTGCGCAGGCTGTCCTTGAGCACCGTGGCCACGGCTTTCAGCACTTCGTCGCCGGTGGCATGGCCGAAGCGGTCGTTGATGCTCTTGAAGTGGTCGATGTCGAGCATCAGTACCGACAGCGGTTGCAGGTTGCGGCGCGCCAGGTCGACCTCGCGTTGCAGGGCCTGGTTCATGGCAATGCGGTTGCCGGTGTCGGTCAGCGGATCGCGCAGCGCGCTCTGTAGGGCGGCACGGTAGAGCAGGGCATTGCGCAGCGGGAACAGCAGGCTGGCCAGGAGCGATTCCAGCTGGCCCAGCTCGTCATCGCTGAAGCGCTGGTTGCGGCGGAAGGTCAGCTCGCCCAGGTATTCGCCTTCGTGGCTCAGGCGGTAGCCGGCCGAATGATTGGCGCGCTCGCCCAGTTCCAGACGCAGATCGCTCGCCGCCAGCTGGTAGCTGAGCGCATTCAGCGGCACCAGACGCTGCACTTCCTGGAAGAACAGGCCAAGGATGCGATCGACTTCCAGCGAGGTCTGCAGCTGCAGGCTGAGCTGCTGGCGTAGCTGGGCCAGGCTGACCGGCTTGAGCAAGCGCTGGCCGCGGCTGGCATAGCCGAGGCGTTGCAGCTTGGCGGCATCGAAATCGATGGTGTTGGAAGGGTTGTGAGGAACCATGTAACTCGACCTCTGGCGCTGGGGCGCCCTGACAGTCGAGGTATAGCGAGTTCTGTGCCAGTTTTATAAAGTTCTTAAAAATCAAAGCATTAGGTTGGATATTGGGGTGTCTTCCGGCAAGAAGTTGCCGCTTCTTTGGCGCGGGTGCTGGCAATCTGATGCCTGCTGACGAGGGTGCCGCCGGAAAACCGGCGGCGTGTCGTCTCGGCTTACTGGGCGTCAAACGCCTGGCCGTTGACACCGCGGCTGTCCGGCCCCATCAGGTACAGGTAGACCGGCATGATGGCTTCCGGCAGCGGGTTGCTCGCCGGGTTCTCACCCGGGTAGGCCTGGGCGCGCATGCTGGTGCGGGTGGCGCCGGGATTGACGCTGTTGGCGCGTACCGGAGCGACGCCCTCCACTTCGTCGGCCAGGGTCTGCATCAGGCCCTCGGTGGCGAATTTGGACACGCCGTAAGCGCCCCAGTAGGCGCGGCCCTTGCGGCCGACGCTGCTGGAGGTGAATACCACGGACGCATCTTCAGACAGCTTGAGTAACGGCAGCAGGGTGCTGGTCAGCATGAACATGGCGTTGACGTTGACCTGCATGACGCGCATGAAGTTGTCGCCGGACAGCTGTTCCAGCGGCGTACGCGGCCCAATGATGGCGGCGTTGTGCAGCAGGCCGTCGAGGCGGCCGAACTCGGCCTCGATGGTGGCAGCCAGCTCGTCGTACTGGTGCGGCAGGGCGGTTTCCAGGTTGAACGGGATGACCACCGGCTGCGGGTGTCCGGCGGCGTCGATCTCGTCATACAGCTGGTTGAGGTTGCCCTCGGTCTTGCCCAGCAGCAGCACGGTGGCGCCGTGTGCGGCGAAGGTCTTGGCGGCGGCAGCACCGATGCCGCGACCGGCGCCGGTGACCAGGATCACACGGCCCTTGAGCAGGTCGGGGCGGGCTTGGTAGTCGAACATGGCTCGTATCTCGTCAATACACAGGTGGGGTTGAGCGCGGCGAAGCCCAGCGACTCAGCAGCTGCAGAGCGCGCGATCCAGTACGGCGCGCAGCTCCAGGGGATGATCCACCACCACGTCGGCGCCCCAGTGACGCGGGTTGTCCTCGGGGTGGATATAGCCGTAGGTGACGGCAGCGGTCTTGCAGCCGGCGGCGCGACCGGCCTCGATGTCGCGGGCATCGTCACCGACGAACAGCACGTCGCCGGGGGCGATGCCCATCTGCTCGCAAGCCAGCAGGAGCATGTCCGGGGACGGCTTGCTGCGCGGCACGTGGTCCGGACACACCAGTACGGCCGCGCGTTCGGCCAGGGCCAGCTGCTGCATGATCGGCGCAGCGAAGGTCACCGGCTTGTTGGTGGCTACGCCCCACACAAGCCGCGAGGCCTCGATGTCGCCGAGCAGTTCGAGCATGCCGTCGTATGGCCGACTCAGTACCGCGCAGTGCTGCTGGTAGCGCTCGAGGAATTCCAGGCGCAGTGCCTCGAAGCCCTCGGCGCCGACCTCCAGGCCGAAGGTGACGGATACCATGGCGCGGGCGCCGCCGGAGACCACGTCGCGGATCAGTTGCTCGTCCAGTGGTGGCAGGTTGCGCGCGGCGCGCATGGCCTGGCACACGGCGACGAAGTCGGGGGCGGTATCCAGCAGGGTACCGTCCATGTCGAAGAGAACGGCTCGCAGTGCCATGCGCCTCAGTCCTCGCGCAGGGTCTGGATCATATAGTTGACGTCGACGTCCGCTTCCAGCTTGTAGCGCTTGGTCAGCGGGTTGTAGGTCAGGCCGATGATGTCCTGCACGTTCAGGCCGGCAGCACGGCTCCAGGCACCCAGCTCGGACGGGCGGATGAACTTCTTGAAGTCGTGGGTGCCGCGCGGCAGCAGGCGCATCACGTACTCGGCACCGATGATTGCGAACAGGTAGGCCTTGGGATTGCGGTTGATGGTGGAGAAGAACACCTGGCCACCCGGCTTGACCAGCCTGTGGCAGGCGCGGATGACCGAGGATGGGTCCGGTACGTGTTCGAGCATTTCCAGGCAGGTGACCACGTCGAACTGGCCAGGCATCTCCTCGGCCAGGGCCTCGGCGGTGATCTGCCGGTACTCCACGGCCACGCCGGACTCCAGCTGGTGCAGCTGGGCCACGGCCAGTGGCGCCTCGCCCATGTCGATGCCGGTCACGCTGGCGCCGCGCTGGGCCATCGACTCGCTGAGGATGCCGCCGCCGCAGCCGACGTCCAGCACCTTCTTGCCGGCCAGGCCAACACGCTCGTCGATCCAGTTGACGCGCAGCGGGTTGATGTCGTGCAGCGGCTTGAACTCGCTCTCGCGGTCCCACCAGCGGTGGGCGAGGGCTTCGAATTTGGCGATTTCGGCGTGGTCGACGTTGCTCATGGTGTGCTCTTGAAAATAAAGGGTCTCGAAAACGAACTCAGCATTTGCCGGCGATGCGCTCGCCCCAGGCGCGGGCATTGGCGACGATGCGCTGCTCGTCCAGGCGCGTCAGACGCCCGTCATCGAGCAGCTGCTTGCCGCCGACCCAGAGATGTTTCACGCAGCTGCGGCTGCCGGCGTAGACCAGTTGCGACACCGGATCGTAGACCGGTTGCTGGGCCAGGCCGGACAGGTCGAAGGCGACCAGATCGGCCAACTTGCCCAGTTCCAGCGAGCCGGTGCTTTCGTCCAGGCCCAGGGCGCGGGCGCCGTTGAGGGTGGCCATGCGCAGCGCCGCGTGGGCGCTGAGGGCGGTGGCACTGCCGGCCACGGCCTTGGCCAGCAGGGCGGCAGTACGGGTTTCGCCGAGCAGGTCCAGATCGTTGTTGCTGGCCGCGCCATCGGTGCCGACCGCCACGTTGACACCGGCCTGCCAGAGCTTCTCAACCGGGCAGAAGCCGCTAGCCAGCTTGAGGTTGGACTCGGGGCAGTGGATCACGCTGCTGTTGCTGGCCACCAGCAGTTCCAGGTCAGCCTCGTCGATCTGGGTCATGTGCACGGCCTGGAAGCGCGGGCCGAGCAGGCCCAGGCTGGCCAGACGCTGCAGTGGGCGCACGCCGTGCAGTTCCAGGCTCTGCTGCACCTCGAAGGCGGTCTCGTGGACATGCATGTGGATGCCGGCATCCAGCTCCTCGGCGAGCATCAGCACCTGCTGCAGCTTGTCGTCGCTGACCGAGTAGGGTGCGTGGGGGCCGAAGGCTACCTTGATGCGCGGGTGCTGCTTGAGGTCGTCGAACAGGCGCAGGCCCTTGCGCAGGGCTTCCTCGGCGTCGCGCGCGCCAGGGGTGGGGAAGTCCAGCACCGGAATGGTCAGCTGAGCGCGGATGCCGCTCTTGTGCACCAGCTCGCTGGCCACTTCCGGGAAGAAATACATGTCGGAGAAGCAGCTGACGCCGCCCTTGAGCTGCTCGGCGATGGCCAGCTCGGTGCCGTCGCGGACGAACGCTTCGTCGACCCACTTGGCCTCGGCGGGCCAGATGTGGTCCTGCAGCCAGTTCATCAGCGGCAGATCGTCGGCCAGGCCGCGGAACAGGGTCATGGCGGCGTGGCCGTGGGCGTTGACCAGGCCGGGGGTGAGCACGCAGTTCGGCAGCTCGCGCACTTGCGTGGCCGGATGGCGCAGCGCCTCGGCGCGCGCAGCGATCAGGGCGATACGGCCGTCGCGAATGCCCAGGCCGTGCTCGCGCAACACCACGCCGGCGGGCTCGATGGGCACCAGCCAGGAGGGCAGGAGCAACAGATCGAGCGGCTGGCGCGGTTCGGGCATGGCATTTGTCCGTATAAATGAGGAGTCGCGGCAGTATAACTGAGCCTTGGAGAGGGCGGCTCGCTATAATCCGCTGCTTTTCGTTTCGGCGTTGGGGATGTCATGCGCGACAAACTGTTGGCGGCAGAGAAGGTAAAGGCCATTGAATGGCGCGATGGCAAGTTGGGATTGCTGGACCAGCGCGTGCTGCCGCGCGAAGAAACCTGGCTGACCTACGATTCGGCGGCCGGCGTGGCCGAGGCCATCCGCAGCATGGTGGTACGCGGGGCGCCGGCCATCGGCATCGCCGCCGCTTTCGGCCTGGTGCTGGGCGCGCGGGCACGCCTGGCCGCCGGTGGCGACTGGCAGGCGGCGCTGGAGGAGGACTTCAAGGTGTTGGCCGAGTCGCGGCCGACCGCCGTCAACCTGTTCTGGGCTCTGGATCGCATGCGTGAGCGCCTGCAGCGCCTCAAGGCGGGCGAGGATGTGCTGGCAGCCCTGGAAGTCGAGGCGCAGGGCATCTTTGACAGTGATCGCGAAGCCAACCTGACCATGGCGCAGCTCGGCCTTGAGCTGATCCGCAAGCATCAGGACGGCCCGCAGAAGCTGTTGACTCACTGCAACACCGGTGCCCTGGCGACCGGGGGCTTCGGCACCGCGCTCGGCGTGATCCGCGCCGCCCACCTGGCCGGGCTGGTCGAGCGGGTGTTCGCCGACGAGACCCGGCCCTGGTTGCAGGGCTCGCGCCTGACCGCCTGGGAGCTGGCGGGCGAGGGGGTGCCGGTCAGCCTGAACGCCGACTCCGCCGCTGCGCACCTGATGAAGACCGAGGGCATCACCTGGGTCATAGTCGGCGCCGACCGCATCACCGCCAATGGCGATGTGGCCAACAAGATCGGCACCTACCAGCTGGCGGTCAACGCCATGCACCACGGCGTGCGCTTCATGGTGGTGGCGCCCAGTTCGACCATCGACATGAGTCTGGAAGATGGCGAGGACATCCCGATCGAGGAGCGCGACGGTCGCGAGCTGCTGGATGTCGGCGGCCAGCGCATCGCCGCCGAGGTGCACGCGGTCAATCCGGTGTTCGATGTGACGCCGGCCGACCTGATCGACGCGATCGTCACCGAAAAGGGCGTAGTCGAGCGGCCGGATGCGGCGAAAATGGCGCAGCTGATGTGTCGCAAGCGCTTGCATTGAGTCCTGTGGCCCGGCGCCCGGCGGGGTAGGTCTGGGCGGGTGACTGTGGTAAGCTCCGGCAGTTCTCGGGTGGCCCCGTGCGGGCCGCTCCAATAGCGCCAATAACCGACTTAACTCGTTGATTTGTCGTGAGTCGCCGCCAAGCAGGGGCGACTACGGCGGACTCCGGTCTGACCCAGGAAGGGTACGACGGGGTTTCACCAGAATAAGGAACCAGGCTTCTCATGGGCGAACTGGCCAAAGAAATCCTCCCGGTCAATATCGAAGACGAGCTGAAACAGTCCTACCTCGACTACGCCATGAGCGTGATCGTCGGGCGTGCGCTGCCGGATGCGCGCGACGGTCTGAAGCCGGTGCACCGTCGCGTGCTCTACGCCATGAGCGAGCTGGGCAACGACTGGAACAAGGCCTACAAGAAGTCCGCCCGTGTGGTCGGTGACGTGATCGGTAAATACCACCCGCACGGGGATACGGCTGTCTACGACACAATCGTGCGCATGGCCCAGCCTTTCTCCCTGCGCTACATGCTGGTCGACGGCCAGGGCAACTTCGGTTCGGTGGACGGCGACAATGCTGCAGCCATGCGATACACCGAAGTGCGCATGGCCAAGCTGGCCCATGAGCTGCTGGCCGACCTGGACAAGGAAACCGTCGACTGGGTGCCCAACTACGACGGCACCGAGCAGATTCCGGCGGTCATGCCGACCAAGATTCCCAACCTGCTGGTGAACGGCTCGTCGGGTATCGCCGTGGGCATGGCCACCAACATCCCGCCGCATAACCTGACCGAGGTGATCGACGGCTGCCTGGCGCTGATCGACAACCCCGAGCTGACCGTCGATGAGCTGATGCAGTACATCCCTGGTCCGGACTTCCCCACCGCGGGCATCATCAACGGCCGCGCCGGCATCATCGAGGCCTATCGCACCGGCCGTGGGCGCATCTATATGCGTGCCCGCGCCACCGTCGAGGATATGGAGAAGGGCGGCAGCCGCCAGCAGATCATCGTCACCGAGCTGCCCTACCAGCTGAACAAGGCGCGTCTGATCGAGAAGATCGCCGAGCTGGTCAAAGAGAAGAAGATCGAAGGCATCACCGAGCTGCGCGACGAGTCCGACAAGGACGGCATGCGCGTGGTCATCGAATTGCGCCGTGGCGAAGTCGGCGAGGTGGTGCTGAACAACCTCTACGCCCAGACCCAGATGCAGAGCGTGTTCGGTATCAACGTGGTGGCCCTGGTCGACGGCCAGCCGCGTACGCTGAACCTGAAAGACATGCTCGAGGTGTTCGTCCGCCACCGCCGTGAAGTGGTGACCCGCCGCACCGTCTACGAGCTGCGCAAGGCCCGCGAGCGTGGCCACATCCTTGAAGGCCAGGCGGTTGCCCTGTCCAACATTGACCCGGTGATCGAGCTGATCAAGACCTCGCCGACCCCGGCCGAAGCCAAGGAGCGCCTGATCGCCACTGCCTGGGCCTCCAGCGCCGTGGAAGCGATGGTCGAGCGCGCCGGTGCCGATTCCTGCCGTCCGGAAGATCTGGACCCGCAATACGGCCTGCGCGATGGCAAGTACTATCTGTCGCCCGAGCAGGCTCAGGCCATCCTCGAGCTGCGCCTGCACCGCCTGACCGGCCTGGAGCACGAGAAGCTGCTGGCCGAGTACCAGGAGATCCTGACTCAGATCGGTGAGCTGATCCGCATCCTGACCAGCGCCGAGCGCCTGATGGAAGTCATCCGCGAGGAGCTGGAGAAGGTCAAGGCCGAGTTCGGCGATGCCCGTCGCACTGAAATCATGGCCTCGCAGATGGACCTGACCATCGCCGACCTGATCACCGAGGAAGAGCGCGTCGTCACCATCTCCCACGGCGGCTACGCCAAGTCCCAGCCGCTGGCCGCCTACCAGGCGCAGCGTCGTGGCGGCAAGGGCAAGTCGGCTACCGGGGTGAAGGACGAGGACTACATCGAGCACCTGCTGGTCGCCAACAGTCATGCCACCCTGCTGCTGTTCTCCAGCAAGGGCAAGGTCTACTGGCTGCGTACCTTCGAGATTCCCGAGGCCTCGCGCGCCGCGCGTGGCCGTCCGCTGGTCAACCTGCTGCCGCTGGACGAGGGTGAGCGCATCACCGCCATGCTGCAGATCGACCTGGAGGCCGTGCGTGCCCGCTTTGCCGACGAGGAGAGCGAGGACGACGACGTGGTTGCCGAGGTGGTCGAGGTGGAGGAAGCCGAGGAAGGCGACGAATCCGACTTCAGCCAGGACGAGCCGACCGGCGCCTACATCTTCATGGCCACCGCCTACGGCACCGTGAAGAAGACCCCGCTGATCCAGTTCACCAAGCCGCGTTCCAACGGCCTGATCGCCCTGAAGCTGGAAGAGGGCGACTCGCTGATCGCCGCCGCCATCACCGATGGCTCGAAGGACGTGATGATGTTCTCCGACGCCGGCAAGGTGATCCGCTTCAAGGAGAGCAAGGTGCGCATCATGGGCCGTCTGGCCCGCGGCGTGCGCGGCATGCGTCTGGCCGAAGACCAGCGCATCATCTCCATGCTGATTCCGGAAGCCGGCGCGCAGATTCTCTCCGCCTCCGCGCGTGGCTACGGCAAGCGCACCCCGCTGGCCGACTACCCGCGCCGCGGTCGTGGCGGCCAGGGCGTGATCGCCATGGTGATCAACGAGCGCAACGGCAAGCTGGTCGGTGCCGTGCAGGTGCTGGATGGCGAGGAGATCATGCTGATCTCCGACCAGGGCACCCTGGTGCGTACCCGTGTCGATGAAGTCCGTGGTGCGGGCCGTAATACCCAGGGCGTGATCCTGATCAAGCTGGCCGAGGACGAGACCCTGGTCGGCCTGGAGCGCGTACAGGAGCCGTCCGGCGGCGACGAAGACGAGCTGGAAGTGCTGGAAGGCGAAGTCGTCGAGCAGAACGAAGAAGCGGTGACCGAGGCCGAAGACGGCGCGGAGACCGGTAACAGCGAAGAGTGAGAGAGTCGAAGTGAGCAAACGCGCCCATAACTTCTGCGCCGGCCCGGCCGCGCTTCCCACCGCCGTTCTGGAGCGTGCCCAGGCGGAGATGCTCGACTGGCAGGGCAAGGGCCTGTCCGTGATGGAGATGAGCCATCGCAGCGACGAGTACGTGGCCATCGCCGAGAAGGCCGAACAGGATCTGCGCGACCTGCTGAGCATCCCCAGCGACTACAAGGTGCTGTTCCTGCAGGGTGGCGCCAGCCAGCAGTTCGCCGAGATTCCGCTCAACCTGCTGCCGGAAGACGGCGTGGCCGACTACATCGAGACCGGCATCTGGTCGAAGAAGGCCATCGAGGAGGCGCAGCGCTACGGCAACATCAATATCGCAGCCAGCGCCAAGGGCTATGACTACTTCGCCATTCCCGGGCAGAACGAGTGGCAGCTGTCGAAAGACGCCGCCTACGTGCACTACGCCAGCAACGAGACCATCGGTGGCCTGCAGTTCGACTGGATTCCCGAAGTGGGCGACACCCCGCTGGTGGTGGACATGTCCTCGGACATCCTCTCCCGCGAGATCGATGTCTCCAAGTTCGGCCTGATCTACGCTGGCGCGCAGAAGAACATCGGCCCCAGCGGCCTGGTCGTCGCGATCATCCGCGAAGACCTGCTGGGTCGCGCCCGCAGCGTCTGCCCGACCATGCTCAACTACAAGGTCGCTGCCGATAACGGTTCCATGTACAACACCCCGGCGACCTATTCCTGGTACCTCTCCGGCCTGGTCTTCGAGTGGCTGAAGGAGCAGGGCGGCGTCGCCGCGATGGAGAAGCGCAACAAGGCGAAGAAGGACTTGCTGTACAAGGCCATCGATGCCAGTGACTTCTACACCAACCCGATCCAGCCGAGCGCGCGCTCCTGGATGAACGTGCCGTTCCGCCTGGCCGACGAGAAGCTGGACAAGCCCTTCCTGGCCGGCGCCGAAGCGCGCGGCCTGCTCAACCTCAAGGGCCATCGCTCGGTGGGCGGCATGCGCGCCTCCATCTATAACGCCACCGGTCTGGATGCCGTGGAGGCCCTGGTGGCCTACATGGCCGAGTTTGAGAAGGAGCACGGCTGATGAGTGAGGCCGATCAGCTCAAGGCGCTGCGGGTTCGCATCGACAGCCTCGACGAGAAGATCCTCGAGCTGATCAGCGAGCGTGCGCGCTGTGCCCAGGATGTGGCGCGGGTCAAGATGCAGTCCCTGCCGGCGGGCGAGAAGCCGGTGTTCTACCGCCCCGAACGTGAGGCCTGGGTGCTCAAGCACATCATGGAGCTGAACAAGGGTCCGCTGGATAATGAGGAAATCGCGCGGCTGTTCCGCGAGATCATGTCCTCCTGCCTGGCCCTGGAGCAGCCGCTCAAAATCGCCTACCTCGGCCCGGAAGGTACCTTCTCCCAGGCCGCGGCGCTCAAGCATTTCGGTCATGCGGTCATCAGCCAGCCGATGGCGGCGATCGACGAAGTGTTCCGTGAGGTGGCTGCAGGTGCGGTCAACTTCGGCGTGGTGCCGGTGGAAAACTCCACCGAGGGTGCGGTCAACCACACCCTGGACAGCTTCCTCGAGCACGACATGGTGATCTGCGGCGAGGTGGAGCTGCGTATCCACCATCACCTGCTGGTCGGCGATACCACCAAGACCGACAAGATCACCCGTATCTATTCCCACGCCCAGTCCCTGGCGCAGTGTCGCAAGTGGCTGGACGCGCATTACCCGAGCGTCGAGCGCGTAGCTGTTTCCAGCAATGCCGAGGCGGCCAAGCGGGTGAAGAGCGAGTGGAACTCTGCGGCGATCGCCGGCGATATGGCGGCCAGCCTCTACGGCCTGACCAAGCTGCAGGAAAAGATCGAGGATCGCCCGGACAACTCCACGCGCTTCCTCATTATCGGCAGCCAGGAAGTGCCCCCGACCGGCGACGACAAGACCTCGGTCATCGTCTCCATGCGCAACAAGCCGGGTGCCCTGCACGAGCTGCTGGTGCCGTTCCACACCAACGGCATCGACCTGACCCGCATCGAAACCCGCCCGTCGCGCAGCGGCAAGTGGACCTACGTGTTCTTCATCGACTTCGTCGGTCACCACCAGGATCCGCTGATCAAGGACGTGCTGGAGAAGATCAACAGCGAAGCCGTCGCCCTGAAGGTGCTGGGTTCCTACCCGAAAGCGGTTCTCTGAGGAGCCATCATGAGTTGCGATTTCCTCGCCCTGGCCGTGCCGGGCGTGCAGAAACTCTCGCCCTATGTGCCGGGCAAGCCGGTCGACGAGCTGGCCCGTGAGCTGAATCTCGACCCGGCCGGCATCGTCAAGCTGGCCAGCAACGAGAACCCGCTGGGCCCGTCGCCCAAGGCGCTGGAGGCGATCCGCGCCGAGCTGGCCGAGCTGACCCGTTATCCGGACGGTAACGGCTTCGAGCTGAAGCAGAAGCTGGCCGCCCGCTGCGGCGTCAGTCCGGCCCAGGTGACCCTGGGCAATGGCTCCAACGACATCCTCGACCTGGTCGCGCGCGCCTGGCTGGCGCCAGGCCTGAACGCGGTGTTCAGCCAGTACGCCTTCGCCGTGTACCCGATCGCCACCCAGGCCGTCGGTGCCCAGGGCAAGGTGGTGCCGGCCAAGGCGCATGGCCATGACCTGGAGGCCATGCTGGCCGCCATCGACGCCAATACCCGCGTGGTGTTCGTCGCCAATCCGAACAATCCGACCGGCACCTGGTTCGGCCCGGCTGCGCTGGAGTCCTTCCTCGCCCGTGTGCCGCAGAACGTCCTGGTGGTGCTGGATGAGGCCTATATCGAGTACGCCGAAGGCGACGAGCTGCCGGACGGCCTCGACTACCTGGCACGCTACCCGAACCTGCTGGTCTCGCGCACCTTCTCCAAGGCCTATGGCCTGGCCTCGCTGCGCGTCGGCTATGCACTGAGTTCGCCGCAGGTGGCCGATGTGCTCAATCGCGTGCGTGCGCCTTTCAACGTCAACAGCCTGGCCCTGAGTGCCGCCTGTGCGGCGCTGGACGATGCCGATTACCTGACGGCCAGCCGGCGCACCAACGATGCCGGCATGGCACAGCTGGAAGCGGGCTTTCGCCGTCTGGGACTGAGCTGGATTCCGTCCAAAGGCAACTTCATCGCGGTCGACTTCGGCCGCGAGGCTGCGCCGATCAACCAGGCGCTGCTGCAGGCCGGTGTCATCGTGCGCCCGGTGGCCGGCTACGGCATGCCGACCTTCCTGCGCGTGTCCATCGGTACCGAGGGCGAGAACGCCCGCTTCCTCGAGGCGCTGGAGCAGATTCTCCGTGGCTGATGCAATGCCGCTGCAACACGCACCAGGCAGACTCGGCCGCCTGGTGGTGGTGGGGCTCGGACTGATCGGCGGCTCCTTCGCCAAGGGTATGCGCGAGAAGGGGCTGTTCGACGAAGTGGTGGGCGTGGACCTGGATGCCGAGTCGCGTCGCCTGGCCGTGGAGCTGGGCGTGGTCGACCGCTGCGAAACCGAGCTGGCGGCCGCCTGTCAGGGCGCAGCAGTGATCCAGCTGGCGGTGCCTATCCTGGCCATGGAAAAGCTGCTGGGCCAACTGGCCAGGTTGGAGCTTGGCGGCGCGGTGCTCACCGACGTCGGCAGCGCCAAGGGCAATGTGGTGCGCGCGGCGCGCCTGGCCTTCGACGGCAAGGTGGCGCGCTTCGTGCCGGGGCATCCGATCGCTGGCTCCGAGCAGAGCGGGGTGGAAGCTTCCAACGCCGAGTTGTTCCGCCGTCACAAGGTGATTCTCACGCCGCAGGCCTCCACCGATGCTGCGGCGCTGGCGCTGATCGACCGCCTGTGGCGCGCCCTGGATGCCGATGTCGAGCATATGGAGGTGGAGCACCACGACCAGGTGCTGGCCGCTACCAGCCACCTGCCGCATCTGCTGGCCTTTACCCTGGTCGACTCGCTGGCCAAGCGCAGCGAGAACCTGGAGATCTTCCGTTACGCCGCCGGCGGTTTCCGCGACTTCACGCGGATTGCCGGTAGCGACCCGGTGATGTGGCACGACATCTTCCTCGCCAACCGCGAGGCGGTGCTGCGCACCCTTGACGCATTTCGCGACGACCTCGACGCCCTGCGCGGCGCGGTCGACGCTGGGGACGGGCATCAGTTGCTCGGCGTGTTCACCCGCGCCCGGCATGCCCGCGAGCATTTCAGCAAAATCCTGGCCCGCAGGGCCTATGTGGACGCCATGCACTCGAACGACCTGATCTACCTCGCCAATCCCGGTGGCTCGCTCTCCGGCCGCATCCGCGTACCGGGCGACAAGTCCATCTCGCACCGCTCGATCATGCTCGGCTCGCTGGCCGAAGGCGTGACCCAGGTGGAGGGCTTCCTCGAGGGCGAGGACGCCCTGGCCACTCTGCAGGCCTTCCGCGACATGGGTGTGGTGATCGAGGGGCCGCATCATGGCAAGGTGACCATCCATGGCGTGGGGCTGAATGGCCTGCAGCCGCCGCCTGGGCCGCTGTACCTGGGTAACTCCGGTACTTCCATGCGCCTGCTCTCCGGTCTGCTGGCTGCACAGCCGTTCGACACCGTGCTGACCGGCGACGCCTCGCTGTCCAAGCGTCCGATGAATCGCGTGGCCAAGCCGCTGCGCGCGATGGGTGCGGTCATCGAGACCGGTCCAGAAGGCCGTCCGCCGCTGACCATTCGCGGCGGTCAACGCCTGACCGGCATGAGCTACGAAATGCCGATGGCCAGCGCCCAGGTAAAATCCTGCCTGCTGCTGGCCGGTCTGTATGCCGCCGGCGAGACCAGCGTGACCGAGCCGGCACCGACCCGTGACCACACTGAGCGCATGCTGCGGGGCTTCGGCTACCCGGTGACGGTGGATGGCAATGTCGCCAGCGTCGAATCCGGCCATAAGCTCAGTGCCACCCATATCGAAGTGCCGGCGGACATCTCCTCGGCCGCCTTCTTCCTGGTCGCTGCCAGCATCGCCGAAGGTTCCGAACTGGTGCTGGAGCATGTCGGCATCAACCCGACGCGCACCGGCGTGATCGACATCCTCAAACTGATGGGCGCCGAGCTGACCCTGGAAAACCTGCGCGAAGTTGGCGGCGAGCCGGTCGCGGACATCCGCGTGCGCGCGGCCAAGCTCAAGGGTATCGACATCCCCGAGGACCTGGTGCCGCTGGCCATCGACGAGTTCCCGGTGCTGTTCGTTGCCGCTGCCTGTGCCGAAGGCCGCACCGTGCTGCGCGGCGCCGAGGAGCTGCGCGTGAAGGAATCCGACCGCATCCAGGTGATGGCCGACGGCCTGATCGCTCTGGGCGTGAAAGCCGAGCCGACCCCGGACGGCATCATCATCGAGGGTGGTCCGATCGGCGGTGGCGAGGTGTGGAGCCATGGCGATCACCGTATCGCCATGTCCTTCAGTGTCGCCTCGCTGCGCGCATCGGCGCCGATCCGCATCCACGACTGCGCCAACGTCGCCACTTCGTTCCCTAACTTCCTCGGTCTGGCCGCCGGCGCCGGTATCCGCGTGGCGGAGGAGGGCAAATGAGTGCCGTAGTCATCACCATCGACGGACCGAGCGGCTCGGGCAAGGGCACCATCGCCGGTCTGCTGGCCGCCAAGCTGGGCTGGAAGCTGCTGGACTCCGGTGCGCTCTATCGCTTGCTGGCCTTCGCCGCCGGTAATCACGGTATCGACCTGACCAACGAGGAGGCGCTGAAGACGCTGGCCGCCCATCTGGATGTGCAGTTCGTCGACAAGCGCATCATCCTTGAGGGCGAGGAAGTCACCGACGCCATCCGCAACGAGCAGGTCGGCGCCGGCGCCTCCATGGTTGCTTCGCTGCCGGCGGTGCGCGAGGCGTTGCTGCAGCGCCAGCGCGCCTTCCGCGAGGCGCCGGGCCTAGTGGCCGACGGTCGCGACATGGGGACCGTGGTGTTTCCGGACGCGCCGCTGAAGATCTACCTGACCGCCAGCGCCGAGGAGCGCGCCCGCCGCCGCTATCTGCAGTTGAAAGGCAAGGTGGATGGTGTTAGCCTGCCGAGTCTGCTAGACGAGATTCGTGCTCGCGACGAGCGCGACATGCAGCGCGCAGTGGCTCCCCTGAAGCCGGCAGTTGATGCCGTTCAGCTGGATTCCACCGAGCTAAGTATTGAGCAGGTAATGGAAAGAATTCTCAGCGAGGTCGCCAATCGCGATCTCGTCGGGTAAATGAGCCACGGCTGTCTTAAGTCGAAAGGCTCGCAAGGAGGCATGCGGGAGACCAGTCATAGTCCCGTAGGCCTCTTTTTACATGAACGAACCCACATTGTCTGGAGTGTGGTTTGGGCGAATCCCCGCCCTTGATCAACAGGAATCAACATGAGCGAAAGCTTTGCAGAACTATTTGAAGAAAGCCTAAAGACCCTCAATCTTCAGGCTGGCGCGATCATCACCGCGATTGTCGTCGATATCGACTACCAATCTGGCTGGGTCACCGTCCACGCTGGTCTGAAGTCTGAAGGCCTGATCCCGCTTGAGCAGTTCTACAACGATGCTGGCGAACTGGCCATCAACGTCGGTGATGAGGTGCACGTAGCGCTGGACGCGGTTGAAGATGGCTTCGGTGAAACCAAGCTGTCCCGCGAAAAAGCCAAGCGTGCTGAGTGCTGGATCGTTCTGGAAGCAGCTTTCGCCGCTGAGGAAGTGGTCAAGGGTGTTATCAACGGTAAGGTCAAAGGCGGCTTCACCGTCGACGTCAGCGGTATCCGTGCGTTCCTGCCGGGCTCCCTGGTCGACGTCCGTCCGGTGCGTGATACCACTCACCTGGAAGGCAAAGAGCTGGAGTTCAAGGTCATCAAGCTGGACCAGAAGCGCAACAACGTTGTCGTTTCCCGTCGCAGCGTGCTGGAAGCCGAGAACAGCGCCGAGCGCGAAGCTCTGCTGGAATCCCTGCAGGAAGGCCAGCAGGTCAAAGGTATCGTCAAGAACCTCACCGACTACGGTGCGTTCGTTGATCTGGGCGGCGTAGATGGTCTGCTGCACATCACCGATATGGCCTGGAAGCGCATCAAGCATCCGTCCGAGATCGTCAACGTTGGCGACGAGATCGACGTCAAGGTTCTGAAGTACGACCGCGAGCGCAACCGCGTCTCCCTGGGTCTGAAGCAGCTGGGCGAAGATCCGTGGGTCGCCATCAAGGCCCGTTATCCGGAAGGTACCCGTGTTACCGCCAAAGTTACCAACCTGACCGACTACGGCTGCTTCGCCGAGCTGGAAGAGGGTGTGGAAGGCCTGGTGCACGTGTCCGAGATGGATTGGACCAACAAGAACATCCACCCGTCCAAGGTCGTTCAGGTCGGCGACGAAGTGGAAGTTCAGGTTCTGGACATCGACGAGGAGCGTCGTCGTATCTCCCTGGGCATCAAGCAGTGCAAGTCGAACCCGTGGGAAGACTTCTCCGGCCAGTTCAACAAGGGCGACAAGATCTCCGGCACCATCAAGTCGATCACCGATTTCGGTATCTTCATCGGCCTGGACGGCGGCATCGATGGTCTGGTTCACCTGTCCGACATCTCCTGGAACGAAGTGGGCGAAGAAGCCGTACGCCGCTTCAAGAAGGGCGACGAGCTGGAAACCGTCATCCTCTCCGTTGATCCGGAGCGCGAGCGCATCTCCCTGGGCATCAAGCAGCTGGAAGACGATCCGTTCTCCAACTACGCCTCCCTGAACGAGAAAGGCACCATCGTGCGCGGTACCGTCAAGGAAGTGGACGCCAAGGGCGCCGTGATCAGCCTGGGTGGCGACATCGAAGGCATCCTGAAGGCCTCCGAAATCAGCCGCGACCGCGTCGAAGACGCCCGCAACGTGCTGAAGGAAGGCGACGAAGTCGAAGCCAAGATCATCAGCATCGACCGCAAGTCCCGCGTTATCAGCCTGTCCATCAAGTCCAAAGACGTCGAAGACGAGAAGGACGCGATGAAAGAGCTGCGTAACAAGCAGGAAGCCGAAACCACTGGTCCGACCACCATCGGTGATCTGATCCGTGCGCAGATGAACCAGAACTAAGTTCCGGTTTCAGCTGGAAAAAGGGCGACTTCGGTCGCCCTTTTTTGTGTCTGCAATTTCTTCCGGTTGCTTGCGGGTCAGTGTCTGCGAGGCGCTGATGGTTATTTTTTCCATTTCCATATCATTCGTCTTTCTCTACTTGACATCTGGACTATCCAAAGCTTTTCAGGCGTGCTAAAAACACCCTACTAGATGATCTAGCCGCTTGAAAAAGAAGGGAAAACCATGACCAAGTCGGAGTTGATCGAGCGCATTGTCAATCACCAGGGGCTGCTGTCCTCCAAGGACGTCGAGCTGGCGATCAAGACCATGCTGGAACAAATGTCCCAGGCACTGGCAACCGGTGATCGCATCGAGATTCGCGGCTTTGGTAGCTTTTCCCTGCACTATCGCGCGCCACGCGTGGGTCGCAATCCCAAGACCGGGGAATCGGTTCGCCTGGACGGCAAGTTCGTTCCGCATTTCAAGCCGGGCAAGGAATTGCGCGATCGCGTCAATGAAGATGAGTGAGCTGGACCCGTACGGCTCGCAAGGAGCTGAGCATGCTGACCAGCGCTAAACGTGTATTGCTCGCCGGGTGTTTGTTGCTGGCCGGTGCCGCTGTCCTGCTATTCATGCTGGAGAATCCCCAGCGCATCCATCTGGTCTTCCTCGGTGCCGCCAGCGCGGAGCTGCCAGTCGCGGCCCTGATGATGATCTCCTTCATTCTTGGTCTGCTGACCTGTCTGCTGTTTAGTCTCTGGGTGCTGGGCAGGTGGCGTATGCGTGTGGCGCAGCTACGGCGTGAGCTCGTTGTTCTCGCCCGGCAGTCGGGGCAGGAGCATTGAACTCCTGCACTCTGATTGCTCGGTAGTTTCCTGACTAAGCCTACGGTCTGGCCCTTTTCATCGGCGTCGCCGCTTAGAGGTCGTTTTCTTGAGTTCTGTATGTGTGTTGGTCACTGGGGCCAGCGGATTCTTGGGCGCTGCTTTAGTAGAGCGTCTCGCAAGTGAGCCCGATATCCGGGTGCTGGCGGCCGGGCGACGAGTTTTTCCGGTTGTCGCGGGGGGGGAGCACAGGTTGCTGGGGGATCTCGGCGAGGCCTGTTATGCCCCCGTGCAGTTTCAAGATGTTGATGTCGTAGTGCATACAGCGGCGCGTGTGCATGTCATGCGTGATACCAGTCTTGAGCCGCTGGCGGAGTATCGTCGGGTCAACGTAGAGGGTACGTTGGCATTGGCCAGTGCTGCGGCTGCCGCAGGTGTTCGGCGCTTCGTCTTTCTCAGTTCGATCAAGGTGAACGGCGAGGAGAGCAGGGCGGGCATACCGTTCTCGGCAGATGATTTGCCTGCGCCAGGGGATGCTTACGGTATATCCAAGCTTGAGGCCGAGCGTGCACTTCGCTCCCTGGCGGCGGCAACGGGTATGGAGGTCGTGATAGTGCGGCCACCGCTGGTTTATGGTCCCGGGGTCGGGGCCAACTTCCGTAGCCTGATGCGTTGGTTGCAGCGTGGTGTGCCCCTGCCGCTCGGGGGAATCAGTAATAAGCGCAGCCTGGTGGCCTTGCCCAATCTGATTGATCTGCTTGTGGCTTGCATTTCTCATTCCGCCGCAGCGAACCAGATTTTCCTCGCTGGGGACGGGGCTGATATGTCTACTTCCGAGCTGCTGCGGCGGCTTGGGATTGCTCTAGGGCGTCCCGCGCGACTGATCTCGCTTCCGGCAGGCTGCATGCGCGTATTGCTCCTGTCTCTGGGCATGCGGCGGATATGGCCGCGACTTTGGGGGAATCTTCAGGTCGATATAGGCAAGACCTGCAGGGTGCTTGACTGGCGGCCGCCGGTTCCCGTCGATGTCGCGTTGCGAGAGGTTGCACAGAGCTTCCTGCAGGATGGCTCATGTTGATCGTACTTTTGCTTCTGGCAACGTTCAGCCTAGCCTGGTTGATTACCTGGGGGCTACGCCGCTATGCGCTGGCTCGCAATGTGCTGGATGTCCCGAACTCGCGCAGCTCGCACCAGGTGCCAACGCCTCGTGGTGGCGGCATGGCAATAGTGGTGTCTTGCAGTCTGGCGCTGGTTGTACTGGCGTTTTACGGAATGCTGTCTGTGCCGCTGTTTTATGCGCTATCAGGTGGCGGTGCTTTGGTGGCGCTGGTCGGTTTCGTGGATGATCATCATCCTTTGGCGGCGCGCTGGCGTTTATTGGCGCACTTCCTGGCGGCGGCTTGGGGGGTATTCTGGCTGGGGGGGATGCCAGAGGTGCAGATGCCGGCTATTGGTGAGTTACCCGGTTGGTTGTGGGGGCTGCTGGGGCTGGTCTATTTGGTCTGGTTACTGAATCTTTACAACTTCATGGATGGCATCGATGGGATTGCTGGCGTGGAGGCCATCTGTGTCTGCCTGGGAGGAGCTCTGCTGTATGTGATCTTAGGGCGTTACGAGATGGCGCTCTTGCCTGTTCTGCTGGCGTTGGCCAGTGCAGGCTTCCTGTTCTGGAATTTTCCCACGGCTCGTATCTTCATGGGGGATGCCGGCAGCGGTTACCTGGGGCTGCTGCTGGGATTGTTTTCGCTTCAGGCTGCCTGGGTTGCACAGGAGCTGTTCTGGTCCTGGCTGATTCTGCTTGGGGTGTTCATAGTCGATGCCAGCGTCACCCTGCTGCGCCGTCTGCTGCAAGGCGAGCGGGTCTACGAGGCGCACCGCAGTCATGCCTATCAGCATGCTGCCCGTCAGTTGGGGCGGCATTTGCCTGTTACCCTTGCGGTCGTCGTGATAAATCTCTGCTGGTTGCTGCCGCTCTCACTTTGGGCTGCGCGTGGGGGTGATGGTTTCTTTATTCTGCTGTTGGCTTATGCGCCGCTGATCGTGTTGGCGCTTCGCTACCGGGCGGGCCTTGCCGACTAGCTCGGCGGGCTGACATTCGACTGATAATAAGAACAACGGAATCAGATGGATCTTCAGAATTTTCGATCTTGGCTGTTGGGATGGCCCCGCCGCTACAAGCGGCTTGTGCAGGTGGCGGCTGATATTGCCATCACCTGGATGGCACTTTGGTTGGCATTCTGGATTCGTCTGGGCTCCGAAAATCTGGTCAATCCGCTCGGTGACCATTTCTGGTTGTTTGTCTGCGCCCCTCTGATAGCGATCCCCATCTACATTCGCATGGGCCTGTATCGTGCTGTCTTGCGCTATCTTGGCAATGACGCACTGCTGACAATTTTTCGGGCGGTCAGTGTTTCCTCGTTGTTCCTGGCGCTTCTGGTCTACTGGAATCACTGGGCCCCTGCTGCGGTGCCGCGGTCGCTGGTGCTCATTTATTGGTGGGTCAGTCTGCTGATGGTGGGTGGCATGCGCCTGCTTATGCGCCAGTACTTCATGGGTGACTGGTTTCATGTACGTCATGCCATGCCGTTCATGGGGCGTAACGATGGTCTTCCCAAGGTGGCCATCTATGGTGCGGGTACGGCCGGCAACCAGTTGGCTGCCGCTCTGCGCAGCGGCCGGGCCATGCGTCCGGTGGCCTTCATCGATGACGATGCCAGCATCGCTTTTCGCGTCATCGCCGGTCTGAAAGTCTACAAGCCCAAGTACATCCAGCAGATGATCGACGAGACCGGGGCCCAGGAAATCCTCCTCGCCATTCCCTCGGCGAGTAGGGCCAGGCGCAAGGAGATCCTTCAGTATCTTGAAGGGTTCCCGCTGCATATCCGCTCGGTGCCAGACTTCATGGACCTGGCCAGCGGCAAGGTCAGGGTCGAGGATGTTCAGGAAGTGGACATCGCCGATCTGCTCGGGCGCGATGCCGTGCCGCCGCAGATGGAGTTGTTCGAGCGCTGCATTCGCGGCAAGACGGTGCTGGTCACTGGTGCCGGTGGCTCCATAGGCTCCGAGCTGAGCCGGCAGATTCTAGGCAGCCAGCCGAAGACGTTGCTGTTGTTCGATCACAGCGAGTTCAACCTTTACAGCATTCATACGGAGCTCGAAGCGAGGATGCGCCGCGAGTCGCTCCCCGGACGCCTGGTGCCTATTCTGGGTTCCGTGCGCTCCCAGGCTCGCTTGCAGGATGTGATGCGTAGCTGGGGTGTGGATACCGTCTATCATGCCGCGGCGTACAAACATGTGCCGCTCGTGGAGCACAACATCGCCGAAGGTGTCATCAATAACGTGATGGGCACGCTGTATGCCGCGCAAGCCGCGCTGTGCAGTGGCGTGAGTCACTTTGTGTTGATCTCCACTGACAAGGCTGTGCGCCCTACCAACATCATGGGCAGTACCAAGCGTTTGGCGGAGATGATTCTGCAGGCGCTCAGTCGCGAGTCCGCACCGGTGCTGTTCGGCGATGCCACCGGTCTGCATTGGGTCAACAAGACCCGTTTCAGCATGGTGCGTTTCGGTAACGTGCTGGGCTCGTCCGGCTCCGTCATTCCGCTGTTTCGCGAGCAGATTCGTCGGGGTGGGCCGGTAACCGTGACTCACCCGGCGATTACTCGTTACTTCATGACCATTCCCGAGGCGGCACAGCTGGTGATCCAGGCCGGATCCATGGCGCAGGGCGGCGACGTGTTCGTGCTGGACATGGGGGCGCCGGTGAAGATCCTCGATCTGGCAGAGAAAATGATTCATCTGTCCGGACTCGGGGTGCGTTCCGAGCGCAATCCTCAGGGCGATATCGCCATCGAGTTTACCGGCCTGCGCCCGGGCGAGAAGCTGTATGAGGAGCTGCTGATCGGTGAGGGTGCTCAGCCCACCTCGCACTCCATGATCATGCGGGCCAGCGAGGAGCATCTGTCCTGGGAGGCCTTGCGGGAGGTTCTGCGTGAGCTGCTTTGCGCGGTCGAGCAGGATGACTACGGCCATTTGCGGCAGCTCTTGCGGGGCACTGTCAGTGGTTACAGCCCGGAAGGAGAAATAGTCGACTGGATTCATGTGCAGCAGCGCACGGAATCCTGATGCTGTCGGTTTGACATGGCGCTGCCGCCTCCTAGGTTGATAAGGCGCATCTGGAGTTCGTGCGCCTCATTCACGACAAGGAGTCGAACATGCTCAAGAAGAAAATTGCTGTAGTGCTGCTTTCCTGCATGGCCAGCCTGCCTGTTGCCGTTTACGCGGCAGAGTCTGCCAAAGCCCCCGGTGTCGCCATCGAAGCAACTCAGGCCGAGGTATCGACGGTCAATATCAATACCGCCGATCTGGATGCTCTGCAGAGTGAACTGGTGGGAGTGGGGAAGGTGAAGGCTCAGGCCATCATCGACCACCGCAATACCAATGGTCCTTTTGCCTCAGTCGATGAGTTGCTCGAGGTCAAGGGTATCGGGGCTGCGATCCTGGAGAAAAATCGCGATCGCATGAGTGTCAACTAGCCACTGCGTTGTCTGCTGGAAGAAAGCCGGTCTCTGACCGGCTTTTTCGTTTCTGCCTCATTCTGCTTTCAGCAGTTACTATGCGTTCGTCATTATTCAGGGAGATGCGCATGCCTGCTTTACCCACAGTCGCTTTCGCTGGCATAGGTCTGATGGGGTTGCCCATGTGTCGTAGGCTGATCGCCGCCGGCTACTCGCTGCGGGTATGGAATCGCTCGCTGGACAAGTGCCGGGCGCTGGAGGAAATGGGTGCCCAGGTGGTATCGGTGCCGGCCCAGTTGGCTGAAGGCGCGGATATCGTGATGCTCTGTCTGGCTGACACGGCTGCAGTGCGTGAAGTGGTGTTCGGTTCGTCTGGCGTCGCCTCTGCGGCCAAGCCAGGGCAGCTACTGCTGGATTTTTCCAGCGTGGAGCCGGCCGCGACTCGCGAGATGGCGGCCGAACTGGAGCGGCTCAGCGGCATGCGTTGGGTGGATGCTCCCGTTTCCGGCGGTGTGCCCGGGGCCGAGGCGGGGACGTTGGCCATCATGGCTGGCGGGCGTGGTGAGGATGTCGACTTCCTGCGCCCCTTGCTCGCTCATCTGGGCCAGCGCGTGACGCACATGGGGGCGGTGGGGGCCGGGCAGGTCACCAAGGTCTGCAATCAGATGATCGTGGCCTGCAATGCACTGGTCATCGCCGAGGTAGTGGGTTTGGCCGAGCGTTCCGGTGTCGATGCGCGCCTGCTTGCTCCAGCACTGGCAGGTGGCTTCGCTGACTCGCGTCCGCTGCAGATACTGGCACCGCAGATGGCCGAAAGCCGGTTCGAGCCCGTGAAGTGGCATGTCCGCACGCTGCTCAAGGATCTGGATACCGCGGCGAAACTTGCGCGAGAGGAGGGTGGGGCCGTGCCCATGAGTGGTCTGGCTGCGCAGCTGATGCGCCTGCATGGCAGCATGGGAAACCTCGAGAATGACCCCGCGACCCTGGTCCGTCTCTACCGCGGAGAGCAGGCATGAGAATTGCTGCCAATCTGTCGTTGCTGTTCACCGAGCATCCCCTGCTCGAGCGGGTTGCCGCGGCGGCGTCTGCCGGATTCGATGGGGTAGAGGTACAGTTCCCCTACGAGGCGCCTGCCGCAGCGTTCAAAGAGGCACTGGATGGTGCCTCCATGCCTCTGGTGCTGATCAACCTGCCGGCGGGCGATCTCATGAGTGGCGGTGCGGGTCTGGCCTCCGTTCCTTCTCGTCAGGAACAGTTCGATATCGCGCTGCAGCAGGCATTGGACTATGCCGCTGTTGTCCGCCCGCTGTGCGTCAATGTGCTTCCCGGGCGGCTGGCCGATGGGGTTTCCAGAGACGAGGCGCTGGATGTGCTGGTGGGCAATCTGCGCAAGGCCGCCGAAGCATTTCAGGCGCTGGGTGTCCGGGTGCTGTTCGAGGCGATCAATCCTCTGGATATGCCGGGTTTTCTGATCAACACCCCGGAGCATCTGGAGTCTGTTCTGGATCGGGTGGGGCATCCGAACTGTCTGGCGCAGTTCGATCTCTACCATATGGCGCGCCAGGGGCAGGATATCTGTGCGGGTATCGAGCGGTTGGCCGGGCGCATAGGCCATGTTCAGTTCGCCGATTGCCCAGGACGTGGGGAGCCGGGAAGCGGGAGCCTGGATTTCGTGGCAGCGCTGCGTTGCCTTGACGACACGGGGTATCGCGGATGGCTGGGTGCCGAGTTCAAGGCCCAGGTCGCGGGCTCGTGGGCTTGGCGGGACAGATGGTTCAGTGAAATGGCATCGTGTTTTGATTTGAATACAAATAATGATGGCTAACTGGCGTCATTGGTCTGTCAAGACTTGTCTTTGCATGGGTGCAAGGCACAATTCGCAGTTTGAATAAGCAGTCAGCTTAATGTGCGGTTGGTTGCGGCGGGGCATATCGCCCTTGACGCATCGTTGTTCATCAGTCTGCACTCGGCCTCGACTGAATCTACATATGCTGGCTGTCGTCTTCTTGGCCGCCCAGCGCGACACCGATCCGGTTGTCATCATTCGAATAGCAGTAAGGGAACACCGTGATTCAAGGCCACAGTTCGGCGCGGGCAAGCGAAACCGAGGACATCGACCTGCTGGAATTGGTGCTTTTGCTCTGGGAGCAAAAACTCCTGATTGTTGCGATCACAATGCTGCTGGGGGCTGCTGCGCTTGCTTATGCTTACCTCAGTCCAAGGTTTTATGAGACCAAGGCAAGCGTCCTTCCACCGCGGCTCAGTGAGATCTCGGCCTACAACCTTGGGCGTGTTGAGGCGGGGCTTGAGGAGTTCAAGGTTGACGATGTTTACGCCGTATTCACGCGCAACCTGACGTCCCAGGCATTGCGTCAGCGCTTCTTTGACGAAGTCTACTTGCCATCGCAGGGGGGCGAGGTCGAGAAGGCCTCTCGTGATGCGCTCTGGGCCCGTTTCAGTCAGTCCCTGGCTGTCTCGAATCCTCAGCCCAAAGCGCGTCCGGACTATTACGAGGTGACCGGCAGGCTGGACGACCCGCAGCAGATTGCCAACTGGGTGAATCGCTACATCGCCATGGCTTCCGAACAGGCCACCCTCACCATGCAGCAGAACGTGCTGTCCGAGATCGATACCCGTGTGCAGGCGATACAAAAGCGTATTGATGTGCTGCGCTCGGGGGCTCGGGTGCAGCGTGAGGACCGTGTGGCAAGGCTCAAGGAAGCCTTGATCATTGCCGAGGCTGCCGGGATTCAGGCGCCTCTGGTTTCCCCTTCTACGGTCACCGTCAGCTTGCTAAAGGAGGAGGAAACAATCATATCTGACCAGAATCAGCTTTATCTACGTGGCGCCAAGGCCATCAGAGCTGAACTGGCCGTGCTTGCCGAGCGCGAGACGGATGACCCGTTCATTCCGGAGCTTTATGCCCTGCGCACCCAGCTGGCATTCCTGAAAAGCATTGATGTGCAGCCGGATAACGTTGCGGTATTCACGCTGGATCGTGTGGCTGAGGCCCCCGAGCTGCCCGCCAACCTGCGCAAGAGCCTGATTGTCATCATTGGCCTGGGTGCTGGCGGGGTTCTAGGTGTGTTTGCCGGCCTCGTCCGTGGCTTGGTGCGGCGACGACTGCTCGCGGCGCAAGCCGATTCCGAAATGACCGCACATGCGGCTAGCGCAGGTGGTGCATGAAAGTCACTGTTTTCGGTATCGGTTATGTAGGCCTTGTACAGGGCGCGGTGCTTGCCGAGGTCGGTCACGATGTGGTGTGTGTCGATGTCGATGCGGCCAAGGTCGAGCGGCTCAAGCAGGGGCATATCCCTATTTATGAGCCTGGCCTTGAAGCCTTGGTCAGGGAGAATCATGCCGCTGGCCGTCTCAATTTCACGACCGATGCCGCGCAGGGCGTTGCCCATGGCACCGTCCAGTTCATCGCGGTAGGTACTCCGCCCGATGAGGATGGCTCCGCCGACCTCAAGTACGTACTGGCGGTGGCCGAGACCATCGCCCGCAACATGGACGCGCATCGCATCATCATCGACAAATCGACCGTGCCGGTCGGTACTGCCGATAAGGTCTGCGCGCGGGTGATGGACATCCTCCGTGAACGCGGTCGCGAGGACCTGAGCTTCGATGTGGTCTCCAATCCGGAGTTTCTCAAGGAAGGTTCTGCCGTCACCGACTGCATGCGCCCCGACCGTATCGTCATCGGTACCGGCAGCCGTGATAGCGAGGAGGTGATGCGTGAGCTCTACGCGCCTTTCAATCGCAATCACGAAAAGATCATCGTCATGGACGTGCGCAGCGCCGAGCTGACCAAGTACGCCGCCAACTGCATGCTGGCTACCAAGATCAGCTTCATGAACGAGATGGCCAATCTGGCAGAGAAGCTGGGCGCCGATATCGAAATGGTCCGGCAGGGCATCGGGTCCGACCCGCGCATCGGCTACCACTTCATATACGCCGGTGCCGGCTACGGCGGGTCCTGCTTCCCCAAGGACGTTCAGGCGCTGATTCGTACGGCGGACAGCATTGGTTTTGACGCCGTGCTGCTGAAATCGGTGGAGGCGCGCAACGAACTGCAGAAAGAGGTGCTGTTCCACAAGATCGTCGCGCACTATGCGGGCGCGCTTGCGGGCAAGACCTTCGCCCTGTGGGGGCTCAGCTTCAAGCCCAATACCGACGACATGCGCGAGGCGCCCAGTCGTGTGTTGATGGAGGCGCTCTGGGCAGCGGGCGCCAACGTCCAGGCGTTCGACCCGGAGGCAATGGAGGAAACCCAGCGCATCTACGGCGCGCACGACCAGCTCACCCTCTGTGGCACCAAGGAGAGCGCGCTGAAAGGCGCCGATGCCCTTATCATTGTCACCGAGTGGCAGTCGTTCAAGGCTCCCGACTTCGACCTCATCAAGGACCAGCTCAATGCGCCGGTCATCTTCGATGGGCGCAACCTGTTCGATCCTCTGCGCATGAGCAAGAAGGGGATCCGTTACTACTCCATAGGTCGTTGACCCGCGCGCCGTGCAGCACGGCGCGCCGGCTTTAGGTCCGAGATGCAACCGAACATTCTGATCGTCATTCCTGCTCGCGGTGGCTCCAAGGGTATTCCCAGGAAGAACCTGCGGGCGCTGGCCGGCAAGCCGCTGATCTACTACAGCATCCAGACCTCGCTCGGCTCGCGTTTCCAGCCGGATGTCTATGTGTCCACCGACGACAGCGAAATCGCGACCATCGCGGAAAAGCTCGGTGCCAAAATCATCCATCGCGACCCGGCCAAGGCGCAGGATCACACCACCCTGGACCCGGTCATCCATGACGGCTATCTGCAGGCCAGTGACAAGGAAGGCAAGGCCTACGATCTGATTGTGACCCTGCAGCCCACCTCGCCACTGCTCAAAAGCAGCTCGCTGGATGCCGCGCTGGAGCGATTGCTCGCCGAGCCGTCCATCGACACCATCATTTCCGCGCGGGATGACACGCACCTGACCTGGAAGCGCGAAGAAGGGCGTTACGTCCCGAACTACGCCAAGCGGGTGAATCGTCAGTACCTGGAGCCGGTATTCAAGGAGACCGGCGGCTTCCTCATCACCCGTGGTTCCATCATCGCCGAGAACAACCGCATCGGTCCGCGTGTCGAACTGCACCTGCTGCAGGGCGGCGAGGATATCGACATCGATACCTACGAGGACTGGAGCCTCTGCGAGTTCTATCTCAAGCGTAAGAAGATCCTCTTCGTCGTGTCCGGCTACCAGCAGATTGGCCTGGGGCATGTCTATAACACCCTGCTGATCGCCAATGACATCCTCAATCACCAGGTCGAGTTCCTGGTCGATGACAAGAGCCAGCTGGCCTACGACAAAATCGCCTCGAAGAACTATCAGGTTCACATGCAGAGCCAGGCGGACATCGTCGACGACATCCGCCGTCTGGCGCCCGATGTAGTGATCAACGACCGCCTCGACACCAGCGAGTCCTACATGGCGGCACTCAGGGGCAGCGGCATCAAGACGATCAACTTCGAGGACCTGGGCGCCGGTGCGCGCCTGGCCGACCTGGTGATCAATGCGATCTACCCGGAGCGTGAAGTGCTGCCCCGGCACTACTTCGGTCACGAGTACTTCATTCTGCGCGACGAGTTCGTACTGACCCCGCTGCGCCCGCCGGCGGAGCGCGTACGCAAGGTGCTATTGACCTTTGGCGGCGTCGATCCCAACAACTACACGCGCAAGGTCATCGAAGCCATCCACCCCTACTGCCGTGAGCATGGGATAGAACTCAGCGTCGTGGCCGGGTTTGGTTATTCCCAGTACGAGACCCTGGAGCCCTATGCGGATATCCAGGTGTTCCGCAACAGCATGACCATCGCCGAGCACATGAGCGGCGCCGACATTATCTTCACCTCCGCCGGGCGTACCACCTACGAGGTGGCTTCGCTGCAGGTGCCGGCCATCGTTCTGGCGCAGAACGAGCGTGAGCTGACGCACTTCTTCGCCTCGGCCGAATACGGCTTCCTCAACCTCGGGCTGGGAATTGCGGTTTCCGGCGCGGAAATCCTTCAGGCCTTCGCCGGTCTGGTGGAAAATTACCCATCACGTCAGTACATGAGTGGCCTCATGGCCAAGTCCGACCTGGCGGGCGGCCGCAAGCGGGCGCTCAAACTGATCAACGATATCGTGGAGCAGGTATGAACATTCTCCAGCTGTTTAACTCGATCGACCCGCACGAAGCCAAGCTCTATCGTCCCTACGTGATCGCCGAGGCCGGCGTGAATCACGAGGGCTCCATGGATATCGCCAAGCGTCTGGTTGACGAGGCGAAGGAGGGTGGCGCCGACGCCATCAAGTTCCAGACCTACAAGGCCGACACCCTGGCCTCCAAGCATTCGCCTGCCTACTGGGATACCAGCAAGGAACCGACCCTCTCCCAGCACGAACTGTTTTCCAAGCACGACAAGTTCTGGAAGAGCGAGATGGTTGCGCTCAAGGAATACTGCGACAAGGTCGGCATCGAGTTCATGAGCACGCCGTTCGACATCGAGTCGGCGACCTTCCTCAATGACCTGATGAACGTCTACAAGATCTCCTCCTCGGATATCACCAACAAGCCCTTCATCCAGTTCATGTGCGGCTTCAACAAGCCGATCATTCTCTCCACGGGTGCCAGCCAACTGTGGGAAATCCAGGAGGCAGTCAGCTGGATCGAAGCCTTCGGCAATCCGCTGGCGCTGCTGCACTGCGTGCTGAACTACCCGACCGCCGACGAGAACGCCAACCTGGGGATGCTGCTGGGCCTCAAGCGGGCGTTCCCGGACAAGCTGATCGGCTATTCCGATCACACCCTGCCCAACGACATGAAAGTCTGCGAAATGGCCACCCTGCTGGGCAGCGTGATCATCGAGAAGCACTTCAGCCACGACAAGACACTGCCCGGCAACGACCACTACCACGCCATGGACAAGGAGGATCTGAAAGTCTTCCGCCGCAACCTGGAGCGTACCTTCACCATTCTCGGCAACTTCAAGGTCGAGGCCCTCAGCGAAGAGGAGCCGGCACGCCGCAATGCCCGTCGCAGCCTGGTCGCCACCCGCGACATTGCGGCTGGCAAGGTGATCGAGCTGGCCGATCTGACGTTCAAGCGCCCCGCACATGGCATCAGCCCGCGCGCCATCGATGAGCTGGTGGGCAAGACCGCCAAGCAGGCGATCAGCGAAGATGCCGTGCTGCAATGGGGAATGTTTGAGTGAAGGATTACTACGTCATCCTGACGGGCAGCAAGAACAACGCCGGTGACTTTCTGATCAAGTACCGCGCCAAGAAGCTGTTTGCTGCCCTCAGGCCTGACCGGGAAATAGTTGACCTTGATGCTTGGAAGCCCTTCGACGCTGCCACCCTGGAGCTGGTCAACAACGCCAAAGCCCTGATCCTCATGGGCGGCCCTGCATTGCAGGCGCACATGTACCCGGGGATCTACGCACTGACGCCAAACCTGGACGATATCAAGGTGCCCGTTACCACCATGGGCATCGGCTGGAAGTCCATCAGCGGCAACTGGCAGGACAGCTACGACTACCCCCTTTCCGTCAGCGCCCTGAAGCTGCTGGAGAAGGCTGCAGGCTCAGGCCTGCCGCTCAGCGTGCGCGATTTCCACACGCACAACGCATTGGCGTTCAAGGGCTTCGACAATGTCCTGATGACGGGTTGCCCGGCCTATTACGATCTGGATTTCATCGGCAAGGAATTCAAGCTACCTGAGAAGCTGCACAAGGTGGCGTTCTCCCTGGGCGTTTCCTTTATCGAAAGCGCTTCGATGGAGCGGGAAATGAAGTCGCAGATACTGCGGCTGAAGGAGTACTTCAAGGATTCGGAGTTCGAGGTGGTTTTCCACCATGGCCTGAATCCGGATGTTTTTCTGCAGAGCCACGGCGCCAAGAAAGAGCACAATCAAAAGCACAACCAATTTGCTCAATGGTTGGCCTCTGAGAAGATTGCCTATACCGATATATCAGGTAGTGCAGAGAATCTGGTTGAGTACTACTCAGGTGTCGATCTGCACATTGGCTATCGAGTGCATGCGCACATCTTCATGAACTCCATTTCCAAGATGTCGGTCCTGATTGCTGAAGATGGCCGTGGCAAGGCAACGGAGAAAGTCATCGGTGGCATGGTGATAGAGGGTTTTCAATGCTATCAAATGAATCTATTGAGCAAGGTCTTGAAGAAAGTGCTTCCTAAATTTGATCGATACGTTGCTAGTGAGTATGTCGCAAGTGACTTGGAAGCCCAGTTGGGTTATGCCTTGTTGAGTAATGGTCATCAGGCTCGTCAATCAAGGTCTCTCATTGATTGCAATTTTGAAGTGATGGTTCGCTATCTTAAAGCGTTACCTTGATAGTGTCGCGCCGAGGTGAGCTAATGTCTCTTTTTCTTGTTTCTAGTAATCGACAGTATGTAGATAAGGCATGTGAGGTCTGGCAGGCGCTGGGGTTTCCTGTGCAGGTTTATGATGTTAAGGAGGGAGTTTATGTCGCGCTATCTAGCGGGTATAAGTCTGAGCCTGTTTTTTTTGATCGCTCCGATTCGGGGTGTTTTTTTTCGGTAGGTACATATTTTACAGCCAAAACCTTCGATCCTAAAAAGATTTTGGAGGAGAAAAATCTTAGCAAAGCAGATTCTTGCGTATTTAAAGAAATATTTGGTCACTACGTTTTCTTTATTTCCTCATTAGATGGCTTCAGGGTTGTTTCGGATCCAGTGGGGCTTATTAATGTATATTACGCTGGTGGGTCTGGTGATTTCTGCATTGGAAATGACTTATTAGTTGTTGCTGGGGTTATGGGTAAGTGTGATCTCTCGGCTTGTGGAGTCAAAGAATTTGTTCTGAATGAAAATACCATTGGCACTGAGACAATCTTTGTCGATGTTAAGCGTGTGGGTCTTGGTCGTGAAATATTTTTGCATGACGGAGGGATTGAGGAGCGGCCCTTTCATGATCTTACTCCAGAGAAAATGGATTTTAATTCTTATGTGGGGCGTATCTCTTCCTATTTTAAGGCGTTATCGAACTACAGTGGAGTAATTGCTGCAGAGGCCTCTGCTGGTTTTGATACGAGGTTAGTTGTTGCGTGTGCGAAGTCGAGCCTCAGTAACATACTGTTGATAACTAACCAAAATCAGTCCGATCATGGGGTCGACGAAGCGTTATCTAAAATATTAGCAAGGAAGCTGGGGTTGGAACTTGTTGTGGTTCGGCGTCCAGAGAAATTATTGGAAAAAAATGACCATCTCCTTCATATATCTTCTGTCGGGAGAGATATTGTTCGCTCGGCTGCATGGTTGGATATAGCATCTGAAAAGTATAAAAGCGCAGCGCTGGTGTTGGGTGGTTATGGTGGGGAGGCAATAAGGGCGAAGTATTGTAAGTATGACAGTGTTGTAGAATTTGCCTTGCGCTTTTATAAAGCTGATAAGCTGGTTGTGGTAAGTCAGCGCAAGATGCTTGTTGATGAGATTTGTCGGCAGATGGAGGCTGTTGGTCTTCTTTCGGGGGGAGGGGCTAAAGATGTATGCAACCGAATCTACGCTTTGGATCGTATGCGAGTTTGGGGCGGCGCTGCGACCACGGCAATGATGATTCACGGCGATCGCTTACACCCATTTATGGATTGGTACTTACTTGGTCCAATTCTCTCTTTTTCTGAAGGGGCGGTGCAGGAAGAAAGACTGCAGGAAAGATTGATCGAATGGTTCTCGCCAGGTCTTATGGAGTTGGCAGTTAATCCTATAAGCAAGATAGTAATTAATTCTCATGGCCAGTTGAGGTTTAGGGTTCTTGCTCGTGCTCTCTGGCTCGCAAGGCGCATAGAAAATAAGTTGATTGTTTTAGGATCCAAGCTTCGTGGTTTCACGGGGATGGGAAGTATTGCGACTGCTGAAGTTGGCGAAGAAGCGAATGACGGGTTTAACTTTGGCTTTGAGTTGAGGTTGGAGCCGGTAATGTTGACTCGAATAGAAACTCTACTGTCTGCCAAGCAGCGGGCAGAGGGAATTTCAAACGGTAGTTTTCTATGAGGTTTTTGAGGTCTGCATCGGTTTATATCGGTGCGAGTTTAGTTAATAAGGCCTTTCCTTTTCTGATGCTTCCTGTTTTGACTCGGTATTTGGAGCCTTCTGAGTTTGGTGCTGCTGCCTTGTTTCTTGTGGTTAATAGTTGTATTGGTGCCTTTGTTGGTATGAATGTTTCTGCCAATGTATCTAAAAATTTCTTTTTCTTATCTCGTGAGAAATTGGCTGTTCTGATTGGTAACATAGTTATACTGCTTTCTGTTTTATCTGTATTTGTACTTTTTTTATTGTTCTTTCTTGATCTTTTTTTTGTTGATGATTTTTCTATCCCGGCATGGTGTTTGTATGTGATGCCGGGGCTGAGTTTTATGATGATGGTTAATACAATAAATTTGACTATTTTGAGGAATGAAGATCGCCCATATGTGTTTGGTCTTTTCGAGATTTCGTGTACGGCTATTTATGCTGTGGTTACTTTGATCTTCCTGGTTTTTTGTGGTTTTGGTTGGCAGTCTCAGGTTGTTGGTCTTCTTATTGCCTATGGTTTGTTCTTTCTCGTTGGGCTTATTTATATGCGCAGGCGAGGGTATTTGGTTTTTTGTCCTTCTCTCGCGGGAATATCTGGCGTACTTAAATCGTCATACCCAATGGTTCCATATGTGTTGAGCGGGATAGCGATTAATGGGGTGGATCGTGTTTTTATTGAGCGAATGCTAGGTCTCGATGCACTTGGTCTGTATTCTGTTGGATATAGTTTTGGTATGGTTGTTATGTTGTTTAGCGATGCCTTCAATAAGGCTTGGAATCCGTGGTTTTATAAGCAAATGGTTTCACCTGATGTTGCTGTGAAAAAGAAAATCGTTTTATATACTTATGTATATTTTGCCTTTCTTTTGGTGCTTGCTTTTCTGATATCTGCTGTGGGTGGTTTTGTTCTGCCGTATGTGGTCTCGGATAGTTTTCATGCTGCGAGTTCGTTTATTTTGTGGATTTCTTTGGCTTATGTTGTTCAGGGTGTTTATAGGATGTTTTTTCCTTATTTCGTTCTGGCGGATAAGGCGTCTTCGGTTGCGCTGGTTATGGTGGTTGCGGCTGCGTGTGGAGTTGTAGCTAATTACTTATTCATTCCGTTTTTTGGCGCTATTGGTGCGGCCTTCGCGATGATTGTTGCGTGGGGTGTTAGTGTGTTTTTGTCGATAATCTTTCAAATGCGGAATTTTGAGATGCCTTGGTTGTGGGGTGGTGGCATGTTTTCTAATAAGGATCGATAGTCGCTTGCTGTGGTAGCTTGGTGGTTGCTTGCTGGTTTTATTGAGTGATTTCTCGTTTCTTGATTTCGTATTGACTGATTGAGGAGAGGTGGTGAGTTATTCTTGACTTTTCATTGCTATTTTTCTTCCTTTGCAGTGTTGAGTCTGAGGTGGATTTTTGGCTATTAAGTTTTAAGACTTATTGAGTGTTTTTCGGGCGATGGTGAGGTTTATGGGTAAATGTGCCCATTTGGTCGATGACCTTTGCAATGCGCTGTGGAGTGTCGAGCGCGAATACGCTCTGCTCGATTTCGAGGTGGACGGCGTCAAGGTTTGGCAATACATGCGTATGCCGCTTTATTACCACGTTGCCGAGCGGGCCGGGATATTCCTCGCCCCCCATGTGGAGAAGGACTCGCGCCTGTCCCGGCTCGTCAAGGCCGGCAAATACCTGATTGGCGCGCTGTTCCATAACCCTTTCCTGCGGCGGGGCAAGGTCGAGCAGATCGTTATCGAGCACCCGCGCAGTGTTCAACTGGCGGGCGAGGCGGTCGATATCTACAGCTGTTTCCATGTGCGCGAATTGCGGCGCCAGGGCATTTCCTACCTGTGCCTGGATCGTGCCGAGCTGGGCGCGGGTCATCGCAAGGCTCGTGACCCGGCGCGCAGTTTTATCGACATCTTCCCCGTGCTGGTCAAGCTGGTCGGTCTGTTTCGCCGTACCCACCTGCGTGATGAACAGCGCGCCACACTGAAGGCCGTCAGCGAGAGGCTGTCCGCGCAGTTTGGTGTGCCGCTCGATCTGGAGGCGTTGCTGGTTCCGGCCGTGCTCAAGTTCAAGGTCAACTACCAGCTTTATCGCACTCTGTTTCAACGCCTGCAGCCCAAGCGCCTGATGGTGGTGGTGAGCTACGCCTATGGCGACGCCATCAAGGCTGCCAAGGACCTTGGCATCGAAACGGTGGAGATCCAGCACGGTACGTTCAGCCGCTATCACATGGGCTACAGCTATCCGGGCTGCACCCGGAGGCTCGAGTATTTCCCCGACAGCTTCCTCGCATGGGGGCGTTTCTGGCGCGATATGGGGGTTCTGCCTCTGCCTCCGGAGGCTGTTCAGGTCAGTGGATTCCCCTATTTCAACGGGCTCAAGGACAGTTGTGCCAGCGTCGTGCGCAACGACAAGAGGGTGGTGGTGCTCTCCCAGGGGGCGTTGGGGAGCAAGATTGCCGATCAGGTCTATGCCCTGCGTGATGCGCTGAGTGACTTTGAAATCGTCTACAAGCTGCATCCGGGCGAGTTTGCCCGCTGGCAGGATTATGAGTCCCTGCGCAAGCTGGCCGAACAGCCCAACGTGCGCATTGCCAAACAGGAGAACCTCTACGAGCTGCTGGCCGGGGCTGGTTACCAGATCGGAGTTTTCTCCACAGCCGTTTATGAGGGCATAGGTTTCGGCTGCCGTACCCTGCTGCTTGATCTGCCGGGCGTCGAATATATGGTCGATCTGGTGGATCAGGGCCTTGCCAGCCTGGTGCGTGATCCGCAAGAACTGCGCCTGGCCATGGCGCAGCAGGCGCAAACCGACCGCTTCGACCCCGTTGCCGTCTTCGGTCCCGCGCAAGGTTCGCCCCTGTGATTCAGCCTGTGCTCCACAAGCAGCCGTTGCTGGCGTTCTACTACCTGTTCGCCGGTTTTATTTTCGCGTCGATGTTCGGGGTCGATGGCAACGCGGCCTTTTATGCGGTCAGTCTGTTCTTTTTGCTGGGGGGCGGCTTCCTGCTGTTGGTCCGGATTGGCTCGCGCCGCCGGATCAATATCCGCTTCCTGTTTCTCGGTCTGGTTCTTGTGCCGCTGCTGTTCTGCGGCACGCTGGAGCGCCATAGCCTCTATATGCGCTTGTTTGCGCTGGAAGTGCTGTTGTTGTTCTTCCTGTTCAGCGAATACCGGGTATCGCTGGGGGCGTTTACCCGCTGCCTGAACCTGAGCTACGGGGTGTTCTTCGCTTTTTCCGCGTTGGACTGGTTGGGGCTGTTGCCGCTGGTGGAGCATGACAGCAAGAACAGCTTCGCCATATCCATTGCGGGCTTCACTATCGAGACCCTTTACGGTCTGGGTGGCAGCACGGCCGATATCGACTCCTACAGTGGCCTGGTGCTGATGTGGAATCTGTTCATCAACCGTGGGCGTTCGCGCGTGCTGATGATCGGACTGAGTGCTGCGGCGATGTTGCTGACCTTCCGCTTTACCCCGGTGGTGGCATTGCTCCTGGCATGCCTGAGTTATCTGCTGGTCTGGAACAGAGCCCTGGCTATGCTGGCGCTGATAATGCCGGCACTCTGTTTTGTCGCTGTTCTGGTTGTCCTGCAGATCAACCCTGGCGCTCAGGTTCCGCTGATGCCGGGCACCGACTGGTACAGCCTGCTGTGGAGCGCTACCCATGCCCGCAGTTCGATTTGGGTGGGGCAGATCGACTACTACCTGACGCACTTCCAGTTTGCGGATTTCTTTTATGGTCCGCTGGACGAGCGCATGACTGCCGATTTCATCGACGGCGACGGTCGTTTCCACAAGGACAGTTACAACCCGCACAACACTTATCTGGCGCTGCTGTTCCGTTCCAGCGTGATGTTTGCCATCTTCTATGCCCTGTTTCTCTGGGGGGTGTTCAGGCGGGTGCGGCGCAACACCTTCCCGGTGCTGTTCTTCATCTCTATCGTGGCCTACACCAACGCCAGCATCATCGGCTTGCAGAACCCGGCGTATCTTCTGGTCGTCATGTTCCTGCTGATGGTGGTGCCGCGTGGGCGTTTCAGGAACTCGTATCATCGTTTGCGCCGCAACAGGCATGAAGACGCGGCTGCGCAACCTGCAATCCAAGGACAGGCCTGATGTTGAAAGCTCTGTTGGAACGCGCCATTCGCTCGTTCAAGAACCCTGATTTCCGTTTTGACCCGGCCATCTCTTCGACGATGCTGTTCTCGTTCGCCTGGAAGATGCTGGTCGATTGGCTCAGGGGGCTGCGCCTGCTCCTGCGCTGCAGGTTGCCGCGTTTCCTGTTTCTCGGGCGTGGCGTGGTATTAAGCCATCTGGGGCGTATCGAGCTGGGCAAGTGGGTGGTGCTGGGCGACTTCGTGACCCTGAGTGGTCTGGGGCGTGGCAAGCTGATCATTGGCGATGGCTGCCGTATCGGCTCGTTCAGCCGGGTGGTGGTGTCCACGACCTTCAACAACCTCGGTGAACACATCCATCTCGGTCACCATGTGGCGATTGGTGATTATTCGTCGCTGGGCGGCTCGGGAGGGCTGAGCATCGGCGCCAACACCATCACCGGGCAGTACTTCAGCGTGCACCCGGAGAATCACAGGTTCGACGATCCCGAGCGGCCGATTCGGCAGCAGGGCACCGAGCGCAAGCCGGTGCGCATCGGCGAGAACTGCTGGCTGGGGGCCAAGGTCACTGTGCTGGCGGGCGTGACCATCGGCAACAACTGCGTGATTGGCGCAGGCAGCCTGGTGACCAAGGATATTCCGGACAATTCGATAGCCGTCGGTAACCCAGCCCGGGTTATCAGGAGTGTGTAGTAGGTCTTATGCGGGATAGGCAATCGAGCATTTTGTGTTTGCACCAGGCGGCGGAGCTCTATGGCTCCGACCGCAGCTTCCTCTCGGCAGTACAGGCCCTGGCCGACGATGGCCGGGCGCTGGACGTGATACTGCCGGATGAAGGGCCGCTGGTCGATGAGCTGAGACGTGTGCCGGGGTTGGGGTTGTCCTTTTACGACAAGGGCATCCTGCGCAAGCGCGAGTTGCAGCGTCCGTTGGCGTTCATCTGGCGTCTGCTGCTGGGGGTGCTGTTCTATCTGCGCACCTTTGCGGCCTACCGGGTCATCTATATCAATACGGTGGTGATGTTCTCCGCGCTGGTGGCGGCCTGCGCCTATCGTTTTTCCAGCCGGCGCATCGTTTGTCATGTCCGGGAAATTCCGGGGCGTCGCCAGTTGCAGGTATTTCGTCTGCTGTTCCGTCTCTCCGGTGTGGAGCTGATTTACAACTCCGAGGCCACGCGCGAGGCCTTTGGCCTGGCAGGGCAGGTGATCTATAACGGCGTGGCCGCCGCAGAGTCGTTTATGCCCGACGAGTGTCCGGCTGTTGTCGATCGACCGTTGCGGCTGTTGCTGATCGGGCGGATCAACCAGTGGAAAGGGCAGGACTTCTTCGTCGAGGCGCTGGGGCGGTTGTCTGCCGAGCAGGTCACGCGCCTCAACGTGCGCATTGTCGGCAGCCCGTTCGAGGGCTACGAGTATCTGGTCGATGCACTGACTGCTCGCATCAACGAGCTGGGGCTGGTCGGCACCGTGGACATGCTGTCGTTCTGTGCTGACCCCTCGCCACACTATCGTTGGGCCGATTATGTGGTGGTGCCCTCGACCCAGCCGGAGCCGTTCGGGCGTGTGGCCATCGAGGCATTTGCCTATGGCAAGCCGGTCATCGCGGCAGCGCACGGCGGGCTGCTGGAGATTGTCGAGCCAGGGCGCTCGGGCCTGTTGTTCGAGGCGGCGAGCGTGCCAGCCCTGACGCAGGTGCTGGCCGAGGTGCTGGAAATGTCCGCCGACGATTATGCCGCCCTGAGCCACAATGCATTGCGACGTTTCGAGAGCCAGTTTTCTCTGCCTGGCTACAAGGCTAACATTCGCGCCTTTTTCTTCGGCGAACTTCAGGCTTGCGCATGAAATCTCTGTTCATACTGGGTACCCGAGGGGTCCCGGCGCAACATGGCGGATTCGAGACATTCGCTGAAAAACTGTCCCTCTATCTGGTCGCGCAGGGCTGGCAGGTGACGGTCTACTGCCAGGAAGATGCCGGCGAGGGCCAGTGGGAAAGCACCTGGGAAGGTGTACAACGCATTCATATCCCGGTCAGCCAAGGTGGTGCGCTGGGTACCATCATCTTCGACCTCAAGGCGACCTGGCATGCCCTTTCGCAGAAGGGGCTGTTCCTGACGCTGGGCTACAACACGGCGGTCTTCAATCTGCTGCAGCGCCTCAAGGGGCAGGTCAATGTCATCAACATGGATGGCATCGAGTGGCGCCGCGAGAAGTGGGGCGCCATTGCCAAGACTTGGTTCTGGCTCAACGAGCGCATAGGCTGCTGGGTGGGTAACCATCTGGTGGCTGACCACCCGCAGATCAAGGCGCATCTGGCGACGCGGGTGAGTCAGAACAAGATCACCATGATTCCGTACGGCGGTGACGAGGTCGTTGCCGCTGATGCGGCGCTGCTTCAGCGCTACGGGCTGGAGCCAGGGCGGTTCTCGGTGATCATTGCACGGCCCGAGCCGGAGAACTCCTTCCTGGAGATGGTGCGTGCGTTCAGTGCCCGCGAGCGTGGCCACAAGCTGGTCGTGCTGGGCAACTTCCAGCCGGACAGCAATGCCTATCATCGCGAGGTGATGCAGGCCGCCAGTGCGGAGGTGATGTTTCCCGGCGCCATCTACGAGGCGCCTGTCGTGCAGGCCCTGCGCTACTTCGCGCGTTTCTACCTGCACGGGCACCGGGTCGGTGGTACCAATCCTTCGCTGGTCGAGGCGTTGGGGGCGGGCTGCGCGGTCATCGCCCATGACAATCACTTCAATCGCTGGGTGGCGGGCGCGGGGGCGGCGTATTTCGATGGCGAGGCGGCCTGTGCGGCGTTGTTCGATCGTCTGCTCGTCGACGATACCGCGCTGCAGGCGATGAAGGCTGCAAGCGGTGTACGCTTCCAGCAATGTTTCACCTGGCCGCAGGTGCTTGCCGAATACGAGCAGCTCCTTGAGCAATGGTATCCCGCAGAGTAGCGAACATGACCTTACGCATCATCGTCACCGGCGGCGCCGGATTCATCGGCTCGGCGGTGATCAGGCACCTGATCGACAATACCGATCATGTGGTCGCCAACCTGGACAAGCTGACCTACGCCGGCAACCTGGAGTCGCTGGCTTCGGTCGCGCAGTCTCCGCGCTACAGTTTCCATCAGGTCGATATCTGCGACCGCGCGGCTCTCGACGGCCTGTTAGCTTATTTCAAGCCGGATGCCATCATGCACCTGGCGGCCGAGTCGCATGTCGATCGCTCGATCGACGGCCCGGCGGACTTCGTGCAGACCAATATCGTCGGCACCTATGTGCTGCTGGAGGCGACTCGCGCCTACTGGTCGACGCTGGCCGACGAGGCCCGAAGTGCCTTCCGTTTCCACCATATCTCCACCGACGAGGTATTCGGCGACCTGGAGGGCACGCAGGATCTCTTCACCGAGACGACGCCTTATGCCCCCAGCTCCCCCTATTCGGCTTCCAAGGCCAGTTCGGACCACCTCGTGCGGGCCTGGCAGCGTACCTATGGTTTGCCGGTGCTGGTGACCAACTGCTCGAACAATTACGGGCCTTTCCACTTCCCGGAGAAGCTCATCCCGCACATGATCCTCAACGCGCTGCACGGCAAGCCGCTGCCGGTCTATGGCGATGGCTCGCAGATCCGCGACTGGCTGTTCGTCGAGGATCATGCGCGCGCCTTGGTCGAGGTGGTCACGCGTGGGCGCGTGGGCGAGACCTACAATATCGGTGGGCACAACGAGAAGCGTAACCTCGAGGTGGTCGAGACCATCTGCGCATTGCTGGATGAGCTGCGCCCTTGGATCGATTCGGGTCGTTCGCGTTCCTACCGGGAGCTGATCACTTTCGTCAAAGACCGCCCCGGGCACGATCTGCGCTACGCCATCGATGCCTCCAAGATCCAGCATGAGCTGGGCTGGACGCCTCGGGAGAGTTTCTCTACCGGCATCCGCAAGACGGTGCTCTGGTACCTGGAGAATACCGAGTGGTGGCAGCGCGTATTGAATGGTGACTACCGGCTGGGCAGGCTGGGTGGTTGAGCATCCGGCATTCAGGCATATCACAGGACTGATCAATGAAAGGCATCATTCTGGCCGGGGGCTCCGGTACCCGCCTGCATCCCATCACTCGCGGCGTGTCCAAGCAGCTTCTGCCGATCTACGACAAGCCGATGATCTACTATCCGCTGTCGGTGCTGATGCTCGCGGGAATTCGCGAGATCCTGGTGATCTCCACGCCGGATGACCTGCCGAGCTTCCGCAAGCTGCTGGGTGATGGCAGCGATTTCGGTATTCAGCTCAGCTATGCCGAACAGCCGTCGCCCGATGGCCTGGCGCAGGCCTTCCTGATCGGCGAGGAGTTCATTGGCGACAGCAGTGTCTGTCTGATCCTGGGTGACAACATCTTCTATGGCTACGGTTTCAGCGCCATGCTGCACGAGGCGGCCAACCGCCCGCGCGGCGCGACCGTATTCGGCTACCACGTCTCCGATCCGGAGCGCTTTGGCGTGGTCGAGTTCGACGCGCAGGGCAAGGCCGTTTCCATCGAGGAGAAGCCGGCCAGGCCGAAGTCGAACTATGCCGTGACCGGCCTGTACTTCTATGACAACTCGGTTGTCGATATCGCCAAGCAGGTCAAGCCTTCCGCGCGTGGCGAGCTGGAGATCACCGATGTCAACAATGCCTACCTGCAGCGCGGCGAGTTGCATGTCAGCCTGTTGGGGCGTGGATTCGCCTGGCTGGACACCGGTACCCATGACTCGCTGATGGAGGCCAGCCATTTCGTCCAGACCATCGAAGCGCGGCAAGGGCTGAAGGTGGCCTGTCTGGAGGAAATCGCCTACCACCAGGGCTGGCTCTCTGCCGACCGCCTCGCGCACCAGGCTGCCGCCTTGGGCAAGACGGGCTATGGCCGTTATCTGCAGCAACTGCTGGAACAGGAGCGCACTCGGTGAAGGTGATAGAAACGCAGCTGCCCGGTGTGCTGATCATCGAACCCCGGACATTTGGCGATCATCGCGGTTTTTTCCTGGAGACTTTTCAGGTTGAGCGCTATCGCGAGCATGGGATCGATCTGCCCTTTGTGCAGGACAATCACTCCCGTTCGGCGCGCGGCGTGCTGCGTGGTCTGCATTTCCAGCGCACGCGTCCGCAGGGCAAGCTGGTCAGTGTCAGTCGCGGTGCCGTCTACGATGTGGCGGTCGACATCGATCCGCAATCAGCGACCTGCGGCCAGTTCGTCGGCGTTGAGCTGAACGACGAGAACCATCGCCAGCTCTGGGTGCCGCCGGGCTATGCGCACGGCTTCTGCGTGATCAGCGAGGTGGCGGATTTCCAGTACAAGTGCACTGACTACTATCAGCCGGAGGATGAGGGTGGGCTGCTATGGAACGACCCCGATGTGGGTATTCCGTGGCCAGTTGCCGAGCCCCAGCTTTCCGCCAAGGATCAGCTGAACCCCAGGCTGCGCGACCTGCTTTCGGGAGTGGCGCGCTGATGCGGGTGCTCGTGTGTGGCGCCCGTGGCCAGGTGGGGCATGAACTGATGCGCCTCGCTCCGGAGTGGGTCGAACCTGTCGGGCTGGGCTCTGCCGAGCTGGATATCACCGACCCGCAGGCCGTCAGTGCGGTTGTCCATGACGTCCGGCCGGCACTGATCATCAATGCCTCGGCCTACACGGCCGTGGACCGGGCCGAGTCGGATGTTGCAGGCGCCTATGCGGTCAATCGCGATGGTGTCGGTTACCTGGCGGCCGAGGCTCAGCGCCTGGGCATTCCGCTCTTCCATATCTCCACCGACTATGTGTTTTCTGGCGATGCCAGCGAACCGTACCGCGAGGATCAGCCGACCGGACCTACCGGGGTCTATGGCGCCAGCAAGCTGGCCGGCGAGCAGCTGCTTGCCGCCACCTGTTCCCGGCATCTGATTCTGCGTACCAGCTGGGTCTTCGGCAGTCACGGGGCCAACTTCGTCAGGACCATGCTGCGCCTGGGGCGCGAGCGCGAAGAGCTTGCCGTGGTGGCCGATCAGCAGGGCTGCCCGACTTCGGCGCGCAGCATTGCGCAGGCCCTCTGGCATCTGGCCGCTTTGTGGCGGCGGGATGCTGAGCTGGAGTGGGGCGTCTACCATTTCGCCGGTCAGCCGGCGGTGAGCTGGCACGAGTTCGCCATGGAGATTTTCCGTCAGGCTCTGGAATCTGGGCTGCTCACCCGCATTCCGGTGGTCAGGCCCATCACGTCGCAGGAGTATCCCACCCCGGCCAGGCGTCCTCTGTGGTCGGTACTGGATTGCAGCAAGGGGAGGGCGCGTCTCGGCCTCGCGCCTGCGCCTTGGCCAGACGAGTTGCGCCTGGTGCTCGCCGAGTTGGCCTCCTGAGTCTGGTTAGGCAGATACCGCGCTACCTGTGTTAACTTTGGGCGCTTTTCATATTCCGGTTCGCCCATGCTATCTCGTCACCACTATCAGCCAACTTTTGCCGAGCGCTATCCAATCCCGCTATTGGCGGCGATTCTGGATTTCTCGATTGTTGTCATCAGTTGCTATGCGGCGCATTTCTGGCGTTTCGGACGACTGGCGATGGATGGCCGCTACACGCTTACGGCCTTTTTGTTCGCGTTTCTGGTGGTCTGCTGCGTCTGGGCGTTTGGTGTTTACAGTTCTTGGCGTGGCAGGTCTTTTCTCAATCAGTTGGGGCGTCTGTATGTCGGCTGGCTGGCCGCGCTGGGGATAGCGCTGGTCTTGACCTTTTCGCTCAAGATATCGGCCAACTACTCGCGCCAGTGGTCATTTGCCATGCTGGCGTTGGGCGTAGCGGGCAGCACATTCTTGCGCTTCGCCATCTATCAACTGCTGCGCTGGTTGCGCTCCAGTGGGCGCAATCTGAAGACGGTCGTGCTGGTCGGCGCCGGTGGGCGCACGGCCGAGCAGCTTGGTCAGGGGCGTTCATTGCGCGAGTTCGGCTACCACGTGGCTCTTAGCCTGTCCTATGAGTCAGGTGACGGGTGGCTGCCAGCACTGGTTGATGCTGTCGAGGCAAAACGGGCTCATGAAGTCTGGCTTTGCCTGCCTCTGACCGCGGGCGACTCGATCAAGGCGGTGCTTTATGCATTGCGCCATCACACGGTCGAGGTGCGCTTCATTCCCGAGTGGGGCGATATTCCGTTGCTCAATCACCGGGTCAGCAGCATTGCCGGGCTTTACTCGCTGGACCTTAGCTGCAGTCCGATGGAGGGGCCGGCGCGCCTGGTCAAACGTCTGGAGGATATCCTGATCGGCGGTGCCATTTCGTTGGCCATCCTGCCGGTTTGCCTGTTGATTGCGCTGGCGATCAAGTGCACATCACCGGGGCCTGTGGTGTTCAAGCAATACCGTACCGGCATCAACGGCAAGCGTTTCAAGGTGTACAAGTTCCGCTCCATGGTCGTACACCAGGAGCATGAGGGGTGTGTAACCCAGGCTACCAAGAATGATGCCCGGGTAACCGCGGTTGGTGCCTTCATTCGCCGAACCAGCCTCGACGAACTACCCCAGTTCTTCAATGTATTGCAGGGGCGCATGTCTATTGTAGGACCAAGGCCGCACGCGCTGGCGCACAACGAGTACTACAAGGATCTGGTTGAATCCTATATGCAGCGGCACAAGGTGAAGCCCGGTATTACCGGTTGGGCGCAAGTTAACGGTTATCGTGGAGAGACCGACACACTCGAGAAGATGCAGAAGCGAGTCGAGCATGACCTGTGGTATATCGACAACTGGTCATTGGGGCTGGACTTGAAGATTATTCTGCGAACGGTTTTCAAGGGGTTCTTTGGCTCCAACGCCTATTAAGCGTTTAAGTGTTGAGGATACGAGAAAGGCTTGGTGACGCATCGGCGCACGAAGCCTTTTTTCCGTTATGGATCATGGGGGTTGCTGTTGAGCTTTGTTCAGGAGAAGGTCGGGCCTCAGTGGTTGAGAGCGTTGGTCGCGCTTTTGGCGATGGGGTTGTTCGTGCAGCTGGCCGGCTTGATCTTCAATCACGATGGCAGTCGCTACGCCACGCAGTGCTACCTGCTGTTGTTCGTGCCGACTCTTCTGTACGCCCTTATCGGAGGGGCGCGGCGCATGCTCTGGTGGCAGATGCCGGTGTTGCTGCTGGTGGCTCTGCTGGTCTGGGTATTGCTCATCGCAGGGCTTCATCCTGGCTCGAACAAGACCTTGCTGGCCTGGGCCAAGGTGCTTCTGCTGGTTTCACTCTATCTATTTGCAGTTGCCAGTCTGGTTCGCTCTGGTCGCCACCTTTACTGGGTGTTGGCTGCTGCGCTGGCGGTTGCCGTTCTGTTTGCCTGGTGGACCCTGGTCTATCAGTACGGGGTGCTCGACAAGCCTTACAGCTATCCGGAAGTGCGAAAGTTCCGTCTGTCCGAGCTTGGCTGGAATGGCCTCGCCGATCTCGATCACCCGATAGTCGCCGGTCTTTACTATGGCGTATTCGCAGTAGTGCTCTGCTGGTTCTTTGTCAGTTTCCCCATGCGAATCTGGCAGGGGGCGCTGTTGGCAGTGGGCATGGCAGGGCTGTTGCTCTATGTGCTGTTCACTTTCTCGCGTGGCGCCTGGTTCTCGCTGGCGGGGGCGACCTTCTTGCTGTTGTTGCTGGTGCCCAATCGAAAATCGTTCAGCCTCCTTGCGTTGGGAGCAATCGCCCTTGCGCTGCTGGCGCTGTTCTTCTGGCCTGAACTGCAGGCGGAGCGCAGTGTCGGTCTGAGTCACAGGGAGCACATATGGCACAACTGGGTGACCAGGTTGCCGGAGTTCTGGCTGTTTGGCAGTGGTGGCGGAGCCGACTTCTATTTCAAGTTCCCTAATGGTTATGAGGTTATCCACGCCCATAGCCTGTACCTGCAACTCTGGTATGAGTTCGGTATTGTCGGGATTCTGCTGTTCGTTGGTCTGTTACTGAGTCTGTTGCACAAAGCCTGGCAATGCCGTGAGCAGCCGCTGGCGAGGCTGGGCGCTGCGCTGCTGGTGTTTGCCATGATTGCGATGGTGTCCGACATCTATGCCGTGTTCCATCGTCCGAGCCCCTACTGGGTGGTATTCTGGCTACCGGTTGGCATATTGCTGGGCGTGCAGAAGAGGCGGCAAGCGGACTTCGGCTAGCTAGCCGGCACCGCGTTCCGGCGGAGAGACACAAAAAAGGCCTGCAACTGCAGGCCTTTTTCTTTTTGCCGTAACTCAGGCCTTGTGACCGTCGTAGTCGTTGAGCGAGATGACGCGGGTCTTGCCGACGCGGTGGCGGTAGATCTCGCGCAGGTACTTGATGGCTTTCTTCACGCTGTCGCGCGACAGGCGGATGTCATTGATCGAGACGAACTTGTCCTGATCGTGGATCAGCTCGCGGTACTTCTTCTCGTACATCGGCTTGATCGCGTACCAGTTGGTGTCGAGGATCTTCGCCGGGTTCTCGTACTCGTTGAGCATGGCCTCGATGCGCGCCTCGTCGAAGTCCTCGGAGACGATGAAGTCGAGCATGGCGTTGTCCAGGCTCTCGTCGTAACGGTACTGGTCGCGGGCGAAGCAGCGCTTGATGAAGGCAACGATCAGGGTCAGGAAGTCGTCCGAGAGGCAGGGGCTCTTGACGATCAGGGTGGTCAGCGACAGGTTGGCCGAGGCGCCGATCACCAGGGCGTAGCGCTTCAGGGTGGTGTTGGGGAACAGGCTGTTGAGGTGGGTCTTGAGCCGGTTCAGGTCCATGTAGGACAGCTTGTAGTCCTTCGGCAGCGAGACGATGGACACCACCGAGGAGCAGTTCTTGAAGAAGTGCAGGTCGCTCAGTGCGCTGGCGTCGTAGTTGGACTTCTTGTACTGCTCCAGCGCTGCGCGGTAGCGCTTGGCTTCGATTGGCAGCAGGCTGATGCCCTCGATGGCCTGGGTCGCCTTGTTGAAGTGCGGCAGGTCGATGGAGCGGAAGAACAGGTCGTCGATATTGAGCTTGGGCTGCTCCTTCTCGAACACCTTGAACTTGTCGGTGGGCGCAGGCGCGGCCTGCTCGGCCACCACGGATTCCGCGTATGCCACCGCGACCGGGCCGGCCAGGCTCATGAACAGGTCGTTGGCGTCCAGGCGGATGGTCTCGCCGATGTCGATGCCGGCGCGGCGGAAGTAGTTCTGGTCGTAGTCGGTGGTCACTGCCTGGGCGGTGAGGATGTTGAAGATCTGCTGCGAGATGTACTGGTTGGCGTGGCGCTCCATGGCGTTCACGTCGATGTTCTGCACGTTGCCGCCGTCGCTTTCCTCGGCATAACGCATGATGTCGTTGGAGATCAGCATCATCGCGTTCCACGGGCGGATACGGCGCATCACGCTCTCTTCGCCGGTTTCCTCGCTGTCGAAGTTGTAGGAGAAGTCCCACTCCTCGGCGAGGTACTTGCACAGCAAGCGGCCGGCGTTGATATGCAGGGCTTCCGACATCTCGATACGCTGGTCGGAGATGTTCGGCAGGATGCAGATACCGCTGGTGAAGATCGGCTCGAAGACGAAGGAGTGGCCGCGGTTGTCCTCGCTGCTGCTTTCCTGCTTGGTCTCGAAGGTCTTGCTCATGTAGGCGAACTGCTGGGCCAGGCCGAATTCCGAGGCCATGCCCGAGCCAGTGCCGCCGCCAGCGCTGAAGATGTAGAAGTACAGGCGCGACTGGTTGGCCTTGATGCCGCAGGAGTCGATCAGATAGCTGTGGATGAACTTCCAGTCGGCGTTGGAGAAGCGCTGGGTATCCTTGTTGAGGATGATCTTGGCCAGGTACTGGCCGAGAATCGGCGCGTTACCGGCGCCGCCGGCATGGACCTCGGACAGGTCCATGATCTTCATCTTGCTGTAGTCGTCTAGGAAGCCGCTGGTCTCGGCCTTGCGCGAGAAGCGGATGCGCCCCTCAATGTCCTTGTCCAGGTCGCCGAGCATCACCAGTGGCTCGATCAGGAAGACCGGCTTTGTGGCGCGGCTGCCGGCCAGGCGCAGGTTGCTGCGCAGCCAGCCGGCCGGACGCTGTTCGGAGCCGCTCTTTTCCTGGTTGCTGAATTCGTTGAGGTAGAAGCGCCGCGCGTTGTACACCAGCGAGGCGACATCCAGGGCGATGTTCGAGCCACAACGCCCGAGGCCGATCAGGCACACCGAGGGGAAATGCTGGGCATGCAGGGCATCCAGTGCGTCTTCGCCATGCAGTTTGGGGAACACCCGCTCTCGCAGACCGTCGAGATTTTCCAGGATACGGTCGATGTCGCGCTCGGTGAAGTACATGTACTGCTCGCTACTGAGCGGCAGGGTCGAGGCGGAGATGGTCGGTACCGGAGGAGTATCGATCACGGTCGATGCGACGGTACGGGGCTCGGAAACGGTGGAATCTACGTCTTTAGTTGTTTTCATCGTCGACATTCCGTGACTGTTGGCAGCAGCTTTTCTTATTGATGGGTTATTCCGTAAAACCCAAGCTTTCTTGAATAAGCACTATATACAGCGTCAGGGCATTGTTCGAGGCGGGCACCACTCTTTTTATCTGGCGCGTGCCGCACAGGCCGTGGTCTGGCGACGGTTCAATGGCGAAGTGCCATTTAGGTTCTTCGGCCGTTTGTTTGTGGTCGGTTTTCTGTCGCTTTGGCAGACATATGAAAGCAGTCTGCGGGTAGCAGGAATGTCATTTACGGGAGGCTCATGCGGGTTATTAACTTGGCTGACTGGTCAGATTCGTATTGCCGTACCGACAAGCTGCGGGGTAGGGTAGCCGCCCCGGCCTATGCGGCCGCCACGCTGTTGGAAGTACCGTGAAACCCGTATCCAGGGCCCTGTTGATGGTGGCGCTGGTGCTGGCGGCGATCAATCTGCGCCCCGGCATCACCTCCTTCGCCCCGCTGATCGAACGCATCGCCGAGGAGCTCGCGCTGAGCCGTGGCCTGATCAGCCTGACCACCGCCCTGCCGGTTCTCTGCATGGGCCTGCTGGCCCCCCTTGCTCCGCGTCTTGCCGTGCTTTTCGGCCTGGAGCGGACCATCGCCTGTTGCCTCATGCTGATCATGCTGGCGCTACTGTTGCGTGTCGGCGGGCACCTCAGCCCGTTGCTGATCGGCAGTGCCGTGCTGCTTGGTACTGGCATCGCCGTGGCCGGGCCGCTGTTGTCGGGTTTCATCAAACGGCATTTCCGCGATCAGGTCGGCCAGGTGGTGGGCTGGTATTCCTTCAGCATGGCCATCGGTGGCGCGGGTGGCGCCGTGCTGTCTGTGCCACTGACCTTGGGCCTGGGTGATGACTGGAGTCTGGGCCTGGCCGCCTGGTTCCTCCCGGCCCTGCTGGCCGGCTTGCTCTGGTTGCGCCTGCCGAGCCGCGCCGAAGCGGCTGTGGTCGGCGATGGCCAGGGGCTGCCCTGGCGCGAGCCACGCGCCTGGCTGGTAACGGGTTTCTTCGCGATTCAGGCCGGGTTTTTCTACACCATGGCGACCTGGCTGGTGGCGCGCTAGCACGAGGCTGGCTTGAGCCTGCTGTACAGCAATGCGCTGTTCAGCCTGTTCATGCTGGTCGGACTGCCCAGCGCCTGGTTGCTGCCTTGGCTGGCCCAGCGCTTCGATATCCGCCAGCCGCTGCTGGTGGCCTGTGGGCTGACCCTGACGCTGTGTCTGGGCATGATCACGTTTCAGCCGACCCTGTTGCCGGAGCTCTGGGCCGTGCTGATGGGTTTCGCCCTCAGTGGCTCCTTTGCCCTGTCGCTGGTGTTGCCGTTGTATGAGGTCCACACGCCGCTGGCGGTCAGCCGCTGGACCGCGATGATGCTGTGTGCCGGCTACTGCATGGCCTGCCTGGCGCCCATTCTGGTCGGCCTGGGGCGTGATCTGGCGGGCAGCTACCAGGCACCGTTCACGGTGCTGATTGGCCTCGGGGCGCTGATGAGTCTGATTGCCTGGGCCCTGCGGGCACCGAAACGGTCGACATAGGCACTGGTTCCTTTGCAGGGAGGACTCCCTGTGTTAGAAGGCTGCCTGCACTTTCTGGAGTACCCGCGTGGAGTCCGAATCCATCGTCTATGGCTGCATCCGCGACTGGCCGTCCGGTGATCGCGAGCAGCGTTTGCTGCGTCGTGGTACCAATCGCCGGGTGCTGGAGCAACTGCCCCTGGGCGACGCCTGGCCGTTTCTTGGCCGCGAAATGTTCTCCTTCTGCGGCAACGAGGGCGAGGGGCTGTACCAGACCCAGGTCATCCACTTCGGCGCCAGCTATCAGGCCATCGAGTATGAGTGGGCGCTGTGGGTCAAGGAGTTCGAGGCCTTGCTGCAGCGCCTGTATTGGGCCAGCGCCGTGGTGCACCTGGAAACCGAACTGAACGGTCTGCATACCTTCCGCTGGGAGTCGGAGAGCGGCTTCCACAGCCCGCAGGAGGCCGATCTGCGGGTGCGTTGCGTGTGGGAGCGCGAGGGTAGCCTGCGCGGCTGATCCCCGATCCGTCATGCAGCGCCGCGACGGCGCGCCCAGATCAAACAGCTTCCTTGAGGCGGACGATGCTCAACTACTTTTGGTTTTTTCTCGCCGCGCTGTTCGAGATCGGCGGCTGCTATGCCTTCTGGATGTGGCTGCGGCTGGGCAAAAGCGCCTGGTGGATCGCGCCGGGCCTGCTCAGCCTGACCCTGTTCGCCCTGCTGCTGACGCGTATTGAGGCGGGATATGCCGGGCGCGCCTATGCCGCTTACGGTGGGGTGTATGTGGTGGCTTCGCTGTTCTGGCTGGGGCTGATCGAACGAACCCGGCCGCTGCTGTCGGATTGGCTGGGCGCGGCATTATGCCTGGTCGGCGCAGGCATCATCCTGCTCGGGCCGCGCTTCGCCAGTCACTAGGCCTGCTCACGCAAAGCTAGTCCTGCAGCCACTCCTTGGGCACTTCCTCGCGCAGCGCCAGCTGGCACTGCTGGCTGTCCGGATCGAAGACGATCACGGCCTGGCCCTTTTCCAGAGCCCGGCGTGCCCGTTCCACGCGGGTTGCCAGCGGTGTGTCATCCCCATTGTCGGTGCCGTCGCGGCTGACGAAGTCCTCCAGCAGGCGGGTCAGGGTTTCGGCTTCCAGCAGATGGTGGGGAATCAGCATGAGGTCTCCTCGGCGGGGTGGTCATGCTAATCGCTTGCGCGGGCGTGGGCGAGCAGGTAGTGGTCAAGCACATCGTAGAGTTGCTGGCGATCCAGCGGTTTGCCGAGGAAGTCATCCATGCCGACAGCCTGCCCGGCGGCACGATGCTCCTCCAGTATGTGGGCGGTCAGCGCGACAATGGGCACGGGGCTCAACTGGCGCTCGGCCTCCAGGGTACGGATCTGCCGCGTGGCCTCAAAGCCGTCCATTTCAGGCATTTCGCAGTCCATCAGGATCAGCTGGATGGCGTCGGGATCGCGGCGATACTCCGCGACGGCGCTGCAGCCGTCCGCTACCAGCCGCATGGCGTAGCCACGCTTCTTGAGAAAGCCCTCCACCACCATCTGGTTCACCCGGTTGTCCTCGGCCACCAGGATGCAGGGGGCACGGCCATTGCGGCGCTCGAGCGTCTGAGGCGTCGCTGCCTGGCTCAGGCGGCGCTCGCTGTAGAGATCATGCAGCGCGGCGCGCAATGCCGTTGCCGAGAGGGGGAGAGGCAGGCCGAGCAGGCGCAGGCCCCGGCCCTCGGGCAGCGGTTGGTGCTGCCCGGGCGGGCTCAGTAGCAGAATACGCTGACCCTGCTCCAGGTTCGGGCGCAGGCTCTCCAGCCATTGGCTGCTGCTGCCCGGCCAGGGCGCCATCAGCACCAGCAGGGGTGGGCTGGCGAAGTCTTCGAGGAAGTCCTGCAGACGCTCCGGGTCCTGACAGCGCTGGGTGCGCATGCCCCAGCGGCTGAGCAGATGGCTCAGGCAATCGAGCCCCTGGCTGTCCAGCGAGCAGAGCAGGGCGGTGCGATTGTCGAGCAGTCGGGGCAGGTCGTCGCTACTTTCGGCGGGTGTCCGCAGCGGGATGTCGAAGGCGAAACGCGAACCCTGGCCAGGCGTGCTCTGCACTTCGATGCGCCCCCCCATCATCTCCACCAGCTCCTTGCTGATGGCCAGGCCCAGGCCACTGCCGCCATAGCGGCGAGTGGTGCTGGAGTCGCCCTGGGAGAAGGACTTGAACAGCTGGCCGAGGGTATCGCCACTGATACCGATGCCGCTGTCGCTGACGGCAAACACCAGGTGGGCTTGTCCCTGGCTGTCGCTGCGGCGGCAGATGGTCAGGGTTACATGGCCCTGCTGGGTGAACTTCAGGGCGTTGCCCAGCAGGTTCATCAGCACCTGCTTCAGGCGTGTCGGGTCGCCCAGCGCGCGCCGGGGGACGCCACCTTCGAGGCTGACATACAGGCGCAGCCGTTTCTCCATGGCCTGGGCGGTGAACAGCATCAGGGTGTCCGAGGCCATCTCTTCGAGATCAAACTCGATCTCTTCGAGACTGAGCTTGCCGGACTCGATGCGTGCATAGTCGAGAATGTCGTTGATGACCGACATCAGAGCGCTGCCGGAGCTGGCGATAGTGTCCACGTAGAAACGCTGAGTGCGGTCGAGAGTCGTCTCGCGCAGCATCTGCAGCATGCCCAGCACGCCATTGAGCGGCGTGCGTATCTCGTGGCTCATCTTGGCCAGAAAGCGGCTTTTGGCCTGGTTTTCCAGTTCCGCCCGTTCAGCCGCCTGGTGGGAGCGAAAGCCCTCTTCCTTCAGCAGGTTGATGCGGTCGGCGAGGCCGAGCGACAGGGTCAGCAGCTCGAAGGTCGAACCCAGCTTCACGGCGTTGGCGCCATAGATGCCGAACAGTTCGACCCCCAGGGAGCCGCTGGTGGCGAGGATGAAACAGATCAGCAGGACGCCCCAGGCCAGCACGTAGTAGGAGCCGTAGCGCAGGCCGCGTCGCCATACGTAGATGCCGATCGCCAGCAGGATGCTGGAGAACACCAGTACCGTCAGGCTGGCGAGGATGTTCCAGGCCTGCAGGCCGATCAGCGGCCCCGACAGCAGGCAGAGGAAGATGACCAGCATCAGCAGGCGCATGCCTCTGTCCAGCCTGGGGAAGCTCTGCGGAATACTGAGGAAGTGGCGGCTGAACTGCACTGCGACCAGGCAGAGCAGAAACATCAATACGTAGATGCTGACCGATTGCAGGGCCACGTTCTCTGGCAGCAGCTTGAACAGCATGCCGTCGAAGGCGCAGGCGAACAGGGCAGATACCAGGATGTAGGCCAGGTACCAGAAGTACGCCCGTTCACGCAGCGAGACGAACAGGAACAGGTTGTACACGAACATGGCAAACAGCACGCCGTAAAACGCGCCGTTCAGTCCCATCAGGTTTTCCTGGGTCGCCGCGCTGGCGCCATAGGTGCTGAAGTACAGGGGGACGAAGATCGTGCTGCTGCTCTGTACCCGCACCAGCAAGGTGTTGCTGCCGGGCGGCAACTCGACGGGGAACCAGAAATTGCGTACCTGCACCGGACGCTGGACAAAGGCGAAACTGTCACCGCTTTGCTGGCTGTGCAGGCGGCCGTCCTCGTCCTGCAGGTACAGGTCGATGCGATCGAGCAGGGCGTAGTTGATCTCCAGATAGCCGGACAGCGCCTGCGGGCGGCTGTTGACCAGGCGCACCTTGAACCACCACACCGAGTCGTTCTTGCCCAGATTGGCGTGGTTCCCGCTGACCTGGGTGAAGGCGCTGTCGGGCAGGCGCTGCACCTCATCGACGCTCAGGCGGCCGTCTTTGTCTTCGTGGTAGCCCATGTAAGGGCCCAGTGACAGGCGCAGATCATCCCGGTCCAGCGGCGCCGGGACTAATGCCCACAACGGCCCGCAGAGGCACAGCAGCAGCATTGCCAGGAGCAAACGAGGCATCCGCCAACCTCTGAGTTGTTTTACTTGTTTGTGTCACTTTGCCTAGTTGCTGCGTCGGCGGCAAGAGCGCTGGCCAGAGCCTGTTGGCCTATTCAGGTTTGGCCGCAGGCCCGGTTGGCTGGCACGGCGATGTCCATCAGCCGTGGGTTGGGCAGGCTGAGACCGGCCATCAGCTGCGCATAGGCTTCGCCATCGGCCACCTGCAGGCGCGGGTTGTGCGCGGCTTCCTCGGCGATGCTGGAGCGGGTCCAGCCGCGGTAGTCGTGGCCGGGCCAGACTTCGGTGTCACCGGGCAGGGCCAGCAGGCGTTGCAGGCTGGCCCACTGGGCGCGGGCGTCGCCGTTCTGGAAGTCGGTACGGCCGCTGCCGCGGATCAGCAGGGTATCGCCGGTGAAGACCTTGCCCGGCTCGGCGGTGCTGGCCGGCAGCAGGAAGCAGTAGGAGTCGTCGGTATGCCCCGGGGTGTGCCAGGCGACCAGCTCGCGCTCGCCAAAGGCCAGGCGCTGGCCGTCGGCGAAGGTGAAGCTGGCGCAGGCGCTGCCGCTCTGCTGGCCGAAGCCGCTGCGGCAGCCGGTGGCCGTGCGCAGCTCGCCGAGGGCGGTAATGTGGTCGGCATGGGTGTGGGTGTCGAGCGCCAGCACCAGCTGCAGGTCCAGCTCGCGCAGCAGACGCAGGTAGTCATCCAGCTTGTTCTTCACCGGGTCGATCAGCACCGCCTGGCCGGCATCGGCCAGCAGGTAGGTGTAGGTCGAGCTTTCGCTGTCGAAGAGTTGGCGAAACAGCATGATCAGTGTCCTCCGAGGAGTTTCTGTGCGGCCAGCGACAGGCTGACCGCCACCAGCATCAGGGCGAACAGGCGCTGCAGCGTGCGTCCGCCCAGGCGCTGGGCCAGGGCGTTGCCGCCGAGCACGCCGGCCGCGCCGCCCAGTGCCAGGCCGGCCAGCAGCGGCAGTGAGGGCTGCGCGCCGCTGAGGTAGAACAGGAAGCCACCGCCGGAAACCAGGGCGATCACCGCCATCGAAGTGGCGGTGGCGGCCAGCATGCTCAGCGGGGTAAGGGCCAGCAGCGCCGGCACCACCAGGAAGCCGCCGCCGACGCCCATCAGCCCGGAGAACAGGCCGACACCCAGGCCGATGGCAACCAGCGGGGCGCTGCGCAGTGGACCGCTGCCCTCACGCGGCAGGTTCGAACTGCGCCACATGCGCCAGGCCGTCCACAGCACCAGGGCGCAGAAGCCGAGAATCAGCACCGCCTCGGGAATCTGCCGGCCCAGCCACTGGCCGGCGACGTTGCCCGGCAGGCCGGCGATGGCCAGCAGCAGCACTGGGCGCCAGGCCACCAGGCCCTGGCGAACGCGCGGGACGGCGCCGATCAGGGCGGTGATGGCCACGGCGCCCAGGCTGACACCGATCGCATCGCGCAGCGGCAGGTGCAGGCTGAGTAGCAGGGGCAGGGCTACCAGTGAGCCTCCGGCGCCGGTGAGGCCGAGCAGCAGGCCGAGCACGGCGCCGACGCCCAGTGCCTCCAGCAACAGTATTTCCATCAGCGGTTCCAGGGCATGCGGGCGAGCAGCAGGGCCATGGCGCAGGTGTTGCTGAGGCCGGCGAAGGTCAGGCCGGCGCCGACGAAGGCGGCCAGACCGTACCAGCCCGGATGCACCCAGGTGCCGAGTACGACACCCAGCAGCACCAGGCTGCCGGCGCTGATCTGTACCTGGCGCTGGATGCTGATCACGCCGCTGGGGGCCTCTTCAGTGGGCAGGCCACAGGCCACGCAGGCCTGGGTACCACCGTCGATTACCTGTACGCCGGGCAGCAGTTGCTGCAACTGGTCGGCGGCGCGGCGGGCGCGCTGGCCGCTGTGGCACAGCAGATAGAGTTCGTCGCCACGCTGCAGGCCTTCCTGGCGCAGCTGCTGCACCAGGGCGGCCGGATTGAGCTGGTCGAGTGGCACGTTGCGCGCGCCGGCCACGTGCTGGGCGCGGAATTCCGCCGGGCTGCGTACGTCGATGAGGAAGCGCACATGTCCCTGCTGGCGCGCGCTGGCGAAGCGCGGGGCATCGATCAGGCAGATGGTGTCGGTCATTGCAGGGTACTCCCTGGGGGTATGTGGTTCAGGTGTATTTGGTGAAGATGGCGCGCACGCGGGCCAGGGTCTCGGCGTCGTCGCGCGAGGGGTCGAGCACGGTTTCTTCGAGCAGGCACGCGAGCATCTCCTGGTAGGCCTTGTCCAGCGCCTTGCGCGCGGCGGCAAACTGCTGGGCGATGGCCTCGCATTCCTCGCCGCGACGGATCATCGCCTGGATGCCGCGGATCTGGCCCTCGACGCGGGCCAGGCGCTTGAGCATGGCGTCCTGTTGCTGGGTGTTGGGGGTGGTCATCTCAGAGCTCCAGGGGGCGGCGCAGGGTGAAGGCGCCGCGCAGTTCGCCGGCGGCGAAGCCGCGGGCCTGATCCTGCGGGTAGTGACGGTCGAGCAGCTGTACCAGCTCGGGTTTGATCGCGCTGCCGTGGCAGGCCAGGCAGGGCTCGCCGGTGGCGATGGCGCGCATGTAGCGAAATTCGCCGTCCACCACCTCGGCACGGTTCAGGCTGGCGATGGCCTCGCCGGCCTGGCTGCGGCGCTGAAAATCTTCCAGCACGGCTTGTTCCCAGGCATCCGGACGGTTGTCCGGGTTACGCAGGCGCAGGGCGGTGCGCCCCACTTTCCAGGGCGCGACGCTGTGCTGCTGGGCGATGCCGGGCGCCAGCTGGCGACAGGCTTCGACGGCCTGTGCCGGGCCGCCTGTGGCGACCGCGGTCTGCACGCTGGCCAGCAGCTGTTGCTGGAACGGCGGGATCAGGGCTTCGGCCTCGCCGCGCAGCTGTGCCAGGTCGGCGGCCTGGGCGAGCAGCGGGGCACAGCAGAGCAGGGTAGTGAACAGGCGCATCGGCATACTCCCTATCAATATACAGGGGGGAGTATATGTTGGGTGCAAAAAAAGGCAACCGTCGCTCGTCGCGTCAGCCTGTGGTCATTGGCCGCGGATCAGCTTGCGCAGCAGGAAACGGTTGGGGTGGCAAGCCTCGGCCACGGCGCGCGGCAGTGGTAGCGGTTCGTCGTTCAGCCACGCGGCCAGCAACTCGCCGCACAGCGGTGCCGTGATCAGCCCGCGCGAGCCGTGGCCGCTGTTGACGTACAGGCCGTCGCGCCAGGGGCAGGGGCTATCCGGCACCTGGCGGGCATCCTTGCCGAGCACCGCGTAGGTCTCGGCGAAGGCCGCCGGGTCGGCCAGCGGGCCGACGATCGGCAGGTAGTCGGGGCTGGTGCAGCGGAAGGCGGCGCGGCCTTCGAGCTGCGCCGGATCGAGCCGGGCGGTGTCCAGGCGCTCGGCCAGGTCCGCAGAGATTTCCCGCAGCAGTTCGAGGTTGCCGGCGTGTTCGGCAGCGGTCGGTGCGCAGTCCTGGCTGTGGAAGTCGAAGCTGGCGCCCAGGGTGTGCTCGCCGCTGCGCGGCGGCGCCACATAGCCTTCGGCGCAGACCACGCAGGTCAGCTCGGCGCTACGGGTGGTCTGCGGCAGGCGGCTGATCTGCCCACGGATGCGCTTGAGCGGCAGCTCGGCGGCGAAGCGGCGCACCTCGGCGGCGCCGGCCAGGATCGCCACGGGAGCCTCGGCCAGCAGGCGCTCGCCGTTCAGCGCCTGCCAGCGGCCGTCGACCCGCCGCAGCTCCAGCGCCTCGCTGTGCGTGAGCAGACGAATGCGCGGATGGCTGGCGAGCTGGCGGCACAGCGCCGGCGGATGTACCCAGCCGGCGTCGGGGTAGAACAGGCCGCCGGCCGGCAGCGCGACGCCGGCGCGGGCTTCAGCCTGCTCGCGCGTCAGGCTGTGCAGCAGGTCCGCCGGGAACGCCTCGGCCAGCTTGGCCTGGCGCCCGGCTTCCGGCGCATCGAACGCCAGTTGCAGCACGCCGCAGGCAGCCCAGTCGTGGCCCTGCTGCAGGTGCTGGAGCAGGCGGCGGGTGTGGCCGAAGCCGGCCAGCACCAGTTGCGACAACGCGGTGCCATGGGCGGACAGCTTGAGGTAGAGGACGCCCTGGGGGTTGCCGGAAGCTTCCTGCGCCACTGCATCGTGGCGCTCCAGCAGGGTCACCTGCCAGCCGCGCACAGCCAGGCTGGCGGCCGTGGCGCAACCGGCTAGACCGGCGCCGATGACCAGTGCTTCGCGCGCTTCCGGCCTGGGCGGACGGGCATGCCAGGGCTTTTCCGCCACTCGCGCATGGGCCTCGAAACGCCCGCAGAGGATTTCCCACTTCTTGCCGTGGCCGGGCGCGCGGCGCATGGCGAAGCCGGCCTCGATCAGCCCTCGGCGTACCGTGCCCTTGCTGGTGAAGGTGGCCAGGCTGGCGCCCGGGGCGGACAACCGCGCCAATTCCTGGAACAGCTCCGGGGTCCACATTTCCGGGTTCTTGTCCGGGGCGAAGCCATCGAGGAACCAGACGTCGATGCGCGCGTCCAGCTGCGGCAGCATCTGCAGCGCATCGCCGATCAGCAGGGTGAGGATGACCCGACCGCCATCCAGTACCAGGCGCTGGAAGCCGGGATGGATGGCCCTGTACTGCTCCAGCAACTGCCCGGACCAGGGCGCCAGCTCGGGCCACAGGGCCAGGGCGCGCTGCAGGTCGGCTGCGGTGAGTGGGTATTTCTCCACGCTGACGAAATGCAGACAGGCATCCGCAGGGGCCAACTGGTCGAACAGCTGCCAGGCGCAGAGGAAGTTCAGTCCGGTGCCGAAGCCGGTTTCGCCGATTGCCAGGCTTGCGCCGGCAGGCAGGGCGGCGAAGCGTGCCGGCAGGTCGTTACCGGCGAGGAACACATGACGGGTTTCTCCCAGGCCGTCGTCGCGAGAGAAATACACGTCACCGAACTGGCGCGAAAGTGGCTGGCCTTGGTCGTTCCAGTCGAGCTGGGCGTTGCAGAGGTCGGACATCGAGGCACCCGGAAAACAAGGTGCGGCATTGTAGCTACTTGCGCCAAGGCTCGGCGAATCCGCTAGGCTGAGCGAATCGAGACAGGGAGACCTCTATGTTTGAGTCCGCCGAACTGGGCCGCAAGATTGATCCGGCCGAATACGAAAAGGAACTGCCCGCGCTGCGCGAGGCCTTGCTGGAGGCGCAGTTTGAACTGCAGCAGCAGGGGCGCTTCCCGGTGATCATCCTGATCAATGGCGTGGAGGGCGCCGGCAAGGGAGAGACGGTCAAGCTCCTCAATGAGTGGATGGACCCGCGCCTGATTCAGGTCAGCACCTTCGACGTGCAAACCGACGAAGAGCTGGCGCGGCCTCCGGCCTGGCGTTTCTGGCGGCAACTCCCGCCCAAGGGCCGCATCGGTATCTTCTTCGGCAACTGGTACAGCCAGATGATCCAGGGCCGCATCCATGGCCATTTCAAGGATGCCGTGCTGGACCAGGCCATCGATGGTGCCCTGGCGCTGGAGCAGATGCTGTGCGACGAGGGGGCGCTGATCTTCAAGTTCTGGTTCCACCTGTCCAAGAAGCAGATGAAGATGCGCCTGAAGGAGTTGCAGGACGACCCGCAGCGCGCCTGGCGCCTCAGCCCGCTGGACTGGCAGCAGTCCAAGACCTACGACAAGTTCGTGCGCAACGGTGAGCGCGTGCTGCGGCGCAGCAGCCGCGACTTCGCCCCCTGGTACGTGGTCGAGGGCAGCGACGAGTGCTATCGCAGCTTGACGGTGGGGCGCATTCTCCTCGACGGCCTGCAGGCGGCGCTCAAAGCCAAGACGCGTCCGACCGCCCAGCCGCATGTGGCGCCGATAGTGGCCAGCCTGGACAACCGCATCCTGCTGGACAGCCTGGACCTCACCCAGAGTCTGGACAAGGACGCCTACAAGGACATGCTGGCGGCGGAGCAGGCGCGCCTGGCCATGCTGATGCGCGACAAGCGCATGCGCCGGCACGCGCTGGTGGCGGTGTTCGAGGGCAACGATGCGGCCGGCAAGGGCGGCGCCATCCGCCGTGTGGCGGCGGCCCTGGACCCGCGCCAGTACCGTATCGTGCCGATCGCCGCGCCGACCGAGGAGGAGCGCGCCCAGCCCTACCTGTGGCGCTTCTGGCGGCATATTCCGGCGCGCGGCAAGTTCACCGTGTTCGACCGTTCATGGTATGGCCGTGTCCTGGTGGAGCGTGTGGAGGGCTTCTGCCAGCCCAGTGACTGGCTGCGCGCCTATGGCGAGATAAACGATTTCGAAGAGCAGCTGAGTCGCGCCGGCGTGGTGCTGGTGAAGTTCTGGCTGGCCATCGACCAGGACGAGCAGTTCAAGCGCTTCAAGGAGCGCGAGCAGATCGCCTTCAAGCGCTTCAAGATCACCGAAGAGGACTGGCGCAATCGCGACAAGTGGGACGCCTATTGTGATGCCGTAGGCGACATGGTCGACCGCACCAGTACCTCGATCGCGCCCTGGACCCTGGTGGAGGCCAACGACAAGCGCTTCGCTCGGGTCAAGGTGCTGCGCACCATCAATGAAGCGCTGGAAAAGGCCTTTGCCAACGACTGACTAGAAGGCGCGGCTTTCGATGATGTCGTTGGCCTGCTGCATGCGGCGGATGTAGAAGGCGATCTCGCGCTCCGCATCGACGCGGGTGAAGAAGGGGCCTTCCAGGGTGCCTTCGCGAGTGGCGAAAAAATACTGACCATTGACCGCACTGACTCGCTCGCTGCGGTAGTGGGTGCCGGGGGCGGGGTCGATATTGCGTTGACCGAACATGGCTAAGCCTCCTGCGACAGGGTGCACTGCTTTCAGTCTAGTGCCTGGTCATTGGCGAGTAGGCTGGCGCGACAAGTGGTCATTTTTTAGTCATCTCGAGCGGGCGGCACAGTTTGTTCCTGTCTGAGTGGTCAGCTGTGGCTGTCGGGTCAATCGGGCGCGGCCTACAATCCCCGGCCTTTCCGCTGTTTCGCCGTCGAGGCTGTCATGCACGTTTCCTCCGGCCGCTGGCTTTTCGGCCTGCTGCTCGCCCTTACCACTGCCGTGCTCTGGGGCATCCTGCCGATCAAGCTCAAGGAAGTGCTGCAGGTGATGGACCCGGTCACCGTCACCTGGTACCGCCTGCTGGTGTCCGGTGTGCTGCTGTTCATCTGGTTGTCGACCCAGCGTCGCCTGCCGCGTTTTGCCCCGCTCGGTCGCCGTGGCCAGGGTCTTCTGGTGCTGGCCATTCTCGGCCTGACCGCCAACTACGTGCTCTACCTGATCGGCCTCAACATGCTCAGCCCCGGCACTACCCAGCTGGTGATCCAGATGGCGCCGATCCTGTTTCTGGTGGCCAGCCTGTTCGTGTTCCGCGAGTCCTTCAGCCTTGGCCAGGGTGTCGGCATGGCCATCCTGTTGCTCGGTTTCGGCCTGTTCTTCAACCAGCGCCTGGCAGAGTTGCTGACCTCGCTGACCACTTACACCACCGGGGTGCTGGTGATACTGCTGGCGGCTTTCGTCTGGGTGTTCTACGGACTTGCGCAGAAGCAGCTGCTGACCCAGTGGAGCTCACCACAGATCATGATGGTGATTTACCTGGCCTGCGCCTTGCTGCTCACGCCCTGGGCCCATCCGCTGCAGGTACTGCAGCTCAGCACACTGCAGTGCTGGCTGCTGCTGGCCTGCTGCCTGAATACGCTGGTGGCCTACGGCGCTTTCGCCGAGGCGCTGGCGCACTGGGAGGCCTCGCGGGTCAGCGCGACCCTGTCGATCACCCCGCTGGTGACTTTTGTCGCGGTGGCCCTGGCTGCCGTCTGGTGGCCCGACCATGTGCAGCCGGAGCAGATCAACCTGCTCGGCTACGCCGGTGCACTGCTGGTGGTGCTGGGCTCGGCGCTCACGGCGCTGGGCCCTTCGTTGCTGGCCGGTTGGCGCGCACGTCGTGCCCGCCTGGTGACGTTCAGACCCTGACGCCCAGCCCCTCGGCCTTGCGCAGCCAGCCCTGGCGCTGTTCCTCGGAGGAGGGGCGCACCGGGGCGAATTCGGTCAGGCGGCGGGTCTTGATGCCGCAGAAGCCGAGGATGGTGCGCACCATTTGCCGGTGCGCCGGCGCGCCGTAGATCCAGCGGAAGTACCAGGGCGGGGTGTCCAGGGTGACCAGCAGATCGGCCGTGCGCCCGCTCAGCAGCTTGTCCCACAGCTGCGAGCGGTTGCGGTACTTGAAGGCAAAGCCGGGCAGGAAGGTGCGGTCGAAGAATCCCTTGAGCAGCGCCGGCACGCCACCCCACCAGACCGGGTAGACGAACACCAGGTGCTCGGCCCAGTGGATCTGCCGCTGCGCTTCCAGCAGGTCCGGCTCCAGCGTCTGCTGCTGGCCGAAACCTTCGCGCAGGATCGGGTCGAACTGCAGTTCGCCCAGGCGCAGCTGGCGCACCACGTGGCCCTGACCACGGGCGCCGCTGCAGTAAGCCTCGGCGAGTGCGTGGCAGAGGCTGTCACGCTTGGGCGTGCCGAGAATCAGCAGGATGCGCTTGCCGTCGCCTTCCAGCGGGGTGGCGCCGCTTTTCGTTTCTTCAGCCATGTTGTCCCGACTCCAGCATGTTTTCTGGACGCACCCAGGCGTCGAATTCCTCGTTGCTCAGATAGCCCAGCTGCAGGGCCGCCTCGCGCAGGGTGAGGCCCTCGGCATAGGCCTTCTTGGCGATCTCGGCGGCCTTGTCGTAGCCGATATGCGGGTTCAGCGCCGTCACCAGCATCAGGCCACGCTCCAGGTGCGCGGCCATCTGCCGGGTGTCCGGCTCCAGCCCGACCACGCAGTGCTCGGCGAAGTTGCGGCAGCCATCGGCCAGCAGTCGGATCGACTGCAGCAGGTTGTGGATGATCACCGGTTTGAATACGTTGAGCTGCAGCTGCCCCTGGCTGGCGGCGAAGGCGATGGCAGCATCGTTGCCCAGCACCTGGCAGGCGAGCATGGACAGCGCCTCGCACTGGGTCGGGTTGACCTTGCCGGGCATGATCGAGCTGCCCGGCTCGTTGGCCGGCAGGCGCACCTCGGCGAGGCCGGCGCGTGGGCCGGAGCCGAGCAGACGCAGGTCGTTGGCGATTTTCATCAGCGCCACGGCCAGGGTCTTCAGCGCGCCGGACAGTGCGATGAGCGGTTCGTGGCCGGCGAGGGCGGCGAACTTGTTCGGTGCCGAGACGAAGGGCAGGCCGGCCAGTGCAGCCAGCTCGGCGGCCATGGCTTCGGCGAAGCCCCTGGGCGCGTTCAGTCCGGTGCCGACCGCGGTGCCGCCCTGGGCCAGTTCGCAGACCGCAGGTAGGCTGGCGCGGATGGCCTTGTCGGCATAATCGAGTTGCGCAACGAAGGCCGACAGCTCCTGGCCGAAGGTCACCGGGGTGGCGTCCATCAGGTGCGTGCGCCCGGTCTTGACCAGGTCCATGTGCCGCGCCGCCTGTTCGGCCAGGGCCCCGGAGAGCTCGGCGATGGCTGGCAGCAACTGGTGTTGCACGGCCTGCACGGTGGCGATGTGCATGGCGGTGGGGAAGCTGTCGTTGGAGCTCTGTGCGCGGTTGACGTGATCGTTGGGGTGCACCGGGTGCTTGCCGCCACGGCCCTGGCCGGCCAGTTCGTTGGCGCGCCCGGCGATCACCTCATTGACGTTCATGTTGCTCTGCGTGCCGCTACCGGTCTGCCACACCACCAGCGGGAACTGCGCATCGTGCTGGCCGGCCAGCACCTCATCGGCGGCCTGCTCGATCAGCCGGGCGACGTCCGGCGGCAGCTCGCCGATGCGGCTGTTGACCCGTGCTGCGGCTTTCTTGATCAGCGCCAGGGCATGCACCACGGCCAGTGGCATGCGCTGCTCGCCGATGGCGAAGTTGATCAGCGAGCGCTGGGTCTGGGCGCCCCAGTAGGCGTCGTCGGGCACCTCGATGGCACCAATGCTGTCGGTTTCGATACGGCTCATGGGGCGGCTCCTTATTACTGGTCGGCAGTTTAGGCCGCCGTACGTTGCCGCGGTTCCACAGCTTTTCTATGGCAGCGATTACCAGCGCGCGTGGGTCGCGCCCATCCAGCCATAGGCGCTGCTCACCGGCACCTTCTCACCCTGCGGGCCGCGCAGCACGCCGTCGAAGCGGCCGAACCACTGGCGGGTGTCGGCATACAGCGGCCCCAGGCGCGGGCAGGCCTGGTGCTGCTGGCGCGGGGTAAAACGCAGTTCGACCCGGCCGCTGGCGCTGTGCAGGTTCCAGGGTTCCAGCGGGCCCTTCGGCGGCCGCTCGATCTCGACCCGCTCTTCCAGATGCACCAGCTCCCCGCCGAACCACAGGGCGTTTTCCGACAGCCCGCTGTAGTCGCACCAGCCGGTGCCGAAGTTACCGGCAATGCCGCCGGGTGCGGCGAAGGCGGCGCGGGTCCAGTGGCTTTTCAGTGGCCAGACGCCGCGGGCAAAGTCCAGCGAGGCGAAGCTTTGCCCTGGCGTGCACAGGTACTGTCGCCCCCCCAGCTGCAGGTTGCCGGTAACCGGCAGGCCGAGCTGGCGGCTGGTGGCGTGGAAGGTGCGGCGGCCCATCGGGCAGATCAGGTTGACCGACTCCAGGTGCGCCGGGCGCTGGATATCCAGTGCCACCTGCAGCGGCTGGCCGCCGATGTCCGGGGCCATGGCCGTCAGGCGGATCATGCTGCCGCGATCATCGGCGCGCAGCTGCAGGCGGCTGTGGCGGAAAGCGTGGCTTTCCAGCGGCGTGTCCGGCAGGTCGCAGCCCTGACCAAAGGGGCTCAGCTGGGTGCGCGCGGCCGCTTTGCCGCTGTGCAGGTCGAGGAAATAGGCCGCGCCGTAGCCCAGGTAGTCGAGGTCGGCGAAGGTCAGGGCCAGCATCCAGTCCGGCGTGGTGATACACCAGTGGTTCCAGCGCTTGCGTCGGCCCAGGTTGCGCGGTAGCGCGCAGTTCACCAGCGGGCGAGTGGACCAGCCGATGGCATTCGCCTGCAGGCGGCCTTGGGCATCGCACAGGGGCTGCGAGTGCGGCGTGAGCGGGTTGGTGAAGCTGTTCATCAGACACATCCATGTGTGGGGCAGGGGGGAGCCGGCCCCGAAAGATGAGTGATCATGCCTATTACCTGGGTTGCGGGGCAAGTGATGGCCATTTGCGCCGCCCCTGGCGCTTGAGCACGGCAGACGCTGCGCGCAGAATGGCGCCCCGCGTTTTACCCGAGGATCTACCCCATGAGCCGCTTGCGCGCCGTTTGTTCTCTCCTGCTGCTGTTCGCCAGCGGGCCTCTGCTGGCCGCATCTGCCAGCCATGTTGCCGAGGCCAAGCGCTTCGTCGAGCTGACACGCGTCGACAAGCTGGCCGTGCCGGCCTACATGCAAGTCCGTCAGATGTTCGCCCAGCGCTTCGCCCAGGCCGGCGGTAGCGAGGCGCAGAAGGCCGTGCTGGAGCGCTACCAGGCCCAGGCCGATACCGCGCTGGACAAGGTAGTGGGCGAGGGCAAGCTGGATGAGGCGCTGGTGGCGCTGTACACCGATGCCTTCAGCGAAGCCGAACTCAAGGAGTTGCTGGCCTTCTACCAGACCCCGGTCGGGCGCAAGGTGCTCGAGCAGATGCCGCAGCTGATGGCGCATTCCGCCCAGCTGACCCAGGCCCGCTTGCAGCAGGCCGTGCCGGAAGTCGACCGCCTGCTGGGGGCGATGACCAGCGAACTGAAACCCGCCAAGCCGTAACGAGGAACAGGACATGAGCATGCGCGACCAGATCATCGCCGCCCTGCAGTCGCTGCACAGCGAGCACCTCGATGTGCAGGACGAGAGCCACATGCACAGCCGTGGCCAGGAAACCCACTACAAGGCGGTGATCGTCAGCCCGGCCTTTGTCGGCCTGAATGCGGTCAAGCGCCACCAGAAGGTCTACGCCACCCTGGGCGAGCTGATGCAGCAATTTCACGCACTGGCGCTGCACACCTACACCCCCGAGGAATGGGCCGCGCAGGGCGTCGCACCGGATTCGCCAACCTGTCGTGGTGGCAGCAAGCACGACCACTAATCCCGCAGCGCGTGCCCCAGGCCTCGCCGCTGCGTTAGAATCGTGCTCCGCGCCGGCTCAAGCCGGCGCTTTTATTTAGAGCCCCGGTCCGCCCTTTGCGAGGGTGACCACTGGAGAACACTGCATGACTGCGAAGATTGTTGTCGCGGCGCTGTACAAGTTCGTGTCCCTGCCGGATTACGAAGCGCTGCGCGAGCCCCTGCTCAACACCATGCTGGAATTTGGCGTGAAGGGCACCCTGCTGCTCGCCGAGGAAGGCATCAACGGCACCGTTTCCGCCACGCGCGAGGGCATCGACGGCCTGCTGGCCTGGCTCAAGCGTGACGCGCGCCTGGCGGATGTCGATCACAAGGAATCCTACTGCGACGAGCAGCCCTTCTACCGCACCAAGGTCAAGCTGAAGAAGGAAATCGTCACCCTCGGCGTACCGGGCGTGGACCCCAATCAGCGCGTCGGCACCTACGTCGAGCCCAAGGACTGGAACGCCCTGATCGCGGACCCCGAGGTGCTGCTGATCGATACCCGCAACGACTACGAGGTCGCCATCGGCACCTTCGAGGGCGCCGTCGATCCCAAGACCAAGTCGTTCCGCGAGTTTCCCGAGTACATCAAGGCCCACTACGACCCGAGCAAGCACAAGAAGGTCGCCATGTTCTGCACCGGCGGCATCCGGTGTGAGAAGGCCTCCAGCTACATGCTCGGCGAGGGCTTCGAGGAGGTCTTCCACCTCAAGGGTGGCATCCTCAAGTACCTGGAGGAGGTGCCGCAGGATGAAAGCAAGTGGCAGGGCGACTGCTTCGTCTTCGACAACCGCGTGACCGTGCGCCACGATCTCAGCGAGGGCGACTACGACCAGTGCCACGCCTGCCGCAACCCGATCTCCGCCGAGGATCGGCAGAGCGCGCACTACTCGCCAGGCATCAGCTGCCCGTATTGCTGGGACTCGCTGCCGGAGAAGACCCGCCAGGCCGCCCGCGAGCGCCAGAAGCAGATCGAGATCGCCCAGCAGCGCAACTTGCCGCACCCCATCGGCTTCAATTACAAGGCCCTGCAGGAGTAATGAGGCGTAGGGTGGAAAACGACCGCAGGTCTTTTCCACCGGCCGTCACCCTTGGTGGATTAGGCGGCGCCGTTATCCACCCTGCAACCACCCCGCGGAATTTCGAGGAGCCCAGCTTGCGCCCAGCCCGCCTGCTCTACGTGATGGACCCCATGTGCTCCTGGTGCTGGGGGTTTGCCCCGGTGGTGCAGGCCCTGGCCGAGCAGGCGGCTGCCGCCGGCGTACCGCTGCAGCTGGTGGTGGGTGGCCTGCGCCGCGAGCGCGCGGCCATGGACCCTTCGGCGCGGGTGCGCATCCTCTCGCACTGGCAGGCGGTCAACGCCAGCACCGGCCAGTTGTTCAACTTCCAGGATGCCCTGCCGGAAGGCTTCGTCTATGACACCGAACCGGCCTGTCGGGCGCTGGTCACCGCGCGCCAGCTGGACGAGCAGAGCGTCTGGCCCTTGCTGCAGTTGATCCAGCAGGCCTTCTATGCCGAGGGGCGCGACGTGACGCGTGCTCAGGTGCTGGTGGAGCTGGCCGAACGTGCCGGCATTCCGCGTATCGAGTTCGCCGCGGCTTTCGACAGCCAGGCGATGCAGGCCGCCACCGAGATCGACTTCAACTGGGTGCAGGACCTCGGCATCGCCGGCTTCCCCACCCTGTTGGCCGAGCGTAACGGCCAGTTGGCCCTGCTGACCAACGGCTACCAGCCGCTGCAGGCGCTGGCACCGCTGCTCGGCCGCTGGCTGGAGCAGGCCGCGCATGCCTGATCGGTTGACTTGGGCGGAAATCCGCCGCCTGGCGCTGCGCCATCGCAAGGGCCTGATCCTGGCCAACCTGATCGCCGTGCTCGCCACTTTGTGCAGCGTGCCGATTCCGCTGCTGTTGCCGCTGCTGGTGGACGAGGTGCTGCTCAAGCAGGGCGATGCGGCGCTGCGGGTGATGGACCGTTTCCTCCCCGCCGACTGGCAGAGTGCGGCCGGCTACATCGGCCTGATGCTGGTGCTGACCCTGGTGCTGCGCCTGGGGGCACTGGTCAGCAACGTGCTGCAGGCGCGCCTGTTCGCCCGCTTGTCCAAGGATGTCATCTATCGCCTGCGCGTGCGCCTGATCGAGCGGCTCAAGCGCATCGCCCTGAGCGAGTACGAGAACCTCGGTGGCGGCACCGTCAGCGCCCACCTGGTCACCGATCTGGACACCCTCGACAAGTTCATCGGCGAGACCCTGAGCAAGGTGCTGGTGGCCCTGCTGACCCTGACCGGCACCGCCGCCGTGCTGATCTGGATGCACTGGCAGCTGGCGTTGCTGATCCTGCTGTTCAACCCGCTGGTGATCTTTGCCACGGTGCAGCTGGGCAAGCAGGTCAAGCACCTGAAGAAGCTGGAGAACGACAGTACTTCGCGCTTCACCCAGGCGTTGACCGAGACCCTGGAGGCGATCCAGGAAGTGCGCGCCGGCAACCGCCAGGGCTACTTCCTCGGCCGCCTCGGCCTGCGCGCCCGCGAGGTGCGCGACTACGCGGTGGCCTCGCAGTGGAAGAGCGACGCGGCGGGGCGCACCAGCGGCCTGCTGTTCCAGTTCGGCATCGACATCTTCCGCGCCGCGGCCATGCTCACCGTGCTGTTCTCCGACCTGTCGATCGGCCAGATGCTCGCCGTGTTCAGCTACCTCTGGTACATGATCGGCCCTGTCGAGCAGCTGCTCGGCGTGCAGTACGCCTACTACGCCGCCGGCGGCGCGCTGGCGCGGATCAACGAGCTGCTGGCGCGTGCCGACGAGCCGCAGCACGAAGGCCGCAGTGACCCGTTCAAGGGCCGCGACACCGTCGGTATCGAGGTGCGCGGGTTGCGCTTCGCCTACCGTGACGAACCGGTGCTCCACGACCTCGACCTGTCCATCGCACCCGGCGAGAAGGTCGCCCTGGTCGGCGCCAGCGGCGGCGGCAAGAGCACCCTGGTGCAGCTGCTGCTGGGGCTCTACACGGCCCAGGCCGGAACCATCCGTTTCGGTGGGGCGAGCCTGGAGGAGATCGGTCTGGAGCGGGTGCGCGAGCATGTGGCGGTGGTGCTGCAGCACCCGGCGCTGTTCAACGACACGGTGCGCGCCAACCTGTGCATGGGCCGTGAGCGCAGCGACGAGGCCTGCTGGCAGGCGCTGGAGATCGCCCAGTTGTCCGCCACCATCCGCGCCCTGCCGGATGGCCTGGACAGCGTGGTCGGGCGCTCCGGCGTGCGTCTGTCCGGTGGCCAGCGCCAGCGCCTGGCCATCGCCCGCATGGTGCTGGCCGAGCCCAAGGTGGTGATCCTCGACGAGGCCACCTCGGCGCTCGACGCTGCCACCGAGTACGCCCTGCACGAGGCGCTCGGGCGCTTCCTCAGTGGCCGTACCACGCTGATCGTGGCCCATCGCCTGTCAGCGGTGAAGCAGGCCGACCGCGTGCTGGTATTCGACGGCGGCAGCATCGCCGAGGATGGGGATCACCAGCAACTGATCGCCGAGGGCGGCCTGTACGCCAAGCTCTACGGGCATCTGCAACACTAGCTGGGCCGCCCTGGGCGGCCCGCGTCACTTGCTCTGCTGCGCCGACCACTTCTCCAGCGCCTTGACCCGCGCCTGGCTGTCGGACATCGGTTTATCCAGGGCTTCCTCGTAGAACTCCAGCCAACTGCGCGAGCCTGCCGTCATGCCGGCCAGTTCGCGCATGCCCTCCTTGAGCGCCACCAGACTCTGCTGGTAGTTGCGTTCCTGGCCGATCAGCGTGCGGGCCAGCATGCGCACGTTTTCCTTGTTGCGCTCCTGCAGTTCGGCCATCGCCGTACTGTCGCCAGCGCCCTCGGCGGCGGGCTGCTGGGCTGGCTTCTGGCTCTGCTGCGAGAGCAGGCCGATGAGCCGCTGCTGGTCCTTGATCTGCTGTTGCAGTGGCGCGATCTGCAGCTGCAGGGCGGCGACCTCTTTCTGCAGCGCTTCGACGCTGGCCTTGCTGGCCAGGGCCGCCAGGGTTTCCTCGTCTGGTTCGGAGGAGCCGCCCAGCACGAAGACCAGGATCCAGGCGATCAGGTTGAGCACCAAGGTGCCTGCCAGGCCATAGAGCAGCAAGCGATTGACCTTGGCGGCCTTGCCCAACTCCGGTGCTGGCGAGTCGCCCTCATCCCTGGGTGCGCTGTTGCCTTCTGCGGGTGCGTTGTCGTCACTCATGCTGCCTGTCCTTGTTGTATGGGGCGCGGCACTGCTATGTGCAGCATAGCGTCTAGAACGAGGCGAGGATGCGTCCCAGCACCGCCATCGCCTGCTCGCTCTGGGCATCCCAGGGGTGGCCGTGGTTCAGCCGCGCGCAATGGCGGAAGCCGCGGGTGGCGGAGAAGATCGGCCCTGGCGCCAGGCTGATGCCCTGGGCCAGGGCCAGCTGGAACAGCTGCAGCGAGTCGACCCGCTCGGGGAATTCGAACCACAGGAAGTAGCCGCCGCTGGGGCGCGTGACACGGGTCTCGGCCGGGAAATGCCGCGCGGCTGAGGCGAGCATGGCCGCCTGCTGGGTCTCCAGGGCAATGCGCAGCTTGCGCAGGTGGCGGTCATAGCCGCCGTGCTGCAGGTAGTCGGCAATAGCCGCCTGGGCCGGCACCGAGGGCGAGAGGGTGGTCATCAGCTTGAGCCGCGCGATCTGCTCGGCATAGCGCCCGCCGGCTACCCAGCCGACCCGGTAGCCCGGCGCCAGGCTCTTGGAGAAGGAGCCGCAGTGCATTACCAGGCCGGCGTCGTCGAAGCTCTTCAGCGGCCTTGGCGGCTGGGCACCGTAGTGCAGCTCGGCGTACACGTCGTCCTCGATCAGCGGCACCTGGTGGCGCTTGAGGAGGGCGTACAGCTCAGCCTTCTGCGCCTCGCCGAGCGTGGCGCCCATGGGGTTCTGCAGGCTGCTCATGAACCAGCAGGCCTTGATCGGTAGCTTCTCCAGACGCTCGGCCAGCACGCCGAGGTCGATGCCTTCGCGCGGGTGAACGGGAATTTCCACGGCCTTGAGCTTGAGCCGCTCGAGCACCTGCAGGGTGGCGTAGAAGGCCGGCGACTCGATGGCCACCAGGTCGCCCGGCTGGGTCACCGTCTGCAGGCACAGGTTGAGCGCCTCCATGGCGCCGTTGGTAATCACCAGCTCCTCCAGCGCCAGGCTTACGCCGGCAACCCGGTAGCGCAGGCCGATCTGCCGGCGCAGGTCGGGATTGCCGGCGGTCATGTCGGCAATCACCGCATGGCCGGGCATGTCGCGCAGGGCGTGGGCCATGGAGCGTGCCAGGCGCGGCAGGGGGAACAGCTCGGGGCTGGGGAAGGCCGAGCCGAAAGGCACGGTGGTCGGGTTCTTGAGCGAGCCGAGCACGGAGAACACCAGCTCGCTGACGTCCACCTCGGTGCTGGTCGCCGTCGGTGCGCTGCTGCCGGGCTCGGCCAGCGGCTGGCGCGCCAGTTCGCGGACGAAGTAGCCGGAGCGCGCGCGGGCCTGGATCAGGCCGCGATCTTCCAGCAGGTAGTAGGCCTGGAAGATGGTCGAGGGGCTGACGCCGTAGCTGCGCCGCGCCTGGCGCACCGAGGGCACGCGCTCGCCGGGGGCGAGCACGCCGCTGCGGATCAGCTCGGCGATCTGTTCGGCCAACTGTTCGTAGCGTTTCATCTCACCCCTGACTGCGCTCCATTCCGGGCCACAGTCTAAGGGCAGGGGTGGCTGGCCGGCCATCAGCGCCCGCTCGGGGCGATAAAGGTGCTGCCGGCCTCCACACGCTCGCTGCCGTCGCGCAGGTTGACCACCTCGAAGGACACCGGCGCGGGGCTGCGGCCCAGCGGCTCGCGCTCCAGCACCACGCTGACCGGCACCTCGAGGATCTCGCCGGCGGCCAGGCTGAGGTCGCTCGGCCCGTTCAGGCGGAACGGCTGGCCGGCCACCAGGCCCAGGCGGTAACGCTGCGGCTGCTGGGTCTTGTTGATCAGCTTGAGGCGGTAGACGTTCTCGATCTGCCCGGCGGCGTTCTCGCGGAACATGCCGCGGTCCTTGGCCACGTCCAGCGACACCAGCGAGCGCGCCTGCAGGGCCCAGGCGAAGGCGCCAATCATCAGCAGCAGGGCCGCCGCGTAACCCAGCAGGCGCGGCCGCAGCAGGTGGCGGCCGCCGCCCTGCATCTCATGCTCGGAGCCATAGCGGATCAGGCCGCGGGCGTAGCCCAGCTTGTCCATGATGCTGTCGCAGGCGTCGATGCAGGCGGCGCAGCCGATGCATTCGACCTGCAGGCCGTCGCGGATGTCGATGCCGGTGGGGCAGACCTGTACGCACATGGTGCAGTCGATGCAGTCACCTAGGCCCTCGGCCTTGTGGTCGGCGTCCTTCCGGCGCGGGCCGCGTTTCTCGCCACGGGCGGCGTCATAGGCGACCAGCAGGGTGTCCTTGTCGAACATCACCCCCTGGAAGCGCGCGTAGGGGCACATGTACACGCAGACCTTCTCGCGCAGCCAGCCGGCATTGAGGTAGGTGGCGCTGGTGAAGAACAGCACCCAGAACAGCGTGGTGCCGTCGAGCTGCCAGGTGAACAGCTCCAGCGCCAGCGGGCGGATCGGCGTGAAGTAGCCGACGAAGGTCAGCGCCGTGAGCAGGCTCAGCGCCAGCCACAGCAGGTGCTTGGCGCTGCGGCGCAGCAGCTTGGCCAGCCCCCAGGGCGCGGAGTCGAGCTTGATGCGCTGGTGGCGCTCGCCTTCGGTGAGCTTTTCCAGCCACATGAACACCCAGGTCCACACGCTCTGCGGGCAGCTGTAGCCGCACCAGACGCGGCCGGCGAACACGGTGATGGTGAACAGGCCGAAGGCGCAGATGATCAGCAACGCCGAAAGCAGGATGAAGTCCTGCGGCCAGAAAGTGGCGCCGAAGATGTAGTAGCGGTGCTCGGCCAGGTTCCACAGCACCGCCTGGCGGCCGTCCCAGTCCAGCCAGGCGGTGCCGAAGAAGATCAGCATCAGCAGCCCCGCGCCATACAGGCGCAGGTTGCGATACAGGCCGCTGAAGCTGCGGGTGTGGATCGGGCCGCCGGCCTGCGCCGGGGTCAGGCGGACCGGCTGGCGCGGGTCGATGGTGTCGATGATCTGCGCCGGTATGCGCTCGCTCATGGTGGGCCTCTCGGGCTGCTAATCAGGCTGCGCGCACTCTGCCGGTCGGGCGGTATGCGTAACAGACTCAGCTTGCCCGGGAAAAACCGTATCAGATGGCGCGCAGATGCACTGCGGCGCCGTGTCGCAGGCCGCTGGCAGCTGCCTGAACCACCTTGGCAAGAAATCGTTACGCGAATGCCGGGGTTGGGGGAGCGCGCCTGGCGCTGTAAGGAAAACTTGCCGTAAGACCAGGGACGCGCGGCGGCGGCGGCCCCCGCCTCGGCTTGTCCGCGTGCCGGCCAGGGGTTGTGATGACAACAGTCCAAACGCGCCGCCGACTGGCGGACAACTGCCCCACAACAACAATTCAGGGAGGCCGGATGAACGCCGTGGCCAAGATCGATCAGCACAACCCCATCGGAACCGACGGTTTCGAGTTCGTCGAATTTACCGCGCCGACGCCGGAAGGTATCGAGCAGCTGCGCCAGCTGTTCAGCGCCATGGGCTTCACCGAAACGGCCAAGCACCGCTCCAAGCAGGTCTGGCTGTTCCAGCAGAACGACATCAACTTCGTCCTCAACGGCAGCCCCACCGGCCACGTCCGCGCCTTCGGCGAGAAGCACGGGCCGAGCGCCTGCGCCATGGCTTTCCGGGTGAAGAACGCGGCCCAGGCCGCCGCCTATGTCGAGCAGCAGGGCGCCACCCTGGTCGGCAGCCACGCCAACTTCGGCGAGCTGAACATTCCCTGCGTCGAAGGCATCGGCGGCTCGCTGCTGTATCTGGTCGACCGCTACGGCGACAAGACCATCTACGACGTCGACTTCGAATACATCGAGGGCCGCAAGCCGGGCGACAACGCCGTCGGCCTGCAGCAGATCGACCACCTGACCCACAACGTCAAGCGCGGGCAGATGGACGTCTGGTCCGGCTTCTACGAACGCATCGCCAACTTCCGCGAGATCCGCTACTTCGACATCGAGGGCAAGCTCACCGGCCTGTTCTCCCGCGCCATGACCGCGCCCTGCGGCAAGATCCGCATCCCGATCAACGAGTCGGCCGACGACAAGTCGCAGATCGAGGAATTCATCCGCGAATACCACGGCGAGGGCATCCAGCACATCGCCATGAGCACCGATGACATCTACGCCACCGTGCGCCAGCTGCGCGCCAACGGCGTGGACTTCATGACCACTCCGGATACCTATTATGCAAAGGTCGACAGCCGCGTGGCCGGCCACGGCGAGCCGCTCGACCAACTGCGCGAGCTGAACATCCTGATCGATGGCGCGCCCGGTGATGACGGCATCCTGTTGCAGATTTTCACCAACACGGTGATCGGCCCGATCTTCTTCGAGATCATCCAGCGCAAGGGCAACCAGGGCTTCGGCGAGGGCAACTTCAAGGCGCTGTTCGAATCCATCGAGGAAGACCAGCTGCGCCGTGGTGTGATCACTCAGGAGTGATGCGATGAGCCGCCAATGGATCAGTTTCCCCCTGCGCGAGGGCGAGCACTCGCGCCAGGCGCACTGCGACTTCCCTGAGGGCACCTACGAGCGGGAGATGGGCCGCGAGGGCTTCTTCGGCCCGGTGACCCAGCTGCACCACAAGCACCCGCCCACCGGCTGGATCGACTGGGAAGGGCCGCTGCGCCCGCACGCCTTCAACTTCAACCGGATCGCCAGCGAGCGCGACTGCCCGCTGCAGGCGCCGCTGACCCTGCACAACGCCGATGTGAAGCTGCGCGTGTGGAAGACCGTTGGCGCCATGCAGCACCTGGTACGCAACGCCGATGGCGACGAGCTGCTGTTCGTGCATGACGGCGCCGGGCATTTCTACTGCGATTTCGGCCACCTGGAATACCGCGACGGCGACTACCTGCTGATCCCGCGTGGCACCGCCTGGCGCATCGAGCCCAGCGCGCCCAGCCACTTCCTGCTGATCGAAAACACCGACGGCGCCTACCAGCTGCCGGACAAGGGCCTGCTCGGCCCGCAGGCCATATTCGACCCGGCGGTGCTCGACCACCCGCGCATCGACGCCGCCTTCAAGGCCCAGCAGGACGAACGCACCTGGCAGATCAGGATCAAGCGACGCAACCAGATCAGCACCGTCACCTATCCGTTCAACCCGCTGGATGCAGTGGGCTGGCACGGCGACAACACGGTGGTGCGCCTCAACTGGCGCGACATCCGCCCGCTGATGAGCCACCGCTACCACCTGCCGCCGTCGGCGCACACCACCTTCGTCGCCAATGGCTTCGTGGTCTGCACCTTTACCCCGCGCCCGGTCGAGAGTGATCCCGGCGCGCTCAAGGTGCCGTTCTTCCACAACAACGACGACTACGACGAGGTGCTGTTCTACCACCGAGGCAACTTCTTCAGCCGCGACAACATCGAGGCTGGCATGGTGACGCTGCACCCCTGTGGCTTCCCCCACGGCCCACATCCCAAGGCGCTGAAAAAGGCCCAGGAAGACCCGGCCACCTTCGCCGAGGAAGTGGCGGTGATGATCGACACCCGTCGCGCGCTGGAGGTGGCCGAGGCCGCCGCCGCGGTGGACGTGCCCGAATACGTGAACTCCTGGCGTGCGCCGGGGAAACCAGGCTGACGCAGAACAACTCCCTCTCCCTCCGGGAGAGGGCTGGGGTGAGGGTGCTATTGGCAGCTCCGAGCAGCCTGGTAATTCCTCAGCCTACGCGGCCCGCCCCGGCCCCTCTCCCATGAATGGGAGAGGGGAGTAAAGGCCCGCGTGCGAACAGACGAATAGGTAGTAAACATGAAACTCGCATCACTCAACCAAGGCCGTGACGGTGTGCTGATCGTCGTCTCCCGCGACCTCTCCCGTGCCGTCAAGGTGCCGCAGATCGCCGCCACCCTGCAGGCCGCGCTGGACGACTGGGCCAGCAAGCGCTCGCAGCTGGAGGCGGTGTACCAGCGCCTCAACGACGGCCTGGAACAGGGCGCCTTCGCCTTCGACCAGGCCGCCTGCCACAGCCCGTTGCCGCGCGCCTTCCACTGGGCCGACGGCAGCGCCTACGTCAACCATGTCGAGCTGGTGCGCAAGGCGCGTGGCGCCGAGATGCCGGAATCCTTCTGGCACGACCCGCTGATGTACCAGGGCGGCGCCGACAGCTTCATTCCGCCGCACAGCCCGATCCGCCTGGCCGACGAGGCCTGGGGCATCGATCTGGAAGCGGAAATCGCGGTGATCACCGACGATGTGCCGATGGGCGCCACGGCCGCCGAGGCCGGCGAACATATCCGCCTGCTGCTGCTGGTCAACGACGTGTCGCTGCGCAACCTGATTCCCGGCGAGCTGGCCAAGGGCTTCGGCTTTTACCAGAGCAAGCCCTCATCCAGCTTCTCGCCGGTGGCGGTGACCCCGGACGAGCTGGGCGAGGCCTGGAAGGACGGCAAGGTGCACCGCCCGCTGGTGTCGCACATCAACGGCGCGCTGTTCGGCCAGCCCGATGCCGGCGTGGACATGACCTTCAACTTCCCGACCCTGGTGGCCCAAGCCGCCAAGACCCGCCCGCTGGGCGCCGGCACCATCATCGGCTCCGGCACCGTGTCGAACTACGACCGCAGCGCCGGCTCCAGCTGCCTGGCCGAGAAACGCATGCTGGAAATCGTCGAGCAGGGCGAAGCCAAGACGCCCTTCCTCAAGTTCGGCGACCGGGTGCGTATCGAGATGTTCGACGCCGCCGGGCAAAGCATCTTCGGCGCCATCGACCAGGCGGTGGAGCGTTATGAGCACTGAGCTGACGCTCTACGGCTACTGGCGCTCCAGCGCCGCCTACCGGGTGCGCATCGCCCTCAATCTCAAGGGCCAGGCCTATCGCCAGGTGCCGGTGCACCTGGTCAGGGACGGCGGCCAGCAGCACGCGGCCGAGTACCAGGCGCTGAATCCGCAGGGCCTGGTGCCGTTGCTGGTGGACGAGGGCAATGGCGGGGTGCGCATCGCCCAGTCGCTGGCCATCCTCGAATACCTCGACGAAGTCTTCCCGGTGCCGGCGCTGCTGCCGGCCGACCCGGCGCAGCGCGCTCAGGTGCGCGCCCTGGCGCTGCATATCGCCTGCGATATCCACCCGCTGAACAACCTGCGCGTGCTGCAGTACCTCAGCGCCGAACTGGGCGCCTCGGACGAGGCGAAGAACGCCTGGTACCGGCACTGGGTGGAAAAGGGGTTGGCGGCGTTGGAGCAGGGGCTTTCGGTGTTCGGCGGTGGCCTGTCGCTGGGCAACCGACCGGGCTATCTGGAAGCCTGCGTGGTCCCGCAGCTGTACAACGCGCGGCGCTTTGCCTGCGCGCTGGAGGTTTTCCCGCGCCTGCTGGCGATGGAAGACCGCTGCCTGTCCCTCGATGCCTTCAAGGCCGCGGCACCCGAGGCCCAGCCCGACGCGGTGCTCTAGTCCCCTCTCCCGTGGACGGGAGAGGGCTAGGGAGAGGGCGCTTCAGCATCAGCCCTGCGCCTGCACCAGCACGACATAGCCCAGCACCAGCAGCGGCCAGGCGCAGGCCGGGCCGAACAGCAGGCGCCACAGGCGATTGATCGGGTCGAAGCCGACGCCGTGGACGAAGCCGCCGCTGATGCCGAGCATCACCAGCATCAGCAGGCTGTGGCTGTAGCGGCCCTGATCATCCAGGTAGGCTGCAGGGTGGATCAGCAGCAGCAAGGCCAGCGGGCTGGCCAGCAGCAGCGACAGCGCCCGGCTCCACGGGCGCTGCAGCAGGGTGCGGGCCTCAGTCGTCACCGACCGGTTCCTCGTCGAGGTTCTGCGTGGTCTCCAGCCACAGGGCATTGATGATGCCGAAGCTGCAGGCCAGCAGCACACCGAGAATCCAGGTGAAATACCACATGATGCGTTCTCCTCAGTACAGGCCGTGGCGGTTGCTGTCGATCTGCGCGGTGGTCACCGTGCCCCACATCTTCGCGTAACCCCACAGGGTGTAGGCGAGGATGATCGGCACGAAGATGCAGGCCACCACGAACATGATGCCCAGGGTCATGCGGCTGGACACGGCGTCCCACACGGTCAGGCTGGAGGCCGGGTCGAGCGAGGACGGCATGATGAAGGGGAACAGGGCGAAGCCGGCGGTGCACAGCGTGCCGACGATGGCCAGGCTGGAGCCGAGGAAGGCGAAGCCACCCTTGCGCCCGCTGGCCGCTGCCAGTGCCAGTACCGCGCCGAGGATGCCCAGCAGCGGCGCCAGCTTGGTCAGCGGATACTGCGCGTAGTTGGCCATCCAGCCAGCGTTGCCGGCGGCCACCTGCTTGCCCAGCGGGTTGAGCGCGGCGCCGGTATCCAGCGCGCCCTGGATCACCTGGCCCTGGATATTGCCCAGCCACAGCCAGGCACCGGCGCCGATGAAGGCGATCAGGTACACCAGCGCGGTCACTTGCGCGGCGCGGCGGCTGCGCCGTGCCACATCGGCTTCGGTGCGCATCATCAGCCAGGTGGCGCCGTGCAGCAGCAGCATCGACAGGCTGACCACCCCGGCCAGCAGGCCGAAGGGGTTGAGCAACTGCCAGAAGCTGCCGTAGTAGGTCACGCGCAGGTCGGCATCGAACTGGAAGGGCACGCCCAGCAGCAGGTTGCCGAAGGCCACGCCGAATACCAGCGAGGGCACCAGGCCGCCGACGAACAGGCCCCAGTCCCAGGTCTGGCGCCAGCGGGTGTTCTCCAGCTTGCTGCGGTAGTCGAAGCCCACCGGGCGCACGAACAGGGCGAACAGCACCAGCAGCATGGCCCAGTAGAAACCGGAGAAGGACGCGGCGTAGACCAGCGGCCAGGCAGCGAACAGCGCGCCACCGGCGGTGATCAGCCACACCTGGTTGCCGTCCCAGTGCGGGGCGATGGTGTTGATCACCACGCGCCGCTCGTTGTCGGTACGGCCGACGAAGGGCATCAGTGCGGCGGCGCCGAGGTCGAAGCCGTCGGTCAGGGCGAAGCCGATCAGCAGCACGCCGACCAGCACCCACCAGATCAGCTTGAGGCTTTCATAGTCGAACATGGTTGTCTCCTCAGGCGGTGGCCGGCTGCTGTTGTTCGAAGTGGTAACGCCCGGTGTGCAGGCTGGACGGGCCGAGGCGGGCGAACTTGATCATCAGGTACATCTCCACCACCAGCAGCAGGCTGTAGAAGGCGATCAGCGCGGTCAGCGAACCCCACACGTCACCGGCCGACAGGCTGGAAGCGGACAGGTGGGTGGGCAGCACTTCACCGATGGACCAGGGCTGGCGGCCATGCTCGGCCACGTACCAGCCGGTCTGCGCGGCGATCCACGGCAGCGGCAGGCTGAGCAGCGCCCACTTCAGCAGCCAGGGCTTGCGCTCCTCGTTCTTGCGCGCCGAGGCCCAGAAGGCGCAGGCGAACAGCGCCAGCATGAGGAAGCCGCAGGCGACCATGATGCGGAAGGTCCAGAACAGGCTGAACACGTTGGGGATGGTGTCCAGCGCGGCCTGCTTGATCTGCGCCTCGCTGGCGTCCACCACCTTGGCGGTGTACTTCTTCAGCAGCAGGCCGTAGCCCAGGTCCTGCTTGACCGCCTCGAACGCGGCGATGGTCGCGGCGCTCTTGTCGCCGCCACGCAGCTGCTCCAGCAGCGCATAGGCCTGCATGCCGTTGCGGATGCGCAGCTCATGCTCGGCCACCAGTTGCTTGATGCCCTTGACCTCGGTGTCCAGCGAACGGGTGGCAATCAGGCCCAGCGCGTAGGGAATCTTCACCGCGTAGTCGGTGCGCATCTCCTCCTGGTTGGGCAGGCCGAACAGAGTGAAACCGGCCGGCGCGGGGTGGGTTTCCCACTCGGCCTCGATGGCCGCCAGCTTGGTCTTCTGCACGTCGCCGATCTCGTAGCCGGACTCGTCACCCAGCACGATGACCGAGAGGATCGAGGCCAGGCCAAAGGCCGAGGCGATGGCGAAGGAGCGGCGGGCGAAGCCCTGGTCACGCTTCTTCAGCAGGTAGTAGCTGGAAATCGCCAGGACGAAGATCGCCCCGGTGACATAGCCGGCCGCCACGGTATGCACGAACTTGACCTGCGCCACCGGGTTGAACAGCAGGGCGCCGAAGTCGGTCAGCTCCATGCGCATGGTTTCGTAGTTGAACTCCGCGCCGACCGGGTTCTGCATCCAGCCGTTGGCGATCAGGATCCACAGTGCCGAGAGGTTCGAGCCGATGGCCACCAGCCAGGTCACCACCAGGTGCTGGACCTTGGACAGGCGCTCCCAGCCGAAGAAGAACAGGCCGATGAAGGTCGATTCGAGGAAGAACGCCATCAGCCCCTCGATGGCCAGCGGCGCGCCGAAGATGTCGCCGACGTAGTGGCTGTAGTAGGCCCAGTTGGTGCCGAACTGGAACTCCATGGTCAGCCCGGTGGTGACGCCGAGGGCGAAGTTGATGCCGAACAGCTTGCCCCAGAACTTGACCATGTCCTTGTAGACCTGCTTGCCGGTCATGACGTAGACCGACTCCATGATGGCAAGCAGGAAGGCCAGGCCCAGCGTCAGGGGCACGAACAGGAAGTGGTACATCGCGGTCATGGCGAATTGCAGGCGCGACAGGTCGACGACGGTTTCCGAGATCATCTCGGGGTCTCCTCGGCAAGGGGGGAAGACGGTGTGGCAGGACGGCTGAACAGGTGGCTGTCCAGGCGTTCGGTGCCGTTTTCAGGCAGGGTCGGTTGGTCGAACCAGATGGCCTTGATGCCCATCAGGAGCACGAGCTTGACCAGCAAAATCACGCCGATCTCGCGGACCAGCGGGATTCGCCAGGGGGATTGGCTGTTTTTCATCTTGCAGCGCCTGGTGAGTCGGGGTGGCCTTGCTGCCTGGGAGGCGGGCAGGGGTGCCGGGTTCTTTGCTGATGGAGTGCGAAGATACCCATGGGGGTATGCGGGAGTGTTGACTGATGTCAACGTGATGGCGGTTAGTTGGGCGGGGTGGTGTGGTGCGGTGTCGCAGTTACGGTGTTCTTTGTGGGCGCGTATATGGGCGCTGCATTCTTGTATCTGTGTTCACGCTTATTGGCGTGCTGGCTGAGGCACAGGTTCCGCCCTGCTGGGCGGGTCACTTTTTCCAGTCGCGGAAAAAGTAACCAAAAACGCTTGCCCCCGACATCCGGCCCCGCCTGCGGCGGGGTTCCCTCACTCCATCATCGCTCCAGGGGCACGCCGCGAAGGGCCATCCCTGGCCCATCGCGTCTTTCGCGGCATCCATGCCGCTCAACCCCTTCCGCAATGATTCCGTTCGGCCTCCTGAAGGGGGCGATTGGAGTTGCCTGAAAGTTCTGCATTCTTGTCCTGATGGTTCCCACAACGCTCTGCGTCAAAGCGCTGCCAGAAGTACAAAACAAGCAATGGCAGCAAAGCGTGAACGGCTGCATTCCCACGCAAAGCGTGGGAACGATCAATGCGCGAAGCGCCAAGAAAAACCACCAAGCACCTCGGAGCCCGAGTCCCCGTCAGTAGGCCGAGTGGAGGTGTTGCGCAGGGGGACGAGCCGCAGGGATGCGGCGAGAGGCGTAAAGGGCCAGGACGGCCGTTGTGCGCCGGCCCCCGGAGCGGCACCGGAGGGAGGGAAGTCTGGCCTCAGGCCAGACCCGGATGCCGGGGTGGCCTTCTCTTTGGTTACTTTATCTTGGTCGGGGCGGCCATCCGCAAACAAGAGAAAGTAACTCGCCGTAAGGGCGAAAGGGGGGGCGTTCCAGTAGTCTGGAAAATAAATTTGTCCCCTTTACTGCAAGTATTTTTAGCGCGGCGTGCTACCGAACCTGCCTATTTGATAGCGGCCCAGCTACCATCCAGCGCTCAAGGAGTTTCTTACGCTGCGAGGGAATGCGATGCCGTTGAGTCTGTGTGCGAAGGGTGGACTGGCAGGGTTGCTGATGGGGGTGGCAACAGTGAGCCATGGAGCGGATATCTGCTCTGACAAAACCACTTGGCCGGAGTCGGCGATCTGTAAAAGCCGAGGAGTTAGCAACCTCGATGATCAGCTCAACTCTATTTACCGACTGCTTCGAGACGTCACAACCGAAAAAAACGCGTTGCTTAACGAACAACGGCAGTGGCTGACTTCAGCGCGCAACGCCTGCTCCAATGAAGCGTGTCTGATGGACGTCTACCGTGCCAGAGTGGCGCAACTGAGCGCCCGTTTTGGTCATGCCATGCAGATCAGCGCACAAGCGTTTTCCAATCAGGAGGCTCGCCAAACCTGTGAGGCCATTGCGAAGAAGGCGAGTAACGGTGAACTGGCCAAACTGGAGATACCACCGGTATGGAATGGCTGGGATCAGCGCGAACAGTATCCTCAAGAAGGCATCCTCTCCTACGACGAACAGGCGAAGCTAGAGGCGAACCTAAATCGGCCGGCGGCTGTTTATCTGCTTCGAACTGCTGCCGATAAAGCCCCGCGGCGTCTTGTCGAGTTCTATACAGGGGGAACCTGTAGTTCTTCGCAAATTTTCGACTTGGAACATGCATTGAATACTGGCGGTTTTGTCGAAAGCAGCGGCGTCGAGGCTGTGAGCGATCCTGAGGAGATGGTGCGTTGGGCGTATTGGGGAGGCGGTGACTATCCAATCGTCTACAACCAGCGTTTGTTACTAGTGGCTTCGTCAGGTGATCGAAACCAGGCGCAGCTAGTGTCCTGGGTAAAACCTGATGGTCTGGTAAGGCCGCTATGCCTGCTAGGTAGACTTGCCTCTTCATCGACGGTTGCCAAAGCGGCGATACCGGAGCTGTGCTCGCAAGTCGCCGACGGCAAGCTCGAATCGCTCGGCTGGCTGGATATCACCGATAAAACCGGGCGCGAAGACGGTGATTCGTTTACCAAACGCTACGGTACGTATGCCTCTTGGGTAGGTCTGCTGCAGGTCGATCTGGACGGCGATGGCAAACGGGAAAACCTCGGTCGTTTTGTATATGACTCCGGAGCTGGGTGTGGGCGAACAGACATCTCCTTGCGGCTGCTCTCTGAAGACCTTAGTCACGCAATTGACACGCCGTTGGGTAAGTCCCTCAACGACTTGTCGGGCGGCTCGCTCGATGTGTACGAAAATGCTGGCCGTTACTACTTCGCCTCGAACGACGGCAGCCACCGCGACGGTCTCGTGCAACTGAACAATGGCAAGGTCGAGCAGGTGTGCGAGTTCAAGCTCCTTACCCAACGAGCCATCACCACATTCTTCGATCTGACGCAGTAGCGGTAGAGGCGGGGCGTGGCGCGAACACCACGCCAACCTCCCCAAAAGGAGGCCGAGGCCGCTCGGCAGGCTGCTTCCGCCAGCGGGAGAATAGGGGACAGATTTATTCCTCTACTCTGAACGTCCACTCCTGGTCGGTAGCAGCCATCAATACAAATGCACGCGTGTCCAAAGCGCTCAGTTTTACTGGGCGTTTTTAGAGTCAATCCAACGGCAACTCCGTAGTCCTCTTCACCTCACTCATCGCAATATGCGAGTGCGCCTCGTGCACATGCGGCCGCTGCAGCAGATGGTCGCGCAGGAAGCGCTCATAGTCGGCAATGTCCTTGGCCACCACCTTGAGCAGGTAGTCCGAACCGCCGGCCATGGTGTGGCACTCCAGCACCTGTGGGTAGCCGACCACCGCCTGCTCGAACTCCTCCAGGTTGCTGCGCCCGTGCGCCGAAAGCTTGATATCGACGAACACCGTGATGCCCAGGCCAAGCTTCTTCGGGTTGAGCAGGGCGACCTTGCGCTCGATCAGCCCTTCCTCCTGCATGCGGTGGATGCGGCGCCAGCAGGGTGATTGCGACAGCTCCACCTTCTCGGCGATCTCGGCGGCGGAGAGGTCGGCGTTGTGCTGCAGCAGGCGGAGGATGCGGCGGTCGATGGGGCTTAATGATTCCTGCATGAATTGTTCTCTTTATTGGTCATGAAGGGATAAGTCATGCGCAGTATCTCGCTGCAGGCCCGAAAAAAGAAAGAAAAATCCAGAACTGCTCGGTCATAGTTTTGACCATGCGACTCGGCGCGGCGATCCCGCGCCCGGGTCAAACGGCGGCCTCCAAGAAGGGCCGCGTCGCTCACACAAGAATAAAAGGAGCGCACCATGTCTCTGGCCGAAATCCGCCTGGACGACAAGTACCGTGTAGCCACGGGCCAGCTGTACCTCACCGGTACCCAGGCCCTGACCCGCCTGCCCATGCTGCAGAAGCAGCGTGATGCCGCCTTCGGCCTGAATACCGCCTGCTTTATCTCCGGCTACCGGGGCTCGCCCCTGGGCAACCTGGACAAGAGCCTGTGGGACGCCAAGCAGTTCCTCCAGGAAAACCACATCCACTTCCAGCCCGGCGTCAACGAGGAGCTGGGCGCCACCGCCGTGTGGGGCAGCCAGCAGGCCAACCTGTTCCCCGGCGCGCGCTACGACGGCGTGTTCGCCATGTGGTACGGCAAGGGACCGGGCGTGGACCGCTGTGGCGACGTGTTCAAGCACGGCAACTCGGCCGGCGTGTCCCCGCATGGCGGTGTGCTGCTGCTGGCCGGCGATGACCACGGCTGCAAGTCCTCGACCATCGCCCACCAGAGCGAACATGCCTTTATCGCCGCGTCGATTCCGGTGCTCAATCCGGCCAACGTCCAGGAGATGCTCGACTACGGCATCATCGGCTGGGAGCTGTCGCGCTACAGCGGCTGCTGGGTGGCGCTCAAGACCATCGCCGAGAACGTCGATTCCTCGGCCGTGGTGGACGTCGATCCGCTGCGCGTGCAGATCACTTTGCCGACCGATTTCCAGCTGCCGGAAGACGGCGTGCACATCCGCTGGCCGGACCCGCCCCTGGCGCAGGAAAAGCGCCTGAACATGTACAAGATCTACGCCGCGCGGGCCTTCGCCCTGGCCAACAAGCTCGACCAGATCAAGCTCGACTCGCCCAACCCGCGCCTGGGCATCATCACCACCGGCAAGTCCTACCTGGACGTGCGCCAGGCCCTCGATGACCTTGGCCTGGACGAGGAGCTGTGCGCCAGGGTCGGCCTGCGCGTGCTGAAGATCGGCATGAGCTGGCCGCTGGAGCCGGTGTCCGTGCACAACTTCGCCGAAGGCCTGGATGAAATCCTGGTGGTGGAGGAGAAGCGCAGCATCATCGAGGACCAGCTCACCGGCCAGCTTTACAACTGGCCGGTCGGCAAGCGCCCGCGCGTGGTCGGCGAGTTCGACGAGCAGGGCAACTCGCTGCTGCCCAACCTGGCCGAGCTGACCCCGGCGATGATCGCCCGGGTGATCGCCAAGCGCCTGGCGCCGATCTACACCAGCCCGCAGATCGAGGAGCGCCTGGCCTTCCTCGCCGCCAAGGAAGCCGCGCTGGCCGCGCCCAAGCACGACACCAAGCGCACCCCGCACTTCTGCTCCGGCTGCCCGCACAACAGCTCCACCCAGCTGCCGGAAGGCAGCCGCGCCCTCGGTGGCATCGGTTGCCACTACATGACCCAGTGGATGGACCGCCGTACCGATACCTTCACCCAGATGGGCGGCGAGGGCGCCACCTGGATCGGCCAGGCGCCGTTTACCGACACCAAGCATGTGTTCCAGAACCTCGGCGACGGCACCTACTTCCACTCCGGCCAACTGGCCCTGCGCGCGGCCGTGGCTTCGGGCGTCAACATCACCTACAAGATCCTCTACAACGATGCGGTGGCCATGACCGGCGGCCAGCCGATCGACGGCGAGCTGCGTATCGACCAGCTCAGCCAGCAGGTCTACGCCGAAGGCGTGAAACGCATCGCCCTGGTCAGCGATGAGCCGGACAAGTACCCGACCCGCGCCACCTTCGCGCCCATCGTCACCTTCCACCATCGTCGTGAGCTGGACGCCGTGCAGCGCGAGCTGCGCGAGATCAAGGGCACCACGGTCATCCTGTATGACCAGACCTGCGCCACCGAGAAGCGCCGCCGGCGCAAGCGCGGCAAGCTGGCCGATCCGCAGAAGCGCGCCTTCATCAACTCGGCCGTGTGCGAGGGCTGCGGTGACTGCAGCGTGAAGTCCAACTGCCTCTCTGTGCTGCCGCTGGAGACCGAGCTGGGGCGCAAGCGCGAGATCGACCAGAACGCCTGCAACAAGGACTTCTCCTGCGTCGAGGGCTTCTGCCCGAGCTTCGTCACCGTGCACGGCGGCGGCCTGCGCAAGCCCGAGGCCCTCGGCGCCAAGGCGCTGTTCGTGGCCCTGCCGGAGCCGCGTCAGCCGCAGCTCGACCGGCCCTGGAACATCCTCCTGCCGGGCGTGGGCGGTAGTGGCGTGACCACCGTCGGCGCCCTGCTAGGCATGGCCGCGCACCTGGAAGGCAAGGGCTGCACCGTGCTCGACCAGGCCGGCCTGGCGCAGAAGTTCGGCCCGGTGATCAGCCACATCCGCATCGCTGCCAAGCAGGACGATATCTATGCCGTGCGCATCGCTGCCGGCGAGACCGACCTGCTGCTGGCTTGCGACCTGGTGGTGGCGGCCGGCGAGGAATCCCTGGCCAAGCTCAACGACAAGATCGCCCACGCCGTGGTCAACAGCCACGAGGCGGCCACCGCCGAGTTCACCCGCAACCCGGACGCCCAGGTGCCCGGCGCGGCCATGCGCGAGGCGCTGGTGGAGGCGGTGGGTGAGGGCAAGACCCATTTCGTCGATGCCACCCGCCTGGCCACCGCGCTGCTCGGCGACACCATCGCCAGCAACCTGTTCATGCTGGGTTTCGCGTACCAAAAGGGTTTGGTGCCGGTCTCGGCCGAGGCTATCAACAAGGCCATCGAGCTCAACGGCGTGTCCATCCCGCTCAACCAGCAGGCCTTCCTCTGGGGCCGCCGTGCGGCCCATGACCTGGCCGCCGTGGAGCAGCTGGCCAAGCCGAAAACGCCCGATGCGCCGCGTTGCGAAACCTTCGACGAGATCGTCGCCGACCGCATGGCGCGCCTGACCGCCTACCAGGACGCGGCTTATGCGCAGCGCTACCTGGAACTGGTGACCCGCGTGCGCCAGGCCGACAGCGGCGCCGACCAGGCGCTGAGCCGCGCCGTGGCGCGCTACTACTTCAAGCTGCTGGCCTACAAGGACGAGTACGAAGTGGCGCGGCTGTACAGCGAGCCGGCCTTCCGTCAGGCGCTGGAGGCGCAGTTCGAGGGCGACTACCGCCTGCACTTCCACCTGGCGCCGAGCTGGCTGGCCAAGCCCGACCCGCGCACCGGCGCGCCGATCAAGCGCGAGTTCGGCCCCTGGATGCTCAAGGTGTTCGGCGTACTGGCGCGTTTCAAGTTCCTCCGCGGCAGTGTGTTCGACCCCTTCGGCCACAGCGCCGAGCGCAAGGTCGAGCGCGAGCTGATCGAAGAGTACGAGCGGTGGATTGAGCTGCTGCTCAAGGAGCAGCGCCCGGACAACTACCGCACCGCGGTGGCCCTGGCCGAGCTGCCGGAGCAGATCCGTGGCTACGGCCACGTCAAGGAACACGCCCTGGCCAAGGCCCGCGAGCAGGCCGAGCAGCTCAAGGCGCGCTTGCTGGTCAGCGAGATCGCCGCAGTACAGCTGTTCGAGCCGGCTGCCTGAAAAGTCGCCCTCTCCCCTAGCCCCTCTCCCATAAATGGGAGAGGGGAACAGGTGCTCCCTCTCCCGCTTGCGGGAGAGGGCTGGGGAGAGGGTGGAACTCCCATCCGGCCTTCGGCCACCTTCTCCCAACGGGAGAAGGGTGTTCGTGCTCACTCAACATTCCATATCCAACAAGAACAGAGAATCCCCATGCCCGTCTTCACCCATATCGACTTCGACCACCACGAGCAGGTGGTTTTCGGCCACGACCAGGCCAGCGGCCTCAAGGCCATCATTGCCGTGCACGACACCACCCTTGGCCCGGCCCTGGGCGGGTGCCGCATGTGGAACTACGCCAGCGACGAGGAGGCCCTGCGCGACGTGCTGCGCCTGTCCCGTGGCATGACCTACAAGTCCGCGCTGGCGCGCCTGCCGCTGGGCGGCGGCAAGGCGGTGATCATCGGCGATCCGCGCAGCGGCAAGAGCGAGGCGCTGTTCCAGGCCATGGGCGACTTCGTCGACAGGCTCGGCGGGCGCTACATCACCGCCGCCGACTCCGGCACCGGCGTGGCCGAGATGCAGATCATGGCCCAGCGCACCCGCCACGTGGCCGGCGCCGGTCAGCGCGAGGCCTTCGACGGCGGCAGTCGCGACGGCAATCCCTCGCCATCCACCGCTTACGGGGTGTTCGTCGGTATCCGCGCTGCGGTGCGCCATCGCCTCGGCCGCGACGACCTCAAGGGTCTCAGGGTGGCCATCCAGGGCGTCGGCGAGGTCGGTTTCAGCCTGGCCAAGCACCTCAAGGGTGCCGGCGCCGAGCTGTGGGTGACCGACATCTTCGAGGCCAACCAGCGCCGCGCCGTGGAGCAGCTGGGCGCCCGCGCCGTGGGCCAGCACGAGTTCTTCGGCCTCGACGTGGACGTGTTCGCCCCCTGTGCCCTGGGCGCCATCGTCAACCCGCAGACCCTGGAGGCGCTGCGCGCGCCGATCATCGCCGGCGCCGCCAACAACCAGCTGGCCAGCCCGGAGCTGGCCGAGCAGCTGCGCCGCCGCGACTGCCTGTACGCACCGGATTACGCGATCAACGCCGGCGGCATCATCGACGTGTGCTACGAGCGCACCGGCGGCAGCACCGCCGAGCTGAAGGCGCACATCGAGGGCATCGAGACGACCCTGGCGGAAATCTTCCAGCGCGCCGCGGCCGAGGGCGCCACCACCACCGCCATCGCCGACCGCATGGCGCGTGAGCGCCTCGGCCGCTAGGGGCTGTCGACGCTTGCTTTACTTCACCCAGTTAGCATCACGCGCAGCGTGGGAGCGGCCTTGGCCGCGATAGCGGCAGGCGGTATAAGAGCTTCGCGGCCAAGGCCGCTCCCACAAAGAACTACCTGCCCCCGAAGCGTCAACAGGCCATAGTCTATAGGCCTCGGGTGTATACTCGCCGCGCCCGAGGCCACGGCCGGCGGGCCCCGACTGGCGGATCACGAGTCCGCCGGCACATTTCCCAGACAGGTGAACCCATGCCTCGCACTTGCCTTTCCCGTCGTCCGACCCGGAGCGCCCGCTGATGTCCGAACATCTGCACACCGGCCCGCTCAAGCGCGGTCTGAAAAATCGCCATATCCAGCTGATCGCCCTCGGCGGCGCCATCGGCACCGGTCTGTTCCTCGGCTCCGCCGGGGTGATGCAGAGCGCCGGGCCGTCGATGATCCTGGGCTATGCGATCGGCGGCTTCATCGCCTTCCTGATCATGCGCCAGCTCGGCGAGATGATCGTCGAGGAGCCGGTGGCCGGTTCCTTCAGCCACTTCGCCCACAGCTACTGGGGCCCGTTCGCCGGTTTCCTGTCCGGCTGGAACTACTGGGTGCTCTATGTGCTGGTGGGCATGGCCGAACTCACGGCGGTGGGCAAGTACGTGCAGTACTGGTGGCCGGAGATCCCGACCTGGGTGACCGCGCTGGTCTTCTTTGTGCTGATCAACCTGATCAACCTGGTCAACGTGAAGGCGTTCGGCGAGACCGAGTTCTGGTTCGCCATCATCAAGGTGGTGGCCATCGTCGGCATGATCCTGCTCGGCGGCTACCTGCTGTTCAGCGGCGCCGGCGGCGAGCAGGCCAGCATCAGCAACCTGTGGAGCCATGGCGGCTTCTTCCCCAACGGGGTGTCCGGCCTGGTGATGATGATGGCGATCATCATGTTCAGTTTCGGCGGCCTGGAGCTGGTGGGCATCACCGCCGCCGAGGCCGACCAGCCGAAGACGGTGATTCCCAAGGCGATCAACCAGGTGGTCTGGCGCATCCTGATCTTCTACATCGGCGCGCTGACCATTCTGCTGTCGCTGCACCCCTGGGACGATCTGGTGAAGACCCTGACCTCGGGCGGCGACGCCTATGCCAGCAGCCCCTTCGTGCAGATCTTCTCGCTGATCGGCGAGGATACCGCTGCCCATGTGCTCAACTTCGTGGTGCTCACTGCCGCGCTGTCGGTCTACAACAGCGGCGTGTACTGCAACAGCCGCATGCTCTACGGCCTGGCCGAGCAGGGTGATGCGCCCAAGGCGCTGATGAAGGTCAACCGCCGTGGCGTGCCGGTGCTGGCCATTGCTCTGTCGGCAGCGGTGACCCTGCTCTGCGTGGTGGTCAACTACCTGGCGCCGAAGAGCGCGCTGGAGCTGTTGATGTCGCTGGTGGTGGCTTCGCTGGTGATCAACTGGGCGATGATCAGCCTGGCGCACCTGAAGTTCCGCAAGGCCATGGTCGCCAAGGGCGTGGAGCCCAGCTTCAAGGCCTTCTGGTTCCCGCTGAGCAACTACATCTGCCTGGCCTTTGTGCTGTTCATCCTTGGCGTGATGCTGTTCATCCCGGGCATCCAGGTGTCGGTGTACGCGATTCCGTTCTGGCTGCTGTTCCTCTGGATCTGCTACCGCTTCAAGCTGGCGGCCGGCACGCGCCTGGCCGGCAGTCAGGGTTGATCGCGGCGGCGTAAAAAAGCCCGGCTCAGGCCGGGCTTTTTTGTGGGTGGTGGTCGCTCAGGCTGCTCAGGTCTGGAATTGCAGCACTTGGGCCTGCATGCTGCGGACCACACTTTCCAGGCGCTGGGCGGCGGCGGCCAGTTCGTCGACCGTCTGGCTGTTCTGTTGCGACATGCGGGCGATCTGCTCGACACGCTCGGCAACCTCGCTGGAGGCCTTGCTCTGCTCTCCGATGGTGTGCGAGATCTCCTCGACCATGGCTGCGGCACGCTGGGCTCCGCCGCGGATCTCGCCTATTGACTCGCCAGCCTGGCGGGCTAGGTTGACCCCGTCGTTCACTCGGGTCACGCCGGCCTGCATGCTGCTGACCGCCTGTGCAGTGCTGTTGCGGATGCGCTCGATCATGGCGCTGATTTCCTGGGTCGATTGCGCAGTGCGCGAGGCCAGATTGCGCACCTCGTCGGCCACCACGGCGAAGCCGCGTCCGGCCTCCCCCGCGCGAGCCGCCTCGATGGCCGCATTGAGCGCGAGCAGATTGGTTTGCTCGGCGATGCCGTTGATCACCTGAATGATCGAATGGATCTCCTCGGACGACTGGCCCAGCGCGGTGATGGTCTCTGACGACTCGTTGACCGCCTCGGCAATGCGGCTCATGCCGTCGACCACTCCGAGTATCACCTGGCCGCCGTCGCTGGCCAGTTGCTCGGAGTGGGATGAGATGGTCTGTGCACTGCGGGCGTGGTTGGCGATCTGCGAGATGTTGTGAATCATCTGCTCCATGGCCGCCGCCATGCTGCCCGCGTTCTCCGACTCTTCGCGCGAGCTGTGCACGATGCTCTGCGAGGCGTCTTTGAGGTGCTGGGCCGTGTTCTGCAGTTGCTCGCTTTCACGGCGGATGATTTCGATCATCTGCTTGAGGTAGGTCTGCATGTCGGCCAGGGCTTTCTGTAGCTGGCCGGCTTCGTCGTCACTTTCCACATTGATGGCGCTGCGCAGGTTGCCCTGGGCAATGGCGCGGGCCACAGCAATGGTCTTGCCCAGCGGCCGCAGTACTGTTTTCAGCAAGTGGGTGGTCAGCAGGCACAGCAGCAGGCAGACCAGCAGCATGCCACCTATCAGCAGCCAGGCCGCCTGTTTGACGGCCGTCTCGCTGTGGCTGCGGGCCGTGGCCGAATGCTGCTCGATCAGGCTGCTGAGTGCCTCGTTCTTTTCCTCCAGCTCCGAAAAGGCACGATCAAAGGCGGGCATCTCGGCGCGTGCTGCCTGGGGGTCGACCAGGGCCATGTCGACGATGCGCTTGGCCTCGGCGATGTAGTCCGCCAGCGCCGGCTGCGACTGGGCGATGGCCTGCTTGATGTCGGCCGTCAGCGGCAGGGCGGCGTTGTCCTGCAGCGTGCGCTGGAACCACTGGCTGTGCTCGACAAGATCGGCACGTACCTGGTCGGCCGCAGCGCTGTCGCCAGTCTGAACATAGAAGGCCGCCAGCACATCCGCCCGCAGGGCATCGTGCATCATGTCGCCTTCCAGATGGTTGCGCAGCGCGCTGATGCTCAGCTCGTTTTCGACAAGGGCCTGGCTCAGGCGCATCTGGCCCCAGAAGCCGATACCGCCGAGCAGGGCCGCAGCGAGGACGCTGATGGCGCCGCAGGCGATCATTTTTTGGCGGATGTTCACTGGCAACCCTCCTGTAGCCGGCTTTCCGTCAAGCCTAGCTCAGGGGGGCGAGTCGTAAACTCAGGGCTTTCTCTCCAGCCCTTCGGCCCAGCTCAACAGTTCAATGGGTTCGCCTTCATTCCAGATACGCTGCCAGAGTGCCTGCAGATGCTGGGGTTCACCGCGGCTAAAGGGCAGGCGGTCGACCTGCGGCAGAGGGTGCCAGCGTCCGTCGAGGTGTTCGGCAAAGACGAAACGGAAGGGATGGAAACCGGTCATGCCCAGGCGCAGGTCGGTGACGATCAGCTCGTTGCCGATGCGGTCGTAGCGCAACACGCCCTGGGTGAACCAGTCCAGCCGCTGATGCTGCGGCGAGTGGCGCAGGACCCTGGCCAGCTCGCTGCCGCGGGGAATGCGCTCCAGGCGCGGTGGCGCATCGTCCAGCCAGCCAACCAGTGCCTCGTGGTAGTCGTCGCCGTCGATCACGATGACCCGCCAGAGCAGGCTGTTGAACGGCGTTGGCGTGCTGAACACTGTGTCGGCCTGGATGCCGCGCTCCGCGAGGACATTCTGTACCCGCTGTTCGGCCATCCACTTGCCGCCCAGGGTGCTGGCCAGATAGACGGTAGACAGGCATAGCGCGGAAATGGCCAGCCATTGCGGGCGGTCGCGCAGGCCCCGGACCAGGCCAACGATCACGGCCAGCAGCAGCGGCAGGGTGTACAGCGGATCGATGATGAAGATCGACGACCAGGCCACCGGCGGCGTCTGCAGTGGCCACAGCAGCTGGGTGCCGTAGCTGGTGAAAGCGTCCAGCAAGGGGTGGGTGATCAGTACCAGCCAGATGGCGAAGAACAGTCGTCGCGTCGAATAGCCGGGATTGGGGCGCAGATGGCGTACCAGCAGGGTGATCACCAGCGCCAGGGCGCTGAGCACCAACAGCGAGTGGCTGAAGCCGCGGTGGTAGGTCATGTCGGCCACGGCATCGCCGTAGTCGATGATCACGTCGAGGTCGGGCAGGGTGCCGAGCATGGCGCCGTAGAGCAGGGCGCGGCGGCCCTGCCAGCGACCGAGCAGGGCGCCCTGGATACTGGCGCCGAGTACCGCCTGAGTGATCGAGTCCATGTGTCTTCTCGTGAGAAAAAACCAGGCGGCTAACTTAGCGCCGTGCGTGATGCTCGGCAGCCGCTAATTTCCGACCAAAGATTTCAGGCGCCTGCGGGGGTAAAGTGTGCGCATGAACAGAGGAGCCTTGCGATGCATCCCCGTGTACTGGAAGTCACCGAGCGCCTGATCGAGCGCAGCCGCGCCACCCGCCAGCACTATCTGACGCTGATCGGCGCGGCCGCCGCCCAGGGGCCGCAGCGCGGCAAGCTGCAGTGCGCCAACTTCGCTCACGGCGTGGCCGCTTGCAGCAGCCGGGACAAGCAGACCCTGCGCCTGCCCGATGCGGCCAACGTGGCCATTGTCAGCGCCTACAACGACATGCTGTCGGCGCACCAGCCCTACGAGCGCTTCCCCGCGCTGATCAAGCAGGCCCTACATGAAGTCGGCTCGGTCGGCCAGGTGGCCGGCGGGGTGCCGGCCATGTGCGACGGCGTGACCCAGGGCGAGGCGGGCATGGAGCTGAGTCTGGCCAGCCGCGAGGTGATCGCCATGAGCACCGCCGTGGCGTTGTCGCACAACATGTTCGATGCCGCGCTGTGCCTGGGCGTATGCGACAAGATCGTCCCCGGCCTACTGATCGGCGTGCTGCGCTTCGGCCACCTGCCGACCCTGTTCGTGCCGGCCGGGCCGATGCCCAGCGGCCTGTCCAACAAGGACAAGGCCGCCGTGCGCGAGCGCTTCGCCGAGGGCAAGGCCAGTCGCGACGAGCTGCTCGAGTCGGAGTTGAAGGCCTACCACGGCCCCGGCACCTGCACCTTCTACGGCACCGCCAACACCAACCAGATGCTGATGGAGGTGATGGGCCTGCACCTGCCCGGCGCCTCCTTCGTCAACCCCGGCACGCCGCTGCGCGACGCCCTGACCCGCGCGGCGGCGCAGCAGGCGGCGCGCCTGACCCGCCAGGGCGGGCACTACCTGCCGCTCGGCCAGATCGTCGACGAACGTTGCCTGGTCAACGCGGTGGTGGCACTGCATGCCACTGGTGGCTCGACCAACCATAGCCTGCACCTGCCGGCCATCGCCCAGGCCGCCGGTATCCAGCTGACCTGGCAGGACATGGCCGAGCTGTCCGAGGTGGTGCCGACCCTGGCCCACGTCTATCCCAACGGCAAGGCCGACATCAATCACTTCCATGCAGCCGGCGGCACTGCGCTGCTGATCCGCGAGCTGCTCGACGCCGGCTTGCTGCACGAGGACGTCGCCACCGTGGCCGGCCCCGGTCTGCGCCGTTATACCGAGGAGCCTTTCCTCGACGGTGAACGCCTGGTCTGGCGCGCGGGTGCCGTGGCCAGCCTGGACGAGAGCATCCTGCGCCCGGCGGCGCGGCCGTTCTCGCCCGAAGGTGGCTTGCGCCTGCTCCAGGGCAACCTCGGCCGCGGGGTGATGAAGCTTTCCGCCGTGGCGCCCGAGCACCATGTGGTACAGGCTCCTGCGCGGGTCTTCCATGACCAGGCCGAGCTGGCCGCCGCCTTCCAGGCCGGCGAGCTGGATCGCGACGTCGTCGCCGTGGTGCGGTTCCAGGGCCCGCGCTGCAACGGCATGCCCGAGCTGCACAAGCTCACGCCGTTCCTCGGCGTGCTGCAGGACCGTGGCTACCAGGTTGCCTTGGTCACCGACGGGCGCATGTCCGGCGCCTCGGGCAAGGTTCCTGCGGCCATCCACGTCTGCCCCGAGGCCTGCGATGGCGGCCCGTTGGCACGCGTGCGCGACGGTGACCTGATCCGCGTCGACGGGCGCACGGGCGAGCTGCGGGTGTTGGTGGAGGCCGCCGAGTTGGCTGCCCGCGACCCGGTAGCGCCGCCGCCGCCGGCCATCGGTAGCGGTCGCGAGCTGTTCGCCTTCATGCGCGCCGGTTTCAGCAGCGCGGAGCAGGGCGCCAGCGTGTTCTCCGCCAGCCTGGCGGCGCGGCAATGAGCCTGGCATCGCTGCAGATGCCACTCGGCGTGCCGGGCTACCAGTACGAGACCGCCGCGCAGATGGCCGAGGCCCTGGCGCAGCGCGTCGCCGAGGCCCTGCGCCAGGCGCTGGGCGAGCGGGGGCGGGCGTTGTTGCTGGTCTCGGGTGGGCGCAGCCCCGTCGCCCTGTTCGAACGCCTGGCACGCGAGCCCTTGCCCTGGAAGCAGGTGCTGGTGAGCCTGGTCGATGAACGCTGGGTGGCTCCGTCACATCCCGACAGCAACGAGGCCCTGGTACGCCATCACCTGCTGCAGGGGGCGGCGGCCGAGGCCTGTTTCGTCAGTCTGTACCAGCCTGCGGGCAGCCATGCGCAGGCGGCCGAGCGGGCCGATGCTCGTCTGGCCGGGCTGCCGCCGGCCGATGTGCTGCTGCTGGGCATGGGCGATGACGGCCATACCGCCTCGCTGTTTCCCGGCAGCCCCAACCTTGCCGAAGCCCTTCGCGAGGACTGCCCGCAGCGGCTGCTGCCGATGCGCGCGCCGAGCGCGCCGGTCGAGCGCCTGAGCCTGACCTTGCCCTCCCTGCGCGCTGCGCGCCAGGCACTGCTGGCCATTCAGGGCCAGCCCAAGCTGGCGACTCTGGCCCGCGCCCTGCAGCCGGGGCCGGCCGAGGAGCTGCCGATTCGCGCCTTGCTGCGTCCGCCGCTGCAGATCCATTGGTGCCCGTAGTGGCTGCCTCCGGCAACCGCCGGGGTGCGTCCCTGCGCGCGTGGCGAGCGGCCGCGCTGCGCGATTGCGCTATCCTGCGCATCCCCTTGTCCTGTGCCTGTGCGCCATGCTGGTGATCTCAAACACTGTCCATCTGCCCGACGATGAGGTCGAGCTGACCGCCATCCGTGCCCAGGGCGCTGGCGGGCAGAACGTCAACAAGGTCTCCAGTGCCGTGCACCTGCGCTTCGACAGCCAGGCCTCGTCGTTGCCACCGTTCTACAAGGAGCGTCTGCTGCAGCTGCGCGACAGCCGCATCACCGAGGGTGGCGTGATCATCATCAAGGCCCAGCAGTACCGCACCCAGGAGCAGAACCGCGCCGATGCGCTGGAGCGCCTGGCCGAACTGATCCGCAGCGCCGGCAAGACCGAGAAGGCGCGGCGCCCAACCAAGCCGACCCTGGGCTCGAAGAAGCGCCGTCTGGATGGCAAAAGCCGACGGGCGACCGTCAAGGCCGGGCGTGGAAAGGTGGACTACTGAGGCGAACCGGCATAGTTTCTGCGTATATCGTCGCGGATTCACCAGCATGCTCGACCCCAAAGTGCCCGATACGGCCGACAGCGCCGTGTACAAGACCCTGCTCGAATCGACCAGGGCCATTCCCTGGAAGATCGACTGGAAGACCATGACCTTCGCCTATATCGGGCCGCAGATCGAGCCGTTGCTGGGCTGGACGCAGCAGAGCTGGATCAGCGCCAACGACTGGGCCGAGCGCATCCATGAGGAAGACCGCGAGCGCGTGGTGAACTTCTGCATCGCCCAGTCGCAGCATGGCATCGACCACGAGGCCGACTACCGGGCGCTGACCGCCGATGGCCGCTATGTGTGGATTCGCGACGTGGTGCATGTACAACGCAACGCCGCCGGCGAGACCGAGGCGCTGATTGGCTTCATGTTCGACATCAGCGAACGCAAGAAGACCGAGGAGCAGCTGCTGGCCCTGCAGAAGCAGTTGGAGGAGTACTCCTACAAGGATGGTCTGACCGGTATCAGCAACCGGCGCATGTTCGACTCGATCCTCGAGATCGAATGGGGCAATGCCCAGCGCACTCGCCGCCCGCTGTCGCTGATCCTGCTGGATATCGACTTCTTCAAGCAGTTCAACGACCACTACGGTCATATCCGCGGCGACGACTGCCTCAGGCGTATCGGCCAGGCTCTGCAGGGCGCGGCGGCGCGGCCGCGTGATTGCGTGGCGCGCTTCGGCGGCGAGGAGTTCGTGCTGGTGCTGCCGGAGACCGATGCCGAGTCGGCGAAGAAGATCGCCGAGCGCTGCCGCAAGCTGGTGCGCAAGGAGCAGATCGCCCACGAGCAGTCCAATGTCGCGCAGCTGGTCACGGTCAGCCTGGGCGTCGGCACCATCATTCCCGAGGCCGATGACACGTCACTGGCCTTCATCGAGGCGGTTGATCGCCTGCTCTACCAGGCCAAGCAACAGGGCCGCGACCGCCTGCTGCACGGACACTGCGGGGGCGGCGAAGTGGATGCCTGCCAGGCTTGAGTTCGGTTGCTGACAGGCAGGATCGTAGCCCGGATGCAATCCGGGTGCGGAGCCAAGTGAGCCACGTGGCTTCTGTCCCCTCTCCCGTTTACGGGAGAGGGCTAGGGAGGGGGCGTTTAGGCACATACCCAGCCGTAGCCCGGATGCAATCCGGGAAGCAAGCAGCTCCGCCCCCGGATTGCATCCGGGCTACGGCAGATCTGCTGGAAAACACTTCGCGAGTTTTCTGCTCGTCGCGGACTTACGTAGGGTGGACAACGCGAAGCTTGTCCACCACGCCCGCTCAGGCCCTGACCCAGCGCTGCCGCGTCCAGCCGCTCAACGCATCCACGCCGAACACCAGCACCAGCATGGCCAGGATCACCGTGCTGGCCTGCGCTTCCTGGAACAGGCTGAGGCTGACATAGAGCATCTGCCCCAGGCCGCCGGCACCGACGAAGCCGAGCACGCTGGCCATGCGGATATTGTTCTCCCAGCGGTACAGCGAGTAGGCCAGCAGTTGCGGCCACAGGTTGGGCAGGGTGCCGTAGCAGAAGGCACTGATCTGGCTGCCGCCCTGCAGGCGAATCGCCTCGGCCGGGGCCGTGGGCGTGTTCTCCAGCGCTTCGGCGAACAGCCGGCCGAGTACCCCAGCCGTGTGCAGGGCCAGGGCCAGGGTGCCGGCATTCGGGCCGAGGCCGGCGGCCAGCACCATCAGCGCCGCCCATACCAGTTCCGGAATTGCCCGCAGGCCGTTGAGCAGCAGGCGCGTGACGCTCTGCACCAGCACGCCGAAGCGGCCGGCCGCCGGCAGCGCCAGAAACAGACCGAGCAGGGCGGCGAGCAGCGTGCCGAGGGCCGACATGGCCAGGGTTTCCAGCGCGCCGCGACCGATGGCCAGCAGGTGACCGCTGCTAAGGTCCGGTTGCAGGAAGCGTGCGGCGTAGTCGGCCATGTGCCCCAGGTTGTCCGCCTGCCCCAGTGCGGCCAGGTCCAGGCCCAGGTAGCCGAAGGACGCGACGACGGCGGCGACAATCGCCAGGAGCAGGGCGAGGTTGGCCAGCCGATTCATGCCAGCCTCCCGCGCAGCACGCGGCTCAGCGCGTCAGCCAGCAGCACCAGGAGGAGGAAGGTCAGCAGCATGCTGGCCACCTCGCCGCCGGCGAACATGCGCAGCGACAGGTCGATCTGCTGGCCCAGGCCGCCGGCGCCGACGAAGCCCATCACCACCGAGGCGCGGATCGCGCACTCCCAGCGGTACACGGTGTAGGAGGTCAGTTCGGCGGCGGCATTCGGCAGCAGGCCGTAGACGAAGGCACTGAGTCGGCCGCTGCCGCCCTGTAGCAGGGCGTGCATGGGGCGCTGGTCGACCGACTCGAGGATTTCCGCATAGACCTTGCCGAGCATGCCGGCGTAGGTGATGGCGATGGCCAGCACTCCGGCGGTCGGGCCGAGGCCGACGGCGCGGACGAACAGCAGGGCCCAGACGATTTCCGGCACGCTGCGCAGGAAGATCAGCAGGCCACGCACCGGCCAGCGCAGTGTCTGGCCCAGCGCACTGGGACGGCCGCCGCGCGAGGCCGCCGACAGCGACAGTGCGCGGCTGGCGGCCAGACCGGCGGGAATCGCCACCAGCAGTGCCAGGGCCATGCCGGCGGTGGCGATGGCCAGGGTCTGCAGGGTGGCGTCGAGCAGTAGCTGGAGGAAGTCGGGCGTATGTGCCGGCGGCCAGAAGGCGGCAACGAAGCGGCCCATCTCGCTCTGGCTGTCGGCGGCCAGCAGCACACCGGGATTCAGCTCGGCGAGCTGGATGCCCGGCCATAGCAGTACCACGGCCAGCACCGTCAGCAGCAGGCGGGGCAGGGCGGCGGGGTCGCGGCTGTCGCTTCTCAGCATCGCGGGATCTGCAGGGTCAGGGTCACCGCCGGTGCCTGCGGCGACACCAGCTGCTCGTTGGCGTAGAGCGCGTCGAGCAGTTCCTGGCTGACCTCGCTGGCCGGGCGATCGAAGACGATCTGTCCCTCGCGCACCCCGACGATGCGCGGAAAGTGCGCCAGCGCCAGGTCCACTGCGTGCAGGCTGGCGACCAGGGTCACGCCGCGCGCCTCGGCATGCCGGCACAGCACGGAGAGGGTGTGGTCGGCCAGCACCGGGTCCATCGCCGACACCGGCTCGTCGGCCAGCAGCAGCTCGGGGTCCTGGTACAGCGCACGGGCGATGCCGACGCGCTGCAGCTGGCCGCCGGAGAGCTGCTGGCACTGGGCAAACAGCTTGTCGGCCAGGTCCAGGCGGGCGAGCACCTCCCTGGCACCGGGAATATCGACGGGGTGCAGCAGGTTCAGCAGGCTTTTGCCTAACCCCCACTGGCCAAGCTTGCCGGCCAGCACCGCGGTCACCACCCGCTGCCGGGGCGGCAGCGGTGGCGCCTGGTGGATCAGGCTGATGCGGGTGCGCAGGCGCTGGCGTGCCCTGGCAGGCAGGTGCCAGGGATCGGCGCCCAGCAGCTCGACGCTGCCGCTGCTCGGCGCCAGGGCACTGGCCAGCAGGCCCAGCAGGCTGGACTTGCCGGCGCCAGAAGGGCCGATGATGGCCACTCGCTCACCGCTGGCAATACTCAGGTCCACGCCGCGCAGGGCGTGGACCCCGTTGCCGTGCTGCAGGTACGCGCCGGTCAGGCGCAGGCTCATTTCAGCAGGTCGGCGGCGCGGGCGGCGTCTTCGATACCCTTGTAGTTCTCGGGCTTGGTTTCGATGAAGCGCGAGGCAGCCTGCAGGTCGAGGATCGCTTTGTGCTCCGGGTTGGCCGGGTCGAGGGCGAGGAAGGCCTGCTTGATCTTCGTGGCCAGGGCCGGGTCGAGGGTGCCGCGCACGGTCCAGTTGTAGTCGTAGTAGGCCGGGGTGGTGGCGAATACCTTGACCTTGCTGGTGTCGACCTTGCCGGCGGCGACCAGCTTGTCCCATACGCTGGCGTTGAGTACGCCGCCATCGACCTTGCCGGCCTGGACCCAGGCGGCAGTAGCGTCATGCGCACCGGAGTAGCCGACGCGGCTGAAGAAGGTTTCCGGCTTGATCCCGTCCTGCAGCATGAAGTAGCGCGGCATCAGGCTGCCGGAGGTGGAGGACACCGAGCCGAAGGCGAAGCTCTTGCCCTTGAGGTCGGCCAGCGACTTCACGTCCGGGTTGGCGCTGATGAACTTGCTGGTGAACTGGGCGTCCTGCTCGCGCTGCACCAGCGGGATGGCATTGCCGGTCTTCAGGCGTACCTGGACGAAGGTGAAGCCGCCCAGCCAGGCCAGGTCCAGGCGGTCGGTGGCCAGGGCCTCGACCACGGCCGGGTAATCGGCGACCGGGACGAACTCGACCTTCATGCCCAGCTCTTTTTCCAGGTAGGCGCCCAGCGGCTTGAACTTGCGCAGCAGCTCGGTGGGGGCTTCGTCGGGGATGGCGCTGACTTTGAGGACGTCGGCGGCCTGGGCAGCCAGGGCGGTAAAGGACAGGGCCAGGCCAGCAGCCAGGGCCAGAACGGGCTTGAGCATGAAGATTCTCCGGTTCAATAGCGGAAAAGGTTCGAAGGGGCCGGCCACTCGGGCGGGCTCCGTCAGGTTAGTAGAACGGCGGCGATTATATGAGTGACCGGGATAAAGAACAGCTTTGCTAGAATCCGCCGCCTGTTATCCGATTTGCCGAGAGCGTTGCGATGAGCGAGCCGATCCGTTTGACCCAGTACAGCCACGGTGCCGGCTGCGGCTGCAAGATTTCCCCCAAGGTGCTGGAGGTGATCCTCGCCGGCAGCGGCGCGCAGAACCTCGACCCGAAGCTGTGGGTCGGCAACGCCTCGCGTGATGACGCGGCGGTCTATGCCCTGGACGAGGAGCGCGGGGTGGTGTCGACCACCGACTTCTTTATGCCGATCGTCGATGACCCCTATGACTTCGGCCGTATCGCCGCCACCAACGCCATCAGCGACATCTACGCCATGGGCGGCGATCCGCTGATGGCCATCGCCATCCTCGGCTGGCCGGTCAATGTGCTGCCAGCGGAAGTGGCGCGCGAGGTGATCCGTGGCGGCCGAGCCGTGTGCGACGCAGCAGGCATCCCGCTGGCCGGCGGCCACTCGATCGACGCGCCGGAGCCGATCTTCGGCCTGGCGGTGACCGGTGTGGTCGAGAAGAAACACATGAAACGCAACGACACTGCCACGGCTGGCTGCAAGCTGTATCTCTCCAAACCGCTGGGCATCGGCATCCTCACCACCGCCGAGAAGAAGGCCAAGCTGCGCGCCGAGGATGTCGGCCTGGCACGCGACTGGATGTGCACCCTGAACAAGCCGGGCGCGCGCTTCGGCAAGCTGGCCGGAGTCACGGCGATGACCGACGTCACCGGCTTCGGTCTGCTCGGCCATCTGGTGGAGATGGCCGACGGTGCCAACCTCACTGCCCAGCTGGACTACGCCGCCGTGCCGCGCCTGCCGGGCGTCGACTATTACCTGGCCGAGGGCTGCGTGCCGGGCGGCACCCTGCGCAACTTCGACAGCTACGGCGAGAAGATCGCGCCGATCTCCGAGCAGCAGCGCAACCTGCTGTGCGACCCGCAGACCAGCGGCGGCCTGCTGATCGCCGTCAGCGCCGAGGGCGAGGCTGAGTTCCTCGCCGTGGCCGCCGAGTTGGGCCTGACCCTCGCGCCCATCGGTCAGCTGGTGGCACGACAGCGTTACGCGGTAGAGGTGCTGTGATGCGCGACAACACGGCCGACTACCGCGACATCTTCCTTAATGACCTGCCGATGATGGACATGCGCGCCCCGGTGGAATTCACCAAGGGCGCCTTCCCCAATGCCATCAGCCTGTCACTGATGACTGACATCGAGCGGCAGAAGGTTGGTACCTGCTACAAGCAGAAGGGCCAGCAGGCGGCTATCGAGCTGGGCCACCAGCTGGTCTCCGGCAAGGTCAAGGCTGCGCGGGTCGAGGCCTGGGAGGCCTTCGCCCGGGCCAACCCGAACGGCTACCTGTATTGTTTCCGTGGCGGCCTGCGCTCGCAGATCGTCCAGCAGTGGCTCAAGGATGCCGGCATCGACTACCCGCGGGTGATCGGTGGCTACAAGGCCATGCGTACCTTCCTGATCGAGACGCTCGACAGTGCGGTGGCCGAGTGTGACTTCGTCATCGTCGGCGGCATGACCGGCACTGGCAAGACCGAGGTGATCGCCGCCCTGGACCACAGCATCGACCTGGAAGGCCACGCCAATCACCGTGGCTCCAGCTTCGGCAAGCGTGCCACCGGCCAACCTTCGCAGATCGACTTCGAGAATCGCCTGGCCATCGACCTGCTCAAGCGCTGCGCGCGTGGTCAGCAGCAGTTCGTATTGGAAGACGAGAGTCGCCTGATCGGCACCTGCTCGCTGCCGCTGTCGCTGCACCAGGGCATGCAGGACTACCCGCTGGTGTGGCTGGAAGACAGCGTCGCCGATCGCGTCGAGCGCATCCTGCGCGACTACGTGATCGACCTGGCCGCCGAGTTCCTCGCCGTGCATGGCGAGGAGCAGGGGTTCGCGCTGTTTGCCGCGCGCCTGCTGCAGAGCATGGACAACATCCAGAGGCGCCTGGGCGGCGAGCGCTATGCGCGCCTGCGTGCCATCCTGGCGCAGGCGCTGGACGAGCAGGCGCGCAGCGGCGTGGTGGACCTGCACCGGGCCTGGATCGAGGCGTTGCTGAACGAGTACTACGACCCGATGTACGTCTACCAGCGCGAGAGCAAGGCCGCGCGCATCGAATTCGCCGGCGAGCACGATGCCGTGCTGGCCTATCTGCGTGAACGCACCCTTCGGAGCAAGGTATGAAACTGAAAGACCATCCGGATGCCCTGGACTGCACCCTGTACCGCCCGGACGAGAACGACCCTGACGCCGAGGAACTGGAACTGGGCGACGGCCACGTGCTGTTCGAGGGGCCTTTCACGGCGCCGGCCGAGTGGGATGCCGTCGAGCGCGAGGACTATTTCGATGGCAGCGATCCCTCGCTGTTCGTCACCGCCCGCATCGAGAGCCCGGCCAAGGCCGACAGCAACGACTTCTTCGTCGCCGAGCCTGGTGACTATCTGGCGGTGATGCGCGGCATGCAGGTTGAGATGTACTACGTCTACGACCGCGCCGATGCCAGCTATGTGCTGATTCGCGACGATCAGCTGGACTGACGGGGGCCTCTCTCTTGTTTCTGCTCCCGCGATTGGGCGTGGGAGCTCGTACGGAGCTGTGTGCGGATCTAGCTGGGGCTGCAACGGGTCGTGAGGGGGGCGTAGGGTTAGCCCTGCGCTCCGTCACACTCCCTCACCCCCAGCCCCTCTCCCGGTGGGAGAGGGGAGTTTCCATCCTGGCGGTTTTGCCCGCGAAGTCGGCGGTGCCGGCGAGCCTGGTCCGGCTAAGGCTCGGTTGGCTTGTCTCCCTCTCCCCTCGGGAGAGGGCTGGGGTGAGGGACTCTGGCATCGCGCTTCGTCCAGTCCGTAGGTCTGGCCCGTGACGACCGGGAGCCACCAGAAAAAACGCCGCCCTCGGGCGGCGTTTTCGTTCAGTCTTGGCAGACGCGGGCGATGGCTTCGGCCAGGTAGTCCAGGCGCGCCTCGCTCATCCCCGCCACGCTGGCGCGGCCGCTGCTCACCAGGTACACGCTGAACTCGTCGCGCAGGCGTTGCACCTGGGCTGGCGTCAGGCCGGTGTAGGAGAACATGCCGCGCTGCTCGGCGATATGCGCAAAACGTTCGGCCAGGCCGTGCGGGCGCAGGGCCTCGACCAGGCCCGTGCGCAGGTTGGCAACGCGCAGGCGCATGGCATTCACCTCGTCGTTCCACAGGGCCTTCAGCTCGGCATCGCCGAGAATCTCGGCCACCACTGAAGCACCATGGGCGGGCGGAGTCGACCACAGGTTGCGGGCAAGCAGGGCCAGCTGGCTGCGGATATCGATCAGCTTCTCGGCGTCATCCGCCCGCACGATCAGCGCGCCGGTGCGTTCGCGATAGAGGCCGAAGTTCTTCGAGCAGGAGCTGGTGACCAGCAGTTCCGGCAGTTCGGCGGCGAACAGGCGCACGGCCCAGGCATCTTCCTCCAGGCCATCGCCGAAGCCCTGGTAGGCGAAGTCGATCAGCGGCAGCAGCTCGCGCGCCTTGACCACCTCCAGCACGCGCTTCCAGTCCCGCAGGGCGAGGTCGAAGCCGGTGGGGTTGTGGCAGCACGCATGCAGCAGCACCACATCGCCCCTGGGCAGGTGGGCCAGGGCGGCGAGCATGGCCTCGACGTTGAGGCGGTTGTCCGCGCCGACATAGCTGTAGTGGCCAACCTTGAGGTCACAGGCGGCGAACAGCGTCTCGTGGATCGGCCAGGTCGGGTCGCTCAGCCAGATGCCGCGGCCTGGCAGGTTGCGAGCAATGAACTCGCCGGCCAGGCGCAAGGCGCCGGTGCCACCGGGCGTCTGGGTGGCGCCGAGCAGGCCAGCGGCGAGCAGCGCGTTGCCGGTGCCGAAGGTCAGCTCCAGCAGGCGTTCGCCGAACTCCGGCGCGCCGTGGCCGCCGATGTAGGTCTTGCTGGTCTCGGTTTGCAGCAGACGCTGCTCGGCCAGCTTCACCGCGCGTGGGATCGGCGTCAGGCCGGAGGCGTCCTTGTACACACCGACGCCCAGGTCGAGCTTGGCCGGGTTGCCATCGGCGCGGTAGGCATCGAGCAAGCCGAGAATAGGGTCGCCCGGCACCCGGGCGATGGTGGTGAAGTGGCTCACTTGCGCCCCTCGGCCGCGTTGGCCAGCACGTCGGTGCGCGCGGCCATGATGAAGTCGTTACGGTGCAAACCCTTCATCTCATGGCTCCACCAGGTCACGGTGACCTTGCCCCACTCGGTGAGCAGGGCCGGATGATGGCCGACTTCCTCGGCGATGGCGCCCACCGCGTTAGTGAAGGCCAGGGCATGGCGGAAGTTCTTGAACAGGTAGACGCGCTCCAGCTCCATGTGGCCGTCGCGCACTTCGATGTTCCAGTCGGGGATCTCGCGGATCAGCGTGGCCAGTTCTTCTTCGCTGACATGGGGCGCGTCGGCGCGGCAGGCTTCGCATTGGGCTTGGGCAAGGCTGGTCATTTCGGGCTCCTTGAATAGTCGAGGTCAGAGCATAGAGGGTGAGGGGATTGTCGATCAGTTCCCTCTCCCGCTTGCGGGAGAGGGGGCGGCCCGCGTAGGGAGAGGGTGCTGTCAGGCTCGACCCTCTCCCCCAGCCCCTCTCCCATGAATGGGAGAGGGGAGCTTAGTTCTACGCGGCTTTCGGCGGGAACTTCGGCGCGTGCAGACCGAGCGTCATGGCCTGGTGCACCAGGCCCATGATGTCCTCCTGGGCCAGGTCGAACAGGCGCTTGAGGTCCGGCAGGACGAAATACAGCGGCTGCAGGATGTCGATCCGATACGGCGTGCGCATGGCTTCGAGCGGGTCGAAGACCTGGTGTTCCGGCTCGTTGGAGAGCGAGTAGACCGTCTCCTTGGGCGAGGAGAGGATGCCGCCGCCGTAGATGCGCCGGCCGGCCGGAGTATCGACCAGGCCGAACTCGATGGTCATCCAGTACAGTCGCGCCAGGTACACCCGCTGCTCCTTGGTCGCAGCCAGGCCGAGCTTGCCGTAGGTGTGGGTGAATTCGGCGAACCAGGGGTTGGTCAGCAGCGGGCAGTGGCCGAAGATCTCGTGGAAGATGTCCGGCTCCTGCAGGTAGTCCAGCTCTTCCGGGGTGCGGATAAAGGTGGCGACCGGGAAGCGCTTGCTGGCCAGCAGCTCGAAGAAGGTCTGGAAGGGAATCAGCGCTGGCACCTGGGCCACGCTCCAGCCGGTGCTGGCGCCGAGCGCCCGGTTGATCTCGCCGAGCTGGGGAATGCGCTCATGCGGCAGGCACAGCTGCTCGATGCCGTCGAAGTACTCCTGGCAGGCGCGGCCTTCCAGCACCTTCATCTGCCGGGTGATCAGGGTATTCCACACCTGGTGCTCGCTGTCCGAATAGTGGATGAAGCCGCTCTCGTCCGGTTGCCGAGCTACGTACTGCGTGCCTTTCATGCAGGTCTCCCGCTGGGCTGTTGTTCTTGTCTGGGACAAGGGATACCGCCGACGGCGCAACCTGAGGAGGGGCTGGCAACCTCGCCGGGGCAGCGGGTGTGGGCTTTTTCGTAAAGAATTGATTACGACTGTGTGGAAATGACAGATGGCGACCTTGTTGCCTGTCCTGGCTGTCACATATTCTTGACGAAAAATGACGGCCGCCTTGCGAAAACTCGGCCGCTCCCGCCCGACAATCACAATTCAAGGGGCTCCGCGTGCGCATCAAAGTCCACTGCCAGAACCGCGTCGGCATCCTTCGCGACATCCTCAACCTGCTGGTCGACTACGGCATCAACGTTGCGCGTGGCGAAGTCGGCGGCGAGCAGGGCAACGCCATCTACCTGCACTGTCCAAACCTGATCAACCTGCAGTTCCAGTCGCTGCGGCCGAAGTTCGAGGCCATTCCCGGCGTGTTTGGCGTCAAGCGCGTCGGCCTGATGCCCAGTGAGCGCCGTCACCTGGAGCTTAACGCGCTGCTCGGCGCGCTGGATTTCCCGGTGCTCTCCATCGACATGGGCGGCTCGATCGTCGCCGCCAACCGCAGCGCGGCGCAGCTGCTTGGCGTGCGCGTCGACGAGGTGCCGGGCATGGCGCTGTCGCGCTATATCGAGGACTTCGACCTGCCCGAGCTGGTGCGCGCCAACAAGTCGCGGGTCAACGGCCTGAGGGTGCGGGTCAAGGGCGACGTGTTCCTCGCCGACATTGCACCGCTGCAGTCCGAGCATGATGAAAGCGAGGCGCTGGCCGGCGCCGTGCTCACCCTGCACCGTGCCGACCGCGTCGGCGAGCGTATCTACAACGTGCGCAAGCATGAGCTGCGCGGCTTCGACTCGATTTTCCAGAGCTCCAGGGTGATGGCCGCGGTGGTGCGCGAAGCGCGGCGCATGGCGCCGCTGGATGCGCCGCTGCTGATCGAGGGCGAGACCGGCACCGGCAAGGAACTGCTGGCGCGCGCCTGCCATCTGGCCAGCCCGCGTGGCCAGTCGCCGTTCATGGCGCTGAACTGCGCGGGGCTGCCGGAATCCATGGCCGAGACCGAGCTATTCGGCTACGGCCCCGGCGCCTTCGAGGGCGCGCGCCCGGAGGGCAAGCTCGGCCTGCTGGAGCTGACGGCCGGCGGCACGCTGTTCCTCGATGGCGTCGGCGAGATGAGCCCGCGCCTGCAGGCCAAGCTGCTGCGCTTCCTGCAGGATGGCTGCTTCCGCCGCGTGGGCAGCGACGAGGAGGTGTACCTGGATGTGCGGGTGATCTGCGCCACCCAGGTCGACCTGTCCGAGCTGTGCGCCCGTGGCGAGTTCCGCCAGGACCTCTATCACCGTCTGAACGTCCTCTCGCTGCATATCCCGCCGCTGCGCGAGTGCCTGGACGGCCTGGCGCCGCTGGTCGAGCACTTCCTCGACTCGGCCAGCCGGCAGATCGGCTGCCCGCTGCCGAAGCTCGCGCCGCAGGCCTTCGAGCGCCTGGCCCACTATCACTGGCCGGGCAACGTGCGCCAGTTGGAGAACGTGCTGTTCCAGGCCGTGTCGCTGTGCGACGGTGGCACCGTGAAGGCCGAGCATATCCGTCTGCCGGACTACGGTGCGCCGCAGCCGCTGGGCGATTTCTCCATAGAAGGCGACCTGGATGCGATCCTCGGCCGCTTCGAGAAAGCGGTGCTGGAGCGCCTGTACGCCGAGCATCCGAGCAGCCGCCAGCTGGGCAAGCGCCTGGGCGTGTCGCACACCACCATTGCCAACAAGCTGCGTCAGCACGGGGTGGGCAAGGACTAGGGCTACGACCTTGGTGCAATGGCCGCGCAGCGGGCGAGGGCGTAAAAAGTTGTCATCCGGCTCCTGCGATATCCGGATGCGTTTCTGACATTCCTCCCCGGAATGACTTGGCGGGCGGCCTTAGGGTCGCCTCTTTTTTTGCCTGTCGTTCAGCCGGCGAACGGCCCTGAGACCATGGTCGTAGAGCGGTAAGACCATGGTCGAATGGCCCCACAGGGTGTCGGGGGATACAAAAGGAGCCATACAAAAACAACCGCCCTTTGAGGTATCCGTCATGACTGCTGCTTCCATTTACCCCGTGCGTCCCGAGGTGGCCGCCAATACCTTGACCGACGAAGCCACCTACAAGGCGATGTACCAGCAGTCGGTGATCAACCCGGACGGTTTCTGGCGCGAGCAGGCCAAGCGCATCGACTGGATCAAGCCGTTCACCAAGGTCAAGCAGACCTCCTTCGACGACCACCATGTCGACATCAAGTGGTTCGCCGATGGCACCCTCAACCTCTCGGCCAACTGCCTGGACCGTCACCTGGAAACCCGTGGCGACCAGATCGCCATCATCTGGGAAGGCGATGATCCGTCCGAGCACCGCGAAATCACCTACCGCGAGCTGCACGAGCAGGTGTGCAAGTTCGCCAACGCCCTGCGTGGCCAGGACGTGCACCGTGGCGATGTGGTGACCATCTACATGCCGATGATTCCCGAGGCGGCGGTGGCCATGCTGGCCTGCGCGCGCATCGGTGCCATCCACTCGGTGGTGTTCGGCGGCTTCTCGCCGGAGGCCCTGGCCGGTCGCATCATCGACTGCAAGTCGAAGGTGGTAATCACCGCCGACGAAGGCGTGCGCGGCGGCAAGAAGGTTCCGCTGAAGAGCAACGTCGATGACGCCCTGACCAACCCGGAAACCCACAGCGTGCAGAAGGTCATCGTGGCCAAGCGCACCGGCTCCGAGATCAAGTGGAACCAGCACCGCGACATCTGGTACGAAGACCTGATGAAAGTCGCAGGCTCCACCTGCGCGCCGAAGGAAATGGGTGCCGAGGAGCCGCTGTTCATCCTCTACACCTCCGGCTCCACCGGCAAGCCCAAGGGTGTGCTGCACACCACCGGTGGCTACCTGGTGTATGCCTCGCTGACCCATGAGCGGGTGTTCGACTACCGCCCGGGTGAAGTCTTCTGGTGCACCGCCGACATTGGCTGGGTCACCGGCCATACCTACCTGATCTACGGCCCGCTCTCCAACGGCGCCACCACCGTCATGTTCGAGGGTGTGCCGAACTATCCGGACGTCACCCGCGTGGCGCAGATCATCGACAAGCACAAGGTCAATATCCTCTACACCGCGCCGACCGCCATTCGCGCCATGATGGCCGAAGGCAAGGCAGCGGTGCAGGGCGCCGATGGTTCCAGCCTGCGCCTGCTCGGTTCGGTCGGCGAGCCGATCAACCCGGAAGCCTGGCACTGGTACTACGAGAACGTCGGCCAGAGCCGCTGCCCGATCGTCGACACCTGGTGGCAGACCGAGACCGGTGCCTGCCTGATGACCCCGCTGCCGGGTGCCCATGCCATGAAGCCGGGCTCCGCCGCCCGGCCGTTCTTTGGCGTGCAGCCGGCCCTGGTGGACAACCTCGGCAACATCCTCGAAGGTGCTACCGAGGGCAACCTGGTGATCATCGATTCCTGGCCGGGACAGGCCCGGACCCTGTATGGTGACCACGACCGCTTCGTCGACACCTACTTCAACACCTTCAAGGGCATGTACTTCACCGGTGATGGCGCGCGTCGCGACGAGGATGGCTACTGGTGGATCACCGGTCGCGTGGACGACGTACTCAACGTCTCCGGCCACCGCATGGGTACCGCCGAGATCGAAAGCGCCATGGTCGCGCATGCCAAGGTCGCCGAGGCCGCTGTGGTGGGCGTACCGCACGACATCAAGGGCCAGGGCATCTATGTATACGTAACCCTGAATGCCGGCGAGGAGCCTTCCGAACAACTGCGTCAGGAACTGAAGAACTGGGTGCGCAAGGAGATCGGCCCGATCGCCTCGCCAGACGTCATCCAGTGGGCTCCGGGACTTCCGAAGACCCGCTCGGGCAAGATCATGCGCCGCATCCTGCGCAAGATCGCCGTCGCCGAATACGATTCTCTCGGCGACATCTCCACGCTGGCCGATCCTGGCGTGGTGCAGCACCTCATCGACACTCATCGCACCATGCAAGCCGCCTGACGGCAGCCACGCAAGGTGCACGACCCCGGCCACAAGCCGGGGTTTGTCGTTTCTGGGGGAAACAAAAAGCCCCACTCCTGCTCGCGCGGGAGTGGGGCTGGCCGATGGGCTTCTGTTACAGCTTACTCAGCGAGACGTTGTCGATGAACAGCGACTGGGCCTTGAGGCTGCCGACGATGCGCAGGTCGATACGGCGGAAGCTGCCGGCCGGGATCTGGACATCCTTCTGCAACTTGATCCAGGTACCCCCGGCGGTCTTCTTCTGGCCCAGTGCGATTTGTTGTGCACGGCCCTTGCTGTCCACCAGATAGAGGTAGGCGTAGGCGGTGGCGCTCACGGTTTTGCTGCGGCCGATGGCGACATCGGTGCTGAAGCGGTAGCGCTGTCCCGGTTGGATATTGCCCAGCAGGCTGGCGGTGGCGCCGGAGCCCTCCTGCTTGCGGTTGTAGACCTCCAGGGACTTGCGGCTTTTGCTGGCGAAGGTACTGGCGCGGTTGCTGCCGTGGAAGCCGGCCCATCCGCCGATATTGCTTTCAAAACTCCAGCTGACCTTGGTTGGCGGCGGGGTTACCGGTGGCGTGCTGGCAACCTCGAGCAGTTGCACCTCGTCGACCAGCAGGCTGCTGCCGCTGTCGCTCCAGAGCGCTACATACTGGCTGCGCAGAGCAGTGTTAGCGGGTTTGTAGGTGAAGGTTTTCTCCAGAGTGCTGAACTCGTTGCCGGTCAGCGACAGGCTGATGGTCTGTTCGTCGCTGTAGTTCAGGCGGCCTTCAGTGTCTTCGCTGAGCAGGGCCAGGCGCACGTTCTCGCGGCTGTTGGCCGCCTTGAGCATGGCCTTGGCCTTCAGGCGGTATTGCACACCATTGCGCAGGCCGCTGATCGGTGTGGCCAGCATGTCGAAGCCCTGGGTAGTCAGTTGCAGGGCATTGTCGCGGCAGTCGGTGGCGACATTCACCAGGCTCAGCTCGGCGTTGCCGAACAGCGCGGTCCAGCCCTCGCTAGTACGGAACTCGCCATTGCCGACCAGCCCCTTGAGTGCCGGCTTGTTGCACCAGGGCAGTTCGGGCTTTGGATCGGTCGGGGTGCCCGTGACTGGCACTTGGGTCGGGCGGAAGTTGGCGATCTGCATGGCCATGCTGTTGAGCGCGCGGGAGGCGTCGGCATGGTCGTGTTGGCCGCAGGCCTGACTGGCGCATTCGCTGTCGATCAGCCTCGGGTTGGAGAACAGCGGCGCCTGGCGACGTGCACCGAACACCTGGGGGTAGGCCATGATGGTGCTGAACTGGCCCTGCACGCCGTAGCCACGGCTCCATTCGTGGGTGCCGCTGTGATTCTGGTAGTAACCGTCCTGCAGGTCCTGCTCGTAGGAGTGGCGCAGCCCCATGTTGTGGCCGATCTCGTGGGCGAAGGTGCTGAGGCCGCAATCGACACCGGTCAGGCCGTAGGCCATGTCCTTGGCGTTACTGTAGAACTGGTCGCTGTTCTTCGCGCCAGTGCCTACCCACGCGATACCGCATACACCATAGCCCTGGCCCTGGGTGGTGCGGTTGATCAGTTGTACAACGTCGGCGCCATATTGCTCGCGCAGGCGTTGCACCTGGGCATCATTGGTGAAGCGATTCAGGTTGTTGCCGGTTACGTCGTAATAGGTGGCCCAGTCGAGCAACTGCTTATGTACCAGGCGTAGGCGCAGGTTGGTGCCGCTCTTGGCGTAGGCGTTGTTGGTGTATTCGATATAGCTGGCGATGCGGGCGTCGATGTCGCGGCCGTTCGGCAGTGCCTGTGCGTCCTTGGTGTAGAGCACCATGATGTCCACTGTCTGCGGGTTGGCCTGTGCGGCCAGGGTCGTCATGGCCAGGCTCAGGCCGGTGAGCAGTTTATTCATTTAAAGGATCCTTGATGAGGAAGGGGCTTCAGCCCTGAGCCGGCGGTGCCAGGGGAGGCAGTTCACGGGCGTCAAATGGCATGGTGTCGTTGGGGTTGGCCCGCAGCACCATCTCGTTCTCGTCGGTGATCACGGTCTTGCCGGTGGCGTTGTCGATGATCATCGACAGGGTGCCTTCCAGCGTGGCGACCGTGATGTGGGTTTCCACTGCGCCTCTGACCAGGGTCAGGCTGTCGGTATCCTGTCCGTCCAGCAGCTTGCCGTGCCACACCGCGGCACCGCCGTTGTTGCGGGTTTCGCTGAGAGTGGCGCGCACGGGTTGCTGCCGGCCGGGTACCGGCAGCGACAGGGTTTGGCCGAGGCCAATGCCCTGCAGCAGTTCGGGGGCAACCTGAGTTTCATGAACGGGAATGCCGTTGTGCTCGCTGGCGACCAGCGACTGCGGATCCCAGAGCTGCAACTCGGCCTGTTGCTGTCGCTCGGCAGTCGCTTGCGGCTGCGGTGGCGAGACACGGGCTACGTCGGGGGTGGGGGCGGTTAGCGTGCTGCTGGCCGGCTTGTTCGGCACCGGCTTGGTAGCGCTGCGTGGCTCTGGTGGCGCCTGCGGTACCTCTTCCATCAGCACTACGCTGGTGGCAGTACCAACTACGACCAGGACAACCGCAGCGGATATCCAGAGTTTCGACATGTGTACTCTCCATGATCCCTTTCGTGGGAAACGGCGCGCAGTCTATGGATCTCGAGGATTGCGAGGCGCTATGCAGTTCACAGCCAGGAACATCGGGGGGCGCTATCGGTCGGTTTAAGACGTCGATCTCGTTTTGCGCATCAGTGCCCCTGCGTGGGGGTGAGAAGCCCTTGCCGGATTCGCTCCACTTCGAAGCGTGCCCTACGGACAGCTTCATTGACGCGCGGCAGTGCAGGGCGGCGTTGCGACGCTGAAAATGCGGGTAGACAAGGATGAGGATTGTGCTGATGAACGATACCGATCTCTGGGCCGGTTGGTGCGAGGGCTGGGGGCCGCTGTGCCGTCAGCCGCAAACCATCGAGCGCGTGCGCGACCTGGTTACGAGACTGGTCGCCGATGGCCGGCTGGCCGACGAGGCGCAGGGGCTGGAGCTGCTGCGCAGTGCCGACCGGCTGACCAGCATGGCGCTGAATCTGGTGGCGCACATGACCTATGCGCGGCGCATCGACCTCGACGGCGGCGATCTGGCCGCCGAGGACTTCAAGGTCGTTCCCGAAGGGCACACCGGCGGTTCGCTGAACATGGTGCCGGCCTTCGTCGGCTATCTGCTGGCCAATGCCCTGAGTGCGACGACCCGTGGCTGGCTGATGGGGCAGGGCCATTGCGTGGCGGCCATCGAGGCGATCAACACACTGATCGGCGATCTGTCGCCGACCCAGCAGGGTCGCTATGACCGCAGTGCGGCCGGGCTGGCCAGGCTGATCGGCGATTTCTACTCCTACGCCATCGATGCCCAGGGCATGCCGGCCGTGCCGCTGGGCAGCCATGCCGGGCCGCACACGGCCGGCGCAGTGTGCGAGGGCGGCTACCTCGGCTTCGCTGGCCTGCAGTACGTACACATGCCGTTGCCGGGCGAGCGCCTGGTGGCCTTTCTCAGTGATGGCGCTTTCGAGGAACAGCGCGGCTCGGACTGGGCGCCACGCTGGTGGCGGGCCGAGGATTGCGGGCTGGCGGTGCCGGTGATGATTCTCAATGGTCGGCGCATCGAGCAGCGCACGCAGATCGTGCAGCAGGGCGGTGCCGCCTGGATGGCCGAGGACCTGCGCCTCAATGGTTTCGATCCGATGATCATCGACGGCCGCGATCCGGCGGCGATCGCCTGGGCCATCCTCGAAGCCGAGGCGCGTCTGCAGGCCTTCGCCGCTGATCCGCAGCGTCGCTACCCGGCACCGTTGCCCTACGTGATCGCTGTCACCGAGAAGGGCTTCGGCTTCCCCGGAGCCGGCAGCAATGCGGCGCACAACCTGCCGCTGGCGGCCAATCCGCACACGGATGCGCGGGCTCGCCTGCAGTTCAACGCGGCGGCGCGGGCATTGCACGTGCCCCCGGCCGAGCTGGAGGCCGCCATCGCCTGTCTGAACAACCATGAGCGTGTGGCGCGCCCGCGCGAAAGCCAGCACCCGATGGCGCGCCGCCACCCTGCGCCGGCGCAGCTGCCGCCGCCGCACTGGCAGGCGCCTGGCGCGCACGGCAGCGCGATGAGCGCGCTGGATCGCTGGTTCGTCGAGCTGGTGCGGGCCAACCCGCAGTTGCGCGTGCGGGTCGGCAACCCCGACGAGCTGGCCAGCAACAAGATGGGCGAGACCCTGGCGCTGCTGCGTCACCGGGTCAACGCGCCGGAGCCGGGCGTGGCCGAGGATCTGCAAGGCGCGGTGATCACCGCACTCAACGAAGAGGCCGTCGCGGCGGCGGCACTGGGCAATAAGGGCGGGCTGAACCTGATCGTCAGCTACGAGGCCTTCGCCGTGAAGATGCTCGGCCTGCTGCGCCAGGAGGCGATCTTTGCCCGCCACCAGAAACTGCTCGGCCAGGCGCCGGGCTGGCTCGCCGTGCCCCTGATCGTGACGTCGCACACCTGGGAGAACGCCAAGAACGAGCAATCGCACCAGGACCCGACCATCGGCGAAGCGCTGCTCGGCGAAATGGCCGACACCACGCGGGTGCTGTTCCCGGTCGACGCCAACAGCGCCCAGGCCGCCCTGCAGGCGCTCTACGGCGAGCGTGGCCAGCTCGGCTGCCTGGTGGTGTCGAAGCGCGAGGTGGCCTGCCAGCTGGACGCTGAGGCCTGTCGCCAGCTGCAGCAGCAGGGGGCGTTGCACCTGCGCGGCGACCCTGCCGACGCCGAGGTGCAACTGGTGGCCATCGGCGCCTATCAACTGGAGCAGGCGCTGCTGGCTCACGCCGAACTGGCCGCGCGCGGCTGCCGCACCTGCGTCACCCTGATCATCGAGCCGGGTCGCCTGCGCAGCCCGCGGGATGAGCTGGAGGCCGCCTTCGTGCTGGATGAGGCCCGCCTGCAGGCGCTGTTCCCGCGCCGCCTGCCGCGCGTGCTGCTGTGCCATACCCGTCCCGAGCCTATGCTGGGTGTATTGCGCCGCCTCGATGGTGGCGCGGAATGCACGCGTGCCCTGGGCTACATCAACCGCGGCGGCACGCTGGATGTCGACGGCATGCTGTTCGCCAACCGTTGCACCTGGGCCCATGCGGTCGAGGCCGTGGCAGCGGTCAGCGGTCGCCCGCTGCCCAGTCTGCTCGACGAGTCCCAGCGCCAGGCCATCCAGGGCCTGGGGCGGGCTGCCGATCTGCACATTGCCAATCTCGAAAGGAACATCTGATGGCCAAGTTCTCTCTGACCAGTCTGGGTGGCGCCGGTACCGTGACCGGCTCCAAGCATCTGCTGACCTGTGGCGATACCCGCCTGCTGATCGACTGCGGGCTGTTCCAGGGGCTGAAGAACCTGCGTGAGCTGAACTGGCAGCGGTTGCCGATCAATCCCGGCGACATCGATGCGGTGGTGCTGACCCATGCTCACCTGGACCATTGCGGCTACCTGCCGCGGCTGGTGCTGGATGGCTTTTCCGGGCGTATCCACTGCAGCAGTGCGACCCGCGATGTGGCCGAGCTGATTCTGCGTGACAGTGCCTTCCTGCAGGAGAAGGACGCCGAATTGGCCAACCGCAAGGGCTTCTCCAAGCACTCGCCGGCCCTGCCGCTGTATCGCGTCGCCGACATCGATCGGACCATGGCGCTGTTCAAGCCGGCGGCGTTGCACGAGGAAGTGGCGCTGCCGGGGGATGGCCGCCTGCTGCTGCGCCGCGCCGGGCATATTCTCGGCGCGTCCACTGCGCAGATCGACATCGGCGGTCGACGCATCCTGTTCTCCGGCGACCTGGGGAGGTATGACGATCCGGTCATGCACGATCCCGAGAGCGTGCCGGAGGCGGACTACGTGGTGATCGAGTCGACCTACGGCAACCGTCGTCACGACACCACCGATCCGCTGGATGCGCTCGAAGAGGTGATCAAGCGCACCGTGCAGCGCGGCGGCACCGTAGTGATTCCGGCCTTCGCCGTGGGTCGTGCGCAATCGCTGATCCACAGTCTCTGGCAGCTGCGTCGTAGTGGCCGCCTGCACAACCTGCCGGTCTATCTCGACAGTCCCATGGCCACCAGTGCCAGCGAACTGCTGCAGCGCTACCCCAAGGAGCACCGCCTGGGCCGGCAGGACTGCGAGGCGGCCTGCGAGTCGGTCACCTATGTGCGCGATGTCGAGGAATCCAAGGCGCTGTCGGCCAACCGCTACCCGAAGGTGATCATTTCGGCCAGCGGCATGGCCACCGGGGGGCGCGTGCTGCACCACATCGCCGCCTTCGGTGCGGATCATCGCAACACCTTGCTGTTCTCCGGCTACCAGGCCGCCGGCACGCGCGGGCGCAAACTGCTGGAAGGGGCGCGGGAGACCAAGATCTATGGCCAGTGGCTGCCGATCAATGCCGAAATCGCCGAACTGCCGATGTTGTCAGCGCATGCCGACAGCGATGAGCTGATGCGCTGGCTGTCCGGCTTCCAGCGCGCGCCGCGGCGGGTTTTCGTGGTACACGGCGAGGCGGATGCCTCCGAGGCACTGCGCGAGCGCATCCAGCGCGAGCTCGGCTGGTCAGTGTGTGTGCCGCTGCAGGGGCAGGAATTCGAGCTGTGAGTAACAGCGTCGAGTAACACCTCGCCCACTTTTGGGGTGGGCGGGGAACGCCATGCCCTGCATGCGTGCATGGTTCGATGCGGGTGCGGGGCTGCAGGCCTCGTGGAATATGGGGTGTGTGTTTTCTGGCCTGCTTATTGCTGAATATCAAGGTTTTGTTTGTGTCTCCTTGGTCATCTTTTGGCTGGCCTGTCAATACGCGCTCCGCGCTCGCCCTGTGCTTCTGTAATTTGTTGTCGCTTTGAAGAAATATCGACCCACCCCCGGTCGATAGAATGCCGCCCACTTGGCCAACCCTCTTGTGGCGTCCCTGGTGGCGGCAAAGACGGTGACACTTTCTACAATTCACCCATGGCCATGGCGAACCTCATTCTGCCAATCGCTGTACCCCATTCGAAGGAGCACAAGATGAAGAAGATCGTACTTCTCGGCGCCCTGGCGCTTTCCGCTTTCAGTGCGCTGGTTCAGGCAGAAGACAAACCCCTGCGTATCGGTATCGAAGCGGCCTACCCGCCGTTCGCCTACAAGACCCCGGAAGGCAACATCACCGGCTTCGACTACGACATCGGCAACGCCCTGTGCGAGGAGATGAAGGTCAAGTGCCAGTGGATCGAGCAGGAATTCGACGGCCTGATCCCGGCTCTCAAGGTACGCAAGTTCGACGCCGTGCTGTCGTCCCTGTCGATCACCGAAGAGCGCAAGAAGTCCGTGGACTTCACCGGCAAGTACTACCACACCCCCGCCAAGCTGGCGATGAAGGCCGGTACCGAGATCAAGGACCCGCTGGTTGACCTGAAAGGCAAGAAGGTCGGCGTACAGCGTGCCTCCATCTACGACCGCTATGCCACCGAGGTGTTTGCCCCGGCAGGCGTGGAAGTGGTGCGTTACAGCTCGCAGAACGAGATCTTCCTCGACCTGACCGCCGGCCGTCTGGATGCCACCCTGGCCGACGTGGTCAATATCGACGACGGCTTCCTCAAGACCGACGCCGGCAAGGGCTTCGCTCTGGTAGGTCCGGACTACACCGACGAGAAGTACTTCGGTAACGGTGCCGGCATCGCCGTGCGCAAGGGTGACAAGGCCCTGGCCGACAAGATCACTGCCGCTATCGCGGCCATCCGCGCCAACGGCAAGTACAAGGAAGTGCAGGACAAGTACTTCCAGTTCAACGTCTACGGCGAATAACGCCGCTGCGGCCGCCCTCCCCGGAGCGGGGAGGGCGGTACGTCGGGCCGGGTGAGCGCAGCGCTCTGCCGGACTCACCTCCGCCCCTCGCTCTGAGCAAGAGCGCTCCTCCTGTCTGCAGAGGATAGATTCCATGTTCAACGGCTACGGCTCGACCATTCTCGACGGTACCTGGCTCACTGTGCAGCTGGCTCTGCTGTCGATGGCGGTGGCCATCGCTCTCGGTCTGCTCGGCGCGGCCTTTCGCCTGTCGCCGGTCAAGTGGCTGGCCCTGCTGGGCGAAACCTATGCGGCGGTGATTCGCGGCATCCCCGACCTAGTGCTGATCCTGCTGATCTTCTACGGCGGCCAGGAAATGCTCAATCGCGTCCTCGAGCTGTCCGGCTACGAGGGCTATGTCGACATCAATCCGTTCGTGGCCGGTGTCGGTACCCTGGGCTTCATCTATGGCGCCTATCTGTCCGAGACCTTTCGTGGCGCCTTCATGGCCATCCCCAAAGGGCAGGGCGAGGCCGGTCTGGCCTACGGCATGAGCCCGCTGCGGGTGTTCTTCCGCATCCTGGTGCCGCAGATGATCCGCCTGGCCATTCCCGGCTTCACCAACAACTGGCTGGTGCTGATCAAGGCCACTGCCCTGATTTCCCTGGTCGGCCTGCAGGACATGATGGCCCGCGCCAAGAGCGCCGGTGATGCGACCCGCGAGCCCTTCACCTACATCCTGCTGGCCGCCGCCATCTACCTGGCGATCACCAGCGTATCGCTGCTGGTGCTGCGTTACCTCGAACGCCGCTATTCGGTCGGCGTGAAAACGGCCGAGATCTGAGGGATTTACCATGCTTTTCGACTACAACGTGGTGTGGGAAAGCCTGCCGCTGTACTTCGGCGGTGTGCTGGTCACCCTCAAGCTGCTGGTCATCTCCCTGGCCCTGGGCCTGCTCGCGGCGGTGCCGCTGGCGCTGATGCGGGTTTCCAAGCAACCGGCGATCAACTTCCCGGCCTGGCTGTATACCTACGTGATCCGTGGTACGCCGATGCTGGTGCAGCTGTACCTGCTGTACTACGGCATGGCCCAGTTTGAGGTGGTGCGCGAGAGTGCCCTGTGGCCCTACCTGTCCAACGCTACCTTCTGTGCCTGCCTGGCGTTCGCCATCAACACCAGCGCCTACAGCGCCGAAATCCTCGCCGGTAGCCTCAAGGCCACGCCGTATGGCGAGATCGAGGCGGCCAAGGCCATGGGCATGTCGCGCGCCAAGCTGTATCGCCGCATCCTCCTGCCGTCCGCGCTGCGCCGTGCGCTGCCGCAGTACAGCAACGAGGTGATCATGATGCTGCACACCACCAGCCTGGCGTCGGTGGTGACCCTGATCGACATCACCGGCGCGGCCAAGACCGTGAACTCGCAGTACTACCTGTCGTTCGAGGCCTACATCACCGCCGGTGTGTTCTATCTGCTGCTGACGCTGATCCTGGTGCGCCTGTTCAAGCTGGCCGAGCGCCGCTACCTGGCCTACCTGGCCCCGCGCAAGCACTGAGGTCGAGATCATGCAGCGCATCGATCACCGTCTGCCCTGGGGCTGTCCCGGCACCGAGCGCACCCTGAGCGTGTTCCGTTTCGGCGCCGGCGCGCGCAAGGCCTATATCCAGGCCAGTCTGCACGCCGACGAGCTGCCGGGCATGCGCGTGGCCGTCGAGCTCAAGCGTCGTCTCGTCGAGCTGGAAGGGCAGGGGCGCCTTACGGGCGTGGTCGAGCTGGTGCCGGTGGCCAACCCCATCGGTCTCGGTCAGATGTTTCAGGCCACCAGCCAGGGGCGTTTCGAGCTGGGCAGCGGCAAGAATTTCAATCGTGACTTCGTCGACCTCGCCGCGCTGGTCGCGCCCACGCTGGAAGGGCGCCTGGGGGCGGATAGCCAGGCCAACGTCGAGCTGATTCGCCAGGCCATGCGTGCCGGCCTGGAGGCTCTGCCGCCGGCCGGTTCCGAACTGCAGGGGCTGCAGCGTCTGCTGCTGCGCCATGCCTGCGATGCCGATCTGGTGCTCGACCTGCACTGTGACTTCGACGCCGTGGTGCACCTGTACATGATTCCGCAGCAGGCCGACACCTTCGCCTCGCTGGGCGCGCGGCTGAGCGCCGGCGCCGTGCTGGTGTCCGAGGACACCGGCGGCAGCTCCTTCGACGAGGCCTGTTCGATGGGCTGGCTGCGCCTGGCGCGGCGTTTCCCTCAGGCCGCCGTGCCGCTGGCCTGCCAGGCCAGCACGGTGGAGCTGGGGGGCATGCTGGATACCGAGCGCGAGCGTGCCCAGGCCAGCGCCGAAAGCATTCTCGCCTTCCTCGCCGAGCAGGGGCTGATCGACGGTGCCTGGCCCGCCGCGCCGGCGCCGACCTGCGCACCCACGCCGTTTGCCGGCGCAGAATACGCCTACCCGCCGCATGCCGGTGTGGTCAGCTTCCTGCAGCCGGTCGGCGCCCGTGTCGAGGTGGGTGACCCGCTGTTCGAAGTCATCGATCCGCTGGAGGACCGCCACAGCATCGTGCGTGCCTCGACCGCCGGGGTGCTCTACGTGCGCGAGCGCCTGCGCTTCGCCCAACCCGGACTCTGGCTGGCCAAGGTGGCCGGTCAGCAACCCATTCGCCAGGGTCGCCTGCTGAGCGACTGAGCCATACGAGAGCCCAACCATGTACAAACTCGAAGTTCAGGATCTGCACAAACGCTACGGCAGCCACGAAGTGTTGAAGGGCGTGTCGCTGGCGGCCAAGGCTGGCGACGTGATCAGCATCATCGGCTCCAGCGGTTCGGGCAAAAGTACCTTCCTGCGCTGCATTAACATGCTGGAGCAGCCGCATGGCGGCAAGATCCTGCTCAATGGCGAAGAGCTCAAGTTGGTGGCCAACAAGGACGGCGCGCTCAAGGCCGTCGATGCCAAGCAGCTGCAGCGCATGCGCTCGCGCCTGTCCATGGTGTTCCAGCACTTCAACCTGTGGTCGCACATGAGCGCCCTGGAGAACGTGATCGAAGCGCCGGTGCATGTGCTTGGCGTGCCGAAGAAGGAAGCCATCGAGAAGGCCGAGCACTACCTGGCCAAGGTGGGTGTGGCGCACCGCAAGGACGCCTATCCGGCCCATATGTCTGGCGGTGAGCAGCAGCGCGTGGCTATCGCCCGTGCCCTGGCAATGGAGCCGGAAGTCATGCTGTTCGACGAGCCGACTTCGGCGCTCGACCCTGAGCTGGTCGGCGAGGTGCTCAAGGTGATGCAGGACCTGGCCCAGGAAGGCCGCACCATGGTGGTGGTGACCCACGAGATGGGCTTCGCTCGCGAGGTATCCAACCAGCTTATCTTCCTGCACAAGGGCCTGGTGGAGGAAACCGGCTGCCCGAAAGAGGTGCTGGTCAACCCGCAGTCCGATCGCCTGAAACAGTTCCTTTCCGGCAGCCTGAAGTAAGCACTAGACTGCCCCCATGACTTCGACTGCCCACTGCATTGCCTTCCTGATCTGGCCGGAAACCAGGCCCATGACCCTGGCCCTGGCCGAGGAGGCCCTGCGCGTGGCGCAGCGCGTTCACCCGGAAGTGTCCTACGAACTGCGCTTCCTCCAGGCCGAAGCGCCGGCGGCTGGCGCCTGGCAGTTGCCGGGCGAGCCCTGGGCCGGGCGCCTGGAGGGTTGTCACAAGCTGTTCGTGCTGGCCGACGAGCCGCCGGCGCAGGTCGCTCCGGCGCTGGCTCAGGCGCTCAAGCAGCTGGCGCGCGGCGGCATCCCCATCGGCGGCCTGTCTGCCGGCGTCTACCCGCTGGCCCAGCTCGGCTTGCTCGACGGCTACCGCGCCGCCGTGCACTGGCGCTGGCAGGACGACTTCACCGAGCGCTTCCCCAAGGTCATCGCCACCAGCCATCTGTTCGACTGGGATCGTGATCGCCTCAGCGCCTGCGGTGGCCTGGCCGTGCTCGACCTGTTGCTCGCCGTGCTGGCCCGCGACCACGGTGCCGAACTGGCCGGCGCGGTGAGCGAGGAGCTGGTGGTCGAGCGCATCCGCGAGGGCGGCGAGCGCCAGCGCATTCCGCTGCAGAACCGCATCGGCTCCAGCCATCCCAAGCTGACCCAGGCGGTGCTGCTGATGGAGGCCAACATCGAGGAGCCGCTGACCACCGACGAGATCGCCCAGCACGTGTGCGTGTCGCGGCGTCAGCTGGAGCGGATCTTCAAGCAGTACCTCAACCGCGTGCCGAGCCAGTATTACCTGGAGCTGCGCCTGAACAAGGCGCGCCAGCTGCTGATGCAGACCAGCAAGTCGATCATCCAGATCGGGCTTTCCTGTGGCTTCTCCTCCGGCCCGCACTTCTCCAGCGCTTATCGCAACTTCTTTGGGGCGACGCCGCGGGAAGATCGCAATCAGCGGCGGAGTGCCAGTCCGTTTGAGATTGCTCCGGCTTCCGTTGAGCGCGGTTGAGGTCGGCAACTAGTCTATTTCCGTGCAACTGCTGTTTATCGTACTGTTCGATGCTTCTGTTCCGCCCTGCTGGGCGGGTCACTTTTTCCAGTCGCGGAAAAAGTAACCAAAAACGCTTGCCCCCGACATCCGGCCCCGCCTGCGGCGGGGTTCCCTCACTCCATCATTGCTCCAGGGGCCGGCTTACAAGGGCCATCCATGGCCCTTTAAGCCTCTCGCCGCATCCATGCGGCTCGCTCCCCTGCGCAATGATTCCGTTCGGCCTCCTGAAGGGGGCGTTTGGAGTTGCCTGAAAGTTTTGCATTCCTTTCTTTATGGTTCCCACGCTCCGCGTGGGAACCCGCCCCGTGACGCTCCGCGTCGCAGAGCCACCAGCGGCAAAAATCATGCAGTGGGCGCAGAGCGCTAAAGGCTGCATTCCCACGTAGAGCGTGGGAACGATCAATGTGCGCAGCGCCAAGAAAAAACACCAAGCACCTCGGAGCCTTAGTCCCCGTCAGGAGGCCGAGTGGAGGCGTTGCGCAGGGGAGCGGGCTGCAGGGATGCGGCGTGAGGACTAGGCGTCCCCGCTTAAAGGGGCTGGGACGCCCCTTGTGCGCCGCCCCCCCCGGAGCGGCGCCGGAGGGAGGGGAGTCGAGCGTAGCGAGACCCGGATGTCGGGGTGGCCTTCTCTTTGGTTACTTTCTCTTGGCTAGGCAAGAGAAAGTAACTCGCCGTGCAAGGCGAAATCGGTAGTCGGTGCCGAGGAAAGTGTTGCGATCAGGCGGTTGAGTGCGTGCCCGGTCCCTGGGGCAATATCCACGCAAAGCCAGACGTGGTTCGACAAGGGATTTTCGTAGGGCAGCGAAATACCCCGATCCCCCCGCACAGCGTTTAAACTGCGCAATTCCGGAGCTTTCTGTCGCATTGCCGAAAGCCCCCGAAAACCGCGGGGTTCCGCTGTAAGAAGTTGTCGCATGGCGACAATGCGGGCCCGTGGGCAGCCCCTACAATCCTTTCATCACCTGCCATTTTGTGCGGTGTTCCTTATTCAGGAGAGCCCCGATGTCCGTTCAGCACGATCCGGTGCAGCGCGCCGATTTCGATCAGTATCTGGTCCCCAACTATGCCCCTGCCGCCTTTGTTCCGGTGCGTGGCCTGGGTTCGCGAGTCTGGGATCAGAGCGGTCGCGAGCTGATCGACTTCGCCGGCGGTATCGCTGTCAATGCCCTCGGCCACTGCCATCCGGCACTGGTCAAGGCGCTGACCGAGCAGGCCAACACCCTGTGGCACATCTCCAACGTGTTCACCAACGAGCCGACCCTGCGCCTGGCCCACAAGCTGGTCGATGCCACCTTCGCCGAGCGCGTGTTCTTCTGTAACTCCGGCGCCGAGGCCAACGAGGCCGCCTTCAAGCTGGCCCGTCGCGTCGCCCATGACCGTTTCGGCCCGGAGAAGTACGAGATCATCGCCGCGCTCAACAGCTTCCACGGTCGTACCCTGTTCACCGTCAGCGTCGGTGGCCAGCCCAAGTACTCCGATGGTTTCGGGCCGAAGATCGAGGGCATCACCCATGTCCCGTACAACGACCTGGACGCGCTGAAAGCCGCGATCTCCGACAAGACCTGCGCCGTGGTACTGGAGCCGATCCAGGGCGAGGGCGGCGTGCTGCCGGCCGACAAGGCGTACTTGGAAGGCGCCCGTGCACTCTGCGACCAGCACAACGCGCTGCTGGTGTTCGACGAGGTGCAGAGCGGCATGGGCCGCAGCGGCGAGCTGTTCACCTACATGCACTACGGCGTCACCCCGGACATCCTCTCCAGCGCCAAGAGCCTGGGCGGTGGTTTCCCCATCGGCGCCATGCTGACCACCACCGAGCTGGCCAAGCACCTGGCCGTCGGCACCCACGGCACCACCTACGGCGGTAACCCGCTGGCCTGCGCGGTGGCCGAAGCGGTACTGGACATCGTCAACACCCCCGCAGTGCTGCAGGGCGTGAAGACCAAGAGCGAGCAGTTCAAGCAGCGCCTGCTGGCCATCGGCGAGCGTTACGGCATGTTCGCCGAAGTGCGTGGCCTGGGCCTGCTGCTCGGCTGCGTGCTCAACGATGCCTGGAAGGGCAAGGCCAAGGCCGTGCTGGATGCCGCTGCCGCCGAGGGCGTGCTGGTACTGCAGGCCAGCCCGGACGTGGTGCGATTCGCGCCCAGCCTGGTGGTGGAAGAGGCCGATATCGTCGACGGTCTGGACCGTTTCGAGCGCGCGGTCGCCAAGCTCGCTCAGGGCTGATGGCTGCAACAGGCGGCGCAGGATGCGCCGCCGATTGCTCAGGATGAGTCGATTCATGCGTGATCGGAGTGCTCCGGTCTTTCTCCAGTGGGCAGCCTCAGGCCTGTTGGAGCTTTTATTCGTCAATCGCTCCGCCCGTGCGGGGCGCGTTTTCCGGAAAGGAGTAACGCCATGCTGGTGATGCGCCCTGCGCAGATGTCCGACCTCGCTGAAGTGCAGCGTCTGGCTGCCGACAGCCCGGTGGGCGTTACTTCGCTGCCGGACGACGCTGGTCGTCTGAGCGACAAGATCGCCGCCTCCGAGGCCTCTTTCGCCGCCGAGGTCAGCTTCAACGGCGAGGAGAGCTACTTCTTCGTCCTCGAGGACACGGCCAGCGGCAAGCTGGTCGGCTGCTCCGCCATCGTCGCCTCGGCGGGGTATTCCGAACCGTTCTACAGCTTCCGCAACGAGACCTTCGTGCACGCCTCGCGCGAGCTGAAGATCCACAACAAGATCCACGTCCTCTCGCTGTGCCACGACCTCACCGGCAACAGCCTGCTGACCAGCTTCTACGTGCAGCGCGATCTGGTCGACAGCCCACTGGCCGAGCTCAACTCGCGTGGCCGCCTGCTGTTCATGGCCGCCCACCCGGAGCGCTTCGCCGACGCGGTGGTGGTGGAGATCGTCGGCTACAGCGACGAGCACGGCGATTCGCCGTTCTGGGACGCCGTCGGCCGCAACTTCTTCGACATGAGCTACACCGAGGCTGAACGCCTGTGCGGGCTGAAGAGCCGCACCTTCCTCGCCGAGCTGATGCCGCATTACCCGATCTACGTGCCGCTGCTGCCGGACAGCGCCCAGGAAGCCATGGGCCAGGTCTACAGCCGCGCCCAGGTGACCTTCGACATCCTCATGCGCGAAGGCTTCGAGACCGATCACTACATCGACATCTTCGACGGTGGTCCGACCCTGCATGCGCGCACCTCGGGCATCCGCTCGATCGCGCAGAGCCGCGTGGTGCCGGTGCGCATCGGCGAGCCGGGCAAGGGCGGGCGCCAGTACCTGGTGAGCAACGGCCAGTTGCAGGACTTCCGCGCCATCATCGCCGACCTCGACTGGGTGCCCGGCAAGCCGGTGACCCTGAGCCTGGAGGCCGCCGAGGCGCTGGGTGTGGGTGAAGGCGTCAGCGTGCGCCTGGTTGCGGTTTGATGCGTCAACCCTTCTCCCGCCGGGAGAAGGTGGCCCGCAGGGCCGGATGAGGGCCTTTCCCTCACCCTTGGCCCCGAGTGGGGCGAGAATTCTGGAGGCAATATGATCGTTCGTCCCGTCCGTAGCGCCGATCTGTCGGCGCTGATCGACCTGGCCCGCAGCACCGGCACCGGCCTGACCACCCTGCCGGCCAACGAGGAGCGCCTGTCGCACCGGGTCGGCTGGGCGGAGAAGACCTTCCGTGGCGAGGCCGAGCGCGCCGACGCCGACTACCTGTTCGTGATGGAAGACGACGACGGCAAGGTCGTCGGTATCTCCGCTGTGGCCGGCGCTGTCGGCCTGCGCGAGCCCTGGTACAACTACCGGGTCGGCCTCACCGTCAGCGCCTCGCAGGAGCTGAAGATCCACCGCGAGATTCCCACCCTGTTCCTGGCCAACGACCTGACCGGCAATTCCGAGCTGTGCTCGCTGTTCCTGCACGCCGGCTACCGCACTGGGCTCAACGGCCGCCTGCTGTCCAAAGCGCGTTTCCTGTTCATGGCCGAGTTCCGCGAGCTGTTCGGCAACAAGGTGATCGCCGAGATGCGCGGCATGTCCGACGAGAGTGGTCGTTCGCCGTTCTGGGAGAGCCTGGGTCGGCACTTCTTCAAGATGGAGTTCAGCCAGGCTGACTACCTCACCGGCGTCGGCAACAAGGCCTTCATCGCCGAACTGATGCCCAAGTTCCCGCTCTACACCTGCTTCCTCTCCGAGGAGGCGCGCGCCGTGATTGGCCGCGTGCACCCGGACACCGAACCGGCGCTGGCCATGCTCAAGGGCGAAGGATTCAGCTACCAGGGCTATGTCGATATCTTCGACGCAGGCCCGGCCATCGAGGTGGAAACCGACAAGATCCGCGCCGTACGCGACAGCCAGACCCTGGTGCTGGCCGTCGGTACCCCGGGCGACGACGCCATTCCCTACCTGATTCACAACCGCAAGCGCGAAGACTGCCGCATCACCGCCGCGCCAGCGCGTGCCGCCGCCGGCACCCTGGTGGTCGACCCGCTGACCGCCAAGCGCCTGCAGCTGAGCGCCGGCAGCCAGGTGCGTGCCGTGCCGCTGTCGGCCAAGGAGAGCAAGCAATGACCACTCATTACATCGCAGGCCAGTGGCTGGCCGGGCAGGGCGAGGCCTTCGATTCGCTCAATCCGGTGACCCAGGAAGCCGTGTGGAGCGGCCAGGGCGCCACTGCCGCGCAGGTCGAGCAGGCCGTCGCCGCCGCCCGTGCCGCCTTCCCGGCCTGGGCGCGTCGTCCGCTGGAAGAGCGCATTGCCGTGCTGGAGCAGTTCGCCGCCACCCTCAAGGCGCACAGTGACGAGCTGGCCCGCACCATCGGCGAGGAAACCGGCAAGCCGTTGTGGGAGTCCGCCACCGAGGTGACCAGCATGGTCAACAAGGTCGCCATCTCCGTGCAGAGCTACCGCGAGCGCACCGGCGAGAAGAGCGGCCCGCTGGCCGACGCCACCGCCGTGCTGCGCCATAAACCGCATGGCGTGGTCGCCGTGTTCGGCCCCTATAACTTCCCCGGCCACCTGCCCAACGGCCATATCGTGCCGGCGCTGCTGGCCGGCAACGCGGTGGTTTTCAAGCCCAGCGAGCTGACCCCCAAGGTTGCCGAATTGACCGTGAAGTGCTGGGTCGAGGCCGGTCTGCCTGCCGGCGTGCTCAACCTGGTTCAGGGCGCCCGCGAAACCGGCGTGGCGTTGGCCGCCAGCGCCGGCATCGACGGCCTGTTCTTCACCGGCTCCAGCCGCACCGGCAACCTGCTGCACAGCCAGTTCGCCGGCCGTCCGGACAAGATCCTGGCGCTGGAGATGGGCGGTAACAACCCGCTGGTGGTGGAGGAGGTCAAGGACATCGACGCCGCCGTCTACACCATCATCCAGTCCGCCTTCATTTCCGCCGGCCAGCGCTGCACCTGTGCCCGTCGCCTGCTGGTGCCGGTCGGTGCCTGGGGCGATGCCCTGCTGGCACGCCTGGTGGCGGTGGCCTCGAGCCTCAAGGTCGGCGCCTTCGACGAGCAGCCGGCGCCCTTCATGGGCTCGGTGATTTCCCTGGCCGCGGCCGAGCATCTGCTCAAGGCCCAGCGTCATCTGGTCGACAAGGGCGCCGAGGTGCTGCTGGAAATGATCCAGCCGGTGCCGAATGCCGCGCTGCTGACGCCCGGCATTGTCGACGTGACCCAGGTGGCCGAGCGCATCGACGAGGAGTTCTTCGGCCCGCTGCTGCAGGTGATCCGCTATGACGGCTTCGATGCCGCCATCGCCGAAGCCAACAATACCCAGTACGGTCTGGCCGCCGGCCTGCTGTCCGAGTCCGCTGAGCGCTACCAGCAGTTCCTCGTCGAGAGCCGCGCCGGCATCGTCAACTGGAACAAGCAGCTGACCGGCGCCGCCAGCAGCGCGCCCTTCGGCGGCGTGGGTGCCTCCGGCAACCATCGCGCCAGTGCCTACTATGCCGCCGATTACTGCGCCTACCCGGTCGCCTCGCTGGAAAGTGAAACCCTGAGCCTGCCTGCCACCCTGACCCCGGGAGTGAGTCTGTGATGTCCGCCTATGAAATGAACTTCGACGGCCTGGTCGGCCCGACCCACAACTACGGTGGCCTGTCCTACGGCAACGTGGCGTCGCAGAGCAACAGCCAGGCGGTTTCCAGCCCGAAGGAAGCGGCCAAGCAGGGCCTGGGCAAGATGAAGGCGCTGATGGACATGGGCTTCAAGCAGGGCGTATTCGCCCCGCAGGAGCGTCAGGACGTCGCCGCACTGCGCAGCCTGGGCTTTACCGGCAGCGATGCCGAGGTGATCGCCCGGGCCGCCAAGGAAGCCATGCCGCTGCTGGCTGCGTGCAGCTCCGCCTCCAGCATGTGGACCGCCAACTCCTGCACTGTCAGCCCCAGTGCCGACACCGCGGATGGTCGCGTGCACTTCACCGCTGCCAATCTCAACTGCAAGTTCCACCGCTCGATCGAACATCCGACCACCAGCCGCGTGCTGCGTGCCATGTTCAACAACGACGAGCACTTCGCTCACCACGCTGCGCTGCCGGCGGTAAGCCAGTTCGGCGACGAGGGCGCGGCCAATCACACGCGCTTCTGCAAGAGCTACGGCGAGGCCGGCGTGGAGTTCTTCGTGTTCGGCCGCAGCGCCTTCGACAGCCGCTTCCCGGCGCCGCAGCGCTACCCGGCGCGGCAGACCCTGGAAGCCTGCCAGGCGGTGGTCCGCCTGCACGGCCTGGGTGACGAGGGCGTGGTCTATGCCCAGCAGAATCCGGCGGTGATCGATCAGGGTGTGTTCCACAACGACGTGATCTCGGTGGGCAACGGCGAGGTGCTGTTCTACCACCAGGACGCCTTCCTCGACACCGACAAGGTACTGGCCGAACTGGGCGACAAGCTGGCCCGCCGCGGCGGCAACTTCCAGGCCGTGCGCGTGCCGGCCAGTGCGGTAAGCGTGGAGGATGCGGTGCGCTCCTACCTGTTCAACAGCCAGCTGCTGACCCGCGCCGACGGCAGCATGCTGCTGATCGTGCCGGAGGAGTGCCGCAACAACGCCAATGTATGGAACTACCTGAGCGAGCTGACCCGCGGCAACGGCCCGATCCGTGAGGTGAAGGTATTCGACCTCAAGCAGAGCATGCAGAACGGCGGTGGCCCGGCCTGCCTGCGCCTGCGCGTGGCGCTCAAGGAGCACGAGCTGGCGGCGGTCAATCCGGGCGTGGTAATGACCCCCGAGCTGTTCACCACCCTCAATGCCTGGGTCGACAAGCACTACCGTGACCGCCTGGCGGAAAGCGACCTGGCCGACCCGCAACTGCTGATCGAGTGCCGCACGGCATTGGATGAATTGACGCAGATCCTTAAACTGGGCTCCGTGTACCCTTTCCAACTCGCCTGAGAGCACTGAAACATGTCCGACGCCCTGCAACTGATCCTCGAAGACTCCGACGGCACCCAGCTGGAGACCTCCTGCACCCGCTTCGCTGTCGTCTGGCAGGGCAAGGAAGTGTGGATCCAGGCGGTCGGCGATCAACTGCTGATCGGCGTGGACGTGGAGGAGGGCGATACCGAGTACGCCAACCTGCTGCTGCGCCCGCAGGCCACCAACCTGGTCGGCCTGCAGCTGGAAATGGAGCCGGCGGATCTCGCCGGTGACGACGAGGATCATGTGCACGGTCCCGACTGCAATCACTGAGCCCGACTGAGGTAATCCCATGCTCGCCCTCGGCAAACTGCTCGAACTCACCCTGGCCGGCCGCGAGCCGACCGAGAAGATTCAGCTGACCCGCGAGGGCGCGCGCCTGCACTGGCTGGGCGAGGGCGTGCTGGAAGTGACGCCCACTGCCCAGGATGACAGCGGCCTCGACCTGCTGCTGTCGGCCGGTATCCATGGCAACGAGACGGCGCCGATCGAGCTGCTCGACCGCCTGCTGCAGGCTGTCGCCTCGGGGCAGTTGCTGCCTAGGGCGCGCATCCTCTTCCTGCTCGGCAACCCTGAGGCCATGCGCCGCGGCGAGCGTTTCGTGGAGCAGGACATCAACCGCCTGTTCGACGGCCGCCATGAGCAGAGCAGTGGTTTCGAGGCGCTGCGCGCCAACGAGCTGGAGCGCTTCGCGGCCGCCTTCTTCAGCAAGGAAGGCCGGGCGCGCCTGCATTACGATCTGCACACGGCGATCCGCGGCTCGAAGATCGAGCAGTTCGCCCTCTATCCCTATGTCGAAGGCCGCGAACATTCGCGTGCCGAGCTGGCGCGCCTGCGTGCCGCCGGCATCGACGCGGTGCTGCTGCAGCGCAAGACCGGCATCACCTTCAGCTCCTACACCTACGCGCGCTTGGGCGCCGAGGCTTTCACCCTGGAGCTGGGCAAGGCGCGCCCCTTCGGCCAGAACCAGCAGGTTAATCTCGACCTGCTGGAGAAGCGCCTGCGCGAGCTGGTGGAGAATTGCGAGCCTCAGGCCGACTCGCTGGACGGCATGCAGCTGTTCGCCGTGTCGCGCGAGGTGATCAAGCACAGCGATGCCTTCAAGCTGCACCTGCCGGCCGATGTCGAGAACTTCACCGAGCTTGCGCCTGGTTTCCTGCTGGCCGAGGACATCGCCGGCACCCGCTGGCTGGTGGAAGAGCAGGGCGCACGCATCATCTTCCCCAATCCCAAGGTCAAGAACGGCCTGCGCGCCGGCATCCTGATCGTCCCCACCACGCTCTGACCGGGTTCTGGCTGGCGGATTCGGGTCACAACGTGGCCCGATAGAGGCTTTCTATCCAAATTCCCCGTAAACGGGCTGTCCCTGCAGCGCCGGGCCGATATAATGCGGCCCTTTGCCGGCGTTTGCCGTGCTGTCGTTTGCCTGGATGAAATCAATGAAAAGCGCAGAAATCCGTGAAGCCTTCCTCCGCTTCTTCGAAGAGAAGGGGCACACCCGCGTCGCCTCCAGTTCGCTGATCCCCGCGAACGACCCGACCCTGCTGTTCACCAACGCCGGCATGAACCAGTTCAAGGACTGCTTCCTCGGCCTGGAGAAGCGTGCCTACACCCGCGCCACCACCAGCCAGAAGTGCGTACGCGCCGGCGGCAAGCACAACGACCTGGAAAACGTCGGCTACACCGCGCGCCACCACACCTTCTTCGAAATGCTGGGCAACTTCAGCTTCGGCGACTATTTCAAGCGCGACGCCATCACCTACGCCTGGGAATTCCTGACCAGCGACAAGTGGCTGAACCTGCCGAAGGAAAAGCTCTGGGTCACCGTCTACGCCACCGACGACGAGGCCTACGACATCTGGACCCAGGAAGTCGGCATCCCGGCCGAGCGCATGGTGCGCATCGGTGACAACAAGGGCGCGCCCTACGCCTCCGATAACTTCTGGGCGATGGGCGACACCGGCCCGTGCGGCCCGTGCACCGAGATCTTCTTCGACCACGGCGAGCACATCTGGGGCGGCCCGCCCGGATCAAAGGAAGAAGACGGCGACCGCTACATCGAGATCTGGAACAACGTGTTCATGCAGTTTAACCGCACCGCGGATGGCGTGCTGCACCCGCTGCCGGCGCCGAGCGTGGATACCGGCATGGGCCTGGAGCGCATCAGCGCCGTGCTGCAGCACGTCAACTCGAACTACGAGATCGACCTGTTCCAGAGCCTGCTGAATGCCGCGGCCAAGGCCATCGGTTGCGCCAACGAAGGCCAGGCTTCGCTGAAAGTCGTCGCCGACCACATCCGTTCCTGCGGTTTCCTGATCGCCGACGGCGTGACCCCGTCCAATGAAGGCCGTGGCTACGTGCTGCGCCGCATCATCCGCCGCGCTTGCCGGCACGGTAACAAGCTGGGCGCCAAGGGCAGCTTCTTCTACCAGATCGTCGCCGCGCTGGTGGCCGAGATGGGCGAAGCCTTCCCCGAACTGAAACAGCAGCAGGCGCACATCGAGCGCGTGCTGAAGACCGAAGAAGAGCAGTTCGCCAAGACCCTGGAGCAGGGCCTGAAGATCCTTGAGCAGGACCTGGCCGAGCTCAAGGGCAGCGTCATTCCCGGCGATGTGGTGTTCAAGCTGTATGACACCTACGGCTTCCCGGTCGACCTGACCGGCGACATCGCCCGCGAGCGCGAGCTGACCCTCGACGAGGAAGGCTTCGAACGCGAGATGGAAGCCCAGCGCGAGCGTGCCCGTTCCGCCAGCTCCTTCGGCATGGACTACAACAGCCTGGTCAAGGTCGACAGCGACACCGTCTTCCTCGGCTACCAGGGCACCAGCGGGAGCGGCAAGATCGTCGCCCTGTTCAAGGCCGGCGCCGCCGTCGACAGCCTCGCCGAGGGCGAGGAGGGCGTGGTGGTGCTGGACCAGACCCCGTTCTACGCCGAGTCCGGCGGCCAGGTCGGTGACTGCGGCTTCCTGGAAAGCGCCGGTGTGCGCTTCGACGTGCGCGACACCACCAAGGCTGGCGGCGCCTTCCTGCACCACGGCGTGGTGGTCAAGGGCGGCCTGTCCGTCGGCACTTCGCTGAAAGCCGAAGTCGACGCCTCGGTACGCCAGGCTACTGCGCTGAACCACTCCGCGACCCACCTGCTGCACGCCGCGCTGCGCCAGGTGCTCGGCGAGCACGTGCAGCAGAAGGGCTCGCTGGTCGATAGCCAGCGCCTGCGCTTCGACTTCAGCCACTTCGAGGCGATCAAGCCCGAGCAACTGAAACAGCTGGAAGAGCTGGTCAACGCCGAGATTCGCAAGAACTCCGCGGTCGAGACCGAAGAAACCGATATCGAGACCGCCAAGGCCAAGGGCGCCATGGCGCTGTTCGGCGAGAAGTACGGCGATGACGTGCGCGTGTTGACCATGGGTGGCGGCTTCTCCGTCGAGCTGTGCGGCGGTACCCACGTGTCGCGTACCGGCGACATCGGCCTGTTCAAGATCACCAGCGAAGGCGGTGTGGCCGCCGGCGTGCGCCGTATCGAGGGCGTCACCGGCGCCGCGGCGCTGGCCTGGCTGAACGGCGCGGAAGAGCAGCTGAAAGAAGCGGCCGCGCTGGTCAAGGGCAGCCGTGACAACGTGCTGGACAAGCTGTCCGGCCTGATCGAGCGCAACCGCCAGCTGGAAAAAGAGCTGGAGCAGCTCAAGGCCAAGGCCGCCAGCGCCGCCGGCAATGACCTGGCCGGCTCTGCCGTGGACGTCAAGGGCGTCAAGGTGCTGGCTGCGCGTCTCGATGGCCTGGACGGCAAGGCCCTGCTGGCCATGGTCGACCAACTGAAGAACAAGCTGGGCAGTGCGGTGATCCTGCTGGGTGGCGTATTCGAGGACAAGGTGGTGCTGGTTGCTGGCGTCACCCAGGACCTGACCGCCAAGCTCAAGGCCGGCGACCTGATGCGTCAGGCTGCAGCCGCCGTGGGTGGCAAGGGAGGTGGTCGCCCGGACATGGCCCAGGGCGGCGGCGTCGATGCCGGCAAGCTGGACGAGGCGCTGGCACTGGCGGCGACCTTCGTCGAACAAGGCGCCTAAAGGCAGCGAAAGCAGGGCCCGCAGTGCGTCCGGCGGGCCTTGGCAGTGTGACCCGATGCGGGTTTAATGGGCGCCCTTCGAGGAATCAGGCGGCTTTTTGACATGGCTTTGATCGTACAGAAGTTTGGGGGCACCTCAGTCGGTACCGTGGAGCGTATCCAGCAGGTGGCCGAGAAGGTGAAGAAATTCCGCGAGCGCGGCGACGACATCGTCGTCGTGGTTTCCGCCATGAGCGGCGAGACCAATCGTCTGATCGACCTGGCCAAGCAGGTCAGCGACGGTCAGCCGGTTCCGCGCGAGCTGGACGTGATGGTCTCCACCGGCGAGCAGGTAACCATCGCCCTGCTGGCCATGGCCCTGATCCAGCGCGGCGTGCCGGCGGTGTCCTACACCGGCAACCAGGTGCGCATCCTCACCGACAGTGCGCACACCAAGGCGCGCATCCTGCAGATCGATGACCAGAAGATCCGTGCCGACCTCAAGGCCGGTAAGGTCGTGGTGGTTGCCGGCTTCCAGGGCGTGGACGAGCAGGGCAATATCACCACGCTCGGTCGTGGCGGCTCCGATACCACTGGCGTGGCCCTGGCCGCAGCGCTGAAAGCCGACGAGTGCCAGATCTATACCGACGTCGATGGCGTCTACACCACCGATCCGCGCGTGGTGGCCAAGGCCCAGCGCCTGGACAAGATCACCTTCGAGGAGATGCTTGAAATGGCCAGCCTCGGCTCCAAGGTGCTGCAGATCCGCTCGGTGGAGTTCGCCGGCAAGTACAACGTCCCGCTGCGCGTGCTGCACAGCTTCCAGGAGGGTCCGGGCACCCTCATTACCCTTGATGAAGAGGAATCCATGGAACAGCCGATCATCTCCGGCATCGCCTTCAATCGCGACGAAGCCAAGCTGACCATCCGTGGCGTACCGGATATCCCCGGCGTGGCCTTCAAGATCCTAGGCCCGATCAGCGCCGCGAACATCGAAGTGGACATGATCGTGCAGAACGTGGCGCACGATAACACCACCGACTTCACTTTCACCGTGCACCGCAACGACTACAACAACGCCATGGGCGTGTTGGAGAACACCGCGCGCGAGTTGGGTGCTCGCGAGGTAATCGGCGACACCAATATCGCCAAGGTCTCCATCGTCGGTGTCGGCATGCGTTCGCACGCCGGTGTCGCCAGCCGCATGTTCGAGGCGCTGGCCAAGGAAACCATCAATATCCAGATGATCTCCACCTCCGAGATCAAGGTCTCCGTGGTCATCGAAGAGAAGTACCTGGAGCTGGCCGTGCGCGCGTTGCACACCGCCTTCGATCTGGACGCTCCGGCCCGACAGGCCGAGTGATGCTCTACCTGAAAGGCGCGGCGATCCGCGCCTTTCGTTTTTTTGGTCGGTTTGGCGAGGAACTTTCCTTTTGTCCGGGCTGGTCAATACTTGGGTGAAGGCGTCGCACTTGATATGCGCGGGGCTGCCACCATTTTATTTCTGCAGACTGTTGTCCCGTAATTGAATCCGTAAGGAGAAAGGAATGCTGATTCTGACTCGCCGGGTCGGAGAGACCCTGATGGTGGGTGATGATGTCACCGTCACCGTGTTGGGCGTGAAAGGTAATCAGGTGCGCATTGGCGTCAATGCTCCCAAGGAAGTCGCCGTGCACCGCGAAGAGATTTACCAGCGCATCCAGAAAGAGAAGGGCGACGAACCAAGCCACTAATTTTTCTCGAAATTTTGTCTTTGCAAACGGGGAAAACATGGTTATCATGCGCCCCGTGTTGCGGAGAGGTGGCCGAGTGGCCGAAGGCGCTCCCCTGCTAAGGGAGTACACCTCAAAAGGGTGTCGGGGGTTCGAATCCCCCCTTCTCCGCCATATTCACAACCTTGGTTGTGTTTGCGCTAAGTCCGATAAGTTATTGAAATTATTCGGAAAAGTGCTTGACCTGATGGTTAAGATCACTAAAATGCGCAACCCACGCACTCATAGCTCAGCTGGATAGAGTACCCGGCTACGAACCGGGCGGTCGGAGGTTCGAATCCTCCTGAGTGCGCCATATTGGAATGGCTTGCAGCGATGCAGGCCATTTTGTTTCAACCAGCGGTGATCTGGTCTAAAAGCGCCACACGCACTCATAGCTCAGCTGGATAGAGTACCCGGCTACGAACCGGGCGGTCGGAGGTTCGAATCCTCCTGAGTGCGCCATACAGCAAAAGGCTCGCAGCAATGCGGGCCTTTTGTCTTTTCAGCGTTTGCCTTTTTTCTTCACGCAGCCGTATTCGTCGAAGTTCACCTGGCGTTTGTTGCCCTTGTCGTCGGCATAGTGATAGCGGGTCTGGCCGTCGTTGGTGGTGATCTTGTCAGGCTTGCCGAGCGCGCTCTCCACGTCGCGCTGGGTCATCCCGCTGCGGATCTGCTGGCGAATCACGGCGCGGCGCCGTTCGCTGCTGCTGAGCTGGTTGCCGCAGCCGTCCTGCTTGGTGCCGACTACGACCAACTGTCCATCCTTCTCTTTGCTCTTGGCCTTGCTGCGCGGCTTCTTGGTCTTGGCCAGGGGCACGGCCTTTCCTTTGCCGGGCGTGGGGTTGTGGGCTTCCTGTAGATCCTGGCTGGCGCTGTCCGGGCAGCCATGCAGTGTGTAGGTGATGTGGCCTTTGCTGTCTTCGCAGCGGAAGACCGTGGAGGCGGATGCCGGGGCGGAAGGGTAGAGCAGAAGTGCGCAAATTCCTGCGCAGATTGAGCGCTGCATGATTCGTCCTCCTTGACGAGTGCCATTGCAGCCTAGTCCCGCTTTTCGATGTTGCCAGCGTGTCTTGTGATCTGACGCATGCGTCGGAAAAGCAGGTTGTGTGCTGGTCTAAGAAAATGGCGCAAGCGCTTGTTCTAGGCTCGATTTTGTCGCGCCGAAACAAGTCGCGGTGCTATCATTGTCGTGTCAGCCCCGCCGGGGCTTGTGGATAACCACCATGGACTTACCCAGTAGTTACTCAAATTTCCTTTCGCCCGATCTGATCGATTGAGCCCCGCGGCGCGCCCTGCTGCTGGGGTGGAGCGTGCCGTATGACTGAAGTAGAAGCCAAAAAGCCGCAAGAGAGCCTGCAGGATCGCCTCGCACAGGTGGTCGATCTGTTGCATCGCCATAAGCTTGTGGAGGGCCTGACTCACCGCCAGGAAGGCCTGCACCGTGACCTGGTGGAAAACCTGGTCCATCGCCAGAACCTCGCTGAGCTGCAGCGCAAGCTCGATGAGCTGCACTCCGCCGACGTTGCCCATATTCTCGAAGCCCTTCCGCTGGCTGATCGCCTGACCGTCTGGCAACTGGTCAAGGCCGAGCGTGACGGTGACATCCTCCTCGAAGTGTCCGATGCGGTCCGTGAGTCGCTGATCGCGGACATGGATGATCATGAAATCCTCGCTGCGGCCAAGGAGATGGATGCGGATGAGCTGGCGGACCTGGCGCCGGAGCTGCCGCGTGACGTGGTGCTCGAGCTCATGGAGTCGCTCGACGCACAGCAGCGTGAGCGCGTGCGTTCGGCGCTGTCCTACGAGGATGACCAGGTCGGCGCGCTGATGGACTTCGAGATGGTCACCATTCGCGAGGACGTCAGTCTGGAGGTGGTGCTGCGCTATCTGCGCCGCCTCAAGGAGCTGCCGGGGCACACCGACAAGCTGTTCGTGGTCGACTATGACGGCGTGCTCAAGGGTGTCCTGCCAATCAAGCGGCTGCTGGTCAACGACCCTGACAAACAGGTCGGTGAGGTGATGGCCAGTGATCCGGTGAGTTTCCAGCCCGGCGAAGACGCTCACGACGCGGCGCAGGCCTTCGAGCGCTATGACCTGATTTCCGCGCCGGTCGTGGATGGAGAGGGGCGGTTGATTGGTCGTCTGACCATCGACGAGATGGTCGACCTGATCCGTGAAGAGAGCGAGAGCGAAGTGCTCAACATGGCCGGTCTGCGCGAGGAAGAGGATATCTTCGCCTCCGTGTGGAAGTCGGTTGGTAACCGCTGGGCGTGGCTGGCCATCAACCTGATCACGGCCTTTATTGCTTCTCGGGTGATTGGTCTGTTCGAGGGTTCCATCGAAAAACTGGTGGCGTTGGCCGCCCTGATGCCGATCGTGGCGGGTATCGGTGGTAACTCGGGCAACCAGACCATCACCATGATCGTGCGTGCCCTGGCACTGGATCAGGTCAGCACCGGCAATACCTCGCGTCTGATGCGCAAGGAGCTGGGGGTGGCGCTGATCAATGGTGTGCTCTGGGGTGGGGTGATCGGTGTGGTTGCCTACCTGCTGTATGGCAGCTGGTCGCTCGGCCTGGTGATGACCGGGGCCATGACGCTCAACCTGCTGCTGGCGGCGCTCATGGGGGTTTTGATTCCCATGACGCTGATGCGTATGGGGCGAGATCCTGCGATGGGCGCCAGCGTGATGATCACCGCGATGACCGACAGCGGTGGTTTCTTCATCTTCCTGGGGCTCGCGACGCTGTTCCTGCTCTGATCAATGGGCACAAAAAAGCCGGCGTGAGCCGGCTTTTTCTTGGGTGGAGCGATCAGGCCTCGTCGGCGGCCATCTCGGCATCGTGGGCGATCAGGGAGACCAGGGCGTTCTGCTGGCGGCGCGACAGCTGACGAAAGCGCTGCAGCAGCTCGCGTTCGTGCAGGGATAGCTCGGGGCTGTCCAGGCGCAGATTCAAATCATCGCCCAGAGAGTCTTCCTGGATCAGACTCTGCTCCAGGCGAGCGATGATCTCCGAGTTCATGCTGCGGTGATGATTACGCGCCACGTCGGCGATGCGTTCACGCATACCGTCGGGCAGGCGGACTACAAACTTGTCAGCCGTACGGCTGGAATAGATGGCCTGTTTCATAGGGCGTATACATTAAACCGGTTAGTTCAGGAAAGCGATGCTGGTATTCAGCTATTGATTGTCGCTGCTTTGACCTTGATAGGCACTAGCCGTTCAGCCGGGATCTGCATCGGATTTTTTGGGCGCCGGACAACTAATTGACGCCAATTACATGTCGAAGTGTGGCCCTAGTAGCGGCGCATTGCCAGCACCAGTTGTCCGAAATGCGTACAGATAGGCAAAAGCAGTCGCGTTTATTGGCGTGCTGTACTCTGTAATACCCATTCTAGAGCCTTCTCGCCGGTTTTTGCGATTTTCCATTGGTGGCCAGAAAAGGGCTGCGTGGTCGTGGTCGCCGCAAATGAATGGGTAGTCGATTCCATGCTGCGAATGGCATGACAAATGCGCGACCGACCGTTAACATGCCGCCCCGTTGTGTGTCCCAGTAGCTCAATCGGATAGAGCATCCCCCTCCTAAGGGGAAGGTTGGAGGTTCGACCCCTCTCTGGGACGCCAGAATGTCAAAAGCCCGCAGCCGTTCAGGCATGCGGGCTTTTTTATGGGCGTATAAACGAAAAAACCGGCCTATGGCCGGTTTTTCTGATCGACTTTCGTCGATTCGGGATTTGGTCGGAGCGACTGGATTCGAACCAGCGACCTTCTCGTCCCGAACGAGACGCGCTACCAAGCTGCGCTACGCTCCGAAGATGGCGCGCATTTTACCGAAAAAGTTTTGCTGCACAAGGGGTTAGCTGAAAAGATTTTTGCCCCGCATCCTTGTGGGGCGCTACATCAGAGTTCCTTGACGGTAATCACCTGATCCTTGTTGATCTTCGCGGGTTTGCCGTCGAGCTGTTCGAACTCGTAGAAGCCCGAGTCCTCATCGAATGCGGGGGTGTCCACGGTCTGAATCTGGCTGCCATCGTTGAGGGTGATCACGCTCGGGGTCGAGCAGGCGGTGAGGGCGAAGAAGCCGAGGCTGGCGAAGAGGGTGGGCAGTTTCCGTCGATTCATGGGTAACTCCTTGATTTACGAGTGAGTACCGTTGGTCTGACGGAATCCTGTGGCTCAAGTTCAACCCGTTGTGGTCTGTGACAGTAGCTGGGGGGTGTTCAGATTGGCCAGGCGAGGGTCGTCGACGGCGCAGCAGCAGGCTCGCGCATCCAGGCGCAGCAGGGTGCGCAGAGGGCTACGCTCGCCTCTTTTCCATTCCTCTTGCAGTCGTCTGAGCGCGGATCTGGGCCATAGGCCGAACATGGGTTGCCACTGCTCGCCCTGCTGCACCATTACCGGGGTTGTCGTGTCATCGCCTGCCGTTTCGCGCAACGCCTGCAGCAGTGCGTGATCAATCAGGGGGGCGTCGCAGGGCAGCACCAAAAGCCAGTCATGGCGGGCGACGGCGAGGCCGGCGAGGATGCCGGCCAGCGGGCCGGGGAATTCGCTCTCGGCATCGCTGACCAAACGGTCGGCGTAGGCCGCGTAGTGCTCGGCGTTGCGATTGCAGGAGATGATCAGGTCGTCGGTCAGGGGGCGTACCACCCCATGCAGGTGGGCAATCAGCGGCTGGCGGCGCCATGCGATCAGCCCCTTGTCCTGCCCGCCCATACGCTGGCCGCGGCCACCGGCGAGCAGCAGGATGGAGCAGGGCGGCAGTTGCGGGAGGGTCATGGCGGACGCTCTGGTGCGGGGCCTGTGATATAACACCGGCCAGTTTTCACCACAACCGGACCCTGCCATGAGCCACAAGGCCGAGGCGGCTTTCGTGCCGCTGAATATCGCCGTTCTTACCGTCAGCGATACCCGCACCCTGGACACCGACACCTCCGGCCAGCTGTTCGTCGAGCGCCTCAGCGCCGCCGGCCATCACCTGGCCGCGCGGGTGCTGCTCAAGGACGACCTGTACCGCATTCGCGCCCAGGTGGCGCAGTGGATCGCCGAGGACGAGGTGCAGGTGGTGCTGATTACCGGCGGCACCGGTTTTACCGGCCGCGACAGCACGCCCGAGGCGGTGGCCTGCCTGCTGGACAAGCAGGTGGATGGCTTCGGCGAGTACTTCCGGCAGATCTCGGTGGCCGATATCGGCACTTCCAGCATGCAGTCGCGCGCCCTGGCCGGCCTGGCCAACGGCACTCTGGTGTGCTGCCTGCCGGGCTCGACCAATGCGTGCCGCACCGCCTGGGACGGCATCCTCGGCGAGCAGCTGGACAATCGCCATCGGCCCTGCAACTTCGTTCCACACTTGAAGCAGGCTGTGCCCTGCGAGAGCCGCGGATGAGCCTGCTGCCGGTCGAGGACGCACTGGGGCGCCTGCTGGCGCTGGCCGAGGCGGCGCCGATCGATGCGCGCGAGATCGTTTCGCTGGCCGCTGCCGATGGACGTGTACTGGCCACCGATCTGGTCGCTGGCCTCGATCTGCCGCCCTGGCCCAACAGCGCCATGGATGGTTATGCCCTGCGTCTGGCCGACTGGCAGGGCGAGCCGCTAGCGGTGAGCCAGCGCATTCTTGCCGGCCAGGCACCGGAATCGCTGCAGCCGGGTAGCTGTGCGCGCATCTTTACCGGTGCGCCGCTTCCGGCGGGCGCTGACACGGTGGAAATGCAGGAGAACGCCGAGATTCTGGCCGACGGGCGCGTGCGTTTCCTTGAGCCGATCAAGGTCGGGCAGAACGTCCGCCCCCAGGGCCAGGAGACCCGTGCCGGTGAAGTGGTGCTGCCGGCCGGCACTCGTCTGGGGCCGGTCGAGCTGGGTCTGGCCGCCTCGCTTGGCTGTGCGGTGCTGGCGGTGCGACGCAGGCCGCGAGTGGCAGTGGTGTCGACCGGTGACGAGCTGGTCGAGCCCGGCCAGCCGCTCGGCCCGGGACAGATCTACAACAGCAACCGCAGCTTGCTGTGCGCCTGGTTGCAGCGCCTGGGCTGCGAGGTGCGCGACGCCGGCATCCTGCCGGACGATGCGCAGCGCACCCGTGAGGCGCTGGCGGCGCTGGGCGACGCCGACCTGATCCTCTCCACCGGTGGGGTATCGGTCGGCGAGGCCGATCACCTCGGCCAGGTGCTGCGTGAGGGGGGGGAGCTGGCCCTGTGGAAGCTGGCGATCAAGCCGGGCAAGCCGCTCACCTGCGGGCACTTCCGTGGCGTGCCGGTGCTCGGCCTGCCGGGCAATCCGGCCTCGACCCTGGTGACCTTCGCCCTGCTTGCCAGGCCCTACCTGCTGCGCCGCCTCGGCGTGCGGCGGGTCGCGCCACTGAGCGTCGAGGTCGCCGCCGGCTTCGTCTGGAGCAAGCCGGGCAAGCGCCGCGAGTACCTGCGCGCGCGCCTGGAAAACGGCCGCGCCGTGCTCTACCCGAACCAGAGTTCCGGCGTGCTGCGCAGCGCGGCCTGGGCCGATGGCCTGGTGGAGGTGCTGGAAGAGCGGAGCTATGCCGAAGGCGATGTGCTGCGCTTCATTCCGCTGAGCGAAGTGTTGGGCTAGGTCCGAGGCGCGGGTTTCACCCGCCCCACAGGCGCCGAGTAGGGCGGGTGAACCCCGCGCGGCCGATGCGGCAGTTCAGAGCGGCGCGCCCTTGCGCCGCTCGCGGTACTCGCCCGGGGTCATGCCGGTCCAAGCCTTGAAGCTGCGGTGGAAGGAGCGCGACTCGGTGAAACCGAGGTAGCTGGCGATGTCCTGGATCGCCAGGTCACTGCGCAGCAGGTAGTGCTCGGCCAGTTCCTGGCGCAGCTGATCGAGGATTTCCTGGTAGCTGGTGCCGGCCTGCTGCAGATGCCGCTGCAGAGTGCGTACCGTCATGTGGAATTTCTCGGCGACCTTTTCCTTGCGCGGCAGGCCATCCTTGAGCAGCAGGCGCAGGGCGTTCTTCACCCGCTGTGGCAGCGGCTCGTTGTCGTCCAGGCCGGCCATCATGGTCAGCGCGTGTTCTTCCAGGGTGCGCAGCAGGTTGGCGTCGGCCTGGCGCAGCGGGATGGCCAGATAGTCCAGCGGTACCAGCAGGGCGTTGCACGGCTGGCCGAAGCGCACCGGGCAGCCGAAGAAGGCCTCGTAATCCTCCTGCGGCGCCTCGGCGGGGCGCTCATGTTCCAGCCAGACCTCGCGCGGCGACCGGTCCATATCGGCGATCCAGCGCGCGTAGAGCATCCACGAGGCCAGCACGTTCTCGACCATATGGCGGCGGATGCCGGGGCTCTCGTGGCGGCAGTTCCAGATCAGCCGTACATGGTCGCCGGCCATTTCCAGGCGGCTGGTGCCCATATCACCGACCAGTTTCTCGTAGGGCACGATGCGGCTCATGGCCTCGCCCAGGGTCGCGCAGTTCATGGTGATGTAGCCAAGCACGCTCCAGGAGCCCGGCTGCACGTAGCGCGCCGAATGCAGGCCGAACAGCGGGTCGCCCGACACCTGCATCAGGTGCTGCAGCAGGCGTTCGTGAGCTTCGCTGGGAATGCGTCGGCCGTTGTCGGCCAGGTCTTCGAGGGTCACGCCGGCGGCGCTGCGCGCCGCCTCCAGGTCCAGACCGAGGGCTTCGGCGTGGCGCAGGTACTTGAGCAGGGCGGGAACCGAGGTATAGCCGAGGGTCAGCATGGTTTTCTTGTTGTTCTGCTTGTCATGATTGGCGACAGCCGCTGGCCCGATCCGACAGTGACCGGCGCGGGCGGCTGGCTAGTATAGGCAGCCATCGAGAATGACCGGAATAGTGGGAGCACGCATGCGACGTTGGAATGGATGGGGCGACGAGGCCACCGTGGTGGAGCTGCCGGCGCATGGCGCGGCCTTCCTGGAGCAGCGGGTCGGCGTGGGGCAGCGTCTGCCGGATGCCAGTCTGGAGCAGGTGCTGGCTCGGGTGCCCGAATCGCGCTTGGGCGTTCGCCATCCGTTGGTCAGCGTCGATGCCGAAGTGCGCGTGCGCCACGCCCGCGGCCAGAGCCTGCCGGACTGGCTGGCCATGCGTTCCGGCGAGTTCGGCGTGTTCCCCGACGGCGTTGCCCTGCCGGAAACCGCCGCGCAGATCCGTGAGTTGCTGGCCTGGGCCAGGGAGCAGGACGCCATCGTCATCCCCTACGGTGGCGGCACCTCGGTGGCTGGGCATATCAACCCGGTCGAGTCCGCCAAGCCGGTGCTGACCCTGTCGCTGGAGCGCATGACCCAGCTGCTCGATCTCGACGAGCAGAGCCAGATCGCCACCTTCGGCCCCGGCGCCAACGGCCCGCAGGTGGAGGCGCAGCTGCGCGCGCGCGGCTATACCCTCGGCCACTTCCCGCAGTCCTGGGAGCTGTCCACCCTCGGCGGCTGGGTTGCCAGCCGCTCCAGCGGCCAGCAGTCGCTGCGCTACGGGCGCATCGAGCAGCTGTTCGCTGGCGGAAAGGTCGAGACCTTCGCCGGCACCCTGGATATCCCCACCTTCCCGGCCTCGGCTGCCGGGCCGGACCTGCGCGAGCTGATCCTCGGCAGCGAGGGCCGCTTCGGCGTGATCTCCGAGGTCAAGGTGCGCGTGAGCAAACTGGCCGAGCAGGAGAAGTTCTTCGCAGTGTTCCTGCCCAGCTGGCAGCAGGCCCTGGCCGGCATCCGCGCCCTGGTCCAGGCACGCATCCCGCTCTCCATGCTGCGCCTGTCCAACGCCATCGAGACCGAGACCCAGCTGGCCCTGGCCGGCCACCCCGAGCAGATCGCCCTGCTGGAGAAGTACCTGGCCCTGCGCGGCGCGCGCGCCGGCAAGTGCATGCTGACCTTCGGCGTCACCGGCAACCGCAGCCAGAATGCGCTGTCGGTGAAGCAGGCGAAGAAGCTGCTGAAGGGCTTCGGTGGCGTGTTCACCGGCACCCTGCTGGGCAAGAAGTGGGCGGAAAACCGCTTTCGCTTCCCCTACCTGCGCCACGGCCTGTGGGAGGCCGGCTACGCGGTGGATACCCTGGAGACGGCCACCGACTGGAACAACGTCGACCACCTGCTGAACCAGGTCGAGGCCAGCCTGCGCCAGGGCCTGGCGGAGGAGGGCGAGCGGGTCCACGTGTTCACCCACCTGTCGCACGTCTACGGCCAGGGTTCGAGCATCTACACCACCTATGTGTTCCGTCCGGGTGACCGCTACGAAACCACCCTGGCGCGCTGGACCAAGCTCAAGCGGGCGGCTAGCCAGACCATTGCCGACAACCGCGGCACCATCAGCCACCAGCACGGCGTCGGCCGCGATCACGCGCCGTACCTGGCGGCGGAGAAGGGCGAGCTGGGTATGGCCGCGCTCAAGGCCATGGCGCAGCACTTCGACCCCGAGCGGCGCTTGGCCCCCGGCGTGCTGCTGGAAACCCATGAATAAGCCTGCTGCGCGTCCCGATAGCTGCGTGACTCGCTACGCTCGCCCTGCGGGCCTGCCTGCGGCAGTTCAGCCGCAAGCGGCTGTGAGGCGGTGCTCGCTCCTCGCCTATCGACTTGATATGTCTCGTCGCTGCGCTCCGTCCGCCTTGCTCTCGAGGCGCTCGCGACGGCTTCTTCAAGGGTTTCGATAATGTCGAGCTGGAACGCCACTTGGCGTGAGGCCGCGCTGCCCGAGCTTGCGGGGCGCGACTGGGACCTGATAGTTATCGGCGGCGGCATCAGCGGCGCCGGCATCCTGCGCGAGGCGGCGCGGCGCGGCTGGAGCTGCCTGCTGCTGGAGCAGCGCGATTTCGCCTGGGGCACCTCCAGCCGCTCGTCGAAGATGGTCCACGGCGGCCTGCGCTATATCGCCAAGGGCCAGCTGGGCCTGACCCGCGACTCGGTGCGCGAGCGCCAGCGCCTGCTCGGCGAGGCGCCTGGCCTGGTCGATGCGCTGCCGTTCCTGTTCCCGCATTACCGTGGCAAGTTCCCCGGCCCCCGGGTGTTCGGCGGCCTGCTCGGCGTGTACGACGCCCTGGCTGGCCAGCGCCTGCACCGCTATCACCCGGCTGCCGAGCTGCGCTACCTGGCGCCGGGGCTGAGCGATAAGGAGCTGCTCGGCGGTACCCTGTTCACCGATGCCGTCACCGACGACGCGCGCCTGGTCATGCGCGTGCTGGGCGAGGCGCGGGCCGAGGGCGGCGAGGCATTGAATGGCCTGCGCGTGGTGGAGCTGAGCCGCGATGGCGAACGGGTGAACGGCCTGGTCGCCGAGGACAGCGAAAGCGGCCGGCGCTTCAGCTTCCGCGCACGCGCCGTGGCCCAGGCCACCGGTGCCTGGGCTGACGAGCTGCGCCAGAAGAGCGGCCTGGAACATATCCGCCCGCTGCGCGGCAGCCACCTGCTGCTGCCGGCCTGGCGCCTGCCGGTGGCCCAGGCCATCAGCTTTATGCACCCCGAGGACCAGCGACCGGTGTTCGTCTTCCCCTGGGAGGGCGCCACGGTGATCGGCACCACCGACCTGGACCATGGCGAGGCGCTGAACCGCGATGCGCGGATCACGGAGGATGAGTTCGAGTACCTGCTGGCGGCCTGCGCCAGCGTGTTCCCGCATGCCAAGGTCGGTCGCGCCGACGTGCTTTCTACCTGGGCCGGCGTGCGCCCGGTGGTCAGCGAGGGCGAAAGCACCGGCAAGAAGCCGTCGGACGAGAAGCGCGAGCATGCCCTGTGGGTCGAGCCCGGCTGCGTGACTCTGGCCGGCGGCAAGCTGACCACCTTCCGCCTGCTGGCGCTCGAAGTGCTGCGCGCCTGTGCGTCGATGCTCGGGCGCGAGGTGGCGGATGTGGGGCAGACGGTATTCCATGCCGCGCCGCCGGTGGCGTTGACCGGCTTGAGCCTGAGCCAACAGCGGCGCTTGGCCGGGCGCCATGGCCATGCGCTGCCGCGTCTGGCCGAGCTGATTGGCGAGCTGGGCGGCGAGTGCATCGGCGCCAGCACCACGCTGTGGGCCGAGCTGGCCCTGGCCTGTGACGACGAACTGGTGCTGCAACTGGACGACCTGCTGCTGCGCCGCACGCGCATCGGCCTGCTTCTGGCGGGTGGCGCCGAAGCCGAGCTGCCGCGCATCCGCGCCCTGTGCCAGCCGCGCCTGGGCTGGAGCGATGCGCGCTGGGAAGAACAACAACAACGCTATCTGGCGCTATGGCGCCAGTGCTACAGCCTGCCGGGTGAATCTTCGTGAGCGAACAACGCTATCTGCTGGCCATCGACAACGGCACCCAGAGCGTGCGCGCGCTGCTCTTCGACCTGGCCGGCAACCTGGTCGGCAAAGGCAAGGTGGAGCTGGAACCCTACTATTCCGAGCACCCCGGCTGGGCCGAGCAGGACCCGGAGTACTACTGGCGCAGCCTCGGCGAGGCCTGTCGGCAGCTGTGGGCCAGCGTCGACATCGATAAAAGCCAGATTGCCGGCGTATCGCTGACCACTCAGCGCGGCACCCTGATCAATGTCGACGCGGCCGGCCAGCCGCTGCGCCCGGCCATCCTCTGGCTCGACCAGCGCCGTGCCGATGTGGCGGGTCGCATCCAGGGGCCCTGGGGCTGGCTGTTCAAGCTGATCCGCGAAGAGGAGACCATCGACTACTTCCGCAGCCAGGCCGAAGCCAACTGGATCGCCCAGCAGCAGCCGGAGATCTGGGCGCGCACGCACAAGTTCCTGCTGCTGTCGGGGTTCCTCACCCACCGCCTGTGCGGGCGCTTCGCCGACTCGGTGGGCAGCTGCGTGGCCTACCTGCCGTTCGACTACAAGCGCCTGTGCTGGGCCAAGCCGAGCGACTGGAAGTGGCAGGCCATTCCGGTGCGCCCGGACATGCTGCCGGAGCTGGTCAAGCCGGGCGAGCGTATCGGCGCCATCAGCGCCGAGGCCAGCCGGCACACCGGCATTCCCGAGGGCCTGCCGCTGATCTCCGCCGCCTCGGACAAGGCCTGCGAGGTGATCGGCGCCGGCGGCGTGGAGCCAAGCACGGCCTGCCTGTCCTACGGCACCACGGCGACCATCAACACCACCCGCAGCCAGTACCTGGAGACCATCCCGCTGATCCCGCCTTACCCAGCGGCGATTCCTGACCACTACAACACCGAGGTCATGGTGTTTCGCGGCTTCTGGATGGTCAGCTGGTTCAAGGAGCAGTTCGGCCACGCCGAGCGCCAGCGCGGCCTGGAGCTGGGGGTGGAGGCAGAGACGCTGTTCGACGAGCTGGTGGAGAGCGTGTCGCCCGGTTCCATGGGCCTGATGCTGCAGCCGTTCTGGTCGCCGGGTATTCGCGAGCCTGGGCTGGAGGCCAAGGGCTCGATCATCGGCTTTGGCGATGTGCACACCCGCGCGCACCTGTACCGTGCCATCCTCGAAGGGCTGGCCTACGCGTTGCGCCAGGGCCGCGAGAAGATTGAGCAGCGTTCCGGCACGCGCATCGAGCGTTTGCGCATCTCCGGCGGAGGCTCGCAGAGCGATGCGGCCATGCAGCTGACCGCCGACATCTTCAACCTGCCGGCCGAGCGCCCGCACCTGTACGAGACTTCCGGCCTCGGCGCGGCCATCGACTGCGCCGTTGGCCTGGGGCTGCACCCGGACTTCCCCACGGCCATCGCCGCCATGACCCGCGTCGGTAAAGTGTTCCAGCCCAACCCACAGGCCGTGGCGGTGTACGAGCGCCTGTACCGCGAGGTCTATCTGCGCATGTACAGGCAGCTGAGGCCGCTGTACCGCAGCATTCGGGAGATCACTGGCTATCCCGCCTGAATGCATGTCTGCCTGTTTATACTGAGCCGACAGGCGAAGGAGGGGGCATGAGCGAGCGTAAGGCGATGCTGATCCTGCATGGCAAGCAGGCGCAGAACGAGGAGGTCCGTGCAGCCGTGATGGCGCTGCGCGAGCGGGGCTGGCAGCTGGCCGTGCGCCTGACCTGGGAAGGTGGCGATGCGGCGCGCCTGGTGCAGGAGGCGCTGGCCGCCGGCTATTCCACCCTGATCGCCGGGGGCGGCGATGGCACCTTGCGTGAGGTGGCTGAAGCACTCGCGCTGGCCGGCGCTCAGGCCAGCCTGGCATTGCTGCCGCTGGGGACCGCAAACGACTTCTGTCGCGCGGCCGGGATTCCGCTGGTGCCAAGCGAGGCGCTGGCGCTGCTGGCGCGTCTGCCGGTGGCGGTCGACCTCGGTGAAGTGGACGGTCAGCTGTTTCTCAACATGGCCACTGGGGGCTTTGGCTCCAGGGTAACGGCCAACACGTCCGAGGAGCTCAAGAAGCTACTGGGCGGCGCCGCGTATTTTCTCACCGGGCTGACGCGCTTCTCCGAGGTGCATTCGTCCTATGGTCGCTTTCGCGGGCCAGGTTTCGAATGGGACGGTGATTTCCTCGCCCTGGGAATCGGTAATGGCCGTCAGGCAGGCGGTGGTCACGTGCTGTGCCCGCAGGCGTGCGTCGATGACGGCTTGCTCGACATCTGCATCGTGCCGGCCCCCCAGGATGTGGTGGGCACCCTGGGCACCCTGCTCTCCGGAGGCGTTCTGGGGCTGGAGTCCGTGTCCCTGCGGGTCCGTCTGCCCTGGCTGGAGGTGGAGGCCCCGGAGGGATTGGACATCAATCTTGATGGTGAACCCATGGAGGGGCGGCGCTTGCGTTTTGTCGCAAGGCCGGGCGCCTTGCGCCTACACTTGCCAGAGGCCTCGCCGCTGCTCGGTCATGGCGCTGTCGGGGCGCCTGCGGCATGATGGCCTGAGGCCAGTACTGCAGTTTCTTAACAAGTGGCCGATAGCAGCTAGACTCGAAGTAAATATGAGGAGCACTCGATGGCCAGCATTCTCGATACGGTGGACCAGCGCACCCAACTGGTGGGCGAGAATCGCCTGGAAATCCTCATGTTTCGTCTGGCTGGCCGGCAGCTGTTCGCCATCAACGTGTTCAAGGTGCAGGAAGTCCTGCAACTGCCCAAGCTGACCCTGATGCCGCACCGCCACCCCTATGTCTGCGGCGTGGTCAACCTGCGCGGCCAGACGCTGCCGGTGATCGATCTGTCGCAGGCCATCGGTATGCGTCCGCTGACGCCCAACCAGAACAGCACCATCATCGTCACCGAGTACAACCGCTCGGTGCAGGCTTTCCTGGTGGGTGGCGTGGACCGCATCATCAATCTGAACTGGGAGTCGGTCATGCCTCCGCCGGGTGGTGCCGGCCGTCAGCACTATCTGACGGCCATCACCAAGGTGGACGATCAGATTGTCGAGGTCATCGACGTGGAAAAGGTGCTGGCGGAAATCGCACCGATGAGTACCAAGGTTTCCGAAGAGAAACTCGAGGATCCGCTGCTGGCCCAGGCTCGCGGGCGCGAAGTGCTGCTGGTGGATGATTCCGGAGTGGCCATGGGGCAGCTCAAGGAGACCATGGCGCAGCTGGAAATCCGTTCACATCAGGCGGGCGACGGACTGAAGGCGCTCAAGATGCTCAAGCTCTGGGCCGACTCGAATGTGGATGTGCCCAACAAGCTGCTGATGGTCATTACCGATGCCGAAATGCCGGAGATGGACGGGTACCGACTGACCACCGAAATCCGCAATGATCCCAGGCTCAAGGATCTGTACGTGGTCCTGCACACCTCGCTTTCTGGCAGCTTCAACGAAGCGATGGTCAAGAAGGTTGGCTGTGACGATTTCCTTTCCAAATTCCAGCCGGACAAGCTGGTGGATGTGGTCCGCAAGCGGCTTGAGTTACTACAGCGTTAGGGCTGTGCTTGAGTTAGTGGAAAAGGCGCTTTATAAGCGCCTTTTCCATTGCCAGGAATGGCTGTCATGTTGCGACTTTCCGCGTTGTACCGTTACCCGATCAAATCCACGGCTGCCGATGTGCTGAGTGAGGCGCGAGTGCGGCTGCAGGGTTTGGAGGGTGATCGACGCTGGATGCTGGCAGATCCTGTGACGGGTCGCTTCCTGACCCAGCGTGTTCTGCCGCAGATGGGGCGTATCAGGGCTCACTGGCGCGAGGGTGGTTCGCTGACCCTGATGGTGCCCGGTATGGAACCGCTTGAGGTCAAGGTTCCCGAGGCTGACAGCGCGCTACGTGAAGTCACGGTCTGGAGCGATTGTCTGCAGGCCCCTGACGCTGGCGATGAGGCTGCGCTCTGGCTGGCTGCCGCGATTGGTCGGCCCTGCAGGCTGGTACACGTGCCTGAGTCTCGGGCTCGCCAGGTAGATGCCAACTACGCCCAGCCAGATGACCGGGTGGGTTTCGCCGATGGCTTCCCCCTGTTACTGATCGGCCAGTCCTCGCTGGACGACCTCTGTGCGCGCGTCGGGCGCCCGCTGGAAATGCTGCGTTTTCGTCCCAACCTGGTGGTCGAGGGCAGTGCGCCCTACGCCGAGGATGGCTGGAAGCGTATTCGCATTGGTGACCTCGAATTCGAGGTGGCCAAGGGCTGCAGCCGTTGCATCCTCACCACCATCGACCCGCAGACCGGCGAGCGCAGCGCCGACCGCGAACCGCTGACCACGCTGAAGACCTATCGCGAGCGCGAGGGTGATGTGTATTTCGGCCAGAACCTGCTGCCGCGCGGTATCGGCGAGCTGCGCGTCGGCATGCCGGTGCAAGTGCTGGAGTAGTCTTAATTCCCGGCCTGTATCCGGGCTTCGGCGGCAGAAACAAAAAAGGGCGCCTACGGGCGCCCTTTTTTCTGAACCGGCTTCTCACTGATCGTCGAAGAAGCGCTCATGCCAGTCCACCAGCTTCTGCGGCGAGCCCAGCTTCTGGCCGTAGATCACCGAGTAGGACAGCACGTTCTGCACGTACTGGCGGGTCTCGTCGAACGGAATGTTCTCCACCCATACGTCGAACGCCAGGTGGTCGGCGCCGCGCAGCCACTGGCGTACACGGCCGGGGCCGGCGTTGTAGGCGGCGGAGGCGAGCACCCGGTTGCCGTTGAACTGGCCGTGCACCTGGCTCAGGTAGGCGGCGCCGAGCTGGATGTTCTTCTCCGGCACCAGGGCCTGTTTGGGGTCGGCCAGCGGGATGCCGAACTTGCGTGCGGTCTCCTTGGCGGTGCCCGGCATCAGCTGCATCAGGCCCATCGCGCCGACCGGCGAGCGGGCGTCGGCCATGAAGGCGCTTTCCTGGCGGGTGATGGCGAACACCCAGCTGGAGTGCAGGCCGCGCAGCTTGGCCTGCTGGGTCAGGCTGCTCTTGTGCGCCATGGGGAAGCGGATATCCAGGTCATCCCAGTACTGCGCCTGGCTGATGGTGCGGATGGCCGGGAAGTACCAGCCCTTGTCGTAGGCCAGCTTGGCCTGGGCGACCATTTCCTCGCGGCTGAACAGGCGGCTGACGTGGTACCACTCGCGGCGGCCATCGACGATCTGGCCGCGATCGTGGAACTCCAGGGCGCGACGGATGCCCGCCGTGTTGCGCACTTTCTGCATCACCTGCGGTTTGATGGGCATCGGCTTGTGGTTGAGGCTGTAGGGCACCTCGATGCGGTCGGCAGCGAGGAAACCGTAGAAGTCGCGCTCCTTGGCCAGCGGCTGGTACAGGGCGACGGCTTGCTGGGCCTGGGGCTGAGCCAGCTGCAGGCTGCGCGCCTGCCAGTAGCGCCAGCGACTGGTGGTGGCCAGCGGGCTCGGCATGCGACTGGTCAGCTGGTAGGCCTCGTCCCAGCGACCGTGGCGCAGCAGCAGGCGCGCACGCCATTCGGAGACGGTGTTGTCGCGCAGCTCCGGGTCGTACTGGGCCATGACCTTGAGCGCGCGGATATCGAAGCGCTTGGCCAGGGTCAGGCCAATCTCGCGGGCGATGGCGACCTTTTCCTCGGCGGAGAAGGGTAGTTTGCCGGCATAGACGTCCAGCAGGCTCAGGGCCTTCTCTGGATCCTGGCGTGCCAGGCGACGCAGGCCGAGGCCGGCGGCGTCGGCCATGTAGCGATCGGCCGGGGCGAAACGTGCGGTCTGGCTCATCATCTGCGGCTTCTGCGCCGCATCGAGCATCAGCTGGCCCTGCTTGCCGAGGTTGGGCAGGCCCTTGATCAGGTAGCTGGCCAGGCCGTAGTTGCGCGCCTCGGCGGCCAGTTTGGCGCGCTGCCAGCGGCGATCCTCGCTGAGCTGGCCATCGGCGCGCCAGGTGCTGAACAGCGTATCGCAGGCCTCGGGCTGGGATTTGCCGACCAGCCACAGCTTCTCGGCGGCGACCCGGGCTTCGGCTTTCATGCCCTGTTTGTACAGGTACTGGCCATACAGGCAGTCCAGTTCGGTGAAGTTGAGCTTGGGGTCGTAGTGGTTGGCGAAGGTTTGCCACTCGCCGCGCTCGGCCAGCCAGCGCAGCCAGCGCAGTTTCATCCAGCCGGCCTGGGGCAGGTCGCCGTGTTCGGTGAGGAACGCTTCGATCTCGTCGTTGCTGGCCCACTTCAGGCGGGCGGTGAGCTCGTCATAGGCCAGGTAGGGCTCCAGCGGATAGTCACGCAGGGCATTGGCGTAGCGCAGATAAGGGCCCTTGTCGCCCTTGGCCAGGGCGCGTTTGGCTTCGTCATACATCTGCCGCTGTTGGGTCAGATTGGCGGCCTGAGCGCTGGCGAGGCCGAGGGAACAGGAAAGGAACGCGGAAAGCAGGCAGAACAGAGGGCGGCGCATGACACATCCGGACAGAGAAAACGAAATGGAGCTTTCGCCTAGCTTAGCCTGACTGGGCAGCAGAATGGCACCGCAGCGTGCGACAACGCGCCAGCATTGGGCCAGCTCAACTCGGTTAGAATGCGCGCCTGTTCACGAAGGTGGTAGTCATGACCCTGCTCAAGTTTTCCGATGTTTCCCTGGCCTACGGCGCCATGCCCCTGCTGGACGGGGTGTCCTGGCAGATAGCCCGGGGAGAGCGGGTGTGCATCATCGGCCGCAACGGTACCGGCAAGTCGAGCATGCTGCGCCTGGTCAAGGGCGAGCAGATGCCCGATGACGGCGAAATCTGGCGCGCGCCGGCGCTGAAGATCGGCGAGCTGCCACAGGAGTTGCCGCGTGCCGACGAGCGCACGGTATTCGATGTGGTGGCCGAGGGGCTGGCCGGGGTCGGCGAGCTGCTGGCGCGCTATCACCACCTGAGCCAGAACATCCAGGGCGAGGATGACCTCAACCAGCTGATGCATGTCCAGCAGGAGCTGGAGGCGAAGGACGGCTGGCGCCTGCAACAGCTGGTCGACAGCACCCTGAGCCGCCTGCAGCTGCCGGCCGACAAGACCCTGGCCGAGCTGTCCGGTGGCTGGCGTCGCCGCGTGCTGCTGGCCCAGGCGCTGGTCTCCGAACCGGACCTGCTGCTGCTCGATGAGCCGACCAACCACCTGGATATCGGCGCCATTGCCTGGCTGGAAGAGGCACTGAAGGAGTTCACCGGCGCCGTGCTGTTCATCACTCACGACCGCTCCTTCCTGCAGAACCTGGCCACGCGCATCCTCGAACTGGACCGTGGTGGCCTGATCGACTGGAACGGTGACTACGCCAGCTTCCTGGTGCACAAGGAGCAGCAACTGGCCGCCGAGGAGACCGCCAATGCGCTGTTCGACAAGCGCCTGGCCCAGGAGGAAGTGTGGATTCGCCAGGGCATAAAGGCCCGCCGCACCCGCAACGAGGGCCGCGTACGCGCGCTCAAGGCCATGCGCCAGGAACGCAGCGAGCGCCGCGAGCGCCAGGGCAAGGCCAACATCCAGCTGGAGTCGGCGGAAAAGTCCGGCAAGCAGGTGATAGTGGCGGAAAATGTCAGTTTTGCGCACGCAGGGGGACCTACCTTGATCCGCGACTGCTCGCTGGTGCTGCAGCGCGGCGACCGCATCGGCTTGCTCGGGGCCAACGGAACCGGCAAGACCACGCTGCTGAAACTGCTGCTTGGCGACCTGCAGCCCACTAGTGGCACGATAGTGGCAGGGACCAAGATCGAAGTGGCGTATTTCGATCAGCTGCGCCATCAGCTGGAGCCGGAAAAGACGGTGATCGACAACGTCGCGGAAGGTCGCGACTTCATCAGCATCGATGGTCAGAGCCGCCACGTGCTGAGCTATCTGGGGGACTTCCTGTTCAGTCCGCAGCGGGCACGTACGCCGGTCAAGGCGTTGTCCGGTGGCGAGAGGGCGCGCCTGTTACTGGCTAAGCTGTTCAGCAAACCGGCCAACCTGCTGGTGCTGGACGAGCCGACCAATGACCTGGACGTGGAAACCCTCGAGTTGCTCGAAGAGGTTCTGCTGAATTTCCCCGGCACCGTGCTGATGGTCAGCCACGACCGGGCCTTCCTCGACAACGTGGTGACCAGCACGCTGGTCTTCGAGGGCGAGGGCAGGGTGCGCGAGTACGTCGGCGGTTACCAGGACTGGTTGCGCCAGGGCGGTTCGCCGCGCCTGCTGGGGGTCGGCGAATCCAAGCCGGCCAAGGTCGAAGCTCCCCGTGCGGCAGAACCGGCGCCGGTGGCAGCGACAAGCGGTACTGCGGCTCCGGCCGCGAAGAAGCTCAGCTACAAGCTGCAGCGAGAGCTGGAGGCCATTCCCGGGCAGATCGACGCCCTGGAGTCCCAGCTGGCAGAACTGCAGGGGCAGATCGCCGATCCGGCCTTCTACCAGCAGGCACCGACCATTACCGGGCCGGTGCTGCAGCGCCTGCAGAGCCTGCAAGAGGAGTTGGACCAGTTGCTGGAGCGCTGGGCCGAATTGGAAGCCTAAAACGCTTGTCGGAGACATGCATGGCGATTGAGTACCGCATCACCCTGGATGACAACCATCAGTTCAGCTACAGGATCGAGCTGGATCGTCAGTACGACCCCCAGGGTGCCGAGGCGACGCCGAAGTGGACGCGCCTGGAAAACAATCAGTGCAGCAACTGCCCACTGAAGAAGGATGAATTCAGCCGCTGCCCGGCAGCGGTCGACCTGCACCGAGTGATCGAGGACTTCCAGGGCCTGCCGGCCTTCAAGAAGGCCCAGGTATGGGTGCGCACGCCGGAGCGCGAGTACAGCAAGCTGGTTGGACTGGAGGAGGGCTTGCGCTCGCTGCTTGGCGTGATCATGGCCACCAGTGCCTGCCCGGTGCTGGGCAAGCTCAAGCCGATGGCGCACAACCACCTGCCGTTCGCCAGCAGCCAGGAATTCATCCTGCGCACCATTTCGCTGTATCTGACCCGGCAGTACTTCAACTTCCGCGAGGGGCGCCTTGCCGACTGGGAGCTTAAGGGGCTGGTCAAGCAGTTCCAGCAGCTGCAGCTGGTCAACCAGGCGTTCTGGCAGCGCATTCACGATGTCTGCGAGGGGGATTCCAACCTCAAGGCCTTCCTCACCTTCTTCTCCATGTCGTCGAGCATGACGGTGTCGATGGAGACCCAGCTGCAGAAGATCCGTCCGCTGGTCATGAGCGCCGGCGACGTTCCGGAGTGAGCTGCAGGGCCCGTTGCCGGGCCCGGCGTTATTCCTTGGTTTTCTTCAGGCGTACCGCCAGCACGTCGCACGGGGCGCCGTGCAGCACGTCGTTGGCGGTGGAACCGAGCAGCAGGGCCAGGCCGTGGCGGCCGTGGCTGCCCACGACGATCAGGTCGCAGCCCTGTTCCTCGGCTAGTCGGTGCAGCTCCTGGCGTGGCTGGCCGTAGGCCAGGTGGCGCTGCTCGGCGCTCAGTTGCGGGTAGCGTCCGGCAAAGCTCTGCAGGCGCTCGCGGGCCTGGTCGAACTGTTGCTGCTGCAGCATTGACAGGTCCATGGGAACGTCGCCGCCGAATGCCATGGCCATGGGCTCGACAATGTGTACCAGCGCGGCTTTGGCGCCACTGCTGGCGGCGATGGCCAGGGCGCGCTCGACGACCGGGTGGCATTCGTCAGTCAGGTCGACGGCAATCAGGATGTGCTGGTAGGGCATGGTGAATTTTCTCCACTCCAGTGTGCATGCTTGCAGTAAGTTCTGCTTCCTTCATAACACAGACCCTAGCAGTAACAAGAGAGAGATATGACCTGGTGGATAGTGCTTTTGCTCGTCGGTGCGGCCCTCAGTCCGCTGGTATGGCTGCGCCCCTCGCCGCAGCAGCGCGGGCAGATGGAATTGCGCCTGGCCGCGCGGCGCCTGGGGCTTGGCATGCAGCTGGGGCAGCAGCAGTGGCCGCACTGGCTGGAGAAACAGCCGCCGGAGCGCTGTGCTCAGTATCACCGGGGGCGTCGCGCAGGGCGCAGTGACAGCTGGAGCTACTGGCAGGTCGCGCCGGGGCAGTGGTGCAACCAGTGGCGCGAGCCCTGTACCGATGCGGTCATGCTGGAGCGGCTGCAGGCCTTGCCGGCGGATGTCTACAAGGTCGAGGCCAACCCGCAGATGATCTCCCTGTTCTGGGGCGAGCGCGGTGGCGAAGAGGAGCTGCGGGTAGTGGCGGCATTGCTGGCGCAACTGGCCTGATGGCATTTGCTTATTGTCATTATTCAACTGCTGAATGCTGGTGCCAGAGGGCTTGAACGGCCATGCGTGACCCGGCGGCAGCTTCTGGTCATCGAGTGGCTCTGCACTCATTCGGGGCTTCTGTGACGGGCAATTGACAATTGCCGGGTTTTCACTGAATGTACGCCCACCCAAATCAAACGGGCGTATGAATTGAGCGGTCTGCCCCTATGGCAGCGCCTTTACAGCCCGATTATCGCGTCGGCGGGTGTGTCGGATCGATTGGGACTATGCTCGACGGCTCTATGCCTAGAGCGGCCCCGGCCGGTTGGCTCCGATGTGTACAGTTCAGCTTCCATACCGTGGAGATCAGTTGATGATTTACGAAGGTAAAGCCATCACGGTTAAGGCTCTTGAGGGCGGCATCGTCGAATTGAATTTCGACCTCAAGGGTGAGTCCGTTAACAAGTTCAACCGTCTCACCCTGACCGAGCTGCGTCAGTCCGTGGATGCCATCAAGGCCGACGGTTCGATCAAGGGCGTAATCGTCACCAGCGGCAAAGACGTGTTTATCGTCGGCGCCGACATCACCGAATTCGTCGACAACTTCAAGCTGCCCGACGAAGAGCTGGTGGCCGGCAACCTCGAAGCCAACAAGATCTTCAGCGATTTCGAAGACCTGGCCGTTCCGACCGTTATCGCCATCAACGGCATCGCCCTGGGCGGCGGTTTCGAGATGTGCCTGGCCGGTGACTACCGTGTCGCCGCCGAGAGCGCCAAGATCGGCCTGCCGGAAGTCAAGCTGGGCATCTACCCGGGCTTCGGTGGCACCGTCCGTCTGCCGCGCGTGATCGGCACCGACAACGCCATCGAGTGGATTGCTTCCGGCAAGGAAAACAAGGCCGCTGACGCCCTTAAAGTGGGTGCCGTCGATGCCGTGGTTGCCGCCGACAAGCTCCAGGCCGCTGCTCTGGACCTGGTCAAGCGCGCCATCTCCGGCGAGCTGGACTACAAGGCCAAGCGTCAGCCCAAGCTGGAAAAGATCAAGCTCAATGCCATCGAGCAGATGATGGCCTTCGAAACCGCCAAAGGTTTCGTAGCTGGCCAGGCCGGCCCGAACTACCCGGCTCCGGTCGAGGCCATCAAGACCATCCAGAAAGCCGCCAACTTCGGTCGCGACAAGGCCCTGGAAGTCGAGGCCGCTGGCTTCGTCAAGCTGGCCAAGACCTCCGTTGCCGAAAGCCTGATCGGTCTGTTCCTGAATGACCAGGAGCTGAAGAAGAAGGCCAAGCAGCACGACGAGATCGCCCGCGACGTGAAACTGGCCGCCGTACTCGGCGCCGGCATCATGGGTGGCGGTATCGCCTACCAGTCCGCCTCCAAAGGCACTCCGATCCTGATGAAGGATATCCGCGAAGAGGGTATCCAGATGGGTCTGAACGAGGCTTCCAAGCTGCTCGGCAAGCGCGTCGAAAAAGGCCGCATGGCTCCGGCCAAGATGGCCGAAGCCCTCAACGCCATTCGCCCGACCATGTCCTACGGCGACTTCGGTGCCGTCGACATCGTGGTCGAAGCCGTGGTCGAGAACCCGAAGGTCAAGCAGATCGTGCTGGCCGAGGTGGAAGGCGTGGTGAAGGAAGATGCCATCCTGGCTTCCAACACCTCCACTATCTCGATCAACCTGTTGGCCAAGGCCCTCAAGCGTCCGGAAAACTTCGTCGGCATGCACTTCTTCAACCCGGTACACATGATGCCGCTGGTTGAGGTCATCCGTGGCGAGAAGTCCAGCGACGTGGCCGTTGCCACCACCGTGGCCTACGCTAAGAAGATGGGCAAGAACCCGATCGTGGTCAACGACTGCCCCGGCTTCCTGGTCAACCGCGTGCTGTTCCCGTACTTCGGCGGCTTCTCCAAGCTGCTGGGCTTCGGTGTCGACTTCGTGCGCATCGACAAGGTCATGGAGAAGTTCGGCTGGCCCATGGGCCCGGCCTACCTGTCCGACGTGGTTGGTATCGACACCGGTCACCATGGCCGTGACGTGATGGCCGAAGGCTTCCCGGATCGTATGGGCGTTGAAGGCAAGACCGCCGTCGACGTGATGTACGAAGCCAACCGCCTGGGTCAGAAGAACGGCAAGGGCTTCTACGCCTACGAGACCGACAAGCGCGGCAAGCCGAAGAAAGTCTCCGACCCGGCCGCCTACGAGCTGCTGAAGTCGATCGTCGTCGAGCAGCGTGAGCTGACCGACGAAGACATCATCAACTTCATGATGATCCCGCTGTGCCTGGAAACCGTTCGTTGCCTGGAAGACGGCATCGTCGAAACCGCAGCTGAGGCCGACATGGGCCTGATCTACGGTATCGGCTTCCCTCCCTTCCGCGGTGGTGCTCTGCGTTACATCGATTCCATCGGTGTTGCCGAGTTCGTCGCCCTGGCCGACAAGTACGCCGAGCTGGGCGCCCTGTACCACCCGACCGCCAAGCTTCGTGAAATGGCCGCCAAGGGCCAGAAGTTCTTCGGTTAATCGCGCAGCGAACAGAGCGAGAGTAGAAATATGAGCCTGAATCCGAGAGACGCAGTCATTGTCGACTTCGGTCGTACCCCGATGGGTCGTTCCAAGGGCGGCATGCACCGCAACACCCGTGCCGAGACCATGTCGGCACACCTGATCAGCGGCGTCCTGGCGCGTAACACCAAGCTGGACCCGGCTGAAGTCGAAGACGTGATCTGGGGTTGCGTCAACCAGACCCTGGAGCAGGGCTGGAACATCGCGCGCATGGCGTCGCTGATGACCCAGATCCCTCACACCAGCGCCGGCCAGACCGTCAGCCGTCTGTGCGGTTCCTCCATGAGCGCCCTGCACACCGCCGTGCAGGCCATCCAGACCGGTAACGGCGACGTGTTTGTCGTCGGCGGTGTGGAGCACATGGGCCACGTTGGCATGATGCACGGCGTCGATCCGAACCCGCACCTGTCGCTGTACGCTGCCAAGGCGTCGGGCATGATGGGTCTGACCGCCGAGATGCTGGGCAAGATGCACGGCATCAGCCGCGAGCAGCAGGATGCCTTCGGTGAGCGTTCTCACCGTCTGGCGCACAAGGCTACCGTCGAAGGCAAGTTCAAGGATGAAATCATCCCGATGCAAGGCTACGACGAGAACGGCTTCCTGAAGGTGTTCGACTTCGACGAAACCATTCGTCCGGAGACCACCCTGGAAAGCCTGGCGGCCCTGAAGCCGGCGTTCAACCCGAAAGGCGGCACCGTGACTGCAGGTACTTCCTCGCAGATCACCGACGGCGCTTCCTGCATGATCGTCATGAGCGCCCAGCGCGCTCAGGATCTGGGCATCCAGCCGATGGCCGTGGTTCGCGCCATGGCCGTGGCCGGTGTCGATCCGGCAATCATGGGCTACGGCCCGGTACCGTCCACTCAGAAGGCACTGAAGCGTGCCGGCCTGACCATGGACGATATCGATCATGTCGAGCTCAACGAAGCCTTCGCCGCTCAGGCCCTGCCGGTGCTGAAGGACCTGAAACTCCTCGACAAGATGGAGCAGAAGGTCAACCTGCACGGTGGCGCCATTGCTCTGGGTCACCCGTTCGGCTGCTCCGGTGCGCGTATCTCCGGTACCCTGCTGAACGTGATGAAGCAGAACGGCGGTACTCTGGGCGTGTCCACCATGTGCGTGGGTCTCGGCCAGGGCATCACCACCATCTTCGAACGCGTCTAAGCGTTAGTCGATGCGAAGACCGGGGCCTTGTGCCCCGGTTTTTGTTTTTCAGGAGAACTCCCATGCAACTGCAACCTGGCCTCTACCGCCACTACAAGGGGCCGCAGTACCGCGTGTTCGGTACCGCGCGCCATTCGGAAAGCGAAGAGTGGCTGGTGGTCTATCAGGCGCTTTATGGTGATTTCGGCCTGTGGGTGCGGCCGCTCGAGATGTTCTGTGGCACGGTTGAACTGGACGGCGAGACGGTGCCGCGCTTTGCTCTGATCGAGGCCGAACCGGCGGTGATCGGGCAGGGGGCTGCCGGGAATCACGCTTGACCGCAACTCGACAGCCACTATATATAGCGGTGCCTTGATAGGCTCCCGCCGCTTATTCTTTCTTTTTCGTATTCAGGAATTCTCCAGTCCATGGGCAAATCGCTGGTCATCGTGGAATCCCCGGCCAAGGCCAAGACCATCAACAAGTACCTGGGCAACCAGTTTGTGGTGAAGTCGAGCATCGGCCATATTCGTGACCTGCCCACCAGCGGTTCCGCCAGTGCCAGCAAGGAGCCGGCCAAGCGCGGCAAGGCCGCGGCCGCCGAGGCACCGGCCCTGTCGCCCAAGGAGAAGGCCAAGCGTCAGCTGTTCGCGCGCATGGGCGTCGATCCCGAGCATGGCTGGAAAGCCAAGTACGAGATCCTGCCCGGCAAGGAGAAGGTGATCGAGGAATTGCGCCGACTGGCCAAGGATGCCGACACCATCTACCTCGCAACCGACTTGGACCGCGAAGGGGAGGCCATCGCCTGGCACCTGCGCGAGGCCATCGGCGGCGACGATAGCCGCTACAAGCGCGTGGTGTTCAACGAGATCACCAAGAAGGCCATCCAGGAGGCCTTCTCCCAGCCCGGCGAACTGGACATCAACCGCGTCAACGCGCAGCAGGCACGCCGCTTCCTCGACCGCGTGGTGGGCTACATGGTTTCGCCGCTGCTGTGGGCCAAGATCGCCCGTGGCCTCTCCGCCGGTCGCGTGCAGTCAGTGGCGGTGAAACTGGTGGTGGCGCGTGAAAAGGAAATCCGTGCCTTCGTCCCGGAAGAATACTGGGAAGTGCACGCCGACCTGGGCACTGCCAAGAGCGACAAGGTGCGCTTCGAGGTGGTCCGCGAGAACGGCGAGGCCTTCAAGCCGCTGAATGAAGCCCAGGCCATGACGGCGCTGGAGAAGCTCAAGGCCTCCAGCTACAGCGTGGTCAAGCGCGAGGACAAGCCGACCTCGAGCAAGCCGTCCGCGCCGTTCATTACCTCCACCCTGCAGCAGGCGGCGAGCAACCGACTCGGCTTCGGGGTGAAGAAGACCATGATGATGGCTCAGCGTCTCTACGAGGCGGGCTACATCACCTATATGCGTACCGACTCGACCAACCTGTCGGCCGATGCCATCGAGATGGTGCGCGGTTTCATCGACAACGAGTTCGGCCAGAAATACCTGCCGGCCAAGCCGAACCTTTACTCCAGCAAGGAGGGCGCCCAGGAGGCGCACGAGGCGATTCGCCCGTCCGACGTCAACCTGCGCCCGACCCAGCTGTCCGGCATGGAGCGTGACGCCGAGCGCCTGTACGAGCTGATCTGGCGCCAGTTCGTGGCTTGCCAGATGCCGCCGGCCGAATACCTGTCCACCAGCGTCAGCGTGGCGGCCAGTGGCTTCGAACTGCGTGCCAAGGGCCGCATCCTCAAGTTCGATGGTTACACCCGCGTGCTGCCGCAGCAGAGCAAGCCGGGCGAAGACGACGTACTGCCAGAGATGAAGGAAGGCGAGGCGCTCAAGCTGCTCAAGCTCGACCCCAGCCAGCACTTCACCAAGCCGCCGGCGCGCTTCTCCGAGGCCAGCCTGGTCAAGGAGCTGGAAAAGCGCGGCATCGGCCGTCCGTCCACCTATGCGGCGATCATTTCCACCATTCAGGAGCGCGGCTACGTCACCGTACACAACCGTCGCTTCTATGCCGAGAAGATGGGTGACATCGTCACCGAGCGCCTCGACGAAAGCTTCGCCAACCTGATGGACTACGGCTTCACCGCCGCCATGGAAGAGCATCTGGACGATGTGGCCCAGGGCGAGCGCGACTGGAAGCACCTGCTCGACGAGTTCTATGGCGACTTCAGGAAGAAGCTCGAAGTGGCCGAGACGGCGGACAAGGGCATGCGTGCCAACCAGCCGACTCCGACCGATATCGCCTGCCGCGAATGCGGCCGGCCGATGATGATCCGTACCGCCTCCACTGGTGTTTTCCTCGGCTGCTCCGGCTATGCGCTGCCGCCCAAGGAGCGCTGCAAGGCCACCCTCAACCTGATCCCGGGCGATGAGATCGCTGCGGATGACGAGGGCGAGTCCGAGTCCCGCGTACTGCTGGGCAAGCACCGCTGCCCGATCTGTGCCACCGCGATGGATGCCTACCTGCTGGACGAGACCCGCAAGCTGCATATCTGCGGCAACAACCCGGATTGTGCCGGTTATGAGATCGAGCAGGGTCAGTACCGCATCAAGGGCTATGAAGGTCCGAGCCTGGAGTGCGACAAGTGCGGCAGCGAGATGCAGCTGAAGACCGGGCGCTTCGGCAAGTTCTTCGGTTGCACCAATGCCAGCTGCAAGAACACCCGCAAGCTGCTGAAGAATGGCGAGGCGGCACCGCCGAAAATGGATGCGGTGCCGATGCCGGAGCTCAAGTGCGAGAAGGTCGACGACACCTACGTGCTGCGTGACGGGGCTTCCGGCCTGTTCCTCGCTGCCAGCGGCTTCCCCAAGAACCGTGAGACCCGTGCGCCGCTGGTGCTGGAGTTGATCCCGCACAAGGAGGAGATCGATCCCAAGTATCACTTCCTGCTGGCTGCTCCGGCCAAGGATCCCGATGGCCGTCCGGCAGTGATCCGCTACAGCCGCAAGACCAAGGAGCAGTATGTGCAGAGCGAGGTGGACGGCAAGCCCACCGGCTGGCGCGCCTTCTTCGATGGCGGCAAGTGGAAGGTCGAAGACAAGCGCTGATCTCTGTTGCCCTCTGATACCGGGTGCTGATGCACCCGGCATGTTCCGCTCTCGCAGTCGAGGAGTAGGCCATGGCTCACGAGCCCTATACCCGCACCAACCAAAAGATCTTCTTCGCCGGCCTGGCGTTGGAGAGTCTGCGCAAAGCCGAGGCTGGCGAGGCCATGAATGCCCAGGCGCTGATGCAGGCTGAGCGTGAGGTCGTGCTGTTCCATCTGCATGGCGCCGTATTGGCGCTGTGCCACGAGATAGCCGATTACTACAAGCTGGCTGAGGCCCGCGCCCCTCGAGTTGAGCTGCTGCTGAATCAGGACGTCTTGCAGCGTTCACCGACGCCTGAGCTTGCCGAGTTGATGGAAATCGCGGCTCAGCCGGAGAGTTGGTTAGCGCAGTTGTTGGCTGCTCATGCCGCGCTGTTCCTGCCGCCGCAGGCGCCGAAGACGGCCAAGGTGGACCCGACCCTGCCGCTGATCCAGACGGTCAGCCTGGAGCCAGAAGAGGCACCGCAGTTGGGCTACGCCGAGCTGGAGAGCTGGCGCCAGCAGCTCAAGCAGCTGGTATTGCGTTACCGGGAGTCGCTCAGCGAGTGCTGAGATTCGCGGCGGGTCGTTTGCATGGCGACACGCCGGCGTCTGGAATGCATGTCTTCGGCAATCAGTGCAGCTGCAATGCGGCTTGCCCCGGGGCTGTTTGCGGCTTCCGGGCTAGGGCCTGAGGGCGGGTACTGTTACACTGGCGTCCTGCTAGGAGAACCGCACCATGTCCACTTCCTTCCTCGAAATCGTCGAACTGCCCGATGGGCGCATCATTCTGCGCCGCGCCGAGGATGAAGAAGTGCTGGTGACGCTGGACTTCTCGGCAGATGCCAAGGCCTTCCTGCAGGGCCATCATGTCGAAGTGGCCAAGGCCATGCTCAATGTCGGCGTGCAGATGGCCGGCCGCCTGGCCGAAGGCGATATCGAGCAGGATGAGCAGCCGCGCGTGCTGCACTGATCGATTGACGGGCCGCCCATGGCCCTCTGAAGCCTTGCTCCGAAACGCCTCAATCCAGACGGATATTCAGACTCTGCGTGCTACCCAGGCGAGCGGCACTGCTCAGGCTGGCTCGCTGGCCGGGTAGCAGGCTGATCCAGCTCACCACGGTATGGCTGCGGCCCAGGCGCAAGGCCTCACAAGCCAGCTCCAGAGCATCCTGGCCAGCGCGCGGCTGCAGTACCAGCAGTCGATCGAGATTGAGTCCGGCACTGCGTAACCAGGCGTTGGTGATGGCGGCGGGGGGAGCGACCAGGGTCAGCCAGCGGGCGTCCTGGTTCAGGCTCAGTTCGCGCAGCACCGGACCGAGCAGGTGCCGGCAATTGCCGAGCGAGCCGGACAGGCGCAGTTCGCTGAAGGGTTCCGGCTCGTCGAGCCAGGGCGACTGCACGGCTTCGTCGAGCAGCGGCAGGTGGGTGCCGAGGAAAGCTTCAAACAGCGGAAGTTGCGAACGATTCAGCGACTGCGGGAACTGCATGAAGCTCTCCTTGATACTTAGCGGCGGATCACGCCGACACTCAGGCCTTCGATCACCAGATCCTGTTCTTCCAGATTCACCTCGATAGGCGCGAACTCCGGGTTCTCGGCGATCAGTAGCACCTTGTTGCCGTTGCGCTGGAAGCGCTTGACGGTGACTTCGTCGTCGATGCGTGCCACCACGATCTGGCCGTTGCGGGCCTCGCGGGTGGTGTGCACGGCCAGCAGATCACCGTCGAAAATGCCGATGTCCTTCATGCTCATTCCGCGGACGCGCAGCAGGTAATCGGCCTTGGGATGGAAGAACTCCGGGTTGATCTTGCAGGTATCTTCCACGTTCTGCTGGGCGAGAATCGGTGCGCCGGCAGCGACCCGGCCAATGACCGGCAGACCTTCCTCTTCATTGGCGGCCGGTTCGAAGCCGGGGATGCGAATGCCGCGGGAAGCGCCCGGGGTCATTTCGATAGCGCCTTTGCGGGCGAGGGCCTTGAGATGCTCCTCGGCGGCGTTGGGCGATTTGAAGCCCAATTCCTGAGCGATCTCGGCGCGCGTCGGCGGGTAGCCGTTGTCTTCCAGGCAGCGTTTGATGAAGGCGAGGATTTCGGATTGTCGCGGCGTCAGTTTGAGCATGCTGGCGGTCTGTCTGTTTATACAGGTGCTGTGATTATATACAGTGATTCTCCGCTGGCAACCTTTCTTTGCGGCCAGGCTTGGCGCGGCCCTTCTCACAACCCCGGCGGGTGGGTTGGGATTTCCGCTATCTGGCCTATGGTTAAATGCGTGACCGGCCAGCCATGAATGGTCCTGCCAGACTTGACAGGCAGACAGTCTGAAACGTATGTTTCAAACAAGTGTTTGTCAGGTGAGGGTGTCATGGCTCAATCAGAAACTGTTGAGCGCATTTTGGATGCTGCCGAGCAGCTGTTCGCGGAGAAGGGCTTCGCCGAGACGTCTCTGCGTCTGATTACCAGCAAGGCCGGGGTCAACCTGGCGGCCGTCAACTATCACTTTGGCTCCAAGAAGGCGCTGATCCAGGCGGTGTTCTCGCGTTTCCTCGGGCCGTTCTGCATCAGTCTCGAGCGCGAGCTGGACCGGCGCATGGCCAAGCCCGAGGTCAAGCCCAGCCTCGAAGAGCTGCTGGAGATGCTTGTGGAGCAGGCCCTGGCGGTAAAGCCGCGCAGTGGCAATGACCTGTCGATCTTCATGCGTCTGCTCGGCCTGGCCTTCAGCCAAAGCCAGGGACACCTGCGCAAGTATCTGGAAGAGGTCTACGGCAAGGTCTTCCGCCGCTACATGCTGTTGCTCAACGAGGTCGCGCCCAGGCTGCCGCCGCTGGAGATCTTCTGGCGCGTGCATTTCATGCTCGGTGCCGCGGCGTTCAGCATGTCCGGTATCAAGGCGCTGCGCGCCATCGCCGAGAACGACTTCGGTGTGGATACCTCGATCGAGCAGGTGATGCGCCTGATGGTGCCGTTTCTCGCCGCCGGCATGCGCGCCGAAAGCGGGGTGACCGACGAGGCGCTGGCCAGCGCCCAGTTCAAGCCGCGCAGCAAGGCGCCGGTAGCCGCCAAGGCCGTCTGAGGCTGTGCCCGTGCGGGCCGATGGGCTAAGCTAGCGGCCCATGCGCCCGCTCGACCTTCTGCATATCTCCATCGCTGACCAGTGCCTGTACGGATTTACCGACGGGCAGCTGGTCGTGCGTCTGCCGGTTTCCACCGCGTTGAACGGTGTGGGCGAGCAGAGCGGTTCGAACTGCACGCCGCGCGGCCGCCATCAGGTGCGCGCGAAGATCGGCGACGGCCTGCCCGAGGGCGCCGTGTTGCGCGGGCGACGCTGGACCGGCGAAGTCTGGTCGGAGGTGCTGGATGCGCAGTTCCCCGGCCGCGACTGGATCCTCACCCGTATTCTCTGGCTCAGCGGCTGCGAGCCCGGTCGCAATCGCCTGGGCAAAGTCGATACCTTCCGCCGCTACATCTATCTGCACGGTACGCCGGACAATCAGCCCATGGGTGTGCCGCTGTCGCACGGCTGTGTGCGTCTGCGTAACGCCGACCTGTTGAGCCTCTTTCCCCGCGTGCCCTCTCACTGCTCGGTGATGATCGACGAAGCGCCGTGCCCGCAGTGGGCAGCGGCCGATCTCGTTTAAGGACTTCTCTGTGACGACCCTGTTTGGTTCTCTGATGCTGGACATCCACGGTACCTGGCTGACTGCCGAGGACCGCCGGATTCTGCGCCAGCCCGAGGTAGGCGGCCTGATCCTGTTCGCCCGCAATATCGAAGATCCGCGCCAGGTGCGCGAGCTGTGCGCGTCCATTCGCGCCGTCCGCCCAGATCTTCTGCTGGCGGTGGATCAGGAAGGCGGCCGCGTGCAGCGCCTGCGCAACGGTTTCGTACGCCTGCCGGCGATGCGTGCCCTGGCTGACAACGACAATCCCGAGCAGCTGGCCGAGCACTGCGGCTGGCTGATGGCGACCGAGGTGCTGGCCGTGGGCCTGGACCTCAGCTTCGCCCCGGTGCTGGACCTGGATCACCAGCGCAGCGCCGTGGTCGGCAGCCGCAGCTTCGAGGGTGACGCCGAGCTGGCCACGCGCCTGGCCGGTGCATTCATCCGCGGCATGGATGTGGCGGGCATGGCCGCCACCGGCAAGCACTTCCCCGGCCACGGCTGGGCCGAGGCCGATTCGCACGTGGCTATCCCGGTGGACGAACGCAGCCTGGACGAGATCCGTGCCAGGGACCTGGTGCCGTTCCAGCGCCTGAGCCAGCAGCTGGCGGCGGTGATGCCGGCGCATGTCATCTACCCGCAGGTGGACGCCGGCCCGGCCGGTTTCTCGCGGCGCTGGCTGCAGGAGATTCTGCGCGGCGAACTGGGCTTCGACGGCGTGATCTTCAGCGATGACCTGTCCATGGCCGGCGCCCATGTGGTGGGCGACGCCGCCAGCCGTATCGAAGCGGCGCTGAACGCCGGCTGCGACATGGGGCTGGTGTGCAACGACCGTGCCTCGGCCGAGCTGGCCCTCGGCGCCCTGCAGCGTCTCAAGGTGCAGCCGCCCAAGGGCCTGGCGCGCATGCGCGGGCGTGGCTTCGCCCGTACCGACTACCGCGAGCAGCCACGCTGGCTGCAGGCCGTTGCCGCGCTGCGCGCCGCGCAGCTGATCGACTGATTAAGGAAGCAGCATGACCATCTACGCCATCATCGGCGGCACCGGCCTGACCCAGCTGGAAGGCCTCACCCTCAAACAGGCGCAGAACATCGATACGCCTTACGGCGCTCCTTCTGCGCCGGTGTTGCGTGGCGAGTATGCCGGCCAGGAGGTGCTGTTCCTCGCTCGCCACGGACATCCGCACCGCATCCCCCCGCACCAGGTGAACTACCGCGCCAACCTCTGGGCGCTGCAGCAGGCCGGTGCCGAGGCGATCATCGCGGTCAACGCGGTGGGCGGCATCCACGCGGCCATGGGCAGCGGCCACCTGTGTGTGGCGCACCAGGTGATCGATTACACCTGGGGCAGGGCGCACTCCTTCTTCGAGGGCGAGATCGAGCATGTCACCCATATCGACTTCAGCTATCCCTATGACGAAGCGCTGCGCGGCAAGCTGATCGAAGCGCTGCAGGTGCTCGGCTACCCGCACAGCAGCCATGGCGTGTATGGCGCTACTCAGGGCCCGCGCTTGGAAACAGTGGCGGAGATCGCCCGCATGGAGCGCGACGGCTGTGACATCGTCGGCATGACCGGCATGCCCGAAGCCGCCCTGGCCCGCGAACTGGAGCTGCCCTACGCCTGCCTGGCGCTGGTGGTCAATCCGGCGGCCGGCAAGTCCAGCGGCATCATCACCATGGCCGAGATCGAGGCCGAACTGGCCCGCGGCATCGATAAGGTGCGGGCCGTGCTCGGGCATGTGCTGAGCGCCTGAGTCATCCGGCCGGAATAAAAAAGCCCCGCAGTGCGGGGCTTTTTTATTCCGGCGCGATCAGGGCTGGGTGATCTTCACCAGCACGCCCAGGCTGCCGTTGTCCAGGTAGGTCAGCTCGTTCGGCTTCAGGCGAGTCTTCTGCCGCACGCGTTCGCTGCCGGTGAGCAGGCCGTCGGTGTCGAAGCGGTTGATCCAGAAGTCGGCTTCCAGGTCGATCAGGCGCTGCTGTTCACTCAAGGACACCACGCCCTCCACCGGGAAGTGGCCGAACTGCTCGTTGCCGGTGCTCAGTGCCACCTTGCTCGGGGCGGCAGTCAGGTTCTGCGCCCAGGCCTTGTGCAGCAGCACTTCGTAGCCATTGCCCGGATTGAGCTTGGCGGCCTCGCCATCCAGCGCGGTGCCGCGCTCATTGCCGGCGATGGGCGAGGCGCCCACGGCCCAGTCATCCGGTGCCGGCTGGCTGCTGGACAGCGCTTCGCCGGCCTGACGGAAGACGATCACTTCGATCTGGAACAGGCCGTCGGCGAAGGCCTGCGGGGCCATCAGGCAGAGCAGCATCAGGAGGGGGCGAAGCACGCGCATGGGTCAGTCCTTTCAGGCGGATGGCGGGGCGAGGCGCTCCAGCAGCGCCTCCAGGGTATTGAAACGTTCTTCCGGGCGCTCCATCGGCACCTGGAATTTGAACAGGGTGGCGCCCTCGAACTTGTAGCGGTTCGGTTGGCCCTGGATCAGCTTGATCAGCACCAGCGGGTCGACGCAGGTGTCGGCGGCAAACTCGATACGCCCGCCCTGGGGGCCGGCGTCGACCTTCTTGATGCCGAGTTTCTCCGCCTGCAGCTTGAGCAGGGTCAGGCGCATCAGGTTCTTGGTCGGCTCCGGAAGCAGGCCGAAGCGGTCGATCATCTCCACCTGCAGCTCCTTCAGGCCGTCTTCGTCGGCGGCCGAGGCGATGCGCTTGTAGAGGATCAGGCGGGTGTGCACGTCCGGCAGGTAGTCGTCGGGAATCAGCGCCGGCACCCGCAGGTTGACCTCCGGACCACCACCCAGCGGTTGCTCCAGGTTGGGCTGCTCGCCCTTGCGGATGGCTTTGACGGCCCGTTCCAGCATTTCCATGTAGAGGGTGAAACCGACCGCCTGGATCTGCCCGCTCTGGCCGTCGCCGAGCAGCTCGCCGGCGCCGCGGATTTCCAGGTCGTGGGTGGCCAGGACGAAGCCGGCGCCGAGGTCCTGGGCGTTGGCGATGGCCTCCAGGCGCTTCTGCGCATCCTCGGTCATGCCCTTGCGTGGCGGCGTCAGTAGGTAGGCGTAGGCCTGGTGGTGGCTGCGGCCGACGCGCCCGCGCAACTGGTGCAGCTGGGCCAGGCCGAACTTGTCGGCGCGCTCGATGAGGATGGTATTGGCGCTGGGCACGTCGATGCCGGTCTCGATGATGGTCGAGGCCACCAGCACGTTGAAGCGCTTGTGGTAGAAGTCGCTCATCACCCGTTCCAGCTCGCGCTCGTGCATCTGCCCGTGGCCGATGCCGACGCGTGCCTCGGGTACCAGGGCCTGCAGGTCGGCGGCGCACTTCTCGATGGTCTTCACGTCGTTGTGCAGGTAGTACACCTGGCCGCCACGCAGTAGTTCGCGCAGCAGCGCTTCCTTGATCACCGAATCCTGCTGCTCCAGGACGAAGGTGCGCACCGACAGACGGCGGGCCGGCGGGGTGGCGATGATCGACAGGTCGCGCATGCCCGACACCGCCATATTCAGCGTTCTCGGGATCGGCGTGGCGGTGAGGGTGAGGATATCGACTTCGCTGCGCAGGGCCTTGAGCTGCTCCTTCTGGCGCACGCCGAAGCGGTGCTCCTCGTCGATGATGCACAGGCCCAGGTCCTTGAAGCGCACATCGTCCTGCAGCAGCTTGTGGGTGCCGATGACGATATCGATCTTGCCTTCGGCCAGCTTGGCCACCGCTTCATTGACTTCCTTGGCACTCTTGAAGCGGCTCATCACCTCGACCGTCACCGGCCAGTCGGCGAAGCGGTCGCGGAAGCTGTTGTAGTGTTGCTGGGCGAGCAGGGTGGTAGGCACCAGCACCGCCACCTGCTTGCCGCTGTGCACGGCGATGAAGGCCGCGCGCATGGCCACCTCGGTCTTGCCGAAGCCGACGTCACCGCAGACCAGACGGTCCATCGGTTTGCCGGCCAGCATGTCGGCGCGCACCGCGTCGATGGCAGCCTGCTGGTCCGGGGTTTCCTCGAAGGGGAAGCCGGCGCTGAAGGTGGCGTAGTCGGCGGCTGGATCCTTGAATGCATGGCCCTCGCGGGCGGCGCGGCGGGCATAGATGTCGAGCAATTCGGCGGCCACATCGCGCACCTGCTCGGCGGCCTTGCGTTTGGCCTTTTGCCAGGTTTCCGAGCCGAGGCGGTGCAGCGGCGCCAGGGCGTCGTCGCTGCCGGTGTAGCGGGCGATCAGGTGCAGGCTGGCAACCGGCACATAGAGCTTGGCTTCCTCGGCGTACATCAGGGCGAGGAATTCGGCGGCCTGGCCATCGAACTCCATGGTCACCAGGCCCAGGTAGCGGCCGACGCCGTGGTCGATATGCACCACCGGCGCGCCCTCGCGCAGCTCGGTGAGGTTCTTGATCACGTTGTCGCCGCCGTCGCGCGACTTCTCGCGGCGACGGCGCTGCATCACGCGCTGGCCGAACAGCGGGCTTTCGGCGATCAGGGCGATCTGGTCGAGCAGCAGGCCTTCGTCCAGCGGGGCGATGCAGATCGCCAGGCGCTCGCGGCTGGCGGTGAATTCATGCCAGTTGGCCACTTCCAGCGGTTTGAGCTTGAGCCGTGCCAGCAGCTCCAGCAGGACTTCGCGGCGGCCGGCTGACTCGGCGCAGAACAGTACGCGTCCGGGATACTCCTCGATAAAGCGACGCAGGGCGGCCAACGGCTCGCTGGCCTTGGCCTGAATGGCCAGGTCGGGCAGGGCGCGGGCGTCGAAGCGCTCGCGGCCGACGCCGACCTCGACGTCTTCCTGGCTCACCACCACGCGCGGCCATTGCTTCAGGCGGGCGAAACAGTCTTCAACCGGCAGGAAGATGTCGGCCGGTGGCAGCAGTGGGCGTTCCGGGTCGACGCGGCGGTCCTCGTAGCGGGTGCGCGCATCCAGCCAGAACTGCTCGGCGGCCTGCTCGATGCCCGGCAGGGAGAACACCTGGGTATCGCCCGGCAGGTAATCGAACAGGGTGCCGGTTTCCTCGAAGAACAGCGGCAGGTAGTACTCGATACCGGCCGGGGTGATGCCGGAGGCGAGGTCCTGGTAGATAGGGCAGCGGCGGTAGTCGACGTCGAAACGCTCGCGGAAACGCCCGCGGAAATCGGTGACGGCCTTCTTCTCCAGGGGAAATTCGCGGGCCGGCAGCAGGCGGATCGACTCCACCTTGTCCACCGAGCGCTGGGTCTCCGGGTCGAAGGTGCGCAGCGTTTCGATCTCGTCGTCGAACAGGTCGATGCGATAGGGCGTCTCGCTGCCCATGGGGAACAGGTCGATCAGCGCGCCGCGCACGGCGAACTCGCCGTGCTCGTAGACGGTGTCCACGCAGCGGTAGCCCGCGGCCTCCAGGCGCGCGCGCATTTCCTCGACATCGAGCTTCTGGCCGACGTCCAGCAGCAGGCCCGAACCGAGCAGGAAGCGGGTTGGCGCCAGGCGATGCAGGGCGGTGGCGATCGGTACCACCAGCACGCCGTGCTTGATTTCCGGCAGGCGGTAGAGAGTGGCGATGCGCTGGGAAATGATGTCCTGGTGCGGCGAAAAGACGTCGTAGGGCAGGGTTTCCCAGTCGGGGAAGTGCAGCACCGGCAGGTCGGGGGCGAAGAACGCCAGTTCTTCCTGCAGGCGCTCGGCGCTCTGGCTGTCGGCAGTCAGCAGCAGGGTGAAGCGCTTGGCGGCGCTCGCCGCCTCGGCCACGGCCAGGCTCAGCGCAGCGCCGGGCAGGTTGCCCCAGTGCTGTTTGCCGGCGGCGCCCGGCAGTTTCGGCAGTTGCAGTACGGACACGGGTGTCACGGCCCCAGGCGAAAAAATAGTGCGCGATTGTAGCGAGGCGAGGTGGCGGCTGTCAGTGGCGACAGGCGCGCATTGCTCGAGGCTGAGTCACGGCATATCATGTAGCCCCTTTTTTCAGCCCCTACATGTGGAAGGTATTGCTCGTGACTCAGAAGCCCGACCAGTGTCTCGGTGAGTGGATTGACCGTGAAGCCCTCGCGGAAGCGATGATTCCGCTGATCGGTCAGCTCTACCGCAACAACAACGTCGTGACCTCGATCTACGGCCGTGGCCTGATCAACCGTTCGGTGATCGATATCCTGAAGGCACACCGCTTCGCCCGTCACCGTCTGGAAGGCGAGATTGAGCTGTCCGTGCATGACACTTTCCCCATCCTCAAGACCATGAGCGAGCTCAAGCTGGGCGCCGCTTCCGTGGACCTGGGCAAGATGGTCGCCAAGTTCAAGGCCGAAGGTGCTGGTCGCAGCATCGAGCAGTTCACCAAGGACGTGCTGGCTGACGTGGCTGGCAAGCAGAACGGCGCCGGTCGCGAAGGCACCGACGTGGTCCTGTACGGCTTCGGCCGCATCGGCCGCCTGCTGGCGCGCATCCTGATCGAGAAGACCGGTGGCGGTGACGGCCTGCGTCTGCGTGCCATCGTTGTGCGCAAGGGCGCCGAGAACGACCTGGTCAAGCGCGCCAGCCTGCTGCGCCGCGACTCGGTACACGGTCCGTTCGACGGCACCATCACCATCGATGAAGCCAACAACACCCTGACCGCCAACGGCAACCTGATCCAGGTCATCTACTCCAACGACCCGGCGTCCATCGACTACACCCAGTACGGCATCAAGAACGCCTTGCTGGTGGACAACACTGGCAAGTGGCGTGACGCCGAAGGCCTGGGCCAGCACCTGAAGTGCCCGGGTATCGACCGCGTGGTGCTGACCGCACCGGGCAAGGGCGCGCTGAAGAACATCGTGCATGGCATCAACCATGGCGACATCACCGCCGATGACAAGATCATCTCCGCCGCTTCCTGCACCACCAATGCCATCGTGCCGGTGCTGAAGGCCGTGAATGACCAGTACGGCATCGTCAACGGCCACGTCGAAACCGTTCACTCGTACACCAACGACCAGAACCTGATCGACAACTTCCATAAAGGCAGCCGTCGTGGTCGCAGTGCCGCGCTGAACATGGTGATCACCGAGACCGGTGCCGCCACTGCCGCTGCCAAGGCCCTGCCGGTGCTGAAGGGCAAGCTGACTGGCAACGCCATCCGCGTACCGACGCCGAACGTCTCCATGGCCATCCTCAACCTGAACCTGGAGAAGGCCTGCACCCGCGAAGAGATCAACGAGTACCTGCGCCAGATGGCCATGCACTCGGATCTGCAGAAGCAGATCGACTTCGTCAACTCGCAGGAAGTGGTGTCCACCGACTTCGTCGGCTCGCGCCACGCCGGTGTGGTCGATGCCGAAGCCACCATCGCCAACGACAACCGCGTCGTGCTCTACGTGTGGTACGACAACGAGTTCGGCTACAGCTGCCAGGTCGTGCGCGTGATGGAAGACATGGCTGGGGTCAACCCGCCGGCCTTCCCGCAGTAAGCGTCAAGGTCGCCCACAGAACGGGAGCTTCGGCTCCCGTTTTGCTTTTTGGCGCAGCCCCTCGCACGGCCCGGCTGTAGCGCTGACGGTCAGGCTAGCGAAGCATCCTTGTTACCGTTTGTTGCGACTCTCTAGTCTAAAGCGGTACTCATGGGTGGGCATGCCGTGGATATCTCCTTATAATTCCTGAGTTTTTTGCTCCGCTTTGGTGCGTGCTCCGGTTCCCTCGGGTGGGCCGTGGCGGAACTCCAACCTTGCTGCACACCGGCTCCGGTGTCTGGAAGCTCTAATGATAAAGATCAAACGCGGGCTGGATTTGCCCCTTGCCGGCGCGCCCGAACAGCGCATCGAGCCGGCACGCGCCGTGCGCAGCGTGGCTGTGCTCGGTTGCGACTATCACGGGATGAAACCGACCATGGCGGTCCAGGTGGGCGACCGGGTCAGGCTTGGTCAGGTTCTGTTCTCCGACAAGAAGAACCCGGGCGTGCATTTCACCGCGCCGGGTGCTGGCGTGGTCAGTGCCATCCATCGTGGCGAGCAGCGTGTGCTGCAATCGGTGGTGATCGATCTGGAGGGCGATGACGCCGTCGAGTTCGCCCGCTATGACGCCGCGCAGTTGCCGGCCCTCAATCCCCAGGCGGTGCGTGACAACCTGCAGCAGTCCGGTCTGTGGACCGCGCTGCGTACGCGTCCGTTCAGCAAGGTACCGGCGGTTGAGGCGGTGCCCAGCTCGATTTTCGTGACGGCCATCGATACTCATCCGCTGGCGGCTGATCCGGCCGTGGTGATCGGCGAAAGGCCGGCTGACTTTGCCAATGGCCTGGCCGTGTTGGCCCGCCTGGGCAAGGTGCATCTGTGCAAGGCTGCCGGCGTCGGCCTGTCGGGCGAGGTGCAGGCGAATGTGCAGCCCCACGAGTTTGCCGGCCCGCATCCGGCCGGTCTGGCCGGTACTCATATTCATTTCATCGACCCGGTGTCCGCCGGCAAGAGCGTCTGGCAGATCGGTTATCAGGACGTGATCGCCATTGGCGCGCTGTTCAGTCGTGGCCAGCTGGACGTCACCCGCGTGGTGGCCCTGGGTGGCCCGGTGGTGGACAAGCCGCGCCTGCTGCGCACGCGCCTGGGCGCCAGCCTGGAGGAACTCACCGCAGGTGAGCTGCAGGCCGGCAGCAATCGCGTGATTTCCGGCTCGGTGCTGGGTGGGCGGACCTCGCGTGGCGCCTTCGCCTTCCTCGGCCGCTACCACGTGCAGGTCTCTTGCCTGCACGAGGGGCGCGAGCGCGAGCTGCTGCATTACCTGCGCGCCGGGGTGAACAAGCACTCGGTGCTGAACATCTTCGTCTCCAAGCTGATGGGCGGCCGCAAGCTGGCCATGGACACCAGTACCAACGGCAGCCCGCGCGCCATGGTGCCGGTGGGCAACTACGAGGCGGTGATGCCGCTGGACATCCTGCCCACCCAGCTGCTGCGCTACCTGATCGTCGGTGACACCGAGATGGCGCAGAAGCTCGGCTGCCTGGAACTGGACGAAGAAGACCTGGCCCTGTGCACCTACGTGTGCGCCGGCAAGTACGAGTACGGCCCGATCCTGCGGGACAACCTGGCTCGCATCGAGAAGGAGGGCTGAACCATGTCCTTGCGTAAATTCCTCGACAAGATCGAGCACAACTTCGAACAGGGCGGCAAGTACGAGAAGTGGTACGCGCTGTACGAGGCAGTGGATACCTTCTTCTACCGCCCCGGCAGCGTGACCAAGAGCACCGCCCACGTGCGTGACGGCATCGACCTCAAGCGCATGATGATCACCGTGTGGCTGTGCACCTTCCCAGCCATGTTATTCGGCATGTGGAACATTGGCTACCAGGCCAACAGCCTCTTTGCCGGCAACGCCGAGCTGCTGGCGGCACAGGACGGCTGGCGTTTCGGCCTGATCGGCGCGCTGGCGGGCTTTGATCCGACCAGTGTGTGGGACAACTTCATCCAGGGCGCGGCCTTCTTCCTGCCGGTGTACCTGACCACCTTCATCGTCGGCGGTTTCTGGGAGGTGCTGTTCGCCTCCATCCGTCGTCACGAGGTCAACGAGGGCTTCTTCGTCACCTCCGTGCTGTTCGCCCTGACCCTGCCGCCGGACATCCCGCTGTGGCAGGTGGCCCTGGGCATCAGCTTCGGCGTGGTGATCGGCAAGGAAGTGTTCGGAGGTACCGGCAAGAACTTCCTCAACCCGGCCCTGGTTGGTCGTGCCTTTCTGTTCTTCGCTTATCCGGCGGACATGTCCGGCGACATGGTGTGGACCTCGGTGGACGGCTACGCAGGCGCCACCACGCTGTCCGTGGCTGCCGCCGGCGGCATGGAGCAGGTCGCAGCCAGCGGTCTGACCTGGTGGAATGCCTTCGTCGGCCTGGAGCAGGGCTCCATGGGCGAGACCAGCACCCTGGCCATCTTCATCGGCGGCGCCTTCCTGCTGCTGACCAAGATCGCCTCCTGGCGCATCGTCTCCGGCGTGCTGCTCGGCATGATTGCCACCAGCACGCTGTTGAACAGCATCGGCTCGGATACCAACCCGATGTTCGCCATGCCCTGGTACTGGCACCTGGTGGTCGGCGGTTTTGCCTTCGGCATGATCTTCATGGCCACCGACCCGGTCTCGGCGTCCATGACCAATACCGGCAAATGGATCTTCGGCGCGCTGATCGGTCTGATGGTCGTGCTGATCCGCGTGGTCAACCCGGCCTTCCCGGAGGGCATGATGCTGGCGATCCTGTTCGCCAACCTCTGCGCCCCGCTGATCGACCATTTCGTGGTGCAGGCCAACATCAAGCGGAGGATCGCCCGTGGCTAACAAGGAATCGACCGTCCGTACCCTCACCGTGGCGGTGCTGGTGTGCCTGGTCTGCTCGGTGTTTGTTGCCGGCGCGGCCATCGCACTCAAGCCCGCGCAGGTGGAGAACCGTCAGCTGGACAAGCAGCGCAGCATTCTGGCCATTGCCGGTCTGGGCGAGGAAGGCATGTCCGCCAAGCAAGTGAAGGCGCTGTTTGCCGAGCGCATTCAGGCCCGCGTGGTGGACCTGGACAAAGGTGCCTTCAGTGATGCTCAGGATGCCGCCAGCTTCGACCCGCTCAAGGCCGCCAAGGACCCCAAGCTGTCCCAGGCCTTGCCGGGTGAAAAGGATATCGCCTCGATCAAGCGTCGTGAGCACTTCTCCACCGTGTATATGGTGGAGAAGGATGGCGCGCTGGATACGCTGATCCTGCCGGTGCGCGGCTATGGCCTGTGGTCGACCCTGTACGGCTTTATCGCCGTGAAAGGGGACTTGAACACCGTGGTTGGCTTCGGCTTCTACCAGCACGGCGAGACCCCCGGTCTCGGCGGCGAGGTGGACAATCCGAAGTGGAAGGCGCTGTGGACCGGCAAGACCCTGTTCGATGAGCAGGGCGCGCTGGCCGTAGAGATCATCAAGGGCAGCGTCGATGCGCAGTCGCCCAAGGCCAGTCATCAGGTCGACGGCCTGGCTGGCGCGACGCTGACCAGCAAGGGCGTCAACAACCTGCTGCATTTCTGGCTCGGCGAGAACGGCTTCGGCCCGCTGCTGGCCAATCTCAAGAAAGGGGAGGCATAAGCATGTCGCAACCCACCTACAAGAGCGTGCTGCTCGACCCGATCGTGCACAACAACCCCATCGGCCTGCAGATTCTCGGTATCTGTTCGGCGCTGGCGGTCACGTCGAATCTGAAAACTGCGCTGGTGATGTCGGTCGCCCTGACCCTGGTGACCGGTTTCTCCAACCTGTTCATCTCGATGATCCGTCAGCAGATTCCCAGCAGCATCCGCATGATTGTGCAGATGGTGATCATCGCATCCCTGGTGATCGTGGTGGATCAGGTGCTCAAGGCCTTTGCTTACTCGCTGTCAAAGCAGTTGTCGGTGTTCGTCGGTCTGATCATCACCAACTGCATCGTGATGGGCCGTGCCGAGGCCTTTGCCATGCAGAACCCGCCGCTGCTGTCGTTCTGTGACGGCATCGGCAACGGCCTGGGCTACAGCGCCATGCTGATCGTGCTCGGGGTGATCCGCGAGCTGTTCGGCGCTGGCAAGCTGCTTGGCTACAGCGTGCTGCCTACCGTCAGCGAAGGCGGTTGGTACCAGCCCAATGGCATGATGCTGCTGCCACCCTCGGCGTTCTTCCTGATCGGCCTGATTATCTGGGCGTTGCGCAGCTGGAAGCCGGAACAGAAAGAAAAACCCGCGTTCCGCATGGCCCCGCAGGTTTCGGATAAGGAGGCCTACTGATGGAGCATTACCTCAGTCTGTTCGTGAAGGCCGTGTTCATCGAGAACATGGCACTGGCCTTCTTCCTTGGCATGTGCACCTTCATTGCCATCTCCAAGAAGGTAGAAACCGCTATCGGCCTCGGTATTGCCGTGGTGGTGGTGCAGACCATCACCGTGCCGGCCAACAATCTGATCTACACCTACCTGCTCAAGGAAGGTGCGCTGGCTTGGGCCGGGCTGCCGGAGGTGGACCTGTCCTTCCTCGGCCTGCTCAGCTACATCGGGGTGATCGCCGCGCTCGTGCAGATCCTCGAGATGCTGCTCGATAAGTACGTGCCCAGCCTGTACAACGCGCTCGGTGTGTTCCTACCGCTGATCACGGTGAACTGCGCCATCATGGCTGGCTCGCTGTTCATGGTGGAACGCGACTACAACCTGGCCGAAAGCGTGACCTACGGTCTCGGTTCCGGCTTCTCCTGGGCCCTGGCCATTGCGCTGCTGGCCGGCATCCGCGAGAAGCTCAAGTACAGCGATGTTCCCGATGGCCTGCAGGGCCTGGGCATCACCTTCATCACCATCGGTCTGATGTCGCTCGGCTTTATGTCGTTCGGCGGCATTCAGCTGTAAGGAGCACCTGATGGGTTTTGAAATCGCATTGGCCATCGGCATGTTCACCGCCATCGTGCTGGCACTGGTGGTGATCATCCTGGCGGCGCGCGCCAAGCTGGTCTCCAGCGGCGACGTGAATATCGTCATCAATGGTGAGCGCACCCTCACCGTGCCGGCCGGCGGCAAGCTGCTGCAGACCCTGGCGGCGAACAACGTGTTCCTCTCCTCGGCGTGCGGCGGCGGTGGCACCTGCGCGCAGTGCAAGTGCATCGTCGAGAGCGGCGGCGGCGAGATGCTGCCGACCGAGGAATCGCACTTCACCAAGCGTGAGGCCAAGGCTGGCTGGCGCCTGTCCTGCCAGACCCCGGTCAAGCAGGACATGCACATCGAGGTGGAAGAGTCGGTGTTCGGCGTGAAGAAGTGGGAGTGTACGGTGGAGTCCAACCCCAACGTGGCCACCTTCATCAAGGAGCTGACCCTGCGCCTGCCGGAAGGCGAGAGCGTGGACTTCCGCGCCGGCGGCTACGTGCAGCTGGAATGCCCGCCGCACGTGGTCAACTACAAGGACTTCGACATCCAGCCCGAGTACCGTGGCGACTGGGATAAGTTCAACCAGTGGAAGTACGTGTCCAAGGTCGAGGAGCCGGTGATCCGCGCCTACTCCATGGCCAACTACCCGGACGAGAAGGGCATCGTCAAATTCAACATCCGCATCGCCTCGCCGCCACCGGGCAAGGATCACTTGCCGCCGGGCCAGATGTCGTCCTGGGTGTTCAACCTCAAGCCGGGCGACAAGGTCACCGTGTACGGCCCGTTCGGCGAGTTCTTCGCCAAAGAAACGGAAGCGGAAATGGTCTTTATCGGCGGCGGCGCCGGCATGGCGCCGATGCGCTCGCACATCTTCGACCAGCTCAAGCGCCTGAAATCCAAGCGCAAGATCAGCTTCTGGTACGGTGCGCGCTCGCTGCGCGAGGCCTTCTACGTCGAGGAGTACGACCAGCTCGCCGCGGAGAACCCCAACTTCGAGTGGCACCTGGCGCTGTCCGATCCGCAGCCGGAAGACAACTGGACCGGCCTCAAGGGCTTTATCCATAACGTGCTGTTCGAGCAGTACCTCAAGGACCATCCGGCACCCGAGGATTGCGAGTTCTACATGTGCGGCCCGCCCATGATGAACGCCGCCGTGATCAAGATGCTGCTGGACCTGGGCGTCGAGCGGGAGAACATACTGCTGGACGACTTCGGTGGCTAAAACTCGGCCTGATTGGCTACTGCGCTTGCGTCTTGTGCCTCAGGCAGTGCTCGGAATCCTCATGTACTGCTCGTACACTGCGGTTCCTGCGCGCTGGCTGCGACCCAATACGCCGCGCTCGCTACGCCACTCAAGCCAAGTTTGTCCCGCGATATGCCTGCTACTGGCCAGCGTCCTGCTGGCCGGTTGCGGCGAGAAGATCGAGGAGTTCGGCGGCCCGACCATGGGCAGCCACTACTCGCTGAAATATGTGGCAGGCGAGGGTACGCCCGAGCCGGTCGCGCTAAGGGCTGAAGTCGAGGGCTTGCTGGCCGAGGTGGATCAGCAGATGTCCACCTGGCGTGCCGATTCCGATCTTTCCGAATTCAACCGCCTGCCGGCTGGCAGCTGCCGCGTCATGCCTGCTCCGGTGCTGGAGCTGGTGCGTTTCGGCGAGCGGCTCTCTGCCGATAGTGATGGCGCCTTCGACCTGACCCTAGAGCCGCTGCTCGACCTCTGGGGCTTCGGCCCGCAGTCGCGTGGCGAGCGGGTGCCGACGGCGGAGGAAATCGCCGAGGTGCGCCAGCGTACCGGTCATCATCACCTGCGCATCGAAGGCGACCAGCTTTGCAAGGACGCCGCCGTGCAGCTCGACCTCAACAGCATCGCCGCTGGTCATACAGTCGACCGCATCGCCGCGCGCCTGGCCGAGCTGGGGGTGCGCAGCTATCTGCTGGATGTCACCGGTGAGCTCAAGGCGGTCGGGCGCAAGCCGGATGGCAGCGCCTGGCGCATCGCCATCGAGGCGCCGCGCGATGATCAGCAGGTGGCGCAGAAGGTTATCGCGCTGGATGGTCTGGGCGTGTCGACCTCCGGGGACTACCGCAACTACTTCGAGCGCGACGGCAAACGCTACTCGCACACCCTCGATCCGCAGACCGGCGCGCCGATCAGTCATCGCCTGGCGGCGGTAACGGTGGTCGATGCCCAGACCCTGCGCGCCGACGGGCTGTCTACGCTATTGATGGTGCTGGGCCCCGAACGCGGCTTAGCCTTCGCCGAGCAGGCCCAGGTAGCGGCCTTCTTCGTGACCCGCACCGACCAGGGCTTCGCTACCCGCGCGACGCCCGCATTCGAGCGCCTGTTCGGCGCAGGAGAAACACCATGACCTGGTTGCTGGTATTCGGTCTCATGCTGCTGGTGGTGCTGGGGATGGCCGTCGGCGTGATCATGGGGCGCAAGCCCATCGCTGGCTCCTGCGGCGGCATCGCCAACCTTGGCATCGAGAAGGAATGCTCGATCTGTGGTGGCAGCCGCGAGAAGTGCGAAGAGATCAATCGCGAGCAGAAAGGCGATGTAGTGGACGCAAAGCTCGCCTACGACGCGACCAAGCGCTAATGTGCCGAGCAAATTCACCCGGCTAAGCTGTGGTGAGCATTCAAGAGCCGCGACCATGGGGTGTCGCGGCCGATCCGGGCGCCGCGTGATGCGCCCGGTGCGTGATGAGGAGTAAGCATGGCGGTCTACAACTACGACGTGGTGGTGCTCGGTTCCGGCCCGGCGGGCGAGGGCGCGGCGATGAACGCGGCCAAGGCCGGGCGCAAGGTGGCGGTGGTCGACAACCGTCCGCTGGTCGGCGGCAACTGCACCCATCTGGGCACCATCCCGTCCAAGGCCCTGCGCCACTCGGTGCGGCAGATCATGCAGTACAACACCAACCCGCTGTTCCGCCAGATCGGCGAACCGCGCTGGTTCTCCTTCCCTGACGTGCTGAAAAGCGCCGAGCGAGTGATCGCCAAGCAGGTCGCGTCGCGCACCGGCTACTACGCGCGCAACCGCATCGACGTGTTCTTCGGCACGGCCAGCTTCTCCGATGAGCAGACCGTGGAAGTGGTGTGCAACAGCGGCGTGGTGGAAAAACTGGTGGCCAAGCAGATCGTCATCGCCACCGGCTCGCGCCCCTACCGCCCGGCCGATGTGGACTTCCATCACCCGCGAATCTACGACAGCGACACTATTCTCAGCCTCACTCACACGCCGCGCCGCATCATCATCTACGGCGCCGGCGTGATCGGCTCCGAATACGCCTCGATCTTCAGTGGCCTGGGCGTGCTGGTCGACCTGATCGACAACCGCGACCAGCTGCTCAGCTTCCTCGATGACGAGATCTCCGACGCGCTCAGCTACCACCTGCGCACCAACAACGTGCTGATCCGTCACAACGAGGAGTACGAGCGCATTGAGGGCCTGGAGAACGGCGTGATCCTGCACCTCAAGTCGGGTAAGAAGATCAAGGCCGACTGCCTGCTGTGGTGTAACGGCCGTACCGGCAACACCGACAAGCTGGGCCTGGAGAACATCGGCATCAAGGTCAACAGCCGTGGCCAGATCGAGGTCGACCAGTTCTACCGTACCCAGGTCAGCAACATCTTCGCCGCCGGTGACGTGATCGGCTGGCCGAGCCTGGCCAGCGCCGCCTATGACCAGGGCCGTTCGGCCGCCGGCAGCGCGGTGGAAAACGACAGCTGGCGCTTCGTCGACGACGTACCGACCGGCATTTACACCATTCCGGAGATCAGCTCGATCGGTAAGAACGAGAAGGAGCTGACCCAGGCCAAGATCCCCTACGAGGTCGGCAAGGCCTTCTTCAAGGGCATGGCGCGCGCGCAGATTTCCCACGAGCCGGTGGGCATGCTGAAGATCCTGTTCCACCGCGAGACCCTGGAGATTCTCGGTGTGCACTGCTTCGGCTACCAGGCCTCGGAGATCGTGCACATCGGTCAGGCGATCATGAACCAGAAGGGCGAGGCGAACTCCATCAAGTACTTTGTCAACACCACCTTCAACTACCCGACCATGGCCGAGGCCTACCGGGTGGCGGCGTTCGACGGGCTCAACCGGCTTTTTTGAGCGGCTCCGACCGGTGGCCTGAACCGGTCGGGGGTGATCCCCTCGGCGACTCCCGCAGCTGGCGCTGGCCGAACCGGGAGAGCTTCTGACCAGGCGCGATGCTGCAATAAAAAACCGGCCCAAGAGCCGGTTTTTTGCTTTCTCCCCTCTCCCTTCGGGAGAGGGGCCGGGGCGGCCCGCGTAGGGTGAGGGCCTACCAAGCTGCTCCGGGTTGCCTGCATTCCCCTCACCCCAGCCCTCTCCCAGGGGGAGAGGGAGCGGGCTACGAGGGCTGTGGGTGCTAGCGCTTGAGCGTATCCACGGCCAGCCCCGGGAAGTCGGTAATGATGCTGTCCACGCCGAAGTCGGCCAGACGGCGCATCAGTGCCGGTTCGTTGACCGTCCAGACCGACACGTGCAGGCCGGCCTTCTGTGCCTTGAGCAGGCGTTCCGGTGTGCACAGGGTCCAGTTCAGCGCGAGCATCGAGCAGCCATGGTGGGCGGCCACCTTCAGCGGGTCGAGCCAGTTGTATTCGGCCACCAGGCCGCGCGACAGCTCCGGCGTCAGGCGACGCAGGGCGCGCAGTACCTCGCGCGAGCTGCTGGTAACAGTGATGCGGTCCTTGATGCCGAAGCGTTCGGCCAACGCCTGGATGGCCAGCACGGTGCGCGCGGCGCGTACCCGCGAGGCGCTTTTGACCTCCAGCTGCCAGTGCTCGAACGGGCACTGCTCGAACAGGGTTTCCAGCGTCGGGATCGGGCAGGGCGTTTTCCAGCCTGGCCCTCCCTGGCGGGCGTCGAGCTTCACCAGTTCCTCGGCATCGTGCTCCACCACCTTGCCGCGGCGGCCGGTGGTGCGTTTGAGGGTTGGGTCGTGAATCACCATCAGTTGGCCGTCGCGCGACAGGTGTAGGTCGAGCTCGCAACGGGTCACGCCGTGTTCGAGGCAGCGCTGGAAGCTGGCGAGGGTATTTTCCGGCGCTTCGCCCTTGGCGCCGCGGTGGCCGTAGATCAGGGTCACGGTTGATCCTTGTCGAGAGGGTGGTGCGGCTGATGGTGCAGCACGCTGTTGATCACATGGTCGTATTCGAAATAAACGCTGAAGCTGCGGTAGTCCCAGCGGGTGATGGGCGGTTGGCCCACCGGCGGGTGCTCTTCGTCGGCCAGGCCGAAACGCTCCAGCACCGAGCGCTTCGATTCGCCCAGCTGGGGCAGGCCGGCGACCGCGTCACCTTGCTGGCCGAGCGGGATCTCGAGCGTCTGGGCGAGGGCGGGTGAGCAGAGCAGCAGGACGCCGAGCAGGAGCGCTAACGTCCTCATCGCTGCTCCTTGGCCATGCGCCGTTCCAGGGCCTGCTTCTGCAGGATGTGCCGCGCCAGTAGCTGACGCTGCGCATCGGTCAGCGCCTCGAACTCGGTGCCGATCTCGAACTGACCGTCGTCGCGGGCCTGGCAGTGGACGACCTGTGCGCGCAACAGCAGGCCCAGGGCCTGGGGCATCAACACCATCTTGATGGCCAGGTGACTGCCCTTGGGCACCACCTGGCCATGGTTGAAACTGATGCCGCCTTCGGAAATCGATACCCGGCGCGGCGCGCCGATATCGCGCAGCAGGCTCTGCGCCACGGCCTGGCCTAGCAGGTCGATGCGTTTGTTCATCACCTTGAGGTAGTTGGCCAGGGTGCGATCACGCTCGCTGATGTGACGCAGAAGGTGCTGCGACTCGAAGTCCATCAGGTGCAGGTCGCTGAGCAAATTGAACAGCGGCGAGTTGTCGTGAAGCGGATCACTGGCGTGCGCCTCCGGCCCGGACAGCAGGCTGAAATCCAGTGCGATCGTATCCTCGATACGGTAGTATTCGCGGCGATCATCGACGTCTTGATTCGACATGGCGAACCCATGGCAGCAGTGGTGGTCTGAGTGTAAAGCCGCGCGCCAGGCCCCGCCACAAGGACGTTTCTCCCTTTTCGCAGCGAATCCCCTCACTCATGTTCAGACCCCTGCCGTTCTTCATCGGCGTGCGTTACACGCGAGCCCGACGCCGCAGCCTGTTCGTTTCCTTCATTTCCCTGACTTCCATCATCGGCCTAGCCCTGGGCGTGCTGGTGATGATCGTCGTGCTGTCGGTGATGAACGGCTTCGACCGCGAGATGCGCGACCGCGTGCTGGGCATGGTGCCCCACGCTACCCTCGACAGCACCACGCCGATCAAGGACTGGCGCACTATCGGCGAAGGCCTGCTGCGTCATCCGCAGGTGGCGGCCATCGCGCCGTTCACCCAGATGCAGGGGCTGTTGACCAACAACGGCCAAGTGCAGAAGGTGCTGGTCAACGCCATCGATCCGGTCGAAGAGGCCAAGGTCTCGATCATCGGCGACTACTTCCGTGAGGGCTCGCTGGATTCGCTCCAGGCCGGTGGCTTCGGCATCCTCATTGGCGACCTGGCGGCGAAGAAGCTGGGCCTGGCCATCGGTGACAAGGTCACTTTCGTTGCCCCCGAAGTGGCGGTGACACCGGCCGGCATGTTCCCGCGCATGAAGCGCTTCACCGTGGTCGGCATCTTCCATGTCGGCGCCGGCGAGATCGACGGCCATGTGGTGATGGCCCATGTGCAGGACGCCGGCCGCCTGCTGCGCCTCAAGCCGGGCGAAGTGCAGGGCATCCGTCTGAAACTGCATGACCTGTTCCAGGCACCGCAGGTGGCCTGGGAACTGGCCACCCTGCTGCGCGAGCAGGATTTCTATGCCCGCGACTGGACCCGCACCCACGGCAACCTGTACCAGGCCATCCGCATGGAGAAGACCATGATCGGCCTGCTGTTGCTGCTGATCGTCGCGGTGGCCGCCTTCAACATCATCTCCACCCTGGTGATGGTGGTGACCGACAAGAAATCCGATATCGCCATCCTGCGTACCCTCGGCGCCACGCCGCGGCAGATCATGGCCACCTTCATGGTCCAGGGTTCGGTGATCGGCATCGTCGGCACCCTGGTCGGTGGTGTGCTCGGCGTGCTTGCGGCGCTCAATGTCAGCGCGGCGATCAAGGGCCTGGAGAGCCTGCTGGGCATCCAGTTCCTCAATGCCGAGGTGTATTTCATCGACTACCTGCCCTCGCAGGTACAGGGTTCGGATGTGGCGCTGGTCTGCGGTGCCGCCCTGGTCCTGAGTTTCCTTGCCACCCTTTATCCGGCCTGGCGTGCGGCGCGCACCCAGCCTGCGGAGGCTTTGCGTTATGAGTGACAAGTCCGTGCTGAGTTGCCGCAATCTGGGCAAGAGCTACGAGGAAGGCCCGCAGACGGTCGTGGTGCTGAGCAACGTCGAGCTGGAGCTGCTGCCCGGCGAGCGCGTGGCCATCGTTGGCACCTCCGGCTCGGGCAAGAGCACCCTGCTGAACATGCTCGGCGGCCTCGATACACCCAGCCAGGGCAGCGTCTGGCTGGCCGGCGAGGAGCTGTCGGCGCTCAACGAGAAGGCCCGCGGCCTGTTGCGCAACCGCGCGCTGGGCTTCGTTTACCAGTTCCACCACCTGCTGCCGGAGTTCACCGCGCTGGAGAACGTGTGCATGCCGCTGCTGATCGGCAAGACGCCAATCCCCGAAGCACGCCAGCGTGCCACTGCGCTGCTGGAGCGGGTCGGTCTTGGTCATCGCCTGTCGCACAAGCCGGCCGAGCTGTCCGGTGGTGAGCGCCAGCGCGTGGCCATTGCCCGTGCCCTGGTCAACCAGCCGGCGCTGGTGCTGCTCGATGAGCCCACCGGCAACCTTGACCAGCATACAGCGCAGGGCATCCAGGAACTGATGCGCGAGCTCAGCCGCGACTCGCGCACCGCCTTCTTGGTGGTGACCCATGACCCGCAGCTGGCCGGTCAGATGGACCGTGTGCTGCGCCTGGAAGACGGCAAGCTGGTGGCCGCCTGATGTTCCGCCCGCTGAGCATCTTCGTCGGCGCCCGCTACACCCGGGCCAAACGGCGCAATCACTACATCTCCTTCATCTCGCTGACCTCGATGATCGGTCTGGCCCTGGGCGTGCTGGCGATGATCGTGGTGCTGTCGGTGATGAACGGCTTCCAGAAGGAAATGAGCTCGCGCATTCTCGGCATGGTGCCGCACGCCACCCTCAGCGCCGACCGGCCGCTGGACGACTGGCAGGCGGTGGCCGCCACCGCGATGCAGCACAAGCAGGTGACTGGCGTCGCGCCCTTCGCCGAACTGGATGGCATGTTCTCCTACAAGGGCAACATGCAGCCGGTGCAGATCAACGGCATCGATCCGGCCGAGGAGCAGAAAGTCTCGATCATCGGCCGACACATGGTTCAGGGCCGCCTGGATGATCTCAAGGCCGGTGAGTTCGGCGTGGTGATCGGCGAGATCAGTGCGCGCCGTTTCCGCCTGAATGTCGGCGACAAGCTGACCCTGATCGTGCCCGAAGCGAGCAAGGCCGCCGGCGGCATCACGCCGCGCATGCTGCGCCTGTCGGTGGTCGGCGTGTTCAAGGTCGGCGCCGAACTGGATGGCAGCCTGGCGCTGATCCACATCGCTGATGCGTCCGGCATCCAGCGCCTGGCCGACGGCCAGGTGCAGAGCGTGCGCATCGCCCTGAAGGACCTGTACAAAGCGCCGCAGGTGTCGGCCGCCATCGCCACGCAACTGGGCGCCGGCTTCAAGGCGATCGACTGGACCCGTACCCAGGGCAGCCTGTTCAGTGCCATGCAAATGGAAAAGACCATGATCGGCCTGCTGTTGTTGCTGATCATTGCGGTAGCCGCCTTCAACATTATCGCCACGCTGATCATGGTGGTGGCCGACAAGCGCGCCGACATCGCCATCCTGCGTACCCTCGGCGCCACGCCGCGGCAGGTGATGGCGATCTTCATGGTGCAGGGCACGGTGATCGGCTGCATCGGCACCCTGATCGGAGGCGTGCTGGGTGTGACGGTCGCGCTCAACATCAGCAGCTGGGTGGCCTGGCTGGAAAAGGCCAGTGGCGCGCACATCTTCAGCTCCGACGTGTACTTCATCAGCAGCCTGCCGTCCGACCTGCGCGGCCTGGATGTGCTGCTGATCTGCGGTGCGGCGCTGAGCATGAGCTTCCTGGCCACGCTCTATCCGTCCTGGCGTGCCTCACGCACGCAGCCGGCCGAGGCGCTGCGTTACGAGTAAATGAAAACGTCGCTGAGAAGCGGCGTTTTGCTATCTAGCGCGAGGACTGGCGGCGCCTCTCGGCACGCTTGCGCCAGTTGTGCGCCACCCACCAGCGCCAGTACAGCATGGTCAGGCCGTAGCCCAGGGCGGCGGAGATCACCCCGACTATCACCGAGCCCAGCAGGAAAGGCTGCCAGAGAATTGCCAGCTCACCGCTGATCCATTCCCAGGTCAGCTCGTCCGGCAGTTCCATGGGCGGTACGCCGAGTAACCAGCTGCCCATTTTGTAGGTGCAGTAGAAAATCGGCGGCATCGTCAGCGGGTTGGTCAGCCACACCAGGCCTACCGAGATCGGCAGGTTGGCGCGAATCGGAATGGCCAGGCTGGCGGCGATCAGCATCTGCATTGGCGCCGGGATGAAGGCGGCGAACAGCCCGGCGGCCATGGCGCGCGCCACCGAGTGACGGTTCAGGTGCCAGAGGTTGGGGTCGTGCAGCAGAGTCCCGAGGAAGCGCAGTGACTTGTGGTCCCGGATCATCTGCGGATCGGGCATGTAACGTTTGAACAGACGGCGAGGCATGAGCGGTCTCGGCAAAAATCAGCGGCTATTATGCACCGATGCTCGCAGGCCGGCTTGGCCCTGTGATGACAGGCTCAAACCCAGGATGGGAAAACCATGCGCACAGGGATGTTCGCGCTGGCCGCAGGCCTTGCCTGTTTGCCGTTGCTGCCACAACTGCCGCCGACCTGGCTGTTGCTGGTGCTCTTGCCGGTCGCGCTGATGCTGTTGCCCTGGCGCAGTTATCCGCTGGCTTTGTTTATGTTCGGCTTCATCTGGGCCTGTTTCAGCGCGCAGGCGGCGCTGGATGACCGCCTGGCCGTGGCGCTCGACGGCCGTACCCTTTGGCTGGAAGGGCAGGTCAGCGGGTTGCCGGAGGTGGGTGAGGGCGTGGTGCGCTTCCAGCTGGAAGATGCAGCGGCGCGTGAGCATCGGCTGCCACAGCGATTACGCCTGTCCTGGTATGACGGCCCGCCCGTGCGGGCCGGCGAGCGCTGGCGCCTGGCGGTCAAGCTCAAGCGTCCGCGCGGCCTGGTCAATCCACAGGGCTTTGACTACGAAGCCTGGCTGCTGGCCCAGCGCATCGGCGCCACGGGAACGGTCAAGGCTGGCGAGCGCCTGCAGGCGGCGGCGGGCACGGCCGCCTGGCGCGACGCGTTGCGTCAGGAGCTGCTCGCGGTCGAGGCGTTCGGCCGCGCGGGGGCGCTGGCGGCGCTGGTGCTGGGCGACGACTCCGGGCTCAGTCGCGCCGACTGGCGGGTGCTGCAGGATACCGGCACGGTGCATCTATTGGTGATCTCCGGGCAGCATGTGGCGCTGCTGGCGGCGGTGCTCTATGCGCTGGTTGCCGGTCTGGCGCGGCTTGGCCTGTGGCCTCGATCTCTACCCTGGTTGCCCTGTGCCTGCGCTCTGGCCTTCACCGGCGCGCTGGGCTACGGGTTGCTGGCCGGCTTCGAGGTGCCGGTGCGGCGGGCCTGTGTGATGGTGGCCCTGGTGTTGTTGTGGCGTTTGCGTTTTCGTCATCTGGGCCTGTGGTGGCCGTTGCTGCTGGCGTTCGTACTGGTGCTGCTGGTCGAACCGCTGGCCAGCCTGCAGGCCGGGTTCTGGCTATCGTTCGGCGCGGTGGCGGTGCTGGCCTGGATGTTTGGCGGGCGGCTCGGAGCCTGGTCCTGGTGGCGCGTCTGGTGGCGTGCGCAGTGGACCCTGGCGCTGGGGCTGTTGCCGCTGTTCTTCGCGCTGGGGTTGCCGCTGAGCCTGAGCGGGCCGCTGGCCAACCTGCTGGCCGTACCCTGGGTCAGTCTGCTGGTGGTGCCGCTGGCACTGCTCGGAACCCTGTTGCTGCCTGTGCCCTGGCTGGGTGAGGGCCTGTTGTGGCTGGCGGGTGGCCTGCTGGCGATCCTGTTCCAGCTGCTGGGCTGGATAGCCAGCGCGCTGCCGGCCTGGTTGCCCACCGCTGTGCCGCTCTGGTGCTGGCTGCTCGGTAGCCTCGGTGTGTTGCTCTGCCTGCTGCCGGCGGGCGTGCCGCTGCGCGCGCTGGGGCTGGTGCTGTTGCTCGGGTTGTTTCTACCGCCGCGCGAGCGCATTCCGGCGGGGCAGGCGCAGGTCTGGCAGCTGGATGTCGGTCAGGGGCTCGCCGTGCTGGTGCGTACTCGTGATCACGCCTTGCTTTACGACGCCGGCCCGCGCTTCGGGGACTTCGACCTGGGCGAGCGGGTGGTGCTGCCCTCGTTGCGCCAGCTCGGCGTGGGGCGGCTCGATCTACTGCTACTCAGCCATGCCGATAGCGATCATGCCGGTGGCGCTGGGGCGGTGGTCCGGGGCATGACCGTAGCGCGGGTGACAAGTGGCGAGGCTGCCGAGCTGCCGCTGGCACTGCAGGCGCAACCCTGTGTCGATGGTGCACGCTGGGAGTGGGACGGCGTGGTTTTCACCACCTGGCGTTGGCGCCATGCGCCGCCGGGTAATGCTGCGTCCTGCCTGCTCAAGGTGGATGCGCAGGACGAGAGTCTGCTGTTGACCGGCGATGTGGATGCCGCGGCGGAGAAGGCCCTGCTGGCGAGCGGTCGCGATCTGCGTGCGAGTTGGCTGCAGGTGCCGCATCACGGCAGTCGTAGTTCCTCCAGTGCGGCTTTTCTCGACGCCGTGGCACCGCAAGGCGCGCTGCTTTCGCGCGGTTGGCACAACCCGTTCGGCCATCCGCACCCCAGTGTCGTTGCGCGTTACCACGAGCGCAGCATCGCCCTGTATGACAGCGCCGAGCTGGGCGCCATTCGGCTGCAGCTGGGCGCTGCGCAGGGTGTTTCCGCCTGGCGCGAACGCCCGCGCTTCTGGCGGGAAAAATGAGAACCGGGGAGGTCTGCGTCGGCGCGACCCTATGCTAGAGTGGCGCCACTTTTCGAAGGGGGATTCGATACCGTGTGGGAGCTGGTCAAATCTGGCGGCTGGATGATGCTGCCGATCATTCTGTGTTCCATCGCCGCTGCCGGCATCATCGCCGAACGCCTCTGGACCCTGCGGCCGAGCCGCATCACGCCGCCGCACCTGCTGGGTCAGGTGTGGATGTGGATCAAGGAAAAGAAGCTCACCAACGACAAGCTCAAGGAGCTGCGCGCCAACTCGCCGCTGGGGCAGATCCTCGCCGCCGGCCTGGCCAACTCCAAGCATGGTCGCGAGATCATGAAGGAGTGCATCGAGGAAGCCGCCGCCCGCGTCATCCATGAGCTGGAACGCTACCTCAATGCCCTCGGCACCATCGCCGGTGTGGCCCCGCTGCTCGGCCTGCTGGGTACCGTGCTGGGCATGATCGACATCTTCAGCGCCTTCATCGGCACCAACATGGCCAATGCCGCGCAACTCGCCGGCGGCATCTCCAAGGCTCTGATCACCACCGCGGCCGGCCTGTTCGTGGCGATCCCCGCGCTGTTCTTCCACCGCTTCCTGCAGCGTCGTGTCGACGAGCTAGTAGTCGGCATGGAGCAGGAGGCGATCAAGCTGGTGGAAGTGGTGCAGGGCGACCGTGACGTCGACCTGGGCAACGCCAGCGCTCCCGCGCCCAAGGAAACCCGCAAAGAGGGCAAGAAGGCGTGAAGTTCCGGCGCAAACCGCGGGAGAACGTCGAGATCAACCTGGCGTCGCTGATCGACGTGGTGTTCATCCTGCTGCTGTTCTTCGTGGTCACCACCACCTTCACCCGTGAGACCCAGCTCAAGGTTGACCTGCCGGAAGCTGCCAGCGGCACGCCGCCCGAGGAAACCGCGCTTAAGCAGTTGGAAGTGCTGATCAGCCCCGAGGGCAGCTACTCGCTGAACGGCCAGCCGCTGCTCAAGAGTGATCTGGAAGGCCTGATGGCCGCCTTGGGCAAGGAGTCCGGTGGCGACAACAGTCTGCCGCTGGCCATCAGCGCCGATGCCAAGACCCCGCACCAGGCGGTGATCACCGCGATGGACGCGGCCGGCAAGCTGGGCTTCTCGCACCTGCGGATCACCACGGTCGAGGCCGAGGCCAAGCCTTGAGCCTGGCCGACCGGCTCACCGCCGCCTGGTACCAGGGCCATCCGGCCCTGGTTCTGCTGCGCCCGCTGGAGTGGTTGTACCGCCGCGTGGTGCTGAGCAAGCGCCGCGCCTTCCTCGCGGGGCAGGGCGACATCTACCGCGCACCCGTGCCGGTTGTCGTGGTCGGCAATGTCACCGTCGGCGGCACCGGCAAGACTCCGTTGATTCTCTGGCTGATCGAGCATTGCCGCGCGCGTGGCCTGCGCGTCGGCGTGGTCAGTCGCGGCTATGGCGCCACGCCGCCGCAACTGCCCTGGCGTGTGCGTGCCGAGCATGCGGCCGAGCAGGCCGGCGACGAGCCGCTGCTGATCGTGCAGCGCACGGATGTGCCGCTGGTGATCGACCCGCAGCGAGCCCGTGCCGTGCAGGCGTTGCTGGAGCAGGAAACCCTCGACCTGATCCTCTGTGACGACGGCCTGCAGCATTATCGCCTGGCGCGCGACCTGGAGCTGGTGCTGATCGATGCGGCGCGTGGCATGGGCAACGGCCATTGCCTGCCGGCCGGTCCCCTGCGCGAGCCGGCCGAGCGCCTGGCCGAGGTCGATGCGGTATTGCGCAACGGCGCAGCTGAAGACGACGAACAGGGCTATGCGCTGCAGCTGCGCCCGAGTGCGTTGATCAATCTGCGCAGTGGCGAGCGGGTAGAGCTGGAGCATTTTCCGCCCGGCCAGCAGGTGCATGCGGTCGCCGGGATCGGCAATCCGCAGCGTTTCTTCAATACCCTCGAAGCGCTAAACTGGCGGCCGATTGCGCATCCCTTCGCCGACCACGCCAGCTTCAGCCCCGAGGCCCTGCAATTCAGCCCCGCGCTGCCGCTGCTGATGACCGAGAAGGACGCGGTGAAATGCCGGGCCTTCGCCGCCGCCGACTGGTGGTATCTGGCCGTGGATGCCGCCCCTTCGCCGGCCTTCGTCGCCTGGCTGGATACCGAGCTGGATCGCCTGCTTGCCGCAAAGCACTGAGCTTCGCGCCGTTTTCCAACCTCTCCGAGGACCTCCTCCATGGACCCCAAACTGCTCGACATCCTGGCCTGCCCGGTGTGCAAGGGCCCGCTGCAGCTTTCCGAAGACAAGACCGAGCTGATCAGCAAGGGCGCCGGCCTGGCCTATCCGATTCGCGACGGCATCCCGGTGATGCTGGAGAGCGAGGCGCGCACCCTGACCACCGACGAGCGTCTGGACAAGTAAATGAGCCAAGCCTTTACCGTTGTCATTCCCGCGCGCTACGCCTCCAGTCGCCTGCCCGGCAAGCCACTGCAGGACATCGCCGGCAAGCCCATGGTCCAGCACGTCTGGGAGCAGGCGAAGAAGAGCTCCGCTGCCCGCGTGGTGGTGGCCACCGACGATGCACGCATTCTCGAGGCCTGCCAGGGTTTCGGTGCTGAAGTGCTGATGACCCGTGTCGACCACAACTCCGGCACCGATCGCCTCGCCGAAGTGGCCACCCAGCTGGGCCTGGCCAACGACGCCATCGTGGTCAACGTGCAGGGCGACGAGCCGCTGATTCCGCCCGCCATCATCGATCAGGTGGCGGCCAACCTGGCCGCCAATCCGCAGGCCGGCATTGCCACCCTGGCCGAGCCGATCGAGGACGTGCAGGCACTGTTCAACCCTAATGTGGTCAAGGTGGTCAGCGACAAGAGCGGCCTGGCCCTGACCTTCAGTCGCGCGCCGCTGGCCTGGGCCCGTGACGCGTTCGCCAAGAGCCGTGACGTGCTGCCGGAGGGCGTGCCCTATCGTCGCCATATCGGCATCTACGCCTACCGCGCCGGTTTCCTGCATGACTTCGTGGCCTGGGGCCCGTGCTGGCTGGAAGACACCGAGTGCCTGGAGCAGCTGCGTGCGCTCTGGCATGGCGTGCGCATCCATGTCGCCGATGCCCTCGAGGCGCCGCCGGCCGGCGTGGATACCCCGGAAGACCTGGAGCGGGTGCGTCGCCTGCTGGGGGCCTGATGCGCGTCCTGTTCGTCTGCATGGGCAATATCTGTCGTTCGCCCACCGCGGAGGGTGTATTGCGCCAGCGCCTGAGTGCTGCCGGCCTGGTCGACAAGGTCACGGTGGACTCCGCCGGTACCGGCGATTGGCACGTGGGCAAAGCGCCGGACGGGCGTTCTGCGCAGGCTGCGGCGGCCCGTGGCTATGATCTGTCGAGCCTGCGTGCACGCCAGGTACAGCGCGAGGATTTCCAGCGCTTCGATCTGATCCTGGCCATGGATCACGACAATCTGGCCCGCCTGCAGGCGCTACGACCCGCCACGGGCGGTGCCGAACTGGACCTGCTGCTGCGCCGCTACGACCTGGCGCTCGACGAGGTACCCGACCCTTACTACGGCGGCGCCGATGGCTTCGAGCAGGTACTGGACCTGATCGAACAGGCCAGCGATGCGCTGCTCGCCGAGATCAGGGGGCGCCTGTGAGCCTGCGACTGCAAGAGGCTGTTTCCCTCAAACCGTTCAATACCTTCGCTGTCGATGTCAAAGCCCGGTTGTTCGCCGAGGCGCACGACGACGACGAGGTGCGTGAAGCCCTGGCCGAGGCCGCGCGCCGTGGCCTGCCGCTGATGCCCATCGGCGGCGGCAGCAACCTGCTGCTGACCGGCGATGTCGAAGCCCTGGTGCTGCGCATGGCCAGCCGTGGCCTGCGCGTCATCGCCGACGATGGTGAGCGGGTGCTGGTCGAGGCCGAGGCGGGCGAGTCCTGGCATCCCTTCGTGCTCTGGAGCCTGGAGCAGGGCCTGAGCGGGCTAGAGAACCTCAGCCTGATCCCCGGCACGGTCGGCGCCGCGCCGATGCAGAACATCGGCGCCTATGGCGTGGAGATCAAGGACGTCTTCGCCGGGCTGACCGCACTGGATCGCCAGAGCGGCGAGCTGGTCGAGTTCGGCCTTGAGGAATGCGCTTTCGCCTACCGCGACAGCCTGTTCAAGCAGCAGCCGGGGCGCTGGCTGATCCTGCGCGTGCGTTTTGCCCTCAGTCGCCAGGCGAGCCTGCACCTGGACTATGGCCCGGTGCGCCAGCGCCTGCAGGCCGAAGGTATCGAAGTGCCGACACCGAGCGACGTTAGTCGCGCCATCTGCGCTATCCGCAGCGAGAAGCTGCCGGACCCGGCGGTGCTGGGCAATGCCGGTAGTTTCTTCAAGAATCCGGTGGTGCCGGTCGAGTTGGCTGAGCGCATTCGTGCCGAGCACGCCGACCTGGTCAGCTACCCAGCGGGTGAGGGGATGGCCAAGCTGGCCGCCGGCTGGTTGATCGAGCGGGCAGGGTGGAAGGGCTTTCGCGAGGGCGATGCCGGCGTGCATCGCCTGCAGGCGTTGGTGCTGGTGAACTATGGCACGGCCAGTGGCGCGCAGTTGCTGGCGCTGGCACAGCGCATTCGTGCGGATATCGAGCGGCGCTTCGGTGTGCTGCTGGAGATTGAGCCCAACGTGCTCTAGGTGCGCAACATAGCGTTGCCGAGGTGCAAGGCAGAAATAAAAAAGGGGATGCCGAAGCATCCCCTTTTTTGTGCCGCAGATCTTAGATCTGCGGTTTCGCCTCTTCTGCCTTCTCCGCTTGCTCAGCAGCAGGCTCGGCGGCGCTGGCAACCACCGGCTCCTCGCTCGGCGTTTCGGCTACTGCTTCAGTCGGGGCGACTTCGCTGGGCGCTTCCACCGCTGGAGCGGCTTCTTCGGCCGGAGCAGCCTGTTCAACTACAGCAGCGACCTCGGCCGGAGCAGCTTCGACTTCGGCAGGTGCCTCGACCGGAGCGGCTACCACTTGCGGCGCGGCAGCGGCTTCGGCAGCCAGGCGCTCGGCCTCGCGCTGACGGCGGCGTACTTCACGCGGGTCGTTCGGTGCGCGGCCGCCAGTGCTCTGCGGAGCGGCTGCCGGAGCGGCCTCTACGGGAGCGGGCGCCACTTCGGCAACAACGACCGGAGCCTCGGCAACCGGCGCGACAGGAGCCTGCTCCAGCGCAGCAGCTTCCACCACCGGTTCGGCCACGATGGCCGGGGCGGGGGTGGGCTCCTCGATTGCGCGGGTGATCTCGGCTGGCGCTTGCTCGGCTACCGGCGCTTGCTCCGGCTGAGCCAGGGCTTCCTCGGTGGCCACGGCCAAGGTGGCGGCGACTGCTACGGCAGCGCTTTCGGCGGCTGTGGTGGTAGCACCTTCGGTGCCCGCCTCGGCTGCGTCTGCGTTGTCCTCGGCGTCATCAGCGATCGGGTTGCCATCGGCATCGCGCAGGCGCTCACGGCGGTTGCTGCGGCGACGCTGACCACGCGAGCGACGACGCGGACGATCGCCGCCTTCACCGCCTTCCTGGTCGTCTTCGACCTGCTCGCCGTTCAGCAGCACTTCTTCTTCGCTGACTGCCTCGGCCTGTTCGGCGCGAGGTTGGCGCTCTTCACGCGGCGGGCGCGGCTGGCGCTCTTCACGTGGCTTGCGCTCGGCGCGCTGCTCCTGCTGTGCCTGCTGCTCTTCGCTGCTGGCCGCTACTGCGTCCAGCGGCTCGCGCAGTTCACGGCGACGCTCTTCGCGCGGCTCGCGGGCTTCACGCGGTTGACGCTCGCGGCGATTTTCCTGGCCTTCGCCACGCGGCTCGCGCGGTTCACGGGCTTCGCGAGGCTGACGTTCTTCACGGGCTTCGCGCGGTTGACGCTCTTCACGCGGTTCGCGGGCTTCGCGCGGCTGGCGTTCTTCACGCGGTTTGCGCTCTTCGCGCTCGCCACGCTCACTGCGCTCGTTGCGTTCACCACGCTCGCTGCGGTCGCGGTTGCCACGGCCGTCGCGACGGTTCTGCTGGCGACCGTTGCGGCGTTCGTCGCCACGCGGCTTGCGTTCGGCGGGCTTGGCTTCGACGACCGGCTGCTGCTGTTCTTCCTTGCCGGCGAACAGGCTGACCAGCGACTTGACCAGGCCCTTGAACAGGCTCGGTTGCGGCGTCGGTGCGGCCGGCGCCAGCGGGGCGGCCGGAGTCGGTGCGGCCGGGCGCGGCGGGGTGGTTTTCAGCGCGGCTTCCTGGCGCACCAGGGTGCGGGTGGCGCTGACCGGCTGGGCGTCTTCGACTTCGGCCGGGGTCATTTCGTAGCTGGACTGGCCACTCAGCACTTCCGGGCTGTCGTCGCGCAGGCGCTGGACTTCGAAGTGCGGAGTTTCCAGGTGATCGTTCGGCAGGATCACGATGCGCGCACGGGTTCGCAGCTCGATCTTGGTGATGCTGTTGCGCTTCTCGTTGAGCAGGAAGGCGGCAACCGGGATCGGCACCTGGGCGCGAACCTCGGCGGTGCGGTCCTTCAGGGCTTCTTCCTCGATCAGGCGCAGGATGGCCAGCGACAGCGATTCGACGTCGCGGATGATGCCTTGACCGTTGCAGCGCGGGCAGACGATGCCGCTGGTCTCGCCGAGGGACGGACGCAGGCGCTGACGGGACATTTCCAGCAGGCCGAAGCGCGAGATGCGGCCGACCTGTACGCGGGCGCGGTCGGCTTCCAGGGCTTCGCGGACTTTCTCTTCCACGGCGCGCTGGTTCTTGGCCGGGGTCATGTCGATGAAGTCGATCACGATCAGGCCGCCGATGTCGCGCAGGCGCAGCTGGCGAGCGATCTCTTCGGCCGCTTCCAGATTGGTCTGCAGGGCGGTTTCTTCGATGTCGCCGCCTTTGGTCGCGCGCGCCGAGTTGATGTCGATGGACACCAGGGCTTCGGTCGGGTCGATGACGATGGAGCCGCCGGACGGCAGCTTCACTTCGCGCTGGAAGGCGGTTTCGATCTGGCTTTCGATCTGGAAGCGGTTGAACAGCGGCACGCTGTCTTCATACAGCTTGATCTTGCTGGCGTACTGCGGCATGACCTGCTGGATGAAGGCCAGGGCTTCTTCCTGAGCTTCGATGCTGTCCACCAGTACTTCGCCGATGTCCTGGCGCAGGTAGTCGCGGATGGCGCGGATGATGACGTTGGATTCCTGATAGATCAGGAAAGGCGCGGCGCGGCCCTGCGAGGCGTCCTTGATCGCGGTCCACAGCTGGATCAGGTAGTCCAGGTCGAGCTGCAGCTCTTCGCTGGAGCGGCCGAGGCCGGCGGTGCGCACGATCAGGCCCATGTCGCCCGGGGCGTTGAGGCCGTTCAGCGCTTCACGCAGTTCGTTGCGCTCTTCACCTTCGATGCGGCGCGAGATGCCACCGGCACGCGGGTTGTTCGGCATCAGCACCAGATAACGACCGGCCAGGCTGATGAAGGTGGTCAGGGCAGCGCCCTTGTTGCCGCGCTCTTCCTTCTCGACCTGGACGATGACTTCCTGGCCTTCCTTCAATACTTCCTTGATGTTGACGCGGCCGCCTTCGGGAGCCTTGGAGAAGTATTCGCGGGAAATTTCCTTGAGTGGCAGGAAGCCATGGCGCTCGGCGCCGAAGTCGACGAAGGCGGCTTCGAGGCTGGGCTCGACGCGGGTGATGCGGCCCTTGTAGATGTTGGCCTTCTTCTGCTCGCGGGCACCGGACTCGATGTCCAGGTCGTAGAGTTTCTGGCCGTCTACCAGGGCGACACGCAACTCTTCGGGCTGAGTTGCGTTGATCAGCATTCTTTTCATGTTGTACCAATGGTTTCCGGGCTACCGGAAACGGCGTTTGGCACACACGACTCTCACGGTCGGTGTCAGGGTGCGTCTTTCGGAGTGGTCGTAAATCACTCCGGTGTCCAGCGGCCAAGCCAACGGGGCCTGGGGCCGCGACAACGCTCCTGTTTGCTGTGGTGACAGAAGCACTCAGTCAGGGGAGGAATCAACCGGTCGGTGCGGACGAATGTGAAGCGTCTGGGTAATGCCTGTAGCTACGCTGTCCGACGGTTGTGCATCTCCACCCTACACGTATCGCTGAAATCGGGTGCCGCTCGCTGAATCCGTAGCGGGTTTGCATTACCGCAGGCTGGGCCTGCGCGTCTGTCGAGCCTGGTTGCGACTTCTGCGCTCAGGACTCTTTGGCTCAAGGCTTTGTTTCCGGAATTCATCGCGCTCTGTGCGGCGAGAATCCCGTCGGACGGCCTCACGTCCTGAATGGGTTGCGCTCGGCAGGGATGGCAAGGTTGTCGATCATCCGCTGACCGGGCCGCTTTTGGCGGCGTTCGCGACTATAGCAGTAATGATTAAGTGCTTCAATTCCATAAAAAATTGTTATGATTCCGGCATGACTACAGATAACTCTCCAACCTCCGGCGTTCAGCTGCTTGAGGTTGCGCCGGATCATGCCGGCCAGCGTATCGATAATTTCCTTCTCGCTCGCCTCAAGGGTGTGCCGAAAACCCTGATCTATCGCATTCTGCGTAAGGGCGAAGTGCGGGTGAACAAGGGGCGCATCAAGCCCGAATACAAGCTGCAGGCTGGCGATATCGTGCGGGTTCCACCGCTGCGCCTGGCCGAGCGCGACGAGCCGGCGCCGCTGGCGCAGAGCCTGCTGGAGCGCCTGGAGGCGGCCATCATCTACGAAGATAAGGCGCTGATCGTGCTGAACAAGCCGGCCGGCATCGCCGTGCATGGCGGCAGCGGCCTCAATTATGGGGTGATCGAGGCGTTCCGCCAGTTGCGCCCGGATGCCAAGGATATCGAGCTGGTGCATCGTCTGGATCGCGACACCTCGGGCCTGCTGATGATCGCCAAGAAGCGCAGCATGCTGCGCCATCTGCACGAGGCGCTGCGCGGTGATGGCGTGGACAAGCGCTACATGGCCCTGGTGCGCGGCAGCTGGCCGACGTCCAAGAAGAAGGTGGCGGCGCCGCTGCTGAAGAACAACCTGCGCTCCGGTGAGCGCATGGTCGAGGTCAATCCCGAGGGCAAGGAGGCGCTCACCGAGTTTCGCGTGCTGCGCCGCTTCGGCGAGTTCGCCACTCTGGTCGAGGCCAGTCCGATCACCGGGCGCACACACCAGATTCGCGTGCATGCCAAGCACGCCGGGCACTCGATTGCCGGCGATGCCAAGTACGGCGACGAGGAGTTCACGCGCGAGGTGCGCGAGCTGGGCGGCAAGCGCCTGTTCCTGCACGCCTATCAGCTGAAGATCGAGTTGCCCGACGGCCAGCATCTGGAGCTGCAGGCCGAGGTGGACGACATGTGGGCGCAGACCCTGGAGCGCCTCGGTGCCTGACTATCAGCTGTTGATCTTCGATTGGGACGGCACTCTGGTCGACTCGATTGGTCGTATTGTCGAGTCCATGCGCCGTGCTGCCGATGTCTGTGGTCTGCCGCAGCTGAGTGACGAGGCGATCAAGGGCATTATCGGTCTCGGTCTGCCCGAGGCTATCCAGACTCTTTACCCCCAGTTGCGCGAGGCGGCGCAGGTCGAGCGCTTTCGGGTAGGTTATGGCGAGCACTACATGACGCTGGAGAGTGAGCCGTCGGCGCTGTTTCCGGGGGTTGCCGAGTCGCTCGAGTCCTTCCGGGATCAGGGTTATCGTCTGGCGGTGGCCACCGGCAAGAGTCGCCGCGGCCTGCACAAGGTGCTGGAAGGGCATGGCTGGCTGGATTATTTCGATATCACCCGCTGCGCCGACGAGACGGCCAGCAAGCCGCATCCGCGCATGCTGCACGAGATCATGGCGCATTGCGCCGTTGCGCCGGAGCGGGCGCTGATGGTCGGCGATTCGGCCTTCGACCTGCTGATGGCGCGCAATGCGGGTGTGGATTCGGTGGCGGTGGGCTTTGGCGCGCAGCCGTTGGATAGCTTGCGGGCTCACGAGCCCCGGTTGGCGATCAATGAGTTTTCCGAATTGCGTGCCTGGCTGGAAGGGCGCGCACCTGTTGGCTCTGTCGAGGTTGGCGAGTATGTCTGATCAGTGGAATGCATCGGGTGACGAAAAGGCCTGGAAGCTGCTGGAGCAAACCCTCCAGGCGGGCGTGGTCGAGCAGCGTCGCGCGCGGCGCTGGGGCATTTTCTTCAAATTGCTGGCGTTCGTTTATCTGTTTGGCGCCCTGGCATTGTTCTCGCCGGCCCTGAAGCTGGACAAGGCGGCTTCCTCGGCGGAGCACCACACGGCGCTGATCGAGGTGCGTGGCATGATCATGGCTGACGAGGAGGCCAGTGCCGACAATATCGTCAGCAGCCTGCGCGCGGCGTTCGAGGACAAGAAGACCAAGGGCATAGTCCTGCGCATCAATAGCCCTGGCGGCAGTCCGGTGCAGTCGGGCTACGTCTATGACGAGATCAAGCGCCTGCGTGGCGAGCATCCGGAAATCAAGGTCTATGCGGTGATCAGCGACCTGGGTGCCTCCGGTGCCTACTACATCGCCAGTGCCGCCGACCAGATCTATGCCGACAAGGCCAGTCTGGTCGGGTCCATCGGTGTCACGGCGGCCACCTTCGGCTTCGTCGGGGTGATGGAGAAGGTCGGTGTCGATCGTCGCGTCTATACCTCGGGTGAGCACAAGGCCTTCCTGGATCCCTTCCAGCCGCAGAAGGAGGAGGAGACCCGCTTCTGGCAGGGCGTGCTGGAGACCACCCACAAGCAGTTCATCGACAGCGTGAAGAAGGGGCGTGGCGAGCGGCTCAAGGTCGAGCAGCATCCGGAGTTGTTCTCCGGCCTGATCTGGTCTGGCGAGCAGGCTCTGCAGCTGGGTCTGGTCGATGCGCTGGGTAGCAGCAGTTACGTCGCCCGCGAGGTAATCGGCGCCAAGGATATCGTCGACTTCACTCGCGAAGAGAACCCCTTTGATCGCTTCACCAAGAAACTCGGCGCCAGCGTGGCCGAGCGTCTAGCGCTGTGGATGGGCTTCCAGGGGCCGGCGCTGCGCTGATGGCGCCCGCGAGATGCCCGGCGTGTGCCGGGCTTCTTCCTTTATATAGGTGCTCAGGGAATGGCGATGCCTTCCCGCTCCAGCATCTGCACCAGGCGAATCAGCGGCAGGCCGATCAGGCTGGTGTTGTCCTCGCCCTCGGTGGCGCGAAACAGGCTGACGCCCAGGCCCTCGGCCTTGAAGCTGCCGGCGCAATCATAAGGTTGCTCCGCCTGCAGATAGCGGCTGATCTGCTCTTCACTGAGTGCGCGGAAGTGCACGGTGAAAGGCACCAGATCAACCTGGCAGTGGCCACTGGCGCTATTGAGCAGGGCCAGGCCGGTCAGGAAGGTCACGCTGGCGCCGCTGGCGGCCATTAGCTGGCTGCGGGCGCGACTGAAATCGTGAGGTTTGCCGAGTATCTGGTTGCCGAGGACCGCGACCTGGTCCGAGCCAATGATCAGGTGCGCCGGGTGCAGCTCGCTGAGGGCGCGGGCCTTGGCTTCGGCCAGGCGGCGCACCAGGGCTTCGGCGCTTTCGTTCGGGAGTGGCGTTTCGTCGATCGCCGGCGCTGCCCAGGTGAAAGGTTGTCTCAACCGGGTAAGCAGTTCGCGGCGATAGGGAGAGCTAGAGGCGAGTACCAGTGGCAGCATGATCGTTCTCTTGGTGGGTCGGCGATTCTAGCGGCCGCGACGGTGAACGGACAGGGCGGAAATTCCTTTGACAGGGGCAGGGTGCATCCCTAGAATACCGCGCCTATGTCGAATGGACCGATTCCACCTCACGTTGATCCGCGCAAGCTCGCCGATCGCGGTGTTACCCTCGAAGGGGAAATGCCGCTGGCCAGTTTCGAGCGACTGTGCGACTCGCTGGAAGACAATTCCGGCAAGGTGCGCGCGAAGCTAGTCTTCGAACGTGGCGAGCGTCGAGCTGTGAGTATTCACAGTGAGCTCGAGGTTGAGGTCAAGATGGTTTGCCAGCGTTGTCTGGAACTGGTCGCCCTGCCGATCCGCAGCGAGTGTCATTACGCAGTGGTGAAGGAAGGTGCGGATACCCAGTCGCTGCCGAAGGGCTATGACGTGCTGGAAGTGGGTGAAGATCCGTTGGATCTGATGACGCTGGTCGAAGATGAGCTTCTGCTCGCTCTGCCCATCGTTCCGGCCCATGACCCTGAGGATTGCCAGCAGCCGGCCGGTGCTAACGAGCCCGAGCCGAGCCAGGACGAGGTATCGCGGTCCAACCCGTTCAGTGTTTTGGCGCAGTTAAAGCGTGACCCAAACGTTTAGGAGTTAATGAGTTATGGCTGTTCAGCAGAACAAAAAATCCCGCTCTGCCCGCGACATGCGCCGTTCGCACGACGCTCTCGAGGCCAACGCTCTGTCCGTCGAGAAGAGCACCGGTGAAGTTCACCTGCGTCACCACGTGTCGCCGGAAGGTTTCTACCGCGGCCGTAAAGTGATCGACAAGGGCGCCGACGAGTAATCCTTGTCCGCTTTGATCGCTATCGATGCAATGGGTGGGGACTTCGGTCCCCATCTCATTGTTCCAGCCTGCATCGCCAGTCTGGTTGAATTCCCCTCGCTTCATCTGGTCCTTGTCGGCCAAGCTCCCGTCCTCGAAGAACTGATTGCCCTCCATCCGGGTGTCGATCGCGCGCGCCTGCAGGTCGAGCACGCCAGCGAGGTGATCGGCATGGACGAGCGCCCCACTCATGCTCTGCGTGGCAAGCCGGATGCCTCCATGCGCGTCATGTTGGAGCTGGTGCGCAGCGGTCGGGCCAAGGCCTGCGTCAGTGCCGGCAATACCGGCGCGCTGATGGCGCTTTCCCTCTATGTGCTCAAGCCATTGCCTGGCATCGACCGGCCAGCGATGGTCACTGCGGTACCGACCGCCAGGGGTGTCTGTCATCTGCTCGATCTGGGCGCCAATGTCGATTGCAGCGCCGAGCAGCTTTACCAGTTCGCCGTTATGGGTTCGGTTGCGGCCGAGGCTCAGGGCGTGGTGCGCCCGCGGGTGGCGCTGCTGAATGTCGGTACCGAGAACATCAAGGGCAACCAGCAGGTCAAGCTGGCTGCCAGCCTGCTGCAGCAGGCGCAGGGGCTGAACTACATAGGCTTCGTCGAAGGGGATGGCCTGTATCGCGGCGAGGCGGATGTAGTGGTGTGTGACGGCTTCGTCGGCAACATCCTGCTCAAGTCCAGTGAGGGCCTGGTGTCGATGATCTCCGAGCGGATCGAGGCGCTATTCAATGAAGGTTTTGTCTCCAGGCTGGCGGGTGCTGTGGCGCTGCCGCTGCTCAAGCGTCTGCGCGGCGAGCTGGCACCTGCTCGGCATAACGGAGCCAGCTTCCTGGGGCTGCAGGGTATCGTGGTGAAGAGTCATGGTGCGGCCAGCAGCGAGGGTTTCCAGAGCGCCATTCGTCGGGCTGTGATCGAGGTGCGCGAGAATCTGCCGCAGCGTCTGCACGGTCGTCTCGAGGATCTGCTGCTCTGACACATGGCTCGGGCGATGTGTCCTGTTGCCGTGCCGCCCCGTCTCCTGAGCTCCTGCTGTTTGACGATCTCCAAACCTGGCAGCCTGTGACCCCCTTCGTGGTTGTTTCATCCAATCTGCAGTTTCCGGCTCGGCTTGGCCGCGCCGCTTCCTCCGACTAGATAAGGGAACGTTTTGATGTCTGCCTCCCTCGCATTTGTCTTCCCCGGCCAAGGTTCGCAGTCGCTCGGCATGCTCGCCGAGCTTGGCGCCCAGCAGGCGCTGATCCGGGACACCTTCGGTGAGGCCTCCGAGGCGCTCGGTTATGACCTCTGGGCGCTGGTCCAGCAGGGGCCGGAAGAGCGCCTCAATGAAACCGACAAGACCCAGCCTGCCATCCTGACTGCTTCGGTTGCGCTGTGGCGTCTGTGGCAGGCCGAAGGCGGTTCGCGCCCGGCCTTTGTCGCCGGCCATAGCCTGGGCGAATACTCGGCTCTGGTCGCTGCCGGTGCCATCGAGTTCCGCGATGCGGTCAAGCTGGTCGAGCTGCGTGGTCAGCTGATGCAGCAGGCCGTTCCGGCCGGGCAGGGCGGCATGGCCGCCATTCTCGGTCTGGAAGATGCCGATGTGCTGGCCGCCTGTGCCGAAGTGGCACAGGGCGACGTGGTCAGCGCGGTCAACTTCAATGCGCCCGGCCAGGTGGTGATCGCCGGTAGCGCCGCTGCCGTCGAGCGCGCCATCGAGGCCTGCAAGGCGCGTGGCGCCAAGCGCGCCATGCCGCTGCCGGTCAGCGTGCCGTCGCATTGTGCGCTGATGCGCCCGGCTGCCGAGAAGTTTGCCGATGCGGTCAACGGCCTGGCCTGGCAGGCCCCGCAGATTGCCCTGGTGCAGAACGTCAGTGCGGCGGTGCCGGCTGATCTGGAGACCCTCAAGCGCGACCTGTTGGCTCAGCTGTACAGCCCGGTGCGTTGGGTGGAGAGCGTGACCTACCTGGCCGCTCAAGGCGTCACCGAACTGGTCGAGTGTGGCCCGGGCAAGGTCCTGGCCGGTCTCAACAAGCGTTGCGTCAAAGGCATCAACACTCACAGCCTGGAAACCCCGGAAGCCTTCGCCGCCGTGCGTGCGGCGCTGGCCTGAGATACAAGGAGAGAAGCATGAGTCTGCAAGGCAAGGTCGCTCTGGTCACCGGCGCCAGCCGTGGCATAGGTCAGGCCATCGCGTTCGAGCTGGGCCGTCAGGGCGCCATCGTCATCGGTACCGCCACCAGCGAAGCCGGCGCCGCGCGCATCGGCGAGGCGCTCAAGGCGCAGGGCATCCAGGGTGCCGGCCTGATGCTGGATGTGGCCAACAGCGAGTCGGTGGAGACTGTTCTGGAGCAGATCCAGAAGGACTTCGGCGCCGTCGCCATCCTGGTCAATAACGCTGGTATCACCCGCGACAACCTGATGCTGCGGATGAAGGATGAGGAGTGGTTCGACGTCATCAATACCAACCTCAACAGCCTGTTCCGTCTGTCCAAGGCCGTGCTGCGCGGCATGACCAAGGCTCGCTGGGGTCGGATTATCAATATCGGTTCGGTGGTCGGTGCCATGGGTAACGCCGGGCAGGCCAACTACGCGGCGGCCAAGGCTGGCCTGGAAGGCTTCAGCCGCGCCCTGGCGCGTGAAGTCGGTTCGCGCTCGATCACCGTGAACTCGGTAGCGCCGGGCTTTATCGATACCGACATGACCCGCGAGCTGCCGGATGCCCAGCGCGAAGCGCTACTGACCCAGATTCCGCTGGGTCGCCTGGGCCAGGCCGAAGAGATTGCCAAGGTCGTAGGCTTCCTCGCCTCTGATGGCGCGGCCTACGTTACCGGTGCCACGGTGCCGGTGAATGGCGGCATGTACATGAGCTGAATGTGACTCGCCGCTTCAGGAAACTGTCATAAAACCAGTCTAAAGTCCGTTACAAAAGTGCAACCGGCGGTAGACGGCAGTTCGGAAGGGGCCGGGGATTCGGCTTGAAACTTAGAAAACCCTTTCTATACACTGCAGCCCAGCTGCACGGAATTTTTCCACTAGGAGTGAAAACTAGACATGAGCACCATCGAAGAACGCGTCAAGAAAATCGTCGCCGAGCAACTGGGCGTCAAAGAAGATGAAGTGACCAACAGCGCTTCCTTCGTCGAAGACCTGGGCGCCGATTCCCTTGACACCGTTGAGCTGGTGATGGCTCTGGAAGAGGAATTCGAGACCGAAATCCCGGACGAGCAGGCTGAGAAGATCACCACCGTTCAGGAAGCCATCGATTACATCACCGCGCACGCCTAAGCGCCTGTAATCGCCGGTTTTCGGCCCCGAGAAGCCGCACTGCCCCTCAAAAGGCGTGCGGTTTTTCTTTGTTGGGGCGGCCAGTTTCAACGAACAAGAGGAATGTGCAGTGTCGCGTAGACGCGTCGTGGTTACCGGTATGGGCATGCTGTCGCCCCTGGGCACCGATGTTGCCAGCAGCTGGCAGGGCATTCTGGCCGGCCGCAGTGGCATCGGCCTGATCGAGCATATGGATCTGTCGGCCTTCTCCACCCGCTTCGGTGGTTCGGTGAAGGGCTTCAACGTCGAGGAGTATCTGTCGGCCAAGGAGGCGCGCAAACTCGACCTGTTCATCCAGTACGGTCTTGCTGCCAGCTTCCAGGCGATGCGTGATTCCGGCCTGGAAGTCACCGATGTCAACCGCGAGCGCATCGGCGTGGCCATGGGCTCGGGTATTGGCGGGCTGACCAACATCGAGAACAACTGCAAATCCCTGTTCGAGCAGGGGCCGCGGCGTATTTCGCCATTCTTCGTGCCCGGCTCGATCATCAACATGATTTCCGGCTTCCTGTCGATTCACCTGGGACTGCAGGGCCCGAACTACGCCATCGCTACCGCCTGCACCACCGGCACCCACTGCATCGGCATGGCCGCGCGCAACATCGCCTACGGCGAGGCGGATGTAATGGTCGCCGGTGGCGCCGAGATGGCCACCTGTGGCCTGGGCATGGGCGGCTTCGGCGCAGCGCGCGCGCTGTCCACGCGCAATGACGATCCGACCAAGGCCAGCCGCCCCTGGGACAAGGGTCGTGACGGCTTCGTGCTGTCCGACGGCGCCGGCGCCCTGGTGCTGGAGGAGCTGGAACACGCCAAGGCGCGTGGCGCGACGATCTACGCCGAGCTGGTGGGCTTCGGCATGAGCGGCGATGCCTACCACATGACCTCGCCACCCGAGGATGGCGCCGGGGCTGCCCGCTGCATGACCAACGCCCTGCGCGATGCCGGTCTCAATCCGGACCAGGTGCAGTACATCAATGCCCACGGCACTTCCACCTCGGCAGGCGACAAGGCCGAGGCCTGTGCCGTGAAGTCGGTGTTCGGCGCGCATGCGCACAAGCTGTCGGTCAGTTCGACCAAGTCCATGACCGGCCACCTGCTGGGCGCCGCCGGTGCGGTGGAGGCGATCTTCAGCGTGCTGGCCCTGCGCGACCAGGTGGCGCCGCCGACCATCAACCTGGATGAGCCGGACGAGGGCTGCGACCTCGACTTCGTCGCGCACCAGGCCAAGCCGCTGGCGATCGACGCGGTGCTGTCCAACTCCTTCGGCTTCGGCGGCACCAACGGATCGCTGGTGTTCCGCCGTTTCAACGGCTGATGCTGAGCTGGGTCGACGGCCGCCCGGCCACGGATCTGCCCCTTGGCGACCGTGGCCTGGCCTATGGCGATGGCCTGTTCGAGACCATCGCCGTGCGCGGCGGCCGCGCCGTTCTGCTGTCGCGTCATCTGGCGCGCCTGGCCGAAGGGCTGCGGCGGCTGGCCATCGACCTCGACCTGGTTGCGCTGGAAGCCGAGCTGCACGCCTTTTTCAGCGAGCTGGGCGAGGGCGTGGCCAAGCTGATCATCACCCGTGGTGACGGTCTGCGCGGTTACGCGCCGCCCCAGCCTGCCCAGCCGCGTCGCATCCTGCTGGGTAATCCGCTGCCCAGCTATCCCGCCGCCAATGCCGAGCAGGGCGTATGCCTTTACCCCTGCGTCACGCGCTTGGCGGAGCAGCCGCTGCTGGCCGGCCTCAAGCACCTCAATCGCCTGGAGCAGGTGCTGGCCCGTGGCGAGTGGCAGGACCCTGCCTTCGCCGAAGGGCTGATGCGCGATCAATCCGGGCGGGTGATCGAAGGCGTCTACAGCAACCTGTTTCTGCTCAAGGACGGCGTGCTGGCGACCGCCGACCTGTCGCGTTGCGGCGTGGCTGGCGTGATGCGCGCCGAGGTGCTGGAGCAGGCGAGGTGCCTGGGCATCTCCTGCGAGGTGCGTGACATTGGCTACGACGAACTGCTCGGGGCTGACGAGGTTTTCCTCTGCAACAGCCTCTATGGCATCTGGCCGGTGCGCGAACTGGCCGCCAGCGTCTGGCCGGCCGGCCCGCTCACCCGTAAACTGCAGGCCCTTATCCGCAGTCTTCTGGATTCCTGATTCGTGATTCGCAAGTTGCTGTTGCTGCTGGTCGCCGGCCTGGTGGCACTCGTGCTGGCGTTGGCTCTGGCTGGTTGGAGCCTGCGCAGCGCCCTGGACCAGCCGCTCAAGCTGGAGAGTGAACGCCTGATCGAGGTCGTGCCGGGCGATACGCCCGGTGGCCTGCTCAATCGCCTGGAAGGGGAAGGAGTGCTCGACGGCGCACTCTGGTTGCGTCTCTACTGGCGCTTCAATCTGCCTGGGCAGGCGCTGCACAGTGGCGAATATCGTCTGACTCCCCAGCAGAGCGCGCGCGACCTGCTCGAGCTGTGGCGGCGCGGCGAGGTGGTGCAGTACAGCCTGACGCTGGTCGAGGGCTGGAGCTTCCGCCAGGTGCGCGCGGCGCTGGGGCGCCAGGAAAAGCTCGAGCAACGCCTGGCCGATCTGGATGACAAGGCGCTGATGGACCGGCTCGGCCTGGCCGGTGTCAGCCCGGAAGGGCGTTTCTTTCCCGATACCTACCGCTATGTGCGTGGCATGAGTGATCTGGATCTGCTCAAGCAGGCCAGCGCGCGCCTGGATCAGGTGCTGGACGAGGAGTGGGCCAGGCGCGCTGATGGCTTGCCCTATCGCAAGCCTTACGACGCACTGATCATGGCCTCGATGGTGGAGAAGGAGACCGGCGTGGCCGAGGAGCGCGGGCAGATCGCCGGTGTGTTCGTCCGCCGCCTGCGCAGCGGCATGCGCCTGCAGACCGACCCGACGGTGATCTTCGGCCTCGGTGAGCGCTATAACGGCAACCTGACCCGCGCCCACCTGCAGCAGCCGACGCCCTACAACACCTATGTGATCGATGGCATGCCGCCGACCCCCATCGCCCTGGCCGGCCGCGAAGCGATTCATGCCGCGCTCAATCCGGTGGCCGGCAAGAGCCTGTACTTCGTCGCCCGCGGCGATGGCAGCCATGTATTCTCGGAAACCCTGGAGCAGCACAACCGTGCCGTGCGCGAGTACCAGCTCAAGCGCCGCGCCGATTACCGCTCCAGCCCCGCGCCCAGATAAGGAAACCCCGTGAGCGGTCTGTTCATCACCCTGGAGGGCCCGGAAGGGGCCGGCAAGAGCACCAACCGCGAGTACCTCGCCGAGCGTCTGCGCGAGCAGGGCATCGAGGTGGTGCTGAGCCGCGAGCCCGGCGGTACGCCGCTGGCCGAACGCATCCGCGAGCTGCTGCTGGCGCCCAGTGACGAAATCATGGACAGCGATACCGAGCTGCTGCTGGTCTTCGCTGCCCGTGCCCAGCATTTGGCGCAGGTGATTCGCCCGGCCCTGGCGCGCGGCGCCGTGGTGCTCTGTGATCGCTTCACCGACGCCACCTACGCCTACCAGGGCGGTGGCCGCGGCCTGAGCGAGGCGCGCATTGCCGAGCTGGAACGTTTCGTCCAGGGCGAGCTGCGTCCACACCTGACCCTGGTATTCGACCTGCCTGTCGAGATCGGTCTGTCGCGCGCCGCCGCGCGCGGGCGCCTGGATCGTTTCGAGCAGGAGGGGCACGCCTTCTTCGAGGCCGTGCGCCATACCTACCTGCAGCGTGCCCAAGCCGCGCCGGCGCGCTATCGCGTGCTGGATGCGGCGCAGTCGCTGGAGGCCGTGCAGCGGGCTATCGATGCGTTGCTGCCGGAAATCCTGGAGCGCTGCCGTGGCTGAGGCCTACCCCTGGCAGGAGCCACTCTGGCAGCAGCTGGCGAGCCGCTCGCGGCATGCCCACGCCTACCTGCTGCACGGGCCCGCCGGCATCGGCAAGCGCGACCTGGCCGAGCGCCTGATGGCCCGGCTGCTCTGCCAGCAGCCCGTCGGCCTGGAGGCTTGCGGTCAGTGCAAGGCCTGTCATCTGCTGGCGGCCGGTACCCATCCGGATGTGTTCGTGCTGGAGCCGGAGGAGGCGGACAAGGCGATCAAGGTCGACCAGGTGCGCGAGCTGGTCAGCTTCGTGGTGCAGACTGCGCAGCTGGGCGGGCGCAAGGTGGTGTTGCTGGAGCCGGTGGAGGCGATGAACCTCAACTCGGCCAATGCCTTGCTCAAGAGCCTGGAGGAGCCTTCCGGCGATACCGTGCTGCTGCTGGTCAGTCACCAGCCCAGTCGCCTGTTGCCGACCGTCAAGAGCCGCTGCGTGCAGCAGGCTTGTCCGTTGCCGAGCCCGCAGCAGAGTCTGGCCTGGCTGGCCCAGGCGCTGCCGGAGGTGAGCGACGAGCAGCGCGGCGAACTGCTGGCCCTGGCTGCCGGCTCGCCGCTGATGGCGCGCCGGCTGCACGCTCAGGGCGTACTGGAGCAGCGCGCGCTGGTGGTCGAGGGGGTGAAGAAGCTGCTCAAGCAGCAGGCCAGTCCCAGTCAGTTGGCCGAGGCCTGGAAGACCCTGCCGATGACCATGCTGTTCGACTGGTTCTGCGACTGGGCGCAGTTGATGCTGCGCTATCAGCTGAGCCGCGACGAGGAGGGCCTCGGGGCTGTCGACATGCGCAAGGTGGTGCAGTACCTGGCCGACAAAACCCCGCAGCACAAGCTGCTGGCCATGCAGGACTGGTTGCTGCAGCAACGGCAGAAGGTGCTGGGCAAGGCCAACCTGAACGGTGCTCTGCTTCTCGAAGCCCTGCTGGTGCAGTGGGCAAGCCTGCCCGGACCGGGCTAGAATCGAGAAATTGGATTAAGTTGCCAGGATTAGCGCATGAGTTTGCCACCGAATCTGGGACCGCGTAACGGCATCCTGTCCCTCACCATCAAGGACAAATCCGTTCTCTATGCGGCTTATATGCCGTTTGTTCGCAACGGCGGCCTGTTCATCCCCACCGCCAAAAGCTACAAGCTGGGCGACGAGGTATTCATGCTGCTGAACCTGATGGACGAGCCGGAGAAGATCCCGGTGGCTGGCAAAGTGGTGTGGATCACCCCCAAGGGCGCTCAGGGCAACCGTGCTGCCGGTGTCGGTGTGCAGTTCAACGATGGCGACAACACCGCGCGCAACAAGATCGAGACTTACCTGGCCGGTGCGCTGAAGTCGGATCGCCCGACCCACACCATGTAAGAACCTGCTCACGATCTGCTGCGCGTCGGCTAAACGGCGTTGAAAACAGCCTCGGAATGCTCATTTACTACTCGTAAACTCCGCCTCCTCGGCTATTTTCGCCACCGTTTATCGCTAGCTCGCGAGATCGAGAACAGGTTCTGAACCACGCACAGCAAGCTTCAAGGTAGAGGCGCCCGAATCGGGCGCTTCGTCATTTCAGAGACAGAGAAATTCCATGCTGGTTGATTCCCACTGCCACCTCGACCGCCTCGATCTGGCGGCCCATGATGGTTCCCTCGATGCGGCGCTGGCTGCCGCCCGCGCCCGTGGCGTGCAGCACTTCCTGTGCATCGGCGTCAGCGCCGACAACGCCGGGGCAGTCAAGTCGCTGGCGGAGCGCTATGCCGACGTCGACTGCTCGGTGGGTGTGCATCCGCTGGATCTGGAGCAGGGCGAGGCGCCGGCGCTGGACTGGTTGCTGGGCGAGCTGAACCACCCGCATGTGGTGGCCATTGGCGAAACCGGCCTGGATTACCACTACGAACCGGAGGCGGCCGAGCTGCAGCAGCAGTCGTTCCGCCTGCATCTGGAGGCGGCGAAGATCACCGGCAAACCGGTGATCGTGCACACCCGCGAGGCGCGCGCCGACACTCTGGCGCTGCTGCGCGAGGCAGCGTTGCCGCAGGCCGGCGTGCTGCACTGTTTCACCGAGGATTGGGAGATGGCCAAGGCGGCGCTGGATATCGGCTTCTACATCTCGCTGTCCGGTATCGTCACCTTCCGCAATGCCGATGCCCTGCGCGAAGTGGCGCGCAAGGTGCCGGCCGACCGCCTACTGGTGGAAACCGACGCGCCCTATCTCGCGCCTATCCCGCATCGCGGCAAGCCCAATCTGCCGCAGTATGTGCGCGAGGTCGCGGAGTTCCTGGCGATGGTGCGCGGCGAGCGCTTCGAGGATCTGGCCGCGCAGACCACGGCCAACTTCAAGCGCCTGTTTCCGCTGGCCAGAGTTGCCTGATCGGCTCGGCGGGTAAAAATCGCGGACAAAAAAAACCCGGGTTCTGGGGGATGAATCCGGGTCAAGACCATTAGGAGTAAAACAAGGTACGCGATCCACGGTACCCAGACTGGCGGGGCACTTGGGGGGAGATGCCGCACACCAGTAGTTCCAGTATTGGCCAGGAATTCCGATCGTCCAGATTGGTTTGAGCGGTTTCTTAAACGTATTTGGAATACCGCCGCCTCTGCTGAGCACTCAGTCTTGTCGCAACTGGTCCAGCACGGCCAGCGTCTGCTCGATCACCGCCGGCTCGGTGTAGAAGTGCGGCGACAAACGGACACCCTTGCCCCGTTGCGCGCAGATCACCTGTCGCTCCCTCAGGCGGGCGAACAGTGCCTGGTTGTCCCAGCCGTCCCGGCTGAACGTCAGGATGCCGGCGCGTCGGGCCGGGTTCGGCGGGCTGTGCAGCTGCACCCCGGCGATGCGCTGCAATCCTTCCTGCAGCTGCTGCACGCGCTCCTCGATCAGTGTCGCGACCTGCGGCATGCCCACTTCCTCCAGCAGCGAAAGGCTGGCCTCCAGGGCCATGGCGCCAAGCATGTTCGGGCTGCCGCACTCGAAGCGTCGCGCGCTGCGTGCCGGCTGCCACTCGCGGCGGTCATAGTCGCCGGCATGCTCCAGCATGTGCCAGCCGTATTCATGCAGGGCCAGCTGTTCGCGCAGGTCACTGCGGCAATAGAACACGCCGAGGCCTTCGGGGCCGAGCAGCCATTTGTGCCCATCGGCCATGGCGAAGGCGCAGTCGCTGGCCTGGACGTCGAAGGGCTGGGCGCCGAGTTGCTGGATGGCGTCCACGCACAGCAGCACGCCCTTGCTGCGGCAGCCTGCGCCCAGGCGCAGCAGGTCCAGGCGCAGGCCGCTGCCGTATTGCACCGCGCTGATCGACAGCAGCCGCGTGCGCGGCCCGCAGGCGGCGAGCAGGGCGGCCTCCGGGTCACTGCTGCTCAGGTTGACCTGCACCACCTCGACACCGCGGGGCTTCAGGGCCTCCCAGACGATGCGGTTGGAGGGAAACTCCTCATCGCTGATCACCACCTGGTCGCCAGCTCGCCAATCCAGTCCGAACGCGACGAAGGAGAGGGCTTCCGAAGTGTTTTTGACCAGTGCAATATCCGCGGTGCTCGTTGCGTTCAGCAGGCGCTGGAAGCGCTCACGCAGGCGCCTCTCCACCTGCAGCCAGGCCGGATAATCACGGGCGCCGCTGCGGCAGTTCTCTTCGGCGAAGCGGCTGACGGCCTCACTGGCGCGCTTCGGCCAGGGCGCCACGGCGGCGTGATTGAGGTAGCAAAGGCCTGCAGCTAGAGGAAATTCGTCGCTTAGATTGGGCATGGGGCCGATGATCCGTGCATTTTCGTGCTGAACAGGCATAATATTGCGCCTCGATTTTTCATCCTGTAGTCATTTTATGAACAAAGAACCTCGCAAAGTCCGTGAATTCCGTCGTCGCGAACAGGAAATTCTCGATACCGCGCTCAAGCTCTTCCTTGAACAGGGTGAAGACAGCGTCACCGTCGAGATGATCGCCGACGCCGTCGGTATCGGCAAAGGCACGATCTACAAGCATTTCAAGTCCAAGGCCGAGGTCTACCTGCGCCTGATGCTGGACTACGAGCGCGACCTCAATGCCCTGCTGCTGTCCGAGGACGTGGCCAAGGACAAGGAAGCGCTGGCGCGCGCCTACTTCGAGTTCCGCATGCGCGACCCGCAGCGCTACCGCCTGTTCGACCGCCTGGAAGAGAAGGTGGTCAAGGGCAACCAGGTGCCGGAGATGGTCGAGCAGCTGCACAAGATCCGTACCTCCAACTTCGAGCGCCTGACCCAGCTGATCAAGGGCCGCATCGAGGAAGGCAAGCTGGAGGACGTGCCGCCGTACTTCCACTACTGCGCCGCCTGGGCGCTGGTGCACGGCGCCGTGGCGCTGTACCACTCGCCGTTCTGGAGCAGCGTGCTGGAGGACCAGGACGGCTTCTTCCAGTTCCTCATGGACATCGGCGTGCGCATGGGCAACAAGCGCAAGCGCGACGGCGAAGCGCCGACCGCCTGATGCCATTCAGCCCGCCAATGATGCGTTCTTTGCCATCGGCGGCGGGCATATACTCCGCAGTGAACACTGTCGGAGTTGCCCATGATCGTTGATCGCCAGGGTCGGCGCTTTCGTAACCTGCGCATCAGCCTGACCGCCGCCTGCAACTACGCCTGCACCTACTGTGTGCCGGACGGCAAGCGTCTGGTGGCGGCGCAGGACGAGCTGTCCGCCGAGGCCATGGTGCGCGGCGTGGCCTACCTGATCGAGGCGGCCGGCATCGAGCGCCTGCGCATCACCGGCGGCGAGCCGCTGGTCAGCCCCAAGCTCGAACATTTCCTGCGCGGCGTCAGCCGCCTGGGCCTGCAGGACATCGGCCTTACCAGCAATGGCCAGCTGCTCTCGCGCAAGCTGCCGTTGCTGCTGGAGTGCGGGCTCAAGCGCATCAACGTGTCCCTGGATACCCTCGACCCCGTCGCCTTCAAGCGCATCGCCCGTGGCGGTGATCTGCCGACCGTGCTGCAGGGCCTTGCGGAGGCGCGGGCCGCGGGGCTGAAGATCAAGATCAACATGGTGCCGCTGCGCGGGCAGAACCACGAGCAGGTGTTGCCGATGCTCGACTACTGCCTGGAGAACGGCTTCGAGCTGCGCTTCATCGAACTGATGCGCATGGGCCATCTGGCCCGTGAAGGCGCCAGCTTCCAGCAGCAGTTCTATGGCATGCCCGAGCTGCTGGAGAAGGTCGCCGAGCGCCACGAGTTCGTCCAGGCGCCGGCACCGCTGGATGCCACCGCGCTGCGCTACGAGATTCCCGGCCGCGGCTTCTTCGGCGTGATCGCCAACGAGAGCGTGCCGTTCTGTCGTACCTGCTCGCGCCTGCGCCTGTCGTCGACTGGCTGGTTGCATGGCTGCCTGTCGTCGAGCAACCGCCACTATGTCGGCGATCTGCTCGACAAGCCGCGCCACCAGGCCCTGCCGGCCTTGCAACGCCTGCTGGTGCGCGCCCTGGCGGACAAGCAGGAGGTCGCTTTTGCAGGCGGCGTGACCGTCATGAAAATCATCGGCGGCTGATCGGCCGCCCCGTACCAAGCCAGAAACTCATGTCCGCCGAATTCCCCATCGCCTATATCGAGCCGGTGTTCCGTCCGCCGAGCGAAGCCCATTCCCTGATCCTGCCGGTGACCAACGGCTGCTCGTGGAACCACTGCACCTTTTGCGAGATGTACACGGCGCCGCAGAAAAAATTCCGTGCCCGCGACGAAGACCAGGTGCTGGAGGAGATCCGCCGCGCCGGCGAACGGCTGATCGTGCAGCGGGTGTTCCTCGCCGACGGCGACGCCCTGGTGCTGCCGACCCGGCGCCTGCTGAATATCCTGCAGGCCATTCGCGAGCACATGCCCGAGGTCGACCGCGTCTCCAGCTACTGCCTGCCGCGCAACCTGCGCAAGAAATCGGTGGCCGAGCTCAAGGAGCTGGCCGACGCCGGCCTGAAAATGGCCTATGTCGGCTGCGAGTCGGGCGACGACGAGGTGCTGGCGCGGGTCAACAAGGGCGAGACCTATGAGTCCAGCCTCAGCGCCCTGGAAAAACTCGGCGAAGCCGGCATCACCCGCTCGGTGATGATCCTCAACGGCCTCGGCGGTACCGTCCTGAGCGAGCAGCATGCCGACAACTCGGCGCGCCTGATGAATGCCGCCCAGCCGGAGTTCCTCTCCACCCTGGTGGTCAGCTTCCCTATGGGCGAGGCGCGTTTCCGCGAGGGCTTCGCCGATTTCCAGCCGCTCGGCCAGCAGCAGCTGTTCCTCGAAGTGGAGCGCCTGCTGCAGGGCCTGGAGCTGCAGAACACCGTGTTCCGCAGCGACCACGCCTCCAACTACCTGGTGCTCAAGGGCAACCTGGGCGCCGACAAGGCCCGCCTGCTGGCCCAGGTGCGCCAGGCCATCGAGCGGCCGCACAGTGCACAGCTGCGTCAGGAGTGGCAGAGGGGATTGTGAGGGTTGGCGCGGAAGCTGCTATGTCGCTCTATCCGCCGGTTTTCCGTCACCGGCAGGGAGGAACCCAATGCGTAGCTTGATCCTGCTGCTGGCGCTGTGCGCGCTCGGCGGCTGCATGAAGGCCAGCGACCTGGCCGCTGGCGCCGAATACCACCTGCGCGATGCCGGCGTGCTCGACCACAGCGACACTCGTCGCTCCGCGTCCTGGCGCCTGCAGGCCGACTCTTTCGTCTACATCGCCCAAAGCCATTACGTGCCGCCGGGCGACGCCCATCCGCGGCCCAACGTGGTGGCGGAAGAAGCCTTCAAGGCCTTCGTCGAGTACTTCCCGCTGGTGCGTCGTGCCAGCCAGCCCGAGGGCCTGGACCAGGCGATGATCGACGCGCGTTCGGCCGGTGCCCACTACCTGCTGTACGCCCGCTTCGCCGGTGCCGACGACCGTATCGGCACGGTGGTGGAGTGGGAGGATGAAGAGGCGCTGGACCGTCTCGGTGTCGACTCCGGGGTGATCCAGCTGATGCTGATAGAGACCGGCACCCGCTACCTGGTGGACACCGCGCGCATCCATGTTCGCGGCGGAATCCTGACGTTTTACGATAACCAGCCTGCTGACCAGCTGCGCGCGCCGTTCGAACAGTACGCGCGCACCTTGCTGGGCGTCAGCGAGCGCTAGTCGCCATACTGCTGGCGACCCGTACGAGGAGATATCCGCATGACCGATCCGGGCAAGGCCGGCGACCTGCTGGCGCAGATTCCCAAGGGCGAGGGCAAGGGCCTGCCGCCGGTACACCTGTGGAACCCGGATTTCTGCGGCGACATCGACATGCGCATCGCCCGCGACGGCACCTGGTACTACCTGGGTACGCCGATCGGGCGCAAGCCGATGGTCAAGCTGTTCTCCACCATCATCCGTCGCGATGACGACAAGTACTTCCTGATCACCCCGGTGGAGAAGGTCGGCATCATCGTCGACGACGCGCCTTTCGTCGCTGTGACTCTGCAGGTGGAAGGCGAGGGGGAAGGGCAGTTGCTGCGCTTCACCACCAATGTCGACGAGGAAATCGAGGCCGGCGCCGAACACCCGCTGCGCGTGGAGATCGACCCCGATACCCAGGAGCCCGCGCCCTACCTGCACGTGCGGCGCAACCTGGAAGCGCTGGTGCACCGCAACGTGTTCTACCAGCTGGTCGACCTGGCCGTGGAGCGGCAGATCGACGGGCAGACCTGGCTCGGGGTCTGGAGCGGCGGTGAGTTCTTCCCCATCGGATTGCAGCCGGAATAGACCCGCGCTTTCGCGCGCACCACCAGAAGCCCTCGGTCGCCAGGCCGGGGGCTTTTTGCTGCAGGCCTTACTGCGGCAGCCTGGCGATCACCTTGATCTCGAAGTCGAAGCCGGACAGCCAGGTCACGCCGAGAGCGGTCACCGTCGGGTAGGGCGCTTCGCCCCAGAACTCGGCCGCTACTTCCCAGATGGTCTCGAATTTAGAGTCGGGATCGACCATGAAGATGGTCGTGTCGACCACATCATCGAAGCTGCTGCCGGCCTCGGCCAGGATCGCATTGAGGTTGGCAAAGGCCAGGCGTACCTGGGCCGCGAGGTCCGGTTCGGCCGAGCCATCCTTGCGGCTGCCGACCTGGCCGGAGACGAACAGGAAGCCATTGGAGCGAATCGCCGGCGAATAGCGGTGCAGCTCGTACAGGGCATGGCGGTCGGGCGGGAAAATCACATCACGGGTTGTCATCGGTCTATCTCCATCGTTGGATATCGATGAAGCGACTCTAGGCGCGTGCGCTGGCCTGATAAACGAGCAACACTGTCCATCACTGTTTGTAGAATCCAAACAATCCGGAGTCGCGATGGACCGTTTCGATGCGATGCAGGCCTTCGCCCGTGTGGTGGAAACCGGCAGCTTCACCAAGGCTGCCGACACCCTGCACATGAGCAAGACCAGCGTCACCCAACTGGTGCAGCAGCTGGAGGCAAGGCTGCGCGTGCGCCTGCTCAACCGCACCACGCGCAAGGTCAATGTCACCGCCGACGGCGCCGCCTACTACGAGCGGGTGATCCGCCTGCTGGCCGACATGGACGACGCCGAGACCAGCCTGTCCGCCGCCGCCAGTGCGCCGCGCGGCCGCCTGCGGGTGGACGTGCCCAGCCCCTTCGCCAGCCTGATCCTGATCCCGGCGCTGCCGGCCTTCCGCGAACGCTACCCGGAGATCCAGCTCGACCTGGGCGTCAGCGACCGTCATGTCGACCTGATCGGCGACAACGTCGACTGCGTGGTGCGTGGCGGCGTCATTGCCGAGCAGTCGCTGGTGGCCCGGCATGTGGGCGACCTGCGCATCGGCGTGTACGCGGCGCCCGGCTACCTGGCACGCGCCGGCGTGCCTGCACACCCGCGCGAACTGGGCGATCACCAGATCATCAGCTTCCTCGGCGCGCGCACCCGCCAGGCGGTTTCCGGTGTCATGCGCCGCGGCGAGGAACGTATCGCCCTGCAGGGCCGCCTGGCGCTGGCAGTGGACGACGGCAACGCCTACCTCGCCGCCGGCCTGGCCGGCCTCGGCATCCTCTGGCTCCCGGAATACATGGCCAAGGCCCAGCAGGCGAGCGGGGCGCTGCTGCCGCTGTTCGAGGACTGGCAACTGGAGCCGATGCCGCTCTACCTGGCCTACCCACCCAACCGGCATGTCAGCGCCAAGCTGCGGGTATTTATCGACTGGGTGGTGGAGCTGATGGCAGAGCATGCGCCGCGTGTTGGTGCTGTCGAGGCTTAGGGCGGGTTAGCCAGAGGCTTAACTTGCCGAGGTCAGAGGCAGCTTTCGGCCAATAGCGGTCATCCGTGTCGTCAATAACTGCGGCTGCATGGCACGATGTGCCTTACTGCCACAAAGGCTCCTAGTCGATATCAATGACGGCCTTACCTCGTATTTCTCCTTGTTCAAGCATTTCGTGGGCAGTCTGAGCCTGGTCAAGGGAGAAACGAAACTCATCTACCAGCGGCTTCAGCTGACCCGCTTCTGCCAATTGGGCCGCCTTGCGCAAGATTTCGCCATGGTGAGCACGCTCTTTGCCGGACAGCATTGGCAATAGGACAAATACCCCGGACAGGGTCATGCAGCGCAGGGAGCCTGGAGCCAGGTTATGGGAGGAAAATGCAGCGCAGCTGACAATGTGTCCATATGGGCGAATGGCATGGAACGACAGATCCAAGGACTCGCCACCAACGGTGTCATAGATAATGTCAAAGCCATCCCCGTTAGTGTGCTGGGCCACATACTCATTGACGCCAACGCTTTGATAGTCGATAGGCGTTGCCCCGTAGGACTCTATGATTGAGTGCTTCGCGGGGGACACGGTTGCATAAACATCAGCACCAAAAGCTTTGGCGAGCTGCACGGCGACATGTCCGACTCCGCCAGCGCCACCATGAACCAACACGCGGTCACCCGCTTTCACAGCTGCTTTATCTACTAGGCCTTCCCATGCAGTCAGCGTCACCAGTGGCAGGGCTGCCGCTTCGCGCATGCTGAGATTTCTAGGCTTGATCGCTAACAAATTTGCATCGACTGCCGCGTACTGGGCCAAAGATCCCTGCAATCCACGCACACCGCCAGTCAGACCATACACCTCATCCCCAACTTGGAACTGAGTAACGCCTTCGCCCACAGCCTCAACGACGCCCGACAAATCAGTGCCAATGATCGCTGGTAACTCAGGCATCGCGTAAGGGGCCTGCCCCAGGCGAATTTTATAGTCGATTGGGTTAACGCCGCTGGCTTTAATCCTTACCAGTACCTGCCCTTGTTGCGGCGAAGGCTTTGCGACTTCGACCTCAAGCAGGGTGCTCTCGTCATAGCTATCTAGGCGCAAGGCCTTCATCAGCCCACCACTCGACAGCGATTCAGTTACGTTGCTCACAGCTTTTCACTCCAGATAAGCGGGGCCTGACGCCGAAGAGACAGGCCCTCAACTCATTAGAATTCCTGCACAGTTGGGCGCAGAACGATCTCGTTAATATCTACGTCAGCAGGCTGCTCAATTGCGAAGGCGATAGCTCGAGCGACGGATTCGGCGGGAATTGCTTGCTTGTAGAAGTCCACCACGAAATCGCGGCTCTGTTGGTGGGAGCTGCCGAATTTCAGTTCGGAGTCCACGGCGCCCGGTTCGATAGTCGTGGTGCGGATGCTGCCACCGACTTCGTGACGCAGTCCTTCGGAGATAGCCCGCACAGCAAACTTGGTGCCGCTGTACACGGTGCCACCTGGGCTGAACACCTTCAGGCCTGCAACCGATGCGATGTTGATGAAGTGACCACTGTTTTGTTTCTGGAAGACTGGCAATGCAGCCGCGACTCCGTACAGCAGACCCTTGATGTTGATATCGATCATACGATCCCACTCGTCAGTGCGAGCATCGCTGAGCGGTGCAATCGCCATCAGTCCGGCATTGTTGACCAGTACATCAATGCGACTGTAGGTGTCCACGGCACCTTGAATGAGCGTTTTGACCTCTTCCTGAGAGGTAACATCGGTCTGATACGCGATTGCCTGACCACCTGAATTGGTCAGCTCAGCCACCAATGCGTCGAGTTTATCTTTGCGACGTGCAGCCAGCACTACGCGAGCGCCAAGCGCAGCAAGGTGGCGTGCAGTAGCCTCACCCAGGCCGCTGCTGGCACCGGTGATAACGACAACTTTTCCAGAAATGTTATTGCTCATGCTGAGAACCTCATCGGCGGTTTTGTGCTTCGCCATGGCTGGTAAACCTGGCAGTGCGCAAACTTTAGACCCATGATTGATCTCAATAAATGGAAATGATTGGATTATGCTATTCCTGAAAATGGAATAAATGGGAGGAGCAACATGCTTAACCGCATGGAGATGGTTAGGATTTTTTGCACAGCAGCAGAGGCAGGTAGCTTCCGCGAAGCGGCAACTCGATTAGGCATCTCCCCACAAGGGGTGACTCGAGCCATTCAAGCCCTGGAAACTGAGCTTGGCGAATCACTGTTCCACCGCAATACCCGCCAGGTGAGCATCACTGCTTTCGGTCAGGATTACGCCAAAGATGCCAGGTCAGCTCTGGATCATTTCGATACGCTATTCCGGTCGCACAGGACGGAGCCTGAGCTGTCAGGTAGGGTGGGGATTACGGCTCCACATGCTATTGGCAGGCGCTTCCTAATACCGTTTCTTCAGCCCCTGGCCGCTGCACATCCTGACCTGCAATTCGATCTCCGCTTGGAAGATCAGATGACTGATGCTGTTGAGGCGCATATCGATATTGGTATCAGGGTGGGGGTTATTCGCGACCGGCGCTACGTTGCACGTGCCTTAGCTCCCGTGCCGTTTTACGTTGTCGCGTGCCCGTCTCTCATAGGCCAAAAGACACCACCTAAATCTTTGGATGCCTTAGCTAAGCTGCCACTTTCAGTCCTGATCGACCGGAAAAATGGCCGCCCTTGGCCTTGGCTATTTGCCGACGGGCAAACGTTCACGCCCAGGCAGCCAGCTCTTATCTGTGATGATCCCGATACGGAATTGGAAGCCACCCTGGCAGGCATGTGTTTTGGCCAAATTCCTGCCTACCTGGCTGAGCCTCATCTGCGGACAGGAAAGCTGGTTGCTGTTTTGGCTGATCTCGCTCCAGCGCCATGGGATCTGTTCATATACCGCCCGCAGCAGGGTCCTGTATCGAAGCGGGTGCGATTGGTGTACGACCACCTTAAGCAGGCTTTCTCAAACCCCAAGCTATTTCCCCAGGGCCTGGGGACATAGCTTGAATACCTGCCAGCAATCGTCCGCTTTTGGCCGTTAGCTACCCCTCTGGGAATAAAGTCTTCTTCTAGCTCAGTACAAATCGCTACGCCTGGTCGGCTTTACCGCCTGGATAAAGCTGTAACCCAGGCCGATATCGGTGATCACGCGGGTGATCATGGCGGGGATGGCAATCAGCGCATGTATCAGCATGGCCAGCGCCGCGTAGGCGCTGAACTCGATGGCGCGCAGGGGTAGCGGCAGCGGATCGCGGCGGCTGTCCAGCAGCGCCTGGCGCAGGGCGGGCAGGTCGGGCCAGTGGTCGGCGTCGATCCGCTCGCGCATGGCCAGCGGGTACAGGTTACGGCTGCGGCCGCCGCGGCGGAAGGCGCGCCACATGCGTTTCGGCTGCAGTACCAGGCCGGTGGAGAGGGCGATCAGGTTCATGGTGCCGAGCAGGGGCGAGTTGAGCATCGAGCCGGTGCCCAGCTCCCAGGCGCTGACCTCGCCTTCGCCGATGCGCCCGGTGCTGTAGCCGGTCACGATGTGGTGCAGGTCGTGGTACTTGAGGTAGATGTGGCGCGTCTCGATGTTCGGCAGCGGCACCAGCAGGCAGCCGGTGTAGACCGGCACCGTGCAGGCCTGGCGGTCGGCGGTGTCGCTGAAGCCGCAGCGGCGGTAGAAGGCGGCGAGTTCTTCCCTGAGGGTCATGGGTTCCATCCTTGGCGTGTTTGTCAGCGCGGGTACAGGGGCGGCAGCGGGCTGCTCTCCTGCGGGCTGGCCGCTGCCTCCAGTGGCGGCAGGCTGCGAATGGCTTTCCACAGGCTTTCGCCCTGCCACTGATTGCCGGTTTCGCTGTAGAGCGCGCCGTTCAGACCGTCGAGAGCATCGGACAGGGTGGCGAAGCGCGCCGCCATGTCGGCCAGGGTTTCCGGTTGCTGGCGTGCCCAGGCGTCCAGCGCCTGGCGGGTGGCCTGCGGGTCGTTGGCCAGGCAGGCGCGCTTGAGGTCGTCGAGCAGGGTGCGCGGGCTGGGGCCGGTCTGTGCGGTGGGCAGGATGGCCGGCTGGCGGCGCGCATGCCACCACAGGCCGAAGCCCAGCACGGTGGTCAGGGCGAGCAGGGCGCAGGCCAGCTGCCAGGGCCACAGCAGTACCTGGGCCGCATCGCGGGCGACGGCCTGGCCACCCACCGGGGCTTCCACCTCCAGGCTCGGGTTGCTCGCCACTTCCAGGGTGCGGGCCGGCAGGCTGGCGCTCTCCAGGCGGTCCAGTTCGGTGTTCCACCACAGCACCTGCACTTCCAGCAGGGTGATGCGGCCACTCTGGCTCGGTACCAGGGCCTCGCTTTCCTCGCGGCTGCCGATCAGGCCCTTGTCGTTGACCTCGTTGCGCTGCTGCGGCTGGTCCGGATAGCGCCGCAGGCCGGCGCTGTCCTGGATCGGCAGGGGCGGCAGCTGGGCGCTGGACAGGCCCTCGGCGCGCAGCATCAGGCTGCGGGTCAGCGAGTCACCGACGGTCACGGCCTTGGGCTCCGGGTTCCAGGCCTCGCTCAGGGTCAGCGCGCGCGCCGGCAGCCAGGGCACGTCGGCCGGCCAGCTGGCCGGGCGCGGCTTCACCTCGAGCGGGATTTCCGGCGACTTGACCCGCGTCGGCCGCCCGGGGCGCGGGCCGAAGGGGTTGAATTCATAGCCGTTGGAACGCTCCACCGGCGTGGCGCTGAACACCTGCGCAGGAATGCTCAGCTCGCCGCTCTGCTGCGGGAAGATGGCGTAGCGCAGCTCGATCACGCCGTGGCGCACGCCGTTGATGTCGGTCTCGAAGGTGCGTGGGTCGCCCAGTTGCTCGACGCGGGCGTCGGGGATGCTCAGCGGGGTCAGGCTGCTGTCGTCATACAGCGACACCGAGTGGTAGATGCGCAGGGTCAGCACCGCCTGGGCCTGCACATAGACGCTCTCGCGATCCAGGCTGGCGTCGATGAAGATCGGCGCCAGCTTGCCGCCGCTGGCGGGGTCGTTCTTCAGCACCTGCAGGGTGATCGGCTGGCTCTGTGCGTCGCCCAGCTTGAGTGGCGGCACCACCACATAGCCGCTCTGCCGCGGCAGCAGGGTGACGATCCAGCGGGTGCTGGAACGGGCCTGGCCGGCGAAGGTGGAGAGACGGTTCTCCTGGCGCGTGCTGACGACCTCGAACTGGTCGCGCAGCGGCGTGAGGTCGGGCATGCCGAACTGGGTGACGTCCTCGGATTCGAGGATCAGGTCGAAGGTCTCGCCCTCGTTCAGGCGCGCGCGGTCGACGGTGGCGGAGAAGCCGGCGGCCCACAGCTGGGTGCCGCACAGGCAGAGGAGGAGGGCGCAAAGCAGGCGTTTCATCGTGATCTTTCCTGGCGTTGCTGTTGTTCGTAAAGGAATTTGCGCCGCAGCAGCTCGCCCGGGTCGTCCGGAATCTGCCGCAGCCATTGTTCCAGCGCGTCGCGCTGCTCGCCGTCCAGTGGCTCGGCGCTGGCGCTCTGGGGTTCGTCCTGCGGGTCGCCGGCACCGGGTTGCGCCTGGCCGTCCGGCGCGGGCGGCTGATCGGCGCCATCGCGGGCCTGGCCCTGTTGCTGCGGCTGGGCGTTGGCTGGCGACTCCTGCGCTGGCTGTGGCTGCGCGGGGGCTTGCGAGTCCTGGGCCTGTTGCGGCTGACCGGGTTGGGGCTGGCCGGAGGAGGGCTGCGGTTGCTCCTCGCCCTGCTGCGGGTCGTCGTTCTGCTGGGACTGCTGTTGCTGCTGCTGTTTCTGCTGGCGCAGCAGCTGTTCGACCAGGGCCTTGTTGTGCAGCGCCGGCTGCAGCTCGGGGTCGCGTTCCAGCGCCTGTTCGTAGGCATCTACCGCCGCCGCCAGCTCGTTGCTCTTGGCCAGGGCGTTGCCGCGGTTGTAGTGGGCGATGGCGCTGTCGCTGCGGGCGAAGCGTTCCGCGGCGGCCGGGTAGTCGCCGGCGCGGTACAGCGCCTCGCCCTGCCACTGCGGATCACGGAAGTGCTCGGCGGCCTCCTTGGGTTTGTCCGCCTGCAACAGGCGCTCGCCCTGCTGGTCCGGGCGCAGCCAGAGGTCGTTCCAGCCCAGGGCGTAGCTCGGCTGTGGCGCCAGGCACAGCAGCAGCGGCAGGCAGAACAGCCAGCCGCGGCGTCCGGCGCAGGCGGCGAGCAGCAACAGTGGCAACAGCAGCCAGTGGCCCTGGTCGGCCCAGGCGGCCAGCTGGGTCGGTTCGGCGCCCTCGCGCAACTGCTCGGGGCCGGCGAGCAGGTCGAGGCCCTGCAGGTCGCTATCGTCCAGGCGCGCGCTGCGGTACTGGCCGCCCAGCTCGCTGGCGAAGCGGCGCAGGCTGGCGGCGTCCAGGCGCGGTACGAGGATGGCGCCCTGGGCATCCTTGAGGAAGCTGCCGTCAGCTCCTCGAATCGGCGCGCCCTCCGCGGTGCCAATACCAAGGATGGCCAGGCGCTCGCCGCGGTTACCCAGGGCGCTGCGCAGGCCGTCGCGCTCATCCAGGCTCAGTTCGCTGCCGATCAGCAGCAGCCGGCCACGGCCCTGAGCCCCCTGGTCCAGCAGGTCCAGGGCGCGTTGCACTGCCAGGTCGGCGCGGCGCCCCGGCTCGGGCATGATCGAGGGTTTGACCGCCTCCAGCAGGTTGCGCGCGGTGGCCAGGTCATCGGACAGCGGGACCAGCACGTGGGCGCTGCCGGCATAGACGATGATCGCCGTCTGCGCGTCGCGGCGTGCCTGCAGCAGGTCGATGATCTTGCGCTTGGCCTGTTCCAGGCGGTTCGGCGCGGCATCGGTGGCGAGCATTGCCGGGGTCAGCTCAAGCAGCACCACCAGCGGGTCGGCGCGTTTCTGGCTGGCCTGTTCCAGGCGCTGCCAGCTGGGCCCGAGCAGGGCCAGCAGGGTGAGCAGCCAGGCCAGCCCGAGGGCGATCCACGGCAGCTTGTTGCTGCGCGCGCGGCCGGCGGTGAGCAGCACGGCCTGGAATGCCGCCGGCAGCAGCAACTGCCAGCGTCCGCTGCGCCGCTCGCGGTGCCACAGTTGCCAGAGCAGCCAGCCGAGCAGCGGCAGCAGGAGTAGCCAGAACGGGCGCAGCCACTGCGGCCAGAGCATCTCCATCAGCTGCGCCCTCCGATGCGGGCGTTCAGCGCCTGCCAGCGCTGCGGCCACAGCTCGCGCGCCACCAGCAACAGGCTGACCAGCAGGGCCGCGGCCAGCGGCCAGGGATACAGGGCCTTGGCCGGGCGGGCACGGGTGGGCAGCTGGGCTGCCGGTTCCAGCTGGTCGAGGGTCTCCTCGATGCGTTGCAGCTCCTCGCTGGTGCGGGCGCGGAAGTAGGCGCCGCCGGTCTGCTCGGCGATGTCGATCAGGGTGGCTTCGTCCAGGTCCACCCCGGGGTTCAGCCCGAGCATGCCCATGATGCCGCTCTGCTGTGGGTCGGAGCCGATGCCGATGGTGTAGATCTTGACCTTCTGCTCGGCGGCCAGGCGCGCGGCGACCTTGGGTTCGATCTCGCCGCCGTTGTTGGCACCGTCGGTGATCAGCACCAGCACGCGGCTGTCGGCCGGGCGCTGGCGCAGGCGCTTGACGGCCAGGCCGATGGCATCACCGATGGCGGTCTGCGGCCCGGCGATGTTGATCAGCGCCTCGTCCAGCCAGGTGCGCACGGTGTGGCGGTCGAAGGTCAGCGGCGACTGCAGGTAGGCGCGGCTGCCGAACAGGATCAGGCCGATGCGGTCGCCGCGGCGGTCCTCGATGAAGTCGCCGAACAGCTTCTTCACCAGTTCCAGGCGCTGGATGTCCTCGCCTTCCCACTGCATGTCGTCGTGGTCCATGGAGCCGGAGACATCCACCGCCAGCAGCAGGTCGCGGCCGCTGGTGGGCAGCGGCAGCGGCTCGCCGACCCATTCCGGGCGGGCGGCGGCAAGAATCAGGAACATCCACAGCAGCACGAAGGGCGCCTGCTGGCGCCAGGCCGGCAGGTTGGCGCGGGCACGCTGGCCACTGAGGCCCTCCAGCTCATTGAGGAAGCTGACCTTGAGCGCCGCCTCGCCGCTGTCGGCCGCCGGCAGCAAGGCGCGCAGCAGCCAGGGCAGCGGCGCGAGCAGGAAGATCCAGGGCCAGGCGAACTCAAACATGCTTGCGGATCCAGGTGTCGACGGCCTGGTTGAGACCGTTGATGGCCTTGTCGTCGAGGCTGCAGTGGCTGCGGTAGGTGCCCTCGACCAGGATCATCCAGCGGGTCAGGCCGGCAGCCGGGCAGCGGCTGTCGAGGAAGGCCAGCCAGGCGCGGCCGCTGAGCACGTGGCTGTTGTCGTTGGGGTAATGCGCGCGTGCCAGGCGCTTGAGCAGGGCGTTGAGCTGCTGCAGCCAGGGGCCGGCATGCTGGCCGTCGTAGGGGCGCACCAGGCGCGCCAGCTCGGCCAGGGCGGCCTGGCGCAGCGGGTCGAGCGGTTGCTCCTGGGTTTGCACGGCCTGCCGCCGTTGCGGCAGGTAGCGGCGCAGGTACCACAGGCTCCAGAGCAGCAGCGGCAGCAGTACCAGCAGGGCCCACCAGCCGGGTGCCAGCGGCCACCAGGAAACCGGCAGCGGGGCGATGGTCGGTTGCAGCTGATCGAGAGGGTTCATGCGCGCTTGCCCGCCTGCGGGCCGCTCAGGTGATCGCGCAGCTGCTCGATCAGGTCTTGCGCGGTGCTCAGCGCCAGCAGTGGCACGCCGAGCTTCTGCGCCAGGCGTTGCCAGCGCGCGCGGCGCTGTTCGGCCAGGCCGCCGTAGGCCACGCGCAGGTCAGCGCCGCGCGTGTCCAGCTCCAGCTGGGCGCCGCGTTCGAAGAAGCGCAGCAGGCCGGCGTCGGGCAGTTCGTGGTCGAGCGGGTCGGACACCGGCAGCAGGATCAGGTCGGTGTGCCGGGCCAGCAGGGCGAGCTGCTGTTCGGCGGCATCGTTCAGGGTGCGCTCGTCGCAGACGATGATCACCAGGCTGCCCGGGCGCAGCACTTCGCGTGCGCGGCGCAGGGCCAGGCCGAAGCTGTCGCGCTCGCCGGCGGCCTCCGGGTGCAGGGCCTGGTTGACGCGGGCCAGGCGGTTGAGCAGCTGCAGCAGGCTCTGCTTGCTGCGCCGCGGCTTGATCTCGTGGTGCTCGGCATCGCCGAATACCAGGCCGCCGATGCGGTCGTTGTGGGCCAGTGCTGACCAGCCGAACAGGCTGGCGGCCTGCGCGGCGAGCACCGACTTGAACTGCAGGGCCGAGCCGAAGAACAGCCGGCGGCTCTGTTCGACCATGATGAAGATCGGCCGCTCGCGCTCCTCATGGAACAGCTTGGTGTGCGGCTCCTGGGTGCGCGCGGTGACGCGCCAGTCGATGGTGCGCACGTCGTCGCCGGCCTGGTACACGCGCACCTGGTCGAAGTCGACGCCGCGCCCGCGCAGCTTGGAATGGTGCAGGCCGATCAGCGGGCTGCGCCGCGCGGGCGTGGAGAACAGTTGCACCTCGCGCACGCGATGGCGCATCTCGATCAGCTCGGCGAGGCTGACGCGGATGCCGGGGGGCGTGGGCTGGATATGCATGGGGCGCGGAACCTCAGCCTACGGCGCAGGAGTGCTCCCTCTCCCACGAGTGGGAGAGAGCCGGGGATAGAGTAGTGCGGCCGATGACCCTCTCCCCCCGCCCCTCTCCCATAAATGGGAGAGGGGCGAAAGCCGCTTTGGCCCCTCTCCCGCATGCGGGAGATGGAAGGTTGGCTGTCGTGCGCGGCATCAGGCCACCGCCACCACGTCGAGAATGCGTTGCACCACACGGTCCTGGTCGATGCCGGCGGCTTCCGCCTCGAACGACAGGATGATGCGGTGGCGCAGCACGTCGAACAGCACCGCCTGGATATCCTCGGGGCTGACGAAGTCGCGCCCGGCCAGCCAGGCATGGGCGCGGGCGCAGCGGTCGAGGGCGATCGAGCCGCGCGGGCTGGCGCCGTAGGCGATCCACTCGGCCAGTTCGGCGTCGTGCTTGGCCGGGGTGCGGGTGGCCATCACCAGCTGCACCAGGTATTCCTCCACGGCGTCGGCCATATAGAGGCCGAGGATTTCCTGGCGTGCGGCGAAGATCGCCTGCTGGCTGACCCGCTGCTCCGGCTTGGCTTCGCCGTTGAGGGCGTCGCCGCGGGCCTGGGCGAGGATCTTGCGTTCCACGCTGGCGTCCGGGAAGCCGATCTTCACGTGCATGAGGAAGCGGTCGAGCTGGGCCTCGGGCAGGGGATAGGTACCTTCCTGCTCGATGGGGTTCTGCGTGGCCATCACCAGGAACAGCGGCGACAGGTCGTAGGTCGAGCGACCGATACTGACCTGGCGCTCGGCCATGGCTTCGAGCAGCGCCGACTGCACCTTGGCGGGCGCGCGGTTGATCTCGTCGGCCAGCACCAGGTTGTGGAAGATCGGCCCCTGCTGGAACACGAAGCTGCCGGTTTCGGGACGGTAGATCTCGGTGCCGGTAATGTCGGCGGGCAGCAGGTCGGGGGTGAACTGGATGCGGTGGAACTCGGCCTCGATGCCTTCCGCCAGCTCCTTGATCGCCTTGGTCTTGGCCAGCCCCGGGGCGCCTTCGACCAGCAGGTGACCGTCGGCGAGCAGGGCGATCAGCAGGCGCTCGATGAGCTTTTCCTGCCCGAGGATCTGGGTAGCGAGAAATTGCCGCAGCGCGAGCAGCGCCTCACGATGTTCCATCGAGAATCTTCCTGGAAAGGGACTGACCGGTGCCGGATTCGGGTGGTCGGGCTGCCAACTCTACTGCATTGGCGGGTGCGCTTGCATGCCCTCGGGATGGGCTCTGCCGACCAGCTCCACTTCCGTGGTGGCTCAAGCAGACCGCCGTTTCTCGGCGAAGTTCAGCAGTGCCGCCGGCAGCTCGCTGGCCAGCTGCAGATGGCTGCTGGCAGGCGCCGGTCCGCGCACATCCGGCGCACCGAACAGGCGCACCGCCAGGTAGTAGGCGAAGGCCAGCGGCCTGATCATGCCGGCTTCGCGCAGCATGCGCAGAAACAGCAGATCGGCCTCGTGCTTGGCTACCGGGGCGGCGTTCAGGTACTGGTACAGGGCGTCATGCACCAGGCTGGCCGGGTGCGCCAGCGGCCAGAACACCTCGACTTCGCGCAGCTCGCCGTCGCGCAGTTGCAGCACCCGATGGCGCTTCTCCCACCAGTCCGGGATGCCGATGATCGCCAGCCAGTAGAACGGCACCTTGGGCGTGCAGCCGTCCCAGGCATAGGTGCCGGGGCAGCTGAAGTCGTAGCTCACCCTGTGGCCGTCCGCGCTCAGGCTCGACCGTCCCGGATTGACCACCAGCCAGCCGTCGTGCAGGAGCAGCCATTCGCCATAGAAGTAGCGTCCGGCTAACTCCGGGCAATGGCGCACGAAGGGACGGTCGATGTAGTTGAGCCAGGGGCCGCTGTGGTCGCGCTGGCTGAACCCCCACTTGGCCAGGGTCGCATCGCGGATGGCGGCGGCGCGGCGCTGGCGCTCGCGGCGGCCGACCCAGCGCGGCAGCAGCACGCCCAGGTAGATGGGCAGGCCGGCCCACAGCAAGGCGGGCAGCAGCTGCGGCTGCAGCCAGGCAGCCAGTGCCAGCAGCACCAGGCCGATGGCGCTGACCAGCAGGTTGCCGTAGTGCAGGAACAGATGACGGTGGAGCGGAGACTGCATGGCTTCCTTTCCCGATTGCATAGAGCTGAACCTTATCAGCGCAGGTGCCTGCATGGCGATGAACGAATATGTCGCGCCGCCGCAATCCAGCTGCCATGGGCGGCCGCTAAGCTTGCGCTGACCTAATGGTCGCTGTGCGTCTGCCGAGTTCCAGCTATCGCCTAGACTGCTTGGAAGCCCGGCGCCTAGCGCCCAAGACGAATAACAACACCAGCGGAGCATCACCATGGCGTTCTTCACTGCTGCCAGCAAGGCCGACTTCCAGCATCAACTGCAAGCGGCCCTGGCCCAGCACGTCAGCGACAAGGCGCTGCCACAAGTAGGCCTGTTCGCCGAGCAGTTCTTCGGCATCGTCTCCCTCGATGAGCTGACCCAGCGCCGCCTTGGCGACCTGGCCGGCAGCACCCTTTCTTCCTGGCGCCTGCTCGAACGCTTCGATGGCAAGCCGCTGGTTCGCGTGTACAACCCCGACTATGAAAAGCACGGGTGGCAGTCCACCCACACCGTCGTCGAGGTGCTGCACGCCGACCTGCCGTTCCTGGTCGACTCGGTGCGCATGGAGCTGAACCGTCGCGGCTACAGCATTCACACCCTGCAGAACAGCGTGTTCAGCGTGAAGCGCAAGAAGGGCGGCGAGCTGCAAGAGCTGCTGAGCAAGGGCAGTACCGGCAAGGAGGTGCAGCACGAAGCGCTGATGTACCTGGAGATCGACCGCTGCGCCAATGTCGGCGAGCTGCGAACCCTGGAGAAGGCCCTGCTCGAAGTGCTCGCCGAGGTGCGCCTGGCGGTTGCCGACTTCGCCCCGATGAAGGCCAAGGCCGAGCAGCTGCTGGCCTGGCTGGGCAAGGCGAAGCTGAAGGTCGACGGCGCCGAGCTGGCCGAGGTGAAGACCTTCCTCGAATACCTGCTGGACAACCACTTCACCTTCCTCGGCTACGAGGAGTTCACCCTGGTCGACGAGAAGGACGGTGGCCACCTGGTTTATGACGAGGCCTCGTTGCTCGGCCTGTCCAAACAGCTGCGCGCCGGCCTGAAGAAGGATGAGCTGCACATCGAGAAAGAGGCCCTGGACTACCTGCGCGAACCTCAGCTGCTGTCCTTCGCCAAGGCCGCCACGCCAAGCCGCGTGCACCGCCCGGCCTACCCGGACTTCGTGTCGATCCGCGAGCTGGACGCCAAGGGCAAGGTGGTCAAGGAATGCCGCTTCATGGGCCTGTACACCTCCTCGGTGTACGCCGACAGCGTCAGCCGCATCCCCTATATCCGCCGCAAGGTGGCCGAGATCGTCCAGCGCTCGGGCTTCGATCCCAAGGCCCACCTTGGCAAGGAACTGGAGCAGGTACTGGAGGTGCTGCCGCGCGATGACCTGTTCCAGACCCCGGTGGACGAGCTGTTCAACACCGCCATCGCCATCGTGCAGATCCAGGAACGCAACAAGTTGCGCCTGTTCCTGCGCCGCGACCCCTACGGCCGTTTCGCCTACTGCCTGGCCTACGTGCCGCGCGACGTGTACTCCACCGAGACGCGGGTGAAGATCCAGCAGATCCTCATGGAGCGCCTGCAGGCCAGCGACTGCGAGTTCTGGACCTACTTCTCCGAGTCGGTGCTGGCGCGCGTGCAGTTCATCCTCAAGGTCGACCCGAAGAACCGCGTGCAGATCGACCCGGCGCGCCTGGAGAAGGAGGTCATCCAGGCCTGCCGTTCGTGGAAAGACGACTACGCCAGCCTGATCGTCGAAAGCTTTGGCGAGGCCCAGGGTACCCAGGTGCTGGCCGATTTCCCGAAAGGCTTCCCGGCCGGCTACACCGAACGCTTCGCCCCGCACTCGGCGGTGGTCGACATGCAGCACCTGCTCAGCCTGTCCGACGAGCGCCAGCTGGTGATGAGCTTCTACCAGCCATTGGCCCAGGGCGAACAGGAGCTGCACTGCAAGCTGTACCACGCCGACACGCCGCTGCCGCTGTCCGACGTTCTGCCGATCCTGGAGAACCTCGGCCTGCGCGTGCTTGGTGAGTTCCCCTACAAGCTGCGCCGCGCCGATGGCCGCGAGTTCTGGATTCACGACTTCGCCTTCACCACCGCCGAAGGCGTCGATGTCGATATCCAGCAGCTCAACGAGACCCTGCAGGATGCCTTCGTCCGTATCGTCGAGGGCGCGGCCGAGAACGACGGTTTCAACCGCCTGGTGCTGACCGCCTCGATGCCCTGGCGCGACGTGGCGCTGCTGCGCGCCTATGCCCGCTACCTCAAGCAGATCCGCCTGGGCTTCGACCTCAGCTATATCGCGGCGACCCTGGTGAATCATGCCGATATCGCCAAGGAGCTGGTGCGCCTGTTCCGCACCCGTTTCTACCTGGCGCGCAAGCTGTCCGCCGAGGACCTGGAGGACAAGCAGCAGAAGCTCGAGCAGGCCATCCTCGCTGCGCTGGACAACGTTGCGGTGCTCAACGAGGACCGCATCCTGCGGCGCTACCTGGACCTGATCAAGGCCACCCTGCGCACCAACTTCTTCCAGAACGGCGCTGACGGCCAGCCCAAGCACTACTTCAGCTTCAAGCTCAGCCCGCGGCTGATCCCGGACATTCCGCGACCGGTGCCAAAGTTCGAGATCTTCGTCTACTGCCCGCGCGTCGAGGGTGTGCACCTGCGCTTCGGCGACGTGGCCCGTGGCGGCCTGCGCTGGTCCGACCGCGAGGAGGACTTCCGTACCGAGGTGCTGGGCCTGGTCAAGGCGCAGCAGGTGAAGAACGCGGTGATCGTGCCGATGGGCGCCAAGGGCGGCTTCATCCCGCGCCGCCTGCCGCTGGGCGGCAACCGCGACGAGGTGCTGGCCGAGGGCATCGCCTGCTACCGCATCTTCATCAGCGGCCTGCTCGACATCACCGACAACCTCAAGGAAGGCAAGGTTGTGCCGCCGGAAGGCGTGGTGCGCCACGACCCGGATGATCCCTACCTGGTGGTGGCGGCGGACAAGGGCACCGCGACCTTCTCCGACATCGCCAACGGCATCGCCCTGGACTACGGCTTCTGGCTCGGCGACGCCTTCGCCTCCGGCGGCTCGGCCGGCTACGACCACAAGGGCATGGGCATCACCGCCAAGGGCGGCTGGGTCAGCGTGCAGCGCCACTTCCGCGAGCGTGGCATCGATGTGCAGAAGGACGAGATCACCGTGATCGGCATCGGTGACATGGCCGGCGATGTGTTCGGTAACGGCCTGCTGCTGTCGGACAAACTGCAGATGGTCGCTGCGTTCAACCATATGCATATCTTCATCGACCCCAACCCGGATGCGGCCGCCAGCTTCGTCGAGCGCCAGCGCATGTTCGCCCTGCCGCGCTCGTCCTGGGCCGACTACGACAGCAAGCTGATCTCCGAAGGCGGCGGCATCTTCCTGCGCAGTGCCAAGAGCATCACCATCACCCCGCAGATGAAGCAGCGCTTCGACATCCAGGCCGACAAGCTGGCGCCCACCGAGCTGATCAACGCGCTGCTCAAGGCTCCGGTCGACCTGCTGTGGAACGGTGGCATCGGTACTTACGTCAAGTCGAGCAGGGAAACCCACGCCGACGTCGGCGACAAGGCCAACGACGGTCTGCGCGTCAACGGCTGCGAACTGCGCGCCAAGGTGGTGGGCGAGGGCGGTAACCTCGGCATGACCCAGCTCGGCCGCGTCGAGTTTGGCCTCAACGGTGGCGCCAGCAACACCGACTTCATCGACAACGCCGGTGGTGTGGATTGCTCCGACCACGAGGTGAACATCAAGATTCTCCTCGGCGAAATCGTTGCGGCCGGCGATATGACCGGCAAGCAGCGCAACAAGCTGCTGGCCGAGATGACCGATGCGGTTGGTGCGCTGGTGCTGGGCAACAACTACAAGCAGACCCAGGCCCTGTCCCTGGCCGAGCGCCGTGCCCGCGAGCGCCTGCCGGAATACAAGCGCCTGATGTCCGCACTGGAAGCGGCCGGCAAGCTGGATCGCGCCCTGGAGTTCCTGCCCACGGATGACGAGCTGAACGAGCGCGCCGCCAACGGTCAGGGGCTGACTCGGCCCGAACTGTCGGTGCTGATCTCCTACAGCAAGATCGACCTCAAGGAAGCGCTGCTGAAATCCCTGGTGCCGGACGACGACTACCTGGCCCGCGAGATGGAGACCGCCTTCCCGGCGCAGCTGACCAAGAAGTTCGGCGAGGCCATGCGCCGTCATCGCCTCAAGCGCGAGATCGTCAGCACGCAGATTGCCAACGACCTGGTCAACCACATGGGCATCACCTTCGTGCAGCGCATGAAGGAGTCCACCGGTATGAGCGCGGCCAACGTTGCCGGCGCCTACGTCATCGTGCGCGACGTGTTCCGCCTGCCGCACTGGTGGCAGCAGATCGAGGCGCTGGACTACAAGGTACCGGCCGAACTGCAGCTGCAGCTGATGGATGAGCTGATGCGCCTGGGCCGTCGCGCCACCCGCTGGTTCCTGCGCAGCCGCCGTGAGGACCTGGACGCCGCCCGCGACGTCGGTCACTTCGCCCCGCGTGTGGCCGAGCTGGCCGGGCGCCTGGACGAGCTGCTCGAAGGCCCGGCCCGCGAACAGTGGCTGGCGCGCTACCAGAGCTTCGTCGAGGCCGGCGCACCGGAGGAGCTGGCGCGCGTGGTGGCGGGCACCAGCCACCTGTACACCTTGCTGCCGATCATCGAGGCCGCCGACGTCACCGGCCAGCCGGCGGCGGACGTGGCCACTGCCTACTTCGCCGTGGGCGGCGCGCTGGAGCTGTCCTGGTACCTGCAGCAGCTCACCTCGTTGCCGGTGGAGAACAACTGGCAGGCCCTGGCCCGCGAGGCGTTCCGCGATGACCTGGACGGGCAGCAGCGTGCCATCACCGTGGCCGTGCTGCAGATGGCCGAGGGTCCCAAGGACATCGAGGAACGCGTGGCCTACTGGCTCGACCAGCACAGGCCGCTGGTGCAGCGCTGGCTGGCCATGCTTGCCGAACTGCGGGCGGCCACCGGCACCGACTACGCCATGTACACCGTGGCCAGTCGCGAGCTGATGGACCTGGCGCAGAGCGACAAGCAGGGCGTGTGCATTCCCTGAGCTTTGCCATCCCTCTCCCTCCGGGAGAGGGGCGGGGCGGCCCGCGTAGGGAGAGGGGCTGACAAGTTCATCAGTCCCTCTCCCGTCCTACTGGCACCCTCTCTCAAGGGAGAGGGGCTGGCCTGTCTGCTCCGCCTCGGTTAGCCTGCTCGAAAAAATAAGTTCGTAAGACGGGGGAGGGTGCGTGTTTCGGCACGGGCCTTGCCTTTGCAAGCGGACAACGGAGAGTAGTCATGACCGACATCCTGATTCTGACCCACGTCGATTATTGTGCTCCGGGCCACCTTGCTACCGTTCTGGAACAGCATGGCCTCGACTTCACGGTGCTGCGTACCGACCTCAACCAGCTGGACGGCTATGACCTGGATCGCCCCCGCGCGGTCGCGGTGATGGGCGGCCCGATGAGCGTCAACGACGACCTGCCCTGGATCAGGGCGGAAATTGAAGCACTGCGCCATTTCATCCGCCGTGACATTCCCCTTATCGGCCATTGCCTGGGCGGGCAGCTGATCGCCAAGGCCCTGGGCGCGGCGGTGCACCGCATGCCCTACACCGAGGTGGGCTGGCAGCCGCTGGTGCGGCGCGATGCCGGCAGCCCCTGGCTGGCACATTTGCCGCGCGAGTTCCCGGTGTACCAGTGGCACAGCGACACCTTCGATTTGCCGCCCGGCGCCGACTGGCTGCTGTCCAGCCCCTGGTGCCCGAACCAGGCGTTCGCCTGGGGCGACAAGGTGCTGGCCCTGCAAGGCCACCCGGAAGTCACCGAGGAGCTGGTGCGCTGGTGGCTGCAGGACTGGTCGCACCTGCTCGATGAAACCCAGGCCAGCCAGCAGGGCCTGCGCCAGATGCTGACCGACCTGCCGGCGCGCATCGCCTCGCTGAACCAGGTGGCCGAGGGTTTCTATCGTCACTGGCTGGGCCTGGCCTTCGGCGAGCCGGCGGTGGCCCGCGCCGTCTGATCGGCCCTGGCGTGCCGCACAGAGGGCACAACCCCGTAGCCCGGATGCAATCCGGGAGCGGAGTTGCTTGCTTCGCGGATTACATCCGGGCTACCGCTTTCAAGCGGCCATAAAAAAGGCCGCTCGAACATGAGCGGCCAGCAGGAGCGATCGGCAGGTAGGGGAGCGCCGATCTGGCGAAGTGGCGGGCCTGATGCAGCCGCCGTTCGATGCTGTGCAGTCTGCCCGCCGCGCCGCGCGGGGTGAAATCGAAGCTGCCTATGTGCCTCATAGAGTGACTGCCACGCGCTGGGGCGTGACCCATTGTGGTGCCTCGAAAAGCGCCCCGAACTGGTGCGTGATGTTCGGTGTGAATTATTAAGCTATTGAAATAAAAGGATTTTATTTCGTGGCACGGCCCTTGCGATGACTCCGTTGTCCGGGTGACAAGGAGTACGGCATGGCCCGCACTTTTTACGATGAGATGTACGACGCGAGCGGCGCAGTCCGCCCGCACTACCGGGAATTTGCCCGCTGGCTGGCTGATACGCCCGCCGAAGTGCAAGCCCAGCGCCGCCGCGAAGCTGATCTGCTGTTCCACCGCGCCGGCATCACTTTCACCCTCTATGGCGACGAGCAGGGTACCGAGCGCCTGATTCCTTTCGACACCATTCCGCGCAGCATTCCCGCCAGCGAGTGGCGCATCGTCGAGGCCGGCTGCATCCAGCGGGTCAAGGCGCTGAACCTGTTCCTCGCCGATATCTACCACGAGCAGCGCATCCTCAAGGCCGGCATCATCCCGGCCGAGCAGGTGCTGGCCAACGAGGGCTACCAGCTGGCCATGCAGGGCCTCGACCTGCACCGCGACATCTACGCCCACATCGCCGGGGTCGACCTGGTGCGCGACGGCGACGGCAGCTTCTACGTGCTGGAAGACAACCTGCGTACGCCCAGCGGCGTCAGCTACATGCTGGAAGACCGCAAGATGATGATGCGCCTGTTCCCCGAGCTGTTCTCCCTGCAGCGCGTGGCGCCCATCGACCACTACCCGAGCCTGCTGCTGGATACCCTGAAAAGCTCAAGTCCGATGGATAATCCGGCCGTGGTGGTGCTTACCCCGGGGCGCTTCAACAGCGCCTACTTCGAGCACGCCTTCCTCGCCCGCGAGATGGGCGTGGAGCTGGTCGAGGGCGCCGATCTGTTCGTGCGTGACGACAAGGTATTCATGCGCACCACCGCCGGCCCGCAGCCGGTGGATGTGATCTACCGCCGCCTGGACGACGCCTTCCTCGACCCGCTGGCGTTCAACCCGGACTCCATGCTCGGCGTGCCCGGCCTGCTGGCCGCCTATCGCAGCGGCAACGTGGTGCTGGCCAACGCGGTCGGCACCGGGGTGGCGGACGACAAGTCGATCTACCCCTACGTCGGCGACATGATCCGCTTCTACCTGGACGAGGAGCCGATCCTCAAGAACGTGCCCACCTGGCAGTGCCGCAAGCCCGAGGAACTGTCCCATGTGCTGGCCAACCTGCCCGAGCTGGTGGTCAAGGAAACCCAGGGTTCCGGCGGCTACGGCATGCTGGTCGGCCCGGCCGCGACCAAGGCCGAGATCGAGGCCTTCCGTGAACGCCTCAAGGCCCGCCCCGAGGCCTATATCGCCCAGCCCACCCTGAGCCTGTCGACCTGCCCGACCTTCGTCGAGAGCGGCATTGCCCCGCGCCACATCGACCTGCGCCCGTTTGTCCTGTCCGGTCGCGAAACCCGCCTGGTGCCCGGCGGCCTGACCCGCGTCGCGCTGCGCGAGGGCTCGCTGGTGGTCAACTCGTCGCAGGGCGGCGGCACCAAGGACACCTGGGTGGTGGAGGACTGATCATGCTTTCGAGAACTGCCTCCGACCTGTACTGGATGTCGCGCTACCTGGAGCGCGCCGAGAACCTCGCGCGCATGCTCGACGTCAGCTATTCGCTGTCGCTGATGCCGCACGACGGCTGTGGCGACGGCCTCGATGAACTGGCGCTGCCGCTGCTGATCACCGGCACCCTGGATGACTACCTGACCCGCCACGGCCAGCTGCACGCCGAGCGCATGCTGCACTTCTTCGCCCTCGATGCGGAGAACCCGGCCAGCCTCTATTGCTGCCTGCAGGCCGCGCGCGCCAACGCCCACGCGGTGCGTGGGCGGATCACCGCCGACATGTGGGAGAACATCAACGCCACCTGGCTGGAGATGCGCGGCATCGCCGCCGAGGGCCTGGGGCGCTACGGCATCAGCCGCTTCTGCGAGTGGGTCAAGGAGCGCTCGCACCTGTTCCGTGGCGCCACCTTCGGCACCATCATGCGCGGCGAGGCCTATCGCTTCATCCGCCTGGGCACCTTCATCGAGCGCGCCGACAACACCCTGCGCCTGCTCGACGCGCGCTACGAAATGCTCGGCGAGGCCGCCGACGAAGTCAGCGACACCTCGGCGCGTGGCTACTACGAGTGGAGCGCACTGCTGCGCGCGCTGTCCTCGTTCGAGTCCTTCACCGAGATCTACCGCGGCTCGCCACGCACCCGCAAGATCGCCGAACTGCTGCTGCTGCGCCCCGAAGTACCACGCTCGCTGCGCGCCTGCATGGAAGAGCTCAACCTGATGCTTGCCGGCCTGCCCGGCGAAAACGGCCGCCCGGCCCAGCGCCTGGCCGCCGAACTGGATGCGCGCCTGCGCTACACCAGCATCGACGAGGTTCTCGACGAGGGCCTGCACACCTGGCTCACCGATTTCATCCTGCTCGTCCGTCAACTGGGCAGCGCCATCCACACGTCCTATCTGGAGGTCGTATGAGACTCTCGATCCGCCACGACACCACCTACAACTACGACGACCAGGTGCGCGCGAGCATCCAGTACCTGCGCCTGACCCCACAGGAAAGCGCGCGCCAGCGGGTGATCAGCTGGCAGCTCGACCTGCCGCGCCCGGTGCGCGCGCAGCGCGACCCCTACGGCAACATCCTGCATGTGCTGACCCTGGACGAGCCGCACGAGGCGCTGGTGATCGGCGCGCGTGGCCAGGTGGATATCGACGAGCACTGCGAGTCCGAGCGCGACACTCGCTCGCCGCTGCCGTACCTGCGCAGCACCCGCCTGACCCAGGCCGACGACGCCCTGCGCGAGTTCGCCCGTACCAGCAGCACCGGGCGCAACGACCGCGAAGGCCTGATCGGCCTGATGCACGGCTTGCACGCCCACATGCCCTACACGCCGGGCGCCACCCAGGTGGACAGCACCGCCGCCGAAGCCTTCGCCGACCGCGCCGGGGTGTGCCAGGACCATACCCATGCCTTCCTGGCCTGTGCGCGCAGCCTGGGGGTGCCGTCGCGCTATGTGTCCGGCTACCTGTACACCGAGGACAGCGGCCACCTGGCCAGCCATGCCTGGGCCGAGGCCTGGCTGGGGGATGCCTGGTACAGCTTCGATGTGACCAACCAGCTTTCCCGGCCGGAGCGCCATCTGAAGCTCGCGGTGGGGCTGGATTACCTGGACGCCTGCCCGGTGCGGGGGATGCGGCGCGGTGGGGGCGGTGAGCAGATGCATGCGCGGGTGAATGTCGCGGCGTTGATGCAGACGCAGCAACAGCAGCAGTGAGGCGTGGCGCGCGGAGCGCGCTTCTGCTCTTCAACCCCTCTCCCTTTGGGAGAGGGGCAGGGGTGAGGGTGCTCCCATGCGACAAGGGCTTGGTGCATCACTCGGTCTGGCAAGAGCCGGTCGGTACCGAGTCAACAACCCGCACCGACGGGTTGGTTTCCCCAATGAAACGAGCCCGCTCCCTGGCTGCGTTAGCAGGCTCGGTGAAGTGCAGCTCCACGTCGTACTTGAAGCGCTTCATCGTGTTGCTCACCGGCTGGGTGCCGGGGCAGTCGTAGTAGTAATCGCTGACATAGCCCCGCTGGCTGATGCAGCCGGCATCCTCTTCCTCGTCGCTCATTGAGTAACTGTCGCTGAACAGCCGATCCCCATGCCGGGGGCAGGACACTATGGTCACAGCCTTCTCGCAATAGCCGCTGCCCGTGCAGGCTTGGGTACCGGCCTCTTGATAGGTGCTCAGCACAATTTCTCGCCACTGTCCGGCAATGTCGTAGAGCAGTTCGCTAGCCTCGTGGCCGATGGCAAAGCCGTTGTAGCCGTAGTGGCTGAGCGACAGCGAGGTTTTGAACTCGGCCCTGGGGTTTCTCAGGATCAGGAACGGGAAGATAAGCGGCTCGGGGACGAAGTCGATGCTGGTGGCCCCAGGCTGCAGAAACTGCCTTGGATCTTCGCCTGAGAGTTGCAGCTTGCCGTTGTCACTGGTGGTCAGCGTACCTGTCGCGGTATAGGCGGTGGAGCAACCTGCCTGTAGCAGGCAGGCGAGGAGGATGGTAATGGCGGCAAGTGTTTGGGGGCCTGCAGCAAAACATCCGGGGATGTTCATCGCGTGTGCGTGACCTCATGGTGGTCTGGCTTTGGGATGTCAGTTGTCGGGGCGCGCTGCGGGAGGCGAGGGTGGGGCCGTTGAGAATTGCAGGCGGAGTTCGCGGATGCGCATGGGAGGGGATGCACGGGGCTGGGGATATCACTTTGAGATCACGGCCCAGCGGCGGTTCCACGGCACCCTTGGCCCTGTGTTACCGCCTGTTTCTGGGGCTGTATGCGTGCCGCCGTGTCAGGCTTCTCAGCGCCTTGCTGGGCGCGGCACTGGCGGCGGATGGTCGGCCTCGCCATACGCCCCTTCGTGTCACCAAACTGCGCGCAGGGGGCTGCAGTTATGGACTGACCAGAACGAAGGCCGCAGTTGCGCGGAATAGCCCAGCGGCCTGATCCAGGGTGTCCAGGCTTCTGTGCCTGTCCTCTGGTGCTGCGGATTGCAATTGACCGTACAGCTGTTCAATTTGCCAGACTTCCTTGAGTTGGCTGGCCAGGTCTGTTGCCTCGGTTTCACCAACCAGATCGCCGATGGCCTTCACCATATGGTCCGCGTGTGCCAGCAGTTCCTGGCAGGTGCCGTGTGGGTAGATGCCTTGCCTGAGCGAGGCGCTGGTGGTTTCGATGGTCTGGGCGATGCCGCTGAGGAAGTCCGCAACGGTCTTCTTGCGGGCCTGGCGAGCCTCGGACAATGCATTTCGCAGGTCGAACAGGGCAGAGCCGACCTTGAACAGCGCATCGACGATTCCTGTGGGCATGGTGGGCTACCTCCTTTCTGCTCGGTGAGCGTGGGGCTTTGTCTTCGGGACTGGGCCGTCAGGAATACGCTAGTTCCTGATGGTGTATCGGCAAGCATTTCTCAGTCGGTGCGAGCGCGTCTGGGAGCGCAGTTCGGTAATGCGGCGCCTGGATTTGCGATGGATAGTGCTGTTGGCATTACTTGTTTTTGCCGCTGCTCGTTAGCGTGTTTGTTGAAACATCAGTTCCGCCCTGCTGGGCGGGTTCCTTTTGGCAGTCGCCCCAAAAGGAACCAAAAGGGCTTGCCCCCGACATCCGGCCCCGCCTGCGGCGGGGTTCCCTCACTCCATCATCGCTCCAGGGGCACGACCGGATGCGGCCCACCGACGAAGGGCCATCCTTGGCCCATCGCGTCTCTCGCGGCATCCATGCCGCTCAACCCCTTCCGCAATGATTCCGTTCGGCCTCCTGAAGGGGGCGTTTGGAGTTGCCTGAAAGTTCTGTGCCTGGTTCCCAGGCTCTACGTGAGAACCCATTCCGCAACGCCCCGTTTAAAGCCATCAGCAACCAAATTCCACAACTGGCGCAGATCGCCAACAGCAACATTCCCACGCAAAGCGTGGGAACGATCACTGCGCGCAGCGCCAAGAAAAACCACCAGGCACTTCGGAACCCGAGTCCCCGTCAGGAGGCCGAGTGGAGGTGTTGCGCAGGGGAGCGAGCCGCATGGATGCGGCGAGAGGCTTAAAGGGCCAGGGACGGCCCTTGTAAGCCGGCCCCCGGAGCGGCACCGGAAGGAGGGAAGTCTGGCCGCAGGCCAGACCCGGATGTCGGGGTGCGCTTTCTTTTGCTTACTTTTCTTTGCGCAAACAAAGAAAAGTGAGGCGCCGTAAGGGCGCAAGGCATGATTCCATATATGCAGAAAGTTTCGTGTCGCGACGATGGTGGACAAGCGGAGCGTTGTCCACCCTACGAACTGTTAGATATCAGTTGAATAGGGTTTCTTTAGTGTCTGCTGTGCTCATTGCGCAAGACTTTTTAATTTGTCTTCAAGAGAGGTGATGGCGAGCTTTGCACGTCGCTGGTGCTCGTCGTTGTGCCACAGTATTGCTGGTGTGGCGCATGCGTAGTGTCGTATGAAATCTAAAGTTTTAGATGATATGTCTAGAATTAGGTCAATCTCTATTGACCAAGATTTAACATTGAAATGCGTGAATTCGTCGCGGAGCTCATCAAGGGAGTGGAGCGCTTGGGTATGTCCCCTGTCCTGTAAAGGTTCTACATCGTGGCGTAAGTTCTGCTTCACAAGTGCCTTCTCAATAAGGCGACTAAAGTTATCCATGTGAGGATTGACACGTGGCGTGTCATTTTCAAATGCAGCAATCATGCGCTGCATTACGCCAGGCTTCTGCACCAAGAAGCCGTTTCCTCCATCTATCGAGAGAGCGGATGCGCTTTGGGCTGCGGAGTGTATCGAGTAAATAAACCACTTCCAGTAACGACCGTCATTGCAGCTTTTGAGCAAGAACTCAAAAGACAGCTCTAGAGTGGAGACAAGGTCCTCTGCTGTGTCAGTGCGTACGTACTGGTTATTCATCATTGGTTGGTTGTTGTGCTTGATGAATAGGGATGGTCTTGCTCTTGCTCATATGCCCCAAATACCCAATCAACTCCCCCAACTCCCTATCACTCAAAACCGCCTCACTAAACCCCGGCATCCGCCCCTGCGGCCACCTCCGCAGACTCTGCGGGTCCCGAATGTACTGCCGCAAAAAGTCCCCCGCGAAATACTCCGTCGGGTTATGCGGAATATTCAGATCGGGCCCGAACTGCGAATCCCCCGCGCCATTCAGGCGATGGCAGGCCAGACAGTTCTTCTGGAACACCGCAAACCCCGCCTGCACCTCGGCACTGGCATCGGCGGCCGGCAGCAGCGCCGGAAAGCGCTGCGCCACCGGGGCCAGCAGACGGAATCTAACCACCTGGAACGGCCACTGCTCCGGGCCGATCTGCGCGGCCTCGGGGTTCTGCCACACGAGGTAGAAGGGCCCGGCACTGGGCTTGTTCTTGGACAGCGCCGGCCAGGGCTGCGCCGGGTCTTCCACCGCCAGCCAGGCGCGCGCGCCCTGGGTGCTGAGCAGCGGGGCGGCGGGCAGTTCGGCGGCGAAGCCGTCCAGGGCCACGGCCTGCAGGTGGTCGCCGGGTTGCACGCCGTCGAGCAGCGCCGCCAGCGGCAAGGCGCGGTAGCTCATGGCGCGCTTGTAGGCCACGTCGGCGGCGATCTCGATCTGCTGCGCCTGGGGGTGGCTCAGTAGCTGTGCCGTGCTCCAGCTGCGGCTGCCCTGCGGCAGTTCCAGCTTGAGTTCGCCAGCCTGGGCCAGCGGGGCGAGCAGGGCGGCGGCCAGCAGCAGGCGGCTCAGCAGTTGGTGCATGTGGGGCTCTCGCTCTGGTGGTCGCGGGCGAGCTTGAACTGGTCGTAGCCGCCGGCGTTGATCACCTGGGTGTAGCCCAGCGCCTGCAGCTCGTCCTGGGCGATGCTGGAGCGGCGGCCGCTGCGGCAGTAGAGGACCACCGGGGTGTTCTTGTCCGGCGCGACTTCGGCGATGCGTGCGGCGATGTCGCCGTGGGGGATGAGCTTCGCGCCGGGCAGGGCGCCGCTGGCGAATTCTTCCTGGGAGCGTACGTCGATCAGCACGGCACCGGGCTGGGCCAGGGCGTGCAGGGCGGCGGTGGAGTCGATGTCACCGGCCTGGGCGGCCAGCGGGCTCAGCGCGAGGCTGAGGCAGAGCAGGAAATGGCGCATGGCAAAGACCTCGTGAGGCGTCGAAGGCTCACGCTAGCACAGTCTCTGCGGGGGTTGTTCCGGGGCCCGAGCGCTACGGCATCGGGCCCCGGCGGGTATCGGGAGGATCAGCTGACCAGACGAGTCACGTTGGGCAGGATCAGGATGACGGTAGTGGCGAGGACGATCAGGGTCGCCTGCCGGTACTTCGCTTGTTTCCACATGGCGCTTCTGCCTTTGTTCTTGTTGGTGTTTCGGCCGGTGGCCTGCAGAGCTTCGCAGGGGGGGCCTGGCACCGTGGCGCGGACAAAAAAGCCGCCCCGGCAAAACCCGGCGGCGGCACCTTGCACGGTTAATCCTAGGGGCCTCGTCACACCTGGCTTAGACCACTTCGTTTCTAGCGTGTCAGCGGCAGAATCGCGTGGTTATTGGCAGGCGCCTTTGCCGGTGTCGCGGGCCTTGAGCCAGACCACTCGCGGCCCGGAGGACCATGCGCCGTTGCCGTGCGACCGCTCGTCTGAGCCGAACGGTCAATGGGCCTGAGCGCATCGGTCATTGAGTCCACAGGGCATGGATTTAAGGTAGGGCGACCCGGCATTTGCCGCTGCCATGCACCGAGGACGTCATGACCGAAGCATATATTTTCGACGCCGTGCGCACCCCGCGCGGCAAGGGCAAGAAGGACGGCGCGCTGTACAGCGTCAAGCCGGTGGACCTGGTGGTCGGCCTGCTCAAGGCCCTGGAAACGCGCAACCGCCTGGACACCGCCCAGGTCGACGATGTGGTGCTGGGCTGCGTGACGCCGGTGGGCGACCAGGGCGCCGACATCGCCAAGACCGCCGTGCTGGCCGCCGACTGGGCCGAGTGCGTGGCCGGCGTGCAGCTCAACCGCTTCTGCGCCTCGGGCCTGGAGGCGGTGAACATGGGCGCGATGAAGGTGCGCTCGGGCTTCGAGGACCTGGTGGTGGTCGGCGGCGTCGAGTCCATGTCGCGCATCCCCATGGGCTCGGACGGTGGTGCCTGGGCGATGGACCCGGCGACCAATATGCACACCAACTTCGTGCCGCAGGGCGTGGGCGCGGACCTGATCGCCACCCTCGAAGGCTTCTCCCGCACTGACGTCGACAGCTTCGCCCTGCGCTCGCAGCAGAAGGCTGCGCGCGCCAGCGCCGATGGCTCGTTCGCCAAGTCGCTGATCCCGGTGACCGACCAGAACGGCATCGTGCTGCTCGACCGCGACGAATTCATCCGTGGCGATTCCACGCTGGAGGGCCTGGGCAAGCTCAAGCCGAGCTTCGAGATGATGGGCCAGATGGGCTTCGACGCCACCGCCCTGCGCAAGTACTCGCACGTCGAGCGCATGGAACACGTACACACGCCGGGCAACAGCTCGGGCATCGTCGATGGCGCAGCGCTGATGCTGATCGGCTCCGAAGCCAAGGGCAAGGAACTGGGCCTGAAGCCGCGTGCGCGCGTCGTCGCCACCGCGGTGACCAGCACCGACCCGACCATCATGCTCACCGGCCCGGCGCCGGCCACGCGCAAGGCGCTGGCCAAGGCCGGCCTGTCGGTGGAGGACATCGACCTGTTCGAGGTCAACGAGGCGTTCGCCTCGGTGGTGATGAAGTTCATGAAGGACATGGGCGTGCCGGAGAGCAAGGTCAACGTCAACGGCGGCTCCATCGCCATGGGTCACCCGCTGGGCGCCACCGGCTGCGCCATCCTCGGCACCCTGCTCGACGAGCTGGAGAAGCGCGAGCTGCGCTACGGCCTGGCCACCCTCTGTGTGGGCGGCGGCATGGGTATCGCCACCATCATCGAACGCCTTTAAGGAGCTATCACGGGCTACTGCGCTCGGCCATGCGTTGTTGGAAATCCTCCGGAAATGCTCATTTGCTACAGCAAACTCCGCTTTCCGAATGATTTCCGCCTAGCCTGACCTTCGCTCGTGACGCCCCTGAAGCGCTCCCCGAACATTTGGGAAGTGAATGAAATGACTGATGCCATCCGTTACGAAAAGGGCCAGGACAATATCGTCGTCCTGACCATCGACATGCCCGGCCAGAGTGCCAACACCATGAACGCGGTGTATCGCGAGGCCATGGGCCAGATCGTTGCGCGCCTGGAAGCCGAGAAGGACAGCATCGCCGGGGTGATCGTCACCTCGGCGAAGAAGACCTTCTTCGCTGGCGGCGACCTGAATGAGCTGATCAAGGTCACCAAGGCCGATGCCAAGCCGTTCTACGACATGATCCTCAACATCAAGGGCCAGCTGCGCCGCCTGGAGACCCTGGGCAAGCCGGTAGTGGCTGCGATCAACGGCGCCGCGCTGGGCGGTGGCTGGGAGATCTGCCTGGCCTGCCACCATCGCATCGCCCTGGACAATTCCAGCGTACAGCTGGGCCTGCCGGAAGTGACCCTCGGCCTGCTGCCGGGCGGTGGCGGCGTGGTGCGCATGGTGCGCCTGCTCGGCCTGGAGAAGGCGCTGCCGTACCTGGCCGAAGGCAAGAAGGTACGCCCGGATGCTGCGCTCAAGGCCGGTCTGATCCATGACATCGCCGCGACTTCGGAAGAGATGCTGAGCAAGGCCCGCGCCTGGATTGCCGCTAATCCGGCCGCGGTGCAGCCGTGGGACGCCAAGGGCTACAAGATCCCCGGCGGCACGCCGAGCACCCCGGCCGTGGCGCAGATGCTGGCCATCGCGCCGAGCGTGCTGCGCGACAAGACCAAGGGCTGCTTCCCGGCGCCTGAGAAGATCATGTGCGCCGCCGTCGAGGGCGCCCAGGTCGACTTCGACACCGCGCAGATCATCGAGGCGCGCTACTTCACCGAGCTGACCACCGGCCAGGTGGCGAAGAACATGATCGGCACCTTCTGGTTCCAGCTGAACGAGATCAACGCCGGCAGCTCGCGCCCGCAGGGCATCCCGCAGTACGTGACCAAGAAGGTCGGCGTGCTCGGCGCCGGCATGATGGGCGCCGGCATCGCCTATGTGTCGGCCGCCGCCGGCATTGAGGTGGTGCTCAAGGATGTGTCCGTCGAAGCGGCGGAGAAGGGCAAGGCCTACTCGGCCAAGCTGCTGGACAAGAAGGTCAGCCGTGGCCACATGAGCGCCGACAAGCGCGACGCCTTCCTCGCCCGCATCAAGCCGACCGCCAGTGACGCCGACCTCGAGGGCTGCGACCTGATCATCGAGGCGGTGTTCGAGGACCGTGCCCTCAAGGCCAAGGTCAACGCCGCCGCCGAGGCCGCCGCGCTGGCGGATGCGGTAATCGCCTCCAACACCTCGACCCTGCCGATCACCGGCCTGGCGACGGCGGTGCAGAAGCAGGACAAGTTCATCGGCCTGCACTTCTTCAGCCCGGTCGACAAGATGCCGCTGGTGGAGATCATCCGTGGCGCCAGGACCAGCGACGAGACCCTGGCGCGTGGCTTCGACTACGTGCTGCAGATCAAGAAGACCCCGATCGTGGTCGAGGACAGCCGCGGCTTCTTCACCTCGCGGGTGTTCGGCACCTTCACCAACGAGGGCATCGCCATGCTCGGCGAGGGCGTCAGCGCGGCGATGATCGAGGCCGAGGCGCGCAAGGCCGGCATGCCGGTGGGCCCGCTGGCGATCAGCGACGAAGTGTCGATGAGCCTGATGGATCATATCCGCAAGCAGACCGTGGCCGACCTCGCCGCCGAGGGCAAGAGCATCCCCGAGCACCCGGCGTTCGCCGTGATCGACCTGATGCTCAAGGAGTACAAGCGCCCGGGCAAGGCCGCCGGCGGTGGCTTCTACGATTACCCGGAAGGTGGCAAGAAGCACCTGTGGCCCGAGCTGAAGGCGCGCTTCGAGAAGGCCGATGCGCAGATTTCCCAGGAGGACGTGCGTGACCGCATCCTGTTCATCCAGGCCATCGAAACAGTGCGTTGCGTGGAAGAGGGCGTGCTTAAATCGGTGGCCGATGCCAACATAGGCTCCATATTCGGCATCGGCTTCGCGGCCTGGACCGGCGGCGCACTGCAGTTCATCAACCAGTACGGGGTGCAGGACTTCGTCGCCCGCGCCCAGTACCTGGCCGAGCAGTACGGCGAGCGTTTCCTGCCGCCCGCGCTGTTGCTGGAGAAGGCGGCCAGAGGGGAAGGCTTCTGATCGTCCTGTGAGCGCGACAAGCATAACCGGCCCATGTGGCCGGTTTTGCTTTTCGGGGCTGCCTGCCGTCTTGCCGGGGTGCGCAATAAGGAGTGCGGATGCGCGTACAGAACATGATGGGATGCAGGGCCATCCTGATGGCGGTCCTGCTGTTGGTTTCGCTGGGGGCACTGGCGGACCGGCCGCTGAATATCTATATCGGCCAGGGGCAAATGCCTTTCGCGGATGACCGGGCCGATAATCGCGGCCTTTTTGGTGATCTGATGGCCGAACTGTGCCTGCGCCTGCAGCGTGAGTGCCGCTACCACAGCGTGCCCTGGAAACGGGTTCAGGTGGCGGTTGCCCATGACCCCGACGGCATCGTGCTCAACCTCGGGCGCACGGCCGAGCGCGAGCAGGGTTTTGTCTGGTTGCTGGATGTGCTGCCGACTTCATACGTGCTGGCCAGCCCGCGGCAGGCGTTCGACACCCTGGGTGACGCGCTGGCCGCCGGTCCAGTGGTGGTAATGGGCGGAACGCCACGCGCGCAGGAGGCGCAGGCGCTCAAAAAGACCGGGCAAAAAGTGGTGGAGGTGACTGATCCGGAACAGGCTGCGCGCATGCTTCACGGTGGTCGGGTCATCGCCTGGTACGAGATCGACCTGCGCGTGCATTACCTGTGGCGGCGCCTTGGTTATACCGACGAGACGATACGCTTCGGCCGTGCTGTCGGCGCTATCCACAGCTTTATCGCCGGCAGTCCGTTGCTGCATGAGGCGCCGCGTTTGCAGCTGGATATGCAGCAGGCCTTTGCGCAGATGCAGGCCGATGGCAGCTGGCGGCGCATTCTCGCCCGGCATCTGGGCGAGGAGCTGGCAGCGCGCCTGAGCGGCAGTTGAGCTTTCAGGCTGCCTGGCACCAGCCGTTCTGCACGCACAGCAGGGCGTGGATGGCCAGCTTCTCGCTCTGCCGGGTCGGCATGCGCAGGGTCAGCAGGCTCCCGTCGTCCATGTGCAAGGCGGCCTCGGACTCGAAGTGCAGGTCGGAGTCGCTGAGGCTGACGTAGGTGACGCCGTAGCTGTTGCTGCTGTCGATGACTGCGCTGATGGTCATGGCGGATTCTCCGCGTGAGCGTGCCGCCAGGGTTACTGACGGGCACGAGCCGGTTGGTGGGTCGGGGTGCTGTGAAAAGCCGAGGCGGCTATCAGGTTAGCGATGGCGGCGAAACTGCTCATATCGGGCTCCTCTGGAGGTGGCTGGGTATGGCTGCATCTTTGCCGAGCCTGGTCATCGACAGAAGTGAATGCTCGGCATGTTGGCTATCGAACGCAGTGATAATTGCCGGACATCGCCCGATCACGCTGGAAAGCCCCGTGGATATTGCGTTCCAGGGGGCTTCGATGCACGCTAGGCGCCTTCTCAACCACCCAGGTCGCCTCAGGTAATCCGCTCAATGTCGCTGCGTATCTGCATTCTGGAAACCGATGTACTCCGCCCCGAACTCGTCGACCAATATCAGGGCTATGGCCGCATGTTCGAGCGGCTGTTCGCGCAGCAGCCGCTGGCGGCGCAATTCGAGGTGTTCAACGTGGTGCGGGGGGATTACCCGGCGGCTGGCGAGCGCTATGACGCCTACCTGGTGACGGGCAGCAAGGCCGATTCCTTCGGTAGCGACCCCTGGATTCAGACGCTCAAGACCTTCCTGCTGCAGCGTTACGAGCAGGGTGACAAGCTGCTTGGCATCTGCTTCGGCCACCAGTTGTTGGCCCTTTTGCTGGGGGGGCGCGCCGAGCGCGCGAGCCAGGGCTGGGGCGTGGGCATCCACCGTTACGAGGTGAAGCAGCGGCCGCAGTGGATGAGCCCGGCGCTGGAGGAACTGACCTTGCTGATCAGTCATCAGGACCAGGTCACAGCATTGCCTGAGAACGCCACCCTGTTGGCGGCCAGCGAGTTCTGCCCGGTAGCCGCCTACTGCATCGAGGATCAGGTGCTGTGCTTCCAGGGCCACCCCGAGTTTGTCCACGACTACTCGCGTGCACTGCTCGACATTCGCCAGAAGTGCATCGGCGAACCGGTCTACAGCCGTGCCGTGGAGAGCCTGGCACAACAGCACCAGGGCACCACGGTGGCTGAATGGATGATGCGCTTCGTGGCGCAAGGCAAACGTGCGCAGAGCGCCTGAGCGCGTCTAGCGAACGGCTCAGGCGTCGTTACAGCCAGCCCATGCGCTTGAAGTTGGCGAATAGTCCGACGCAGCCGATGCCGATGATGCCCAGCACACCGAAGTAGCCGTAGTGCCAGGTCAGTTCGGGCATGTTCTGGAAATTCATTCCGTAGATGCCCGCCACGGCGGTGGGAAACGCCAGTATCGCTGCCCAGGCGGCGAACTTGCGCTGGGTGATGCTCTGCCGTGACGACTCCAGCAGCAGGCCGATCTCGATCGCATGATCGGCCATCTCGCGCAGGCCGGTGAGATCTTCCATCAGGCGGCTGACGTGAATTGCGATGTCACGGAAGTAGGGGCGCATGTGCTTGTCGATGAATGGGAAATCGAGTTGCTGCAGCTCCTTGCAGATTTCCGTCATGGGCGCGACCTGCCGGCGCAAGCGCAGCAGGTCGCGGCGCAGGCCATGGATACGCTCCACGTCGCTCTGCTGTAGCGGCCTGCCCAGGATGCTTTCCTCGATGTCTTCCAGCTCGCCATGGATGGTATCCAGCAGCGGCCGGTAATTCTCGATCACGAAGCTGAGTAGCGCGTAGAGCACGAAATCCTCGCCGTGCTCCAGCAGCAGCGGGCGTGCCTCGCAGCGCTGACGCACGGTGGAGTAGGGCGCGGAGTTGCCATAGCGGGCGCTGATTACATAACCCTTGCCGGCAAACAGCTGGGTTTCGATGAACTCCAGGCGGCCGTCCTTGCGCAGCGGCGAGTAAAGCACCATGAACAGTGCGTCGCCGAAGATTTCCAGCTTGGCACGGGTGTGCTGGGCGATGGCGTCTTCCATGGCCAGCTCATGCAGGTTGAACTGTTCCTGCAAGGCATGAAGCTGGCGGCTGTCGGGATCACGCAGGCCGATCCAGACGAAGTGTCCGGGGCGGGCGGCCCATTGATGACCCTCATCGAGAGCGATATCGGCGACTTTGCGGCCTTGATGATAGGCAGCGGCGGCAACGACCTGACCCATGGGGTGTCCTCTGCATGGCGATGCCGCAGCTTACCCCATGGGTGGCGGGTGGGTCAGGCCTTGGCCAGCTGCTGGTCGAGCTGTTCGATGCACTCACGCATCACCTGCTGGCAGCGTTCCATCAGCTGCGGCAGGTCGTCCAGGGTCAGGCCCAGAGTGGGGATGGCCGGCAGCGAGCGAATCAGCACCTTGCCGCTGTCCCAGCGGTTCAGCTTGAAACGGCCGGCATAGGTGCTGACACAGACCGGAATGATCGGCACACCGGCAGCAATGGCCATCTGGAACGCGCCTTTCTTGAATGGCAGCAGGCCCTTGCCCTGGTTGCGGGTGCCCTCCGGAAAGACCCAGATCGAGGTGTCGCGGTGCTGCAGGGTTTCGGTGGTTTGCAGCATGGCCTGCTTGGCCTGGCGACCGTTGCCGCGGTCGATCAGCACGTTACCCGCCAGCCAGTAGAGCTGGCCGAAGAAAGGCACCCATTTCAGGCTTTTTTTGCCGATGCTGACGGTGCGCGGCGGTACCACGCGGCCCAGCACGTAGAGGTCGTAGTTGGATTGGTGGTTGGCAATCACGACGCAGGGTCGGTCCTGGCCAAACAGGCTCTTCACATCGCTCTTGAGCTTGATGCGCAGCATGCACAAGGCTGGCAGCGAGTACAGGCGTGCGCACAGGCGGCTGTTGTCCGGATTGAACGGGCGGCACAGGCCGAGCAGCAGACCGAGCACGCCAGCAGCAATAAAGTGCAGGCCCATCAACAACATACGCGCGACGAAAAGCATTCTGGAGAGCCTACCGGCAGACAAAGGTGGCGAAGTGTACGGGCGTGCACTGCTTTCGGCAATTGACGCCGATCAGAGGTTGTTGCCAGGCGTTTCCCCGCGGATCGCCACAAACAAACAGCCCGGCGCTGGGCCGGGCTAGTGTATCGGTGGCGGGAATCAGCCGAGGTGCTGCTGATCCAGCTCGATGGCCTTGTCCAGCGTCTCCAGCAGAGCCTTGCGCACCTTCAGCTTGGTGTTCTTGTGCGCGGTCATGTTGATCTTCTTCAGCTGCTGGGCGGCGGCTACGGCGGTTGCCATCAGTTGCTCGGCCGGCACCACCTTGTCGAGGAAGCCCGCTTCCATGGCGCCTTCGGGGTTGAAGATCTCGCCGTTGATCACCGAGCGGTGGAAAGCGGACTTGCGCAGGCGGTCGCGCGCCAGCTCGATGCCGGCGTGGTGCATGGTCATGCCGATCTGCACTTCATTCAGGCCGATGTTGAACGGGCCTTCCACGCCGATACGGTAGTCGGCCGACAGCAGGATGAAGGCGCCCTTGGCGATGGCATGGCCCGGGCAGGCGACGATGATCGGGTAGGGGTGAGCCAGCATGCGGCGAGCCAGGGTGGAGCCGGCGGTGACCAGAGCCACGGCATTCTGCGGGCTGGAAGTCATCACCTTGAGGTCATAGCCGCCGGAGAGAATACCCGGCTGGCCGGTGATGACCACCACGGCGCGGTCCTGCACGGCCTGATCCAGGGCGGCATTGAAGGCGGCGATCACGTCGGGGGAGATGGCATTCACCTTGCCGTTGTTGAGGGTCAGGGTGGCGATGCCGTCTTCGAGTTGATAGCTGATCAGGTCGCTCATAGCGGAAATCCAAGTCCTGGGTTGCGGGAAGTGGCGCTGACGTTACCCAGCACAGGCGCGGGGGTAAAGCGCTTTGGCTGACCGGAGGGTCATCCATCTGTCGCCTGAGTGCCTATCGCCCCCATCGGTATCGGCAATTGGCTGCTATACCCAGCGATGACTTAGGTTGGTCGCGCACCTGAGGAGCACTGCCATGACCCGTATCATTCCCTATCTGCTGCCGTTGCTGCTGATCGGCCTGACCCTGCTGGCCAGCAGCCCCCATATCCACAGCCAGTCCGGCGTGCTGCTGTTGTCGGCCTTCAGTATGTTCGTATCCTTGGGTTACCTGCTGTTCGGCGCCCGGCACCTCGACCAGGATTCCGGCCATTCTGCATAAGCGCATGAATCGACTGAAAAAAAGTTTGCATTCGAAGGAGCGTGCGGCTACATTAGCGCGCCTCGACGGACCAGACTGGTGCGGCGAGATCCGGTGAAGTGTCCGAGCGGTTGAAGGAGCACGCCTGGAAAGTGTGTATACGGGAAACCGTATCGAGGGTTCGAATCCCTCCTTCACCGCCAGAACCCATTGTAAAAGCCCTGAAAACGAACAGTTTTCGGGGCTTTTGCTTTTCTGGGCTACGAACTGTCGACGATTTGTCGAAGCGGCGTTACTCGTAGTGCGACCAGAGTCTGAGTGCCTTTAGCGTCTGCTCTTCCTGCAGCACCTGAAACACCAGCCGATACTGGATATTGATGCGGTGGGAGTAAGCACCGAACAGGTTGCCGACCAGCTCCCCGCAGCGCGGGGCTGGAGCGGGTTCTCCCGTGCCGCGTCCATCAACGCCTTTGCCTGATCCTTCAAGCCCGCTGCAGCGAGCTTCTGCGCATCTTTCTGAGCTTGTTTCGTGTAGACGAACGGCCAAGTTGCCAGTCCAGTTCCTCAGGGCAGTCGTCGACAGTATCGACCATGCCCTCCTCGATCGACTCGCGCATGCCTGAAATAGACAGCAGATACAGCATTCCCAATCCTCTGCAGGCATCAGCACGGAATGAGTCCGCTTGCCAGCAATCATGACCGGCTGATGCGACTCGGCCGACTGATCCATGTGTCGATAGAGGCTGGCGCGCGCTTCGCTGGCGGTGAGTATCTTCGGAGGTATCTCCTGAGCAATGCGCTGGGCGTGCGCTGATTCGTACGAATTGTTGTTGACCCTTCACCAGAGAGTAGGTTGAACCTGGGCGCGGTATTAATCGCGTGCCCTAATATGAATTGATCGATCATTGGAGCATGCACAGGGGAGTGACATCGATGGCGAATTCCGTGCGGTGGCAATGGCTGCTTCGTGTTTTGCTGCTGTGTCTGTTGCCGTCCGCCGCGCTGGCTGCAGATGATTCAGGCGGTGAGACGAAGGCGCCGGCTGCAGATCTGAAAGTAGCCAATCGCACGATTCTGGTGTTGCGTGCCACTTTGCTCGGCGAAACCCCTGAAATCCGAGCTGCACGTGCCCGCGCAGTGATCAATGAGGTGCTCGATGGCAGCAGTGAGCTGAAGGTCAGTCTGCAACCGGTTCAAGACAGCATCATTGTGCGCCTGGGCGATCGCCGCGCCTTTATCGTCTCGCCGGGGGACGTCGACCCTGTTCAGCATGACTCGGTCGAGGCCGCTGCCAATGCAGCGGCCCAGGTGCTGCATCAGGTGGTCAGCGAGAACGAGGAAAGCCGCAACCTGCGTTTCATGCTGCTGGCAGTGGTTTACTCGGTTGCTGCCACTGTTGTGTTCCTGCTTCTTATCCGGCTGATCTATTTTGTGCGCGGCAAGGTTCTCGGAGCGTTGCCTGGCGTGATGCAGCGGCATACCAGAGCACTCAAGCTGGGCAGTACTCAGGTCGTCGATGCCCATCAGCTGTTCCCGGTGGTCTCGCGGGTGCTGCACGTGGTGCGCTGGCTGATAGTCCTGTTGTTGACCTATGAGTGGCTGAGCTTTGTGCTGTCGCGCTTTCCCTATACGCGCCCTTGGGGGGAGAGCCTCAACAGCTACCTGGTGGAACTGGCCCGCTACCTGTTTGATGGGATTGTCAGCGCGGTGCCGGGGTTGGGAGTCGCCGTGGCGATCTTCTTCATCGCCCGGGGGCTCAGTGCCTTTGTCCAGCGCCTGCTCAAACGCATGGCTGCGCATGGCGACAACGATGCGTGGTTGAATCAGGAGACTCTGGCCCCCACGCGGCGTCTTTCGGCGCTGGCCGTGTGGCTGTTTGCATTGGCCATGGCCTATCCCTACCTGCCCGGTGCGGGTACCGAGGCATTCAAGGGCCTTTCGGTGTTGCTTGGCCTGATGGTGTCGCTAGGCGCTTCCAGTGTGATTGGCCAGGCGGCTTCCGGGCTGATCTTGACCTACACCCGCACGTTGCGACCGGGAGAGTATGTGCGGATAGGGGAGCACGAAGGCACAGTCACTGAAATGGGCATGTTTACCACCCGTATCCGTACCGGCTTGGGTGAGGTGCTGAGTATTCCTAACTCCATGATTACCGGTAGCGTGACCAAGAATTACTCGCGCAGCGTGAAAGGTCAGGGGTATGTGATCGATACCACGGTGACCATCGGCTACGACACCCCCTGGCGTCAGGTTGAGGCGATGCTCATCGAAGCGGCCCGGCGTACTGTGGGTATTCTGGCCGAGCCAAAGCCACAGGTCTTTCAGACGGCACTTTCGGATTACTACCCTGAGTACCGCCTTGTGGCGCAGGCTGTACCGAGTCAGCCGCGTCCCCGTGCAGCGCTGTTGTCGGCGTTGCATGCCCACATTCAGGACGTCTTCAACGAGTACGGCGTACAGATTATGTCGCCGCACTACATCGCCGATCCGCAGGACGCCAAATCGGTGCCAAAGGAAAACTGGTACGCCGAACCGGCCCGGCGGGAGCCTCCGGGCGTTTGATCTTGTGGAGAGGGCTTCTGCGAGTCAGAAGCCATGGGCCTATATCCCAGACATCCAGGCCGCGAATGCCAACGATCACAGCATCGGCCTGGCTCGTCTCACCCGATTCGCTTCTGGGCAGACATGTCCCCAGCACCCCGGCAATAGCCCTCTTACGCCACAGTATCGTTTGCTCGACTGAGTGACGGTGGCGCGGAGCGACTCCGCACCATTTGGGCCGGCGTCAGTCGACGAACAGGTCGGTCATCAGCTTACCGGCCGGGTCATAGCGGTACTGCTCGAAGTCCGTCTGACCCTGCTCGCGCAGAATCTCCTCGTCGATCAGCAGACGGCCGCTGATGCTGCGCCCTTGGCTAGAGAGGATGGCGTAGGCGGCATCGGCCATGATCGCCGGCAGGCGCGCGGCCTTCATCACGGCGGGGCCGCCGGCCTCGAACTCGATGGCGGCGGTGGCGATCACGGTTTTGGGCCACAGCGCGTTGACGCTGATGCCGTATTTCCTGAATTCCTCGTGCATGCCCAGGGTCAGCATGCTCATGCCGTACTTGGTGGTGGTGTAGGGGCCGTAGCTGGCGAACCACTTGGGGTCGAGGTTGAGCGGCGGCGACAGACTGAGGATATGGCCCTGGGTTTTCTTCAGGTAGGGCAGCGCCGCCTGGCTGCAGACCATCACCGCGCGGGTGTTGATTTGGAACATCAGGTCATAGCGCTTGGGTTCCAGGTGCTCGACGCCCTTGAGACGGATGGCACCGGCGTTGTTGATCAGCGCGTCGATGCCGCCGAAGTGCTCGGCGGCCTGGGCCATGGCCGCTTTCACCGCTTCCTCGTCACGTACGTCCAATTGGATGGGCAGAGCCCGGCCGCCGGCGACGACGATTTCCTCGGCCACCGAGAAGATGGTGCCCGGCAGTTTCGGGTGGGCCTCGGCGCTCTTGGCCGCGACCACGATATTGGCGCCGTCGGCGGCGGCCTTGAGCGCGATCTCGCGGCCGATGCCGCGGCTGGCGCCGGTGATGAACAGGGTCTTGCCGGAAAGGGACATGCTCGGTCTCTTGTGGTCTGTTGAGTGTGGGCTCGTTGGTCCCTCACCCCAACCCTCTCCCGGAAGGAGAGGGGGCTGTCTTGCGTAGCCCGGATGAAATCCGGGTTGGATTGGCCCGGGATTGCATCCGGGCTACGTCGGCATCAGGCGTCGGCTTCGATTTCCACCAGCAGCTGACGGTTCTTGACCTGGTCACCCTGGCTCACGCCGACCCGGCGGACCACGCCGTCCACGCCGGCCTTGAGCGGGTGCTCCATCTTCATGGCTTCCAGCACCACCAGCAGTTGGCCTTTGCTGACGCGGGCGCCTTCCTCGATCAGGACATCGACGATGGCGCCATCCATGGGGGCCTTCACCGCGCCGGAGCTGGCGGCGTTCTGGCCGCCGGCCGGTTCATGGGTCACGTCGGTGAGTTCCAGGTTGCCGAAGTGGCCGAACAGCCACAGGCTGTCGCCGTCGTGATGGTAGGCCTGACGACGGCGAATACCGTCCTGCTCCAGGGTCAGCCAGCGGCCATCGCTGGCCAGCAGGCGCAGGTCAACCAGGCTGTCGCCCATGCGCGCCCGCAGCTGTGGCTGGGCGCCGTCGCCAAGCACCTCCAGCTCGACCACGTGCTTGTGTTCGCCCTGCTTGAGGACGAAACGCCACGGCGCGCTGCCGGCACTGCGCCAGCCGGCCAGGCCGGCCTGGTGGGCACGACTGCCCGCCGATTCCTGATAGAGCAGGGCGGCAGCAATGGCCAGCTCGCTGGCGGCCGGCGCCTGCGGGGCCAGGCTTTCGTCGCTGGCAAAGTGCTCGGCGATAAAGGCCGTGGTGGCGTTGCCGGCGGCGAACTCCGGGTTGGCCAGCAGGTTGGCGAGGAAGCGCTGGTTGCCGTTGACCCCCAGCAGCACGCAATTCTCCAGAGCACGCACCAGCTTGCGGCGGGCGTCCTCACGGGTCGCGCCGTAGGCGATGACCTTGGCCAGCATCGGGTCGTAGAAGGGCGTGACTTCCTGACCTTCGACCAGACCATGGTCGATGCGGATGCCTTCCAGCAGCTCCGGCTCCCAGCGCAGCACGCGGCCGGTCTGCGGCAGGAAGTTGTGCGCCGAATCCTCGGCGTACAGGCGCACTTCCATGGCGTGGCCGGTGAGGGTGATTTCGTCCTGCGCAAGCGGCAGCGCCTGGCCTTCGGCCACGCGGATCTGCCAGGCCACCAGGTCCTGCCCGGTGATCAGTTCGGTGACCGGGTGCTCCACTTGCAGGCGGGTGTTCATTTCCAGGAAGAAGAACTCGCCGCTGGCATCGAGCAGGAATTCCACGGTGCCGGCGCCCACGTAGTTGACCCGTGCGGCCGCCTTGACCGCCGCCTCGCCCATGGCGCGACGCAGATCGGGCGTCATCACCGGGCAGGGCGCTTCCTCGACCACCTTCTGGTGGCGGCGCTGCACCGAGCAGTCGCGCTCGCCCAGATAGACGATGTTGCCGTGCTGGTCGCCGAACACCTGGATCTCGACGTGACGCGGGCGGATCACCGCACGCTCCAGAATCAGCTCGCCGGAGCCGAAGGCATTTTGCGCCTCCGAGCGTGCGGTGCGGATCTGCTCCTGCAGCTCGCTGGCCTGATGCACCAGACGCATGCCGCGGCCACCGCCGCCGGCGCTGGCCTTGATCATCAGCGGGTAGCCGATGCGCTCGGCTTCACGCACCAGCGTCTCGTCGTCCTGGGCTGCGCCTTCGTAGCCGGGAATGCAGGGCACGCCGGCTTCGAGCATGGCAATCTTCGACAGACGCTTGCTGCCCATCAGGTGGATGGCTTCCACGGTCGGGCCGATGAAGACGATGCCGGCGGCCTCACAGGCGCGGGCAAAGTCGGCGTTCTCGGAGAGGAAGCCGTAGCCCGGGTGGATGGCGTCGGCGCCGGTCTTCTGCGCCGCGTTGATGATGTTGTCGATCACCAGATAGGACTGGTTGACCTGCGCCGGGCCGATGCACACGGCCTCGTCGGCTACCTGCACGTGGCGGGCGCCGGCGTCGGCCGCGGAGTACACGGCCACGGTGCGGTAGCCGAGTTCCTTGGCGGTGCGCATGACGCGGCAGGCGATTTCACCGCGGTTGGCGATCAGGATCTTGTTGAAGGCGGGCATCGTCGTGCTCCTGCTAGTCGTAGCCCGGATGCAATCCGGGGTGTCGGTTCCCGGATTGCATCCGGGCTACTTCGATTTGTTCCCTCTCCCGGAGGGGAGAGGGTTGGGAAGAGGGGAGCGTTACTCCGCCCACTTGGGCTTGCGCTTCTGCACGAAAGCCATGGTGCCTTCCACCCCTTCGCTGCCCAGCACGGCCTCGGCGAACTGGCCTGCCGCACGGTCGAGCAGGCCGGCGAGGTGCTCTGTTTCGGTGGCCAGCAGCAGGGCCTTGGTTGCCGCATTGGCGCCGGGGGCGCACTGGCGTACCTGCTGCAGACACTCGGCGAGGCGGTCGACCAGCGCCTGGTCATCGCCTTCGCAGAAGTGCACCAGGCCCAGGCGCAGAGCCTCTGCACCGTCGAAGCGGGCGGCGGTCAGGGCCAGGCGACGGGCCTGGGTCAGGCCGATGCGCTTGACCACAAAGGGGGCAATCTGCGCCGGCAAAATCCCCAGGCTGGTTTCCGGCAGGCCGAACTTGGCGTTCTGGTGGGCGATGGCGATATCGGAGACGCAGGCCAGGCCGAAACCTCCGCCGAGCACCGCACCTTCCAGCACCGCGACCAGCACCTGAGGCGCCTCCTGGGCTTCTTCCAGCAGGCGGCCGAAGGCGCGGTTGAGGTCGCGATAGGCGTCACCTCCCTTGGCTCGCGCCCCGGCCATGTCCTTGATATCGCCGCCGGCGCAGAAGTGGCCGTCGGCGCCGCGCAGTACCAGGGCGCGCACGCCTCGGTCGTTGCGCACGGCCGCGAGCACTGCGCGCAGCTCCTCGACCATGGCCAGGCTCATGGCGTTGCGGCTTTCCGGGCGGTTGAGGCTGACGTAGAGCACGCCCTCGACCTTTTCCAGCAGCAGGGTTTGGCAGTTCGGCAGTTCGGCCATGGTCGCGTCCTCAGCCTTTCTTTTTGCCGGGCAGAATGCCCATCAGCTTGCAGATGATGCCGAGCATGATCTCGTCGGCACCGCCGCCAATCGATACCAGGCGCACGTCGCGGTAGGCACGCGAGACCGGGTTGTCCCACATGAAGCCCATGCCGCCCCAGTACTGCAGGCAGGCGTCGGACACTTCGCGGCCGAGGCGGCCGGCCTTGAGCTTGGCCATCGAGGCCAGCTTGGTCACGTCGCGGCCTTTCACGTACTGCTCGGTGGCCTGGTAGACCAGGGCGCGCAGGCACTCGATATCGGTCTGCAGTTCGGCCAGGCGGAAGTGGATGACCTGGTTGTCGATCAGGGGGTTGCCGAAAGTCTGCCGCTGCTTGCAGTACTCGATGGTCGAGTCGACGCAGTACTCCAGGCCCTTGATGATGTTGGCCGCGCCGAACAGACGCTCTTCCTGGAACTGCAGCATCTGCATCATGAAGCCGGCGCCTTCGTGGCCGATGCGGTAGCGCTGCGGCACGCGCACGTTATCGAAGAACACCTGGGCGGTTTCCGAGCTGCGCATGCCGAGCTTGTCGAGGTGCGGGCTGACGGTGATGCCCGGGGTGTTCATCGGCACCACGATCAGCGACTTGTTGACGTGCGGCTTGTCGTCGCTGGTGTTGGCCAGCAGGCAGATGAAGTCGGCACTCGGAGAGTTCGTAATCCACATCTTGCTGCCGTTGATCACGTAGTCGTCGCCGTCCTTGCGCGCGGTGGTCTTCAGGCCGGCCACGTCGGAACCGGCACCCACTTCGGAGACGCCGATGCAGCCGACCATGTCGCCGGCAATTGCCGGCTTGAGGAACTGCTCGCGCAGCTCATCGGAGCCGAAGCGGGCCAGTGCCGGGGTGCACATGTCGGTTTGCACGCCGATGGACATCGGGATGCCGCCGCAACGGATGGTGCCGAACTCTTCGGCGGCGACGATGGAATAGCTGTAGTCCAGGCCCATGCCGCCGAATTTTTCCGGCTTGGAGATGCCCAGCAGGCCCAGATCACCGGCCTTCTTGAAGATTTCGTGGATCGGGAAGCGGCCGGCCTTTTCCCACTCGTCGACGTGCGGGTTGATTTCCTTGTCGACAAAGTTGCGTACGGTGCGGCGGAGTTCTTCGTGTTCCTGGGTGAAGATCATCTTGTTGTTCTCCTGCGATCTCGAATTAAAGGTGGGCGACCGGCTCAGAGCCGAGCCACGCCGAAGGTGTTGGATTTGAGCGGGCGCACGGCGGCTTCGGCGCAGATGTCCAGCAGGAAGCCGAGCAGCTTGCGCGTGTCACGCGGGTCGATCAGGCCGTCGTCCCACAGGCTGGCGGTGCCGTACAGCGCTGTGGACTGGCTGTCGAGCTTCTGCGCGGTGGCCATTTCCAGCATGTCGAGCATCTTCGGGTCAGCCTCCTTGCCTTCCTTGCGGTGCTTGTCCTCGGTGACGATGCGCAGCACCTTGCCGGCCTGCGCGCCGCCCATCACGGCGGTCTTGCTGTTGGGCCAGGCGAAGATGAAGCGCGGATCGAGGCCGCGGCCGCACATGGCGTAGTTGCCGGCGCCGTAGGAGCCGCCGACGACGATGGTCAGCTTCGGCACGCTGCAGTTGGCCACGGCCTGGATCAGCTTGGAGCCGTGCTTGATCACGCCGTTCTGTTCCGACTCGGTGCCGACCATGAAGCCGGTGGTGTTGTGGAAGAACAGGATCGGCGTGTTGCTCTGCTCGCACAGCTGGATGAACTGGGCGGCCTTGGCCGCGCCGCGCGGGGTGATCGGGCCGTTGTTGCCGATGAAGCCGCAGGGCTGGCCTTCGATGGCCAGGTGGCCGCAAACGGTCTGGCTGTCGAACTCGTTCTTGAAGTCGAGGAACTCCGAGCCATCGGCGATGCGGGCAATGATCTCGCGCACGTCGTAGGGCTTCTTGGCGTCCGCCGGGACGATGCCCAGCAGCTCCTCGGCCGGGTACAGCGGCTCGCGCCAGGTGCGTTTCTCTCGCGCGGGCAGTTGTTGGTTCCAAGGCAGCAGGCCGGTGATCTCGCGGGCCAGGCGTACGCCGTCGGCATCGTTCTCGGCCAGGTATTCGGCGGTACCGGCGACCTGGGCGTGCATCTCGGCGCCGCCCAGTTCCTCGTCGGTGGCGATCTCACCGGTCGCGGCCTTGAGCAGGGGCGGGCCGGCGAGGAACATCTTGGCCTTGCCGCGCACCACCACCACGTAGTCGGACAGGCCGGGCTGGTAGGCCCCGCCTGCGGTGCTGGAGCCGTGTACCACGGTGATCTGCGGCAGGCCCATGGCCGACATGCGCGCCTGGTTGGCAAAGCCGCGTGCGCCTTCGACGAAGATGTCGGCGGCGTAGTTGAGGTTGGCGCCGCCGCTTTCGGCCAGGGTGATCACCGGCAGTTTGTTCTCCACGGCGATTTGCTGCAGGCGCAGGGATTTCTTCAGCCCGGTGGGGGAGATGGTGCCGCCCTTGATCGCGCTGTTGTTGGCGATCACCAGGCAGCGCACGCCGGCCACGTAGCCGATGCCGGCGATGATGCCGCCGCCGGCCTGGGTGCCGTCCTTGTCGTCGTGCAGCTTGTAGCCGGCCAGCGAGGACAGCTCGAGGAAGGGCGCGCCCGGGTCGAGCAGCAGGTTGATACGCTCGCGCGGCAGCAGCTGGCCGCGCTTGACGAACTTGGGCTTGGCCTCGGCGGCCTTGTCCAGCACCTTCTGTTCCACGTCGCGGAAGCTGGCGATGGCGGCCAGCATGGCCTGGCGATTCTGCGCGAAGGTGTCGCCATGGACGTCGATGTCGCTCTGGATGACCGGCATGACTTACTCCTTGAACACGTCGGGCATGTAGGCCCGGTGGAAGCCGTTGTAGGACTCGCTCTTCTTCGCCTTGGCCAGCGGCCAGGCGCGGGTGCCGAGGCTGGCGGCGCCGTCGATGCGGATGGTGTTGCCGTTGATGAAGTTGGCACCCGGCGACAGCAGGAAGACAATCGCCGCGGCCACTTCCGACTCGGTGCCGATGCGCTGCAGCGGCACGTGCTCCTTGAGATTGCGGATCAGGCTCTTCATCGACTCGGGGTAGGTGTCCATACCGCTGGAGGCGATCCAGCCCGGTGCCACCGCATTCACCCGCACGTTGCAGTGGCCCCACTCGAAGGCTGCGGTCTTGGTGAAGTTCTCCATGCCGGCGCGGGCGGCGCCGGAGTGGCCCATGCCGGGCATGCCGCCCCACATGTCGGCGAGCATGTTGACGATGCTGCCGCCGTGCTTGCACAGGCTCTGGGTGAAGACTTCGCGAGCGACCAGGAAGCCGCCCACCAGGTTGGTGCGAACGACGGTCTCGAAGCCCTTCTGGTTGATGCCGATCAGGGGGGCCGGGAACTGGCCGCCGGCGTTGTTGACCAGGTGGTGGATGCGCTCACGCTCGGCCAGCACCTGGGCGACCATCGCCTTGACCGCCTCTTCCTCGCGGATATCGCAGACCTTGAAGCTGGCGCTGCCGCCGTCCCCGATAATCTCGGCGCAGGTGCTTTCAAGCTTCTCCAGCTTGCGTCCGACCAGCACCACATGGGCCCCCAGATAGGCCAGTTCATGCGCCACGCAGCGGCCGATGCCGCTGCCGCCGCCGGTGACCAGAATAGTCTGGTCGGCGAACAGGCCGGGTTTGAAGACTGAGTCGTATGCCATTGTTGTTGTCGTCCTCGTCGTTGGGTGGGCAGCGGCTCCTGTCCGCTGTCACCGGAAACCTGTGCGTTACAGCTGCTCGGCCAGGGCCCTGGGCACCGGCACCGGGAACTCCAGCAACTGCTGGGCGAAGGCCTTGCCCTGCGGGTCGATGCGCAGGCTGGCCACGCCGCCACCACCCAGGGCGTTCTCCAGCAGGAAGTTGAGGCTGTGGCTGCCGGGCAGGTACCAGCGGCTGACCTTGCCGGTCTGGCCATCGAGCACATGCTGCATCCATTCGGCCACGGCAGCCTCGCTCAGCGCAGCGGCGATCCACGCCAGATACTCGGGCTTTCTTGCCATCACGCCGATATTGCTGTGGTTGCCCTTGTCGCCGGAGCGGGCCACGGCCAGCTTGATCAGCGGGACGCTGCTGTCGGCGTGGCCAACCGGTGCGACCACGGCTTCTGCATCGGCGATCTGCGCCGAGCTGAAGGCGTCCAGCTGAGGCAGGGCCAGCGGATGGCGCTCACCGTTCAATTCCACTTCCAGCTGGCAGGCGCTCTTGTCCACCAGGAAGCTGAACAGGCGGATCACCGGGTACACGGTGGGGCGACCGCCGACGATGCCGGTCAGGCCTGGCGCCATGCCGGTTGCGGCCTGGGCGATCTCGCGGGAGAACAGGATCAGCGCCTCTTTCTTCGCGTGACGCACGCCGATCTTCACCACCACCTCGCGGGTATCGCGGCGCTGGCCGTGCGGGCCATAGGTGGCTTCCGAGCCGAGCAGCTCGATGCACACCTCTTTGTAGGGGCCCCAGCCGCGTGCAGCGAACATTTCCTCGGTCTTGGCGATGATCGCCTGGCTGACCCGCTCGGCCTTGGCCACGGCGTCGATACCGGCCAGCAGACAGCTGGCGGTGCAGCGGAAGCCGTCCGGGTGGGTGGCGCTGACCTTGTATTGCGTGGTGGGTGGCAGACCACGTGCGCCTTTCAGCTCGACGCGGTTGTCGCCGACCTGGCGCAGCTGCACCTGGGTGAAATCGCAGACCACATCGGGCAGGTAGTAGGCACGCGGGTCGCCGATCTCGTAGAGCATCTGCTCGCCGACCGACAGGGTGGAGATCAGGCCGCCGGTGCCTTCCGGCTTGGCGACCACGAAGCTGCCATCGGCCTGCACCTCGACGATCGGGAAGCCGATATGTTCGTAGTCCGGCACGTCGCGCCAGTCGGTGAAGTTGCCACCGGTGCACTGCGCGCCGCATTCGATGATATGGCCGGCCAGGGCGGCCTGAGCCAGCTTGTCGTAGTCGCTCCAGGCCCAGCCGAACTCGTGCACCAGGGCAGCGCTGACCACGGCGCTGTCGACCACGCGGCCGGTGATCACGATATCCGCACCCGCTTCAAGCGCGGCGACGATGCCCGGTGCGCCCAGGTAGGCGTTGACCGACACGCACATCGGCGGCAGCGGGGCACCGCTGAACATCTCCACGGTGCCGGCCTTGGCCAGCTCGCCCAGCTTGGGTTGCAGGTTGTCGCCATGCAGCACGGCGATCTTCAGGCTCACCCCGGCCTTGTCGCAGGCGGCGGCCAGGGCGGCGGCGCAGGCGCTCGGGTTGACCCCGCCGGCATTGCTGATCACCCGGATGCGTTTTTCGGCGATTTCGCCGAGCAGCGGCGCCATCACCTCGACGAAGTCGGTGGCATAGCCCTCGTCCGGCTTCTTCATGCGCGCGCCGGCCATGATCGACATGGTCACTTCGGCCAGGTAGTCGAACACCAGGTATTCCAGTTCGGCGCCGCGAACCAGCTGGGCGGCGGCGGTGGAGGTGTCGCCCCAGAAGGCGGAGGCGCAGCCGATGCGTACGGTCTTGGTCATGGTTGTGGGTCCGTGCGGGAGCAGATGTCGTGAAGGCTACCAAGCAAGCGCTTGGTTGAAAAGCCTTTGTATGCTTCTTTTTACCCAAGCGCTTGCTCGGTATCCATGAAGCTCGCGTACAATCGGCGCCGTACGCGAGCGCAAGCTGGGGGAGCGATGAGCCTGGACGAACAGAAAGCCCGAAAAGTGATGCAGAAGCTGGTCGCCAATGGCGAGCTGACCGACCCGGACAGCGCCCGCGGCAAGCTGCTGCAGACCGCCGCCCACCTGTTCCGCAGCAAGGGCTACGAGCGCACCACGGTCCGCGACCTGGCCAGCGCCGTGGGTATCCAGTCCGGCAGCATCTTTCACCACTTCAAAAGCAAGGACGAAATCCTCAAGGCGGTGATGGAGGAAACCATCCTCTACAACACCGCGCTGATGCGCGCCGCCCTGGACGAAGCCCGCGGCCCGCGCGAGCGGGTGCTGGGGCTGATCCGCTGCGAGCTGCAGTCGATCATGGGCGGTACCGGCGAGGCCATGGGGGTGCTGGTATACGAATGGCGCTCGCTCTCCGAGGAGAGCCAGGCCTACATCCTCAGCCTGCGTGACAGCTACGAGCAGATCTGGCTCGACGTGCTTGGCGAGGCGCGTGCCGCCGGCTTCTTCAAGGCCGATCCCTTCGTCCTGCGGCGTTTCCTGACCGGCGCGCTGAGCTGGACCACCACCTGGTTTCGCCCAGGCGGCAAGATGACCCTGGATCAGTTGGCCGAGGAGGCGCTGGCTCTGGTCTTCAAGGAATCCTGACGGATAGGCTAAGCTGCTTTCAGGGCTGGTCAGCTGCCAGCCTGGGCCACAGGGATGTGTTGATTTCTCCGGCGTTCTCCCTGTCGAGGTTCTGGCATTGCGCCTTCTTCATTGTCTGCTGCTGTCAGCACTCGTGCTGTGCATGCCAAAAGTCCAGGCCGAGCAGCGCGTGCGAGTCGGCGCCTATCACTTTCCGCCCTATGTGGTGAAACCCGAGAGCACTGAGCCCTCGGGGCTGCTTCCGGAACTGCTGGCGGCGCTCAACCAGAGCCAGCAGGTCTACCGCTTCGACCTGGTCCCGACTTCGGTGACCCGCCGCTATCGTGACCTGCTGCAGGCACGCTATGACATGATCCTGTTCGAGTCGCCCGACTGGGGTTGGCAGGGCATTCCCCTGCAGAAGCTTGATCTGCAGATCACCGATGCCGAGGTCTATGTGGCGCGCGCGGAAGAGGGGCGTGACCAGCACTACTTCGACCATGTGGGTGACAAGCGCATGGCCCTGTACAGTGGTTATCACTACGGATTCGCCGGCTTCAATTCCGATCAGGAGTTTCTGGGGCGTCAGTTCAACGCGGTGCTGACCTATTCCCACGACAGCAACCTGCGCATGCTGCTGCATGGCCGAGCCGACATCAGTGTGGTAACGCGCTCCTACCTGCGCCTTTACCAGCTCGAGCACCCGCAGGAGAGCGCGCGCTTGCTGGTGTCCGAGCGCACTGATCAGGTCTACCACCACCATGCCCTGCTGCGCCCGCAGGGGCCGCTGGATGCCTCGCAGCTGGCCGGGCTGCTGCAGGGGCTGCAGGAGAGCGGCAAGCTCGGTGATCTGGTCAGTCGTTATCACCTGCGGACAGCGAAAGATGCCGTGGCCGAGACAGCTAACCCCATGCCACGCTGAGTGCGCAGAGGTATTGATTTACGCCGCCTTGCGGCTGGGCTAGTCTTCGTGCAGCTACGTTGTCCTTGAGGTCAATATGTGTCGGCGTCGACAGGGATTGCTTGGCGCTCTGCTGCTGGCAGTGCTGTTCAGCTCGGGTGTCCGTGCGGCGGATGAAGTGGTGATTGCCGCCGTGCATTTCCCTCCTTACGTGATCAAGCCGGAGCAGGATGCGCACCGCGGCCTGCTCGGCGAACTGGTCGCGGCTCTGAACGCGGTACAGACAAAGCATCGCTTTGGCCTGCGTGCCACCTCGCTCAACCGTCGCTTCGACGATTTCCGTCAGGCGCGCGTGCATGTCGCGATATTCGAGAATCCCGACTGGAACTGGCAGGGTATTGCCGGTACCCGCATCGATATGGGGCTGGAGGATGCCGAAGTGCTGGTGGCTCGCCGAGCGCCGGAGCGAGACCAGCGCTACTTCGATGACCTGATGAACAAGCGCATGGCGCTGTTCAATGGCTACCACTACGGTTTCGCTGGTTTCAATAACGACCCCAAGTGGCTCGAAGAGCATTTCAACGCCGTCCTGACCTATTCCCACGAGAGCAACCTGCGGTTGGTGTTGCTGGGGCGCGCCGATGTTGCGCCGATAACCCGCTCCTGGCTCGGCGCGCGCCTGCGCGAGCAACCTCAGTTGCGCGAGCAGTTGCTGGTGTCTGACTGGGAGGACCAGCGTTACCGGCATTACGCCATCCTCAGCCCCCAGGCACCTATCAGTGCTGCGGACTTCCGCAGGGCCCTGCAGCTGTTGCGTGACAACGGCGAGATGCAGCGCATCTTCGCGCCCTACGGCATCGACGTCAGGCCGAACGTAGCGGGTAGCTCAGCAACAGCAAGTGCGTCAGATTGACCGCGCCATGCAGCAACAGCGCCGGCCATAGCCTGCCGCTGAGATGGAACACCAGGCCGTAACCCAGTCCGGCGAGGCCGGCCACCAGCGCGAACAACGGGCTGAAGGGCAGGTGTGCCGCGCCGAACAGCAGGGCGGTCAGCGCTATCCCGCATGCTGCACCCAGGCGCGCCACCAGCATGGGTTGCAGCCAGGCTCGGAACAGCAGTTCTTCTGCCAGCACCGCCACGCCCAGGTTCACCGCCAGCCAGAGCCATAGCTGCTCTGGCCATTTGGGCTGCCAGCCGACAACGCCCAGAGCCATGGCCAGCAGGGGTACCAGCAACAGGGTGGTTGCGCCGGCCGCGGCCGCCAGGCGCGCATTCCGGACCTGAGGTTTGCGACATGACAGCCACCAGGCCAGCAATATCAGGCCGAGCAGCAGTTTGTCCCAGGACAGGCGCAAGGCGAAGGGTGGCGCGTCGCTGCTGAGCTGACGGGCTGGCCACAGCGCAGTGGCCTGGAAACCGGGCAGCAGGTGCGCAGCCAGGCCGATGCCACCGGCTAGTCCGATGCTCCACCACAACCAGTGCGGCAGGATATTTGCGCCCCGCATTATCCAGGCCAGATAGAGGACGGTCAGTACGGCCCCCACGCCATCGACGTAGCCGAGGCTTAGGCCCAGCCCAAGTGCGGATAGGGGCAGTATCAGGTAGGGCATGCCGCTTCCTTGCGCGCGTCGGTTCAGCGGTCCTTGGCGTCCTGCGCATCGGCTTCGGCATTGCGCTCGCGGATGCGCTTGAGCTGTTCTTGCGTGAGCGGCAGCCTGCGCGCGCTGTCGCGCAGCAGGAGGAGGCTGCCAAGGATCGAGCCGAGGGCCAGCGCGATGATCAGCCAGGCGTACCAGGGCATGGGGAGCTCCTTCGGGGGCAATGCGCCACGATAGCGCTCACTGTCATCTCCCGGCAACCTGGCGCTGCTTCAATCTGGCGCAGTGAGTGGTCCCTGAAGGTGCGAGCTAGAGCGGTTTATGTCGCCATCTGGTTCAGCATCATCGGTTATGGGCCTAGACGAAATCGAACTTTCGAGCGGCCACGACCCTGGCCTATGCTCGCCTGGCCTTGGCCATTACCGAGAGGGGAAAACACCATGGACATTAGCGTGACCGAAGCGACACCTGGCGGCTGGATCGTCAGGCTGGACGACTGCGATGTGCCATTCCGTACCCAGGCAGACGCCGGGCGTTTCGTCGAGCGCCTGCAGCAACGCCTGGAAGCCCCACACGACCTGCCTGTGTCGGCTGGTCATCTTCCTGTCACACAGGAAGTGGAACATCACGGTTGATACAGGCCGATTCTGGCTCACCTCTCCTGCCGCGAATATCGCGGCATTTTTTTGCTTTTTCTCAGGAGGCTTGAGGTGACAGTGTCCGCTCTGCGTGCTGTGGAATTTCTAGAGCAGTTGCTCTAGATTCGCCGCAACAGCAACAGGAGTGAATGCCATGGTCGATGCCTTACAGTTCGCCGGTGGCAAGTTCCATTGCCCGGTCACTCTCTATGCGGCGCATCCCGATGCGAGCAGAACGGTAGTGATCCTGCCGGCCCTGGGGGTCACGGCACGCAAGTATGCAGGCCTGGCCCAACGCCTGGTGGCGGCCGGTCACAATGTGCTGGTAGCCGATTGGCCTGGGCAGGGCGAGAGCCTGCCGCGGCCTGGCTGGCGCTTCAATTACGGCTACCGCCAGCTGGTCGAGGAGTTCCTGCCCAAACTGCTGCAGTTGGCGCGACGGCACTTTCCCCAGGCCGTGCCCGTGCTGCTGGGGCACAGCCTCGGCGGCCATATCGCCACGCTCTATGCCGCCGCCAACCCGGACAGCCCGGTGGCGGTGGTCGGCGTGGCCTGCGGCAATATCCACTATCGCCACTGGCAGGGACCGAGTCGTCTGCTGACTCCCAGCGTGGCGCTGCTGTTCGGGCTGCTTGCCAGCCTGCTTGGTCATCTGCCTGGACAGCGGCTTGGCTTTGGTGGCCGCGAGGCGCGTTCGCTGATGCGCGACTGGGGGCGGGTGGCTTTCAGTGGCCACTATCGCCATCTGGGATTGACCCTGGCGCCGGCAGCGCGCAACCGGGTGGCCTCGCTGTACATCCAGATCGAGGGTGACAAGTTCGCTCCGCCCGCATCCACGCAAGGCCTGGCCGAACTGATCCAGGTCGAGCCGCAGCTACTGTATCTGGCTTCACCGCGCCCACCGCAGGAGAACCCGCATAGCGCCTGGTTGCGTGCGCCACAGTCTGTGGTCGACTGCATCGACCAGTGGCTGACGACCGCGACAGGCAGTCCGCGCGAGATGGCTTTGGCGCAGTCCTGATAGCCTGGCGGCAAGAAAAAGCCCGGCATGTGGCCGGGCTCATGATGCCGCCATGCTCAAGCCGCAGGGCGTTGCTGGCGCTGGTAGAGGAACTCCAGCACGGCCGTGCGGTACTCGTGGTACTGGCTGTCATTGGCCAACGCCAGGCGGTCGCGCGGGCGGGCCAGCTCGACCTGCACGATATCGCCGATGGTCGCGGCCGGGCCGTTGGTCATCATCACGATGCGATCAGAGAGCAGTACCGCCTCGTCGACGTCGTGGGTCACCATGACCACGGTGCTGTGGGTCTGGCCGACGATACGCAGCAGCTCGTCCTGCAGATGGGCGCGGGTGAGGGCGTCAAGCGCACCGAAGGGTTCGTCCATCAGCAGTACCTTGGGCTCCATGGCCAAGGCACGGGCAATGCCGACGCGCTGCTTCATGCCGCCGGAGATCTCGTTGGGGTGCTTGTGAGTAGCGTGGCTCAGGCCCACCATATTCAGCGCCTGCAGGGTGCGTTCCTTCAGCTGCGCCTTGCTTTCCTTGCCGCCGAACACCCGCTCCACCGCCAGGTGGACGTTGCCGAAGCAGGTCATCCAGGGCAGCAAGCTGTGGTTCTGGAACACCACGGCGCGCTCCGGGCCGGGGCCGTCGATCTCGCGGCCGTTGCAGATCAGCCCGCCCTCGCTGGCCTCCAGCAGGCCGGCGATCAGGTTGAGCACGGTGGACTTGCCGCAGCCGGAGTGGCCGATCAGCGAGACGAACTCGCCCTTGGCGATGCTCAGATTGACGTCACTGAGGGCCTGGAAGCGCCCCTTCTTGGTGTCGAAGTGTTTGCTGACGGCGGTCAGCTCGACGAACTTGTCCATGGGTGGCTCCTTAGTTCGCGTAGTCGAAGCGCTTGGCCAGCAGCAGGAGCGTCTGCTCCAGGGCCAGGCCGACCAGGCCGACGATGATGATGGCGATGAGGATGTGCTCGACGTTGAGGTTGTTCCACTCGTCCCACACCCAGAAGCCCAGGCCGATGCCGCCGGTGAGCATTTCCGCGGCGACGATCACCAGCCAGGCCACGCCGATGGCCAGGCGGATGCCGGTCATCAGGTGCGGCAGCACGGCGGGGAACAGGATGCGCGTCAGCACCTTGAACTCCGACAGCTTGAGCACGCGGGCCACGTTGAGGTAGTCCTGCGGCACGCTGGCCACGCCGGCGGCGGTGTTGAGGATGATCGGCCAGATCGAGCTGATGAAGATCACCCAGATCGAGGCGGGGCCTGCGGCCTCGAACACCAGCAGGCCGATCGGCAGCCAGGCCAGTGGCGATACCGGACGCAGCAGGCTGATGATCGGTGCAAGCATGCCGGCGAGGAAGGCGAAACGGCCAATGGCGAAACCCAGTGGGATGCCAATCAGCGCTGCCAGGCCGAAGCCGACACCCACCCGACCGAGCGAGTTGAGAATGTTCCAGCCGATGCCCATGTCGTTGGGGCCATTGTCGTAGAACGGATCAGCAAACAGTTCCAGCGCCGCGTACCAGGTTGAGAGTGGGCCCGGCAGGCCTTCGCTGCGCGCTGCTACCAGGGCCCAGAGGCCGATGAACAGGGCGATCCCGAGCAGTGGCGGGATGGCCGCCTTGCACAGGGCGGCGAGCGCCTCCGCGACCGGCGAGGCCGGACGCGGAGGCACGCTGGACGCGGCGGCTTTGACCACCGGCAGTGGCGCGTTGACAGGGGCATTCATGCTCACTTACCTCCTCAGGCCTTGATCGCGAAGGACGCGGCATAGGCCGCCGGGTTGGAACCGTCCCAGACCTTGCCGTCGATCAGCGTGCTACTGCGCAGCGGGCTGCTTGGCACGGCGATGCCGAGAGCGCCGGCAGCCTCGCTGTAGAGCTTGGTCTGGTTGACCTGGGCGGCCACGGCGGCGTAGTCCGGGTCGTCCTTGAGCAGGCCCCAGCGCTTGAACTGGGTGAGGAACCACATGCCGTCGGAGTGGTAGGGGAAGTTCACGCTGCCGTCCTTGCAGAAGGCCATCGGGTTCTTGTCTTCCCAGCTGTTGCCCAGGCCATCTTCATAGTTGCCGAGGAAGCGCTGCTCGATCACCTCGGTCGGCGCGTTGACGTAGGCCTTGCCGGAAATCAGCTTGGCGGTGGCCTTCTTGTTCTCCGCACTGGCCTCGATGAAGCGACTGGCGTCGAGCAGGGCCATGACCAGGGCGCGGGCGGTATTGGGGTTCTGCTCGACGAACTCACGGGAGCAGCCGAGCACTTTCTCCGGATGGTCGGCCCAGATCTGCTGGGTGGTGGTGGCGGTAAAGCCGATCTTGTCGAAGATCGCCCGTGCGCCCCAGGGTTCGCCGACGCAGAAGCCGTCCATGTTGCCGACGCGCATGTTGGCCACCATCTGGGGCGGCGGCACGGTGATGGTCTTCACGTCGGTGAAGGGGTTGATGCCGTAGTGGGCCAGCCAGTAATACAGCCACATGGCGTGGGTGCCGGTGGGGAAGGTTTGGGCGAAGGTCAGCGGGTTGCCACCCTTTTTGATATGTGCGGCAAGCTGCTCGCCGGTGGTGACGCCAGCTTCCTTGAGCTGCTTGGACAGGGTGATGGCCTGACCGTTCTGGTTGAGGCCCATGAGTACCGCCATGTCTTTCTGCGGGCCGGCGATACCGAGCTGGGAGCTGTACATCATGCCGTAGAGCACGTGCGAGGCATCCAGCTCGCCGGTGTTGAGCTTGTCGCGTACGCCGGCCCAGGAGGCCTCCTTGCTCGGGGTGATGGTCAGACCATACTTGGCGGCAAAGCCCTGGGTAGCGGCGACCACCACCGAGGCGCAGTCGGTCAGCGGAATGAAGCCGATCTTCAGTGCGGCTTTTTCCGGGGCGTCGGAGCCGGCGGCATAGGCGGCGCTGCGCAGGAAGCCGGGGGCGGACAGGCCCAGGGCGGCGATGCCGCCGACCGTGCCGGCGATGGCGATGGACTGCTTGAGGAAATTGCGGCGGCTGTTGTCGACCGGTTTTGTCGAATCACGCTCACTCATGGGGTGTTCCTTTTCATGGGCAATAAAAAACGGCGTACGCCAGAACGCCCGATGGGGGAGGGTGTTCTGACGGACGCCGTTGTCCGTGATCCGCGGCTCACCGCCGTTGGTGTGCTGCGCTGGAATCTGACAAGGCCACTGCAAGGCCCTTGCCAGTTTTCCTTCGCGCTCTGAGAGCGTCGTCGGCAAGACTCTCTCCGATGTCCTTAATTGCCTACAAAAGTCTTTCTGGTCAGTACCTTAGGTGTTTCCAGGGGCGGTGCGACTTGGCTGTCGCAGGTGTAGAGCGGTGCAAGCATCTGCACCGTGCGGGGGCCAGGTGTGTGCCAGTGTGAGCGCTTTTGGTTCGGTACCTCGCCGATTCAGACGCGCTGGCGCTGTGCCTCCTCGACGTACTCCTTGAGCCAGCGCAACACTTCCACCGCCTCCCAGCGGCCTGGATCGAACAGTGCGTAGGCCTGGCCCTGGTAGCCGACCACGTCGACCTGGCGGTGGTAGCCCGCGCGCTGCAGCAGCGCCTCGATCTCGGCGAAACAGGTGTTGAAATGCACTCGCTTGAAGGGTGTCTTGCTGCCGGTGACCAGACCTTCCAGGCGCAGCTCGTCGACCGTGGCGCGGATGCTCTCCAGCGGCATCTGGTTCACTTTGTTCTTCAGCTGCAGTACGTCCAGCATGGTCGATCTCCTCGGGTTCCAGGGCCGCACAAGAGTATATGAAAAGTACTGTACAAATAAACAATACTGGATAATAGTACAGCTCAAGTGCCGTCGGCGCATCGCAACCGAAGTCGGAACAGGAGTCGCTTATATGCACCACAAGCTGATGACATTTCTGCTGTTGGCCGTGCTGGCGGGCTGTGCCCAGCCGCAACTGGAACAACCCAAGGCCAACGGCGCCTACCTGGTGATCGAGGGTGGCGCGGCCTGGGCCGTGCTGGTGCGCGATGGCAAGCGGATCGAGGAGGCCGGCAGGGTGCTCGACGTGGTCAAGCTGCCGGGGCAGGAATCGAGCATCGCCGCCAGCTACGTGATCGAAACGCCCAACTGCGGACGCCTGCAGTGGTTGACCGAGCGCGGTGGCGAGGGTGAGGTGACACGCCTGGCCCATGGTGCCGGCGAGGCTCTGGAGCGGCCCGGGTGCAGCATTGCCAGCGACCTGTCGCGGGCCTGGACGGCGCTGGATTACTCGGGCTGAAATGAAAAGGCCCCGACTCGGGGCGGGGCCTTGGCCTTCTTACACCGCTGCAGGCTTGGCCTTGCCGGTGGCGCGTTTCGGTTTGGCGGGTGGCGCCTCGAGTAGGCCATCGGCGCGGAACATCGCCTTGATGCCGCGGATGGCCTGACGGGTACGGTCCTGGTTCTCGATCAGGGCGAAGCGCACGTGGTCGTCGCCATAGTCGCCGAAGCCCAGGCCCGGCGAGACGCAGACCTTGGCCTCCAGCAACAGCTTCTTGGCGAACTCCAGCGAGCCCATATGGGCATAGGGCTCGGGGATCTTGGCCCAGATGTACATGGAGGCCTTGGGCTTCTCCACCATCCAGCCAGCTTCATGCAGGCCCTTGACCAGCATGTTGCGGCGCTGCCGGTACTGCTCGGCGATATCGCGCACGCACTGCTGGTCGCCTTCCAGGGCAGCGATGGCCGCCACCTGCAGCGGAGTGAAGGTGCCGTAGTCGTGATAGCTCTTGATCCGCGCCAGTGCGCTGACCAGCTCCGGATTACCGACCATGAAGCCGATACGCCAGCCGGCCATGTTGTAGCTCTTGGACAGGGTGAAGAACTCCACCGCGATGTCCTTGGCGCCCGGCACCTGCATGATCGACGGGGCTTTCCAGCCGTCGTAGACGATATCGGCGTAGGCCAGGTCGTGGATCACCAGCACGTCGTACTGCTTGGCCAGGGCCACCACGCGCTCGAAGAAGTCCAGCTCCACGCACTGCGCGGTGGGGTTGGAGGGAAAGCCGAGGATCATCATCTTCGGTTTCGGAATGGCTTCGCGGATGGCCCGCTCCAGCTCGGCGAAGAAATCCACACCCGGTACCAGCGGCACCGAGCGCACCTGGGCGCCGGCGATCACTGCGCCGTAGATGTGGATGGGGTAGCTGGGGTTGGGCACCAGCACGGTGTCGCCGTGGTCCAGGGTGGCCAGCATGAGGTGCGCCAGACCTTCCTTGGAGCCGATGGTGACGATGGCTTCGCTTTCCGGGTCGATCTCCACGTCATAGCGGTCCTTGTACCAGCGCGAGATGGCGCGGCGCAGGCGCGGGATGCCGCGGGAGGTGGAGTAGCCGTGGGTGTCTTCGCGCTGGGCGACCTGCACCAGCTTCTCGACGATATGCGGCGGGGTGGCGCCGTCCGGATTGCCCATGCTGAAGTCGATGATGTCCTCGCCACGGCGGCGGGCAGCCATCTTCAGTTCGGCGGTGATATTGAAAACGTAGGGGGGGAGACGATCGATGCGCGCAAAGCGGCGCTTGGCATTGTCAGCCATGCTGTCCTCGAAGTACGTAAGCGCCCGGAACCGTCCGAGCGACGCAGGCCACCTGCGTGTGGCCTGGCGCGAAGATAAGGGGGCGGGCCTGCCGTTGTCCAGAGCAGTTCTACGGCAATGGGGCGGAGCAGTTGTCAGAGCCTGTGTACGATCTTTGTGCCGATTCCTGAACAGCCTGCAGGGCAGGTGCGGCTCGCTTTGCTCCCTCTCCCGTTTACGGGAGAGGGCTGGGGAGAGGGTGTAGGACCCTATCCCTCTCCCCCAGCCCCTCTCCCACAGGTGGGAGAGGGGAGTTGCCGCGTCAGAGCTGTCGCTTCAGGCTTAGCAGGAGTTCAGCCAGGGCCTGCACGTCCTCATCCTGGGTACGCCAGGACGACAGGCTGAGACGGAAGGCCGGGCGGCCTTGCCAGACGGTCGGACCGAACCAGACCTCGCCGGAGGCCTGGGCTGCCTCGCGGATGGCGATGGTCTGCGCATCCGAGTCGCCGCGCACCAGCACCTGGTTGAGCACCGCGCGGTTGAGCACCTGGTAGCCACCGGCGCGCAGCGCCTCGGCCAGCTCGTCGGCCTGGCGGATATGACGGTCGATCATCTCGCGCAGGCCGTCGCGGCCGAGGCTGGCCAGTGCCGCCCAGATCGCCACGCCGCGGGCGCGCCGGGAGAATTCCAGGGTCAGGTTCTTCTGTGCATCCTTGCTAGCCGTGGCGTAGGCGGCATCGCTGTTCATCGCTGCGGCCAGGGCGTCGGCGTCGCGGCAGATGGCCATGGCGCTGTCGTAGGGGGTGTTCAGCCACTTGTGGCCATCGCTGGTCCAGCTGTCGGCCAACTCCACGCCTTCGGCCAGGTGCGCCGATGAGGAGGCTCTGGCCCACAGGCCGAAGGCGCCGTCGACATGCACCCAGGCGCCGGCCTCGCGGGCTCTGGGGACCAGCTCGGCGAATTGATCGAACTCGCCGGTGTTGACTTCGCCGGCCTGCAGGATCAGCAGGGTGCGTGCGTCCAGCGCGGGCAAGCGCGCCGGATCGATGCGCCCGTGGGCATCGACTGCGGCGTAATGCAGGCGGTTCATGCCGAAGCCGAGGATGCGCAGGGCCTTCTTCACCGTGATGTGCGCGGTTTCCGAGAGCACCACGCGGATCTCCGGCGCGCCTATCAAACCGTCGGCATCAAAGTCCCAGCCCAGGCGGGCCAGCAGCGTGCGCCGTGCGGCGGAAAGGCAGGCCAGGGTGCAGGCGGTGGCGCTGGTGCCGAAGCCCACCGCACTTTCGCGGGGCAGGCCGAGCGCTTCGCAGACCCAGCGCCCGGCGACCTTCTCCAGGCGGTCGGCGACCGGCGAGTTGTCGAAGGAGGAGGCGCACTGGTCCCAGGCCAGCACCAGGCGCTCGGCAGCCGCAGCGGCGGGGAGGGTGGCGCCGATGACGAAGCCGAAGTAGCGAGGGCCGTTGCTGGCCACGGTAGCTGGCGAACCGACTTCGTCGAGTTGCGTCAGCACCTGTTCGGGCGTCTGGCCGTGTTCCGGCAGGGCCTGATCGAAGGTGTCCAGTGCAGCAATGGCACCGGCGTCGGGAAACACCCGGCGTGCGGGTGTCTGGTCAAGGTAGGCGAGGGCGCGGCGGTCAGCCTCGGCCAGCAGCTGGCGTTCTTCGGTGGGCATGGCGCTTCCGTGAGGGCAGGTGGATGCCCTCACGATAGCCGCAGTGTCTCTGCAGCAGCAGGTACACAGTTGTCTGCAGATGGCCGTACAGTGCGGATCTGCTCCGTCTCAGCGGGAGTAACAGTTGGCTTGCGGGCGGTACAGTTGCACCGCCCGAGGCCTCAGTCGCCGAGCATGTCGTGCATGGCGATGATCTGCTCGGCCACCTGGATCAGTTTCTGCTGGCGACTCATGGCCTGCCGGCGCATCAGGGTGTAGGCGTCTTCCTCGTTGCAGCTCTTCATCTTCATCAGCAGGCCCTTGGCCAACTCGATGCGCTTGCGCTCGGCCAACTGGGCGTCGCGGGCCTGCAGCTGGGCACGCAGGGCCTGATCGCTCTCGAAGCGGGCCATGGCCACGTCGAGGATCGGCTGCAGGCGCTCGGCCTGGATGCCCTCGACGATGTAGGCGCTGACCCCGGACTGGATGGCCTGGCGCATTACCTGCGGGTCGTGCTCGTCGGTGAACATGACGATCGGCCGTGGCTGGTCACGGGTGACCAGCACCACCTGTTCCATTACATCGCGGCCGGGCGATTCGGTGTCGATCAGCACCACGTCGGGGCGCACTGCCTCGACCCGCTCGGGCAGGTCGATGGTCAGGCCGGATTCGTCGATCACCTCGAAGCCGGCTTCGACCAGCGCGCTCTTCAGGCGACCGACCTTTTTCGGCGTATCGTTGATCAGGAGTATGCGTAGCATCTGGCGGTTATCTCGGTCCGTTACAGGGCGATGGCGGCGGCGCCGTTGGCGCGGGCATGGATGGCGAAGGAGCGGGCGTAACCGGCTGGATCGCTGCCGTCCCAGACGCTGCCGTCGAGCAGCGTGGAGGTGCGCATCGGCTGCTCCGGCACCGCGATGCCGAGGGCTTCGGCGGCGCTGCGGTAGAGGTCCAGGCGATGGATGCGGCGGGCGATGCCGAGGTAGTCCGGATCGTCCTTGAGCAGCCCCCAGCGGCGGAACTGGGTGAGGAACCAGATGCCGTCGGACAGCCACGGCATGTTCACCTCGCCGCCGGCGAAGAAGCGCAGCGGGTGGGCGTCCAGCCAGGCGTGGCCGAGGCCGTCCTCGTACTGGCCGAGGAAGCGTGGCTGAATCGCCGAGAGCGGTGCGTCGACGTAGTCGCTGCCACTGATCAGCTGCGCGGTGCCGCGCTTGTTCTCTTCGCTCTCATCGATGAAGCGGCTGGCTTCCAGCACGGCCATGGTCAGAGCGCGGGCGGTGTTGGGGTACTGCTCGGCGAATTCACGGGTCACGCCGAGCACCTTTTCCGGGTGGTCTGCCCAAATGTCCTGGCTGGTGGCCAGGGTGAAGCCCTGGTCTTCCTCGACCGCCAGGGCGCCCCAGGGGCCGCCGGCGCAGAAGCCGTCGATGCGGGCGGCGCGCAGGTGGGCGACCATCTGCGAGGGGGGGACCACCACGGTGCTGACATCCTCCAGCGGATGGATGCCCTGGGCCGCCAGCCAGTAGTACAGCCACATGGCATGGGTGCCGGTGGGGAAGGTCTGGGCAAAGGTGAGCTTTGCGCCACCTTGGTGCACGCGCGCGGCCAATGCCTCGGCGCTGGTCACGCCGGCCTGTTTGAGCGGTTGCGACAGGTTGATGGCCTGGCCGTTCTGGCACAGGCCCATGAGGATGGCCATTTCGGTGGCCGGACCGCCGAGCCCCTGGTCGATGCCGTAGACCTGACCGTAGAGCATCTGCGCGGCATCCAGCTCGCCGCTCAGCAGGCGGTCGCGCAGGCCGGCCCAGGAAGCCTGGCGCTGCAGGTTGAGGGTCAGTCCGTAGGGCTGGGCGAAGCCCTGTGTCGCAGCGACGATCAGCGAGGCGGAGTCAGTCAGAGCCATGAAGCCCAGATTCAGTGCGCTCTTTTCCGGGGCATCGCTGCCGGCGACCCAGGCCAGGGCATCGCTACGGGTATTGCTGGTATCGGTCATCGTGTTTGTTCCGCCATTGAACAAAAAAGCGTCGCTCACGCGTGCAGCCAGTGCCCGCGGGAAACGACGCCATTGTCTGAGTGCTGTCACCGCCGTTGGTGTCAGCTTGTTGCGATGGACTAAGCAAGCGATGTGCCAGACAAAACTAACCCCGCCGAAGCGGGGTCAGGAGGACGGCGCGAACTCAGCGCTCCAGCATCTGCTTGACCTGAGTCTGCGGGATCTGCTGCTTGCGTCCCTCACCGTCTTCGAACTCGAGCATGCCGGTGTCTTCGTCCAGTTCCGGCTTGCCGTAGCTGGTGAGCATCTGCCCGTCGTTGGTGGTGATGATGTACTCGCTGGCGCAGCCGGTAAGGCCCAGCAGACACAGCGCGGCGATACAGAGGTGGCGTTTCATCGTTTCACTCCCAGTGTGTGGTTATGCGGCACTCTAACCGGGCGCGAGCCCGCCGGGTGCTGCTTTGTGTCAAGAAAAAGCCCCGCACGGGGCGGGGCTTTTTCATTCGGCTAGGCTCAGGCCTGGATGACCGGGATCTTCGCGTTGGCCGCGGCTTCGCGGTACTCGGCGATCTGGTCGAAGCTCAGGTAGCGGTAGATGTCGGCAGCCATGCTGTCGATATCCTTCGCGTAGGCCATGTACTCCTCGACGGTCGGCAGCTTGCCGATGATCGACGAAACGGCGGCCAGCTCGGCCGAGGCCAGGAAGACGTCAGTGGCGTCGCCCAGGCGGTTCGGGAAGTTACGGGTGGAGGTGGAGACCACGGTGGCACCGGTCTGCACGCGCGCCTGGTTACCCATGCACAGCGAGCAACCCGGCATTTCCATGCGGGCGCCGGCCTTGCCGTAAATGCCGTAGTAGCCTTCCTCGGTCAGCTGGTGCTGGTCCATCTTGGTCGGCGGAGCCAGCCACAGACGGGTCGGGATACCGCCCTTGACCTTGTCCAGCAGCTTGCCGGCAGCGCGGAAGTGACCGATGTTGGTCATGCACGAACCGATGAACACTTCGTCGATCTTGCGGCCTTGCACGCTGGACAGCAGGCGGGCGTCGTCCGGATCGTTCGGGGCGCACAGGATCGGCTCCTTGACGTCGGCCAGATCGATCTCGATCACGGCGGCGTACTCGGCGTCCTTGTCGGCTTCCAGCAGTTGCGGGTTGGCCAGCCAGGCTTCCATGGCCTGGGCGCGACGCTCCAGGGTACGGGCATCGCCATAACCCTCGCCGATCATCCAGCGCAGCATGGTGATGTTGGACTTCAGGTACTCGGCGATGGCGCTTTCCGGCAGCTTGATGGTGCAACCGGCAGCGGAGCGCTCGGCGGAGGCGTCGGACAGCTCGAAAGCCTGCTCGACGGTCAGCTCGTTCAGACCTTCGATCTCGAGGATGCGGCCGGAGAAGATGTTCTTCTTGCCTTTCTTCTCGACGGTCAGCAGGCCGGCCTGGATGGCGTAGTAGGGGATGGCATGGACCAGGTCACGCAGGGTGATGCCCGGTTGCAGCTTGCCCTTGAAGCGCACCAGTACGGATTCCGGCATGTCCAGCGGCATCACGCCGGTGGCGGCGGCGAAGGCCACCAGGCCGGAACCGGCCGGGAAGGAGATACCCAGCGGGAAGCGGGTGTGCGAGTCACCACCGGTGCCGACGGTGTCCGGCAGCAGCATGCGGTTCAGCCAGCTGTGGATGATGCCGTCGCCCGGACGCAGGGACACGCCACCGCGGGTCATGATGAAGTCCGGCAGGGTGTGGTGGGTCTTGACGTCGATCGGCTTCGGATAGGCCGCGGTGTGGCAGAAGGACTGCATCACCAGGTCGGCGGAGAAGCCCAGGCAAGCCAGGTCCTTCAGCTCGTCGCGGGTCATCGGGCCGGTGGTGTCCTGGGAGCCGACGGTGGTCATCTTCGGTTCGCAGTAGGTGCCCGGACGCACGCCTTTGCCTTCCGGCAGACCGCAGGCGCGGCCAACCATCTTCTGGGCCAGGGTGAAACCCTTGCCGCTGTCGGCCGGGGATTCCGGCTTCTTGAACAGGGTGGACGGGGCCAGGCCCAGCTCGGCACGCGCCTTCTCGGTCAGGCCGCGGCCGACGATCAGCGGGATACGGCCGCCGGCGCGGACTTCGTCGAGCAGTACGTCGGTCTTCAGCTGGAAGCTGGTGACCAGTTCGTCGCTGCCGTTACGGCGCACTTCGCCCTTGATCGGGTACACGTCGATGACGTCGCCCATGGCCAGGTTGGTGCAGTCGAATTCGATCGGCAGGGCGCCGGCGTCTTCCATGGTGTTGTAGAAGATCGGGGCGATCTTGGTGCCGAAGCAGAAACCACCGGCGCGCTTGTTCGGCACGTAGGGGATGTCGTCACCGAAGAACCAAAGCACCGAGTTGGTGGCGGACTTACGGGAGGAACCGGTACCGACCACGTCACCGACGTAGGCAACCGGGAAGCCTTTGGCTTTCAGCGCTTCCATCTGCTTGATCGGGCCGACGGAACCCGGCTGATCCGGGTTGATGCCGTCGCGGGCCATTTTCAGCATGGCCAGGGCGTGCAGCGGGATATCCGGGCGGGACCAGGCATCCGGCGCCGGCGACAGGTCGTCGGTGTTGGTTTCGCCGGTGACCTTGAATACGGTCAGGGTGACTTTTTCCGGTACGGCCGGACGCTTGGTGAACCACTCGCCGTCAGCCCAGGACTGCATCACGGCCTTGGCGGCGGCGTTGCCCTTCTTGGCGCGCTCGGCGACGTCGTGGAAGGCGTCGAACATCAGCAGGGTGTGCTTGAGTTGCTCGGCGGCCACTTCGGCCAGCTCGGCGCTGTCCAGCAGCTCGACCATGGTGGCGATGTTGTAGCCGCCCTGCATGGTGCCCAGCAGTTCGACGGCACGCTTCTTGTCGATCAGCGGGGAGCTGGCTTCGCCCTTGGCCAGAGCGGAGAGGAAGCCGGCCTTGACGTAGGCGGCTTCGTCCACACCCGGCGGAACACGGTTGGTGATCAGGTCAACGAGGAAGGCTTCTTCGCCAGCCGGCGGATTCTTCAGCAGCTCGACCAGGCCTGCAGTTTGCTCGGCGTTCAGCGGCTGAGGAACGATCCCCAGAGCGGCGCGCTCTTCTACGTGTTTGCGATAGGCTTCAAGCACAGTTATTACCCTCATCAGTGGTCGCGGCGGCCCGCAACGCTCATCCATAAAACCGTCGCACATTGCGCCGCTGCGCTTTGTGAGCGCACTGGCCGACGTGTCGACAGCCTCATACTAGAAGCTGCTTTCAAAGTTTTACGCCGCAGGAGCGAAGGGGGATGAGGGCTGGCGCAGCCTTGCTGCGCCAACATCGTTCCTGGCGGATAACTGTGCTCGTGACGCTTTGAAAACAGCTTCTGACGGACATCGATGCCTAAAAAGGCGGTCCGATTCTACTGGAACGGGACGCCAAAGTTAAGCGCAAACCCTGATCCAATCGGGCTCTAAGGCTACTGCCTGTCGTTTGTCTGGCAAGTCGACAAAGGTCTGGTTGGTCATGGTGACCCTCCGGGGTGGACTCGCTATCATGGGCCGCCCGTTTCATCGCGTATCTACCTGCAGCACATGTCCAGTCAGCGCATCAAGACGCCTTGCGTCGGCCTCTGCTCCACCGTCTACGGCGACCTGGTGTGTCGCGGCTGCAAGCGTTTCCACCACGAAGTGGTGAACTGGAATGCCTACAGCGACGAGGAGAAGCGCGCCGTGTGGCGGCGCCTGGAGGTGCTGCTGGTGCAGGTGATGCAGGGCAAGGTCGAGGTGTTCGATCCGCTGCGCCTGCGCGCCCAACTGGAGCAGCGCCAGGTGCGCTTCGTGCCCGAGCAGTCGGAATACTGCTGGGCCTATCAGCTGATTGCCCGCGCCTCGAGGCTGATCAGTCGCCTGGATGCCTATGGCCTGGCGCTGCTGCCGGAGTTTCGCGACTGGCCGCTGCCGGAGCTGCGCGAAGCCATCGATCGCGAGTTCTTCCTGCTCTCCGAGGCTCATTACGAGCGCTACATCGCGCCGCGCTTCCTGCGCGAGGGCATGGAAGTCCGAGTCTGACCTGGCACCATGAAAAAAGCCGCCCGAGGGCGGCTTTTTCGTGTGGGCGACTCAGCGCTGGGCGACCAGCTCCTCGAGGTGGGCGATGATCTCGTCCGGCTTGAGCACCAGCACGTCGCTTTCCAGGGCGTCCAGCACCACCTCCGCGGTATTGCCGATCAAAGCGCCGGACAGGCCGGTGCGCGCCACGGTGCCGACCACGGTGACCACCGCGGACAGCTTCTGCGCGGTATAGGGGATCAGTACATCGGCTGGGCCTTCCTCCACATGCAGGCGCTCGTCGCTCACGTCGTATTCGGCCTGGAAGGCCTTGCACTGTGCACGGTAGCGCGCCTCGATGGTTTCCTTGAGCTGGAAGGTCGGGTCGGCTGCGGACAACATGGGCGAGGGGTGTGCGCTGATCACGTGCAGGGTGCCCTTGGCCAGGTTGGCAATGTCGTAGCCGTGGCTGACGATGCCCGAATGCAGGGTGCGGTGCTCGGCATCGCTGTTGCCGACATCGACCGCCGCCAGGATCACGCCGCCGGTCCAGGGATTGTCGGTCTTGACCATCAGCACCGGGCCCGGGCAGTAGCGCAGCAGCTTCCAGTCCTCGGGGGTGAGCAGGGCCTTCTTCAGCGGGTTGTCCGGTACGTGCTGCTTGACCACCAGGCCACAGCCCTCGGCCTGCTGCACGGAGATGATGGTCTGGTACAGGCCTTCGTGCCACGCCTGCTGGATGCTGACGCTGAAACCTTCCTCCTGCAGTGCGGCCTGTTGCTGCGCGAGGTAGTCGGCGTGATCGCCTTTCTTGTCGCAGACCAGCAGGTGCAGATGCGACTGGGTCACTCCGGCGATCAGCTTGGCGCGTTTGAGCGCCAGACCCTCGGGGTGCTGGGGGTCCATCACCACCAGAATGCTGCGTATGGCTTGCATGAGCGTCTCCCTGTGCTTGAGGTGCTTGAATGCAGCCCACTATAGAGGCGGCCGCTGGCGGCGTCTTGACCTGCATCACGGCATCGCTGGCCCCGCGCGCCTTCATCCGTATAATGGCGCGCCTCGTTACTGCCTGCCAACATTCGCGCCGTGAATACCGAACTCAGCATCCATGACTTTCTTGCCTGCCCGACGCCTGCTGCCTGGGTCGAGGCGGCCCTGGCCGATCAGCAGACGCTGTTGATCGATCACAAGAACAACGAGTTCAAGGCGGCCTCCACGGCCATGGCGCTGATCGCCAAGTACAACCAGGCGCTCGATCTGGTCAATTTCATGTCGCGTCTGGCGCGCGAGGAGCTGGTGCACCACGAGCAGGTGCTGCGCATCATGAAGAAGCGCCGCATCGAGCCGCGCCCGGTGTCCGCTTCGCGTTATGCCTCCGGGCTGCGCAAGCAGGTGCGTAACCATGAGCCGCAGAAACTGGTCGATACCCTGGTAGTGGGCGCCTTCATCGAGGCGCGCAGCTGTGAGCGTTTCGAGGCGCTGGTGCCGCACCTGGACGAGGAACTGGGCAAGTTCTACGGCGGCTTGCTCAAGTCGGAGGCTCGCCATTTCCAGGGCTATCTCAAGCTGGCCTATCAGTACGGCGAGGCGAGTGATGTCGAGCGCACCGTCGAGCGCGTGCGTGCCACCGAGCGTGAGCTGATCGAGTCGCCGGATCAGGAGTTCCGTTTCCACAGCGGTGTGCCACAGGGTTGAGGTTTTCCTGCGGGCATGAAAAAGCCGGACCTGGGTCCGGCTTTTTTGTGTTCGGGGTCAGGCGGCGACGAAGCTTGCCTGGCAGGCGAGGGCGCTCTGGCTGCTCTGCAGTTCGCCGAGGGTATCGCGCACCACCTGCTTGGCAAGGCAGGCACACTTGCCGCACTGGGTGCCCACGCCGAGGCTGTCGCGCACGTCACGATAGCTGCAGCAGCCTTCGTAGATGGCTTCGCGGATTTGGCCGTCTGTCACACCGTGGCACAGGCAAACGTACATGCTGCAGGCTCTATCGAGTAGGGTTACTGTTAGCAGGATACTAATGCTAATGAGAATGCTTGTCAAAGATTGGCGGATTAATTTCACAGCTGCGTAAATTTCCCTTTGGGCCGCGCAGTTCTCTCTATTGCATGGGCACAAAAAACCCGGCCTGGGCCGGGTTCTTCATTGCGGGGCAGGGTGCTTAGTGGTCGAAGTCGTCCCAGCCGCCCATTTCCTTCCAGCGGTTGACGATGCCGCAGAACAGCTCGGCGGTTTTCTCGGTGTCATAGCGCGCGGAGTGCGCTTCCTTGCCGTCGAAATCGATGCCGGCCGCCTGGCAGGCCTTGGCCAGTACGGTCTGGCCGTAGGCGAGGCCGGCCAGGGTGGCGGTGTCGAAGCTGGAGAAGGGGTGGAAGGGGTTGCGCTTGATGTCGCAACGGGCCACCGCGGCATTCAGGAAGCCGAGGTCGAAGCTGCTGTTGTGGCCGACCAGGATGGCGCGCTTGCAGCCGTTGGCCTTGATCGACTTGCGCAGGCCGCGGAAGATCTCGGTCAGCGCCTGCTCCTCGCTCACCGCCTGGCGCAGCGGGTGATCCAGCTTGATGCCGGTGAACTCCAGCGCCGCCTGTTCGATATTGGCGCCCTCGAAGGGCTCGACGCGGAAGAAGTGCGTGTGGTCCGGATAGAGGAAGCCGCCTTCGTCCATGGCGATGGTGGTCGCGGCGATCTCCAGCAGTGCGTCGGTTGCGGCGTTGAAACCGCCGGTCTCGACATCCACCACCACCGGCAGGTAGCCGCGGAAACGCGCGGCCATCGGGTGGCGCGGGCCGGACGGCAGGCTGCCGTCGAGTTCGTCGTCGAAATGTTCCTCGCTCATGCCTGGCCCTCCTGCAGGCGCCAGCGCAGCTTCTCACCGGCGCGCAGGGGGATCACGACCTGCTCGCCCAGCGGCAGCTCGGTCGGGCCGACCCAGTCCTCGCGGACCAGGGTGATACGGTCGGTATTGCGCGGCAGGCCGTAGAAGTCCGGGCCATGGCAGCTGGCGAAGCCTTCCAGCTTGTCCAGCGCGTTGCGCTGCTCGAAGGCTTCGGCGTACAGCTCGATGGCAGCATGCGCGGTATAGCAGCCGGCGCAGCCGCAGGCGGCTTCCTTGGCATGCTTGGCGTGCGGTGCCGAGTCGGTGCCGAGGAAGAACTTCGGATTGCCGCTGGTGGCAGCATCCAGCAGGGCATCCTGGTGGGTGTTGCGCTTGAGGATCGGCAGGCAGTAGAAGTGCGGGCGAATGCCGCCGACCAGCATGTGGTTGCGGTTGTACAGCAGATGGTGGGCGGTGATGGTGGCGCCGACGTTGGCGGGCGCGGCCTTGACGAAGGCAGCGGCGTCGCCGGTGGTGATGTGCTCGAACACCACCTTCAGGGTCGGGAAGCGCTCGACCACGCGGGTCAGGTGCTCATCGATGAAGCGCTTTTCGCGGTCGAACACGTCGACTTCGGCGCGAGTCACCTCGCCATGCACCAGCAGCGGCAGGCCGACCTCGGCCATGGCTTCCAGCACAGGGAAGATGTTGTCGATGCTGGTCACGCCGGAGTCGGAGTTGGTGGTGGCGCCGGCCGGGTAGAGCTTGGCGGCATGCACGAAGCCGCTGGCCTTGGCCGCGCGCACATCGTCGGTCGAGGTCTTGTCGGTGAGGTAGAGCACCATCAGCGGCTCGAAGCGGCTGCCGGCCGGGCGAGCAGCCAGGATGCGGGCACGATAGGCATCGGCCTCGTCGGCGGTACGCACCGGCGGCACCAGGTTGGGCATGATGATGGCGCGGGCGAAGGTCCGCGCGACGTCGCGGACGGTGTGCTGCAGGGCGGCGCCATCGCGCAGGTGGATGTGCCAGTCGTCTGGGCGCAGCAGGGTAAGGCGGTCGGACATGGGAGTTCCCGGCAGGTGAAACGTGGGGCGAATGCTACCAGTTTTGCCAGTGGCCCTGCTGTCGTTTCGTTGTGCCTATCAAGTTTGTTCCGGCGCCGCCGATATGGGCTGTGATAGCCGTTTCTCCCGACGGAGCCGACTTTGCGCCGATCCCCTGCCTTCCTGTTCAGCCTGCTCGCCTGCCTGCCCTGGTGCATGCCGGCCGCGGCCATCACTTTCCAGACGCGCATGGAGAAAGTGGAGTGGAAGGTTGAGGGCGATCAGTTCGAGTGTCGTCTCAGTCAACCCATCGCCGATTTCGGCAGCGGTGAGTTCGTGCGCCGCGCCGGCGAGCAGGCGACTTTCCGCCTCACGGTGCGCGAACGCTGGATGGGGGCGGGCTCGGCAACCCTCCTGGCGGCTGCCGCACCCTGGCAGCCGGGCCGCGGTGACATCAACCTGGGGGCGCTGGCGGTTGGCAGCGGCCAGGTACCGTTCAACAGCAACCAGGAGCAGGCCGGGCGCCTGCTTTCCGGCCTGATGGAGGGGCGCAGTCCGCTGGTGCGCCACCGCACCCTGCATGGGGGCGATAGCCTGGAGGTGCGTCTGCTGCCGATCCGCTTCAACAAGGCTTATAACGACTACCTCAAGTGCACGGCGGGTCTGCTGCCGGTGAATTTCGACCAGATCCGCCAGACTCAGCTGGGCTTCCCGAACGGCACGCAGCTGGAGCCGCTGGCCCAGGCCAAGCTCGACATCATTCTCGATTTCATCAAGGCCGACCCCAGCGTCAATCGCTTCCAGCTAGACGGCCACTCCGACAGCAGTGGCAATCGTCTGACCAATCGCGATAACTCCAGGCGCCGCGCCCTGGCGGTGGAGGAGTACCTGAGGTCCAGAGGGATTCCTGCCGAGCAGATCGTCGTGCGCTTCCATGGCGAACGCTATCCCTTGGTGAAAAACAGCAGTGAGGCCAACCGCGCGCAGAACCGCCGCGTAACCCTGACGCTGTCACGCGAGCCAGTCGTGACGCCTGAGCCGGCCCCCGCTGCGCCTGCGCCCGAAGCTGCACCGGCCGCCAGTGAGCCTGCTCCCACGGCGGCCCCGGCCGCGAAATCCTGACGTCGCGCCGGTAAATTAATCTGTCGCTTTGTCGCTAGAGTCTGTCGCGCCCCTGTAAATCATTCCACACGGCCGGTAGAATCCCCGGTTTTCCGTACAACCCGTGGAGTTGATTGGCATGGCGGACGTTAAGAAGGTAGTTCTGGCCTATTCCGGTGGCCTGGATACCTCGGTGATCCTCAAGTGGCTGCAAGACACCTATAACTGCGAAGTGGTGACCTTCACCGCCGACCTCGGCCAGGGCGAAGAGGTCGAGCCGGCCCGTGCCAAGGCCCAGGCCATGGGCGTCAAGGAAATCTACATCGACGACCTGCGCGAAGAGTTCGTCCGCGACTTCGTCTACCCGATGTTCCGCGCCAACACCATCTACGAAGGCGAGTACCTGCTGGGTACCTCCATCGCCCGTCCGCTGATCGCCAAGCGCCTGATCGAGATCGCCAACGAGACCGGCGCCGACGCCATCTCCCACGGCGCCACCGGCAAGGGCAACGATCAGGTGCGTTTCGAGCTGGGCGCCTATGCGCTGAAGCCGGGCGTGAAAGTTATCGCTCCCTGGCGTGAGTGGGACCTGCTGTCCCGCGAGAAGCTGATGGACTACGCCGAGAAGCATGCCATTCCGATCGAGCGCCACGGCAAGAAGAAGTCGCCGTACTCCATGGACGCCAACCTGCTGCACATCTCCTATGAAGGTGGCGTGCTGGAAGACACCTGGACCGAGCACGAAGAAGACATGTGGAAGTGGACCGTCTCCCCGGAGAAGGCCCCGGACGCCCCGACCTACATCGAGCTGACCTACCGCAAGGGTGACATCGTCGCCATCGACGGTAAGGACATGACCCCGGCCCAGGTGCTGGCCGAGCTGAACCGCATCGGCGGTGCCAACGGTATCGGTCGCCTCGACATCGTCGAGAACCGCTACGTCGGCATGAAGTCGCGCGGCTGCTACGAGACCCCCGGCGGCACCATCATGCTGCGCGCCCACCGAGCCATCGAGTCGATCACCCTGGACCGCGAAGTGGCCCACCTGAAAGACGAGCTGATGCCCAAGTACGCCAGCCTGATCTACACCGGCTACTGGTGGAGCCCGGAGCGTCTGATGCTGCAGCAGATGATCGACGCCTCGCAGACCAACGTGAACGGTGTGGTGCGCCTGAAACTGTACAAGGGCAACGTCATCGTGGTTGGCCGCAAGTCCGACGACTCGCTGTTCGACGCCAACATCGCGACCTTCGAGGAAGACGGCGGCGCCTACAACCAGGCGGACGCGGCCGGCTTCATCAAGCTCAACGCGCTGCGCATGCGCATCGCCGCCGGCAAGGGCCGCAAGCTGTTCTGATAAGCTGAACGCCCGTGCCAGACGAACCCCGGCCACGAGCCGGGGTTCTGTTTTCTAGAAGAGGAAAACCTGATGAGACTGCTGCATACCATGCTGCGCGTCGGTGATATGGATCGTTCCATCGCCTTCTACACCGAAGTGCTGGGCATGACCTTGCTGCGCCGCAAGGACTACCCGGACGGCCAGTTCACCCTGGCGTTCGTCGGCTACGGCAACGAGGCCGAGAACAGCGTGATCGAGCTGACCTACAACTGGGGCGTGGATCAGTACGAGCTGGGCACCGGTTACGGTCACATCGCCCTGGAAGTGGAAGACGTCTACAAGGCTTGCGAGGACATCCGCTCGCGTGGCGGCAAGATCACCCGCGAGCCGGGCCCGATGAAGCATGGCAGTAGCATTCTGGCCTTCGTCGAGGATCCGGACGGCTACAAGATCGAGCTGCTGTCGCCCTCGCGCAACGACTGAGATCGCGGACTGCAACGAAAAAGCCCCGCATCGCGGGGCTTTTTTCTGTTCGGCTTTCAGAGGTCGAAGTCGTAGTCGCTCAGCTGTTTCTTGAGGCGACGCTCCTCAAGCAGGTTGTCGATGATGCGGCGCTTGGTCAGGTTGGTCTTGGCGACTTCAACGGTGCGCTCGCCGGCGTCTTCAACTTCCTCGACGACGAAATCATCTTCGAGTTCGAGTTCTTCTTTGTCAGTGCTCATAAGGGCCCACTCCAGCGTTCGGAATGCTGATGGCGCACCTTATAACCACAAAGCTGGAGCCGGTAAAAAAGATTTTTTCAATCGGAGCCATGTGTGATTCAAAGGCTCGTCAATCGTCTGAAGTCTTGCCCTTGTATTCGCACAGATCCTCGATGCGACAGGCGCCACAGCGCGGTTTGCGTGCCTGGCAGACGTAGCGGCCGTGCAGGATGAGCCAGTGGTGGGCGTCCAGCAGGAACTCCTTCGGCACGAACTTGAGCAGCTTCTTTTCCACTTCCAGCACGTTCTTGCCGGGCGCGATGCCGGTGCGGTTGCTGACCCGGAAAATGTGCGTGTCGACTGCCATGGCCGGCTGGCGAAACGCGGTGTTGAGCACCACGTTGGCGGTCTTGCGGCCGACCCCCGGCAGCGCTTCGAGGTCCTCGCGGTTGTCCGGCACCACGCTGCCATGCTTCTCGATCAGCAGGCGGCAGGCCTCGATGACGTTCTTCGCCTTGCTGTTGTACAGGCCGATGGTCTTGATGTACTCGGACAGGCCCTCGACGCCCAGGGCGTAGATCGCCTCCGGGGTGTTGGCCACCGGAAACAGCTTGGCCGTGGCCTTGTTGACGCTGACATCGGTGGCCTGGGCAGACAGTGTCACCGCCACCAGCAGCTCGAAGGGCGTGCTGTAGGCCAGTTCGGTCTTGGGCTCGGGGTTGTCTTCGTGCAGGCGGCGGAAGATCTCAAAGCGCTTGGCGGCGTTCATCGGGCGTCGTCTTGGTTGAGTGGCAGAGCAGGGCGAATAGCAGGCCAAGCAGGATAAAGCCACCGGCGCTGTGCGTCAGCAGGGGCAGGCTGGCAGTCCAGTGCCAGCCCGTGGCGGCCGGGCCGAGCAGCCAGTCGGCGTGGGCGAACAGGCTGCCGTGGCCGAGGACCTCGCGCAGCACACCCATTGCCAGGGCGGTCAGGGCGAACAGCAGGCCTGTCTGGGCAGCACGCTTGATATTGGTGTCGTCGTCGAGTGCCTGGGCCAGGCATGGCAGCGCCAATAATGGCAGGAACAGTGCGAGCGCGTTGGCCAGCTCGGCGCTGAACAGCTGCAGTGCCAGCTCGGCGCAGCTGGCCAGCGTGGCGCCAATCAGCGGCGCGGCGAGCACCAGTCCGTTGCCGCTGAGACGAGCGCGCAGTGGCGCCAGCAACAGGGCGCACAGCGGGATCAGCAACAGGCCGGCCAGGCCGATGCCGAGTGCCTTGATCAGCAGGTCGGTACAGCCGATCAGCGGCGCCAGGGTAAGCAGCTGCAGGCCGCGCTTCATGGTTGCGCCTCCAGCAGTTGCTCGCGTTCGGCATCGAAGAAGCGCAGGGCGCGCTGCAGTGCATCCGTCACTGCGCGGGACGTGACGGTGGCGCCGGCGATCTGGTCGATGCGCCCGCCGTCCGCGCGCAGGCTCCAGTCTGCACCCAGGCTCTTGCCATCGAGGCTGCGCAGCCAGCTGACCCGCCCGGGTGCCGACAGGTCGGCCAGGCCCGGAGTCTCCTGCTGCTGCAGTACCTTGCTGGCGAGCAGGCGGCCATCCGCGGTGACGGCCACCAGCAACTGGATCGGCCCTTCATAGCCGCGGGCGGACACCGGCAGCAGCACGGCGCTGGGCCGACCGTTCAGGCTGGCCAGGTAACCCTGTTCGGCGCGGCCATTGCCCAGCAGGCCGCCAGCCGGCAGGGCGATGGGCTGTTGCAACGGACGGTTGTCGTGGCTGCCGGCGGGCAGCAGGTCGAGCAGAGCGCGTTCGGCAGCGGCCTGGCGCTTCTGCTCCATACGCGGCGCGGCGAAATGCTGGAGCAGGGCGAGCAGGCCGGCGCCGAGCAGGACGATCAGCAGCAGGAGCAAGGCGGCGCGCTTCATCGCGGTGCTCCCAGGCGGTCAAGGCGGGTGACGCAGAGGTTCATCAGCAGCACGGCGAAGGCCAGGCCGTCCGGATAGCCGCCCCAGGTACGGATGACGTAGGTCAGTAGGCCGACGCCGATGCCGAAATACAGGCGCCCGCGCGGGCTGTCCGGGCCGCTGACCGGCTCGGTGACGATGAAGAAGGCGCCGAGCATGGTCGCGCCGCTGAACAGATGCAGCAGCGGCGAGCCGTTGGAGTCCGAGCCCGAGCCGTTCCAGCACAGCAGGCTGACAACGAACAGGGCGCCGAGCATGCCAACCGGCGCCTGCCAGCGGATCACCTTCTGCTGCAGGAGGAACAGGCCGCCGGCGAGGAAGGCCAGGTTGACCCATTCGACGCCGCGTCCGCCGATGCCGCCGAAGGCCGGGTGGCTGGCGTACAGCTCGTCTGTGGTCAGGCGGTCGTTGTGGCGCAGGCTGTCGAGCACTGTGGCCTGGCTCCAGCCGTCCGGCAGGCCGGAGCCGAAACCGAAGATCTGCTGCAGCCCGGCCAGCAGGTCGTGGCTGTTGCCGGGCGCCGGCCAGTGCACCATCTGTGCGGGAAAGGCGACCAGGGCGAAGGCGTAGCCGAGCATGGCCGGGTTGAACGGGTTGTTGCCGAAACCGCCGAACAACGATTTGCCGAACAGGCTGGCGAAGGCGGCGCTGGCCACGGTCAGCCACCAGGGCGCATAGCTGGGCAGGGCCAGGGCCAGCAGCAGGGCGCTGATCAGACCGCTGCCTTCGGCCAGTAGCGGCTGCTCGAACAGGCTGTGCGGCTTAGGCGCCAGTGGCTGGCCGCGCAGGCGGCGGGTCAGCAGGTCACAGGCGACGCAGGTAGCGATGGCCAGCAGCAGCTGGATCAGCAGGCCCCAGCCGTTGAACCAGAGCAGTGCCAGCGCACCCGGCAGGCAGGCCAGCAGCACCCGCTGCATGCTCGGACGCGGGTCGAAGCGCAGTTCACTGCTGCTGGTGGTCATGCAGCTGTCGCTCGGCATCCGCCAGGCGCTGGCGGGCCTGCTGCAGGGCTTGCGGGTCGACCGCTGCGGCATTGGCCGTCAGGCGCCGCTCCAGGCGCTGCAGTTCGGCGCGTGCGTAGGCGTGCTCGGTCTTGAGTTCGCGCAGCCTGAGATCCACCGGCTGCTTGTCGGTACGCACCAGCTGGGGCAGCGGCTTGCCACTGGCGTCCTCGGCGGCGTGCAGGGCCTGAGCGGCAGCTTCGAGAGTGGCGCGCAGCTGTTGCACAGTTGCTTCGTCGGCGCCCCGGCGGACTGCCTTGTCCAGCTCGGCACGGCGCAAGGCGAACTGGATCTTCGCCTGCTTGAGCGCGGCGATGCCCGCAGTGGGCGCTACGGGCGCCGGCGGCGTGGCTTGATCCAGAGCCTGCTGGGCACGCTCGGCGGCCTGACGCAGCTCCTCCACCTGGCGCTGCAGCTCGGCATTGCCGCGCTGGGCCAGCTGCTTCTCGGCCTTGGCCAGCACCACCTTGGCCATGGCTGCCTCGATCTTCAGGCGCTTGTACTGGTCGTCGGTGGCTGCTGCTGGCTGTACGACGGGGACAGCTGGAACCACCGCTGCACGGGCGGCACGCTCGGCTTTGCGCCTGGCTTCGTCACGCGCTAGACGAGCCAGGTGCGCCTCATGGCGGCGGCGGAACTGGTCGGCGCGCTGGCGCTGGGCCAAGGCTTCGGCGTCGGCCAGCGGCAGAATGTCGATGCAGTCGACCGGGCAGGGCGCCACGCACAGCTCGCAACCGGTGCATTCCGCGCTGATCACCGTGTGCATCAGCTTGGCCGCGCCGACGATGGCGTCCACCGGGCAGGCCTGGATGCACTTGGTGCAGCCGATGCACTCGGCCTCGCGAATCAGGGCGATCTGTGGCGGTACGGCGGGCAGCTCCAGCGGCAGCTCCGGCACATCGAGCAGTTTTGCCAGTGCCTGGATGGTGGCGTCGCCGCCGGGCGGACACTTGTTGATTGCCTCGCCGTTGGCGATGCCTTCGGCGTAGGGCTTGCAGCCGGGGTGCCCGCATTTTCCGCATTGAGTCTGCGGCAGCAGGGCGTCGATGGCCTGGATGCTGATCAGTGCGCTCATGCCGCCCCCAGGCCATTGAAACCGAGGAAGGCCAGGCTCATCAGGCCCGCGGCGATCAGCAGCAGCGGTGTACCACGCAAGACGGCCGGTACATCGCACTGCTCGATGCGCCCGAGCAGGTCGCTCATCAGTTGCAGCACCAGCCAGAAGCCCAGGCCGCCGCCGATACCCAGCGCCAGCGCGGCAGAGAAGCTCTCCAGCGACCGGGCCAGAACGGCGGCGCCCAGGCCATTACCCAGCAGCAATGGCCATAGCTGGGGCTGGGCCAGGTCGGGGTGCCAGCGTGCCAGCAGGGTCAGGGCCGACCCGCCGAGCACGGCCAGCAGCGGTATGCACAGCAACAGGTGCAGGTAGGCCAGGTCGACCGCCTGCAGCAGTTGCTGCAATACCCAGGCGCCAGGTGCGGCGAACAGGATCAGCAAGGCGACGGCCGGCCCCAGCGCCTGCGCGCGGGTGTGGCGCAGGGCATCGGCGGCCAGCGGCAGGCCGAGGATCAGATTGCTGACCAGCGCTGCGCCGATCAGGGCGAGGAGGAAGTCGGTCATGCGCGTGGCTGAGCGATCACAAAAAATGGTTGCCTATTATCCCGGCGCAGGCAGGGCGCTACAACCGCAGGGTCTCTCAGTAGACCATGCAGGCCGCGTTGATCAGGCCGACGCTCAGGGCCAGGCCGCCGAGAAACACGCCGTGCGCCAATTCGCCTTCGGCGATACCTTGTTTCAGCTCGGGCAGCAGGCGGGCGGCCACTCCGTAGACCAAGGCCTGAACCAGCAGGGCGATGAAGCCCCAGATCAGCATGTCCTGCACGCTCACGCTGTGTGCGATGCTGCTTGCCAGCGGGAGCGCGAAGCCCAATACCGCGCCCAGCAAAGCTACTGCGGCGGCGAGGTTACCCTGGCGGATAAGCCGCAACTCGGCATAGGGCGTCAGGTGCAGGTAGAGGCTGATGAACAGGCTGAAAAGGCCCAGCGCGGTAGCGAAGTAGAGCAGGAAGTTGGGCAGGTTGTGCAGGATGGCCATGGCGATCACTCGATGAAGTAGTGGGGGAGGAAGCGGCTGCTGTCGCGGGTGATGGGGGTGGCGTCCTCGCGGATACCAAGCCCCGCGGCCTGGTCCCCCACCATCCAGCAACCCAGCACCGTGTAGCTGTCGCCAAATCTCGGCAGCGGTGCATAGCCTTGATAGATGCAGGCGTCGTTGGCATGAGGTCCATCGCTTTCGAGGCGCTGCCCGGCACCAATGATCTGGATGTTCTGTCCCTCGCGCGCATACAGCGGTTTGCGCACGTAGGGCTCAGGCAGGTCGGCGGCAAAGCTTGCGGGTAACAGGTTGGGGTGGCCCGGGTTGCGCTCCCAGAGGATTGGCAGCATGGCTTTACTCGACATCAGCAGCTTCCAGGCCGGCTCCTGAAAGCGTATGCCGCTCTCGGCGATGTGAGCGCCGAACTCGTCCTGGAGCAGCCATTCCCATGGATACAGCTTGAAGCAGTGCTCAATGACGCGTGCATGCTGATCCACGAAGGCGCGCCGCTGCGTGTCGTAGCCGATAGCCTCGATGGGGAGGTAGTGCGTTGCAAGCCCCGCCTGGTGCGCCACATCCAGAAGGTAGAGAACATTGCCGGTGTCCTCCTCATGGCCTTCGATGGCGGCGAAATGTACCCGCCCTTTGCCAATCTGGCGCCACCGCTCGATCAGCTTCTCATGCAGCGAGTTGAACTGATCGGCAGCGGGTAGCACATCGCGCAGCCAGTACCACTGCACCACGCTGGCTTCCAGCAGTCCGGTGGGGGTGTCGGCGTTGTATTCCAGCAGCTTCGGCTGTCCCTGGCCGCTCCAGGAGAAATCGAAGCGGCCATACAGTGCCGGTTCGCGTCGAGCCCAGGCCTCGGTGATCAGCGCTTCAGCAGCCGGAGGCAGTGCGAACGGGGCGAAATGACGCGTTTCGATCACCCATTCCACGGCCTCCATGTACAGCTGATGCAGTTCCTCTGCCGCGGTTTCGAGCGTTTCGACCTGGGGCAACGTCAACTCGTAGGCGGCGGACTCATCCCAGTAAGTGCCGTCGATGCTGTGAAAGGTGAAGCCCAGGTCTTCGCACTGCTGGCGCCAGTGCGGGCGGGGCAAAAAATCGATTCTGCGCATCAGCCGCCTGCCGAAAAGCGGGCGCCGCTGAAACCGAAGCCGCTGCGTTTGATGGTCTCGCGAGCGGCCACCTTGCGCGGCTCAAGTGTGCGCGGGCGAGCGCCGGACTCGTAGCTGGGGCCGTAGTAGCGATAGCCTGAGCCACCAGTGCTTTCCTCCTGGCAGTAGCCTGAGTAACGCCCCCAGTCGGCTTCACACTCCGCTCGGGTACGGTACTGGTCCCGATAGACGGTGCCATGGTGTAGGGCGGCCAGCAGCACCCCGCCAGAAATGACGCAGGTGGTGACGAGTTCAGACTTCTTCATCCAGTGTCTCGTTTCGAGTGGCATGGGGAGCGGCACGGCAGGCGGCCGGGCGCAACAGCTGAGCGGAGGGGCGCGGGGCGACGAGCCGGCTGTCACCGGCGCGTGCTCGCGCCGCAGGACTGCCCGCCGGAGATACAGGCCAGCACCTGGATAGTTGGCCAGGGGCGACCGCGATCTCCACCGGACTCAGGTGTCCCGGTGCTATCGGCCAGTGCGCGATGCGGGTGCGTGTGGTGTGCCGCTCTGCGCAGTCGGCAGGCGAGGCCGACTGCGGTGCAGCCATCCGTGGTGTCATTGCAGCGTCCGTGCTGGTGGAGATGATTACTTGACGCGCTGACCCGGCTTGGCGCCGCTGTCCGGGCTGAGCAGGTAGATTTCCTCACCGCCGGGGCCGGCGGCCAGGACCATGCCTTCGCTGACGCCGAACTTCATCTTGCGCGGGGCCAGGTTGGCCACGTACAGGGTCAGGCGGCCTTCCAGCTTGCTCGGGTCCGGGTAGGCGGACTTGATGCCGGAGAACACGTTGCGCTTCTCGTCGCCGATATCCAGCGACAGGCGCAGCAGCTTGTCGGCGCCCTCGACGAACTCGCACTTCTCGATCAGGGCGATACGCAGGTCCACGGCGGCGAAGGCGTCGAAGTTGATCTCGGCGGCCAGCGGGTCCTTGGTCAGTTCGCCATTGCCCTGCGGCTTGCTGGCTTCGGCGGCGAGGTCTTCCTTGGAGGCTTCGGTCATGGCGTCGATCTTCGCGGGTTCGATACGGGTCAGCAGCGGGTTGAACGGGTTCAGCTGATGGTTGGCCAGCGGGGTGGCCAGATCATGCCAGGTCAGCGGGGCGACGTTGAGGAAGGCCTCGGCGTCGGCAGCCAGTTTCGGCAGCACGGGTTTGAGCAGGATCACCAGCTGGCGGAACAGGTTGACGCCCAGGGCGCAGATTGCCTGCACCTCGGCCTGCTTGCCTTCGACCTTGTTCAGTGCCCAGGGCGCCTTGTCGGCGATCCAGGCGTTGGCGCGGTCGGCCAGGGCCATGATCTCGCGCATGGCGCGGGCGAAGTCGCGCGCCTCGTAGGCTTCGGCGATGCTCGGCGCGGCGGCCTGGAAATCGGCCCACAGCTCCGGCTCGGGGTTGGCGTCTACGAGAACCCCATTGTTGCCCTTATGGATAAAGCCGGCGCAGCGGCTGGCGATGTTGACCACCTTGCCGACCAGGTCGGAGTTGACCTTTTGCACGAAGTCTTCGAGGTTGAGGTCGAGGTCGTCGACACCACGGCCCAGCTTGGACGCGTAGTAGTAGCGCAGGTATTCCGGGTTCAGGTGGTCCAGGTAGGTGCGCGCCTTGATGAAGGTGCCGCGCGACTTGGACATCTTCTGGCCGTTGACCGTCAGGTAGCCGTGCACGTTGACCGCGGTCGGCTTGCGGTAGCCGGCGCCTTCGAGCATGGCGGGCCAGAACAGGGCGTGGAAGTTGACGATGTCCTTGCCGATGAAGTGGTACAGCTCGGCGGTGGAGTCCTTGCCCCAGAAGGCGTCGAAGTCCAGCTCCGGGCGCTGGGCGCAGAGGTTCTTGAAGCTGGCCATATAGCCGATCGGCGCGTCCAGCCAGACGTAGAAGTACTTGCCGGGCTCGTCCGGAATCTCGAAGCCGAAGTAGGGCGCGTCGCGGGAGATGTCCCACTCCTGCAGGCCGCCGTCGAGCCATTCGGCGATCTTGTTGGCCACCGCTTCCTGCAGGGCGCCGCTGCGGGTCCACTGCTTGAGCATGGCCTCGAAGTCCGGCAGCTTGAAGAAGAAGTGCTTGGACTCCCTCAGCACCGGCACGGCGCCGGAGATGGCCGAGCGCGGGTTCTTCAGCTCGGTGGGCTCGTAGGTGGCGCCGCACTTCTCGCAGTTGTCGCCGTACTGGTCCTCGGCCGCGCACTTGGGGCAGGTGCCCTTGATGAAGCGGTCAGCGAGGAACATGCCCTTCTCGGGGTCGAAGTACTGGGTCACCGCGCGGGTGGCAATGTGGCCCTTGTCGCGCAGCGCCAGGTAGATCGACGCGGACAGCTCGCGGTTCTCGTCCGAGTGGGTCGAGTGGTAGTTGTCGAAGGCCACGCCGAAGTCGACGAAGTCGGCCATGTGCTCGGCGCGCACGTTGTCGATCAGCTGCTCGGGCGTGATGCCCTCCTTCTCGGCGCGCAGCATGATGGCCGAACCGTGGGCATCGTCGGCGCAGACGTACACGGCCTGGTTGCCGCGCAGCTTCTGGAAGCGCACCCACATGTCGGTTTGGATGTACTCGAGCATGTGGCCGAGGTGAATCGAGCCGTTGGCGTAGGGCAGGGCGCTGGTGACGAGAATCTTGCGGGCTTCGGACATGGTGATCGGGCCATCGGGTGTTACGAGGGAAGTCGGCCACTATATAGGCGCGGAAGGTTTTTTTCATCCGCGGGGCCGGGTGTACGGAGGAAAACCGCACCGCTTTTTCCTCCGGACGGAGCTTGCGGTGGAAAAGACCTTCGGTGGTTTTCCACCCTACGGTAAGATGCCCGCCTGTTTTGCTCAGCCTTTCGGAGTTGCCCCATGAGCGCCGTCACCCGCGAAGCGGTCGAAGCCCGTCTGCGTCAGTTCACCGACCCCCACCTGAACCAGGACCCGGTCTCCGCCGGCTGCCTGCGCGAAGTCGATATCCAGGGCGGCAAGGTCGCCGTGCGCCTGGAGCTGGGCTACGCCGCCGGGCTGTTCAAGAACGGCTGGGCGCAGATGCTGCAGATGGCCCTGGAAGACCTGGATGGCGTGGAGTCGGCCAAGGTGCAGGTGGATGTGGCCATCACCGCGCACAAGGCCCAGGAGCAGGTGCCGGCGCTGACCGGGGTGAAGAACATCATCGCCGTGGCCTCCGGCAAGGGCGGGGTGGGCAAGTCCACCACTGCCGCGAACCTGGCGCTGGCGCTGGCTCGCGAGGGCGCCCGCGTTGGCATTCTCGACGCAGATATCTACGGCCCCAGCCAGGGCATCATGTTCGGCATCCCGGAAGGGACGCGGCCCAGGGTGCGCGACCAGAAGTATTTCGTGCCGCTGGAAGCGCATGGCGTGCAGGTGATGTCCATGGCCTTCCTCACCGACGACAACACGCCGGTGGTGTGGCGCGGGCCGATGGTTTCCGGCGCGCTGCTGCAGCTGGTGACCCAGACCGCCTGGGACGACCTGGACTACCTGGTCGTCGACATGCCGCCGGGTACCGGTGACATCCAGCTGACCCTGGCGCAGAAGGTGCCGGTGGCCGGCGCAGTGATCGTCACCACCCCGCAGGATCTGGCTCTGCTCGATGCCAGGAAGGGCGTGGAGATGTTCCGCAAGGTCAACATCCCGGTGCTGGGCGTGGTGGAAAACATGGCCGTGCATATCTGCAGCCACTGCGGCCATGCCGAGCACCTGTTCGGCGAAGGCGGTGGCGAGAAACTGGCGGCCCAGTACGGCGTCGACCTGCTGGCATCCTTGCCGCTGTCGATGGCCATCCGCATGCAGGCTGACGGCGGCAAGCCGACCGTAGTGGCCGATACCGAGAGCCAGATCGCCATGATCTACCAGGAGATGGCACGCAGCGTCGGTGCGCGTATCGCTCTGGCAGGGCTGGGGGCATCGGCCATGCCGACCATTGAGATCAGCGAAGACTGACGCCTTAGGGCGTCAGCAGGGTTCCGCCGTCTGTGGGGAACTGCCGCGCGCGCAGTTCCTCAAGGGTGAGCTCGCGACCGACCCATAGGTGGATTTTTCTCGCGCCGGCACAGTGACAAAGTTCATAGAGACCGCGCCGCTCCACCTGCGTCAGTCCTCCCTCCAGGTGCTCGAGCGGATGTAACACCACTTCCGGCTTGAGAAAGGTTTTCCCTGCGATCTGGCGTACGAGCAGCTGTAGGGTCTTCTCCGCAACAGCGAAGTCCGCCAGCAGTGTGCGCGGGTGGTCGAAACCGTTGAGTATCTCCACCTGTGGTTGCCCCTGCAGCTTTGCAGCAGCGTGGCCAACGGCAATGGCCTCACGTTTGCCCTTGATGGTCTGCAGTGCCAGGACGGGCGGTTCGTCGAAGGCCATACCGGATGGCAGATGCAGGCCGCTGATGCTCTGTGATCTGAGCTTCAGGTAGAGCAGGGGTGTCAGGTTTCTGAACATGTGGTCATCCGTGGCGCACTGGAAAAGGCGCACAGCCTAACGATGGCGAGGCTCGTCGTCGACCTGCCCGGCGCCCCTTGGCTCGACGCCCCGACGCCCGGTAAGATGCGCGATCATTTTTCAACCACTGCTTTCAGGACGCCTGCCATGAGCATCAAATCGGACAAGTGGATTCGCCGCATGGCCCAGGAACACGGGATGATCGAGCCCTTCGTCGAGCGCCAGATCCGTGGTGCCGACGACAGCCGGGTGATCTCCTACGGCGTCTCCAGCTATGGCTACGACGTGCGCTGTGCCGCCGAATTCAAGGTGTTCACCAACATCCACTCGGCGGTGGTCGACCCGAAGAACTTCGACGAGAAGAGCTTCGTCGACATCAACAGCGATGTTTGCATCATTCCGCCGAACTCCTTCGCCCTGGCCCGCACCGTCGAGTACTTCCGCATCCCGCGTGACGTGCTGACCATCTGCCTGGGCAAGAGCACCTACGCGCGCTGCGGCATCATCGTCAACGTCACCCCGCTGGAGCCGGAGTGGGAAGGTCACGTGACGCTGGAGTTCTCCAATACCACCAACCTGCCGGCGAAGATCTACGCCAACGAGGGCGTGGCGCAGATGCTGTTCCTGCAGTCCGACGAGGCCTGTGAAGTGTCCTACGCCGACCGTGGCGGCAAGTACCAGGGCCAGACGGGTGTGACTCTGCCCAAGGCCTGATGGCGTCGGGATAGAAAAAAGCCGGGCAATCGCCCGGCTTTTTCGTTGCTGGCCTCAGGGCACCAGTGGCAGCTCGCGCTTGTGCCGGGTGTTGTCATAGGTGCGCACGATGGTGGCGTAGGCGGCCTCGCTGACCGGCTGACCATGCAGGAAGGCGTCGATCTCGGCGTAGGTCACGCCGTGAGCCTCCTCGTCCGGCTTGCCGGGGCGCAGCTCTTCCAGGTCGGCGGTTGGCGTTTTCATTACCAGGTGCTGCGGCGCCCCCAGGTACTGGGCGATGGCACGCACCTGGCCCTTGACCAGACCGGACAGCGGGGCGAGGTCGCAGGCACCGTCGCCGAACTTGGTGAAGAAGCCCATCACTGCCTCGGCGGCGTGGTCGGTGCCGATTACCAGGCCATTGTTGGCGTTGGCGATGGCGAACTGGGCGACCATGCGGATGCGCGCCTTGATGTTGCCGTTGACGAAGTCGCGGCGTGCCTCGCTGAGCTTCTGCAGGTGCGCGACCTGCTCACCCAGGCCGCGCACGCTGGCGGCGATGTTGACCGTGTCGTTCTCGTCGGCGCGGATGAATTTCAGAGAGTCCTGGGCGTCGTGCTCGTCGTGCTGGGTGTCATGTGGCAGGCGCACGGCGATAAAGCGATAGCCCGAATCTCCGGTTTCGGCACGTAGCTCCTCGACCGACAGCTGGGCCAGGCGCCCGGCAGTGGTGGAGTCGACGCCGCCGCTGATGCCCAGCACCAGGACCTTGAGGCCGGAGTTCTTCAGGCAGTTCTTGATGAAGCGCTTGCGCCGTTCCACTTCCGCCACCAGGGCGGCTTCGTCGGCAAAGGGCGGCACCACATCGAGTGCGGCGGCGATTTCGGCTTGGCGGTTGCTCATGGCGGGGTCCTCAGACACGGAAAACATGTTTCAGGTAGCTGACGAAGTTCTCGTCGCGGCACTGGGTCTTGCCCGGTGCGTCGGAAATCTTGGCCACCGGCTGGCCGTTGCAGGCCGTCATCTTGATCACGATGTTCATCGGCTCTACGCCGGGAATGTCGCAGGTCAGCTTGGTGCCAATGCCGAAGCTTACGTGGATACGCCCGCAAAGTGCACGGTAGAGCTGCAGCGACTTCTCGAAGTCGAGGCCGTCGGAGAACACCAGGGTCTTGCTCATGGGGTCGATGCCGAGCTTCTCGTAATGGGCGATGGCCTTCTCCGCCCACTGCAGCGGGTCGCCGGAGTCATGGCGCAGGCCGTCGAACAGCTTGGCGAAGTACAGATCGAAGTCGCGCAGGAACGCATCCATGGTGATGCAGTCGGTCAGGGCGATGCCGAGCAGGCCGCGGTATTCGCGCACCCAGCAGTCCAGCGCGGCGATCTGGCTGTCGATCAGGCGCGGGCCGAGCTGCTGGTGGGCCATCAGCCATTCGTGGGCCATGGTGCCGATCGGCTTAAGGTCCAGTTCGCGCGCCAGGTGTACGTTGCTGGTACCGACGAAGCGCCCGGGGAAGTCACGCTTCATGATCCGCACCATCTGTTCCTGCACGCGGAAGGAGAAGCGTCGGCGGGTGCCGAAGTCGGCCACCTGGAAACCTTCCAGCTCACTGGCCGACGCCTCGGCCCTGAGCCAGTCCAGCTTCTGGTACAGGCGTTCGCTGGCCTGCTCCAGCAGTACCTCGCGGTAGCGATAGCGGTTGCGCACCTCGCTGATGATCGCCAGCAGCGGAATTTCGTAGAGAATCACGTGCAGCCAGGGGCCGCGCAGGCGGATGCACAGCTGGCCCTCCTCGATGCCGGTCTGCACATGGCGCGGGTTGAAGCGGAACAAGCCGAGAAAGCGGATGAAGTCCGGCTTCATGAACGGGATGCGTTCGAGGAAGGCCAACTGGTCGGCGGTCACTTCCAGTTCGGCCAGGCGTTCGATCTGGTAACGGATCTCGGCCAGGTAGGGCGTCAGGTCCTCGGCGTTGCGGCAGCGGAACTCCCACTCCACCTCGGCGTTGGGGTAGTTGTGCAGCACCGCCTGCATCATGGTCAGCTTGTAGAAGTCGGTGTCCAGCAGGTTCTGCACGATGCGCTCGGCGAATACGCTCTCGGTCATCTCAGTTGTCTCCATCCATGTTCAGCGCGGCATCCAGCTCATCCAGGCTGGCGTGCAGGGCGATGCCGGCGGCGCGCATCTCGGCGCAGGCGCTGTTGGCGGTGTCGTCGGCAATGGCCCGGCAGGCCGGCAGATAGACGTCCACCTCGAAGCCAGCGTTGCGCAGTTGCAGGGCGGTGGTCTTCACGCAGTAATCCAGGGCCAGGCCGCCGACCAGCACGCGGTTCACGCCATTGTGCCGGAGAAACTCGATGACGCCCGTGCTGCGCTTCTCGGCCAGGTCGTGGTAGCAGGCGCCGTAGGGGTGCAGGTCCGGCTCCACGCCTTTCCACACGAAGTAGTCGTAGTCCAGCGGGGCGGGCAGCTCGTCGAGCAGTTCGAAACCCGGCGTGCCTGGCACGCAGTGGCTGACCCAGGACAGGTCGGCATTGGCCAGCGGCAGCGGTTTGAGCATTTCCGCATGGCTCGGCGCCACCCAGGCGGCTTGCGGGCTGTGCGCATCCTTGCTGCCCAGGCGCAGGCTGGCACGCGCGGCCAGCTGGTTGAGGGCTGGAGCGATGGTATCGCCGCCGGGAACCGGCAGCTCGTCAGGGCACAGCGGGGTGAAGCCCTTTTGCGCGTCGACGTCGAAGCTGGCGATTTTCATCTTGGCATTCCTCGTTGCCCTGGAGATGACTACATATTCCATCTGATGAAATAAGTTGGCAAGCGGTTTTCTCTGTCGGGGGTGAAATTCTGTGAGTTATTCGTCAAGATGGAATAAGTCTGGAGATTCTCAGGAGAAGGCATGAGTACTGCCGAAGTGCTGGCCGGGGTAGATATCGTGGCGTTGCGCCTGGGCGGGGAGGGGGCGCTGGAGTTGCTGCTGATCCGTCGCGCCCAGGCGCCGTTCGCGGAGCAATGGGCATTGCCCGGCGTGCTGGTCAATGGCCGCTGCGCTGATGCCAGCCTCGACGCTGCCGCCGCGCGCGCGCTGCAGGACAAGGCGCGCATCGCCCCGGCGCACCTGGAGCAGGTGGCCACTGTCGGCAACGCGGTCCGTGACCCGCGCGGCTGGTCGCTGTCGACTTTCTATCTGGCCCTGCTGGCACCGGATGTCGAACTGCAGGGTGCTGATCTGCGCTTTGTTGCTCTGAGCGAGGTGCTGGAGGGCCGCCTGGCGCTGCCGTTCGACCATGCCCAACTGGTGTTCCTGGCGGCCGAGCGGCTTGCCGGCAAGGCACTTTACACCGCGCTGCCGCTGTATCTGCTGGCGCCGCGCTTTACCGTCACCGAGGCGCTAACCGCGTTCCAGGCCTGCCTCGGCCAGCCGGTGCAGCACACCACCCTGCGTGGGCGGCTGGAAAAGATGAAGCAGCAGGGCTGGGTGGTGGACAGCGGGGAGAAGAACCAGCCACGCATGGGGCGGCCGCAGGTTCTGCTGGAGCACCATCCCCAGGCCGATGGCACCTTCATCTTCGATCGCAGTGTGCTGGCCTGACGGCCCGAGGTCCGTCCTGCCACCGGGGCTGGTGTGGCGCTGCGCGGTCGGAAAGTTCCCGGGTCCGGAGTTTTCCGTAAAAACTCCGGAGTTTTTCGCAAGAAGCGGTCATCCCCCTGTCACTAGAGTCCTGCATCCCATCGCTGGAGCTGCGCGTTTGTGCGTTCAGAGCGCTGGGCTAAACCCAATGCAGAGGTCGCCAGTGGCGACCCGCAGCCGTTTCCGGGAGGGGAGCGGCGTGATGAGGCGCCGGCGGCGGGCGTCAGTCTTCATAACCCGGGCCCTATGGCCTGGGTGTTCGAGCGTTCGTCACGAGCGGGCGCGTTTGCCAACCCAGCCGCGGCCAACCCCGTGGCCATAACAACAAGCGAGAGGGCATCCTCCCATGACAGCCAGTACCCCCATGCTGATCACCTTCGTGGTGTATATCGCCGCGATGGTCCTGATCGGCCTTATCGCCTACCTGCGTACCAAGAACCTGTCCGACTACATTCTCGGCGGCCGTAGCATCGGCAGCTTCGTCACCGCGCTGTCCGCCGGTGCCTCCGACATGAGTGGCTGGCTGCTGATGGGCCTGCCGGGCGCCATCTTCGTCGCCGGTATCTCCGAGAGCTGGATCGCCATTGGCCTGGTCGTCGGTGCCTACCTCAACTGGCTGTTCGTTGCCGGCCGTCTGCGCGTGCAGACCGAGCACAACGGCAACGCCCTGACCCTGCCGGACTACTTCACCAACCGCTTCGAGGACAACAGCCGCATCCTGCGCATCTTCTCGGCGCTGGTGATCCTGGTGTTCTTCACCATCTACTGTGCCTCCGGCGTGGTTGCCGGTGCCCGCCTGTTCGAAAGCACCTTCGGCATGAGCTACGAGACCGCCCTGTGGGCCGGCGCCGCCGCCACCATTGCCTACACCTTCATCGGTGGCTTCCTGGCGGTGAGCTGGACCGACACCGTGCAGGCCACCCTGATGATCTTCGCCCTGATCCTCACTCCGGTGATGGTGATGATCGCCACCGGTGGCATGGACACCACCTTCGCCGCCATCGAGCTGAAGGATGCCACCAACTTCGACATGCTCAAGGGCGCCACCTTCGTCGGCGTGATCTCGCTGATGGCCTGGGGCCTGGGCTACTTCGGTCAGCCGCACATCCTGGCGCGCTTCATGGCTGCCGACTCGGTCAAGTCGATCCCGGCTGCCCGCCGCATCTCCATGACCTGGATGATCCTCTGCCTGGGCGGCGCCGTGGCCGTCGGCTTCTTCGGTATCGCCTACTTCCAGGCCAACCCGGCACTGGCCGGCCCGGTCAGCGAGAACCCGGAGCGCGTTTTCATCGAGCTGTCGAAGATCCTGTTCAACCCCTGGATCGCCGGCATCCTGCTGTCCGCCATCCTGGCCGCGGTGATGTCCACCCTGAGCTGCCAGCTGCTGGTCTGCTCCAGCGCCCTGACCGAGGATTTCTATAAGGCCTTCCTGCGCAAGGGCGCCAGCCAGAACGAACTGGTCTGGGTCGGTCGCGCCATGGTGCTGCTGGTCGCGGTGATCGCCATCCTGCTGGCTTCCAATCCGGAAAACCGCGTACTGGGCCTGGTGTCCTACGCCTGGGCCGGCTTCGGTGCTGCCTTCGGTCCGGTGGTGATCCTCTCCGTGCTGTGGAAGGGCATGACCCGCAACGGTGCTCTGGCCGGCATGATTGTTGGCGCCGTGACCGTGGTGGTGTGGAAGAACTGGATCGGTCTGGGGCTGTACGAAATCATCCCGGGCTTCATCCTCGCCACCCTGGCCATCGTCATCTTCAGCCGCATCGGCAATGGCCCGTCCAGCGCCATGCACAAGCGCTTCGACGAAGCCGAGCAGGAATACCAGGACGCCCACCTGTAATACCCCACACGCGGTCGGCCGGTCGTCCGGTCGCGTGTTCCGCGCCGCCACAGTCACTCCCTCATCGACTGCCGACGGCGCACCACGTACGACCCTTTAGTGCTTTACGGCCCACGTCTTCTGGCGATGGGCCGTTTTTTTGTCTTGCGCTCCCTGCTGGACTGGCTTGCGGCTATTGCCAAGGTGTTTGCTTTCCTGGCTTGAACCACGGCCTGGCGCTTGGCCTGCGTGGTGTCACAAAGGTATTAACACCTGGGCGTTGGCAGAAACTAGAATGCCGGCCCTTTCTTGACCATCAGGGCACCATGAACAGCGCCGCAATAGCCACCCTGCATCAGTATCTGTGCCAGGTTCTCGCCGACCCGCCGGACGAGGCACGCAGGCTCTTTCATGGCCGAGGCCGGCACTGGTCTGGGCTGGAGCAGGTGACTGTCGACTGGTTGCAGGGAGTGGTGCTGGTGTCGCTGTTCCGTCAGCCCGGCGAGGAGGCGCTGGCCGAGTTGCGGCAGATGCTGCAGGTGCTGACCCGTGAGCCGATCTGGCAGCGCAGTGGCGCTGGCCACCTGCTCCTGCAGTACCGCTACCTGCCCGACAGCACGACCGAGTTTCTGTCAGGGGCAGCCATCGACGGCGGCGAGATCGTCGAGGACGGCCTGCGCTATCGGCTGGATTTCGCGCGCAAGCAGAACAGCGGCCTGTTCCTCGACATGCGCCTGGGGCGTCGCTGGGTGCGCGAGCGTGCGGCCGGGTTGCGGGTGCTCAACCTGTTCGCCTACACCTGTGGTTTTTCCGTGGCGGCCATCGCCGGGGGCGCCGCGCGGGTGGTCAATCTGGACATGTCGCGCCCGGCACTGAGCCGCGGACGAGACAACCATCGGCTCAATGGTCACGACCTGGCACAGGTGAGCTTCCTGGGCCACGACCTGTTCAACTCCTGGGGCAAGCTGCGCCGCGAGGGGCCTTTCGATCTGATCATCGTCGACCCGCCGAGCTTCCAGAAAGGCAGCTTCGTGCTGCCCCGCGACTACGCCAAGATCATGCGCCGGCTCCCGGAGTTGCTGGCGCCGGCAGGGCAGGTGCTGGCCTGCTGCAATGATCCGGCCATCACGCCGGCTTTCCTCATCGCCGAGATGGCCCGCGAGGCCTCGCAGCTGCAGTTCATCGAGCGCCTGGCCAACCCGCCGGAGTTCATCGAGACGGACCTGGACGCGGGGCTCAAGGTCCTGCGATTTGCGGCTCAGGAGGCGACAGGAGACAGCCAGGAGGGGCGCTGACGATCACGCTGGTAGGTGGTGGAGGCCAGCACCTGTACCACGAAGTCTTCCAGGCGTTGCGGCGAGAGCCCGCTGAGCACTTCACTTTGCAGCAGAATCTGTACGGGCGAGGGTACCTGGTGGGTCAGGGTGGCGATTTCTTCCACGGCATTGAAGCCACCGCGACCGCCCTGGGTGCAGATGACCGAGATGCGCTTGGATGACAGGTCATGGTCGCTCAGGAAGCTGCGCAGCGGCGCCGCAAGGCCTTTCATCCACACCGGCGTCAGCAGCACAACGTGCTCGAAATTTTCCAGTGCCGGTCCCTGGTAGTGATAGTCAGGGCAGCTGCGTAGCCAGGCATCGAGCATGCAGCGCCAGTCGCCGCTGCTGCCTGCTCGAGGGCGGGTGTCCTGAATCAGGGCCAGGGGCCAGCCGGTGAGCTGGGCCAGTTCATCTGCCACCAGGCGGGTATTGCCGGTGCGCGAATAACACACCAGAAGAATGTTGCTCATGACGACCTCCATCGCACGGCTCGGGCTTGCTTGCAGCCTACGCGTCGGTGACGTGGCGGGTTTGATCCGTATCAAGGGAAGTGCAGGCGGGCGCGAAAACGAGAACGCCCCGCATGGGCGGGGCGTTCGCTGACTCCAGACGCGCTTATTCCTTGACCTTCATGTCCAGCGACAGGTCGCGGGCGGCCTTGGTGGCGAGTATGCCCATCAGCTGGCCGATCTCGTCCTGGCGGCTGGCGCTGGCGCCGTTGCCGGAAGCGCCCATCATCACGCCCGGAACCGGCGCCTGGGAGGCAGCTTCGGCCCATACCTTGTTGATTTGCACCAGAGCATCCAGCTTGGGCTGCAGGGCGCCGTCCGCCTCGATCACGGCCTTGCGTGCATAGGCTTCGGCGTCGGCGGTGATCTTGGTGGCTTGGGCCGTGATGCTGGCCTTGTCACGCAGCAGCTCGGCCGTCTGCTTCTCGATCTCGGCACGCTGCTTCTCGCGCTCGGCGTTGATCACGGCCAGCTGCTTCTCGGTTTCGGCCTGGGTGGTCTGCTCGATCTGGTCGCGCAGGGTTTCCTGGCGGCGGGCCTCGACTTCCTTCTCACCGCGGGCGGTGACCAGGAGCTTCTCTTCCTCTTCCTTCAGGCGGTTCTGCCGGGCCACGGCCAGCTCGGCCAGCGCCTGCTGGACCTTGACCATGCGCTGCTTGTACTGCGGGTTGGGATCGACGTTGGTGATCCGCGCCTCGACCACTTCCACACCGTACTTGCGGAACTGCTGTTGCTTGCGTACCGGGATGCCTTTGTCGTCTACCACTTTTTCGGTGATGAACTGGCTGGCGTTGTTATCGCCGAAGTTGCCCTGCTCGGTGCCGGCCTGGAGGATCGCGGTCTGGCTCGGCAGGTGGCCGCGCGGGCCGCGGATTTCCTTGCGTTTGATCAGGTACAGGCCGTCATTGAGCTGGTTCTCGAACTCGGCGGCGAACTCGCTGCGCGCGCCGGCGTAGTAGTCGTCGGCGCTCATCAGCGAGGCAGTGGCCTGCAGGGTTTCCTTGATGGCCGGGACCAGCGCGGTCTTGATGAAGTTTTCCGGGTTGCGGTATTCCTGGGCGATCTTCAGGAACTGGTCGCCGCCAGGCAGGCGGAAGCGCGCCGAGGATTCGACCTTGGCGTCGACATTGCCGAGGAACACGATCGGGAAGGCCTCGATGGTGGCGCCCAGGCTGTCGTTGTCGCTGGTGTCGTCGATCTCCAGGGCTTCGGTGAGCACCGACTGCACGCTGAGGGCCTTTTTCCAGGGCGTGGCGCGGCCGAACCACTTGGTGGCGTAGCCCACGTCGTCGACGATCTTCTCTTCGCCGAAGATGGTCCGCACGTGAGTGACGAAGCCTGCCTCGTTATAGAAGAACACGCCGTTGAAGCCGACGAAGCCGATGGCGGCGACCAGCGCCGGTACGCCGACGTATTTGAACAGGGAGAGTTTCGAGGGAGTGCCGCTGGAGATTTCCATGATCGTTCCTTGACTGCGGGAAAGTTGCGCGCATGCTGCGCAGCCGCGCGGAGCGCGTCAAGTGGCACTGTGCCGGTATGTGGGCTGGCTCTCGCCGATCTGTCAGGCGAGGGCGAAAGGCGCCTGATGCAGGCCCTGTTCGTCGATCTGCAGAGCCCAGCCCTGGCTGTCCCAGTCGCCGAGGACGATGCGTCGGGCGCTCTGGCCGCCGATCTGTAGCTCATGCACGGCGGGGCGGTGGGTATGGCCGTGGATCAGGGTGCGTACGCCATGCTCTGCCATGACCCGTGGCACCTCGTCCGGGGTCACGTCAATGATCTCGCGAGCCTTCATGCGGGTCTGCGCACGGCTCTCGCTGCGCAGCTTGCGCGCCAGCTTGCGGCGGGTGGTCAGCGGTAGGTGGCGCAGGATGAACAGGCTGAGCGGGTTGCGCAGCAGGCGGCGCAGCTTCATGTAGCCGACATCCAGGGTGCACAGGCTGTCGCCGTGCATCAGCAGCACCGGCTCGCCATTGAAATGCACGATGCTGGGGTCTTTCAGCAGGGTACAGCCGGCCTCGCGGCAGAAGGCGCGGCCGATCAGGAAGTCGCGGTTGCCGTGCATCAGGTAGATGTGCGTACCGGCATCGCTCAACGCGCGCAGGGCGCGGGCGATGTCATGCTGGAAGGGCGACATGCCGTCGTCGCCGACCCACACCTCGAAGAAGTCGCCAAGGATGTACAGGGCCTCGGCCTGGCGGGCGCGGGTCTGCAGGAAATGCAGAAACGCCCGGGTGATGTCCGGGCGTTCCTCTTCCAGATGCAGATCGGAGATCAGCAGGATCATGTCATTCAGCAGACCGATAAAAACGTAGCGAGCGACGGCTAGGCTAGGCGCGGACAGCTGAGGAAGCGCAGTTTACAAAGGGTAAATGAGCATTCCGAAGCTGGCCGCAACGACGCATAGCCTAGCGCAGTAGTTTTTGGCGGTCTGTCAGACGACTTCGGCCTTCTCGATCACCACATCTTCCACCGGCACGTCCTGATGGCCGGACTTCATGGTGGTGGCCACGCCCTTGATCTTCTCGACCACGTCCATACCCTCGGTCACCTGGCCGAACACGGCATAGCCCCAGCCCTGCATGGTCGGTGCGGTGTGGTCGAGGAAGCCGTTGTCGGCGACGTTGATGAAGAACTGCGCGGAGGCCGAGTGTGGGTCCATGGTGCGGGCCATGGCGACAGTACCGACCTTGTTGGAGAGGCCGTTGTTGGCTTCGTTCTTGATCGGCGCGCGGGTCGGCTTCTGCTTCATGCCCGGCTCGAAACCACCGCCCTGGATCATGAAGTTGCTGATCACGCGGTGGAACACGGTGCCGTTGTAGTGGCCGTCGCGCACGTACTGCTCGAAGTTGGCGGCGGTTTCCGGGGCCTTGTCGGCGAACAGTTCCAGGGTGATGACGCCGTGGTTGGTGTGCAGCTTGATCATGGAGATAGGCTCTCGAATACGGGCAAAGCCGGCGAAGCGGCGGCGCGTTCGCGCCAAAAGGCCACTCCCGGTCGCTTTGCGGCTGTCAGGGGGTTGACGGGTTGGGTATCATACGGGCTTTGCCTCGACCGGCCTACTGCCCCGCGCAGGCCGCATTTCAGCTTAAGGACATCATGAGCAAGCCCACCGTCGAAAAAGCCGCGAATTTCCTGCGCCCCATCGTCCAGGCCGATCTGGACAGTGGCAAGCACACGAAGATCATCACCCGCTTCCCGCCGGAGCCCAACGGCTACCTGCATATCGGTCATGCCAAGAGCATCTGCCTGAACTTCGGCCTGGCTCAGGAATTCGGCGGCGAGTGCAACCTGCGTTTCGACGACACCAACCCGGCCAAGGAAGACCAGGAATACATCGACGCGATCAAGGCCGATGTCGAGTGGCTGGGCTTCCAGTGGGCCGGCGAGGAACGCTACGCCTCCAATTACTTCGACCAGCTGCATGACTGGGCCATCGAGCTGATCAAGGCCGGCAAGGCCTTCGTCTGCGATCTGAACGCCGACGAGATGCGCGAATACCGCGGCAGCCTGACCGAGCCGGGCAAGAACAGCCCGTTCCGCGACCGCAGCGTGGAAGAGAACCTCGATCTGTTCGCCCGCATGAAGGCCGGCGAGTTCCCGGACGGCGCCCGTTCGCTGCGCGCCAAGATCGACATGGCCTCGCCGAACATCAACCTGCGCGACCCGATTCTCTACCGTATTCGCCACGCCCATCACCACCAGACCGGCGACAAGTGGTGCATCTACCCGAGCTACGACTTCACCCACGGTCAGTCGGACGCCCTGGAAGGCATCACTCACTCCATCTGCACCCTGGAGTTCGAGGATCACCGTCCGCTCTACGAGTGGTTCCTGGCCAATCTGTCGGTGCCGGCGCAGCCGCGTCAGTACGAATTCGCCCGTCTGAACCTGAACTACACCGTCACCAGCAAGCGCAAGCTCAAGCAGTTGGTCGACGAGAAGCATGTGCAGGGCTGGGATGACCCGCGCATGTCGACCCTGTCCGGCTACCGTCGCCGCGGCTACACCCCGGCCTCGATCCGCACCTTCTGCGACATGATCGGCGTCAACCGCGCCGGCGGTGTGGTCGATATCGGCATGCTGGAATTCGCCATCCGCGAGGACCTGGATGCCAACGCCGCGCGCGCCATGTGCGTGCTCAAGCCGCTGAAAGTGGTGATCACCAACTACCCGCAAGGCCAGGTCGAAAACCTCGAACTTCCGCGTCACCCGAAGCAGGACATGGGCGTGCGCGTGCTGCCGTTCAGCCGCGAGATCTACATCGATGCCAGCGACTTCGAGGAAACCCCGCCGGACGGCTTCAAGCGCCTGATCCCGGGCGGCGAAGTGCGCCTGCGCGGCAGCTATGTGATCCGCGCGGATGAAGCCGTGAAGGACGCGCAAGGCAACATCGTCGAGCTGCGCTGCTCCTATGACGAGAACACCCTGGGCAAGAACCCGGAAGGCCGCAAGGTCAAGGGTGTGATCCACTGGGTGCCGGCCGCCGAGAGCGTCGAGTGCGAAGTGCGCCTGTACGACCGCCTGTTCCGCTCCGCCAACCCGGAGAAGAGCGAGGAGGGCGGCAGCTTCCTCGACAACATCAACCCGGATTCGCTGGTCGTGCTCACCGGCTGCCGCGCCGAGCCGTCGCTGGCCAACGCCGCGCCGGAAGAGCGTTTCCAGTTCGAGCGCGAAGGCTACTTCGTCGCCGACCTGAAGGACACCCAGCCGGGCAAGCCGGTGTTCAACCGTACCGTCACCCTGCGCGACTCCTGGGGTCAGTAAATGGCACTTTCCATCTACAACACCCTTTCCAAGACCAAGGACGTCTTCCAGCCGCTGGAAGGCAACAGCGTGCGCATGTACGTATGCGGTATGACCGTGTACGACTTCTGCCATATCGGCCATGCCCGCGTGATGGTGGCCTTCGACGTGGTGACCCGCTGGCTGCGCGCGCGCGGCTATGACGTGACCTACGTGCGCAATATCACCGACATCGACGACAAGATCATCAAGCGCGCCAACGAGAACGGCGAGCCGTTCGAGGCGCTGGTCGAGCGCATGATCGCCGCCATGCACGAGGACGAGGCGCGCCTGAATGTGCTGCGCCCGGACATCGAGCCGCGCGCCACCGGGCATATCGCCGGCATGCACCAGATGATCCAGACCCTGATCGACAAGGGCTTTGCCTACGCCCCGGGCAATGGTGACGTGTATTACCGCGTTACCAAGTTCGAGACCTACGGCAAGCTGTCGCGGCGCAAGATCGACGAGCTGAAGATCGGCGCGCGCATCGAGGTCGACGAGATCAAGGAAGACCCGCTGGACTTCGTGCTGTGGAAAGGCGCCAAGCCGGGCGAGCCGAGCTGGGATTCGCCCTGGGGCAAGGGCCGTCCGGGCTGGCACATCGAGTGCTCGGTGATGTCCACCTGCTGCCTGGGCGAGACTTTCGACATCCACGGCGGCGGCCCGGACCTGGTGTTCCCGCATCACGAGAACGAGATCGCGCAGAGCGAGGCGGCCACCGGCAAGCTCTACGCCAAGGCCTGGATGCACGCCGGCGCGGTGCGCGTGGACGGCGAGAAGATGTCCAAGTCCCTGGGCAACTTCTTCACCATCCGCGAGGTGCTGGAGAAGTACCACCCTGAAGTGGTGCGCTACCTGCTGGTGTCCAGCCACTACCGCAGCCCGATCAACTACTCCGAAGACAGCCTCAAGGAAGCCAAGGGCGCCCTGGAGCGCTTCTACAACGGCCTGAAAGGCCTGCCGGAAGTGGCGCCGGCTGGCGGTGAGGCATTCGTCGAGCGCTTCGGCGCGGCCATGGACGACGACTTCAACTCGCCTGAAGCCTGCGCCGTGCTGTTCGAGATGATCCGCGAGGTCAACCGCCTGCGCGAGTCGGATGAACAGAGCGCCGCCGGCCTGGCCGCCCAGCTCAAACAGCTGGCCGGCGTGCTCGGCGTGCTGCAGCTGGAACCGGATGCCTTCCTCCAGGCCGGCGCTGCCGACAAGGTTGACGCCGCCGAAGTCGAGGCCCTGATCGCCGCGCGCCTGCAGGCTCGCGCCGACAAGAACTGGGCGGAAAGCGACCGCATCCGCGACCAGCTCACCGCCATGGGCGTGGTGCTGGAAGACGGCAAGGGCGGTACTACCTGGCGCCTGGCCGAGTAAGTTGTTCCGCTGAATGCAAAAGGCCGCCCGAGGGCGGCCTTTTGCATTCCCTCAGCCTTAGCGTTTGCCGCTGTACCAGAGCACCCGGCTGACGCCACGGGTGACGGCCACATAGGCGAGGCGCAGGCTCTCGTCGCGCATGGCCTGGTCGTAGCTGTTGCGGAACAGGCCGCAGTGGGCATACAGCGCGTTGCGCAGCGGATGCGACTCGGCGCTGCCACCGTCGTCGAGGATGATCGCTACCTCGCCCTGCAGGCCCTTGGCGCGGTGGATGCTGTAGGCGCGCACCGGCAGGCTCGGGTCCAGCTGGGCTTGCACCTGTTTCAGCGCGTCGTTGCGCCGGCCTAGTAACAGCACCGGGTTGCGCTCGCGGCTGCCGCGCTGGGCTACATGCGCGCACTGCGCGGCGATCTCCTGCAGCAGCTCGGGCAGCTGGCGCTTGAGGTCGAAACCCTCGATGCGGCGCACGCCGTGGTCTCCCGCTTGCGTGGTCTTGACCGCCTGGCTGCGCTTGGCCTGTTTGCAGGCGACGCCTTCCAGCAGCGCCTCGGCGTCGCGCAGGATCGGCTCGATACTGCGGAAGTTGGCGGTCAGCATCAGCACCTGGCTCTTGGCCTTGCCGCGGCTGGGGAAGTGGCGGTCGAAGTCGAGGAACAGCTCCGGCGAGCTGCCGCGCCAGCCGTAGATCGACTGCCAGTCGTCGCCGATGGCCATCAGGCTGACCGGCTTGCCGCGGCCGGCCAGTGCACGGTGCACGGCATGCAGCCAGTGGACGATCTGTGGCGAGATGTCCTGGAACTCGTCGATCAGCAGATGGCGCAGCGGCTCGATGGCCTCCGCCGGCAGCTCCTGCACGCCGGCCAGACGCTCGCCAAGCTGGCGGAAAGCGGCATCGAAGGTGGTGGTGCCTTGTGCCTGCAGCAGTGCCTGGAAGCGCGCCCAGAAGCTGGCGAGTGTCTGCAGGAACAGGCGCTCGCGCGGCGCGCAGTCCAGCGTGGCCACCTCGAGTCGATCCGGGCGCAGACCGAGGCTCTCGGCGAAGCAGCCCTGCTGGTAGAACACTTCGAATAACGGCGCGGCGCGCAGCTCGCCGGCCAGGCGCAAGCCCTCCTGCGGCGGTTTGCCGACGGCCTCGGGCATGGCCACACCGAGCAGCTCATGCACCCGCTGGCGGAAGGCGGCGTCGCTGGCGTAGAGCTCATCATAAGCCTGGCGTAGCAGGCGCTGTTGCGCGGGCGGCAGGCGTCCACCGGCGGGGGCGTCCGGCTCCTCACCGGCACCACCGCCAAGCTGTTCGAACCAGTTCGGTGGGCCCAACAGCGCCTTGGCCTGCTGCGCCATGGCCGAGTGGAAAGTGCGCACGCACTGCCGCGCCTGCGCATCGTCGAACGGCAATTGCCAGAAGGCCAGCAGGCGCAGCAACTGGCCGCGCAGCTCGGCGCAGGAGGCGTTGGTAAAGGAGATCACCGTGAGACTGCTGGCGGGAATCCGCAGGTGGCAGAGCATGAACACCACACGCAGCAGCAGGGTGGTGGACTTGCCCGAGCCCGCGCCGGCGAAGATGCGCGCCAGCGGCGCGCGGCAGAGAATCATCGCCCACTGCTCGTCGGACGGCGCACCGATCAGCCCGGCTGCCACCGCCTCGGCGACGCGGGCGCGCATGGCGGCGACTTGGCTGTCGTCGACCTTCAGGCGGGTGCTGGAATAGATGCCGGTGGGGGCGGGGCCATCGCTGGCCTTCTTCTTGCGCCCGGTCGCCTTGGCCTTGCCGCTGCTGGCGGGGCGCTTGGCGCGCGGTTGCGGCTGGCGCAGCTTGGCCGCGGCCTCACGTTCGGCGCGCAGGTACTCGGTGGTGCGGGGGAAGTAGCGCGCCAGGGTGCTGGAGAGCAACGCCTGGTAGCGTTTGACGGCGGACAGCATGGCAACTCGGAAAGCAGATGCGGCCCGCCATCATACGGGCTTTGCCCTGGCAATGGGCCAGCGGCTCAGTGCTCCAGTGCTTCGAGTATCTCCAGGGCAATGCGTACCCGCTCGGCATTCGGGTAGTTGCGGTTGGCGAGGATCACCAGGCCGGTGTCACGGGCCGGCAACAGCACCACGTAGGCGCCGAAGCCATTGGTCGAGCCGGTCTTGTTCAGCAGCAGGTCGCCCTCGGCGGGTTGCGGCGTGGCGAAGTGCTCCACTGCATGTGGCTCAAGGGCCATCTGCGTGGAGTTGCCAGCCTGCAGGCGTGGCAGGGTGATGGGGTAGGCGTAACGTTCCCAGCCCAGGCCCTGGGTCATGTCGCCGACCCGGTAATAACCCTGGTGGGTGGTGGCGATGGCCTGGCGCAGCGATGTCGGCAACTGCGATGGGTCGAGATTGGCCTCGATGAAGCGCAGCATGTCAGCGGCTGTGGACTTCACCCCGTAGGCCTCGGCATACAGTGGTCCCGGCTGCACGCGGAGCGCCTGCTCGTCGCGGTAGCCCCAGGCATAGCGCGTCATCTTTGCCGGCGGCACCTGTATGTAGCTCTCCGTCATGCCCAACTGCGGGAATAGCTGCCGTTCCAGCAACGGGGCGAACGGCTCGCCCAGGCTGGCGGCCGTCAGGTATCCGAACAGGCCGATGCTTGGGTTGGAATACAGGCGCTGGCCGCCGGCCGGGTAGGCAGGTTGCCAGGCGCGGTAGTATTCGAGCATCTGTCGCTCGTTCTGCACTGCGTCCGGGAACTGCAGCGGCAGGCCGCCGGGGGTGTAGGCGGCCAGGTCGAGCAGGCTGATCTGGTCGAAGGCGCTGCCGCGCAGCGCCGGCAGATGCTGGCTGGCCTTATCGCTCAGGCGCAGCTTGCCCTCGGCCTGGGCGTAGGCGCCGAGGGTGGCGGTGAACAGCTTGCTCACCGAGCCCAGCTCGAACAGGGTGTGCTCGTCCACCGCCTGGCCGCCGTCGCGGGAGGCGAGGCCATAGTTGAAGAAGTGGCGCTCGCCACGGTGGGCAATGGCGATGGCCATGCCGGGAATCTGCAGTTGCGCGATGGTCGGCATGACCGCGGCGTCGACGCTCGTGCGCAGCTCCGATTGGGTGGCGTGCACCTGTCCGGTCACCAGCAGGGCCAGCACGTTGAGTAGGAGTCGCATGGGTTTTCTTTCGCTCAGGGTGCGTGGGGGATCAGTCGTCGCGGGTCATGACTTCCAGCAGCTCGATCTCGAATACCAGGTTGGAGTTCGGCGGAATCGAGCCGACCTGGCGCTCCCCATAGGCCAGGTGCGCCGGCACCCAGAGCTTGCGTTTGCCGCCGACCTGCATGCCCATCAGGCCCTGGTCCCAGCCCTGAATCACCCGGCGGGTGCCGATCACGCACTGAAACGGCCTGCCACGCGAGTAGGAGGAATCGAACTCGCTGCCGTCCTCCAGCCAGCCGCGGTACTGGGTGGTGATCAGCGCACCCTTGACGGCGGCCTTGCCGCTGCCGAGTACCAGGTCTTCGATTTTCAGTTCACCGTTCATGCAAATGACTGCCGTGCTGTGGTCGGGGATGGCGTTTTAGCCGCGCAGGGCTGTGCTGGCAAGTATGCGACTTATTTCTACTTGCCCATGACAAGGAAGATTCGTTAGCGTTCGCCGTCACCGCAGCAGTCGCATCATGGACGTGGAGTAGTTATGACGCGTGCGCACCCTTTGCCGGCTCCCGGCATGTCCGGCAGCTTGCTCGAACGCCGCCTGCAAGCGCGGCGCCTGATGCAGATCGCCAATGTCTTGTGTGTCGTGTTGCTGCTGATCGGCATGCAGACCCTGTTGGCTCAGCTATGGCTGGATACCGCCTTGGTAGGGCTGGCGCTGGCGGCCGTGCTGCTGGGGCGGCGCCTGAACCAGTGCGGCCTGGTCGATGCGTCCATTCGCCTGGTGCTGTTCATCCTCACCGCCCTGGTCACCGTTTCACTCTGGTTCAGTCAGGGCCTTTATAGCGGTGCGCTGCTGGCCTACCCCGGTATTCTTATCGTCGCCGGCATGGTCGCGCCATTGCGCCTGTTCGTCGGTCTGCTGTTGAGTATGCTGGCGGCTGTGGCGGTGCTGACCTATGCGGCGCTTACCGGCCTCCAGCACTTCGAGCCTTTGCCGATGGGGCTTGGCCGGATGATCAATGTCAGCAGCATCTTGCTGATGTGTGCCGCTGCGGTTTGGCTGCTGGCCAGCGACCTGCGCATGACGCTGGTGCGCCTGCAGCAGGAGATCGCACGCGTACAGGACTCCGAGGCCAGCTTCACTCACCTGGCTCAGCATGATGCGCTGACCAATCTGCCCAACCGGCTGTTGCTGCGTGACCGTGTGGAGCAGGCCATTGGTCATGCGCGGCGCGATGGTCGGCAGGTGGCGCTGCTGTTTCTCGATCTGGACAACTTCAAGACCATCAATGATTCCCTCGGGCATGCCGCCGGCGACGAGCTGCTGCAGGAGGTGGCGCGGCGTCTGCGTGAGACACTGAGCGATCTGGATACGCTGAGTCGACAGGGGGGGGACGAATTCCTCGTGGCGTTGGCCGATGTCGATGATCTGGCCGTCGTCTCGTCGCTGGCGGCACAGATGCAGCAACGGCTGGCCCAGCCCTTTGCCCTCAAAGGCATGCAGATCGTGACTTCTCTCTCGATCGGTATATCGCTGTTTCCCGGTGATGGTGACGATTTCGAGACGTTGCTCAAGCATGCTGACATGGCCATGTACCAGGCCAAATCGCTGGGGCGCAATGCGTTCTGCTTCTTCGATGAGCGTATGAATGCGGACAACCTTGAGCGACTGGCGCTGGAGCTGGATCTGCGCCAGGCGCTGACCCGTGATGAGTTCGTGCTGCAATATCAGCCCATTGTCGACCTGCACACTGGCAAGCTGCTGGCGGCAGAGGCTCTGTTGCGCTGGCGCCACCCCGAGCTTGGTCTGCTGGGGCCTGACCGTTTCATTGATGCAGCCGAGCGTTCCGGGCTGATTGTCGAGATCGGCGAATGGGTGCTGGGTGAAGCCTGCCGCCAGGCCATGCTTTGGCAGGCTGGCGGTCTGCCTCGTTTCGTGGTCTCGGTGAACATGTCGGCCGTGCAGTTCCGCCGTGGCAACCTCGGCGAGGTGGTACAGGCGGCGCTGATGCGTTACGGCCTGCCACCGTCCGGGCTCGAACTGGAGCTGACCGAGTCCATCCTGCTGCAGGACTGCGAGCAGCTGCGCCAGCTCAAGGATCTGGGCGTGAAACTGTCGATCGACGACTTTGGTACCGGCTACTCCAACCTGGCCTACCTGCAGCGGTTCCAGGTCGACAAACTGAAGATCGACCAGTCCTTCGTGCGCGGGCTTGGCGGCAATCCGCAGAACCAGGCGATTGTCACGGCCATCGTACAGATGGCTCGCAGCCTGGGTCTGCATACCGTTGCCGAGGGTGTCGAGGATGAGGCGACCCGCCAGTTGCTGGTCGAGCTGGGGGGCGATCAGGGGCAGGGCTACTTGTTTGCCCGGCCGCTGCCGGCGGCGGAACTGAGCGCTTTCGTCACGCGGCAGGCGCTGCCGGCCTGATTCAGACCTTCAGCCCCTGCTCGCGCAGGCGTTTGTACAGGGTGTTGCGGCTCAGCCCCAGGCTGCGGGCCAGGTGCGAGATGTTGCCGCCACAAGCCTGATACTGACTGGCCAGGTCCCCGGTCTCGATTGGCGGCTCCTGACCGGGTGGATTGTCGGGGGTAGTCTCCAGATCGGCAAAAAAGTCGTCCGGCAGGTGCTCGGCGCGGATCGGCTGGTCCTCGGCCATGGCCAGCGCGATCTGCATCACGCTGCTCAACTGGCGCAGGTTGCCGGGCCATGGGTGGCGCTGGAACAGCTCCTGCACTTCGCGGCTGAGGCCGGCCCACTGGCTGGGCTCGCGGTGGTGTTCCCACACGCGCTGGAACAGAGCGGCCTTGTCGCTGCGCTCGCGCAGTGGCGGCAGCTCCAGGTTGAGGCCGCTGATGCGGTAGTAGAGGTCGGCGCGGAATAGCCCAGCGTCCACATCCTGGCGCAGCGGCCGGTTGGTCGCCGAGACCAGGTGGATGTCCACCGGGTAGGGTTCGCCTCCCCCCAATGGCTGCACGCTACGCTCCTGCAGCACGCGCAGCAGGCGGGCCTGCACGGCCAGCGGCATGTCGCCGACCTCGTCGAGGAACAGGGTACCTCTGTGCGCCTTGCGGATCAGGCCGATGCTGCCTTTCTGGCTGGCGCCGGTGAAGGCGCCTTTCTCGTAGCCGAACAACTCGGACTCCACCAGTTCGGCGGGAATCGCCGCGCAGTTCACCGCGATCAGCGGCTGGCCGGCGCGCGAGCTGGCGTTGTGCAGGGCCTTGACGAACACCTCCTTGCCGGCGCCGGTCTCGCCGTGGATCAGGATCGGGATGTCCTTCTCCACCAGGCGCACGGCCTGGCGCACGGCCTTGTCCACTCGTGGATCACCGAGGTTGATATTGGCCAGGGTGAAGCCTTCCTGGCGCGGCGCCGGGGCCGCTTGCGGGCGGAAGTCGCGTGGCTGGATGCGCGGCTTGCGCGGGCGCTTGAGCAGGCCGTGGAAGCGGTAGCGGCCGGCGGCGCGCAGGGCGAAGGGCAGGCTCTCGGGCTGGTTGAGCAGTTGCTGCAGCGGCACGTCGAACAGGCTCTCGATATTCACCCGCGACAGGCCGACGCCGAGCAGGCTGTCGGCGCGGCGGTTGGCAGAGACGATTTGCCCGGCCTCGTCGAACACCAGCAGGCCGGCCCACTGGCTGTCCAGGTTGTCCATGCTGGTGTTGAAGCTGAGCTGGAAGTAGTCGTCCTTGAACAGGTTGAGGATCAGCCGGTTCTCCACCGACTGGCTCATCATCTTGACCATGCCCAGGGTGTGGGCGGGCGGCAGGTAGCTATCGCTGGAAACGTCGAGCACGCCGATCATCTGCCTGCTGGCATCGAAGATCGGCGAGGCCGAACCGGTCATGAAACGGTTGGCCTTGAGGAAGTGCTCGTCGCGCTGGATGTGCACCGCCTGGCCGCAGGCCAGCGCCGTGCCGATGGCATTGGTGCCACTGTAGCGCTCCTGCCACCAGGCGCCGGGAGTGAAGCCGGCGGCCTGGCTCGGCTCGACGAAGCGGCGGTCGCCCCAGGACTGCAGCAACTGGCCCTGGTTGTCGGCCAGCATGATCAGGCAGTTGGAGTTGGCCAGGATGTTCTCGTAGTAGGGCAGCACCTCCTGGTGGGTGGTCTGCACCAGGAAGTGCTGGCTGTCCAGCAGGGCGGAAACCTCACCGGGCGCGGCCTGGCCGAAGGCCGGCTGGCTCTGGTGGGTGAGGCCGAAGTCGCGGCAGCGGCTCCAGGAATCGCGAACGATGGCGTCGTGGTTCGGCGCCGGGGCAGTGGCAGTCATGAGGGTCGCCTGGTTCTTGTCTTTCTTATGGGTACAGCTTCCGTGCTGGCCTCACCGTTACTGCAATAGGTGGGCCGGGGAGAGTGCCTTGCCCTCCCGGTCCCTGGCCGCGGGCGGGCAGGGGAAACAGCGTCCGCCCAGTGTTGTTCATTGCTGTTCAAAGTCAAAGGGCAAATTGTTCAGTTGTTCAGCTTTTACTGTTCAAGGCTGTTCAGTGCGCCTGCGTGTTGTACATCCATTTCATGAACAAAACCTTATAAATCAATTGCTTGTGAGGTGCCTCCTGGCGCGCGGCGGCGCTGGCACGAATGTCGCCTTATGGCTGTGTCGGCCGCGAGGGCTCTTCGCGGCGACGGGCGCAATAATCATAAGGACACGCCATGTCGTTAACGCTGGAACATGTCTGTCGCGTGGTCGACCAGCAGGTCTATATCGACGACGCCTGCCTGAGCTTCGAACCAGGCTCCTTCAATGTGCTGGTGGGTCGCACGCTCGCCGGCAAGACCTCGCTGATGCGCCTGATGGCCGGGTTGGACAAGCCCAGCAGCGGCCGCATCCTGATGCACGGCGCCGATGTCACCGGCGTGCCGGTGCGTCAGCGCAACGTGTCGATGGTCTATCAGCAGTTCATCAACTACCCGAACCTGACGGTGTTCGAGAACATCGCCTCGCCGCTGCGCCAGGCCGGCGTGGCCAAGGCGGAGATCGAGCGCAAGGTGCAGGAAACCGCGCAGATGCTGCGCATCGACAAGTTTCTCAAGCGCTATCCGCTGGAACTCTCCGGCGGCCAGCAACAGCGCACGGCCATGGCCCGCGCGCTGGTCAAGGATGCCGACCTGGTGCTGTTCGACGAGCCGCTGGTGAACCTCGACTACAAGCTGCGCGAAGAGCTGCGCCAGGAAATGCGCGAGCTGTTCCGCGCGCGCCGCAGCATCGCCATCTATGCCACCACCGAGCCCAACGAGGCCCTGGCCCTGGGCGGCACCACCACCATCCTGCATGAAGGCCGGGTGATCCAGAGCGGCAAGACCACCGAGGTCTACCACCGGCCGCAGCAGGTGCTGGCCGCCGAGCTGTTCTCCGAGCCACCGATCAACCTGATGCGCGGGCGGATCAGCGACAGCGAGGTGAGCTTCGAGGACTTCGTGCACTTCCCGCTGACCGCCGAGTTGCGTGGCCTGGAGCAGGGCGACTACCGCTTCGGCGTGCGCCCCGGGCATATCGGTCTGGTGCCGTCCAACGACGACGATCTGGAGTTGGCGGTGATCGTCGAGCTGGCCGAGATCAGCGGCTCGGAAACCTTTCTCCATGTGCGCAGCGAGCACTTCGCCCTGGTCCTGCACCTGCAGGGGGTGCACGAGTACGACGTGGACGCGCCGATCCGCATCTACATCCCGACCCACAAGCTGTTCGTCTTCGACGCCCGGGACCAGCTGGTCCTGGCGCCGATCCGCCGGTCCTGAGGAGCGCAGCATGGCCGAAATACGCTTGCAGAACCTGGCGCACAGCTACAGCGCCCAACCGAGTGGGCCGGACGACTACGCCATCCGCGAGATGACCCATGTCTGGGAGCAGGGTGGCGCCTACGCGCTGCTCGGCCCGTCCGGTTGCGGCAAGTCGACCCTGCTCAACATCATTTCCGGGCTGCTCAGTCCGTCCGAGGGGCAGGTGCTGTTCGATATGCGCGAGGTCAACGACCTGCCGCCGCAGGAACGCAACATCGCCCAGGTTTTCCAGTTCCCGGTGGTCTACGACACCATGACGGTGTTCGACAACCTGGCCTTCCCGCTGCGCAACCAGGGCCTGGCCGAGTCGCGCGTGACCAGCAAGGTGCACGAGATCGCCGAAGTGCTGGACCTGCACCCGCTGCTGCACAGGAAGGCGCGCAACCTCACCGCCGACGAGAAGCAGAAAGTCTCCATGGGCCGCGGACTGGTGCGCGACGACGTGTCGGCGATCCTCTTCGACGAGCCGCTGACGGTGATCGACCCGCACCTGAAGTGGAAGCTGCGGCGCAAGCTCAAGCAGATCCACGAGCAGTTCAACATCACCATGGTCTACGTCACCCACGATCAGCTGGAGGCCTCGACTTTTGCTGACAAGATCGCGGTGATGTACGGCGGACAGATCGTCCAGTTCGGCACCCCGCGCGAGCTGTTCGAGCGGCCCAAGCACACGTTCGTGGGCTTCTTCATCGGTAGCCCCGGGATGAACCTGATCGAGGTCACGCCCTACGCCGGCGGCGTGTGCTTCGGCCAGACCCGCGTGCCGCTGGCGCCAGCCCTGAACCAGCAGCTGGCCGGGCTGGGCGGACAGAAGCTGAAGCTGGGCATTCGCCCGGAGTTCGTGCATGTCAGCGACGAGCCCTTCGTCGACGCCCTGCGTGGCGAGGTGCGCCATGTCGAGGACCTGGGCACCTACAAGATCCTCACCCTGGAACTGGATGGTGTGACGCTCAAGGCGCGCCTGCAGGAGGATTTGCCGGTGCCGCACAAGGTGGCCTACATCGGCTTCCCGTCGCAGTGGCTGATGCTCTACGCCGACGACGTGCTGGTGGAGGTGCGCGCATGAACAAGGTGATCAACAACAAGGCCTGGTGGCTGGTGCTGCCGGTGTTCCTGCTGGTGGCCTTCAGCGCCATCCTGCCTATGATGACGGTGGTCAACTACTCGGTGCAGGACATCTTCGACGCCAGTACCCGCACCTTCGTCGGCGTCGAGTGGTACCGCCAGGTGCTGCAGGACGAGCGCCTGCACGATTCGCTGCTGCGCCAGTTCATCTTCTCCGCCTGCGTACTGCTGATCGAGATCCCGCTGGGCATCGCCATCGCCCTGTGCATGCCGACCAAGGGCCGCTGGGCGTCGGCCTGCCTGATAGTGATGGCCATTCCGCTGCTGATTCCGTGGAACGTGATCGGCACCATCTGGCAGATCTTCGGCCGCGCCGACATCGGCCTGCTGGGCTGGACCCTGAGCAAGCTGGGCATCAGCTACAACTACGCGGCCAACACCATGGACGCCTGGGTCACGGTGTTGGTGATGGATGTCTGGCACTGGACCTCGCTGGTGGCGCTGCTGTGCTACTCGGGCCTGCGCGCCATTCCCGACGTGTACTACCAGGCCGCGCGCATCGACCGCGCATCAAGCTGGGCGGTGTTCCGCCATATCCAGCTGCCGAAGATGAAGAGCGTGCTGCTGATCGCTGTGATGCTGCGCTTCATGGACAGCTTCATGATCTACACCGAGCCCTTCGTGCTCACCGGCGGCGGGCCGGGTAACGCCACCACCTTCCTCAGCCAGACGCTGACCAAGATGGCGGTGGGGCAGTTCGACCTGGGGCCGGCGGCGGCGTTCTCGCTGGTGTACTTCCTGATCATCCTGCTGGTGTCCTGGGCGTTCTACACGGCCATGACGCACAACGACCAGAAGCGCTGAGGAGCTGGCCATGACCCTTCGCAAAGCCCTGGTGCTGCTGCTCTACATCCTGTTCCTGCTGGTGCCGATCTATTGGCTGCTGAACATGTCGTTCAAGAGCAACACCGAGATCCTCGGTGGCCTGACCCTGTGGCCGCAGGACTTCACCCTGGCCAACTACCAGGTGATCTTCACCGATCCCAGTTGGTACAACGGCTACCTCAACTCGCTGTACTACGTGTGCCTGAACACCCTCATCTCGCTGTTGGTGGCGCTGCCGGCGGCCTATGCGTTTTCGCGCTATCGCTTCCTCGGCGACAAGCACCTGTTCTTCTGGCTGCTGACCAACCGCATGGCGCCGCCGGCGGTGTTCCTCCTGCCGTTCTTCCAGCTGTACTCGTCGATTGGCCTGTTCGACACGCACATCGCCGTGGCCCTGGCCCACTGCCTGTTCAACGTGCCGCTGGCGGTGTGGATTCTCGAGGGCTTCATGTCCGGCGTGCCGAAGGAGATCGACGAGACGGCCTACATCGACGGCTACAGCTTCCCCAAGTTCTTCGTGAAGATCTTCATCCCGCTGATCGGCCCCGGTATCGGCGTCACGGCGTTCTTCTGCTTCATGTTCTCCTGGGTCGAGCTGCTGCTGGCGCGCACCCTGACCTCGGTGGACGCCAAGCCGATCGTGGCGGTGATGACCCGTACCGTGTCGGCCTCCGGCATCGACTGGGGTGTGCTGGCGGCGGCGGGGGTGCTGACCATCCTGCCGGGCATGCTGGTGATCTGGTTCGTGCGTAACCACGTGGCCAAGGGCTTCGGCCTGGGCCGGGTCTGAGGAGAAGCGACTATGGAATGGATGGCCTGGACTCCGGTCACCGCGGCCTTCTTCGGTGGCATCGCGCTGCTGCTGGTGGGCATGACGGTATGGGAAATCCGCTCGCCCTGTGTCGAGCGCAGGGGCTTTCTGCCGATCGTCACCACCCGTGGCGACCGGCTGTTCATCGGCTTGCTCGGCAGCGCCTACCTGCACCTGCTGGTGGTGGGCGTGACCGACTGGAGCACCTGGATAGCCTCGGCGCTGTCCGTCGTGTGGTTACTGGTGGTGATGCGTTGGGGCTGACCGGCGGCCTGTCGTTCCGGTCGGTTTTCTATTCAAGCAAGGAGGAGTCTATGTTCGACAACAATTACAAGACCCGACATAGCATGGCGCTGGCAGCCCTGCTGACGTTGTCCGGATTGAGCGGTGCGGCCTGGGCCGACGCCTATGAAGAGGCGGCGAAGAAGTGGATCGACAGCGAGTTCGCGCCGTCCACCCTGACCAAGGAGCAGCAGCTCGCCGAGCTCAAGTGGTTCATCAAGGCGGCCGAGCCGTTCCGCGGCATGGAGATCAACGTCGCCTCGGAGACCATTGCCACCCACGAGTATGAAGCCAAGGTACTGGCCAAGGCCTTCAGCGAGATCACCGGGATCAAGCTCACCCACGACCTGATGCAGGAAGGCGACGTGGTGGAGAAGCTGCAGACCCAGATGCAGTCCGGCAAGAACATTTACGACGGCTGGGTCAACGACTCGGACCTGATCGGCACCCACTTCCGCTACGGCAAGGCCGTGGCGATCAGCGACATGATGGCCAACGAAGGCAAGGACTTCACTTCGCCGACCCTGGACCTCAACGATTTCATCGGCATCTCCTTCACCACCGGCCCGGACAAGAAGCTCTACCAGCTGCCCGACCAGCAGTTCGCCAACCTCTACTGGTTCCGCGCCGACTGGTTCGAGAAGCCGGAGCTGAAGGCCAAGTTCAAGGAAATCTACGGCTACGAGCTGGGCGTGCCGGTCAACTGGTCGGCCTACGAGGACATCGCCCAGTTCTTCACCGAGCACGTCAAGGAAATCGACGGCAAGCGCGTCTACGGCCACATGGACTACGGCAAGAAGGACCCGTCGCTGGGTTGGCGCTTCACCGACGCCTGGTTCTCCATGGCTGGTGGCGGCGACAAGGGTCTGCCCAACGGTGTGCCGGTGGACGAGTGGGGTATCCGCGTCGAAGGCTGCCGCCCGGTGGGCTCCAGTGTCGCTCGCGGCGGCGACACCAACGGCCCGGCGGCGGTCTATGCCACCACCAAGTACGTCGACTGGATGCGCCAGTACGCGCCGCCGGAAGCCCAGGGCATGACCTTCTCCGAGGCTGGTCCGGTACCGGCGCAGGGCAACATCGCCCAGCAGATCTTCTGGTACACCGCCTTCACCGCCGACATGACCAAACCGGGCCTGGCCGTGGTCAACGAGGACGGCACGCCGAAATGGCGCATGGCGCCGTCGCCCAAGGGACCGTACTGGGAGGAGGGCATGAAGCTCGGCTACCAGGACGCCGGCTCCTGGACCTTCCTCAAGTCCACCCCGGAGAAGCAGCGCCTGGCGGCCTGGCTGTACGCGCAGTTCGTCACCTCCAAGACCGTTTCGCTGAAGAAGACCCTGGTCGGTCTGACGCCGATCCGTGAGTCGGACATCAACTCCCAGGCGATGACCGATGCCGCGCCCAAGCTCGGCGGTCTGGTGGAGTTCTACCGCAGCCCGGCCCGGGTGCAGTGGACCCCGACCGGCACCAACGTGCCGGACTACCCGCGCCTGGCGCAGCTGTGGTGGCAGTTCATCGCCGAGGCGGCCAGTGGCGACAAGACCCCGCAGGAGGCTCTGGACGGCCTGGCCGCGGCCCAGGACAGCATGATGGCGCGCATCGAGCGCTCCGGCGTGCAGGGCGAGTGCGGCCCGAAACTCAACGAGGAGAAGGACCCGCAGTACTGGCTGGACCAGCCGGGCGCACCCAAGCCGAAACTGGCCAACGAGAAGCCGAAGGGCGAGACCGTGAGCTACGACGAGCTGGTGAAGTCCTGGCAGCAGGCCCAGTAAGGTCAGTGCTGGAAACGAAAACGGCGCCCGCGGGCGCCGTTTTTTGTTGCCGGATCGGCTTACGCGTGCAGATGTTCCGCGGCGTACAGGGTGTTCTCCAGCAGGCAGGCGCGGGTCATCGGGCCGACACCGCCCGGCACCGGGGTGATCCAGCCGGCGCGCTCGACGGCGACATCGAACTCCACGTCGCCGACCAGCTTGCCGTCGGCCTGGCGGTTGATGCCGACGTCGATGACGATGGCGCCTGGCTTGATCCACTCACCCTTGACCAGGCCCGGCTTGCCGGCGGCCACCACCACGATGTCGGCCTGGGCCAGGTGGCCCGGCAGGTCCTTGGTGAAACGGTGGGTGACGGTCACGGTGCAGCCTGCCAGCAGCAGCTCCAGCGCCATCGGTCGGCCGACGATGTTGGAGGCGCCCACGACCACGGCGTGCTGGCCATGCAGGTCGACGCCGGTGCTTTCCAGCAGGGTCATGATGCCCTTCGGCGTGCAGGGACGCAGCAGTGGCATGCGCTGGGACAGACGGCCGACGTTGAACGGGTGGAAGCCGTCGACGTCCTTGTCCGGGTTGATGCGCTCGAGCAGTTGCGAGGCGTCCAGGTGGGCGGGCAGGGGCAGTTGCACCAGGATGCCGTCGATGGCGTTGTCGCGGTTGAGCTGGTCGATCAGCCCGAGCAGCTCGCCTTGGGTAGTAGTGGCGGGCAGGTCATGGGCCACGGAAACGAAGCCAACCTCCTCGCAGTCCTTGCGCTTGTGCGAGACGTAGACCTGGGAGGCCGGGTCGCTGCCGACCAGGATCACAGCCAGGCCAGGCGCGCGCAGGCCCTGCTGGCGGCGCTCGGCGACACGTTTGGCGATATCCTGGCGGAGGTTGGCGGCGATGGACTTGCCGTCGATCAGTTTTGCAGTCATGACGCGTGCTTAACCATGAGGAAGGGTGGAAAAAAGATCGCGCATTCTCGCACGGCAGCCCCGTCGGGCAAAGGCGCATGCATCGTCTGCTCCCGTAACTCCTTTTCCCAGCAGGATTTTTTTCATTTTCGTGTTGACGCTTGCAGAACGCCTCTATAAGATTCGCCCCGCTTGTCGAGCACAGCCAGCCGCTGGGTAAGATGGCAACGACCGGAAGCGGTTGGAGCTGTAGCTTAGAAGTCTGTACCGCAGATGATTAAGCGCCCGTAGCTCAGCTGGATAGAGCATCCGCCTTCTAAGCGGATGGTCGCAGGTTCGAGTCCTGCCGGGTGCGCCATTTGGCGAATCAGGCACAAGCAACGCAATATGGTGGGCGTAGCTCAGTTGGTAGAGCACAGGATTGTGGCTCCTGGTGTCGTGGGTTCGATTCCCATCGTCCACCCCATATTCGAGAAAACGCCAGGCCCAAAGCCTGGCGTTTTCGTTTCAAGCGTTACCACGCGGACGTGGTGAAATTGGTAGACACACCAGATTTAGGTTCTGGCGCCGCAAGGTGTGAGAGTTCGAGTCTCTCCGTCCGCACCATCTTTTTCTTTCGCTAGCTTCCGATACCTTTCGCGAAACCCTTAGCGGCGCGCTCTATAGCGCACTCCACAAGAGCATATGTCTTTCGCAGTCCTTCGCTGCGTTCGCATACATTCGCGCATTTCTAGTACATTCATCAGTACAGCTGAGTTCGACTGATCTGCGGATGTACTATGCCCCTCACCGATACCGCCGTCCGTAACGCCAAAGCCCAGGAAAAGGACTACTCCCTGAACGACATGGACGGGCTATCGCTGTTCGTGTCTGCGAAGGGCACGAAGTCCTGGCACTTCCGTTTCTCCTGGCACGGCAAGCAGCCGCGTATATCCCTCGGCATGTACCCAGAGCTCAGCCTTCGCGACGCCCGTGAGGCCCGAGACAAAGCACGCTCGCTGGTGGCCAAGGGCATCGATCCGCGGCTCCAGCGGCGCGCGGAACGGCACGAAGCAGGCCGATCTGCTGAGTCGACCTTCGCCGCTGTCGCCGAGCGCTGGCAGGAGTTCCGCAACCCGCGATTGACCGCCGGCCGGCAGGGCAGCATCGCTCAGAGCCGACGATACCTGGACAAGGACCTGATCCCAGCGCTCGGTAAATTGCCCATCTCGGAGATCACTCGCGCGGATGTTCTGGGCGCCGTCCGTCGGATTGAGCAGCGCGGCGCGCTGGATGTGGCGAAGAAGTGCAGGACCTGGCTGAACCAGATCTTCCGCTTCGCCATAGCCGAGGGGCTGACGGAGTCCAACCCGGCTTCTGACTTGGACATCATGGCGGCGCCGGCGCCCGCGCCACAGCACAACCCGCACCTGAAGCTGAATGAGCTTCCTGAGCTACTCAGGGCTCTCAGGGCCTATAGCGGGTCTAGCATCACCGCGTCGGGCGTGCGTCTGCTGCTGCTCACCATGGTGCGAACGCAGGAGCTGCGCTTCGCTGAGCGGAAGCAGTTCGACCTCGGCGAGGCGCTGTGGAGCATCCCGCCTGAAGTGGTGAAGCAGCTGCAGGGTAAAGCGAAGGAAGATCGAAACATGCCCGATTACCTGGTGCCGCTGTCGCGCCAGGCCGTTGAGGAGGTTCGCAAGCTGCTGGCCATCGGCGGCAACTACCGCCTGTTGCTGCCCGGGCGCAATGACCCGAACACGCCGATCAGCGAGAACACCCTGAACACTGCGCTCAAGCGCATGGGCTATGAGGGGCGCCTGACCGGCCACGGTATCCGCGGCACGATCTCGACGGCGCTGCATGAGGCTGGCTTCAAGTCGGAGTGGATCGAGGCCCAGCTGGGCCACGCGGACCCGAACAAGGTCCGCGGTGCATACAACCACGCCGAGTACCTGGAGCAGAGGAGGGAGATGATGCAGTGGTGGGCCGACAAGCTCGATGAGCTGGAGCGTCAGGCCTCCTGATTGGCTGCGGACTCCTTCTCAGCCTGCCAGGCGCGCACCTCATCCTCGCGCCAAGCAACCGCGCGGCGGCCAATCTTGCGCTGGCGCGGGAACCGGCCGGCAGCCATCTCGGTGTAGATGAAGGTCGTACCCATGCCGGTGATCTCCCGCACCTTGGCGATGCGGAGGAAGTTGACCTGGGTCTCGGTGATTGGGGTGGCTTCGACTGCAGACATGGCAGGTCCTCTTCGGTCAGGTGTTCTGGGCGTGATAGGGGCACTGGCACCGATCAGGATGCTGTCCAGTGCCTCGGCAGATGTTCGGGGTGAGGGCGATCAGCTCCTCCCGGGAGAGGGGCTGCTCCTCAGGCTCGATGGCCGGCAATTGGTCGACCTCGACTATGGGCAGGCCGACCTGCAGCGCGACGCTACGCTCGAGCACGGCGCCGCGGGAGCCTTGCCAGCCCGGAAGCAGGGCGATCAGGTCGCTGCCAAGCATCTGGCGCAGGGCCTGGCGCATGTATGAGTCCCAGTCAGGCTGGGCCGGGTTCTCCGCCGGGTTCTCCACGTGGTAGCCCAGAGCCCGGAGGCGGGCGGCCTCGGCGTGGAAGGCGGGGTAGTTGTATTCGGGCAGGCCGGTCATGGGGCCGGCCAGGTAGATGCGTTTCGCGGGCATGGCAAAAATCCTTGTGCCGATCAGCGGCAGCTGGTGAAAGAAAGGGGAATCGGCTCTACTGGAGAGCCCCGCAATACGAAAGGAGATCGAGATGGGCGATTGGTCGGATTACTTCGAAGAGTTTCCGGAAGAGAACCCTGCCAACCAGGTTCCCAAGCGCAACCCGCTGGAGCAGGCGCGCGATACGATTGCTGGCAAGGAGGCAGGTAAGGGTGCAGCTCAGGCCGAGTTGGATCAGCTGATCCGTGAGTCGAAACTGGCGGCGGAAGCCAAGAAGAAAAGCGACTAGGCCAGTTTCTTGATCGGCGTGCAGCGCAGGCATCTGCAGATGCCGATGCGCTCGCCGGTGGAGCGGCAGTAGGTGGGGGTGTTCATCTCAATCACAGCTGCCGCCCTCGCTGTCGATGCCCAGCGGTTGCTCCGGCAGCGGCTGCAGGAGTCGCTGCAGCCCCCTGTCTATCGGGATCGGCACGGCGAAGTCTTGCTGCCAGGATGGGGCGCCTTCTCGACGGCGGATGGCCAGCAGTAGGGTATTGAGGCTGCAGCCCTTACCTATGGTCATCCCGCCCGGCAGGCGGACCTGGCAGGGCAGCCTCCACTCGGCCGCGGCGCCGATCAGGGCATTGATGTTGGTTGCCTCCAGCGCCGAGCCAGGGTAACCACCGTGCTCATCGTGCTGCTGGTGCCATTCGTGGTTCTCCCGCAGGGCGGCGGCCAGCAGCGAGATACGGGCCTTCAGGCGCTGCACGCAGCTATGGCTGCCGTCCTGGCCATGGCTCCAGCCGTAGAAGCAGTCGGGACATACGTGGATTTGCGGATTTTCGGACATAGCGAATCCTTACCGCCGGACGGCGCCGGCAGCTGGGTGGATGGGGAAGGTGTTATTAGGGTTGGCGCGGGGGGCTGAGCGCCTCGGCGAGCGCACCGATGAAGCCGCCCGACTCCTGCCGGGCGCGTGAGCATCCCTCGCAGTGGCAGCCCAGGTACCAATTGCCTTTGCCGCGGTACTCGTGAACGGGATCGCCTGGCTGCCATCCAGGGCAGTCGCGGTGGTTACAGGCCGGGCAGCGGGGCTTCTTGATTCGGCTCAAGGCTGCTGCTCCTGCTCGGCCTGCTGGGCGGTGGCCCGATCCAGGCGTTCGACCTCGGCCAGAATCAGGGCGCCTGCTCGGACGTAGTTGGCCCGAGCATCCCTCGGCTTCCACCATTTAGATGTGAACGGCCAGATGGCAGGCGCCTCGTCGTTCGCGCCATTGAGGATGTACGCCGCTGCCGCCCTGGGCAGCTCGGCGGCGCAGTAGAGATCGTCGTGCGCCGGCGTCCAGCCCTCGGCAGTGAGCTGGCGGTTACGCTCGGCCAGTACGTCCTGGGCTGCGGTGCTCAGCAGGGGAGCGCCGGTCATGTAGCTGGGGTGATGGTCGTGGGCAGCAAGCGGCCAGACCTGAAGAACCTTGTCGCCCTGATACTGCATAAGCAGGGTGCCGTTCTCTTCTGCAAACCATCGGCCTTGCTCATCTTTCCGTGCAATCAGGTAATACCTGTCGCCCTGGCCGTCCCAGTTATCGAGGTAGTGGATGGCGTACAGGCCGGCTGGCGCGTGCGCAGCGGTTTCAGTGGACATGACTTCTCCCTCGCCAGTGGCGTGAAAGGTGGGTTGTGGGGTAGGTTCGATGTTCAGCGAAGGGCGGTATCAGGATAAGTTATGGAAAATCCAACAAAGAATCAGCATTTCGTCTCCCAGTCCGAGCAAAGATGTAACTGTATAGATGAGAGTCGCCCAAAGAATAAGCAGAGGATTTACAGGTTCGAAATTGTTGATCGAGAGAATAGTGTTGTTCGCTTAGTTGGTGCTGATGGAGTGAGGATAAAAAGTAATCTCTCCTTTAATGATCTTTTTAGCTTTGATGTTAAAAATGAGGCTACAAGGAAAAATCTAGAGAATTTCTTCCAGGTGTATGAGGAGGATGTTGCGTCAGCGTCGCGGCTGCTTATTTCTGAATCAAAAGTTCGATCACAGGGTGATGTGTTAGAAGCTGCTGCGGTGCGAGTATTTAAATCGAAATTTATGGGGTGGATAAGAAATCCATACTCTATTGTTTCAACGATTAATATGTTCAAAGGGTTGGTAGGCTGTGTTCCCACTGATGCACGGCTGCTAGAGGACTTTCTTGATATTCGCTTAGGCGCAAAGCCCCACTTGGCTAATGTATGTGCTGAGTTTGGTGTGACGCAGGAACAATATTTTCAATGGCTGGAGATTCTTTTCCTTGCGTTAATGACCCCGCCTGGCGGAGTGGTAAGTATATTGGAGTCAGTTGCTGAAAAAATCGCAGGATCAATAGGGCGCATGGGGCATGTGATAGTTGCGACTTTTGATGATGTTGCTGGGTGTCGAGTCGCTCTGCCTGATACGGGTTATCTTCAAGGTACTCAAGATCCTAATCATAATATGTTCCTTTTTAATCTCGGGCGGAGTGCGTATGCGGCCTTCAATGTTGTGAATTTGTCTAGGCAGACCATTGTGGATGTGCCTGATTATATGAGAGAGCAGGCGCAGTCATTCGATATTAAGTTTTCAGCGCAGTATCACCATAATAATATGGTTTTATTGGAGAAATTTAATGCGCTTGCTGTCTACCAGTGTAACTCTCATGTTTTCTGCGCTGACTCGCAGATTTACGGAGTTACAACTATCAGGTGAGAGGCAGTGCTTTGTGCTTTCACGCGAAAACCCAGTCGCGCTTCGAGCACTGGTGAAGGCTACGTTCTGCTAGATCAACTCATTTAGCGTCGACCGCGGCCCCTGCGTCCACGGAATAACCACCGCACCATCCGGCGGAGCGCAGTGCCAGGCCTGCTGGTACTGCTGCCCGTCGATCACTTCCACACCCACGATCACCAGGCCGAGGGTGGCCATGCCTTCCAGGCGCACGTCGTAGAGCCTGTGCAGCGCGTCTGGCTGGTGTGGTGATGACTTGAACAGGTAGGCGCACAGGGACGGCCAGCCCATCGGGGTTCGCTGCTCCATGTGGATTTGCACGTCGCCGAGAATGCGCGGGTCTCTGTCCAGGTCGTACTGGGATCGCTTCTTGCCGCGGTGGTAGAGCTGTCTGATCTTGAAGTGCATGGCGGCTCAATACTGTTTATACGTACAGTATTTTTGCAGCCTGTATCTCGCTCGTCGAGTCTCGCCCGTCGCCTGCGGCGTCATGTCCCTGGTCAGGTCGTGGCCCCGCCCTATACTCCGGACCACGCCCGCCGGCCGCGCATCGGGCAAGGATGGCGGCCGGGCAGGGTGGCTTAGGCAGCGGCCTCCCGGCTGTAGAGGTCGATCAGGTCCGCGGCATTGGCCGCGATCAGGTCTTCCGCTTCATCCGGGCACACACTGTTTCCGATTAGTCGGATCTGGTCGGTAGCCTTGATGTCCCTCCACTCCAGCTGGCCAGTCTCCTCGCTCAAGAACAGTCCGCGGTCGAGGATGTAGTCCGGGCTGAAGCCTTGGGCAAGCTTCAGCTCCTGCGGCTTGAGCATGCGCAGGCTGAAGTCCACCAGCACGTAGTCGCCGAGCAGCACCAGGTCGACCGGCTCCGGGAAGTGCTCCGGCAGGTACTTGTGCAGGAACTCAGCGCAAAGACGCGCCTGCTCCATCAGGTGCGGCGGCAGCAGGGTGGCCGGGACGTGGTGCACAGTTACCAGGGCCATGCGGTCCTTGGCGGTCACCGTGCTGGTCGGCTCGCGCAGAGTCAGCGTGTTCTCGCCCATGCCGTGGTACTTGATCAGGTATGCACTGGCCAGCCGCTGGTTTGAGCCGCTGCCGCAGATTGTGCTGATCGGGTCCAGAGCATGGCGGCCGTCGCCATCGTAGAAGCCGCCGTTGGCCTGCTCGAAGTGGCAACTCGCCAGGGCATGGTGGCCGCTGCTGGTTGTCGCTGTGCTGAGCGGCTGATGCAGGCCGGCGCCGATCGATCCCTTGCGCAGAGTAACCATCGCGGCACTTACCAGGGCCTGCTCGCCGCGGTTCGCGCCGGTGATGGTGCGGGTGGCCTCAGTCATGGGGTAACCGGAGCGGTCGCCATGATGGGTCAGGTGGGTGAGGTGAGCTGCCGACAGAGCGAAATGCCCGCCCTTGACCTGGGCGACCTGCGTGCGCAGGGCCTCATTGACCGCGAACGTGCGCTGGGTGCTGGCGTTGGCGAACTCGGTCAGGTTGGCGGCGGCCAGGGCCTGGTCGCTCAGCGGCACGAAGAACGGGTTGTCGCTCATTACCGTATGCCGCCAGAAACCTTTGGCTACGCGGCGGTGGGTGTTGTCGACGAGCTTGCGCTTGCGGGTGATCAGGCTCTTTCCGAGGTCGTTGAAGTCGATGCACTCGGCGGCGGTGCGCCAGGCCAGCTGGCCGCGCTTCGGCTTCTGGTGGCGCTTCGGCTTGGTCCAGACGATGGGGCGGCCATCGGTACGGCCGATCATAAAGAGGCGCTTGCGGATAGTCGGCGCGCCGGCATTGGCGGCGCGGCGCTCCTGCCATTCCACGTTGCAGCCAAGGCCCTGGACCAAGGCGCTTTTCGGCACCCAGAGGCCAATCGCGTCCATGATTTCCGGGAAATCGGGATGATCCTCGGCCAGACCCGTACTGAGGCAGGCGACGAACGCCTGGAAGGTGCGGCCGCGCAAAGCCTTGATCGGCTTGCAGTCATCGTCGAGCGGCCCCCAGTCCTGGAACTCCTCGACGTTCTCGAGGAAGAACAGTCGCGGGCGGGTGGCGTGGACCCAGCGCACCACTACCCAGGCCAGGGAGCGGACGCGGCGGCTGCGCGGTGCGGCGCCTTTCGCCTTGCTGAAGTGGCGGCAATCGGGCGACGCCCACAAGATGCCCACCGGCTGGCCACCGGTAGCCTCCAGCGGGTCAACATCGAAAACGTCCGTGATGAAGTGGCGCGTCTTCGGGTGGTTCGCTCGGTGGACGGCGATAGCGATGGCGTTGTGGTTGATGGCGATGTCCGGGTCGCGGTAGACCCTGGCGCCGCCGCTGCTGGCGCCGCCGGCGCCGGCAAACAGGTCGACATACAGCTCGCGATTGAACGGCAGCGCTTGCTGCGCCGCCAGGTGAAGGTGCGGGTTGTAGGAGGTCATGCGACTTGAGCTCCTGTTGGCGTCCAGTCCGCGAATCCATAGCGAGGCGCCTTTGTCTTCTTGTTGAGGATCGGTTTGCCGGCTGCATCGGTGAGCGCGCAGCGGGCTTTAATGCGCATGTCTCTGCACTTATCGGTCTTTCGCGCCAGGTCGATGAACTGCTGGGCGAACTCTGGCGAGTCGAGCAGCACCGAGAGCTGGCGTACCTTTCGCCCGGCCATGATCTGGTCGGCAACTCGATCGCATGCCTCGAGCCACTCGGCCATCGTCAGCTGACGCTTTCCGCCTGGAGCGTCCTTGTCGTCTCGCGTGGAAGGGGTCTTCTTCTTGGCTTCTTCGAGCGCCGCGGCGCGAGTCATGCCGAATACTGCGAATGTGCTCATCAGGCTTTCTCCAGTCGGCGAATCACATTGCGCACCTGTGCTTCGATGTCCTGCGTTGCCTTCTCTGCCAAGGCCTGTTCGAGCTGGTTACAGCACTCGGCAATGGTTTCCCTCAGCTGGTCGCTGGCCTCTTCCGCTGACTCTTGGGCGCGTTCTGCCTCGCGGACCTCCTCCTCGAGCTCGTGCTCGCGTGTCAGGCGCAGGTCCTTACCCGCAGCCAGGCGCTCCGCGAGTTCCTGCGCGGCCTCAGGATGGATTGGGGCGTAGTCTTCAAGCTCTTCGAGGGTGCATGCCTTGACTGGGAGTGCCATGGCGGTCTCCTTGCGTGTAGTCAGAACAGGGCCATCTGCTCGCCCAGGGCGGCCGATGGCTTGGGGATGAATATCGGGGATGGTTCCGGCGCCGGCGGCGCGTCGGCCGGGCGCCCGTCCATGGCGCTGCCCAGGGCGTAGCCGCGGTTCAGCTTCACGCCCCAGAGCCCGAGGATGTGAGCCGGCGTGTACCAGTGCTCGCGCTCTTCCAGGGCCAGGGTGTTGCCGAGGATCACCACGGCGGGGATGTGCAGCAGGCTGAACTGCAGGTAGGCCATGTGCACCGCGCGGGAGTCCACGTCTTGGGCAACGACGTGCAGGTGCTGCTGGTAGTTGATCTGCTGGTCCTGCATGGCCTCGGCCATGGCGATGACCATGGCGCCGGCGCCGGCTGCTGGCTCGTTCAGGCGGATGAAACCGCGCTGCTTGATGCGCTCGCGCAGCTCGGCGCCGTCGCCGACCAGCAGGCGGGCCATGGCCGCGCTCACGGAGTAGGGCGTGAAGAACTGGCCGCGTGCGCTGTTGCCCAGCTCCAGCTCCCCGAACACCTTGCCGAGCACGTCGTCGGGCCCGTACTCCAGGGCGCAGACCAGCTCTCCGAGCATCATGGGGAACAGCTTCACCTCGTCCGGCTCGTAGCGCTGAATCAGCCGCATGTAGCGGGCCTCGCGCTCGTCGCGCTGGGCCAGGTCGACGCTGTTGGCCATGGCCAGGGCGGACATCTCGATGAAGTCGCCGAACACTTCCCAGAGGTGGTGGCGCCGGCTGGCCTGCTCCAGCATCTTGATCAGGTTTTTGCGGTGCGCGCCCGGGTCTTGGCCGGGCAGCAGCTTGGCTGCAGCGGTCATGGGGTGGTCCAGGCGGGGGAAATGGTGGCCGCCCTTAGGCGGCGGGTGTTACTTGTCGATGCAATCCAGGCTGGTGGCCTCTCTGGTTCCCTGCTGCTCCTCGCCCAGGAAGCTGCGCGCGACCTTGGCCATGCGCAGCTGCTCCGCCTGGTGCCGCGAGAGGTAGGTGAAGCCGTTCTCCTCGGCGATCAGGTTGAGGCGCTTGCGGTCGATGCCGGTGGCCTTGGATATCTCGGTGAGGGTCATGTGGGCGGCCTTGGCGCGGATGCCTTCGGCGATCTCGTCGCGGGCGCGGCGGAACTTGTCGCCGTGGCCACGGATAGTTGCCATCTGCCGCTCGCGGGAGCGGGCCAGGGCGGCGCGCCGGGGATACTTGGCAGGGTCCAGTGTGGCGGCACAGCCGAGGGCGGCCTGCTGTTCGGCGTGGCTGCGAAAGTGGGGCTGCTGGATCATGCTGCCCCCTGCACGCGGTGGTCACGCTCCAGCTGGGCGGCCAGCCACTGTGCCTCCCGCAGGGTGCGGCGGAAGCCCAGCACGCGGCCGGTGCCCAGCTCCACGACGCGCACCATGCCGCGCCCGGTGTCGACCACCTGGGTGCGGTAGGGCTGTTGCACAGGAGCGGCACGGCGCTCTTCGAAAGCAGCGCGGGCCTGGTGGGCCAGCTGCAGGGTTTGGGCGAGTTCCAGGATGCTTTCCCGGGCCATGGTGAGCATGTTCATGGGGCACCTCGTTTGTTTGCGTGCATAGGTCGCCGCCCTGGCCGGAAGCAGACACTTCCGCAAGGTCAGCCGGCAAAGGCGGCGGCGTATGGATGCTGGTTGGAAGGTGTATCGGGGAGCGGCCTGGCCAGCGGCTGGACACCCATGCCGCACCGCCAGCCATGCCGCTCTCCGATCCGCCCTCGCGGTTGGACGGCCTGCTTTTCGCCCCGGCGCAGGTACCGGTGTAGGAGGTGCTGGAAGACCTTGGCTGGAAGCGCTTGCTACCCAGGAAACCACTTGGGACCGCCTGGGATTGCTCTATCGGCCAGCGTGCCGCGACCGCCTCCCGTTTGCCGTTCTACCGGCGACCCGCGAGAGGGCGGGCGATTCAGTCGAGCAGGATGTTGGCTTTGCCTGGCTCGCGGATGGCCTTGTGCAGCTCCCGCTGCAGCTGGCCTATGGCCCAGGTGGTGGCGAGGATGGCTGCCTCGCGGCAGCTCGCGCCTTCGACCTCGAAGCCTTCGACGCGAATCTCGCCCTTCGTGATAGTGATGGTTCCGGTGCGCCTGATGCGCATGGGGTCGACGTTGTTCATGTCGGCCTCACTGCACAATGCGCAGCTCTTCGCGGGGTACCCAGCGGCCGTTCACCTCGACCATGCAGCCGACGAAGGCTGCGTAGCGAGTGGCGCGATCGGTCTGGTAGCCGTACCAGGAGCAGGTGCCCCAGGCGAACAGCCGGCTAAGTAGCCAGAGGGCGACCAGCATGCCGGCCAGCACTAGGCTGGCCACCGTGAACATCCGGCGCATCAGCGCACCGCCTTCACGATGCTGTTGATGCCCTTATCCACGGCGCGGCGCACGTTGCGCTGTTCCTTGCTGGGCAGGCCCTTGTGGTACTCGTTGTCGTAGACGACCTGGGCGCGCAGGCAGTAAGTGTCTGGCGCCAGGGTGGTGCTGGTCTTGAGGCCGCTGGTGGCCTGCTTGTCGACGCTGCAGTGGGTGTAGAGCGGGTTGTTGTTGGCGTCCTTCGAGCTGGCGAAGGAGTCGTCGTTGATCTCGCCGATCAGGATCTGGTTGCCGAAGTCCTCGGTGATGTCCGAGGTGATCTTGCCGGCGCGGCCCACGTAGAGCATGCCGGCGATCTCGATGCGCACGCCGGCGCGGGAGACGTAGCCCTGGGCGACGGCCTCGGCGGCGCTGTACCAGTCGTCGAACTCGACGATGCGGGCGCCTTCGTAGTCCTTGTCGGTGGCCACCCAGTTCTTCACGGTGACCAGCGCGCCTGAGCCACTTACCGCGGCGAAGGCGTACTTCTCGGCGATGCTGTCGTCTTCCATCTTGCCGAAGTCATCGACGCCGGCCTTGCCGTGCAGCCAGTAAACGACCTCGGTGTGGGCGTCGGAAACCTTGATGTCTGCCGGCATGGCCGCGCTGGTGACCACGTCCGCCTGCATGATGGCGATGCGGCAGTCGCCGTCCTTCAGGAGCTGCGCGCTCTCCACGCTGCCGCCGGTGTTCAGCACCTCGAGCTGGGCGCCGGTGTTCTTGGTGATGGCCTTGCCGATGGCCTGGCCCAGGCTCTCGTAGAAGCCGCCCTCGCCGCCGGTGCAGAAGGTGAGCGGGGCAGGGGTGGCGCTGGCCAGGCCGCTGAAGCTGAGCAGCATGGCGAGCAGGATGGTGGTCATCTTCATGGGTGTTCCTCGGGGTTGTCGTTGCTGTGGCCTGCTGATGCAGGTGGTTGAAATCTCGTCCTCCTGACCTGGCCGCCCTGGAGGGGTAAGGCGGGGCGCTGTGCGTGCCGGGTCGTTCGCTCGGTTCGGTAACCCTCGGCAGCCGTGGGGTGTTCCCACGTGGGCAGGCTTTCGCGCCTGTCTGCTCGCCGGTCGCCGGTAGAGGCACAGCGGTCTGTTTCATCGGTTTTCTGACCTCCCACCGATGGAGCCGGGAGTGACCTAGCCGGCTGGGCCGGGTTAGTCGGGCATGGCGCTGGTTGTTAAAGAGCGGTGGCCTGGTGGCCGGGCCGGTTGTGTGCGGCGTGAATGGAATATAGGAATGCCTGTATTCACCGTCAATAGGGATTCCTATAATTTAACTTTGCGCACTAACGATTGGGGTATGGATTGAAGCGAGGTGGGGTGATGGAATACTGTATATGCATACAGCAAAAGGAGGGCGTATGGCCAAGCAGAAAGTGCAACAGCAACCCCGTGAACTGACCGCCCTGGAGAAGCTGGGGCTACGGGTGAGCGCGATGATCAACTCGCCGAAGGCGCAGCTGGACAGGCAGGTGACGATTCACCGGATGGACACTGACCCGGACGAGGCCTGGCAGGCGGTGCTGGAGTTGCTACTGGAGGAGGATGCGCTGGAGGTGACGCTGAACGACGACGGCACGGTGACGCTGAGCTGGGCGCTGGCCGGGGAGGGTGACCAGGTGGTGGAGGAGGGGGAGCTGGTGGCGGTGGAGGGGGAGGTGCTGTTCTGAGACGTTTGCAATCAGTTGCAAATGAAAAGCCCCGCTCGGGCGGGGCTTTTATTCTTCAATGCGCTCAGAGTCAAGTTGGGCAATAGCACTGAATGGAACTGAATAGGGAAGTTCCATGTCGGAATGACCGAGGTTTCGCAAAATACCGGCTGCCATCTCTCTGACGTACGGATATAGCATGCAAGCTGCTGTATGCTTGTCTGTCAATTCACCTATCGTTTTCCCACCATCCGTGAAAAAACCGCGCATTGTTATTTTGAAGAATGGCGTATCCTCTCCAGCACCTTGAATTACCAGGTCGAAGTCTACTTTGAAGTCATCGCCTTCATCTGGGAGAATATATTTTATGCTGAACTGCGCTTCGTAGGTGTTCTTGTCGCTTACGAACTGATTGGCTGTTAGGGACTTAAGTTTGTAGTCATTAAGGGTAAGTTTGGTTGATTGCATTTCTTTATCCCTTAATGAGTTACAACCCTAAGATCAGGCTTCGGACGGCGCGGTAGAGGCTGCGCTGTCGTTACATCAATCGCACCAGTGAATTCATAATGGTGGTGGTGATGGACTTCGCGAGGGCTGTCGTGTCGGTTGATGTACTCAACAATTGCGTTTTTTACGAGGTCATTTAGAGATACATCATTTTTCCGTGAATGAAAGACGGCTCGTTTATGAACTTCCATTCCTACTCGAACGTTAAATGTTCCACTGAATGGCTTGTTCGGCTCAATGCCTTTCTTTGCGCAGTGTGCGAGGTAGTAGTCAACAGAAGCTTCAAACTCTTTCTTGAGTTCGACAATGCTTTCTGCTTCGTAGGTAACCTTGTCGACAATATGCAATATTGATCCGTACAGTACGCCATCATCAATCGAAGCTTCAATTGATCCTTGGTAGCCTTTGTATGTCAATACTTTGTCGGTCATATCTTCCCGTGCTCCTCAAGAGCCTCTTTTATCTGCTTCATTAAATATTCTTTAATGATATTGCCAGGATGCGGCTTGTGCAGATGTATCTGCCTATCTTCGCTGTCTTGGAACACCTTGCGTGCCCCGCTGCCTTCTTCCTCCTCATAGCCAAGGTGCCCTAAAAGGGTGCAAAGTTCAGACCATTCGAAGTCCTTCGGCAGCTGCTTGAAGCGTTCAAGGAGCTTTTTCCTTTTGCTCATGGACGCTCCAGACTGCAGCTTGAAGGCGCGCAACTATAAATCAGTTGCAGGTGAGCGTACAGGACAGAAATAGCATCCTGTTGTGAATTTTCAAGAGGGTGGATTTCCATTTGTAAGCTCAGTCACAGCTTGTGGCCGTTCCATACCAGTAGCACCTTGGCATGGATGGCGACCTCGTCCGTGTTGACGACGCGGTCCTTGTGTTTGGGGTTGTCGGAGATCAGCTCCAGCTTGCCGTCACCGGCGCTCTGTAGGCGTTTGATGTAGAGCATGCCGTCCCAGGTGATGACGTAGACGCCGTCGCCGATGAAGTCGGTGACGCCGCGGTCGACGATGACCGGGTCTTTGTCCTGGATGGTAGGCGCCATGGACTGGCCCCAGCCGCTGATGATCGCCAGGTTGGCCGGGGAGGTGTAGTCGAGGCCCAGCTTCTCCAGCTGCGGCGCGCTGACCACCACGTTGCGCATGAAGTCGGTGTAGTCGGCCGGCACCTGGCCGTGGCCCATAGAGCCGCGCACGTCGTATTGGGGAATCAGGATCTCGCCGGGCTTCAGTCGAGAGCCGGAGAAGTCGGCGCTGATGACGTTGCTGCTCTGCACGGCCTCGGCAACTGTTTTCTCTACAGCTTGGGCAATCTGATCGCGCGCAGCCGGTGTCAGGCCTTTGTGCTTGCTCAGCATGGCCAGAACCTTGTCAGCGGCGCCGTTGGTGGGGGCGGGAGTGGTTTGGTACTTACCTTCAGCTTTTTCACTCACAGGGCTTGCACCCGCGGGATCGAACCCCCCGAGGCTTGTCACAGATATCGCCTCTTCCAATGGGGTAGGCAACATGGGGCCGCTTCCATTCTCTAGCCACAGTGCGTTTACGCCGCACGTCTTCGCGATGCTGGCGTTGAAAGACGATGACGCTGACTTTCCCCGCTCAAGGTCGGAGATCGAGGTCTGGGTAATACCGACCTTTTCGGCCAGTTCGCCCTGGGTGAGGTTGGCGTGCTTCCGCGCCGCCTTGAGCCGGTCTTTGTATTCCATCTGCTGCCTTATATAGGTGCGCCTATATCCTTGCAAATAGGATTGCCTATGGATATCTTTTATAGGAATTCCTATGGAGGATTCCGAATGAGCATCTATGAGCGGCTAGCCGATCACTTCGGCAGCCAGGAGAAGGCAGCTCGCGCCCTCGGGGTAAAGCAGGGCAGCGTTTCTGGCTGGGTCACCGGCAAGCACGGCATGAGCGCCATCGTCGCAATGCGGGCTGAAGAGGTGACCGGTGGGCAGTTCAAGGCCGCGGACCTCTGTCCCGATCTGAGGCGTGTCTCGGCGGCCTGATGCGCTGAGGTTGAGTTGCTGGGTTCTTCATGAGCCCAGATTGATGGCGCGACGACAACAGCGCCACGGAAAGAGCAGAGAGGTTTTACGAATGGAACAGTTCCTGAGGGCCTGTCACGACGCGGTGAAGGATGCCGAGCCTAAGCGGCTGGCCAGCCAAATGGGGTTGCCGCATGTGAGCCTGCTGCAGCGGGCCAACCCGGACAACGATGCGCACAAGCTGACCATCAACCACCTGTACCAGATCCTGCTGCATACGCAGGACATGCGGCCGCTGGCGGCGCTGGCGGCTGAGTTCGGCTTCACCCTGGTGGCGAAGGAGGGCGCCGAGGCGGTGAACCTCTCCGCTGCCGTGCTGCACATGCATGCCGAGGTGGCCGACGTGACCAAGGCGGTGACCGCCGCTCTGGACGATGGCCGGGTGAGCCAGGTGGAGAAGGCGATGATCCGCCGCGAGATCACCGGGGTGCGCGAAAGCCTGGATGTGCTCGAAGCCTCAGTGCAGGTGGCGTGACATGGCCGGTGACTGGATCAAGATGCGCGTCTCCCTGGCTGATGACCCTGCGGTGATCTTGATCGCGGATCGACTGGGGCTGGACGAGTTCTCCGTGGTTGGGCGGCTGCAACACCTGTGGAGTTGGGCCGACAGTCAGTCACGCGACGGTCACGCTGCTGGCGTGACACAAAAATGGATCGACCGTTACCTGCGTTGCGACGGTTTCGCCGGAGCGATGGTAGAGGCCGGCTGGCTGGTGATCACCGATCAGGGCATCAGTTTTCCCAATTTCGAGCGGCATAACGGCGCAACCGCCAAGGCACGTGGCCTGGCGGCGAATAGGCAGCAGAAGAAGCGCGGCGCTGTCACGCCTCCCGTCACGCCGGAGTCACCCAATCCGTCACGCGGTGAGCGTGACAAGGGCGTGACCAGAGAAGAGAAGAGAAGAGAAGAAGAGCAACAACAACAGGGGGCGGCTTCGGGGCCTGGTCTTGATGCCCTGCAGCGGTTCCCGATGCACAAGGGCTGGACGCCGGACAGCGAGAACCTGGGCACTCACCTGCAGCTGATCGGCGTCGCCCCGGGCCTGGTCACCGAGGAGGCGGTGACGGAGTTCGTTTCGTTCTGGCTGACCCGGCCCGGCACGGCCAACAACCAGGCGGCTTGGTGCCGTGAGTTGGTCGTTTCGGTGAAGCGCGCCGGGGTGAAGGCCGCTGCCAAGCCGACGCTCGCGCCGGCGCCCGCTGTCCGCAACGGAAGAACCAGCCAGCACACCGACCTGAAATCCCAGAACCTGCGTGACGGCCTGGAGGCCAACCCCGATGGAACCTACTCGCTCTAACCGCCCACGCTCGCTGGACGACAGCCTGGCGCGCCTGCAGAGATCAGCCGGGATTACCGGTACCGCGCCGGCCAAGTGCCAGGCCCACGGTGATTACATTGCCAGCCAGCTGCGTGAGGGTGTGCTGACCGGTTGCCCGGAGTGTGCACGGTTGCGTGCTGCCGAGGAGGAGGCCGCTGAGCGCAGCGAGCAGCAGCGGCTGGCCGTGGCTGCGCGGCTGGAGCGGCAGCTGGGCCAGGCGCTGATTCCGCAGCGTTTCAAGACCAAGACCTTCGCCAGCTACCGCGCCTCGAGCGATGGCCAGCGGCTGGCGCTGGGTGCCTGCCAGGGCTATGCGGCTGACTTCCCGGAGCACGCTGCCGCTGGCCGCTGCCTGCTGCTGCTCGGCCATGTGGGCAACGGCAAGACGCACCTGGCGGCGGCGATTGCGGCCCAGGTGGTGGAGCAGCACCGGCGCAACGTGCTGTACACGACGGTGGCGCGGGTGTGCCAGCAGGTGAAGGCGAGCTACGGGAAGGACGCGGAGCAGTCCGAGCGGGAGGCGCTGGATATCTTCCGGACGCCTGACTTGCTGATCCTGGACGAGGTGGGCGCGAGCTACGGGACGGACTTCGAGCGCATGGTGATGTTCGAGGTGGTGAATGCCCGCTACGAGGATGTGAAGCCGACCATCGTGATCTCCAACCTGGCCGCGCCGGCGCTCTCCGGCGCCCTGGGCGACCGCACGGTGGACCGCCTGCGCGAGGGCGGCGGCATCGTGGTGGTGTTTGACTGGGCCAGCGCGCGGAAGGAGGTGGACCGTGGTTGAGGCTGGCTTCCAGGAACGCATCGGCCGGCGCGTGCTGGGCTTGGGCAACGGCGAGCTGGAGCAGATGGCGGCCAAGGCGCTGGGGCTGGTGGTGGCCTGGCGCGAGGACCTGCAGCAGTTCGAGGTGGTGAGCGGTAACTGGCCGCGCGCAGTGTTCGGCCCGCTGGACAGCGATGCGGATGCCTTCCTGCTGCCGTGCCTGCTGCCGGATTTGCCGGTTGGGCTGATCCTGCGCCGCGCGCATGCGGCGTTCAACCAGGTGGGGCTGATCCCGGCCTACGTGCGGCGGAACCTGGTGCTGGCTGCTGCTGAGCGTTCGCTGGCGACCGAGGCGGAGCGGGTTGCGTATGGCTGGTGAGCGCCGGCGTGGCGCCCAGGTGCTGCGCACTGTGGGGCAGGTGGTGGGGTGGTGGTGTGAGCGGTTGGAGGTGAACCGCTCGGTGAGCGCGAGCTACAAGGCGACGATGCAGAGCCTGGCGCGCCGGCAGGTGGTGCCGCGGCTGGGCAAGGTGACGCTGAAACAGCTGGACCGCGCGACGGTGGACGACCAGCTGGTGTGGCCGATGCAGGCGGAGGGGCTTTCCCCGCACACGGCGCACAAGGCGCTGCAGGTGCTGCTGGCGGCGCTGGAGCTGGCGGCCAAGCAGAAGCGCATCGAGCGCAACCCGTTGGCGGGGGTGAGCTTCAAGGACTTCTGGTCCGGCAAGCTGCAGCCAAAGCCGGCCGGGCTGTTGCCGGTGGCAGTGTCGACGCTGCTGCCGAAGCTGTGCGAGGCCTTCGACCGGCAGCCGGTGGTGGTGATGCTGGTGCTGACGATGCTGGCCCAGGGCAACCGCATCGGCGAGACGTGCCTGGCGCGCCGGCAGCACATCAGCCTGATCGACCGGCTGTGGATCTTCCCTGCGCAGAACACGAAGACCGGTGAGGAGCTGGTGGTGCCGCTCACGGAGCAGATGTGCGCGCTGCTGACGCGCTACTGGCAGGCGCTGCCGGCGGCTAGGCAGGGCAGCACTTGGGTGTTCCCCGGGGTGAACGGCAAGCCGCTGAGCGCGAAGCAGGCGAGTGCCCTGATCAAGGAGCTGAGCGGCGGTGAGTGGACGAGCCATGACCTGCGCAAGCTGGCGCGCACGGTGTGGGCGGAGATCGGCATCGACTACCTGGTGGGGGAGATGCTGCTGAACCACTCGATGGGCACGCTGGCGAAGACGTACATCCGCACGACCGCTGACCAGCTGCGCCGACAGGCGCTGGAGCAGTGGCATGCCTGGCTGGATGCGCGCGGTTTCGTCGCTGCGCATGGCCTTAAAAGTGAACAAAGCGGAATTTCCTCGGATGCGGCCTAGCCCAATAGCGGCGGGGCTTTTGGGCGTTCCGGGGATTTCTACCAGAGGAAGATCAGGAAAAGGCGGGGGAGGGTTGAGGCGATGATCTATCCGAGTGTTCTGAGTGCAGTGGTGGCGGCGTTGGCGGCCGAGGCGATGGGTACGGCCACCACGGTGACCTGGCTGGGCAGTGGTGGGCAGAGCAGCCAGCGGGGCATGACCCGGCAGCAGGCCGATTGCTGGGTGCATGCCCGCCTGCATAGCCAGCTGAAGCCGCGGCATTGGCATGCGCTGGTGGCCCGGTACAGCACGCATCGCGGCAAGAAGGTGCAGGCGATCAGCGCCCTGGTGCCGATCGTGGCCACGCCGGCGCCGCACCTGTTCCTGTCGAAGGCGGTGACGGCCTGGGCCATTCCGAAGCTGAAGGGGAAGCAGGGCAAGCGCTCGACCGACCTGATCGTGCTGCCGGACGAGTTCTACAACATGAACCTCTGGGACAACCAGGGCCTGAACCGCAGCACCTACTGGCGCTGGAAGGCCGGCATCGAGGAGGCGTTGGACGAGTGCGTGAAGGTGGGGCTGCAGGAGGCTGAGGTGATCCTGCGGGCCGAGGGTGTGCTGTTTGAGGATGCCGCTTGACTTGCCTGCAACAACGCAACATGATCTCCCCATCCTGTTGATCTTGCGCCTGCAGGATTGACGACCAGACAGAAGCCCAGCCATCGAGCTGGGCTTTTTCGTTTCTGCTCCGCGCAGCTCTCCTCAGACTGCGCCCTCTGCCGGTGACCCTGCCGGCGTTTTCTTCGAGACCAGACCGATGCCGGAGAAAGACCCTAACAACTGGGCCGCGCTCTGGGCTGCGGTCAGCACGTCTGCCACATGGCAAGGGGCAATCATGGCAAGCATCATCGCCGCCCTGCGCGTCCTGTATGACGGAAAGGAAACCCGCTGGACCCGTATTGCGCTGGAGTCACTGATCTGTGGGGCGCTCTCGCTGTGCGCTTCCAGCCTTGTTCAATGGGGCGGTTTGCCGGCCAGCGTGAGCATCGCCGCCGGTGGCGCCATCGGCTTCCTTGGCGTGACCACAATCCGTGAGTTCCTGGTGAAGTGGGCCGGGAAGCGCGTCGACAGCTGATTCAGGCGAATGATCAAGGTCTCTTTCAGCGGTCTACGTGAGCGCCTGCAGACCCTGGATCGCCTGGAGCGTGAGCAGCTGCCGTTCGCCGCCGCACTCGCGCTGACCCGCACTGCACAGGTGGTCGCAGGTGATCTGCGCATGCAGATGCAGGTGGTGTTCGACAGGCCTACACCGGCCACCCTAGACAGTCTGTTCATCCAGCCTGCCACCAAGCAGAAGATGGAGGCCCGTGTCTGGATCAAGGATGGGCTCAGCTCAGGAGCTGGTGGCCAGTTGGTGGGCAGGCAGGGTGCATGGGGCAAAGGCAGGGCCGCTATCAAGTGGCTGACACCAGAGGTGTTCGGCGGCCCGCGAGACGACAAGGGTATTGAGGCGCTGCTCAGGCGGCGTGGTGTGCTGGGCCAAGGTCAGTACGTGATGCCTGGCGACAAGCTGCCGCTCGACCAGTACGGCAACGTGAGCCGAGGCCAGCTGAACAAGATCCTCTCGGGCGCCAAGCTGTTCACCCAGGAGGGCTACAGCGCCAACGCAACGGGCAGCAAGCGCAGCCGAGCCAAGGGCAATGGCAATCGCTACTTCGTCATGTACGACAGGAACCGCAAGCCGTTCGCTGTGGCTGAGAGAACAAGCACAGGGCGGGCTGGACTGCGAGTCGTGCTGGCCTTCACTGGTCGACCCTCGTACCGCAAGGCACTGGACTGGTTCGCCATCGCAGAGCGATCGGCAGAGGCCGCGCTAGCTATCGAGTTCGAGAAAGCCATGGCTCAGGCGCTGGCTACGAGGCGTGGTCGATAGGCTCGGCCTATGGCTTTGGGTCCTCCCCAGTGGGGTGGCCTATGAGGGTAATTCGAGCCCCGCGCGCCAATTATGTATGACCGATTTTCGGAGGTTGGTTGTTGTTTAGTCATGGCCAAGAACGAAACAACCAAGCAGCCGGGATGGTTGAACAAATCGGAAATGGCCAAGAGCCTCGGCATTTCTCCGCAAGCCTTTGATAAATGGGACGTTGAGCCCATCGCGCGAATCGGCCGCGAGGCGTTCTACCGGGTGCAGGATGTGCTGGAGAATCGCCTCGAACACGCCGCAAGAAAGCAACAACCTACCGGCCTGGACGAGGAAGGTATCGATCCTCTCGCCGAGCACAAGCTGACCCAGGAGCGCCTTCGACTGACGAAGGCTCAGGCCGACGCTCAGGAGAAGAAGAACCAGGTGGCCGACAAGGAGCTGGTCCCGGTCACTTTCGCCACATTCGCCCTGTCCAAGATCGCCGCCCAGATCGGCTCGAAACTGGAGACCGTCTGCAAGACCGTCAGTCGCCGGTACCCGGATGTCGACCCGGTCGTGCTGGAGGCCTTCGAGAGGGAAATAGCTGTGGCGCGAAACCTTGCCGCGCACTTCGGCGACGACCTTCCTGGAATCCACGATGAGTATCTTGCGACCCTGGATCAATGAGCTGCAGAAGGCGGTCGGGCTAGGGTTACAAGGGCTGTACAAAGAACCGCCGATGACGGCGGTGGAGTGGGCGGACAAGCACTTCTACATGTCCGCTGAGTCCTCGTACAACGAGGGCCGGTGGAAGACCGCCCCGTTCCAGATCGCCATCCTGAACGCGATGGGCAACGACCTCATTCGGGTGGTGAACTTCCGGAAGTCTGCGCGGATCGGCTACACCAAGCTGCTGATGGCCAACATTGGCTACAAGATCCAGCACAAGCGCCGCAATGTGATGATGTGGAGTCCGACTGACCCGGACGCCGAAGACATCAGCAAGAGCCACGTTAACGGCCTGATCCGGGATGTCCCGGTGCTGCTGGACCTGGCACCTTGGTTCGGGCGAAAGCACAGCGACAACACGCTGGACCAGAAGGTCTTCTCGAACCGCCGCACGCTGTGGATTCGCGGCGGCAAGGCCTCTCGCAACTACCGCGAGAAGTCGGCAGACGAGGTGATCTACGACGAGCTGTCGAAGTTCGATGCCGACGTAGAAGGCGAGGGCGACCCAGTCACTCTGGGCGACAAACGCCTGAACGGCGCCGTGTACCCCAAGTCAATTCGTGGCTCCACCCCGGGCAAGGAAGACACCTGCCAGATTTCCAAAGCCTCCGACGAGTCACCATACCGTCTCAACTTTCAGATTGCCTGCCCGCACTGCCGGCAGGAGCAGTTGCTGAAGTGGGGCGGCAAGGACTGCGCCTACGGCCTGAAGTGGGAGAAGAACGCCCTCGGCGAGGCTGAAAAAGCCTGGTACCTGTGCGAGCACTGCGCGGGCATCTTCTTCCACCAGGACATGGTGCTGGCATCCGAAGCCGGCCGTTGGGTCTGCGAAGTCACCGGTATCTGGACTCGGGATTCGATGGACTGGTTCGGGGCCGATGGCGAGCCAATCCGGACCCCGCGCTCCGTCACTTTCCTGTGCTGGGCGATATACAGCACCTGGTCTACCTGGCTGTCCCTGGTGGACGAGTGGCTCAAGGTTAAGGGTGATCGCGAAAAGCTGATCACCTTCATCAATACCACTCGCGGTGAGGTGTGGATCGAAGACCAGGGAGACCGCGTCGAGTGGGAGCTGCTCTACGGTCGCCGGGAGATCTACCCGAACACGGCGCATGTCCCCGAGCAGGCCCTGGGCCTGTTCGGGGGGATCGACACCCAGGATGACCGATACGAGGGCAGGGTCTGGGCGATCGGCGCCGGCGAGGAAAAGTGGCTAATCCACCGATTCATCCTCGGCGGCGACCCGGCGAGCGCGGAGCTGCGCCGCAAGGTGGGCATAGAGCTGCAGCGCGAGTTCAAGCGCCCGGACGGCACGCCCATGCGGGTGGAGCGGTGGTGCTGGGATGCCGGCGGCCACTACTCGGACGAGGTCGCCGAAGAGAGCGTGAAGCACGGTGTGCGCTGGGTGATCCCGATCTTCGGGGCCAGTACCTACGGCAAGCCCATCGCCAACTTCCCGCGGCGCCGGAAGAACAAGGTCTATAAGACCGAGGTCGGCACCGACAACGCCAAGGAGCTGATCTACAGCCGTCTGCGCATCCAGGTGCCCCAGCCCTGGTCGGCCACGCCAGGCTGCATCCACCTGCCGCTGATCGACTGGTGCGATGAAGACGAGCTCAAGCAGCTAACCGCAGAGCGCAAGAAGCCGGTGATGGTGAAGGGCAAGCGCGAGCTGCGCTGGGATTCAGGCGGCCGCCGAAACGAGGCCCTCGACTGCCTGGTGTACGCAATCGCCGCGCTGCGCATCAGCCAGCTGCGTTTCGGTTTCGACCTCGACGCACTCGAAGTTGCACGCCTCGCCACGACGCGCCCGGTCAAGGCCGAGGTTGTAGCCAAGCGAATCAACGACCAATCCGCCCAGGACGCAAATGCCGCGTTCCTGAGCACAACAGGTAATAGCCCATGGCTGTGAAACTTTCTCAGGCGCAGAACATGCTGCAGCGGTACCTGACTGCCGAGCAGGAAGTGCTCGAAGGCCGTACCGTCAGCTTCGGCGGGCGTACGCTGAGCATGGCGGACCTGGACGAGATCCGCTCCGGCCGCCAGGAGTGGGAGCGAAAGGTAAACCGCGCATCGAGTGGCGGTAGCGCGCCTTATAAGCTGGCGACCTTCGAATGAACTGGCTCGATCGGCTGCTGGCACCGTTGGCGCCTGGATTCGTGGCGCAGCGCCTGCGACACCAGGCCGTTATCCAGGCCTATGAGGCAGCGCGCCCGACTCGCACGCACAAGGCCAAGGGCGAGACGCGTAGCGCGAATGCTGCGCTGCAGGCCGCCGGCCGCTCGCTGCGCGAGCAGTGCCGCTGGCTGGACGAGAACCACGACATCGTCACCGGCATCTTCGATCGCCTTGAAGAGCGGGTGGTGGGCGGCGCGGGAATCGGCATCGAACCACTGGTGCTTGGCCTGGACGGGGAAGTGCACCTGGATTTCTGCGCCCAGATCAAAACCGCCTGGGCTGAGTGGTCGCTGAACCCGGAGACAGCTGGCGAGCTGACGCGCCCGCAGATGGAACGCATGGTCTGCCGTACCTGGCTGCGTGACGGCGAGGGCCTGGCGCAGAAGGTAATGGGCAACGTGGCCAACTATCGCCACCTGACCAGGGTTCCGTTTGCCCTGGAGCTGCTCGAGCCGGACTACCTGCCGTACGAATACAACGATATCTCCAAGGGGATCATCCAAGGCATCGAGCGCGACGCCTGGCGGCGGGTGCGAGCCTATCACCTGCTGAAGGCCCACCCGGGTGATTTGGGTCAGGGTATCTACCAGAACACCAAGCGAGTGGACGCTGATCGCGTCATCCACATCGCCTATCGCAAGCGAATCGGCCAGAACCGTGGCGTGCCGCTGTTGCATGCCGCGTTGATACGCCTGGCTGACCTGAAGGATTACGAGGAGAGCGAGCGCATCGCGGCGCGGATCTGCGCTGCGATGGCCTTCTACATCAAGAAGGGCGAGCCCCACGACTACGACGAGAAGAATGCGCCCGAAAAGCGCGGTTCCTTTCCGATCGCCCCTGGCATGGTCTTCGACGACCTGCTGCCGGGCGAAGACATCGGCATGTTCGAGAGCAATCGCCCGAACCCGATGCTGGAGGGCTTCCGCAACGGGATGCTGCGCGCGGTAGCTGCTGCTGGCCGGTCGGCCTACTCGACCGTGGCTCGCTCCTACGACGGCACTTACTCGGCCCAGCGTCAGGAGCTCGTAGAGGCCCAGCTTGGCTACGACCTGCTGCAGCACGAGTTCATCGACTCCTGGAGCCGGCCGGTCTATCGCACCTGGCTGCCGCTTGCCATCGCCGCCGGCGTGCTCAAGCCGCCGGCCGACGTAGACCTGCGCACGCTCTATGCGGCGGTCTACCAAGGGCCGGTGATGCCGTGGATCAACCCGATGCACGAGGCCCAGGCCTGGGAGCTGCTGGTCAAGGCGGGCTTCGCCGATGAGGCAGAGGTTGCCCGCTCGCGCGGCCGCGACCCTCAGGAGCTCAAGCGCGCCCGCATCGGCGAGATCAAGAAGAACCGCGATGCGGGGCTGGTGTTCAGCTCCGACGCCTTCCACGACCTTCCGGTACCGGACCAGCTAACTGCCGTTGAAGCGGTGCAGAAGGCCTACCTGGGTGTCGGGAAGATGATCACCGCCGAGGAGGCGCGCGAGCTGGTCAACCAGCACGGCGCCGGCCTTAAGGGACCAACACCCGATTTCACTGAGACCAACCAACAAGGAGGCACCCATGGGGAGCCATCGGAAGCTGACTAGCGCGCTCCTGGCGCCGCTCGCCATGGCGGTGTCCACCGGTGCCGCCCTCACCGAAGAGACCAAGCCCGAGGGCAGCTGGTACAGCATCAAGGCGCTGAGCCGCGGCGTTGCCGAAATCCTGCTCTATGACGAGATCGGCATGTGGGGCATCACCGCCCAGCAGTTCGCCCGCGAGCTCAAGGCTCTGGGAGACCTATCGCTAATCAGCCTGCGCATTCATTCGCCCGGCGGCGACGTGTTCGAGGGCACGGCGATCTACAACCTGCTCAAGCATCACCCAGCCCGCGTGGAAGCCCACGTGGACGGACTGGCCGCTTCGATGGCCTCGGTCATCGCCATGGCGGCCGACACCATCTACATGCCCGAGAACGCGCTGATGATGGTCCACAGGCCGTGGGGCATCCAGGGCGGTGAGGCGGACGATATGCGCCGCTATGCCGACCTGCTCGAAAAGATCGAAGGAACCATGGTTGCGGCCTACATGGCCAAGACCGGGAAGTCCGAAGAGGAAATCAAGGCTCTGCTCAAGGCCGAGACCTGGATGGATGGCCGCGAGGCTGTCGAGGCCGGCTTTGCCGACCTGCTCACTGAGCCGCTCGCCGCGGCAGCTCAACTTACCTCCAAACGCATGCAGGAGTTCGCCCACATGCCCGAAGCAATGAAAAACCTGATGCAGCCGCGAGCCTCTACTCCCCCGGCAGCCGCTGCTCCCAACCAGCCGCCGGTAGCTGCTGCGCCTGCTGCTCCCGCCGCGCCTGCTGCCGCTGCCGCTGCCGCTGCCGCTGTCGCTGACGAAGCCACCATCCTGGCCCGCGCTCAGGCTGCCGAGAACGTCCGCCGCGATGGCATTCGCGCGGTGTTCACTCCGTTCGCTGCCAGCCATGGCGACATGCTCAATGAGCTGTTGCTGGACCAGACTGTCACCGTCGAACAGGCACAAGCCAAGCTGCTGGCCAAGATCGCGGAGAACACCACCCCGTCGGCTGGCCCGCAGGGCCGCAGCGGTGCCAACGCTCACATCCATGCCGGCAACGGCAACCTGGTTGGCGACTCCGTCCGCGCCTCTGTGATGGCTCGCGCCGGCCACGCTGAGTTCGAGGCCGGCAACAATTACAACCACATGAGCCTGCGCGAGCTGGCCCGCGCCTCCCTGGCTGACCGCGGCATCGGTGTTGCGACCCTCAACCCGATGCAAATGGTTGGCCTGGCCTTCACCCACACCACCAGCGACTTCGGCATCATCCTCATGGATGTGGCCAACAAGTCGATGCTGGCAGGCTGGGAGTTGGCCGAGGAAACCTTCCAGCTCTGGACCAAGAAGGGCCAGCTCAGCGACTTCAAGGTCTCCCACCGTGTGGGCCTCGGCGAGTTCCCGTCGCTGCGCCAGGTACGGGAAGGTGCCGAGTACAAGTACATCACCGTCGGAGAAAACAGCCAGCAGATCGCGTTGGCCACCTACGGTGAAATCTTCAGCATCACCCGCCAAGCCATCATCAACGACGATATGAACATGCTCACCGACATTCCTCGCAAGATGGGCATGGCGGCCAAGGGCACTATCGGCGATCTGGTGTACGGCATCCTCACCAGCAACCCGACCCTCGCCGACGGCGTGGCGCTGTTCCACAACACTCACAACAATCTCTCGACCGGCGCTGGCTCTGCGTTGAGCGTGGACAGCCTGGATGCCGCGCGTACCAAGATGCGCACCCAGAAGACCAGCAAGGCGTCCGGCAAGGAGCGTCCGCTGAACATCCGCCCGGCCTATGTGCTGACTCCTGTCGCCCTCGAATCCAAGGCTACGCAGCTGATTAACTCCAGCTCGGTCCCCACCGCCCAGGTCAACCAGGGGGTCGCGAACCCGATTCAGGGCTTTGCCCAGGTGATCGCCGAGCCGCGCCTCGACGACAACTCGGCTACTGCCTGGTATCTCGCCTCGCAGCAGGGCACCGACACCATTGAGGTTGCCTACCTCAACGGAGTCGAGGTCCCGTACATGGAGCAGCAGCAGGGCTTCACCGTAGACGGTGTCGCCACCAAGGTGCGCATCGATGCCGGCGTGGCGCCGCTCGACTTCCGTGGCCTGCAGAAATCCAACGGCGCCTAACGCCAGTCGCCTCACGAACAGCCCCGCCTAGTGCGGGGCTTTTCGTTTCCGATCCCATTCGATCCAGGAGATAGCCTCATGGCCAAGAATTACGTCGAGGACGGTGAAGTCCTCACCCTCATCGCACCCGCCGGCGGCGTGGTGTCTGGCAACCCGTACACCATTGGTGCCCTGGCTGTCGTAGCCCTAGTCGATGCCGCAGCAGGCCAACCCTTCGTGGCAAAGGCCACCGGGGTCTGGGATCTGCCGTGCGCTACCGGCCTGGCTGCTGGTGTCAAGGTCAGTCTATTGAGTGGAGGCTTGGTCGCTGACGGCACCGCTTCGTCGGTGCCCTTCGGCAAGCTGGTCACCGCTGAGTCTGGCGGCCGAGCTTCCTGCCGCATCAGCAACTGACCGTGGAAGGCCGATTCGCGCGGGCACAGGCCCGCCTGCACCGCGTCGGTGCGGCCCGCCTGGCCGACTCGATCGGCAGTTACCAGGAGCATGGCGCCACGCTGGTGGATGGTCTGCAGCTGCAGGTCGATCAGCAATGGGGCGAGTTCGGCGCCGGGGAGGCATTTGCCGCCGGCGTCAAGTTCGTCACCTGGCGCAAGTGCCACCTGGACACAGCCTCCACCGGTGGCCTTTTCCTGGTCGGGGATGACCGCTTCATCGTCGAAAAGATCATCGCCGACGACGGCCACATGGTTACCGCTGCCTGCATGGTGCAGCCATGAGCAACGTCATCACAGAAGTGCGCCAGGCGCTTATTGCCCGGCTGGAGACCATCCGCACCACCAACGGCTACCGAACGAATATCGGCGGCCTGGTGAAGGCTGGCTGGTTCAGTGAGATCACCAAGGCCGATGCCGTGCCAGCCACCGGCATGGTGGTTGTGCAGCGCGCCAAGGGGAAGGAGCCCAAGGGCGGCGGCAATGCGTTGCGAATGCTGACCGGCTTCACCGTCATTGGCGCCGTCACGGCGGGGCTGGATGGCTACGAAGAGGCGATCGAGGACATTGAGTTGGACCTGCTCCAGTGCCTGACTCCGACCGAGGGCGTGCCTCCAGAGTGGCTGCCGAAGATGGCGCCGAACCTCACCGTTGGGGCCCCCGAACCTGTACCGCCCGGCGAGGGCCTGCCGGCCGCCACCGTGCTGATCCCCATCCACATCATCACCTTCGTCGACTCCATCGACTACTGAGGGCACTACCATGCCGAAAGTCAAAGAAACCGCCCTGATCGGCGGCCGCTTCAAACTGGGTAAGGCCGGTGGCCGCGCGCCGACCGACTTCATCGGCCTGGTCTCCACCGCCCAGGAGCAGATCGAGCAGACCGAGATTCGTCTGCAAGACACCACCACTCCGCAGGGTGGTACCTATGACACCTTTGCTCGGGTGGACCGCTTCTTCCTCACCCTGGCGCTGCGCGAGATCAACTCCCGCAACCTGGCCAATGCCCTGTATGCCGACATTGCCGAAGTGCCAAGCACCGCGGTAACCGGTGAGGAGGTCGTGCTCGGGGTTGGCCAGACCACCGCCCTGGCCCTGATGCCGCTGGAAATCACCAAGGTGGCCATCGGTGGAACTGAGTACGACGAGGACATTGACTGGCGCATCACCGGCGCCGGTATCGAGGTCATCGAGGACAGTGACCTGGCCGACTTCATCACCACCCAGCAGAGCAGCAAAACCGCCAGCAGCGCTCCGAAGGCCGGCGGCAACACCGGTAATGGCACCATGGGCGCTGTCACCGTGACGTCTGCTCCCGTCGGTGCTTACACCGTCAGCTTTACCAGCAGCACGGCCTTCAATGTCACCGGCCCAGGCGGCGCGGTTGGCACTGGTACTGCCGGCACTCCGTTCAGCACTGGCGGCCTGAGCTTCACCATTACCGCTGGCGCGACGCCTTTTGCTGCCGGTGATGGCTTCTCGATCACCGTGGTGCAGGCAACCGAGGTTGTGGCCGAGGTGGATTACACCAGCGCTACCTTCGACGAGATCGAGCTGCTGACCAACTCCGGCCAGGAGTGGTACCTGCTGTTCGAAGGTGCCAACGCCGTGGGTGAGAAGGGCAAGTTCAACGCCCACTACTGGCGTGTGAAGTTCAGCCCGACCGAGAGTCGCGATGTGCTCGGCAACGAGGACTTCATGACCATGACCGTACGCGCCGAGGTGCTCCGCGAGGACTCCCGCGCCACCGGCGATGCCAAGTCCGCCTACGGCAAGCTGCAGAAGCAGCGGATCGCGTGACGCTGCGTGAAGAAGCCAGCAGGTTGGCGGGCTTCTGGTCGAGCCATAGCCCAGCCAAGCTGGGTTTTGGTGCTGGCTGTTGCTAGAGTCCTACCCAGCCACAGGGAGGGCTTCATATGCAGCTAATGGCGAGTGGGCTGATTGTTGTTATCAGTGCTGTCCTTGCGAGCACAGCGAATGCAGCCTCAATGTATAAGTGCGTCGGTGAGAATGGGAGAGCAGCGTTTTCTGACAAGCCCTGTTCCCCGGAAGCTGAGGTCATTACCGTTGAGGACGTCCGCATAGGGACCAACATGGCCCCTTCCAAAGTAGCTGAGGCGCAGAGTGACCTTGACAGTGCCAAGCGAGAACAGCGGGCTACTTCAAGGCGCTATGAGCAGGCTCAACAGGAGTTGGCAACTGCTCCATGCCGTGCTTTTAGCTCTTCGGAAGTCCGCACGCTGACGATACGTAAGCAAATTTCTGTGGGGATGAAGCGCGCTGATGCGCTCCGCGCGTGGGGTTCGCCGACTCGCGTTAACGGATCTCAGCATGCGTACCATTGGGACAATGGCTCGTCTTCTTTCTTTTATGTGAAGAACGGTTGTGTCAGCACCGTTCAAGGTAGCTTCATGGGGCAGTAGTGCTCCGTTTTTCCCTGAACCCGCTTCGGCGGGTTTTTTATTGTCCGGAGTTCCTATGAGTGACGCAGCAGGCAAGGCGATTGTTTCGCTTGGCGGGAAAGACTTCATCGTGCGCGAGCTATCGGTGGCACAGCTGCGCTCAATGATGGACTCCCGCGCAGAGTACGACCTGCTCAGGCATGAGCTGTTCTCGGATTTGTACCTGACGGACCTTCCAAGCTTCGTGAATGCTGCTTTGGCGGATATTGAAGCGCTTCTCCCCTCGCAGATCGAAGAGCTGATCGCCAAGGTCAAGGAGATGAATCCGCATTTTTTCCAGCTGCTGGCGCGGCTGAAGGGCATGGCAGCGCCAGTTCAGTAGGTCTGGTTTCGCATCTCGACAAGGCAATCTGTGCGCTTGTCACCGCTGGGCACCAGGGCGTGCTCGACTATCCGTGGTCGCTTTTCATACGCGCACTCAAGGGGTGAGACATGTCTGATGTAGAGCTGCGGCTTACGGCGGATCTAGACCAGGCACTCAAACAGGTGCGTGGGTTCAGCAAGGAATATGCTGGCCTGGTAGGGCAGATAGAAAAACCGCTTCGCCAGACGAACTTCGCCCGTGATCTAGAGCGTGACCTTGAAGGCAGTGGCAAGGCAATTCAGGCAGCCAAGGCGCGACTGTCGGAGCTGCAGCGCGAGCTGATAAACACTGACAATCCCACAGAGCGTCTCAAAGAGTCCTTCAAGGCTGCCGCCAGAGAGCTTCAGCGTCTGGAACGTGTTGAGGCGGCTCAGGTCAGCCAGCTTTCGCGGGTGCGGGCTGAACTCCGGGGCGCTGGAGTAGACACAACTCGCTTGGCAGCTGAGCAGCGCCGTTTGAGCGCCGAGATGGCGAAGGGGCTGAGTGCTGGTCGTGCTGATGCTGCGGCGCGTGGGATTCGTGAGCGCGCCGCTGCACTCAAGCAGCAATCCATTGCCCAGCGGCAGGCAAACCTCGAGGCGGCCCGCGCGACCTTTGGCGTTACCCAGGCGCGCGCTGCCAAGCAGGAGTTGGTGAGCCTGCGGCAGCAGTTTGAGCTTTTGAAGAGTCGGGGAGGTTTGACCACCCAAGAGCTGGCAATGGCGCAGCGGCAGCTGAAGCAGCGCATTGCGGAGACCAAGCGAGAGCTCAAATCACTGCAAGGCGGCTTCAGTATCGACATTGGTGGTGCCGCTACAGGCGGAGGTGGGAAGGGCGGAGCGGCCGCCGCTGTTGCTGTTGCCACCGCTGCTGCTGCGGGAGCCGCTGCTACACAAGTGGCCCAGGGCGCGGATGAAGTTGGGCGCCTGGACACTCGTTTGAAGCTTGCCACCAAATCCCAGGAAGAGTTCAACAGGGCGCAGTTCGAACTCGATCGTATCGCCGACGAGACGCAAGGGGATATCTCTGGGCTGGTCGGTCTTTACAGCCGTTTGCAGCGACCGCTCCGCGACGTTGGGATGGGGCAGAAGGAGACGCTTGAGACCATCGAGGCCGTGTCTCTGGCGATGAAGATTGGCGGCACATCCGCCGAGGAGTCCTCAGCTGCAATCCAGCAGCTCTCGCAGGCGCTTGCAAGCGGTACCCTGAGAGGAGACGAGTTCAACTCCGTACTTGAGCAGTCCGATCGCGTGGCTGGCGCGCTTGCCGATGAGTTCGGCGTGACCATTGGCCAGCTGCGGGAAATGGCCTCGCAAGGCCAGATTACTACCGAGGCTATCGTCAAGGCCTTTGGTAACCAGCTGCCCAAGCTGCGGCAGGAGTTCGCGCAGTTTTCGCCCGAGTTGACCACCGCCATTTCTCGGGCCGGAACCGAGCTGAAGCGCTATTGGGGGCGGCAGGCGAAGGAGTCTGGCGTTACTGACTACTTTGCCTCCGTGATCAATGATTACGCGAAGGGGGTCAATCAGGTCGCCAAGGCAGAACAGCAGACCTACGATTCTCGCGCGGATAGCCTCCGCTCGCACAATGCAGAAATGGTGGACTTGCAGAAACAAGCCTCTGTGGCACGCAAGGCCGCGCTTGATGAGCAGGTGCGGAACACCGAGACGGCCCTGAAGAAGCAGGTTGAGGCTGAGCGGAAAGCCGCGAGCGAGCTGGCTAAGGCCAAGCAGGCGCAGCTGGAAACTCAGCAGCGTTACAAGGCCGCCTTGGCCGGCTTGAACAGCAGCGGGCAGGCCGCTGATCCCAGCTTCGGCCAGGCGTCTGCCCTGAAAGTTGGCGCCCGCCAGGCCTTGGAGAACGGTGACGTTGAAGAGGCGAAGCGGCAGGCCCAGGCCGCGCTTGAGATCCTGCAGCAGCTGGCCCAGGCTGGTGAGAACACCTATGGCTTTGCCGGTGTTATCAAGGAACTTCAGTCCATTGAGCAGTCCGCCGACGGCAAGAAGGTGGACGAGGCCCAGGCCAAGCTGGACAAGGCGAAAGAGGCTGCCGCTCAAACCAAGGCCGCGCTCGAGGAGCTGAAGGACATCAAGGTGCAGCCCACCCTGGATGCCGAGGCGCAGCAGGCGCTGCTGGATCAGATGGCGAGGCTGGCCGACCAGGCCAAGATCATCATGACGATCCCGGTGACCTACCAGAGGGGCGACTTCGACCCTGTCTCCGGCGACTACATCCTGCAGCAGCCCAACCTCACACCGCCTGGTGCTGGCTTCGCCGATGGGGGCTGGACCGGCCCAGGCGGCAAGTACCAGCCAGTAGGTGTGGTGCATGCCGGCGAGCACGTTCAGCCTCAGCGCATTGTGCGGGAGCCTGGGGCGCTGTCCTTTCTGGAGCGAATCCGCCGGGATGGCTTTCGCAGCACGCTGGCCAGCCTGCGAGATGGCTACGCCGAAGGTGGATTGGTCGGGCCTCGCAGTCTACCGACCATTCCGTCGATTCCGCCGAGCCTGCTGGAGGCTGGCGGCGGGAGCGCCGAAAGCTTGGGCACCCTGGTGCTGCAGCTGGGCGGCCAGCAGTTCTCGGTGCAGGCCCCGCGCAGCACGGCGGAGGAGCTGAGCCGAACCGCCAGAAAGTTGGGCGCCACGCGCCGCGGATAACAGCCCGCTTCGGCGGGCTTTCTTTTGCCTGGAGTTTCTATGTCCCTACCGCGAGTGATGCTCGGCGGCGTCGAGATCGTTGTGCACGCCGGCGTGCCGGAGCAGGCAGACGCCCCTGTCGTGGCAGAAACCATCATCCGCATGGGGCAGGGTGGCGGGGTAAAGCTCACCCACTTCCGCAAGGCCGGGGGGACCATCAGTGGCCAGGGCTGGATGCCGCCAGGCCTGGATGGTCTCGACTATGGCCAACCGCTGGAACTGCGCTTGACCAAGCAGCAAAGCATCACGCAGGCCAGCCACCTCGGCATCACCCTCACCAGTACACCGCGGCCAGACATGGCGCCTTGGGCTCAGGCCCTGGTCGGTCGTGACTGGGTGCCAACGCCTATGTCGCTTTCTGGCCTGGCTGCGACCGTGGTTCCTTTGCCCGGCGCCAAGATGTACAGCGTGCAGTGGATGCCCCGCTACTGGGTGTTCGCGCAGCGCCCTGTCCAGCAGATGAACCCGGGAGATCCTTCTCGACCACACAGTTGGTCGATTCCGTGGGAGGAGGTCTGATGCAGGTCGGTATCGATGCACTCAACACCGCCGCCCTGAACGATTCCTCCGGTGCCGGCAGCCCGCCAACACCAGAGCCCATCCCCACGGGCGTGGCATTCACCTGGCGTGACCAGGTGCTGATCAACGGCTTCGACGTCAGCAGTGTCATCACTGGCGAGGTGGAGGTTGACCGCGAGCGCGGTGCGGCCGGCATTGCCGACTTCGCCCTGTTCATGAGCGAGGACCCGAACCCGCAGGAGTGGGTAGGGCGCCAGGTGATCATCAACTACCTGAGCACCGCTGGCGGGGTAACCACCAGTGCGCGGCTGTTCACGGGCAGCATCGAATCCACTACCTGGGACCCGCTAACGCGCCAGTTGGCCTGCGCCTGCAGCGATCGTCTGCAACAGCGCGTCGAGCGCCTGAGCGTCGCCCAGGTCGATGCGCTGACGCCGTGCTACTGGTCGGCGGATGTCTTCGAGCCTGCCTCGGGTCGCAGCCGTTGGGAGTATGCCGAGGAGCGGCTGAGCACCCTGCGCGCGAGCCTGGACTGTGATGCCTACGGTGCGCTGCGGCTGACGTCTTGGTACGCCGGCCCGGTGGAGTATGTGTTCGGGCCGGATACCACGGTGTACCAGAGCGTGGCAGTGAGCTACGCCGACCTGGGCACGCTGACCAACGTGGTGGAGATCGAGGCCGACTACCGCTACCCGCGGCTGCGGCAGAACGTCACCACCTTTGTGTGGGATCACCCGGGCAATGACGGATCGAGCGGCATCCGGGGCTTCTGCTCCTGGCGCCCCGAGTCCACTGAGCTGCCGGATGTGGAGATGATCCGCTCGGCCACCTCCAGCGCCGGGCTGGTAATGGTGAACGCCAGATTCGATCGCCTGCCGCCGAGTGACGGCAACCCCTGCGGCGACGGCAACCCCTGGATCAACACCTACACCGAGTTGCTGCTGGGCGCGGCCTGGGGCGGCGCGCGCCGTTGGGTGCAGAGCGTCACAGAGCAATACCAGCTGCGGGTCGAGGCGCCTTCCAGCATCGCTGATGTCGGCGAGGTCTTCGCCCGTGAGGGCTCGGCTGTCGAGATCGAGAGCGACCGGGCTGAGCGCTGGGAGCAGGGCCTGCGGGAACAGTCCGAGGGCGGCTTGGTGGTGGGTGGCTACGAGACCGAAGACGAGGACCTGCGGGCAGAGGAGCGGCGGCAGCTGTTCCTGCGCTGCCTGCTCAACCAGGCCGCCACCACCATCGTCAGGGCGCACAACGCCACCGAGCTGAGCTGGGATGTGCCCACCAGCCTGGTGATGGAGTTGGACCTGGGCCAGACCCTCAGGCTTGCCGACCAGGGTGTGGTCGGTGTCGGCCGGTGCAGCCGGCTGCAGCACCGCCTGGACAAGCAGGCAGGCGCTGCGCTGACCACCATCACCATCTCGGTAATGCGCGGTGGTGGTTCGGTGAATGACCCGCTCACACCGCCACCGCCTCCGGCAGAGCCGCCGCCTGGCGGTGGCGGGGTAGGTACAAGCCCGGGCCTGGCAACGCAGCTCGGCGGCCGTGACGACAGCGGCACCTACGACGATGAGCTGGATGGATTCAGTGGCAACTACGACAACTTCGACAACAGCTACGAGCGCTTCCCGCGCCGATTCAGCCTCACGGCCCCTGAGATACCGTCCGCGATGGTGGATGAGCAGATCGTGCCGGTGGGGCAGACCTACCGCATTGCCATTCCCAATGACCCCCTGGAGCTATAGCCAATGAACAGCCTTGGTGACGAGCGCCGCGCGCTTGGGCGCGCCCTGGTGCAGCAGCGTACTGGCAGGAGCACTGTCGATGCGCTCAACCGCGTGGTGGGGCGCCAGAAGGCGAAGAAAACTCTGAAGCTGCTGGACCCGCGCGGCGCCCTTGTGGCGCAGCGCGGCCGTTCTGACTACACCGATACCCGGCCCAATCAGGCTGGCGGTACCGGCGTGGCCTGGCCGTTGGTGGAGTCCGACTACGACGCGCGGACTTACCACGCTAGTGGGCTGGCCAGCAGCGATGGGCTCTTCACGATCCCCGCGATCGATAAACTGGTGCTGACCGATGCGGAGGGCAGGACTGGCGAGGTCCGGCTGGCTGAGCCGCCGGCGCCGACACCATGACCGGGCGCGTACTGGTGTGGCCGTGGCATGGCCGCCTGCAGAACGGGCAGATCAGGTTGGCCAACGGCAGTTTCAGGGCGCATCCCCAGCCGCAGAACAGTGAGGTGACCCTCAACCTGTTCGGGCCCGGGGATACCCACCACATCAAGGTGGGCGGCATTGAGCCGATCACGTCAGCCGAGGCCGCCCTGGCGCCGCCCGGCGGGCAGTGGTGGGCCGGTGAGGCGCTGCTTAGCGGCACCATGCTCTACGGGAAGTCGCTCGATGGCTGGATCTACCAGGGGCCCGGGTATTCGCGCTGGTGGGTGAAGATCCAGGGCGTGAGCGTGGGTACCAGCGCCACCACTGGCACCTTCCGTGTTCGGCGCTTTGGTGTGTTTGGCGGCGAGCCTGATACCCGCAACTTTAACTTCACGCTCAGTGCCGGGCGTTGCCCACCCGCTGAGGCCGCCCGGATCGGTGCGGATCTCGGCGGCAGCAACGTGGGCTACCTCAGGCTGCATGCCGTGAGCGAAACCGGGCGCACGGCTGTGCTCGCATTGGTGACGCGCAACACCGGGCCGAGCAATGACCGCCGCCCCCGCGCCTACCGCTTCTTCCTGGCCAGCGTCAGCGGTGACGGCGAGAGCCTGGCCATCAGCCTGTCCGAGCTTTACGGCATCGACGAGATCGCACCGCAGCCCGCCCCGCAGCCGGATCGCGGCTTTGTGCGACTGAAGCCGTCAGTTGCGGAGGAGACCGGCCGGGAGCCCTACCTGCAGAACGGGGAGATAGTCGCCTACGACGTGACCTACACCTTGGACAGTGACTCCGGGTTCGAGGTGACCACCACGCCTACGGCTTTCACGGTACCGGGCACCTACACCGATGAGCGGCGGGTGATGCTGCAGGTGAGGTTGAGCGGGGAGACGCCGGTGCCGGTGTATGCCACGGCCAGGTATACCTGCACGGTGCCATGGCCGACCTTGCAATGGGTCACCTCGCGCGAGCGCAAGCGGCGCGAGTGGCTGACCGGCGGGGTGGGTACGCTCGAAGAGGCGATGATCAGCCTGACCGGCAGCGTGTCGGTGACGGCGCAGGTGGAGTTCTCGGTCGGCGACTGGGTTGATCAGGTGGTGGTCAGCTGCTCCAGCTCCGTGGATACGGGCGAGTATATGTTCGGTTCCGGAATGCCAACCGAGGCGGTGGACAACAGCTACGTCGCCACCGGTCTGGCGGGCACGATGTCCCTGGTGGTGCCCAACCTGCCGTTGCAGTACCTGGGGCCTGTGCTCTTCGGCGGTTTCGCCTGGGGCTCCGATACCCGGCAGCCTGGGTTCAACACCAGCATTGGTGTGCCGGGGCAGTTGCCGGCTGTGCGCAACTACCTGCTGCGCCTCGATCTGCTCAGTAACAACCTGGTGGCCGCTTCCGGACGAATCGACTCCGGGCCGCAGTCCTACATCAGTGCGATCGCCGCCGGAAGTGCTGTGCCCTACAGCGGCGCCTATCCCGCTGGGGGGCTGTCTGCCTTTGGCAGCTACAACCCCGTCACCGGCGACGTTGAAATCGCCTCAACCCCTGTGAACTGGATCTAGTGACCATGCAGCGATTCGTTAACAACTGGTCCACCACGCTCCTGGCACCGCTGCTGGCTGGCGACTCGGAGCTGTCTGTTTCCGCCGCTATGGCTGCCAAGGTGGCCGCGCGCCTGCAGGATGCCGGCGACTATCTCGACCTCACCATCAGCCCGGAAGGGGCCGCCCCGGAGATCATCCGGATCACCGGCGCCGGCACGGGCGTGCTGGCGATTGGCGGGAGAGGGCGCGAGGGAACCGCCACGCCCAGCAGTTGGCCGGCGGGCACCGTGGTGCGCTGTACCGCGACTGCCGGCTTGCTGGAGTCCCTGCAAAGTGCACCTGCTGTGGGCTTGCCCGATGCGCAGCTGTACACCGGCCCCGGCCCGCTGGTGATCGACGGTAGCGCGGCAGAGGTGGTCTGGCAGATGGGGGCTGGCATCACCACGCCGCAGATCCACCTGGTGGAGACCGGGCGGGTCAGGGCCAACGTGGTGGTCTTCGCCTACAACATGTCGGCCTCGCCGGTGCAGCTCACGGTTCTGGATCAGTCCGGAGACGGGCTGACCAACCTCGACTCGCTGGCCTCGGTATCCAGCATCACGCTGGCACCGCTGGAAGTTGGCCGGGCGCCCAACACACGGTTCGCCAAGATTCTGGACCTGCCGTGGATGGCGCTCGGTTACTACAACTACGAGGAGGATGGCGTGGTGCCTCCTGCCTGAGCCGTTGCCCTAGTTCCGCCTCTCTGCTGCTGAGCCTCAGCGGCGCCTGAACCTGACCCCATTCCAGACAGGAGAAAGCCAGCCATGCAGCCGGCCCGCCAAGACTTGCCCGTTGTTCCGGGCACGACCTACCGCGACACCGTGCGGCTGATGCAGCCGGACTACGCCTACAAGCTGATCACGCAGATCAGCGGCGCGCCTGCCGTGCTTTCCGTGCCGCAGCATGGCCTGGCCGGCGACTGGCCGGTGTGGGTGCGCGGAGTGGCTGGCCTGCCGGCCATCAACCGGGAGCCGCCGAAGGTGCTGCCGCACCGCGCCAAGCGCCTGGATGCGAACTCGCTGGAGGTGAACGCGGTTTCCGCGGAGGGCGCCCGGCCCGAGGGTGGCCAGCTGATCTACCGCCTGCCGGTTGATATCTCGGCGGCTGAGGTGCGCATGCGCTTCAGCGGCCTGCAGGGTGATGACCTGGTGCTGGAGATCGGCTCCGGCCTGGAGCGGCCCGCCCCCGGCACCGTTACTCGAGTGCTGACGCCCCAGCAAACGGCGCTGCTGGATGGCGATTGGCGGTACACCTTCGAGGTGGAGTTCGCTGACGGCACGATCACCCGCTACTTCGAGGGTGGCCCGGCAAAAGCGGGGGGCTGCCATGGATGAAGGCGCCTATCTGGCAACGCTGGAGTTCACCAACAGCGAGACGGCCGAGGTTGAGCGCGAGTACCTGGTGAGCCTGCAGCAGCAGGAGGTGGTGCTGGTGGAGCAGGGCAGCCAAGGCCCGCCCGGCCCGCCCGGAGAGGGTGCTGCCGCCTGGCAGCAGAAAGATTGGTGAATCACTACTGCAGGAACCCGCTATGGCCCTGGTCAAATTCTTCAAAGTCACCTCGCTGCCCAGCACGCTGGAGCCGGACAGCCTCTATTTCGTCCTCAACTCGGGGTATACCGAGTCCTACCTGACCAACGCCGCCGGCGAGGCCAAGGCGATCGGCAACAGCGCGATGATCAACGCGCTGATCGCTGATGCCCTCAGCAGCCTGCCGTCATCGGGCGCGCCTGTGTTGTATGCCGCCGACATCGCCGCGCGCGATGCGCTGGAGCCGAGCCTGACGCAGGCGGTGTTCGTGCTGGTGGCCGATGCCACCGATGACCCGACCGTGAGCGCTGGCGCGGCGATGTACGCCTGGAACCCGTCGACCAGCACCTGGATCAAGGTGGCCGAATACGAATCCATGGACGTGACGGTGACCTGGGCCTCGATTGTCGGCGGCCCCAGCTCGACGCCGGCACAGATCGACAGCGCCGTGTCGGCATCGCACACGCATGCCAACAAGGCCATGCTGGACAAGCTGAGCGAGAGCGGCGGTCTGTTGCGCTTCAATGGCAGCCCGATCCCAGCGGAGTGGGACGGCGCGAACTGGTGATCCCATGGCGACGATCAAGCACTACAAGGTGGTTGCCGCCCTGCCTGCCGTCTTGGAGCCGAACTCCATCTACCTGGTTCGTGTTGGGGCTGGGTATGAGCAGTTCGTTACCAATGGCAGCGGCACGGTGGTGGCCTATCCGCTGAACATGCCCCGGGCTGTACCGTTCTGGAAGAGCGACGGCACCCGCGAGGACATTCCCCTGACAACCAATGGCGAGCTGCCGTTCTGGCTGAGCGACGGCACGCCCGCGAACATTCCGGTGGTGACCAGTGGCTGAGAAGAAACCGCTGAAGAAGTGGGCTGGCGGCATCGGTGAGATGGAGCCAGGTGACAAGGTGCACAGTGACTTCATCGATCCGTGGGCATGCCTGCCGATTGGTGTGCCTGTGCCGGTGTTCACGCACATCACCGGCGTGAGCGCGCCGCCTACCGATCGCAGCTATCGCTACATCAAGCTGACCGCCTCGGACAGCTACAACAGCGGCGTGCTCACCAGCGAGAGCGTGAGTGGTTCGGCGCCCCTGGTGCTGGCCAGTGCCGTGGTGAGCCTGAGCGGCAGCCCGATCAATGGGCGGACGGTTCAGCTGATCAACACAGAGCGGCGTGCCCTGCGGGCGGGTAGCTCGGGAACGCTGCAGGATGATGCCCTCCAGGGGCACTGGCATGACATTTATCGCGCCACTGACGGCGGAAGGCCACGCAATAGCGGCGGTGCAGTTGGGCCCGGGGCAAACGCAGCGCTGCTGAACAACACGGCCGCAATAGACAACAACTCCTACCTGGCGCGCGACATTATCACTGACGGCACCAACGGCACGCCGCGCACTGCGAACGAAACGCGCGCCAAGAACATCGGCGCCGACTACTACATGAGGATCCTGTAATGCCGTATGCCGCTGAGGGCCGCATCAGCCATGACCCGATCGATGGGGGAGTCGAGATTACCGAGGCGCAGTACGCCGAGGGCCTGGCCGCCATGCTGGAGGGCAAAAGGGTCTCCGTCGTTGGTGGCTTCCATGTGGCTGCGGTTGAGGCTCCAGGGGAGCCTGACCCAGATCCAGAGCCAACTCCTGAGCAGCTGGAGCGGCTGCTTGTCACTCAGTTCAATGAGTTTCTCGACTCCGTTGCTGGGCAGCGCCGCTACGACAGCCGCTTCACCTGCGCTCTGCGTGCGGGGTTCGAAGGGCCATTCCAGGCCGAGGGCCAAGTGTTCGCTGCCTGGATGGACGAATGCAACATGATTGCCTATGGAGTAATGGCGGACGTGAAAGCGGGCCGGCGGGCGGTTCCGTCGCCGGCTGAGCTTCTGGCCATGATGCCGCAGATCCAGTGGCCACCGAGCCCGATACCGGAGGGAGCCGTATGACCGTTCAGCTGGCGCTGTACAAAGGGAAAGGGCAGATCGGGAACAGGCTGATCTGCTGGTGGACGCGCAGCATCTATAGCCACTGCGAGCTGGTGGTCGACGGGGTCTGCTACAGCTCATCGGTGATGGATAAGGGCGTGCGCAAGAAGCAGGTCGGCACCGGCCCAGACCAGATAGACCTGCGCCCTGAACACTGGGACCTGGTGCAGTTGCCCTGGGCGAATGCGGCTGCCGTGCTCGAGCACTTCGGCCGCACCGACCCCGACCGCTACGGATGGCCCACCCTGGTGCTGAGCCAGGTGTTCAACCGCAACCGCCAGGTTGAACATGCGGCCTTCTGTTCGGAGTGGTGCGCTGCGGCACTCGGCTTGCCAAGCCCGGCGAGCTATAGCCCGGCCACGCTGGGTGCGCTTTGCAAATGGCTGCCACATCAGGGGGGATGATCAGGTATCCCGGCTATACGCCGCTGCGGAGTCTCGGCCAAACGAGGTCAGGCCATGTCCTCGACCGTTCGATACTCTGGCCTGCCAATACCCACGCAGTCCGGCGCTTGGATGTTGATCCTTGCTCCGCCCGATCGGTACTCCAACAGCGTGATCATGATGCCGGCCTTCAGCTCCTCCAGGAGCTCTTCGGCGCTGATGCCTTCTTCCACCTTGAGGTGGATCTGCTGGCCGGTCGTACGGGTGAGAGTGAGTCCGCGCATCTTTTCGCCTCCTTGCGTTAAGTGCTTCCAGCATAGACCGATTTTTGGGGATGCCCTTCACGGCCTCCGCATCGGCTGACTCAGGCGCTTTCGATGGTTATGGCGAGGCGCTTGCCGAGTGCCTGCAGGGCTGCCTCCAGCTGCTCCATCTTGGAGGTGTGCAGGAAGTCCACCAGCCGATCACCCTGCACCTGGGCCACGCCCAGCAGGCGGCAGAGGTCGGCCTTGCGCATTCCGCGCGCCATCATCTCGTTCCACAGAGCAATCTTCGCCACGGTGACGGCCGAGAGGTGAACCACCTTTTCGCCTGGCTGTGCCGGCGAGGCGGCCGGGATCGGCCGGCGCTGGTCGACGTAGATCGACAGGGTGGTTTCGATGGCATCCGCGGCCATTTTCAGTGCGTGCTTCTCATCATCTCCGAAGCTGTTCAGCTCCGGCAGATCGCGGCAGTAGATCGCGAGGCCTGGAACAGTATCCGGCATGAAGCGGACTGCGTAGTTGTACATATTCGCTCCGAATTGATGTGAGCCAAGTGCCGAAGCGTTATACAACATTTATGTAATTTCTGAGTCCTGGCCCGCCTTGCGCGGGCTTTTTTGTGCCCGGAGGAATCATGACCCCGAGAGAAGCTCGCAACGGCCCTGTGGCCGAGGCGCTGTTGTTGCTGCCCGCGAAGATGACCAGCCCTCAGGCCGAGCTGATGTTGTTGGCGATCGGTCTGCAGGAGTCCCAGCTCAAGTACCGCCGCCAGCACGGCAATGGCCCGGCGCGATCACTGTGGCAGGGCGAGCAGGGCGGTGGGATGGTCGCCGGTCTGCTCGGCTTCTATGACCAGAATGTGCAGGATCTGGCGCGCGGGTTGTGCGCCGTGCGTGGTGTGTCTGCCCAGCCGCGTGCTGTCTGGGAAGCGATCGAGCACGACGACGTGCTGGCGGCAGGGTTGGCGCGGCTGCTGCTCTTCACCGACCCGGCCAGGCTGCCAGGCCTTGGTGACGAGGAGGGCGCCTGGCAGCTGTACCTGCGCACTTGGCGCCCCGGCGCCTTCACCCGCGGCACGGCGGCGAAGCGCGCAGAGCTGCGGCAAAAGTGGGCGAAGAACTACGCGCAGGCGCTGGAGGTGGTGCGGTGAGCGGCTTGTTGAAACTGGTGCCAGCCTGGGCGTGGGCTGCCCTTGCTGGCTTGCTGCTGGCCACCATTGTGGGCGGCGCGCAGGAGATCCGCGTCAGCCTGCTGCACAAGCAGCTGCAGGCCGAGGTGGACGGGCGCTTGGAGGATGCTGGCAAGCTCGGCGCATGCCGTGAAACGCGCGGCACTCTTCTGGTCCAGCTGAGCGAGCAGAACCAGGCCATGGCCAGCCTGCGGCAGGCTACCGCCGCCCGCGCGGCGCTGGCCGAGCAGACGCAGAAGGAAGCCGGACGGGCTGCTGAGCATGACTACCAGGCTGCCAACCGCCTGCAGCGGGAGCGCACCGGCGGAGATGCCTGCGTCGCCTCAGAAGCGGTGATCAACCAGGAGCTGGGTCTATGAAACGAATGCTGCTGATGGTGTTGTTTGCACTGGCAGGTTGCGCCGGCCAGCCCGTTGCCGAGCCCGAGCCGCGCATTGTGCGCGTGGAGGTGCCGGTGCAGGTGCCATGCAAGGCGCCTCAGATTGCGGCACCTGCCTGGGCTGCTGCCGAGCTGAAGGCGGCTGATAGCCTGGAGGTCAAGGTGCGCGCCCTATTGGCCGAGCGCCGGCAGCGAATCGGCTACGAGCGCGAGCTGCTGGCGGCGAACAGCGCCTGCCAGTAGTCGCCTGCCTCAGCCATTGCGCAGCTCTTCCCAGCTCGGCGCCGGTTCCGTCTGATTATGTGGCGTCGTTGACCCGCGCCATGAAGTCTAGGAGAAGGGTTTCGATGTCCATTGGTGGCTCCAATGCAGATGTTATTGGTGTTACGCTATGCGGATATGGAATGGCGCTTGCCGCTAGTCCAGGCTTCACGGATTAGTACATCATGTAGTACATCGGGCTTGGGTTGGTTTGCTGGAAGTCCCGTTCTTGTAGTGTTCCAGCTATTAGATGTGAGTCTCTCCGTCCGCACCATCTCCCTTGTAATCCCTCCTTATAGAGTTCGCTGCGCTCACGCATTTTGCGCAGGTGACTTCTGCTATTCGAGCTAATAGAATGCCTGCCTTTCGATTCTGGGTCGGAACGCCGGCCTATGTCTGTGCAACGAGGAATATCCATGCAAGTTTCTGTTGAAAGCACCTCCGCTCTCGAGCGCCGCATGACCATCGGCGTGCCGGCCGAGCGCATCGAGACCGAAGTGACCAAGCGTCTGCAGCAGACTGCCCGCCGCGCCAAGGTGCCTGGCTTCCGCCCGGGCAAGGTGCCGATGAACGTCATTCGTCAGCGTTATGAAGACGCTGCTCGTCAGGAAGCGCTGGGCGACCTGATCCAGGCCACCTTCTACGAAGCCATCGTCGAGCAGAAGCTGAACCCGGCCGGCGCTCCGGCTGTCGAGCCGAAAGTGTTCGAGAAGGGCAAGGACCTCGAGTACGTTGCCACCTTCGAAGTCTTCCCGGAAATCAAGCTGGCCGGCTTCGACGGCATCGCTATCGAGCGCCTGCAGGCTGACGTCACCGACGCCGACCTCGACAACATGCTGGAAATCCTGCGCAAGCAGAACACCCGCTTCGAGGCTGTCGAGCGTGCCGCCGAAAATGGCGACCAGCTGAACATCGATTTCGTCGGCAAGATCGACGGCGAAGCGTTCGCCGGCGGCAGCGCCAAGGGCACCCCGCTGGTGCTGGGTTCCGGCCGCATGATCCCGGGCTTCGAAGAGGCTCTGGTCGGCGTCAAGGCTGGCGAAGAGCGCGTGATCAACCCGACTTTCCCGGCGGATTACCAGAATCTGGACCTGGCCGGTAAGACCGTCGAGTTCACCGTGACCGTCAACAGCGTTTCCGCCCCGCAGCTGCCGGAGCTGAATGACGACTTCTTCGCTCTGTTCGGCATCAAGGAAGGCGGTCTGGAAGGCTTCCGTGCCGAAGTGCGCAAGAACATGGAGCGCGAACTGCGCCAGGCCATCAAGTCCAAGGTAAAGAACCAGGTCATGGAAGGTCTGCTGGCCGCCAACCCGGTTGAAGTGCCGAAGGCCCTGATCGGTAACGAAGTGAACCGTCTGCGCGTGCAGGCTGTTCAGCAGTTCGGCGGCAACATCAAGCCGGACCAGCTGCCGGCCGAGCTGTTCGAAGAGCAGGCCAAGCGCCGCGTAGTGCTGGGCCTGATCGTTGCCGAAGTGGTCAAGCAGGGCGAGCTGAAGGCCGACGAAGCCCGCGTTCGCGAGCTGATCGAGGAAATGGCTTCCGCCTACCAGGAGCCGCAGCAGGTCGTGGCCTGGTACTACAAGAACGACCAGCAGCTGAACGAAGTGCGTTCGGTTGTACTGGAAGAACAAGTTGTAGATACTGTTCTGCAGAAGGCCAAAGTGACCGATAAAGCGGTCTCCTACGAAGAAGCGGTCAAGCCGGCGGAAGCTCCGCAAGCAGCCTGATCCCTCGCCTCGTTCGAGCACAACCATAAGCCAGCCTTCGTGCTGGCTTATGCGTCTTTAGAGACATGACTATTAGGGAGAGATCGCTAGACATGTCGCATAACTCTTTCATCAACACCATGCCAGACATCCAAGCTGCCGGCGGCCTCGTGCCGATGGTCATCGAGCAGTCCGCTCGTGGCGAGCGTGCCTACGACATCTATTCGCGCCTGTTGAAGGAGCGGGTGATCTTCCTAGTCGGCCCGGTCGAGGACTACATGGCCAACCTGGTGGTGGCTCAGCTGCTGTTCCTCGAAGCCGAGAACCCGGACAAGGACATCCACCTGTACATCAACTCCCCGGGTGGCTCGGTGACTGCCGGCATGTCGATCTACGACACCATGCAGTTCATCAAGCCCGACGTGTCCACCATCTGCATCGGCCAGGCCTGCAGCATGGGGGCGTTGCTGCTGGCTGGCGGTGCCGCCGGCAAGCGCTACTGCCTGCCGCACTCGCGCATGATGATTCACCAGCCGCTGGGCGGCTTCCAGGGGCAGGCCTCGGATATCGAGATTCACGCCCGCGAGATCCTCACCATTCGCGAGCGCCTGAACAAGATCCTGGCCGATCATTGCCAGCAGCCGATCGATGTCATTGCCAAGGACACCGACCGTGACAACTTCATGAGCGCTGAAGAGGCGGTCAACTACCGCCTTATCGACAAGGTTCTGGAAAAACGCCCTGTCTGATCCCCGCTTCAGCGCAGCGGTCGGGCTCGCCCGGCCGTCCCGCAGGGTTGAAAATGCCCGCAATTGCCTTCATCTTGTGTTTCATGCCTACCGTATTGGATCGATCTAATGACTGACACCCGCAACGGCGAGGACAACGGCAAGCTGCTCTACTGCTCCTTCTGCGGCAAAAGCCAGCACGAAGTGCGCAAGCTGATCGCCGGTCCCTCGGTCTTTATCTGCGACGAGTGCGTCGACCTGTGCAACGACATCATCCGCGAGGAGGTGCAGGAAGCCCAGGCCGAAAGCAGCGCCCACAAGTTGCCTGCGCCCAAGGAAATCAGCGGCATTCTGGATCAGTATGTGATCGGTCAGGAACGCGCCAAGAAGGTGCTTTCCGTCGCCGTGTACAACCACTACAAGCGTCTGAACCAGCGCGACAAGAAAGACGACGTCGAGCTGGGCAAGAGCAACATCCTGCTGATCGGTCCGACCGGCTCCGGCAAGACCCTGCTGGCCGAGACCCTGGCCCGCCTGCTCAATGTACCGTTCACCATCGCCGACGCCACCACCCTGACCGAAGCCGGTTACGTGGGTGAGGACGTCGAGAACATCATCCAGAAGCTGCTGCAGAAGTGCGACTACGATGTCGAGAAAGCCCAGATGGGCATCGTCTACATCGACGAGATCGACAAGATCTCGCGCAAGTCGGACAACCCGTCCATCACCCGCGATGTGTCGGGCGAAGGCGTACAGCAGGCACTGCTGAAGCTGATCGAGGGCACCGTTGCCTCGGTTCCGCCGCAGGGTGGCCGCAAGCATCCGCAGCAGGAGTTCCTGCAGGTCGACACGCGCAACATCCTGTTCATTTGCGGCGGTGCCTTCGCCGGCCTGGAAAAGGTCATTCAGGCCCGTTCCACCAAGGGCGGCATCGGCTTCAACGCCGAAGTGCGCAGCCCGGATCTGGGCAAGAAGGTTGGTGAGGCCCTGCGTGAGGTCGAGCCGGACGATCTGGTGAAGTTCGGCCTCATCCCGGAGTTCGTCGGTCGTCTGCCGGTTATCGCCACCCTCGACGAGCTCGATGAAGCGGCGCTGATGCAGATCCTCACCGAACCGAAGAACGCCCTGACCAAGCAGTATGCCAAGCTGTTCGAGATGGAAGGGGTGGACCTGGAGTTTCGCGCCGATGCGCTCAAGGCCGTCGCACACAAGGCTCTGGAACGGAAGACCGGCGCCCGTGGCCTGCGCTCGATCCTCGAGGGCGTGCTGCTCGATACCATGTACGAGATCCCCTCGCAGTCCGATGTCAGCAAGGTGGTGATCGACGAGAGCGTGATCGAGGGCTCCTCCAAGCCGCTGCTGATCTACGAGAACAGTGAGCCGCAAGCCAAAGCTGCGCCAGACGTCTGACGTCTAACGCTGAAACAAAGGGCCCTGCGGGGCCCTTTGCTTTTGCGCCGTTCTCGCTTGTTTTTTCCCGGGGGTGGCCCCATCTTAGGGTCAAGGGTACCCCGTCCGTTTACGGCCGAATGGCCGCCGTAGAGCTGAAATCATGAAGACAACCATCGAATTGCCTCTCCTGCCGCTGCGTGATGTCGTGGTCTATCCGCACATGGTCATCCCGCTGTTCGTCGGTCGCGAGAAGTCCATCGAGGCTCTGGAAGCCGCCATGGCTGGCGACAAGCAGATTCTTCTGCTGGCGCAGCGCAACCCGGCAGACGATGATCCGGGCGAGGATGCGCTGTACCGCATGGGTACCGTGGCCACTGTGCTGCAGCTGCTGAAACTGCCCGATGGCACGGTGAAGGTACTGGTCGAGGGCGAGCAGCGCGGTGCTATCGAGAAGTTCATCGAGGTCGACGGTCATTGCCGCGCCGAGGTGCAGCTGCTCGACGAGAGCGAAGTCGCCGAGCGCGAGTCCGAGGTCTTCACCCGCAGTCTGCTCAGCCAGTTCGAGCAGTACGTACAGCTGGGCAAGAAGGTGCCGGCCGAGGTGCTGTCCTCGCTGAACAGCATCGACGAGCCGGCGCGCCTGGTCGACACCATGGCTGCGCATATGGTGCTGAAGATCGAGCAAAAACAGGAGATCCTCGAGATCACCAGTCTGGCCGAGCGCGTCGAGCATGTGCTGGCCCTGCTGGATGCCGAGATCGACCTGCTGCAGGTCGAGAAACGCATCCGTGGTCGGGTCAAGAAGCAGATGGAGCGCAGCCAGCGCGAGTACTACCTGAATGAGCAGATGAAGGCCATTCAGAAGGAGCTGGGTGACATCGATGAAGGCCACAACGAGATCGACGAGCTGAAGAAGCGCATCGAGAACGCCGGCCTGACCAAGGAAGCCCACGCCAAGGCCAATGCCGAGCTGAACAAGCTCAAGCAGATGTCGCCGATGTCGGCCGAGGCCACCGTGGTGCGCTCCTACATCGACTGGCTGACCAACGTGCCGTGGAAGGCCGAGAGCAAGGTGCGCCTGGACCTGGCCAAGGCCGAGGATATCCTCGAGGCCGACCACTTCGGCCTGGAAGAGGTGAAGGAGCGCATTCTCGAGTACCTCGCCGTGCAGAAGCGGGTGAAGAAGCTCAAGGGGCCGGTGCTCTGCCTGGTCGGTCCGCCCGGCGTGGGCAAGACCTCGCTGGCCGAGTCCATCGCCCGCGCGACCAATCGCAAGTTCGTGCGCATGGCCCTGGGTGGCGTGCGTGACGAGGCCGAGATCCGCGGTCATCGCCGCACCTATATCGGCTCGATGCCCGGTCGGCTGATCCAGAAGCTGACCAAGGTCGGCGTGCGCAACCCGCTGTTCCTGCTCGACGAGATCGACAAGATGGGCAGCGACATGCGTGGCGACCCCGCCTCGGCGCTGCTGGAGGTGCTGGATCCGGAGCAGAACCACAACTTCAACGACCATTACCTGGAAGTCGACTACGACCTCTCGGATGTGATGTTCATCTGCACCGCCAACTCCATGAACATCCCCGGCCCGCTGCTGGACCGCATGGAGGTCATCCGCCTGCCCGGTTACACCGAGGATGAGAAGGTCAACATCGCCATCAAGTACCTGACGCCCAAGCAGGTGCAGGCCAACGGCCTGAAGAAGGGCGAGCTGGAGTTCGAGGAGGCGGCGATCCGCGACATCATCCGCTACTACACTCGCGAGGCTGGTGTGCGCAGCCTGGAACGGCAGGTGTCGAAGGTCTGCCGCAAGGTGGTCAAGGAGCACGCCAAGGACAAGCGCATCAAGGTGCTGGTCACCGCTGAGTCGCTGGAGCATTACCTGGGCGTGCGCCGCTATCGTTATGGCCTTGCCGAGCAGCAGGACCAGATCGGTCAGGTCACCGGCCTGGCCTGGACTCAAGTCGGCGGCGAGCTGCTAACCATCGAGACTGCCGTGGTGCCGGGCAAGGGTCAGTTGATCAAGACCGGCTCGCTCGGTGACGTGATGGCCGAATCCATGACGGCTGCGCTGACTGTGGTGCGCAGCCGCGCCAAGAGCCTGGGCATTGCGCCGGACTTCCACGAGAAGCGCGACGTACACATCCACATGCCCGAAGGTGCCACGCCCAAGGATGGTCCGAGTGCTGGTATCGGCCTGTGCACGGCTCTGGTTTCCGCGCTGACACAGATCCCGGTGCGGGCCGATGTCGCCATGACCGGCGAGATCACCCTGCGTGGTCAGGTGCTGGCCATCGGTGGTCTCAAGGAGAAACTCCTGGCAGCTCACCGTGGCGGAATCAAGACGGTGATCATCCCGGAAGAGAATGTCCGTGACCTCAAGGAAATTCCGGAAAATATTAAGCAGGACCTGACCATTAGGCCGGTTAAATGGATTGACGAGGTCCTGCAAATTGCGCTGCAATACGCCCCGGAGCCCTTGCCTGATGCGGCTCCCGAGATGGTTGCAAAGGATGACTCGCGCGAGACTGATTCCAAGGAGCGAATCAGCACGCATTAGCCGGAAGGCTTCCTTGACACTATTTTCGAGCCCTTGTTATAAAGCGGCTCCTATGTGTCGGCAGGCCTTTCAGCACCCGCTTTGCTTACACCAAACAACTAAGAAACAAACTCAACAGAAATAAGGGGACTTAAGAGTGAACAAGTCGGAACTGATTGATGCCATCGCCGCATCCGCTGATATCCCGAAAGCTGTTGCCGGCCGCGCGCTGGACGCAGTGATCGAATCCGTCACTGGCGCTCTGAAGGCTGGTGATTCCGTGGTGCTGGTTGGCTTCGGTACTTTCGCTGTCAAAGAGCGTGCCGCTCGTACCGGCCGCAACCCGCAGACTGGCAAGCCGATCAAGATCGCTGCTGCCAAGATCCCTGGCTTCAAAGCTGGCAAAGCCCTGAAAGACGCCGTCAACTAAGCGTCTCTCGGGCTTGGCCCTCGCCGAGCCGGGGTCACCCGATTCGGCAGGAGCAGCGAAAGCGCTCCAACAGTTATGAGAAGGCGCATCCTCGGATGCGCCTTTCTTTTATCCGGACCTCAATACCCACGCTGCATGGCTGTTTGTTCAGTGCAGGCGTTTCGGGGGAAGCATGCTGCAGAACATCAGGGACAACTCCCAGGGCTGGATCGCCAAAACCATCATTGGCGTGATCGTCGTGCTGATGGCCTTTACCGGCTTCGATGCCATCATCCAGTCCACCAGCAACAGCCAGAATGCGGCTGAAGTCAACGGTGAGACGATTACGCTGAGCAGCCTCAACGCTGCCGTTGATATGCAGCGCCGTCAGCTGATTCAGCAGTTTGGCAAGGATTTCGACGCCTCTCTGCTGGACGACAAGCTGTTGCGTCAGGCCTCTCTCGATTCGCTGGTCGACCGCACGTTGCTGCTGCAGGGCGCCAAGGACGCCGGCATGGGCTTCTCCGAGGCCTCGCTGGACCAGCTGATCCTGCAGACCCCGGCCTTCCAGGTCGACGGCAAGTTCAATGCGGCGCGCTTCGATCAGATCCTGCAGCAGCAGGGCATGGGGCGCATGGAGTTCCGTGAGCGCCTCAAGCAGGACGTTCTGGTCAGCCAGTTGCAGGCCAGCCTGGCTGCCAGCAACTTCGTCACCGACGAAGAGCTGGAGAACTTCGTGCGACTGGACCGACAGACCCGTGACTTCGCCAGCCAGACCATTCACATCGATACCAAGTCCGTCGATGTCAGCGATGACGAGCTGAAGGCTTACTACGATGAGCACAAGGACCAGTACATGAGTCCGGAGCAGGTCGTGGTCGAGTACGTCGAACTGCGCAAGGAGAGCTTCTTTGCCCAGGCCGAGGCCAGTGACGAGGAACTGCAGGCGCTGTATCAGAAGGAAATCGCCAACCTGGCCGAGCAGCGCCGCGCCGCGCATATCCTGCTGGAAGTGAACGACAAGCTCAGTGATGAGCAGGCCAAGGCCAAGCTCGCGGAAGTCGCCGAGCGCCTGAAGCGGGGCGAGGATTTCGCCAAGCTGGCCGAGGAGGTCTCGCAGGACCCGGGTTCGGCCAGCAACGGCGGTGATCTGGGCTTTGCCGGCCCAGGCGTTTATGACCCCGAGTTCGAGAAGTCGCTGTATGCCCTGAAGAAAGATGAAGTCTCCGCTCCCGTGCGCAGCTCCTTCGGTTGGCATCTGATCAAGCTGCTGGACGTGCAGGCGCCCGAGGTGCCGAGCTTCGACAGCCTGAAGGCCAAGTTGGAACGTGAGGTCAAGGCGCAGCAGGTCGAACAGCGCTTCGTCGAAGCGGCCAAGGAACTGGAAGAGGCCAGCTTCGAGGCTTCCGATCTGGCGCAACCAGCCCAGGAACTGGGGCTGCAGGTGCAAACCAGTGGCGCCTTCGGGCGTGAGGGTGGCGAGGGTGTGGCTGCCAATCGCCAAGTCGTGCAGGCGGCCTTCAGTCCTGAAGTACTGGAAGACGGTGCCAACAGCAGTGCCATCGAGCTGGACCCGGATACCACGCTGGTGCTGCGGGTGAAGGAGCACAGGAAGCCGACCTTGCTGCCACTGGAGGAGGTGTCTGCCGGTATTCGTGACACCCTGTCGCGCAAGAAGGCCAGTGAAGCGGCCAAGGCCGAGGGCGAGGCGCTGTTGGCGCAGCTGCGTGATGGCGGTGCCAGTGGCAAGGACTGGAAGGTCGTGGAAGCCGCTACTCGCAGCCAGGAGGGTGTCGAGCCCGAGGTACTGCAGGCGCTGTTCCGCATGGCCAAGCCGGAAGAAGGCAAATCCAGCTTCGCCGGCGTAACGCTGAACAATGGTGACTACGTGGTGCTGCGCCTGGACGGTGTCGGCCAGGCCAAGGCCGAGCTGAGCGCTGAGGAGAAGACCAGCTATCGCCGCTTCCTCGCTTCGCGCGCCGGCCAGCAGGATTTCGCGGCGTACCGCGAGCAGCTCAAGGAGAGCGCCGACATCGAGCGCTTCTGACATTAAGCGCATCCAACAAAAAGCCCGCAATGAAGCGGGCTTTTTGTTGTCACTGAATCACCCCGGCCTTGCTAGATGCTTTCCGGGCTAGGGATTAGTCCACGCGCTGTTCTGCTGCGGCATCACTAGCAGGTGCCTGTGCAGCCGCTTTCGGCTTGGCCTGAGCTCGTCGAGCCTGTCCGCGTTGCCGCTTGGCCTGCTGCTTGGCGTGCAGTGCCTGGTTGGCAGTTACCACGCCCGCTGGCTGGCCGTTAAGGTCCAGGCGCGGTGCGTTCTCGGTCATGCTGGCCCAGTATCGACTGCCGCGGCACCAGGTGGCGATGCCTTGCTTGAGCTGTTCACTGGTGATGCCAAGCAGTTCCAGGTGTTGCTCGGCATCTTTGAGAATGCCTTCCTTGAGCGGAACCTTGGGTGCTGGGTTGACCGGGAAGGCCAGTGGGAAGTGCTTCTGCAAGCGCCAGATGGCTTCCACCGCAGGGTCCTGCTCACGAGGGCTCTTTTGCGGGGAGGGCTGCCGTTTGCGCGGCTTCGGGCTATCGGTCTTCACCTGCTCTTTTTCAGCCCGCAGGCGGTCGCGTAGCTCAGCTAGTTGCTCAAAACCCATTGTTCAGTTCACAGCCTCGTGGTTGATTCGCGGCGCGAGGATATCCCGCGCAGCTTTTGGAACGCTAGTCGGGCGGCGACAGGTGTCGCTGCAATCCCGGCGCATGCTGACGAGCAATGCAGCAGCATGACATGTGGCGGTGCCGGACCCAAGGATAAGCGTCTGATTCCGGCCGAAAGTAGCGACTGTCGCGCCGTCTTACCCCTTGAAGCCTTTGCCTACCAGATACACCTCGCGCGAGCGCGGGCGCGAGGCTTCCGGCTTGCGGATCATGACTTTCTCGAACGAGCTGCGCACGTCCTTGAGGAAGGCTTCCGAGCCTTCGCCCTGGAATACCTTGACCGCGTAGTTGCCGCCGGGCTTGAGCACCTGGCGCACCATGTCGAGGGTGAGTTCGACCAGGTACATCGACGAGGCCTGGTCGGCGACGGCGACGCCGCTGATGTTGGGGGCGATGTCGGAGATGATCAGGTCGGGCTGGCGACCGTCGAGCTTGGCGAGAATCTGCTGGAACACGCTGTCTTCGGTGAAGTCGCCCTGGATGAAGTCGACATTGTCCAGCGGGTCCATCGGCAGGATGTCGCTGGCGATGACCCGGCCGTTGTCGCCGACGATCTTGCCTGCCACCTGCGACCAGCCACCGGGCGCCGAGCCCAGGTCCATGACCAGCATGCCGGGGCGAATCAGCTTGTCCTTCTCGTTCAGCTCGAGCAGCTTGTAGCTGGCCCGCGAGCGGTAGCCATCTTTCTGCGCGCGTTTAACGTAAGGGTCGTTGACGTGTTCGTTCAGCCAGCGGCTGCTGCTTTTGGAGCGTTTCATGAGGGGGCCAGGCACGGAGAAGCGAATGAGAGGCGCGCTGCCTTGGAGCGGGGCAGGGCGCGCAGTGGCGGCGATTATAAGCCGAGAGTGCCGCTCAGGTTAAATCCGCAGGCCACACGGCCCTGACAGAGGCGCGCGGCGGCGGCTACAATTGCGCGCTTACCTACCTTCTATTGCCTCCTTTGCCGGAGTCACCGGCCAGGATACCGCCATGATTCGCATCACCGAACTGTCCCTGCCCCTCGACCATGCCGCCGACGAATTGCGTCAGGCCATCGTCCGTCGCCTGGGCATTGCCGACGCCGACCTGCTGAACTTCACCGTGTTCAAGCGCAGCTATGACGCGCGCAAGAAGAACAGCGTGATCCTGTTCATTTACATCATCGACCTGGAAGTGCGCGACGAGGCGGCCCTGCTGGCACGCTTCGTCGATGACCCGCACGTGCGCCCGGCGCCGGACACGAATTACTACCCGGTCGGCCAGGCGCCGGCCGGGCTGAGCGAGCGCCCCATCGTGGTGGGTTTCGGCCCCTGCGGCCTGTTCGCCGCACTGCTGCTGGCGCAGATGGGCTTCAAGCCGATCGTGCTGGAGCGTGGCAAGGATGTACGCCGGCGCACCAAGGACACCTGGGCGCTGTGGCGCAAGAAGACCCTGACGCCCGAGTCCAACGTGCAGTTCGGCGAGGGTGGGGCGGGGCTGTTCTCCGACGGCAAGCTGTACAGCCAGATCAAGGACCCGAAGTTCTACGGGCGCAAGGTGATGCACGAGTTCGTCCGTGCCGGCGCGCCGGAAGAGATCATGTACGTGAGCAAGCCGCACATCGGCACCTTCCGCCTGACCGGCGTGGTGGCGGCCATGCGCGAGGAGATCATCGCTCTCGGCGGCGAGGTGCGTTTCGAGAGCAAGGTGACCGACCTGCTGATCGACGACGGCCAGCTCGAAGGCGTGGTGCTGGCCAGTGGCGAGACCCTGCGCAGCCGCCATGTGGTGCTGGCCCTGGGACACAGCTCGCGCGACACCTTCCGCATGCTGCATCGCCAGGGCGTGTTCATCGAGGCCAAGCCTTTCGCCATCGGCTTCCGTATCGAGCACCCGCAATCGTTGATCGACCAGGCGCGCCTGGGCAAGTACGCCGGCCACCCGGAGCTGGGTGCCGCTGACTACAAGCTGGTACACCACGCCAAGAACGGTCGCGCCGTGTACAGCTTCTGCATGTGCCCGGGCGGCACCGTCGTGGCCGCCACCTCCGAGCCGGAGCGCGTGGTGACCAACGGCATGAGTCAGTACTCGCGCAACGAGCGCAACGCCAACTCGGGCATCGTCGTCGGCATCAACCCGGAGCAGGACTTCCCCGGTGGCCCGCTGGCTGGCGTGGAGTTCCAGGAACGTCTCGAATCGCGTGCCTATGAACTGGGTGGGCGCGACTACTGTGCGCCGGCGCAGCTGGTGGGGGATTTCATCCGCGGCACGCCGTCCAGCGAGTTCGGCGAGGTGGAGCCTTCGTACAAACCCGGTGTGCGCCTGGGCGACCTTGCGCCGTCGCTGCCGGACTACGCCATCGAAGCGATTCGCGAGGCACTGCCGGCTTTCGGCAAGCAGATTCGTGGCTTCGACCGGGATGACGCGGTGCTGACCGGCATCGAGACCCGTACCTCGTCGCCGGTGCGCATCACCCGCGACAACGAGACCCTGCAGAGCCTCAACCTCAAGGGCCTGTACCCGGCCGGCGAGGGCGCCGGTTACGCCGGCGGCATCCTCTCGGCGGGGGTGGATGGCATCAAGGTCGCCGAGGCGGTGGCCAAGGCGATCCTGGCGGGCCACTGATGAAACTCGACGACATCAAGAAGCTGCAGCAGAAGAAGTACCGCGCCGAGTTCGGCTACTTCCTGGTGGAAGGCGAGCATCTGGTGCTGGAGCTGCAAAAGGCCGCCGAGCACAACCCGCTGCTGCAGCGCAGCCAGCTGTATGTCACCGAGGCTCATGAGCAGTGGCAAAGCCCGTTCAAGACCCAGGTGATCGGCGAGCGGCAGATGGCGCAGATCTCCGACACCAAGACGCCGCAGGGCATCATCGCTGTGGTACCTATGTTGGAGAGCGCCGCGCCGGTCGTCGCCGGTGAACGCGCCATCTATCTGCACGAGGTGCAGGACCCGGGCAATCTCGGCACCATTTTGCGCACGCTGGCCTGGTTTGGCGGCCTGCGCTGCCTGCTCAGCCCCGGCAGCGTCGATCCCTACAACCCCAAGGTGGTGCGCTCCAGCATGGGCGCGATCTTCCATGTGCCGCTGGAGCTGGATGTCGAGCTGGACTCGCTGCTGGAGCGCTTCCCGCGCATCGCCTGTCTGGATATGCAGGGCGAGCCGCTGCAGTCCGCCGGCTTCGCCGACTTCGACTGCTATCTGTTCGGCAACGAGGCCCGTGGCGTACCCCGCGAGCAGTTGGGCGCGTTGGGCGCGCGGCCGTTCACCATTGCCGGCTGTGGCGCCATCGAGTCGCTTAACCTGGCTACCACCGTGAATATCTGTGTGTACGAGCTGAATCGGTAGCGCGGGTTGCCCGAAGCGGATGGCTAACCTGTTTGCCTGGACAGCTTTTCATTCAGTAGATTGCACGGTTTCCTCTCTGTCTCGGGTCTTGCGTCGTGTCCGCCGAATCTTCCGTCTATCGCCAGCCCGGTTTTCTGCCGTTCCTCGCCGCCCGCGTGCTGGCCATGTTCGCCGTGCAGATCATGGCCGTGGTGGTGGCCTGGCAGGTCTATGACCTGACGCGCGACCCGATGAGCCTGGCCTATGTCGGCCTGGCGCAGTTTCTGCCGATGCTGTTCCTGTTGCTGCCGGCCGGCGACCTGATCGATCGCTACGACCGCAAGTGGATTCTCGGCCTGAGTTGGGCGGTGGAGGCGGTATGTGCCGGCGTGCTGCTCTGGCTGTCGCTGGCTCATGGGCCGGTCGAGGCGTTCTACGGCGTGCTGGTGGCCTACGGTTGTGCTCGCGCCTTTACCGGGCCGGCACTGTCCAGCCTGCTGCCGCAGATCGTGCCGCGCGAGCGCCTGGCGGCGGCCATCGCCGCCAACAGCATGATCGTGCGCGCCTCGACCATCTCCGGTCCGGTTATCGGCGGCGGGCTCTATGCGCTGGGTGGCGGCGAACTGACCTACTCGCTGTGTCTGCTGTTCTTTGCTGCCGGCGTGTTGATGCTGAGCCTGGTGCAGGTGCGTTACCGCGAGGACAGCAAACCGTTGGAAGCGACCGCCTGGAAACGCTTTACCGCCGGCATTCATTTCATTCGCACGCGGCCGATCATCCTCGGCACTATCTCGCTGGATCTGTTCGCCGTGCTGCTGGGCGGCGTGGTGGCGTTGTTGCCGGTGTATGCCCAGGAGGTGCTGCACGTGGGGCCGACCGGCCTCGGCATCCTGCGCAGCGCCATGGCCATCGGCGAGGTTCTGGTCGGCTTCTACCTGAGCCTGCGGCCGTTCAATCGCCATGTGGGCATGAGCATGTTCTTCGCGGTGGCGGTGTTCGGTGTGGCCAACCTGGTGTTCTCGTTGTCCAGCCTGTTCTGGCTATCGTTCGCTGCGCTGGTGGTGGCGGGGGGGGCGGACATGGTGAGCATGTACATCCGCTCCTCGCTGATCCAGTTCTCCACCCCGGACGTTATGCGCGGCCGGGTGAATGCGGTGAACATGCTGTTCATCGGCTCCTCCAACGAGCTGGGCGAGTTCCGCGCCGGCAGCAGCGCCGCCTGGCTCGGCGCCGTACCGGCAGCGCTGCTGGGCAGCCTGTGCACGCTGGGTGTGGTCGGTGGCTGGATGTGGGGCTTCCGCAGTCTGCGGACGGTGGACCGTTTCGAGGATGCGGCGCCGAAGCCGTAGGGCGGCGACATGGTGACTGAAGCCACTGTTGCGTCGGCTCAGGCGCTGGGTTGTTGTAGCCAAGAGGTGTGGCAGTGTGTTCGGGGGCCTTGTGCCCATCTCGCGGCTTGAGAAGGCAGGTTATGCCGATGCCTGCTGCCCTGTAGGCAACCAACAGCCCTGGGTATGCAGGGCTGTGGTGAGGCGCCGCGACGGTTGCGGATTTACCAGAGCGATAGCGTGTAGCTGAGGATCAGGCGGTTCTCGTCGAGGTCGTTGCCGAAGTTGGAGCGGGTGGTCGCATTACGCCACCTGATACCGACGTTCTTCAGCGGGCCGTCCTGGAACACGTACGCGATGTCGGTGTTGCGCTCCCACTCCTTGCCTTCGGACTGGCCGGCGCCAAGGTCGACATTGTCGCCGGAGAGATAGCGCGTCATGAACGTCAAGCCTGGGATGCCGACGGCGGCAAAGTTGTAGTCGTAGCGTGCCTGCCAGGATTGCTCGTCCTTGAAGGCGAAGTCGCCGATCTGCACGTAGTTGACCAGGAAGGGGTCGGTACCGCCGATATAGGCGTAGCCTGTGTCGCCGCTCATCTTCTGGTAGCCCAGGCCGAAGGCATGGCCGCCGAGGGCATAGGTGAACATCGCGCCGAAAGCCTTGTTGTCGACGTTGGTGTTGCCGTCGTCGGTGGAGCGGGCGAAGCGCAGGTCGCTCTTGAGGCTTTGCTTGTCGCCCAACGGCAGCACGTGCACCGCACTGAGGATGTGCTGCTGGTAGAAGTTGTCCAGCGCGCCGTAGTGGTAGGCGGTGCTGAGCTGGTCATTCCACTTGTAGGTGGCGCCGGCGAAGTTGAATTCGTCGCTGTCCACCGCATCCGTACCAGTGAAGCCACGGCCAGTTCCGGTCGTCATGACCATGGTCTCATGGTCGGAAGAGTCACGCTGGTTGACCCGGCTCAGTTGGCCGGCATCAAGTGTCAGCCCGGCGATTTCCTGGGAGTTCACCCAGCCGCCCTGGAAGCTTTGCGGGAGCAGGCGCGAATCGTTGGCCTGGACCACCGGCAGCTTGGGCATCAGGGTGCCGGCCTTGAGTACGCTATTGGACACCTTGACCTTGGCGGTGACGCCCAGATCGCCGTAATCGTCCTGGGCGCGCCCGGTCTCCTTGTCGCGTTGCAGCAGTCCCGTGCCTGCGCGATCCGGGCTGGAGTCGAGCTTCAGTCCCAGGGTGCCGATCGCATCGACGCCGAAACCGACGGTGCCCTCGGTGTAACCGGACTCGTAGCGCAGCAGAAAACCCTGCGCCCATTCCTCGGCCTTGGACTGGCCCTTGCTGCCACCCTCCTGGCGGAAGTCGCGGTTCATGTAGAAGTTGCGCAGTTCCACGCTGGCTTTGCTGTCTTCGATGAAGGCGGCCTGGCTGATGGTTGGCAGAGTGAGGCTGGTGCCCAGCGCGGCCAGGGCCACGCTAAGGGCGAGGGGGGACTTGCTCATTGTTATTGTCCTCGGCTGGTGATGGCGACCGGTATTCCGGTCCGGTTGCAGCGAGGGGGAATAAACCACTTTGCCGCATTGGCGGCCTCTAGACATTGGTCGAGTCGCGTCTCACTCAATCCATTGCGGGTAATAGCCGAGCGCGCGCTGCGCTGACTCGTCGTGGGCGGGGATAACGGTGAGTTGCGGATGCTCCTGCAGCAGCCGGTGGACTCTTTCCAGTTGCAGGCGGGTGCCGTCTGGATCGTTGTCGACCATGCGTTTGCTGAGCCAGAACTTCTCTTTGGGGCCGGTGAAACCTTGCAGACGCCAGCTGGTGTCGCCGGTGAAGAAAAAGCGTCGGCCGTCGTCGAGGGTCAGGAACAGGCCGATTGAACCGGGGGTGTGCCCCGCCATCGGGACCAGCACCAGGCTGCCATCACCAAACAGATCGTGGCTGGACTCGAAGCCCATGAATGGCTGTGCATCGAACTGGAAGGGGACCCAGCGGATGGCATGGCTGAACTGACTGGGCAGGACCGCGGGCGGGGTGGCGATTCGGCTGAACTCGATCTCGTCATAGGGCGCCCACACCGGCACTTCCGGATAGTCGACCAGGCCCGAGGCATGGTCCCAGTGGCTGTGAGTGAGCAGGATGCGGTCGATACTGATGCCGTCGCGGTCCAGTTGGTCGCGTACCGGCGTGACCTTCCCGTAGCGCAGCAGCGGCTTGTCGTACCAGGGCATTTCCGTTTCGAACTGCTGGTCCACCTTGCGCCCCAGAGAGGTATCCAGCAGCAGGGTGGCCGCATGGTGCTCAATCAGCACTGCAACATGATTGGCGATGGCTTTCTCGGTCCATGCGCCGCCCTCCACGGTAAAGGCATCACGGGTTTCGGTCTCTGCCGTCTTAACCAAGGTAAAGCGCAGCCCGGCGGCCTGTGGCGCGCTGGTGATAGCCAGTAGCAGCACGAATAGCAGTGGGCGCATGGCGGTTTCCCTTGTGCGGGCGGATGAGCCGCATGCACAGGTGCGCGCCTCTCCGCGTTGTTGGCGAAACTGAGCCATGCGTTGAGCACGGCGTGACTCAGGGCATTTGTCGTTACAGTGGCTGTCGGATGGATCGGTGTCCGAACCGATGCACTGGCGCGTTATCGGGGAGTGTTCAGAGGCGCTGCCGGATTTGGCTGGATATTATACAGACAGGTCTGTATATTCAAGCGCGTATTTTTGACTGGGGCGGGCTAGCCGTCCAGTTGCGACTGCCGGAGGAGTCGATGGCATCCAGCAAACGTGAACAATTGCTCAGTACTGCTCAGGTCCTGTTCGCTCGGGAGGGCTATCACGCTACGGGTATTGATCGCATCCTGGCCGAGTCGGGTGTGGCCAAGATGACGCTGTACAAGCACTTTCGCTCCAAGGAAGAGCTGATCCTGGCTGTGTTGGAGCGCCGCGAGCGTGAAACTCTCGAAGGGCTGGCGTTGTTGCGCGCCAGCTGCGAGCCCCGAGAGGCGTTGTTGCGCACCTTCGATGCCCTGCAGCTCTGGATTCATCAGGCGGATTTCTGTGGCTGCAGCTTCATCCATGCCGCCGCCGAGTTCCATGACCGCGAGCACCCGATTCATCAACGGGCGGCAACGTTCAAAGTCGCTGTGTTCGGGCACTTCCACATGCTATTGCAGGTGGTGGACCCCGCCCGGGCCGAGCAACTGGCATGGCAGCTGATGTTTCTACTGGAGGGTGCGCTCAGCATCGCTCACGTGCAGGGGCCGGCCGACCAGGCGTTGCACGCGCGGGCTGCTGCCGAAGTATTGCTGGGCGCTCGCTGACTTAGGCGCCTCCGAGCAGCCGAGCCTCGCCGGCCTCGATCGCCTGCAGGGGGCCGGACAGCAGCACGGTGTCGCCTTCGCGAAGCTGCGGGCGCTGCCCGATGGGCAGATCGATGCCGTCGCGGCGCACCGCTTGTACCTCCAGACCCAGTTCCTCCAGGTTCAGGTCATCCGCGCAGCGTCCGCAGGCAAACGCACTCTCTGGCAGGTTGACTGCATGCAGCAGCAGTCGAGGTTGCCCCTGGGCATCCAGCAGGTTGGCCTGGGCGCCGTGGTAAAAGCCATGCAGCATGCGGTAGCGGTTGCGTCTTACCTCGTCCAGGTGCTGCTGTACCCGCTGCTCCGGAATGCCCAGCATCACCAGGGCGTGAGAGGCCAGCATGAGGCTTGATTCAAGGACCTCCGGTACTACTTCGCTGGCGCCGGCGGCCTGCAGTTCGCTGAGACGGCTGTCGTCGCGGGTACGCACCAGAATCTGCAGTTCCGGGCAGTGCTGGCGCGCCTGCTCGACGATGTGCAGGGCCACGTCGGTCTTGTCCACGGCGACCACCAGCAGGCGTGCACGCGCGATACCGACGGCCTCCAGCAGGTCTCGGCGGCGCGAGTCTCCATAGTGCACGTTGCTCTCGCCGGCGCTGGCTTCTTCAACGCGCACGGGATCGTCGTCCAGGGCGACGAACTCCTGATTCTCGCGCTGCAGAAAACGACCAATGGATTGACCGACCCTACCGTAGCCGCAGATCACGACATGCTGGGAGAGTTCGGCACTGCGGCTGGTGATCTCCTCCAGCGGACTTTCCTGTCCACCCTGGCGTCGCAGGGCTGCCGCCAATAGCGGCGCCCCTCTCAGCAACAGTGGTGTGAGGGCCATGGAGCAGAAGGCGGCTGCCAGCAGGATGCCGGCCAGGGGCGCCGCAACAAGGTGTTGCTGGCTCATCAGGGCAACCAGCGCGAAGAAGAACTCGCCAGCCTGCGCCAGTGCAACACCGCTGCGCCAGGCTGTCTCGTTGCTCTCGCCGCGCAACCTGACCAGCAGCCATACCAGGCCAAGTTTGAGCGACATCAGCAGCAAGGTAGCTCCCAGAATGGCCAAGCCCTGGTCGGCAAAAAGCCGTAGGTCTATCAGCATGCCGACGCTGACGAAGAACAGGCCCAGGAGAATGTCGCGGAATGGCCGGATATCCGCTTCGATCTGGTGGCGATAGTGGCTTTCGCCAAGCAGCATGCCGGCCAGGAAGGCTCCCAGCGCCATCGACAGGCCGAGCAGATGGGTCAGCCAGGCAGTGAGCAGTACGATGACCAGTGCGAGCATGACGAACAGCTCGGCGGAGTGCGACTGGGCCACCTCGTGAAACAGCCTGGGCAGGAGCCAGCGGCTTGCCAACAGAAGTCCGAAGAACAGCAACAGGGTTTTCCCGAGGGTCAGCGGCAGCTCCAGGTACCACGGTGCTCCACCCTGGCCGGCGACCACGGGTACCAGGGTCAGCAGCAGTACGGCGACCAGGTCCTGGAAAAGCAGTACGCCCATGGCGTTCTGTCCATGACCGCTGAATACCTCGCCGAGGCTAACCAGTTCCTTGCCGACGATTGCGGTGGAGGAAAGTGCCAACCCCAGGCCCAGCAGAATGGCACTGGCGGGTGAAACCCCGGCGAACCACAGGCTGATGGCCAGTACTGCGCCGCATAGGGTGACCTGGGCGCTACCCAGGCCGAATACCGTGCTGCGCATGGCCAGCATGCGCGGCAGGGAGAACTCAAGCCCCAGGCTGAACAGCAGAAATACCACGCCGAGCTCGGCCAGCCTGGGCAGATCATGGGCCGAGGTTATCCAGTCCAGGGCGGCAGGGCCGACCAGCAGGCCAACGCAGAGGTAGCCGAGGACCGGCGGCAGGCGCAGGCGGCGGAACAGCGCGATGACCAGCAGCGAGCAGGCCAGAATGATCAGCAGGTCAGTAAACACGCAGGGTCTCCCTATCGACAGGTGCCGAGCATGCCGAAGCCTGACGGGGCCGTCCATGATCCGTGGCAATACCTGGCCGCTGGTCGGCTCCTTCTCAAGTTTCCCAGGTGCACGCCGCCAACCATTTAGATGTCCTGTTCAGGTACGCCGCCATGAATGCTCTGGCTTCGCTTTCCCCGTCGCTGTCCCGTCCGCCGCTGCTCAATGGCCTGCCCGCCTCGCGTGCTCAAGCCGAGGGGCAGAACACCTTGGCCAATCGCCTGGCTGATCGCCTGGGGTTGGATTCCGGTGCGCTGAATGGCGAGCGAGGAGATTTCACACCGGACAAAGTCGCCGAGCGTGTTATCGGCTTCATCGAGCAACGCTTGAAGAGTGAAGCCGCCGCAGGTGCCGATTCCGCCAAGCTGGAGGGGCTGCTGGCGCAGGCCCGTGAGGGGGTGGAGAAAGGCTTTGCCGAAGCGCGCAAGATTCTCGATGGCATGGGTGTGCTCAAGGGCAAGGTGGCCGACGACATCGATGCCACCTACGACAAGATTCAGGACGGACTGCAGGGGCTGCAGTCCGACTATGGCCGCCAGCTGCCCGCCAGTACGGACAATCTGGTGGCCGTGGCTGCCCGCAGCGAGCGTTTTGCCGCGCAGGCCGAAACCTTTGACATGCAGATCACGACCCGTGACGGTGACCGGCTGCAGATATCCATCGCCAGCGCATCCGCCAGCTGGGCGCAGAGCCGCGTGGCGGCTGCCGGCAGTGGTGGCTCTGCAGTGGTGGCCGCCAGCAGCAGCTCGGGCAGCATTCAGATCGGCGCCTGGCAGGTACAGGTGGACGGCGAGCTGGACGACGAGGAGCGTGCCGCCCTGGAGGATCTGTTCAAGCAGGTTCAGGACATTTCCAGCGATTTCTATTCCGGAAACCTGAGTGGCGCGTTCGATCGCGCCATGCAGCTCAACATGGACGGTTCGCAGCTGGCCTCCATGTCGCTGCAGCTGACCCAGACCAGCGTTCGCCAGGCCACCGATGCCTATGGGGCCGTTGCCCAGCAGGGTGGTCGGGCTGCCAGTGCGGTGAACGACAGCCTGGTCGAGTATGCCCGTGGCCTGCTTGAGGCTCTGCGCACTGCCGATAGGGTTACCGAGGATGCCAAGGGCACGTTGCAGGAGTTGCTGGAGGGCGGTTTCAGCCTCGACGAGCGCTTCGACGAAGGGCTGCTGGCCAAGGCAGGGGAATTCAATAATCGCCTGCTCGACGGTCTGCAGGGCTTACTCGGCCAGTTGCCGGCTGCGGTCTAATCACGATTTGCCGCGTAATGAGTGCGCGGTGCCGAGGACAGCCCGGATCGCCAGCGCGTGAGCCGCTAAGTCCGCGCTTCTGGATTGCCCCTTTGCGTTGTCCGCAGGTCTGAACAGGGTGCGGGTGGGTGGTAGAATTCGGCCCTGACCGAGTTCGGAGATGCCCCGATGCCACCTGAATGCCAACTTTTCGGCACCCTTGGCTGCCACCTCTGTGAGGTGGCAGAAGCCTTGCTAATGCCTTTTGTCGAACACGGGCTGCTGGTCGAACTCGTGGATATCGCCGAGCGCGAGGACTGGGTCGAGGCGTATGGCTTGCGCATACCGGTTCTGCGCCGCTGTGACACGGGGGCTGAGCTCAACTGGCCTTTCGATGCCGAGCAGCTGGTAACGTTCCTGAGCTGAAACTGTTGGGTTGTGCGCTTGAAATCCTGAACGGGTGATGCGTATTTTGTACGGATCAACAACAAGGATAAGCCATCATGAATACCCACGGCAGCAGTGCGCTCGCGGAGCGTTTGACCGGTGTGGCCGAAATCGAGTGCGTGACCCCGGACCTCAACGGGGTGCCCCGGGGCAAGGTGATGACGGCGGAGGGTTTCCTTGAGGGGCGGCGTCTGCAGCTCGCACGAGGCGTACTGTTGCAGTGCATCATGGGCGGCTACCCGCCAGCGCGTTTTTACGGCAGTGATGACGGCGATCTGGTGCTGAGCAGCGTGCCAGAGAACGTCTTCCGCCTGCCCTGGAGCGAGTCTCCCCGAGCCATGGCCATCTGTGATGCGGACGAGCTGGATGGTCGCAGCTCCGGGTTGTCGACCCGGGGGCTGCTCAAGCGGGTCGTTGCCGCCTATGCCGAGCATGGCTGGCAGCCGGTGGTGGCCACCGAGCTGGAATTCTTCGTGTTCGAGCGGCATCTCGACCCGCAGCGTCCCTTCCTGCCGCCGCTGGGGCTGGATGGCAGTCGTGAGAGTGGTTGCTCGGCCTTCAGTGTGTCGTCCGGCAATGGCCTGCGCCCCTTCTTCGAGGAGGTCTATCGCTGCATGGCGGCGCTCGGGCTGCCGCGTGATACGTTCATGCACGAGATGGGTGTCAGCCAGTTCGAGATCAATCTGCTGCACGGTGACCCTCTTCGGATTGCTGATCAGACCTTTCTGTTCAAGCATCTGTTGCGTGAGGTCGGACTCAAGCATGGCCTGGCCGTGGTGTGTATGGCCAAGCCCCTGCCGCATACGCCGGGCAGCTCCATGCACATCCACCAGAGCGTGGTGGAGCAGGGGAGCGGCCGCAATATCTTCAGCGCCGACAATGGCGAGGCGACGCCCGCCTTCTATCACTTCATCGGTGGGCAGCAGGCGGCGCTGGCAGACTTCACGCTGCTGTTCGCGCCGCATGTGAATTCCTATCAGCGCCTGTGTCATCCCTATGCCTCGCCGAACAACGCCTGCTGGTCACACGACAACCGTGCAGCCGGTCTGCGTATACCCGCCAGCGCTCCAGCGGCTCGGCGAGTAGAGAACCGCTTGCCCGGCGCCGATGCCAATCCTTACCTGGCCATTGCTGCCAGTCTCGCGGCTGGGCTGCATGGCTTGCGGAGCCAGCTGGCGCCTACCGAGCCGATCCAGGGTGAATTCGAGGTGCCGCCGGCACTCAGCTTGCCTTGTACGCTGCATGCCGCACTGCAGCGCTTGCAGGGCAGTAAGCTGGCTCGACAGTGGTTCGGTGATGAGTTTGTCGGCGGATACTGCGCGACCAAGAGCATGGAGCTGATGAGTTTTCTTGATGAGATCACGCCCTGGGAGCGGCGTGTGCTGGCAAATCAGGTCTGAAGCCAAGAGGCCGCCTCGCGGCGGCCTCCCTTATTCCTGCTCGACGCGGCGAGATTCGCGTTGCAGTTGGTAGACGAAGCGCTCTACCTGGCGTTGCTCGAGGCCGCTCATGCGATGGAAGCGCAGGCCGACAAAGGTCATGCCGTTCTTCTGGTCAAAGTAGGCATGACGCAACTCGGCGCTAGTCGTCATGCCGCCGATCGGCAGTTGCGCGCTGAACCGTTCATAAACTTCGCCAGGTTGCAGGCGCGCGGTCACGTCACCGGGAAAGCGCAGACGGCAGCCGGTAGCCGAGATGTCCAGCATCTGGCCTCTCAGGCCAGGAGTCAGGCGGCTGCCCGATAGCTCGATATTGACCAGTTGACCCTGGCCCAGGGCGGCGCGGTAGGCATTGCGACGCTGATGGTAGGTGATGCGCTCCGGCATGTAGCACCAGTAACAACGCGCATTCTCGAGTTCGCCGATGCGTACAGGGTCCTCGCAGCTCCAGGCAATGCGTACGCCCTCGTGGAATGCTTCCACGTGGAATGCCTCGCCGCTCTGAATGAAGCGTTCGCCGTCGTTGGGAATGAGTTCGTCCAGAGCAATCAGACCGCGCTCGCGGTTGACTTCGATCAGGTAGCTCTGGAACCGCTGACTGCGGTCCTTGAATGTGATGACCAGTGGATCATTGCCCTGCTGCAGGGTGCGCAGATTGGCAAAAACCTCCAGGGGTGCGGTGAGCACCTTCGGCGGCTGGGGGCCATCATCCTCTTGGAACGGGTTGGACACAGTGCATAACTCCAGGGTACTACCGCACTAGCATACTGGCATATTGCCGGTATGTCCCTGTGCTTGTTGTTATGGTCTCAGGCCTGGCTGAGGGGGCGTTGCTGCGCGATTCTAGCGGCGCTGCCGCGGCTGTCATAGAGCCCCGGCGTTTCGCCGCCGCGAAGAATGCCGAGCACACTCTTCAATGATGCCTGGTTGGCGCGGATCAGCCGGCCATTGCGCTGGTTCGCTTCGCGGCAGCTTTCCAGCAGCCGATTCAACTCGTCGCTGCGTGATAGCAGCTCCTCACCGTTGGCGCTGCGGCTGGCCATCGCCTCCAGCCCGGCGCGATCAGCGCTCAGCTGCTGCGCGACGAGCAGTTGGCTGCGGGCCGTACCATGCTTCTCAAGCAGGGACAGGAGGGGGAGTTTCTCGCCAAGCAGTTGTTCCAGACGGGGCAGATCACGCTCTCCCATGGCCTGGAATTCGGCGTCGATCAGTTCAAGAAGACGTTGGGCGGTGCCGATATCGTCGTTGAACAGTTGCAGCAGGTCGTTATCTTGCATCGCGGGCTCTGGGGATCGGGCGTCCAACACCCCCAGCGCAGCCCTGGGACTAGCGCTGGGATTCGAAATCGAGGAGCTTGCTGGCCACGCGCTGGGCGTCGACCTGATAGCTACCGTCGGCAATTGCCTGCTTGAGTCTGGCGACGCGCTCTTTGTCCACGGTCGGCAGGTCGCGCAGCTTGTCGCCAGCCTTCTGCAGTTGCTGAGCTTCGCGGCTGAGCTGGACGGATTCACCCGTCTTGGCGTTAGCAGCCTGCTCGTCAGCAACCTGTGCCGCATTCTGCGGGGTATTGCTGACAGCCTCGTTGCGGCTGCTGGCCTGAGCGTTGCCGGTGCGACCGCCGTTGGCGGGGCTGGCGGCATTGTTCAGCCGGTTGAAGTCGATAACCATGTTGTGAACCTCGGACGGTAATCTGGACGCTTGACTGGGTTGTCGGCCGGTTCCGTCGAAACTTTAGGGCGCAAGTGTGTGCGTCGCTTAACAGTGTAGGAAATCACCGGGGATTTGCGCTACAAGAATCGTGCCTACATGTCGACCTCGACCTGGCCGGGGCCTGCGATGCGTGCGCGGATGATGCGTTGTGAGGCCAGGTTGCGGACGTTGATCTGTTGTCCCAGTGTGCCGCCAGACAATGCCTCGCCTTGCATGCGCACGTTGATTCCGCCACTCCGTGCCGTGATCACCACCTGGTCGCCACGCTGCACGGCGTCCGCAGCCTGCAGCATGGTGGGTGTCAAAACCTGATCAGCCTGTGTCGCGCGCGTCAGTTTTTTGCCGATGGCCTGCTCCGGTGATGTCACATAGCCCCGGCTGAGCAGGCTGACATCCTGCTCGATCAAGGCGATGTCCGCAGGACCGATGATGCTGTCTCGCTTGAGCGGAGCTTTCACGACCACCACCGGGCGGAAAAGGCGTACCTGGGCGGGAACAAAAACGGTCCATGGCTTAGTGCCCTCGCAGCTGATCCGGACGGTCACGCGGCCAAGGGGTTGAGCCGGACTTTCCAGGCTTTGTGTCAAATCACTGTCGCAGGCCGCCAGGCGCAAACGGGGGTCGAGAGTGTTTACCTGAATTTCATATCGGGCCGCGATTTCGCTACGCTCCAGATAGTCCTCTACCATGAATTCAAGAAAGCCTTCGGTAGCGCCGATAAGCTCTTCGGGCAGAGTCAGCTCCGCAGCATGCGCCTGGCTGTAGCCGAATAGCCCCAAAGCGGGTAAAACTCCGACAAGAGCAAGGCGTTTCGCCATCAGGTGTCGGAAAAGTGTCGTGAGCTTTTTCATGCCGCTCACGAAGCAAGCCCCGTGCCGCCTGCTAGGCTTTAGCAGAGTGCGAGGCATTATGAACAATAAGGAGTCTGGGCATGGCCGGAGTATTGGACTCGGTTAACCAGCGTACCCAACTGGTCGGGCAGAATCGTCTGGAGCTCTTGCTGTTCCGTCTGGACGGCCCGCAGCTTTATGGCATCAATGTGTTCAAGGTGAAGGAGGTGCTGCAATGCCCCAAGCTCACCGTGATGCCCAAGTCCAGTCAGGTTGTACGCGGCGTGGCGAACATCCGCGGTGGCACTATTCCCATCCTTGATCTGGCACTTGCCACCGGCAAGTCGGCGCTGGATGACATCCAGAACAGCTTTGTGATCATCACCGAGTACAACACCAAGGTGCAGGGTTTCCTGGTGCGCTCGGTGGAGCGCATCGTCAACATGAACTGGGGGGAGATCCACCCGCCGCCCAAGGGCACTGGTCGCGATCACTACCTCACGGCAGTGACCCGCGTCGACAACAAGCTGGTCGAAGTGATTGACGTCGAGAAGATTCTCGCTGAGGTGGCACCGATGTCGGAGGCGATCTCCGAGGGCGTGGTGGACGTCGAGACCCAGGCCAAGGCTGTTTCCAAGCGTGTGCTGATCTGCGACGACTCCTCGGTGGCGCGCAAGCAGGTGTCGCGTTGCCTGGAGAGCGTCGGGGTCGAGGTTGTGGCCCTCAATGATGGCCGTGAAGCGTACGACTATCTGCGCAAGATGGTGGAGGAGGGCAAGAATCCGGCGGAGGAGTTCCTCATGCTGATCTCCGATATCGAAATGCCGGAGATGGACGGTTACACCCTCACGGCAGAGATTCGTTCCGATCCGAGGATGCAGAACCTTCATGTGATTCTGCATACTTCGCTGTCCGGGGTGTTCAACCAGGCGATGGTGAAGAAGGTCGGCGCAGATGACTTCCTGGCGAAGTTCCGTCCGGACGAGCTCGCTTCACGTGTGGTTGAGCGTGTCCGCGTAGCAGATGGGGGCTGAGGGCTCGGCTCTCGGTTAGGACCATGTTTGGTGAGGCTGCATTAGTGTCTTCAGGCAATTTGGATTTCGAGCAGTTCCGTACCTTTCTGGAAAAGGCCTGCGGCATTTTGCTGGGGAGCAACAAGCAGTACCTGGTGTCCAGTCGTCTGAATAAGTTGATGGAGCAGCAGGGCATCAAGACGCTTGGCGAACTCGTGCAGAAGATGCAGGCTCAGCCCCGTGGTGGCCTGCGCGAGCAGGTCGTTGATGCCATGACCACCAACGAAACGCTGTGGTTCCGTGACACCTACCCCTTTGAGGTAATGAAGTCTCGGGTACTGCCGGAGTTGATCAAGGCCAACCCCAGTCAGCGTTTGCGTATCTGGTCAGCTGCCTGTTCCTCGGGGCAGGAGCCCTATTCTTTGTCGATGACCATCGATGAGTTCGAAAAAACCAACCTTGGGCAGCTCAAGGCGGGTGTGCAGATTGTCGCCACCGACCTGTCTCCATCAATGCTGACCAACTGCAAGTCGGGCGAGTATGACAGCCTTGCCATGGGGCGAGGCTTGTCGCAGGAGCGGCTGCAGCGTTACTTCGATCCCAAGGGGCCGGGCCGCTGGGTGGTCAAGCCGGCCATCAAGAGTCGCGTCGAGTTTCGTCCCCTGAATCTGCTGGAGAGCTACGCCTCGCTTGGCAAGTTCGACGTGGTTTTCTGCCGGAACGTGCTGATCTACTTTTCCGCCGAGGTGAAGAAGGACATCCTCACCCGCATTCATGCCACGCTGAAGCCGGGCGGTTACCTGTTCCTGGGGGCCTCGGAAGCACTCAATGGCTTGCCGGACCTGTACCAGATGGTCCAATGCAGTCCGGGGATTATTTACAAGGTGAAGTGATTGACGCTCAGGCGTACGCAGACGGGAGGCCATTGGCCTCCCGTTTTCGTTTGGGGCGGCAAAGGGTGTTGCCGGTTTGCCGCTTTTCCCGGTCGGTAGCGGAAAAGCTTTGCCGCTCAGCGCCTACAGGCATCGATAATATTATTTAAGTTGTTGAAAAATAAGAATAAATAGAAATGGCATGGCCCTTGCTAAATCCCAGGCACGAAGCCCAAACGGCAAAGGTTCCAGGTCATGAGTATCAGTTTCTCCAAAGCCCTCGGCATCCATGAATCGGCCCTGAACTTCCGCGCTCAGCGCGCCGAAGTGCTCGCCAACAACATCGCCAACGCGGATACCCCGAATTACAGGGCGCGTGACCTCGATTTCGCTGCCGTACTCGCCGCGCAGAATGAGCAGCAGGGCAGCAAGCAATTTGGCCTGAACCGCACCGACAGCCAGCACATTGCCGCAGAAGGTATCCAGCTGGCCGATCCTGCGCTGCGTTTCCGTACCCCGTTCCACCCGTCCATCGACCAGAACACCGTCGACATGCAGCAGGAGCAGGCTAACTACGCCGAGAACGCGGTGCAGTTCCAGGCCAGCTTCACGCTGCTCAACAGCAAGTTCAAAGGGCTGGTCAATGCCCTGCGCGGCGAATAAGAGAGGTCACGAACATGTCACTCGCCAGTGTCTTCAATATCGCCGGTACCGGCATGAGTGCCCAGAGCACTCGCCTGAACACCATCTCCAGCAACATTGCCAACGCCGAGACGGTTTCTTCCAGCATCGACCAGACCTACCGCGCGCGCCATCCGGTGTTCGCCACGGTGTTCGAGTCGACCATGGATGGTGACCGTGGTTCGTTGTTCGCTGACCAGGATCAGGCTGGTCGCGGCGTGCAGGTGCTGGGCGTGGTCGAGGATCAGAGCAGCCTGATGCCGCGCTATGAACCCAACCACCCGGCGGCGGACGAGAAGGGCTACGTGTACTACCCGAACGTCAACGTGGTCGAGGAGATGGCCGACATGATCTCGGCCAGCCGCAACTTCCAGACCAACGTGGAAATGATGAATACCGCCAAGCAGATGATGCAGCGCGTGCTGACCCTGGGCCAGTAAGCGGCGAACGAGGAGCGAGACAATGAGTGTCAGTGGCGTCAGTTCCGTACTGGACCAGTATCAGATCAAGCAGGAAACCACCCAGAAGAAGGATCTCGGCAAGAACGAGTTTCTGGAACTGCTGGTGGCCCAGTTGAACAACCAGAATCCCCTGGAGCCCCAGGAGAACGGTGAGTTCATCGCCCAGCTGGCGCAGTTCAGTCAGGTCGAGGGCATCGAGAAGCTCAACTCCAGCATGGGTGAGCTGCTGTCTGGATACCAGTCGTCCCAGGCTCTGCAGGCTTCGTCTCTGGTGGGCCGCAAGGTGATAGTGCCGACCGATAAGGCGGTGGTGGATACCAGTGAAACCTTCAAGGGCAGCCTGGTTCTGCCGGTCACCAGCAGCAACGTTTACGTCAACGTCTACGACAGTAACGGCAAGGCGGTGAGCCGGGTCAACCTCGGGCAGCAGGCGGCCGGCAATGTGAGCTTCATGTGGGACGGCAAGGATTCGAGCGGCAACGTCTTGCCGCCCGGCACCTACAAGTTCGAGGCGCAGGCCACCTACGCAGACGGCACCAAAGGCCTCTACACCCTGTTGCCGGCCAACGTCGACAGTGTCGTGCTGGGGCAGAACGGTGGCGAAATGAAGCTCAACCTGGCGGGTATCGGCAGTGTGCCGCTCTCGCAAGTCCAGATCATCGGTCAGTAACCCTCAGGCTGTAAGGAGTTCACCATGGCTTTCAATATCGGTCTCAGTGGTCTGCGGGCAGCTACCAGCGACCTCAACGTTACTGGCAATAACATCGCCAACGCCGGCACCGCAGGTTTCAAGCAGTCGCGCGCCGAGTTCGCCGATGTCTACGCCGCCTCGGTGCTCGGTACGGGCTCCAATCCGCAGGGGAGTGGTGTATTGCTGGCGGACGTGTCGCAGCTGTTCAACCAGGGCAACATCAACTACACCCAGAACGCCCTGGATCTGGCGATCAACGGCAACGGCTTCTTCGTGACCAGCAACAATGGCGAGATCAGCTATACCCGTGCCGGATACTTCGGTACTGACCGAGATGGCTATGTGGTCAACAACTTTGGGTATCGCCTGCAGGGCTATGCGGTAGACGCTGCGGGTAATCTGCAGAATGGCATCGTGGATGACATTCGTATTCAGACTGCGGCACAGGCACCGCGTGCCACGGAGAATCTGGCGCAGACCTTCAACCTGAACTCGAACAACACGGTACCTACCACGACCCCGTTTGATCCCACGGACCCGACCACCTACAACTCGTCCACTTCAACCAACATTTATGACACCCAGGGCAATGCCCATGTCATGACTCAGTACTTCGTGAAGACGGCTGCCAACACCTGGACGATGAATGTGCTGATCGATGGGCGCAATCCCAACGATCCGACGCTGACTACACCCTATTCGGTCAACCTCAGCTTTACCGCTGCCGGCCAGCTGGACACTGCTGCGCTCACATCGCCCGACTTCACGGTGAATGCGGATGGCACGCTGAGCCTTACCAACTGGGTGCCGGCAGCGCCCGATAGTTCGGTGCCTCCGGTTTGGAGTGCCAATGGTGCCAACGCGGCCGCTGCTGGTATCACCGTTGATATTCGCAAAGCCACCCAGTTCGCCAGCGCCTTCGCCGTGACTGCCGTCAGCCAGGATGGCTACACCACCGGTGAGCTGGCCGGTCTGGAGATTGATGACACCGGCGTGATCTTCGCGCGCTACACCAATGGTCAGTCGCTGGTTCAGGGGCAGGTTGTGCTCGCCAACTTCGCCAACGTGCAGGGGCTGACGCCGGTCGGCAAGACGGCCTGGGTGCAGTCCTTCCAGTCCGGTGAGCCGGTAGTGGGGACACCGCGCTCCGGCACTCTCGGGGCCCTGCAGGCCGGTGCCCTGGAGGACTCCAACGTCGAGTTGTCGGACCAGCTGGTGAATCTGATCGTGGCGCAGCGCAACTACCAGGCCAACGCCAAGACCATCGAAACCGAAAGCGCCATCACCCAGACCATCATCAACCTGCGTTGATGAGTGGAGGAGGGGCTTGCCGGCAGCGGCAAGCCCTCGCCGCCGGCTGTTGAAAAGGCTTCTCAGGAAGTCTTTTATTTTTTTAAAAGTCCTTAAGTATCAATTAGATAGGATTTATATTGGTATCTGGCACAGGGTTTGCTGTAGAGCAGGTAACGAAGTTATGAGCGGCAACAAGCCGACCTGCGGAGCAAACCATGGACAAGATGCTGTACATCTCCATGACTGGCGCCAGCCAGAACACCCTGGCGCAGCGTGCCCACGCCAACAACCTGGCGAACATCTCCACCACCGGTTTTCGTCGCGACTATGAGCAGGCGCGTTCGATGCCGGTGTTCGGCGACAGCTATCCGGCGCGCGTCTATGCGATGACCGAGCGCCCTGCCACCGACTTCACGCCCGGCACCTTGCAGGAAACCGGGAGAGAGCTGGATGTGGCTGTGGACGGGCAGGGCTGGGTGGCCGTGCAGGCGGCCGATGGCAGCGAGGCCTACGTGCGTACCGCTAGCCTGCAGATTGACGCTCTCGGCCAGTTGCGCACCGGCAATGGTTTGCCGGTACTCGGCAACGGCGGGCCGATTGCCATCCCGCCAGAGCAAAAAGTCGAGATCGGCCAGGACGGCACTATCAGCATCCGAGCACTTGGCGAGGCGCCGAGCGTGATGGCCGAGGTGGACCGCATCAAGCTGGTTAACCCCGACCCCAAAACCCTGACCAAGGGCACCGATGGCCTGATCCGGGTCAAGGATGCAACGGGGCCCCAGGAGGTGGATGCCAATGTGCGTCTTACCTCGGGGTTCCTCGAATCGAGCAACGTCAATGCCGTCGAGGAGATGACTGCCATCCTCTCGCTGTCTCGCCAGTTTGAATTGCACGTGAAGATGATGCGCACCGCCGAAGACGGTGCGTCGGCCATGGCACGGGTCATGCAAATCAGCTGATTAATAACGCGAAGCGCCATGAAACCGGCGCTCGAGGAGAACGAACATGCTTCCGGCTCTGTGGGTTGCCAAAACCGGTCTGTCTGCTCAAGACATGAACCTGACCACCATATCCAACAACCTGGCCAATGTTTCGACCACCGGCTTCAAGCGCGATCGCGCCGACTTCGAGGATCTGCTGTATCAGATTCGTCGCCAGCCTGGTGGCCAGTCCAGCCAGGACAGCGAGCTGCCCACCGGCCTGCAGCTGGGTACCGGTGTGCGCATCGCCGGCACGCAGAAGATCTTTACCACCGGCAGCCTGCAAACCACCGAGCAACCGTTGGACATGGCCGTCAACGGCCGCGGTTTCTTCCAGATCCTGATGCCCGATGGCACGGTCGGCTATACCCGGGACGGCAGCTTTCACCTGGACTCCAACGGCCAGATTGTCACGTCCAACGGTTTCCCTCTGGAGCCGGCCATCGTCCTGCCCGCCGAGGTGCAGACGTTCACCGTCGGTGAGGATGGGACCGTGTCGGTCACTACCGCTGGCAATCCGGCCGCACAGGTGATCGGCAACATCCAGACTGCCGATTTCGTCAACCCGGCCGGCCTGCAGGCCATCGGCAACAACCTGTTCATGGAAACCGCCTCCAGCGGTGCGCCGCAAGTCGGTACGCCCGGCCTGACCGGCCTCGGCACCGTGCTGCAGAACACCCTGGAGAACTCCAACGTCAGCGTGGTCGAGGAGCTGGTCAACATGATCACCACGCAGCGTGCCTACGAGATGAACTCCAAGGTGATCTCCACCTCGGACCAGATGCTCTCCTTCATCACGCAGAACCTTTAATACTGCAGGCGCCCCAGGCGCCGGCAGCTAGCAACACGAACGCCGTGAGGTAGTGGTTATGAACCGGCCGATGATTCTTTTTCCCCTGCTGGCCAGTCTGGTCCTGAGCGGCTGCGTGACGCCGCCGCCGAAGCCGGACGACCCCTACTATGCACCGGTACTGCCGCGCACTCCGCTGCCGGCGGCGCAGAACAGCGGCGCCATCTACCAGCCCGGCTTCGAGACCAATCTGTACGATGATCGCAAGGCCTATCGCGTCGGCGACATCATTACCATCACGCTCAGCGAGCGGACCCAGGCGAGCAAGAAGGCCGGCTCCAGCATGTCCAAGGACAGCAGCGCCAAGCTCGGCCTGACCTCGCTGTTCGGGGGTGGCGTCTCCATCGATAACCCCAGCACCAGCCTCAATCCGCTCAAGGCCGAAGACCTCAGTCTTGATGTCGGCTACAGCGGCACCCGCGATACCGATGGTGAAAGCGAAGCCGACCAGAGCAACAGCCTGACCGGCTCCATCACCGTGACCGTGGCGGAGGTACTGCCCAACGGCATCCTCGCCGTGCGTGGCGAGAAGTGGATGACACTGAATACGGGGGATGAACTGGTGCGCATCGCCGGGCTGGTGCGTGCCGACGATATCGCCACCGACAACACGGTGTCCTCGACCCGTATCGCCAATGCCCGTATCACCTATTCGGGCACCGGTGCCTTCGCCGATGCCAGCCAGCCAGGCTGGTTCGATCGCTTCTTCATGAACCCGCTGTTCCCGTTCTGAGCAGGTAGACGACCATGAAACGACTGCTTTGCGTCCTCTGCCTGCTGCTCGCCACCAGCGCCGTGCAGGCCGAACGCCTGAAGGATCTGGCCAGCATCCAGGGCGTGCGCAGCAACCAGCTGATCGGCTACGGTCTGGTGGTCGGTCTCAACGGCACCGGCGACCAGACCACGCAGACGCCCTTCACCCTGCAGACCTTCAACAACATGCTGGCGCAGTTCGGCATCAAGGTGCCGACCGGTGGCGGCAACGTTCAGCTGAAGAACGTCGCCGCGGTGTCCGTGCACGCGGAACTGCCGCCCTTCGCCAAGCCCGGGCAGACCCTGGACGTCACCATCTCCTCGATCGGCAACTCCAAGAGCCTGCGTGGCGGCAGCCTGCTGATGACACCGCTCAAGGGTATCGACGGCAACGTCTACGCCATCGCTCAGGGCAACCTGGTGGTCGGCGGCTTCGATGCCGGTGGCGCCGACGGTTCGCGTATCACCGTCAACGTGCCCTCGGCCGGTCGCATCCCTGCGGGGGCTACCGTCGAACGTCCTGTGGCGAGCGGTTTCGATCAGGGCAATAGCCTGACGCTGAACCTCAATCGACCGGACTTCACCACGGCGAAGAACATCGTCGACCAGATCAACGGTCTGCTCGGCCCGGGTGTGGCCCAGGCCATCGATGGCGGCTCGATCCGCGTCAGCGCCCCGCTGGACCCCAACCAGCGCGTCGACTACTTGGCGGTGCTGGAGAACATCGAGATCGAGGCCGGCCAGGCCGCGGCCAAGGTCATCATCAACTCGCGTACCGGTACCATCGTCATCGGCCAGAACGTCAAGGTGCAGCCGGCCGCCGTGACCCACGGCAGCCTGACCGTGACCATCAGCGAAGACCCCATCGTCAGCCAGCCCAACGCGCTGGCCGTCGGCCAGACCGCGGTGGTGCCGAATTCCAAGGTCGATGCCGAGCAGGAAGCCAAGCCGATGTTCAAGTTCGGCCCAGGCACCACGCTCGACGAGATCGTTCGCGCAGTCAACCAGGTGGGCGCCGCGCCCTCCGACCTGATGGCCATCCTCGAGGCGCTCAAGCAAGCCGGCGCCTTGCAGGCCGACCTGATCGTGATCTGAAGGAGGCCGCCATGGATTCCAGACTCGCAGCCGGCCTCGACAGCGGCGCCTACACCGACCTGAACCGGCTCAACCAGTTCAAGGTCGGCGGCGACAGCGAGAGCAACATCAAGAAAGTGGCTCAGGAGTTCGAGTCGCTGTTCCTCAACGAGATGCTGAAGTCGATGCGCAAGGCGAACGAAGTGTTCGGCGAAGGCAACTTCATGAACAGCAACGAGAGCAAGACCTACCAGGACATGCATGACCAGCAACTGGCCGTGACCCTGTCGAAGAACAAGGGCGGCATCGGCCTGGCGTCGGTGCTGGAGCGTCAGCTCAGCCAGATGAAGAGTGGACCGCAGCGGGTCAATCCGTTTGCTCAGGTCGAGGCGCCGCAGATCAGTGCGCGTGCCGGCGCGTTCAAACCTGCAGGGGAGACCGCTGGCAGCGTCCGTGATGACTCGCAATTGCTCAATCAGCGCCGTCTGAGCCTGCCGAGCAAACTTACCGACCGCCTGTTGGCTGGCATCGTTCCCGCTACCGAGGGCCAGCCATTGGCCGGCAGCGATTGGGTACCGGCGCAGGCCAGCGCGGTAGCCGACAGCAAGCCGCTGAGCCTGAGCGACAGCGATGCCGTCAGCGGTCGTCGCCTGGCTCAGCCGCCGCTGGCCAAGGGCAAGTCGGCATTCGACTCGGCGGCCGACTTTGTCGCCACCATGTTGCCGCTGGCCGAGGAGGCCGCACAGAAGATTGGTGTCGATGCCCGTTACCTGGTGGCCCAGGCTGCCCTGGAAACCGGCTGGGGCAAGTCGATCATTCGTCAGTCCGATGGCTCCAGCAGCCACAACCTGTTCGGCATCAAGGCTCACGGTGGCTGGGAGGGTGAATCGGCACGGGTGCTGACCACCGAATACAAGGGGGGCGAGGCGGTGAAGGAGTCGGCTTCTTTCCGCGCCTACGACTCCTACCAGCAGAGCTTCAACGACTACGTGAGCTTCCTGCAGGGCAATGGCCGCTATCAGGAAGCACTGGCGGCGGCCGATAACCCGGAACGCTTCGTGCGCGAGCTGCAGGAGGCCGGTTATGCCACCGATCCCCAGTATGCCCGCAAGATCGCGCAGATCGCCCGGCAGATGCAGACCTACCAGGCTGTGGCTGCGGCCGACAGTCCGATCACAAGGACCTGAGAGCTGAATCATGGCTGACCTACTGAGCATTGGCCTGTCGGGCCTCGCCGCGAACAAGACGTCGCTGGCGGTCACCGGCCACAACATCACCAACGTCAATACACCGGGCTTCTCCCGGCAGGACGCGGTGCAGGCCACGCGCATTCCGCAGTTCAGCGGCGCCGGATACATCGGCTCGGGTACCACCCTGGTCGACGTGCGGCGCATCTACAACGAATTTCTCACTACCCAGGTGCGTACCAGCACGGCACTGAACAGCGACGTATCAGCCTATCTGGACCAGATCAACCAGCTCGATTCGCTGCTGGCCGGCAGCACCACCGGAGTCACCCCGGGGCTGCAGAAGCTGTTTGCTTCGCTGCAGACTGCGGCGGAAGACCCTGCCAACATTCCGGCGCGGCAGCTGGTACTGTCCGAAGCGGAAGGCCTGGCCAAGCGTTTCAATACCATCTACGACCGTCTGTACGAGCAGAACGCCTTCATCAACAAGCAGATGTCGGCGGTTACCGACCAGGTCAACCAGCTCGCCACCTCGATTGCCGGCTACAACAATGCCATCGCCGTGGCGGCCTCCAATGGGCAGGCGCCGAATGATCTGCTTGACGCCCGTGAGGAAGCGGTGCGCAAGCTCTCCGAGTTCATCGGCGTGACCGTGGTGCCGCAGGATGACAACACCTATAACCTGTTCATCGGCTCTGGGCAGCCGTTGGTAGTCGGTGCCACTGCAGCGCGTTTGGAGGTGGTACCGGGTACTGCAGACCCGCTGCGTGCCGAGGTGCAGTTCGTCAGCGGCAATTCGCGGCAGGGCATCACCACTCTGATTACCGGTGGCGAGATGGGAGGCCTGATCCGTTACCGCGAGGATGTGCTGGACGAGTCGCTCAACGCCGTCGGTCGCCTTGCCCTGTCCATCGCCGATCAGGTCAATACTCAGCTCGGCCAGGGACTGGACCTCAAGGGTAACTTCGGCGAGCCACTGTTTCGCAGCATCAATGATCCGCTGTTGATCGGCCAGCGTAGCCTGGCGCGCGTCGGCAACAGCGATGCCTCGGCCAATCTCAATGTGCTGATCGAGAACAGTACGGCGCTGACCACCAGCGACTACGAGATCGAATTCACCAGCGCCACCGAATACACCGTGCGCCGTGTCTCCGATGGCCAGACGGTTTCCGCGCTGTACGATGACGATGCGGACCCGGATACCCCGCTGGTGCCGGCGCCGGCGCCCTACGACATCACCAGTGCAACGCCACTGGTGTTCGACGGTTTTTCAATGAATGTTGCTTCCGGCACCTTTGCTGCTGGCGACCGTTTTCGCGTCATGCCGACGCGCACCGCCGGCAGTGATATTCGCGCTGATCTGAAAAAAGCCGAGGAGTTGGCTTTTGCCTCACCGCTCAAGGCCGAGACCAGCCCGGGCAATACCGGTACCGGCGTGATCACCCAGCCCAGTCTGATCACTCAGATCGATATCTATGACCCGGCCGCTCAAGCCGCCTTGGAGAACAGCCTGCGCACCACGCCGCCGCTGCGCATCGTGTTCACCTCGACCACCGGCTATGACGTGGTGGACATCAATGGCGCCGTGCTGAGCAGCAACATCATCGTCCCGGGACAGAACAACACCCAGCAGATCACCGCCGGTACGCCACCCAACGACTTCACCTTTGAGTTCACCATCAGTGGTCGTCCTACGACCGGGGACAACTTCACGGTCGCCTTCAACACCAATGGCGTGTCGGACAACCGCAACGCGCTGAAACTGGCGGATCTGCAGAAGAAAGCGACGATCGGCATCGATCCGAACTTCCCGACTACCACCGGCGCGAGTTTTACTGACTCCTATGGCGATCTGGTGGAGCGGGTGGGTACGCTGACCAGCCAGGCGCGGGTGGACGGCGAGGCGACCTCGGCCATCCTCAAACAGGCCACCGACAACCGTGACTCGATATCGGCGGTGAGCCTCGACGAGGAGGCGGCCAAGCTGATCCAGTTTGAGCAGTACTACCAGGCTTCGGCGCAGATCATTCAAGTCGCGCGGACCCTGTTCGATACCCTGATCAACACCTTCTGAGCCGGATAGCCACCATGGTCATGCGCATTTCCTCCATCCAGGCCTTCAACAATGGTGTGAACGGCATCGGGCGCAACTATTCCAACGTGATTCGCACGCAGGAGCAGATCAGCAGCGGCAATCGCATCCTTACCCCGGCAGACGATCCGGTAGCCTCCGTGCGCCTGCTGCAACTGGAGCAGCAGCAGGCGGTGCTCGGGCAGTATAAGGAGAACCTGACCGCCGCGAAGAACAGCCTGACTCAGGAGGAGACCACCCTCAACTCCGTCAATACGGTGTTGCAGCGCATCCGCGAGCTGGCCGTGCAGGCCGGCGGCGGGGCGCTGTCGGCGGCGGACCGCAAGTCCATCGCCAAGGAACTGGAACAGCGCGAGGCGGAGCTGCTCAACCTGATGAACAGTCGCAACGCGCGTGGCGAGTACCTGTTTTCCGGCAATCTGGGCAAGACCGAACCTTTCATCCGCAACCCGGACGGCACCTACTCCTACTTCGGTGATGAAGGGCAACGCAGCCTGCAGGTGGCCAGTTCGACGACCGTGGCCATCAACGACAACGGCAAGACGCTGTTCGAGGATGTCACCAACGCCAACCGGGTGCTCAATACCAACGGTGTCAATAACCCGGCGCTTGCAGGCCAGGTACCGCCGCTGCCGGCGACCACCATTCCCGCGCTGCCGAGCGACCAGCAGCGAGTGTTCATGTCGCCAGGACTGGTGCAGGACAGCGACACCTTCAACAACTCGTTCCGCGCCGGTGAGCCCTATTCGCTGGTGTTTGTCAGCGGCGGTGAGTTCCGTCTGTATGACGGCACCGGTGCCGACGTGACGTCGGAAATCCAGGGCGGCGGGAAGATCGACCCGCTGGCCAGCAACGGCAATGTCATCAACTTCCGCGGTATGCGCTTCCAGCTCGACGTGGTGCTGCAACAGGGCGACAACGAACTGGACCTGGACAACCTGCTGGCGGATACGGCCACGCCTGGCGCGCCCGGCATCAATACACACAGCTTCACCCTGCAGGTGGCACCGACCGATTTCGCGGTGACCCGCTCTTCGACCAACGCCTCGACGGCGGTGATCTCCGGCGGCACCATCAGCAACCAGGCGACCTTCAACTCGCAGTTTCCGACCTCCGGTGTGGTGCTGCGCTTCACCAATGCCAGCGACTTTGACGTCTATGCCCAGCCGGTAGGGGCCAGTAGTACGCCTATTGCCAGCGGGACTGCTGCAGCGCCGGGTACCTTCACGCTGTTCGGTGTCGATTTCGATATCGATGTTGCCGCCGCCGCTGGCGACGAATTCGGTATCAAGCCTCAGTTTCAGGAGCAGCGCAGCATCCTCAACAGCATTTCCCGCTTGCGCCAGGCGCTGGAGTCGTCGCCGACATCTGCACTCGGTAACCTGGCGATCCGCGATGAGGTGTCAATTGCCCTCACCAACCTGGATAACGGCATCGGTCAGGTGTTGGAGGTGCAGACCGAGATCGGCGCACGCCTCAACATGATCGAAACCACCGAAGTCGACAATGAGGACGTGACCCTGGTCAACAAGGCCGTCCAGGCCGACTTGCGCGAGCTGGATTACGCCGAGGCGCTATCTCGTCTTTCCTTTCAGACGGTTATTCTCGAGGCCGCACAGCAGAGCTACGTGAAGATCGCCGGTCTCAATCTGTTCAGCCAGTTGCGCTAGGTCCTTGCTGCCGTCATCTGCGTGCTCCATTTTTCTGATTTCCTCTGGCGTGCTAATTGCTAACGTGCTGACAGAGTGTTGAAAAATTGGCGGAGCACGCATGACGGTCGATACCCAGTGGTTGGTAGATTTCTTCCAGCGCCAGGCACGCCTGGGCTTTGAGGAAGGGGACTACACCCGCACGCGCAACAGCTGTCGTGAGGTCCTGCAGTACGTTCCCGATGATGTGGAATGCTGGACACTGCTCGGCGAGGCGGCGCTGGCCAGCAACGACAGCGTGACGGCGTTGCGTGCCTTCGACAAGTTGCTGGAGCTGGAGCCGGAATGCGCCGAACACGCCATGCGGCTGGGCCAGGCCTGCTTGCAGGCACAGGACTGGCCGGCCGCTATATCGGCGTTCCAGCAGGTGCTGGAACTGCAACCCGGGCATCAGGGGGCCTCCGAGGCCCTGGCGCTGCTGGCGCAGCTGCTGGAGCGCCTGAGCATTCTCGACCAGATTGCGCCAGACCAGCCTGGGCGAAACGATCCTTGCCCCTGCGGCAGCGGCTTGAAGTACAAACGCTGCTGCCTGGAAAAGAGCTCGCAATCGGCGATGATTCAGCGCCTCGAGCAGGCATTTGCCGCACGGCAATGGCAGCAGGTGCTTTCCGTCGCTGACGAGCTGCAAGCAACCACGCCGGCGATCCGCCGCGCCGTAGCCTTGGCACGCTACGAGCTGAGCCAGCGTGACAAGGCCTATCCGCTGCTCAAGGACGCGTGCCGAGAGTGGCCGGACGATCTTGAACTGCGTGCGGCGCTGGCCGACCTGGAGCTTGATCATCACCTGGCCAGCGCCAAGGCGCTGGCCGAGTCCACGCTGGCCGCAGACCCTGGCCAATGGCGAGCCAGTCTGGTGCTGGCTGCCGTGCATGCGCGTCAAGGACAGCCGCAGCGTTCCGAGTCGACCCTGCGCGAGCTGCTGCAGCACAACCCAGACTGCGACCTGGCCTGGCAGCGCCTGAGCTATTTTTTGCGCGAGTCCAAGCGCCTGGAAGACGATCTGCAGGCCATGCAGGAGTGGAGCGAACGCTGCCCGCAGAATGCCGATGCCTGGTGTCACCGTGGCATGTCTGCGCTGATGACGGATCGCCTCGGCGAGAGTCGCCAGTATTTGGAACGGGCCCTCAGCCTGGACCCGAATCACTACGAAGCGCTGTGCTGGCTGGGGCAGACTTACCAGAGCGAGCATGAGCCACAGAGGGCTCTGGAGTTTCTGACCCGCGGCCTGCAGATCAAGCCCGACTACCAACCCGGCTGGAACATGCTTGGTGGCCTGTATCAGTCGGTAGGGCGCCAGCACGAGGCGGAAGGCTGCTTCATGCGCGCCCTGGCCATTTCTCCGCTGCAGGCGCTGGCCTGGAACAACCTGGCCAACACCTACCTGGATGGGCATGTGCTGGACGAGGCCGAGCACGTCATGCAGGTGGCCTTGCAGCTCAATCCCGGCGAGGCCAGCCTGTGGGTCAACCTGGGCAACATCCTCAATGCCAGGCGGCAGGTCACCGAGGCCATCGAGTGCTACCGCAAGGCGATGGAGCTCGATGGCAACAATCTGGATGCACGCGCCAACTATGGCACGGCCCTGTCGCATTTCGCCCGCTGTGACGAGTCGATCCAGATACTTGAGCCGCTGTCCGAATGTTACGCGCAGCCGCGCTCCAACATCCTGTTCGTTGCCAACTGCCACCCGGACTGGTCGGCCGAGCGCATCTACGAGCTTTATCGGCGGCAGATCACCCGTCATTTCCCGAAACGGCAGTATTTTTCCTACGCGAACACCCGCGATACATCACGGCGTTTGCGTATCGGCTATGTCTCGCCCGACTTTCGTGGTCACGCCTGCGCCAACTTTTCCCGCCCCCTGTTGGGCCATCATGACCGCCAGGCCTTCGAGGTCTTCGCCTACTCCGAGGTGCGTCGTGAGGATGGCATTACCGAGCTGATGATCGGCGAGGTCGAACACTGGCGGCGGACCGTGGGCATGAGCGACGAGCAGCTGGCCGACATGATTCGCGCCGATGGCATCGACATACTCGTCGACCTGGCCGGGCATACGGCGGGCAATCGCCTGACCATGTTCGCCCTCAAGCCAGCTCCGGTGCAGGTGATGTGGTGGATGGGCTTCGGCTACAGCACGGGGCTGGACAGCATCGATTACTTTCTGGCCGACGATGAGCTGGTGCCACCGGGCAGCGATCATGTGTTTGCCGAGCAACCCTGGCGCATTCCCTGTCCGTCCATTGCCTATCTGCCGCGCACCGACCTGCCCGATGTCGGCGAACTGCCGGCGCTGCGTAACGGGTACGTCACCTTCGGCACCCTGACCCGGCCGATTCGCCTGAACTACAAAGTCATCAGAGCCTGGGCAGAGATCCTCCAGCGCGTGCCCGGCTCCAAGCTGGTACTCAATAGCGGACCCTTTGCCGACGCCGGACTGTGCGATTACTTTGCGGCCGAGTTCGCCAAGCACGGTATCGAGCGTGAGCGGCTGGACATGGGGTGCACCTCGCCGCCCTGGCCGGTGCTGGCGGAGATGGATATCGCCCTCGACTGCTTCCCGCACAACTCGGGCACCACCTTGTTCGAGAGCCTGTGGATGGGGCTGCCCTACGTGACACTGCGTGACAGGCCGTCTATGGGGCGGATCGGCGCGGAAATCCTTCGCGGCCTGGGCCGCGAGGAGTGGATCGCCGATACCGAGGCGCAGTACATCGACAAGGCCGTGGCCATGGCGGGTGATCTCCAGGCCCTGCAGGCCATCCGCGCCGGGCTGCGCGAGCAGATGCTACATTCCGCCATCTGCGATGGTCCGCTGCTGGCCCGACGTGTCGAGGACGCCTACCGTGGCATGTGGCAGCGCTACTGCGAGCAAGGAGAACAACCATGAAAGCAGTGATCCTGGCCGGCGGCCTGGGGACCCGCATCAGCGAGGAGTCCCACCTCAAGCCCAAGCCGATGATCGAGATCGGCGGCAAGCCGATTCTCTGGCACATCATGAAACAGTACTCGGCCCATGGCATTCAGGACTTCGTCATCTGCCTGGGCTACAAGGGCTATGCGATCAAGGACTTCTTCGCCAACTACTTTCTGCACACCTCCGATGTCACCTTCGACATGCGCAACAACCAGATGGAGGTGCACCAGAACTACAGCGAGCCCTGGCGCGTAACCCTGGTCGACACCGGCGAAGAGACCATGACCGGTGGGCGGCTGCGCCGTGTCGGGCGCTTCCTGGAGCAGGATGAGGCCTTTTGCTTCACCTACGGGGATGGTGTCTCGGACCTGGACATCAGCGCCCAGGTGGCCTTCCACAAGCAGCATGGCAAGTATGCGACCGTCACCGCGGTGCAGCCGCCGGGGCGTTACGGCGCGCTGGCCCGCGTGGGCGACCAGGTGACCGGCTTCGTCGAGAAGCCCCGCGGCGATGGTGGCTGGATCAATGGCGGCTTCTTCATTCTGTCGCCGAAGGTACTGCCCTATATCGCCGAGGATTCCACCTCCTGGGAGGCCGAGCCGCTTAGCCAGCTGGCGAGCGAGGGGCAGCTGATGGCCTATCAGCACGAGGGCTTCTGGCACCCGATGGATACCCTGCGCGACAAGAATTACCTGGAGCAGCTGTGGCAGAGCGGGGAGGCGCCTTGGAAGCAGTGGAGCTGAACCGCGAGTTCTGGCGGGGCAAGCGCGTCCTGCTGACCGGTCATACCGGCTTCAAGGGCGGCTGGCTGGCACTTTGGCTGCAGAGCTGGGGAGCGCAGGTCACTGGTTTCGCCCTGGAGCCCTCCACCGACCCCAGCCTGTTCGAGCTGGCGCGAGTCGGGGAGGGCATCGACAGCCGTATCGGCGACCTGCGCGATCTGCCCACCCTCCTGGCCTTGGTGGCCGAGGTCCGGCCGGAAGTCGTGCTGCACCTGGCGGCGCAGCCGCTGGTGCGCGAGGGCTATCGTGACCCCCTGGGCACCTATGCCAGCAACGTGATGGGTACCCTGCATCTGCTCGAAGCTTTGCGCCAGGCGGGCGGCGTGCGCGCCTGCGTGGTGGTGACCACCGACAAGGTCTACGCCAACCGCGAGTGGGCCTGGCCCTACCGGGAGAGCGAGGCGCTGGGTGGTCATGACCCCTACAGCAGCAGCAAGGCCTGCTGCGAGCTGGTCACGCAGTCGTTTGCATCCTCCTTTTTTCCTGCCGCCCGCCATGCCGAACACGGACTGGCCCTGGCCACGGCGCGGGCCGGCAATGTGCTGGGTGGCGGCGACTTTTCCGCCGATCGTCTGGTCCCGGACGTGCTGGCGGCCTGGGCGCGTGGCGAGCCGGTGACCCTGCGTTATCCGCAGGCCGTGCGTCCCTGGCAGCACACGCTGGAGCCGCTGGCTGGCTACCTGCAGCTGGCTCAGGGGCTGTATGAACAGGGCACGGCCGTGGCCGGTGCCTGGAACTTCGGCCCGGCCGACAGCGATACCTGCAATGTTGGCGAGGTAGTGGCGCGCTTGGCCGCGCGTTGGCCACAGGCGCCGGGCCTGAAGATCGAACCCAGCGAGCTGCACGAGGCCGGCCTGCTGCGCCTGGACAGCAGTCGGGCGCGCCAGCTGCTGGGCTGGCAGCCGCGCTGGACACTGGACGACTGTCTGCGCCAGACCCTCGACTGGCACCTGGCCTGGCAGCGGGGTGAAGACATGCGCGCGGTGACCCTGGCGCAACTGGCCGGTTACTGGGGGCGGGCATGAGTGAGTTGCAGCTGATCGAGCTGCCGCTGGCGGGGCTGTTCGCCCTGCAGCACCGCGTGCATCAGGACGAGCGCGGGCGTTTCGCCCGGCTGTACTGCGAGAGCAGTCTGGAGTTGTTCGGTCAGTCATTCCATGTGCGGCAGATCAACCAGTCGCTGACCCGTGAACGCGGCACTGTGCGCGGCCTGCATTTCCAGCATCCGCCTCACGCCGAGAGCAAGCTGATCAGTTGCCTGCGTGGCGCCGTATGGGACGTGGCGGTGGATGTGCGCCAGGGCTCGCCGACTTTCCTGCACTGGCATGCCGAGCATCTGGAAGCGGGTGACGGCCGCAGCCTGCTGCTGCCGCCCGGGTTCGCCCATGGCTTCCAGGCGCTGAACGACGATGCCGAGCTGCTCTACCTGCACAGTGCCGATTACACCCCGTGCCATGAGGGTGGGCTGTCCGTCAGCGACCCGCTTCTCGCCATCACTTGGCCGCTGCCGATCAAGAACCTGTCCGCGCGCGATGCCGGCCATCCGCTGCTGGATGAGCGTTTTCAAGGAGTCTGCCTATGAACTGCCGTGGCTGCGGCGCGCACCTGCATCTGCCGCTGATCGACCTGGGCACGGCGCCGCCGTCCAATGCCTATGTCAGCGCGGCGCAGCTCGATCAGGCCGAGCAGTGGGTGCCGTTGCGGGTGCTGGTTTGCGATGCCTGCTGGCTGGTGCAGACCGAGGACTACCGGGCTGCCGACAGCCTGTTCGATGCCGACTATGCCTACTTCAGCTCCTTCTCCAGCAGCTGGCTGGCGCACGCTGAGCGCTATGTCGCCGAGATGACCGAGCGCTTCGGCCTGAACACCCAGAGCCGGGTGGTGGAGATCGCTGCCAACGACGGTTACCTGTTGCAGTACGTAGCCGGGCGCGGCATCCCCTGCCTGGGGATCGAACCGACGGCCAGCACGGCAAGGGCCGCGCGGGCGAAGGGGCTGGAGATCCGCGAACTGTTCTTTGGCGAGACGGTTGGCCGGCAGCTGGCGGAGGAGGGCTGGGAGGCCGACCTGATGGCGGCCAACAACGTGCTGGCCCATGTGCCGGACATCAACGATTTCCTCAAGGGCTTCGCCGCGCTGCTCAAGCCGTCCGGTGTGGCCACCTTCGAGTTCCCTCATCTGCTGCGACTGATGGCCGAGCACCAGTTCGACACCCTCTACCACGAGCACTACTCCTACCTGTCGCTGACTGCCGTGCAGGCGCTCTGCGCCCGCAACGGCCTTGCGTTGTTCGATGTCGAGGAGTTGCCGACCCATGGCGGCTCGCTGCGGGTGTTCGTGCAGCGGGCTGCAGGCGTGCGCCAGGTTTCTGCCGCCGTCGGCGAGTTGCTGGCACGCGAGGAGGACTGCGGGGTCAAGACTGAGGCTTATTACGCCAGCCTGGCGCCTGCGGCGGAGCGCATCAAGCATGAGCTGCTGCGCTTCCTGTTACAGGCCAAGGCCGAGGGCAAGCACGTGGTGGGCTATGGCGCGGCGGCCAAGGGCAATACCTTGCTCAATTACGCTGGCGTTCGTGGTGATTTGCTGGCCTGGGTGGCCGATGCCAATCCGCACAAACAGGGCAAGTATCTGCCGGGCAGTCGCATCCCCATCGTTGAGCCGGCGCGCATCGCGGCCAAGCGACCGGACTACGTGCTGTTGCTGCCATGGAACCTGCGTGACGAGGTGGCGCAGCAGCTCGCCTACATCGATGAGTGGGGCGGCAAGTTGGTGATAGCGGTACCGCACATGCAGATTTGCTGAGGCAATAGGGTTTACAGGAGAGCGTCATGAGCAACGAGAAATTCGAGATCGAGCAAGTAGGGCCGGCGCTGCGGGTAATCGGTGGCAATGATGCCGCGCGCGAGAAGTTTCTGGTGCTGTGCAAGGCGATGGAAAAGGACATCACCGATTACCCCGGCAGCGTGCGCGACGAGGTGACCGGCCCGCTGGTCGATGCCCTGCACGACGAGAACCAGGTGGTGCGCAAGGTGCTGTCGGATGGCGCGGTGTTCGATTTTCTCTACCGCACCAAGATCGCCCGTGATTTCGTGCTCAGTTCGCCGGTCAACCCCGATCACGTCTGGGAGCCGCAGACCACCAAGCTGCTGGTGCATCTGGCGCGACGCTGCTCCGACGTACTGATCGGCGGCGCCTACTTCGGCGATCAGGCCATCCTGATGGCGCGGGCGATGAGCGCCAGCGGCGGTCGCTGCCATGCGTTCGAGCCGAACAAGGACCAGCTCGCGATGCTGCGTCACAACGCCGGGTTGAATGGCCTGCAGAATATCCGCAGCTGGGAGCTGGGGCTGTGGTCGGACAGCAGCGCTCACCTGCGCCTGGTGGGCAATGACTCCTTTGCCTATTCCGAGCCGGCCGCCAGTGACAGCGAGGGCAGCTTCGCCACCATCGCCGTCGATCAATACTGCGAGCAGCAGGGCATCGACCGTCTGGGGCTGATCATGCTGGACATCGAGGGGGCGGAGAGCAAGGTGCTGGAAGGCGCCCGTCAGCAGCTGGCGCGCGCGGCGGGTGAAGCGCCGAGTATCGTCTTCGAAGTGCATCGGCACTATGTCGACTGGTCCAACGGCCTGGAGAACGCGCCGATCGCACGCTTCCTGGCCGAATTGGGCTACACCCTGTTCGCCGTGCGTGACTTCAATTCCAACGTGGACATGCGCGGCCGGCCGGTGGAGCTGATTCCGGTCGACAAGGTGTATCTGGAAGGTCCGCCACATGGCTTCAACATGTTGGCCATCAAGGACCCGCAGGCGCTGGATGGGCTGGACGTGGCCTATTGCGAGGGGGTCAGCCCGAAACTGCTGTGGCATAAAGACCCGGCCTTGCACCATCCCCTGAACTAAGGACGTTGCCATGGTTTTCACCGTCCTGGGTGCTAGCGGCTTCGTCGGCGCACACCTCGTCGATAGTCTCCGTCGGCAGGGGCATCAGGTGCATGCTCCAGCCCGGGATGATACGCGCTGGCTGGAGCAGGACCTGGGGCAGGTCTTCTACTGCATCGGCCTGACCAACGACTATTTCGCGCGACCGTTCGACACGGTCGAGGCGCATACCTCGCTACTGGCCAGGCTGCTGCGCGATGGGCGCTTCGAGCGACTGGTCTATCTGTCGTCCACCCGCCTGTATGACTCCCTGCCTGGGCAGCTGGCCGAGGAGTCGGCCGTGTTGCCGCTCGATCCGAGCAACCCGCGTCACCTATACGACCTGTCCAAGGCGCTGGGGGAGAACCTCTGCCTGCATCACTCTGCGGGGCGAGCCTGCGTTGCCCGGCTTGCCTGTGTATACAGCGACCTGTTGGGTGAGGGCGGCTTTCTGGCGCAGGTCCTGCCGAAGGCAGCTCGCGGCGAGTCGTTCGTCATCGACAGCTCGCCGGCCTATGCCCGCGACTATGTCCATGTGGGCGACGTGACCTCGCTTCTGCAGGCGATGCTGGAGAAGGGCGCGCAAGGCATTTACAACCTGGGCGCCGGGCAAAACACCTGCAATGGTGATCTACTCGCCGCCGTGCAGCGGCTTACGGGCGCGCAGGTAACCTGTGCTCGTCAGGATGTACAGCAGGCGGCACAGGTCTCCATCGACAAGGCGCGTCGAGACTTCGCCTTTCAGCCCCGGCAGCTACTCGACCATCTGCCGGTCATGCTCGAACGACTGAAGAGGTTGCATCATGGAACTTAAGGGAACCGACCGTGCAGGCCTGCTGGATTACCTGTGTCGGCAGCTCGACACCTTTTTCCCCGATGGAGGCGCGGTACGCGAGGAGATCGATCGCTACCTGGACGAGGGGTTGGCGCGTGTGGGGCAGTGCATCGACGGCGTGCGCGTCTGGCGGCAAGACAGTTTCGACTACCTGCATTCGACCCAGTACACGATCTTCCTTTATTACCTGGCCAACTCCATCTGGCGAGCGGGGGGCGATCTGCGGGTCTGCACCAAGCTCTTCTATCTGAACAAGACGCTCAATGGCATCGACATGTTCTACGAGATCGAGATGCCAAAGGTATTCTTCATCGGTCATTCGGTAGGCATCGTGCTGGCCAAGGCGACCTACGGCGAGTATCTGGTGCTTTACCAGAACTCCACCGTCGGCAAGAACCACGGCGTTGCGCCGGTACTGGGCGAGGGGGTGATTCTCTATCCCAACACGGCGGTGATAGGGCGTTGCCAGATCGGAGATCGCAGTTTCATCTCTCAGGGCGTCAGCGTCATCAACGCCGACACCCCCGGCAATTGCTGCGTATACCAGGCTGGCGCCGGCAGTCTGGCATTCAAGCCGCCCAGGCACGACATACTGTCTGACTTCTTCCGCTTCTGACCATTAACCCTTCAGAACGCCGACAAGTGGCCGATAAAAGTGGCGATTGGAGTGCCTGCTTTTCTGGCGCATGCAGAAAGAAGGCCTTGGCTGGCCTCCAAGTTATTGATCTGGTTCGAGAAAAAAAGTAGCTCATTTTTTTATCAGGCTGCCTAAAGTTGCTCCGGCCAGCGCCGATAAAAAGATCGAATGCGAACTTTATGGGGCGTCTGAGCAAGCAGGCCCGAAGCTCGCAAGCTCAGACAGAACCAGTTAGTACGGTCCTTTGGAGGCAAACACCATGGCCCTGACAGTCAACACAAACGTAGCCTCGCTGAACACTCAGCGTAACCTGAACACTTCGTCCAAGGGTCTGGATACTTCCCTCCAGCGCCTGTCTACCGGTTTCCGCATCAACAGCGCCAAAGACGACGCTGCTGGTCTGCAGATCTCCAACCGTCTGACCAGCCAGATCAACGGCCTGAACGTTGCCACCCGTAACGCCAACGACGGTATCTCCCTGTCGCAGACCGCTGAAGGCGCGCTGCAGCAGTCCACCGGCATCCTGCAGCGTATGCGTGACCTGGCTCTGCAGTCGGCCAACGGCTCCAACGGAGCCACTGAACGTGCCGCGCTGCAGGGCGAAGTGTCCCAGCTGCAACAGGAGCTGAACCGTATCGCTGACACCACCAGCTTTGGTGGTCGCAAGATTCTGGACGGCACCTTCGGTTCCCAGAGCTTCCAGGTTGGCGCCAACGCATTCGAGACCATCAGCGTGTCGATCGGCGCGGCTTCCGCCTCGCGTATCGGGGCCAACCGTTTCAACAGCAGTGTTGCCGCGGGTACTGCCTCGCAGGCTGGTATCTCGGCCAGCAGTGTCGCCGACTACGCCGCCATGACCGCGACCAACATCGGCTTCGCCTCGTCGCCGGCCGACAGCAGCGGTCTGACCCTCAAGGGCAAGCTGGGTACCGCCTCTGTGGCCCTGGCCAACGGCACTTCTGCGCGTGAGCTGTCCAACGCCGTGAACAACGTTGCCGGCTCCACCGGCATCACTGCCGATGCCCGTACCGTGGTACGCCTGCAGAACACTGGTGGTGGCGCGTTCACCAACACCCAGACCGCCGGCAACATCAGCTTCACCCTGTACGGCTCCAACAACGCCAAAGAAGGCGACGGTGTGAGCATCTCCGTGGCCATGCAGGATTGGGGTGATCTGTCCGGTCTGGCCGATGCGATCAACAAGGAGACCGGTCGTACCGGTATCAGTGCCCAGGTGCTGAATGACGGTACCCTGGAAATGACCAGCGAGAACGGCGATGACATCGGTATCACCGAGTACACCGCCGAAGCTATCGCCGATGACGGCACCAGCACCACGGTGACCGCCGAAATGCAGAACATGGCGTTCAACGGTGACAACGGACTGGACGATACCAACAGCGACGCAAGCGACACCGTCGGTGCCGTAGCTGCTCTGACTGGCGCTGGCAACGGTGCGGTCGCGACCGGTCAGGTTCGCTTCGAGTCCGCTGATGCCTTCGAAGTCGAGAACTTCGATAGCATCGACGGTGGTAACCAGGCTGCCAGCGTGTTCAGCACCCTGGAAGCGGTCGATGAAGTAGATATCAGCACTGCAGTTGGCGCTCAGAACGCTCTGGGCATCATCAGCGCCGCGATCTCCAACATCGACAGCCAGCGTGCTCAGCTCGGTGCCGTGCAGAACCGCTTTGACAACACCATCGCGAACCTGCAGAACATCTCCGAGAACGCCTCTGCTGCCCGTAGCCGGATCCGCGACACCGACTTTGCTGCTGAAACCTCGGAACTGACCAAGAATCAGATCCTGCAGCAGGCCGGTACCGCAATCCTGGCCCAGGCCAACCAGCTGCCGCAGGCTGTACTCAGCCTGCTGCAGTAAGGTCAGAAGCGCTAGACTGCGGGGGGAAGGGCTTAGCTCTTCTCCCCGCTACCTCATTGTGAGGAGAAATTTATGGACGTCGGCTCAATCAAGAATTCGCTCAATACCGGTGTTGCTGCCGGTCGTCCCGCAGCATCTGGGGAGAGTGTCGTCAGTGCTGTCGAGGCGAAGAAGGGTGATGAGCGGGCGGACCGTGCTGCCGCAGGCGATGCCGCAAGCATCTCGCGTGAGCAGATCGAGTCTGCGGTATCGACCATCCAGGAGTTCGTTCAGTCGGTACGCCGTAGCATCAACTTTTCCCTGGAAGACGGTTCCGGGCGCGTGGTGGTGAAAGTCACCGACGCCGACTCGGGTAACGTGATTCGGCAGATCCCTTCCGAGGAGGCCCTGCAATTGGCAGAGAGCCTGGAGGAGGTGCGCAGTCTGCTGTTCAAAGCCGAAGCCTGACGTACGCGTTGGCACGGCTTTTGACTGTTAAGCGCTCACAAGGCGTTGATGGTCATTTTTTTGGCGAGGTGAATCATGGCTGGAATCCTGGGTGTCGGATCGGGTATCGATATCGACAGTATCGTGACCGCGCTGGTCAACGCCGAGAAGGCGCCGAAAACCCAGCAGCTGGATCGCCTGGAAAAGACCACCACCTCGCGCTTCTCGGCCCTTGGTACCCTCAAGGGCTCCCTCAGTGCGCTGCAGACCTCGATTCAAGGTCTCAACAAGTCTTCCATTTTCGACAGTCGCACGGCGAGCAGCACCAGTACCAGTGTGCTGACTGCCAAGGCCACTACCTCTGCCATCGCCGGCAAATACAGCGTTCAGGTGGAGCAACTTGCCAGTGGTAGCAAGGTGGGGCTGCAATCCGTCTCTTCCAGTTCTGCGACTTTCAACAGCGGTACGCTGACGATCTCTGCGGGCTCTTCCAGCTTCGAGGTCGATGTCACTGCGACCAATAATACCCTCGCCGGGCTGCGTGACAGCATCAATACCGCAGGCAAGAGTGCGGGCATCAGTGCGACTATCGTGTCCGACTCTTCTGGTTCTCGCCTTGTACTGAGCTCCGGCAAGACCGGTGAGGGTAACGATATCAAGGTCGTGGCGAGCGAGGACGGGGTGACGACCGGAACCGTGGCGCTGACGACTCAGGCTTTCCAGCCGTCCGTCAATCTGCGCTTGCCGAGTATCTCGGGTGGTGCGCTCAGTACCTTTCAAGGCGGTGACATCGCGATCAGCGCCGGCAGCGTCAATCTCAATGTCACCATCCCTGATGGATTTACCCTCGAGGATGTGCGGGACCTGATCAATATCAACGGCAACCCCCAAGGAATCTCGGCGGCCATCGAAACCGATGCCTCCGGAGCGCGCCTGGTACTGAGCTCCACCAATGGGGCCTCGTTGACTACTACGGTCACCTCGAGTGGCGGTACTGTCGGCAGCAATGCGCTGACCGCCCTCACGCCAGCCAGTGGTGAGGTGGCCACTGCCACCGGGCCCAACTCCAGTACAGGGGCTTCCGGCATCATCAGTCAGGCTAAGTCGGCAGTGCTCTTTGTCGATGGTCTGAAGGTGGTCAGTGACAGTAACTCGGTCACTAAGGCCGTCGATGGCGTGACTCTGAACCTGGTTTCCGCTCAAAGCGCGTCCGACATCGCTGCTGGCAAGACTATCGATATCACGGTGGGCACTGACAAGGCTGCAGTGAAAAGCAACCTGCAGAAGTTCGTCGACGCCTACAACAGCCTCATGACTACGGTCGGACAGTTGACTGCGGTAGTTCCTGTTGGTGAGGACGATGCGCCGGTGACTGGCGCGCTGGTGGGGGATGTCACCGCCCGCGGGCTGGTAGCCGGGTTGCGTTCCGAGCTGGTCAAGATGGGTAGCGATGGAAGCATCAAGGCTCTGGCGCAGCTGGGTATCACCACCCAGAAAGACGGCACCCTGAAAATCGATGACACCGTCCTGAGCTCGGCGCTGGACAAGGACTTCGATCAGGTCGCCGAATTCTTGGCCGGTGACAAGGGGTTGATGGGGCGTCTGGAAAGCAACGTTAACAACTATCTGAAAACCAACGGTGTTCTCGATCAGCGTACCAAAGCTCTCCAAAGCACCTTGACCAATATCGATGATCAGCGCGAGGCGCTTGATCTGCGTATCGAGAAGTTGCAGGAGCGCCTGGTCGCGCAGTACACCGCAATGGACCAGTTGGTCGCCAGTTTGCAGAAGACCAGCGAGAGCCTGGCCAACCAGTTAGCGAACCTGCCAGGTTTCGTGAAGAAGGACTCGTGATGAGCAAGAAACCGATCGACACTTACAAGCAGGTCAGGACCAGCCAGGAGGTCAGCCCTTACAGGGCGGTACAGATGCTGTTGGATGGCGCCCTTGAGCGGCTGCTGTTGGCTAGACAGGCTCAGGCTGAAGGAGATGCCGAAATCCGTGGGCTCGCCGTTGGCAGTACCATCACTATTCTTGGCGTCCTGCAGTCCAGCCTGGACAAGCAGTTGGGCGGCGAGATCGCTGAAAACCTCGATGCGCTCTACGACTACATGACCCGCCGCCTTGCCGGTGTCGCTCTCGACGATACACCGCGCAGCCTGGATGAGGTCCACAAGCTGCTCTCGCAGATAAAGGCCGCGTGGGATGGTATCGGCCCCGAGGTCGAGCCAGTCGCTGCGGTCGAGTGATTATTTGCTAAAGCCGGGTCACCGCTTGCCGATACAACCTATGTATTCAGGCAATGTTCAGCGGAGTGATCATGAACGCGATGGCGGCCCTCAGGCAGTATCAAACCGTCAATACTCAGGCTCAGGTCAGTGACGCCAGCCCGCATCGGCTGATACAGATGTTGATGGAGGGCGGGCTTTCCAGGATTGCCCAGGCCAAGGGCGCCATGCAACATGGTCAACAGGCCGCAAAAGGCGAGCTGATCAGCAAGGCAATCGGTATCATCGGTGGCTTGCGTGAAGGGCTCGACCTGGAGCAGGGCGGAGAGATCGCGGTTAACCTGGATCGCCTCTACGAGTACATGACGGCACGCCTGATCGAGGCCAATATTAGCAATGATGTGGCGATTCTCGATGAGGTGAGCGGCCTTCTGCGCAATGTTAAATCCGGTTGGGATGCCATCAGCCACTGAGGCGTCAGAGGGGAAGTGCCATGAGTTCATCCGTCCAGTTACTTGAAGTCACAGGAAGTGCTCTGCGCGAAGCACTTGCGCGACGCGACTGGGCTGCCATCGGCGAACTGGATGCGCAATGCCGCCAGGCGGTCGATGAAGCGATGGTCGAGGCTGCGCGTGACGAAGGTCCTTTACGTGAGCGTATGCAGGAGTTGCTGGACCTCTATCGCGAGCTGGTCCTGACCTGCCAGGCCGAACAGCGTCGTCTGGCCGGTGAACTGGTCCAGCTCAATCAGTCCCAGCAGGGCGCCAAGGTCTATCAGCTGTTCACCTGAGCAGCTGTCTCCCCACTGGTTTTCCCTGATCTCTGCATGCGTTTTTGCATGCCTGTGGAAATTGCGGAAAATTTCACGCCATAAAATTGACTCTTGTCTGGTTTTTGACTTTACTAGTGGCCAATTGCCGTTGTCACTTGGCGAATCCTCTTCCAGCCCTCGAGCCAGAACAGAACAAGATGTGGCGTGAAACCAAAATTCTCCTGATTGACGACAATGCCGAGCGTCGCCGCGACCTGGCGGTGATACTCGGTTTCCTGGGTGAAGACCACATTGCCTGTGCCAGCGGTGAATGGCGTGAGGCAGTGGGCAAGCTGGAGTCGAGCCGTGAGGTGCTCAACGTTCTGCTGGGCGATGTGACCGCCAAGGGCGGGCCGTTGGAGCTGCTCAAGCAGATCAGCACCTGGGACGAGAACCTGCCGCTGCTGCTGATCGGCGAAACAGTCCCGGCCGACTGGGCTGAAGATCTGCGCCGTCGCGTGCTGGCCAGTGTGGAAATGCCGCCCAGCTACAACAAGTTGCTCGACTCCCTGCACCGTGCCCAGGTCTACCGTGAGATGTACGACCAGGCACGCGAGCGTGGTCGCCAGCGTGAGCCGAATCTGTTCCGCAGCCTTGTTGGCACCAGCCGGGCCATCCATCAGGTGCGCCAGATGATGCAGCAGGTGGCCGATACCGAAGCCAGTGTGCTGATCCTCGGCGAGTCCGGCACGGGCAAGGAAGTGGTCGCACGCAATCTGCACTACCACTCCAAGCGCCGCGAGGCGCCGTTCGTGCCGGTCAACTGCGGGGCGATCCCGGCGGAGCTGCTGGAGAGCGAACTGTTCGGCCATGAGAAGGGCGCCTTCACCGGCGCCATCACCAGCCGCGCCGGACGTTTCGAGCTGGCCAACGGCGGCACTCTGTTCCTTGACGAGATCGGCGACATGCCGCTGCCAATGCAGGTCAAGCTGCTGCGCGTGCTGCAGGAGCGCACCTTCGAGCGAGTGGGCAGTAACAAGACCCAGTCGGTCGATGTGCGCATCATCGCCGCTACCCACAAGAACCTGGAGAAGATGATCGAGGAAGGAACCTTCCGCGAGGACCTCTACTATCGCCTCAATGTCTTCCCCATCGAAATGGCACCGCTACGCGAGCGCGTCGAAGACATCCCGCTGCTGATGAACGAGCTGATCTCGCGCATGGAGTTCGAGAAACGCGGCTCCATTCGCTTCAATTCCGCGGCCATCATGTCGCTGTGCCGCCACGACTGGCCGGGTAACGTGCGCGAGCTGGCCAATCTGGTCGAGCGCATGGCGATCATGCATCCCTATGGCGTGATCGGCGTCGGGGAGCTGCCGAAGAAGTTCCGTCATGTCGACGACGAGGATGAACAGCTGGCCATCAGCATTCGCGAGGAGCTGGACGAGCGCGCGGTGATCGGCGCCGGCCTGCCGGGCATCGCCAATGCCGCCATGCTGCCGCCGGAAGGTCTGGACCTGAAGGACTACTTGGGCAACCTCGAGCAGGGCCTGATCCAGCAGGCGCTGGATGATGCCGGCGGCGTCGTGGCGCGTGCCGCCGAGCGCCTGCGCATTCGTCGCACCACCCTGGTGGAGAAGATGCGCAAGTACGGCATGAGCCGTCGTGATGAGGAGGGCGGCGACGAGGACTGATCAGCCTCTCGCCTCGCCCAATTAAGCCGGAGCTTTGACGCAAGCTCCGGCTTAATTTTTTAAGTGATTGAAAAATAATAATTATTTTTTAGGCATGGGGATTGCTAAGACTCTCTTGACCGACCGTTTACCGACGGTACGACACCCGAGAGAAGAGCATGAGCCAAGCCGCCCCATCGCCCGCCATCCCTGACGCTACTGCCGCACCTGTCGAGCAGGCCAGCCGTGCAAGCCTGGAGCAGGCCTTCGCCCTGTTCAACCAGATGTCCACGCAGCTGAGCAGTTCTTACAGCATGCTGGAGGCGCGGGTTAACGAGCTGAAGGGGCAACTGGCCTTGGTCAGCGCTCAGCGGATGCAGGAGCTGGCAGAGAAGGAGCGGTTGGCCAACCGCTTGCAAAGTCTCCTCGATCTTTTGCCCGGCGGGGTGATCGTCATAGACGGTCAGGGCGTGGTGCGCGAAGCCAATCCGGTGGCGCGCAGCATGCTCGGCAAGCCGCTGGTGGGGATGCTCTGGCGCGAGGTGATCACGCGCAACTTCGCGCCGCGCGAGGATGATGGTCACGAGATTTCCATGAAGGATGGGCGCCGCCTGTCCATCGCCACCCGGTCCCTGCAGGGCGAACCCGGACAGCTTGTGCTGCTCACCGACCTGACGGAAACCCGTCGCCTGCAGGACCAGCTGGCTCGCCATGAGCGCCTGTCCGCGCTGGGGCGCATGGTCGCCTCGCTGGCCCACCAGATTCGCACGCCGCTGTCTGCCGCGTTGCTGTACGCCAGCCATCTGTCCGAGCAGGAGCTGCCGTTCGAACAACAGCAGCGCTTTGCCGGGCGAATCAAGGAACGCCTGCACGAGCTTGAGCACCAGGTGCGCGACATGCTGGTGTTCGCCCGTGGCGAGCTTCCGCTGCCGGATCGGATTTCCCCGAGCGCGCTGTTCGACGCCCTGCGCAGTGCCGCCGAATCGCATGTGCTGGGTATGACCGTGCGCTGGCAATGCGATGCGCGCCTCGGCGAGCTGCTGTGCAATCGCGACACCCTGGTCGGCACCGTGCTCAATCTGATCGAGAACGCCATTCAGGCCGGTGGGCGCGAGGCGCGGCTGAAGATCCACCTCTATGCCCGCGACAACAGCCTGCGCCTGAGTGTCAGTGACAACGGGCCGGGTATAGATCCTGCCACTCTGACGCGCCTCGGCGAACCTTTCTTTACCACCAAGACCACCGGCACCGGCCTCGGCCTGGCGGTGGTCCAGGCGGTGGTGCGCGCCCATCGTGGCGAGCTGCGCCTGCGCTCGCGCGTCGGCCGCGGTACCTGCGCCACCCTTGTATTGCCGCTGATCACGGCGGCGCAACCGGATACTCAGGAGTAAGCCCATGACTGCCAAGGTTCTGCTGGTCGAAGACGACCGCGCGCTGCGCGAGGCCCTTGCCGATACGCTGATGATCGGCGGGCATGACTTCCGTGCCGTGGAATGCGCCGAGGATGCCGTTGCGGCGTTGGGTGAGGAGGTCTTCAGCCTGGTGATCAGCGACGTCAACATGCCAGGCATGGATGGTCATCAGCTGTTGGGCCTGATTCGCGCTCGCTACCCGCAGCTGCCGGTGCTGCTGATGACCGCTTATGGCGCCGTCGAGCGTGCCGTCGATGCCATCCGCCAGGGTGCTGCCGACTATCTGGTCAAGCCGTTCGAGCCACGCACCCTGCTGGATCTGGTGGCGCGCCATGCGCTGGGACGCGTCCAGGCTGACGTGGGTGAGGGGCCTGTGGCCTGTGAGCCGGCCAGCCAGCAGCTGCTGGAACTGGCTGCGCGGGTGGCCAGGAGTGATTCCACCGTGCTGATTTCCGGCGAGTCCGGCACCGGCAAGGAAGTGCTGGCTCGCTACATTCATCAGCAGTCCAAGCGCGCTGACGGGCCGTTCATCGCCATCAACTGTGCAGCGATTCCCGACAACATGCTCGAGGCCACGCTGTTCGGCCACGAGAAGGGCGCGTTTACCGGCGCCATCGCCGCGCAGCCGGGCAAGTTCGAACTGGCCGACGGCGGCACCATTCTGCTGGACGAGATTTCCGAGATGCCGCTGGGCCTGCAGGCCAAGCTCCTGCGCGTGCTGCAGGAGCGCGAAGTAGAGCGGGTCGGCGCGCGCAAGCCGATCAATCTGGACATCCGCGTGCTGGCTACTACCAACCGCGACCTGGCTGGCGAGGTGGCGGCCGGGCGCTTCCGTGAAGACCTCTACTATCGCCTGTCGGTGTTCCCGCTGGCCTGGCGCGCGTTGCGCGAGCGTCCCGCCGATATTCTGCCTTTGGCCGAGCGCCTGCTGGCCAAGCACGTCAAAAAAATGAACCATGGCGCCGTGCAGCTTTCGCCACAGGCTCGCGGGGCCCTGGTGGCGCACGCCTGGCCGGGCAACGTGCGCGAGCTGGATAACGCCATCCAGCGGGCGTTGATCCTGCAGCAGGGTGGGCTGATCCAGCCGCATGACCTGTGTCTGACAGCCCCCATCGGCATGGCGCCGACGCCGGTCCTGAGCGTGGTGGCGGCTAACCCGGCGCCTGCCGCTGCTGCAGTCGGCAGCACGCAGCCGCTGGATGAGTCGGGTGTGGTCACCGAGGGCGCAGGCGCCCTGGGCGAAGACCTGCGGCGCCGCGAATTCCAGATGATCATCGACACCCTGCGTGCCGAGCGTGGTCGCCGCAAGGAGGCTGCCGAGCGTCTGGGCATCAGTCCGCGGACCTTGCGGTACAAGCTGGCGCAGATGCGCGATGCCGGTATGGACGTCGAGGCTTATCTTTACGCCAGCTGAGCGCGAGGGGGCTAAACCTTCCTCGCTGTGTGGTTTACAGCTTTAGTTTCCCCTATTGGCCCGCCTCGTGCGGGTCTTTGTTTTCTGGCATTGCGTTTGCAAATACCCCCCTAAAGGCCGCGAAGCGTCAAAAAACCGCGGCCGACGGAGGAAAGATGAGCCAGGGTGTCGAATTCAATCGCCTGATGTTGGAAATGCGCTCCATGCAGATGGAGGCCATGGCCAAGATCAAACCTGCACAGGTCAGCGCGCCGGAGCCGGGAGCGCCGAGCTTCTCGGAAATGCTCGGCCAGGCGGTGAACAAGGTGAGCGAAACCCAGCAGGCCGCCAGTCAACTGGCCACCGCCTTCGAGACGGGGAAGGGGGGTGTCGACATCACCGACGTGATGATTGCCTCGCAAAAGGCCAGCGTGTCCTTCCAGGCCATGACCCAGGTGCGCAACAAACTGGTCCAGGCCTATCAAGACATCATGCAGATGCCGGTTTAAGGGTGGAGTTGAAACATGGCTGAAGCAGTCGCTGCAAACGTACCCGCCACCACCGGCGCCGATGAGCCGAAGAAGCCGTTGCTCGGACTGGCCTTTCTGGAGAATCTCTCCGAGATGTCCATGCTGCGGCAGATCGGCTTGCTGGTCGGCCTGGCTGCCAGCGTGGCGATCGGCTTCGCCGTGGTGCTGTGGTCGCAGCAGCCGGACTACAAGCCGCTGCTGGGCAATCTGGCCGGCATGGACAGTAATCAGGTGATGGAGACGCTCAACGCGGCCGATATTGCCTACACCGTGGAGCCGAACTCAGGGGCGCTGCTGGTCAAGTCCGAAGACCTCGGTCGGGCCCGCATGAAGCTGGCCGCTGCCGGCGTGGCGCCGAGCGATGGCAACGTCGGTTTCGAGATCCTCGACCAGGAGCAGAGCCTGGGCACCAGCCAGTTCATGGAGGCCACGCGCTACCGTCGTGGCCTGGAGGGGGAGCTGGCACGGACCATCTCCAGCCTGAACAACGTCAAGGGTGCCCGCGTCCACCTGGCCATTCCGAAGAGTTCGGTGTTCGTGCGTGATGAGCGCAAGCCCAGCGCTTCGGTGCTGGTCGAGCTGTATCCGGGGCGTAGCCTGGAGCCGAGTCAGGTGATGGCGATCGTCAACTTGGTGGCCACCTCCGTGCCCGAGCTGACCAAGTCGCAGGTCACCGTGGTCGACCAGAAGGGCAACCTGCTGTCCGACCAGCAGGAGCTGTCCGAGCTGACCATGGCCGGCAAGCAGTTCGACTACACCCGGCGCATGGAAAGCCTGTTCACTCAGCGTGTACACAACATTCTGCAGCCGGTGCTGGGCAACGGCCGCTACAAGGCCGAAGTGTCCGCTGATGTCGACTTCAGTGCGGTTGAGTCCACTGCTGAGATGTTCAACCCCGACCAGCCGGCGCTGCGCAGCGAGCAGCAGGTCAACGAGCAGCGCTCCAGCAGCCTGCCGCCGCAGGGCGTCCCGGGTGCGCTGAGCAACCAGCCGCCTGGCGCGGCCGCCGCTCCGGAACAGGCCAATGCCCAGGCTGCACCGCCGGGGCCGGTGCAGCCTGGCCAGCCGCTGCTCGACGCCAATGGCGCGCAGATCACCGACCCGGCCACCGGCCAGCCGATGCTGGCTCCGTACCCGGCCGATAAGCGCGAGCAGTCCACGCGCAACTTCGAGCTGGATCGTTCGATCAGCTACACCAAGCAGCAGCAGGGTCGCCTCAAGCGTCTGTCGGTGGCCGTGGTGCTGGATGACAAGGTCAGCATCAACGCCGAAACCGGCGAGGTCACCCGCAGCCCCTGGGCCGCCGAGGACCTGGCGCGCTTTACCCGCCTGGTGCAGGACTCGGTCGGCTTCGACGCCAGCCGTGGCGACAGTGTCAGCGTGATCAATGCGCCGTTTTCCGCCGAAACCGGCGAGGAAATGATCGAGATTCCGTTCTACTCGCAGCCCTGGTTCTGGGACATCATCAAGCAGATTCTCGGCGTGCTGTTCATCTTGGTGCTGGTCTTCGGTGTGTTGCGCCCGGTACTCAACAACATCACCAACGCCGGCAAAGGTTCTGCGGCCGAGGGTGGCGACGGCGACATCGAACTGGGCGACATGGGTGGCCTGGAGGGCGAACTGTCCGCCGACCGCGTCAGTCTCGGTGGGCCGCAAAGCATCCTGCTGCCGAGTCCTTCCGAGGGGTATGATGCACAACTGAACGCCATCAAGAGTCTGGTGGCGGAAGATCCGGGCCGCGTGGCCCAGGTAGTCAAAGAGTGGATCAACGCCGATGAGTGACAATCGTGCTCCTGCCAAGCTGACCAAGGTCGACAAGGCCGCCATCCTCCTGCTGTCTCTCGGCGAGACCGACGCGGCGCAGGTGCTGCGCCACCTCGGGCCGAAGGAAGTACAGAAGGTCGGTGTGGCCATGGCTGGCATGCGCAACGTGCAGCGCGAGCAGGTCGAGCAGGTGATGGGCGAGTTCGTCGAGATCGTCGGCGACCAGACCAGCCTGGGTGTCGGCTCCGATGCCTACATCCGCAAGATGCTGACCGCGGCGCTGGGCGAGGACAAGGCGGGTAACCTGATTGACCGCATCCTGCTCGGCGGCAGCACCAGCGGCCTGGATAGCCTCAAGTGGATGGAGCCGCGCGCCGTGGCCGATGTGATCCGCTACGAGCACCCACAGATTCAGGCCATCGTGGTCGCCTACCTCGATCCGGACCAGGCGGGCGAGGTACTCAGTCATTTCGATCACAAGGTGCGCCTGGACATCATCCTGCGCGTCTCTTCCCTGAATACCGTGCAGCCGGCCGCGCTCAAGGAACTCAACCAGATTCTCGAGAAACAGTTCTCCGGTAGCGCCAACACCACCCGTGCCAGCCTCGGCGGGGTGAAGCGTGCGGCGGACATCATGAACTTCCTCGACAGCTCGGTGGAAGGCCAGCTGATGGACTCCATCCGCGAGGTCGACGAAGACCTGTCCAGCCAGATCGAGGACCTCATGTTCGTCTTCGACAACCTGGCCGACGTCGACGACCGTGGCATTCAGGCGCTGCTGCGCGAGGTGTCTTCCGATGTGCTGGTACTGGCGCTCAAGGGCGCCGACGACGGCATCAAGGAAAAGGTCTTCAAGAACATGTCCAAGCGTGCCGCCGAGCTGCTGCGCGACGATCTGGAAGCCAAGGGGCCGGTACGCGTCAGCGAGGTGGAAACGGCGCAGAAGGAAATCCTCACCATCGCCCGGCGTATGGCCGAATCCGGTGAGATCGTCCTCGGCGGTGCCGGTGGCGAGGCAATGATCTAAATGGCACCCAAGGATGCTCCCAGCGAGCTGATCCGCGCCAAGGACCTGGCGGGCTTTGATCGCTGGGCGATACCCAGCTTCGATCCCGAAGAAGAGCCGGCGCCCGAGCCTGAAGTGGTTGCGGAGCCTGAGCCTGAACCGCAGATCGAGGAGGTCGCGGTCGAGGACGTCAAGCCGCTGACGCTCGAAGAGGTCGAGGCGATCCGTCAGGATGCCTACAACGAGGGCTTTGCTGCCGGCGAGAAGGATGGATTCCATGCTGGCCAGCTCAAGGCCAAGCAGGAGGCCGACGTCGTGCTGGCCGCCAAGGTGGCACAGCTGGAAACGCTCATGGGGCATCTGCTGGAGCCCATCGCCAGCCAGGATCGCGAACTGGAGCAGAGTCTGGTCGATCTGGTCAGCCAGATGACCCGCCAGGTGATCCAGCGGGAACTGACCACCGACTCCAGTCAGATCCGCCATGTGCTGCGCGAAGCGCTCAAATTGCTGCCGATGGGCGCCGAGAATATCCGCATCCATGTGCACCCGCAGGACTTCGAACTGGTCAAGGCACTGCGCGAGCGGCATGAGGAAACCTGGCGCATTCTCGAGGACGAGTCGCTGCAGCCGGGTGGGTGCCGCGTCGAGAGCCAGCACAGTCGCATCGACGCCAGCGTCGAAACGCGCATGGCCCTGGCCCTCAAGCAGCTGTTCGAGCAGCAGCGCGCGCAGGCCACCAATCCGCCCGAGGCGGATATCCAGGTCGATCTGGAGAGCCCTGATGCGCCTTGAGCGCACCAGCTTTGCCAAGCGCCTGGCCGGGTACACCGAGGCGATTGATCTGCCCAGCCAGCCGGTGGTCGAGGGGCGGCTGCTGCGCATGGTCGGTCTCACCCTGGAGGCCGAGGGCCTGCGTGCCGCGCTAGGCAGTCGCTGCCTGGTAATCAACGACGACAGCTATCACCCGGTTCAGGTGGAGGCCGAGGTGATGGGCTTCTCTGCCGGCAAGATCTACCTGATGCCGGTCGGCAGCCTGGCCGGCATTGCTCCCGGCGCCCGCGTGGTGCCATTGCCTGATACCGGTCGACTGCCGATGGGCATGTCCATGCTCGGCCGTGTGCTGGATGGTGCCGGGCGCGCGCTGGACGGCAAGGGCGGGATGAAGGCCGAGGACTGGGTGCCGATGGACGGGCCGAGCATCAACCCACTCAACCGCCACCCGATCAGCGAACCGCTGGATGTCGGCATCCGCAGCATCAACGGCCTGCTCACCGTCGGCCGTGGCCAGCGCCTGGGGCTGTTCGCCGGTACCGGCGTGGGCAAGTCGGTACTGTTGGGCATGATGACCCGCTTTACCGAGGCCGAGATCATCGTGGTCGGCCTGATCGGTGAGCGGGGCCGCGAGGTCAAGGAGTTCATCGACGAGATCCTCGGCGAGGAAGGCATCAAGCGCTCGGTGGTGGTGGCTTCGCCGGCCGACGACGCGCCGCTGATGCGCCTGCGCGCCGCCATGTACTGCACGCGCATTGCCGAATACTTCCGCGACAAGGGCAAGAACGTCCTGCTGCTGATGGATTCGCTGACCCGTTTTGCCCAGGCCCAGCGCGAGATCGCCCTGGCCATCGGCGAACCGCCGGCGACCAAGGGCTATCCGCCTTCGGTTTTCGCCAAGCTGCCGCGCCTGGTGGAGCGCGCTGGCAACGCGGAGGCCGGCGGCGGCTCGATCACTGCCTTCTACACCGTACTTTCCGAAGGTGACGACCAGCAGGACCCCATCGCCGATGCCGCGCGTGGTGTGCTTGATGGCCACTTTGTGCTGTCGCGTCGGTTGGCCGAGGAAGGGCACTATCCGGCCATAGACATCGAGGCATCGATCAGCCGGGTCATGCCGCAGGTGGTCAGTCCTGAGCACCTCAAGCAGGCGCAGCGCTTCAAGCAACTGTGGTCGCGCTACCAGCAGAGCCGCGACCTGATCAGCGTCGGCGCCTATGTGCCGGGCGGCGATGCCGACACCGACCTGGCCATCGCCCGCCAGCCGGCGATGGCCCGCTACCTGCGCCAGAGCCTGGGTGAGAGCGAGTCCATGGGTGACAGCGTGACCCAGCTGGCTCAGGTCTTTAATCCGCAGGCGCAGGCCTGATAGATGGCTGACAGTCGTGCCGCGCGCCTGGCGCCGGTGATCGAGATGGCCGAGCGCGCCGAGCGCGAGGCCGCGCGCCAGCTGGCCCACTGCCAAGGCTTGCTGGGCAAGGCCGAGGCGCAGCTGGGCGAGCTGGAGCGCTACCGTGCCGACTACCAGCAGCAGTGGATCAGTGAAGGTAGCAAGGGCGTTTCGGGCCAATGGTTGATGAACTACCAGCGCTTTCTCAGCCAGCTGGAGACCGCCATCGGTCAGCAGCTGCAGAGCATCGCCTGGCATCGGCAGAACGTCGACAAGGCCAGGGCTGCCTGGCAGCAGCGCTATGCGCGGGTGGAGGGGCTGCGCAAGCTGGTGCAGCGCTACCTGGACGAGGCACGTGCCGCCGCCGACAAGCGTGAACAGAAACTGCTCGACGAACTGGCGCAGCGCCTGCCACCGCGCGATGATGGCTAAAGCATGGTTGCCGCGTTCTTCCGCGGGTGCTAAATCTGTGTCTGCACAAGAAAAAAACAAGGAGTGCTACATGGCCATCACAGCGCTGCCCTCGAGCGATGGACAGGAACTGACCATCCATATCCAGGGTCGCTTCGATTTCTCCGCGCATCAGGAATTTCGCGATGCCTACGAGCGGGTGAACGCCACACCCAAGCGCTATGTGGTCGATCTCAAGGGGGCCACCTACCTGGACAGCTCGGCGCTGGGCATGCTTCTGCTGCTGCGTGACCATGCCGGCGGCGACCATGCACGCATCAGCCTGGTCAACTGCAACCCCGATGTGCGCAAGATCCTCTCCATTTCCAACTTCGAACAGCTGTTCCAGATCGGCTGATCGTCATGGCCGGGCGCCTGTCCATCCTGATTGCCGAGGACAGCGCGGCCGACCGCATGCTGCTCTCCACCATCGTCAGCCGCCAGGGCCACCGGGTGCTGACTGCCGGCAATGGCCTGGAGGCGGTGGGGCTTTTCGAGCAGGAGCGCCCGCAGCTGGTGTTGATGGACGCCCTGATGCCGGTGATGGATGGCTTCGATGCTGCCCGACGGATCAAGGAAGCGGCTGGCGAGGCGCTGGTGCCGATTATCTTCCTCACCTCGCTGACCGAGAACGAGGCGCTGGTTCGTTGCCTGGAGGTGGGTGACGACTTCCTCGCCAAGCCTTACAACCCGATCATTCTCGAAGCCAAGATCCGTGCCATGGATCGCCTGCGCCGCCTGCAGCAAACGGTGCTGCAGCAGCGCGATCTGATCGCCAAGCACAATGAACACCTGATGACCGAGCAGCGCGTGGCCAAGGCGGTGTTCGACAAGGTGGCCCACTCCGGTTGTCTCAGCGCGGCCAATATCCGCTATTTGCAGTCGCCCTTCGCGCTGTTCAATGGCGACCTGCTACTGGCCGCGTTCAAGCCCTCCGGCGGCATGCACGTGCTGCTCGGCGACTTTACCGGCCACGGCCTGCCGGCGGCGATCGGTGCCATGCCGCTGGCCGAGGTGTTCTACGGCATGACCGCCAAGGGGTTCTCCATGGCGGAGATCCTTCGTGAGATGAATGCCAAGCTCAAGCGCATCCTGCCGGTCGGTGTCTTCTGCTGCGCCACGATGCTCAACCTAAGTTTCCAGCGGCGTGTGCTGGAGGTTTGGAACGGCGGCTTGCCGGATGGGCACCTGTTGCGAGTGGCCACGGGCGAGCGCGTGCCGCTGGTGTCTCGCCATCTGCCGCTGGGGGTACTGGAACCGGGGGCGTTCAATGAGGCCTACGAGGTCCATCCGCTGCAGCCGAACGATCGCATCTTCCTGCTCTCCGATGGTGTGCTGGAGACGCGCGATACCAAAGGTCAGCTGTTCGGTGAGACGCGTTTGCTCCAGGTGCTTGATGCCGGGCATGCGCCGCAGGCGCTGTTCGACCAAATCCAGCGCGCTCTGGCGGCCTTCCGCGGCGAAGCCCAGGACGATGTCAGCATGATCGAGCTGTGCATGGTCGAGGAGGGCGTGCTCAGCCGTCCACCACTGGCTTTCTCCGACAGTGGCCAGAGCAGCCCGCTGGACTGGTCGGCCAGCTTCGAGTTCCGTGCCGAGGCGCTCAAGCGCTTCAATCCGCTGCCTTTCCTGCTGCAGCTGCTGATGGAGGTGCGCGACCTGCGTGCCCAGGGCGGGGCACTCTACACGGTGCTCGCTGAACTGTACTCGAACGCGCTGGAGCATGGCGTGTTGGGTCTGGATTCGGCGCTCAAGGCCGACGCCAAGGGTTTTTCACGCTACTACCGTGAGCGCGGTGAGCGCCTGCAGGCTCTGGCAGAGGGGTTTGTGCGCTTTGACCTCGAGTTGTTACCGGAGGAGGGCGGCGGGCGCTTACGGGTTTGCGTGCAGGACAGTGGCGCCGGTTTCGATGTGGCCCGTGCTCTGCAGCGGCAGCAGGATTGCGGCGGCCTCAGTGGGCGAGGTCTGCGCCTGATACGCCAATTGACCGATCAGTGTCACTGGCTCAGTGATGGACGCGGCGCAGTGGTCGAGTTCCGCTGGTCGACCTGAAGGGGCCGGCGGTCGAGTGGATACTGGCCCATGGCCAACAGACAGCAGATCGCCAGCAGCATCTGAGGCATAATCGCTGCTTCCCCGATCATGGAGTGAGCCGGTGTCCGATATCCACCTCGATCAGAATGTGTTGGCTTCCCTGCTGGATGTCATGGGGGAAGAGTACCCCGTGTTGCTGGATACCTTCCTGGTCGACTCGGACGAGCGCCAGCGGCACATTCACGAGGCCCTGGCTGCGGCCGATCCGCAGGCGCTGCGTCTGGCCGCGCACAGTTTCAAGGGCAGCTGCAGCAACATGGGCGCACCTATGCTGGCGGGGCTGTGCAAGCAGCTGGAGGAGGCCGCACGCCGCGAACGACTGGATGAGGCACCCGCCTTGATCGAGCAGATCGGTCGCGAATTTGCCATCGTGCGCATCCTGCTCAAGACCGAGCGCCAGCGTTATCGCTGAATCTGCGCCGGCGCCGACAAAGTTGGCCCGCTGCTTGCTCTAACCCAGGTACGATCCAATCCTGACGGAGAGTACCCATGTCCGTTGCACCCGATTTCCTTCTTCAGTCCTCGCCCGACGTGCGCCCCAAAGCGCCTGCTGCCAAGGCCTCCAGCACGGCGCCGGAACCCAGCAGGGGCGAGGCTTCCAGCTTTGCCGAGGTCTACGCCAAGGAGCGCCAGGCCAAGGCCGCTGAACGCAAGGAGGCCGGCAGCAAGGCTGCCGAAGACCGTGCTGCCGAGAGTAAAACGACCGATGAGCCGGCGACAGAGGCTGCCGCCGAGCAGCCGGCAGTTGCCGAAAGCGGCAATACCTTGCCAGCGGAGGAAGTGGTTGAAGGTGGTGACGAGGCAGTGGTCGATCCGCTGCTACTGATGGCCATGACCGGCCAGTTGCCTTCGACCGAAGTGGTCGACCCGGCCCTCAGTGGCGCGGCCGAGGTTGTCGAGGGGGAGGGTGAACCCATACTGCAAGCCAGTGCACCGACGGTGGCCAGTGCTGCGCCCGCCACCCTGACCGAGGCCAGCCATGATCCTGAACTGGACATGCTCAACAGCCTGTCCGGGGTAAAGCTGGCCCTTGAAATAGGTGCGCAGAACCAGGCCGCTGCGCAGCAGCAACTGAGCCCGGGCGCGGTAGCGGCCGAGCGTGCCAGCAACCCGGCACAGGGCTTCGCCAACGCCCTGGCTGCCTTCGCTGGCGATGCCATGCCCAGCGAGGAGACGCCGAGCGAAGGGCTGGAGGGCGAGTTGCTCGGCGAGGCTCTGGATAGCTCGTTGCCCGGCGTTCGCGAGGGCCAGAGCGATGCGCGTGCCGAAGCCTTCGCCAGCAAGCTCAGCGCCCTGAGCCAGGCTATCAATCAGCAGGTCAATGCCGCCCAGCGGATGCCGCTGGTGCCCGGTCAGCCACTGCAGGTTGGGCATCCCGGCATGAGCGAGGCGGTGGTCGACAAGGTTATGTGGCTGTCCAGTCAGAACCTCAAGTCTGCCGAGATCCAGCTGGACCCGGCCGAGCTGGGGCGGCTGGAGGTGCGTATCGAGCTGAACAAGGACCAGGCGGCGCAGGTGACCTTCGTCAGTGCCAACGCCAACGTGCGTGACCAGCTGGAAGGCCAGGCCCATCGTCTGCGCGAACTGTTCGCTCAGCAGGGTATGAACCAGCTGGACGTCAATGTCTCCGACCAGTCCATGGCGCGGGGTTCCCAGGGCGGCGGCGAGGAGGGGCAGCGCCGCTCCGCCGGCCGCGGCTTTGACGGCTCGCGCGACGACGAGGTGATTGGCGGTGTCAGCGAGATCCGCACGCCGTCGAGCGGCGTCGCTCCTCGTGGGCTGGTGGACTACTACGCCTGACGCCTGCCGATCATTGGCCAGGAAGCTGCGCCCGGTGCCGATAAAAGCACCGGGCGCAGTCGTTTTCGGGTGACAGGCGGTCGTGGCCTTGGTATATCGGCAGCCTGTATCGAGGGCCGCAGGACAGACTATCTTGTTTACAAGGTGGCATAACACTTGCTCCTAAGCCTTTGACTCTGGACAAATCACAGAACGGTGACGGATTTCTGGCATGGCAAAGAAAGAAGCTCCTACTCCGCCGGCAGCCGATGGCGGCGAAAAGGCCGGTGGCAAGAGCAAGCTCAAACTCATCATTCTGATCGTGGTCATCCTGCTGCTGGCGGTCGGCGGCTCGGTGGGTGCGACCCTGTTCTTCCTGGGCAAGGACAAGGGCGGTGAGGAGGAGAAGCCTGCAGAGGAGGCTGCCAGCGAGAGCGCTGCCGCACCGGTCAAGCTGCCGGCCATCTACGAGGCCATCGCCCCGGCATTCATCGCCAACTACAACTACCAGGGGCGGCAGCGTTACATGCAGGTCAGCGTGGCGCTGATGGCGCGTAACCAGGCCGAGCTGGACGCGCTCAAGGTCCATATGCCGCTGGTGCGCAATCGTCTGGTTATGCTGTTCTCCGGGCAGGACTTCGGCAACCTGATGACGCCGGTCGGCAAGGAAATGCTGCGCAGCCAGGCCACAGCGGTGGTGCAGGAGCTGGCGCAGAAGGAAACCGGCAAAACCGTGGTTGAACAGGTCCTGTTCACCAATATCGTGCTGCAGTAGCGGGAGCTGCCATGGCCGTACAAGACCTGCTGTCACAGGACGAGATCGACGCGCTGCTGCATGGTGTCGACGATGGCCTGGTCGAGACCGAAGCCGATGCCGAACCCGGTAGCGTCAAAAGTTACGACCTGACCAGCCAGGATCGCATCGTCCGCGGACGTATGCCGACCCTGGAAATGATCAACGAGCGTTTCGCCCGCTATACCCGCATCAGCATGTTCAACCTGCTGCGTCGTTCCGCCGACGTGGCGGTGGGCGGCGTGCAGGTGATGAAGTTTGGCGAGTACGTGCATTCGCTGTATGTGCCGACCAGCCTCAACCTGGTGAAGATGAAGCCGCTGCGCGGCACCGCGCTGTTCATCCTCGACGCCAAACTGGTGTTCAAGCTGGTGGACAACTTCTTCGGCGGCGACGGTCGTCACGCCAAGATCGAGGGCCGCGAGTTCACCCCCACCGAATTGCGCGTGGTGCGCATGGTGCTGGACCAGGCCTTCATCGACATGCGCGAGGCCTGGCACGCGGTCATGGATATCAACTTCGAGTACATCAACTCGGAGGTTAACCCCGCGTTGGCCAACATCGTCAGTCCCAGCGAAGTGGTGGTCGTGTCGACCTTCCACATCGAACTGGACGGTGGCGGTGGCGATCTGCACATGACGCTTCCCTACTCGATGATTGAGCCGATACGCGAGATGCTCGATGCGGGCTTCCAGTCCGACGTGGACGATCAGGACGAGCGCTGGATCAAGGCGTTGCGCGAGGACATCCTCGACGTCAATGTGCCGCTTGGCGCCACCCTGGCGCGCCGCGAGCTGAAGCTACGCGACATCCTGCACATGCAGCCGGGGGATGTAATCCCGGTGGAGTTGCCGGAGCAGATGATCATGCGCGCCAACGGTGTGCCGGCCTTCAAGGTCAAGCTGGGCGCACACAAGGGCAATCTGGCGCTGCAGATTCTCGAGCCCGTCGAGCGAGTACGTTGAGTGCCTGCCTGCCGGTATTCAGTCAACGTGTTCTGATAGATATCCCGATCACCGAGCAATCGACTCGGTGATCAGCAACCTGATAGATAGCCAGCCGAGGTAGAGCGATGGCAGACGAAAACGAAGGCACCAGCCCAGAGGAGCAGGCCCTGGCCGATGAGTGGGCCGCCGCATTGGCCGAGGCCGGCGACGATGCCGGCCAGGCCGACATCGATGCCATGATGGCGCAGGGCGGTGGCGGAGCAGCTGCGGCTCCCGCCGCGCCGCGCATGGCCATGGAAGAGTTTGGCAGCGCGCCTAAGCCAGGCAATGGCCCTGTGGCGCTGGAAGGGCCGAACCTGGATGTGATCCTCGACATTCCGGTGTCCATCTCCATGGAGGTCGGCAGCACCGAGATCAGCATCCGCAACCTGCTGCAGCTCAACCAGGGGTCGGTGGTGGAGCTGGATCGCCTGGCCGGAGAGCCGCTGGATGTGCTGGTCAATGGCACCCTGATCGCTCACGGCGAAGTGGTGGTGGTCAACGAAAAGTTCGGCATCCGCCTGACTGACGTGATCAGCCCCAGCGAACGCATCAAGAAACTGCGTTGAGGTGAGGATGCGCGGACTCTGCAGTCTTCTCCTGCTGGCACCGCTGACGGCGCTGGCCGCCGAGCCGGCATCGAGGGCGGCGACGACGCCGTTGGCCGGCACCGATATCGGTGGGCAGCTGGCGCAGTTGCTTCTCGGCCTGTTGCTGGTGGTCGGCCTGATTTTCGCTTTGGCCTGGCTGTTGCGCAGGGTTCAGCAGATAGGGCCACGTGGCAATCAGGCCATCAGGCTGGTTGCCAGCCAGATTCTGGGGCCGCGTGATCGCCTGTTGCTGGTACAGGTGGGCGGCGAGCAGATACTGCTTGGCATCAGCGCCGGGCGAATTACCCCGCTGCATGTACTCAAAGAGCCCGTGCCTCTGGCCGACAGCGAACCGGCGGCACCGGAGTTCGCGCAGCGGTTGATGGAGCTGCTCGGCAAGGAACACAGGGATCCCAAGCAATGAGCGCATGGCGCATCCTGCTGGCATTGCTGCTGGCCATCGCTGCCCCCTTGGCGTTCGGTGCCGACGACCCGCTGTCGATCAAGGCGATCACCCTGAGCACCAACGCCGAGGGACAGCAGGAGTATTCGGTCAGCCTGCAGATTCTGCTGATCATGACGGCGCTGAGTTTCATCCCGGCGTTCGTCATGCTGATGACCAGCTTCACCCGGATCATCATCGTGTTTTCCATCCTGCGACAGGCGCTGGGCTTGCAGCAGACGCCTTCGAACCAGATCCTCATCGGTCTGGCGCTGTTCCTGACCCTGTTCATCATGGCCCCGGTTTTCGAAAGAATTAACCAGGATGCCCTGCAGCCCTATCTCAACGAGCAGCTGCCGGCGCAGCAGGCGATTGCCCGTGCCGAGGTGCCGATCAAGGAGTTCATGCTGGCGCAGACCCGCGCCTCGGACCTCGAACTGTTCGTCCGGTTGTCCAAGCGGACCGATATTGCCAGCCCCGAGCAGGCGCCGCTGACCATCCTGATCCCGGCCTTCGTTACTTCCGAGCTGAAGACGGCGTTCCAGATCGGCTTCATGATTTTCATCCCGTTCCTGATCATCGATATGGTGGTCGCCAGTATCCTCATGGCGATGGGTATGATGATGCTGTCGCCGCTGATCATTTCGTTGCCGTTCAAGATCATGCTGTTCGTCCTGATTGATGGCTGGGCGCTGATCATGGGTACCCTGGCCGGCAGTTTCGGCACGATATAGCGAGGCGCCGCACATGACTCCTGAAATCGCCGTCGATCTGTTCCGCGAAGCACTCTGGCTGACTTCACTGATCGTCGGGCTGCTGGTGTTGCCCAGTTTGCTGGTAGGCCTGGTGGTCGCTATTTTTCAGGCCGCCACACAGATCAACGAACAGACCCTGAGTTTCATCCCGCGTCTGCTGGTGATGCTGCTTACCCTGATCTGGGCGGGTCCCTGGCTGGTGCGCGAGCTGATGGAGTACACCCAGACGCTGGTGCAGAACATTCCGCTGTTGATCGGCTGATGCTCGAACTGACCAATGCGCAGATTGGCGGCTGGCTGGGTCAGTTCCTCCTGCCGCTGTTTCGAATCGCCTCCATGCTGATGGTGATGCCGGTAATCGGCACCCAGCTGGTACCTGTGCGCGTGCGCCTGTACCTGGCTCTGGCAATCTGCGTCGTGTTGGCGCCGACCCTGCCGCCGATGCCTCAGGTGGATTCGGTCAGCCTGCAGTCCATGCTGCTGGTGGGGGAGCAGGTGCTGATCGGCGTGATGTTCGGTTTCATGCTGCAGCTGTATTTCCACCTGTTCACGGTCGCCGGGCAGATCATTGCCGTGCAAATGGGGCTGGGCTTCGCCTCCATGGTCGACCCTTCCAATGGTGTTTCGGTGCCGGTGCTTGGCCAGTTCCTGCTGATGCTGGTGACTCTGCTGTTCCTGGCCATGAACGGACATCTGGTGGTGCTCGAGGTGCTGGCGGAGAGTTTCGTTACCTTGCCCGTGGGAGAGGGCCTGCTGCTCGACCATTACTGGTCGATAGCCGGCAAGCTGAGCTGGGTGATTGCCGCGGGGCTGCTCATTTCGCTGCCCATAGTGACAGCTCTGCTCATCGTCAACCTGGCATTCGGTGTGATGACGCGCGCGGCTCCGCAGCTGAACATCTTTTCCATTGGGTTCCCGCTGACGCTGGTGCTCGGCCTGTTCATTTTCTGGGCTGGTCTGGCGGATTTCTTCGCGCACTTTCAGATGTTCGCGACAGATGCCCTGCAACAATTGCGCGAACTGGCGCGCTTGCGCTGAGGAGACGCCATGGCGGAAAGCGAAAGCGGCGCCGACAAGAGCGAGGAACCCACTAGTAAGCGCCTTGAAGAGGCGCGTCAGAAAGGGCAAATCGCACGTTCCAAGGAGCTGGGTACCCTCGCGGTCACGTTCGGGGCCGCTGCTGCTTTGCTGATTTTCGGTGCCGAAATTGGTCGGTCGATGCTGGGTATCATGCAGGGCAACTTTGCGCTCCCCAGGGAGGTTTTGCTGGACGAGGGCTCGATGGCCCGCTACCTGCTGCGGACCGGCATGGAGGCGCTGCTGGCACTGCAGTCGTTTTTCATCGTCGTGCTCATCATGTCCATCCTTGGCTCGGTTGCCGTGGGTGGCTGGCTGTTCTCTGGGGAAGCGCTGCAACCCAAGTTCAGTCGCATGGACCCGTTGCAAGGCATCAAGCGCATGTTTTCTGCTCACGCCCTGGTGGAGTTGCTCAAGGCACTGGCCAAGTTCGTGATCATTCTGCTGGTGGCGCTGGCTGTGCTCAAGGCGGACCAGGACGATCTGCTGGCCATTGCCAACGAGTCGGTCGAGTCGGCGATCATGCACTCCATTCTGGTGACTGGCTGGAGTCTGCTGTGGATGGCCTGCGGCCTGATTCTTATCGCGGCTGTCGACGTGCCGTTCCAGCTCTGGGATTCCAAGCAGAAGCTGATGATGACCAAGCAGGAGGTCAAGGACGAGTACAAGGACAGCGAGGGCAAGCCCGAGGTCAAGTCGAAGATCCGCCAGTTGCAGCGGCAGATGGCCGAGCGGCGCATGATGCAGCAGGTGCCCGAGGCCGATGTGGTGATCACCAACCCGACGCACTTCGCCGTGGCGCTGAAGTACGACCCGGCCAAGGGTAATGCGCCGGTGATGCTGGCCAAGGGCGGCGACTTCCTGGCGCTGAAGATTCGTGAGATCGCCCAGGAGCACAAAGTCACCCTGCTCGAGTCGCCAGCCCTGGCGCGGGCGGTGTACTACTCCACCGAGGTGGATCAGGAGATTCCTGCCGGGCTATACCTGGCCGTGGCCCAGGTGCTGGCCTACGTCTACCAGCTCAAGCAGTTCCGCGCCGGCAAGGGCAAGCGTCCCGGGCCGCTGCCGGATTTGCCAATTCCGCCGGATCTGCGCCGCGACCAGTAGCGGTCGTCATTCGTCGCCTGGCTTTGACAGCGCCCGAGCGCGGCCTAAACCTGCCACTGTGCCGTCTCCACAGCGGCGGCACTCTAGCGGGTCGGTGGCCTTGCCGTTGCCGTGGTACTGCACCTGAACGGAGTCAGTCATAGCTACGGAGCCCTGCCCATGGCCAGAGTCGTCCTAACCCCCGCCTTGCGCGGCGAGTACGAACATCTTTTCGACAGCTGCCGGATCCGCCCCGAGCGGGGGGACGAGGTGGAAGCCATCGTCAGACAGCTGCTCAGCAACCAGTCGCGCTACGAGAAGGTGGCAGATGCCCTGGGGATTCCGTGGAGCTTCATCGCGGTGATCCACAACATGGAGAGCAGCCAGAGCTTCCACAAGCACCTGCATAACGGCGACCCGCTGACGATGCGAACCGTGCAGGAGCCGCCGGGGCGGCCGAAGAACGGCAGTCCGCCCTTTACCTGGGAGCAGAGCGCGGCCGATGCACTGCAGCTCAAGCGCCTTGGTACCGGTACCGACTGGAGCCTGTCGGGTACCCTGTATCAGCTGGAGCGCTACAACGGCTTCGGCTATCGCCTGTACCATCCGCATGTGCTTTCGCCCTACCTATGGGGTTTTTCCAACCACTACGGCAGCGGCAAGTATGTGGCCGACGGTACCTGGTCCGACAGCGCCGTGAGCAAGCAGTGCGGGGCCGCCCTGCTGTTGCGGCGCATGGCCGAGCGCGGCCTGGTCGAGTTTGCCGACCAGCCGCGTCCCGCCGCCAGCTCGGGTCCACTGGTGGCGGTTTACTCGATGCAGAAGCCGGGTGATCCCGAGCTGGAGCGGCAGGTCGTGGCCCTGCAGCACTGGCTCAACGGTTTCCCCGGTGTCTTCGTCAAGGTCGATGGCATCCCCGGGCAGCGCACTTCCGAGGCCTACCGGCAGGTCACAGGGCACTATCTGCCGGGCGATCCGCGTCACGGACAACGCCAGGTGGCCTGAGTGAATACGGCTCCGCCCGCCCGGGTGGGGCCGAGTTGGAATGCTTCTTGCCAATACCCCTGCAAGGCGCCTTTTCGCGTCAAAAGATTGAATTGGCTGGGGAAAATACGTGGCAGTGGATCGCGCTCAACTCATTGGTGACGTACGCAGCAACCTGTCCGGGTTGCGCCACGGCAATCTGGGCATTCCGCTGCTGCTGCTGGTCATGCTCGCCATGGTCATGCTGCCGATCCCGCCGTTTCTGCTCGACGTCCTGTTCACCTTCAGCATTGCGCTATCCATTGTCGTGCTGCTGGTGGCGATTTACGCCCTGCGCCCGCTGGATTTTGCCGTTTTCCCCACCATCCTGCTGGCCGCGACCCTGCTGCGCCTGGCGCTGAACGTGGCCTCCACGCGGGTGGTCTTGCTGCATGGTCAGGAAGGTCATGACGCGGCGGGTAAAGTGATCCAGGCCTTCGGTGAGGTGGTGATCGGCGGTAACTACGTGGTCGGTGCCGTGGTGTTTGCCATCCTCATGATCATCAACTTCGTGGTGGTTACCAAGGGCGCCGGGCGGATCTCCGAAGTCAGTGCGCGCTTTACTCTCGATGCCATGCCTGGCAAGCAGATGGCGATCGACGCGGATCTCAATGCCGGCCTGATCGATCAGGTCGAGGCGAAGAAGCGACGTGCCGAGGTGGCTCAGGAGGCCGACTTCTATGGCTCGATGGACGGTGCCTCGAAGTTTGTGCGCGGCGATGCCATCGCCGGCCTGCTGATTCTTTTCATCAACCTGATTGGCGGTATCGCCATCGGGGTGGCCCAACATGACCTGCCGTTCTCCGAAGCCGGGCGTATCTACACCCTGCTCACCATCGGTGACGGCCTGGTGGCGCAAATACCTTCGCTGCTGCTGTCCACTGCGGCCGCCATCATGGTTACCCGGGTGTCCACGTCCGAGGACATGGGGGCACAGGTCAGCCGGCAGATGTTCGCCTCGCCCAAGGCCCTGGCCGTGGCGGCGGCGATCATGATCGCCATAGGTCTGGTGCCGGGCATGCCGCATTTCTCGTTCATCAGCCTCGGCCTGGTAGCTGCCGGCGCGGCTTACTGGATCGCGCACAAACAGCGCAAGGCCATGGTGGTGGCCGAGCAGGAGGTCAAGCGCCAGCAGGAGCTGCTGCCGGCGCAGAAGGCCCAGGAGGTCAAGGAACTGGGTTGGGACGACGTGACTCCGGTGGACATGGTCGGCCTGGAGGTCGGCTACCGCCTGATCCCGCTGGTGGATCGCAACCAGGGTGGCCAGTTGCTCGCGCGGATCAAGGGCGTGCGCAAGAAGCTGTCCCAGGAGATGGGCTTCCTGATGCCGTCGGTGCATATCCGCGACAACCTTGACCTGCTGCCCAATGCCTATCGCCTGACCCTGATGGGCGTCAGCGTGGCGGAGGCGGAGGTCTACCCGGAGCGTGAGCTGGCAATCAACCCCGGCCAGGTATTCGGCACACTCAACGGCATTGCCGCCAAGGATCCGGCGTTCGGCCTGGAGGCGGTGTGGATCGACCCGACCCAGCGTGACCAGGCGCAATCGCTGGGCTACACCGTGGTAGATGCCAGTACCGTGGTTGCTACCCACCTCAACCAGGTGCTGCACAAACACGCCCATGAGCTGCTCGGTCATGAGGAGGTGCAGCAGCTGCTGCAACTGTTGGCCAAGAGCTCGCCGAAGCTGGCCGAGGAGCTGGTTCCGGGCATGGTTTCCCTGTCGACCCTGCTCAAGGTGCTGCAGACGCTGCTGGCCGAACAGGTGCCGGTGCGCGATATCCGCAGCATCGCCGAGGCGATCTCCAACGTCGCGAGCAAGAGTCAAGATCCCGCCGCGATGGTCGCTGCAGTCCGCGTCGCGCTCTCCCGTGCAATCGTGCAAAGCATTGTGGGACTAGAGCCGGAGCTACCTGTGATTACCCTGGAACCAAGGTTGGAACAGTTATTGCTGAATAGCCTGCAGAAGGCCGGTCAGGGCTCCGAGGATGGCATCCTCCTCGAACCCGGAATGGCCGAGAAGCTGCAACGCTCCCTGGTGGAAGCCGCGCAGCGCCAGGAAATGCTCGGCAAGCCGGTGATCCTGCTGGTGGCCGGTCCGGTCCGGGCGATGCTGTCGCGATTCGCACGGCTCGCCGTGCCCAGCATGCATGTCCTGGCTTATCAGGAAATACCGGATAACAAGCAGGTCACGATCGTCGCCACGGTCGGCCAGAACTGAGGGTTCTAAGCCATGCAAGTCAAACGCTTCTTCGCCGCCGATATGCGTACCGCCATGAAGCTGGTACGCGATGAACTGGGCGCCGATGCTGCCATTATCGGCAATCGCCGCGTGGCCGGCGGCGTGGAGCTGACCGCGGCGCTGGATTACCAGCCGGCTACCCCGGCGCGTACGCCCAACCCGGCCCTGGAGGCCGAGCTGCGCAAGACCCAGGCGAAGATCGCCAACGCTCAGGCGGAGCTGACCATCCGCGCGGTGGCTGACGAGCGCAAGGACCGCCAGCTGTTCGCCAACGAGTCGCTGATCGCGCCTGAACTGCCGGTCACTGCGGTCAAGGTGCAACGCCCGGTTGCCGCCGCCCAGTCGCAGCCGGCTCGTGCTGCGGCGGCGCCGGTCGATCAGCATGCCCTCGATGCCATGCGCTTCGAGCTGCATGGCCTGCGCGAGCTGATCGAAGTGCAGTTGGGTTCCATCGCCTGGGGCCAGTTGCAGAACCGCAAGCCACAGCAGGCCAACCTGTGGCGCCGCCTGCAGCGTATGGGCCTGCCTGCCGACCTGTCCAAGGCTTTGCTGGAGCGCGTGGCCAAGGTCGCCGAGCCGAAGCAGGCCTGGCGCATGCTGCTGGCTCACCTGGCCCATGCGATCAGGACCCCGGCGGTGGAGCCGCTGGAGGAGGGCGGGGTAATCGCGCTGGTCGGGCCGGCCGGCATGGGCAAGACCACCACGCTGGCCAAGATGGCGGCACGCTACGTGCTGAAATATGGCGCGCAGAGCATTGCCCTGGTCAGCATGGACTGCTTCCGCATTGGCGCCCAGGAGCAGATCAAGACCCTCGGTCGTATCCTCAACGTACCGGTGACTCAGGTTGAGCCTGGGCAGTCGCTGGTTCAGGCGCTGGCGCCGCTGGCGCGCAAGAAGGTGATTCTGATCGACACCGCCGGCCTGCCGGGCAACGATCCGGCGCTGCGCCAGCAGCTGGACAGCCTGGCGGTGCGCGGCCTTAAGGCCAAGAACTATCTGGTTTTGGCTGCCACCAGCCAGGCTCAGGTGCTCAAGGCCGCCTACCACAGCTACAAGCACTGCGGCCTGGCCGGGTGCATCCTGAGCAAGGTTGACGAGGCGGCCAACCTTGGCGAGGTGCTGGGACTGGCTATCAGCCAGCATCTACCGGTAGCCTATCTGGCAGATGGGCCGAAGATTCCGGACGATTTGCAGGTGCCGCGCAGTCATCAGTTGGTGAGCCGTGCCGTGAGCCTGCAGACTGCTGAAGATCCGAGCGAAGAAGCCATGGCCGATATGTTCGCGGGCTTTTATCATCCGCGCCGTGCGGGGTAGGGCAGGCGACGGCGGACAAGGCGTTCTAGTGTGTAGGAAGGGGTCGGTGAAGTTGTCCGACCAGCCCAGACCAGGCAAGACAAGGTAAAGAGAAGAACATGGGTAGTATGCATCCCGTACAGGTGATCGCGGTGACTGGCGGCAAGGGCGGCGTCGGCAAGACCAATGTGTCGGTGAATCTGTCGCTGGCACTGGCCGACCTCGGTCGCCGGGTCATGCTGATGGACGCCGACCTCGGTCTTGCCAATGTCGACGTTCTGCTCGGCCTGACCCCCAAGCGGACCCTGGCCGATGTGATTAACGGCGAGTGTGACCTCAAGGACGTACTGCTGCAGGGGCCCGGCGGCATCCGTATCGTGCCGGCGGCCTCGGGTACGCAGAGCATGGTGCAGCTGTCTCCGGTGCAGCATGCCGGCCTGATTCAGGCCTTCAGCGATATCAGTGACAACCTCGACGTGCTGGTGATCGATACGGCGGCCGGCATCGGTGATGGCGTGGTCAGCTTCGTGCGCGCCGCTCAGGAGGTGCTGGTGGTGGTCTGCGACGAGCCGACTTCGATCACCGACGCCTATGCACTGATCAAGCTGCTCAATCGTGACTACGGCATGAGCCGTTTCCGCGTTCTGGCCAACATGGCCCACAGTCCGCAGGAAGGACGCAATCTGTTTGCTAAGCTGACCAAGGTAACCGATCGTTTTCTCGACGTGGCCTTGCAGTACGTCGGCGCCGTTCCCTACGACGAATCCGTCCGCAAGGCCGTGCAGAAACAGCGCGCGGTGTATGAAGCCTTCCCGCGCTCGAAGTGCGCACTGGCGTTCAAGGCGATTGCTCAGAAAGTTGACACGTGGCCACTCCCGGCCAATCCGCGTGGCCACCTGGAGTTTTTCGTCGAGCGTCTGGTGCAGCAACCGATCGCGGGGACGGCGGTATGACAGCAGCCAGTGGACTTCGCATGTACAACAAGGCGCAGGCGCAGGACTCGCAGCACCAGTTGATCGAGCGCTACGCGCCTCTGGTCAAGCGCATCGCCTATCACTTGTTGGCACGCTTGCCGGCCAGCGTTCAGGTCGACGACCTGATGCAGGCAGGCATGATCGGTCTGCTGGAGGCGTCAAAAAAGTATGATGGCAGCAAGGGCGCGAGCTTTGAGACCTATGCCGGCATTCGCATCCGCGGTGCCATGCTCGACGAGGTACGCAAGGGGGACTGGGCGCCACGTTCGGTGCATCGCAATACCCGCATGGTCAGCGATGCCATTCGCGTGATCGAGGCTCGAACTGGAAGAGACGCTAAAGATCAAGAGGTTGCGGCCGAACTCCAATTGAGTCTCGAAGATTACTACGGCATTCTTGGCGATACTCTGGGCAGCCGCCTGTTCAGCTTCGATGATCTGGTTCAGGACGGCGAGCACGGCGGGCTGAGTGAGGATGTCGGCAGTACTCACAGTGGGCCCTTGAGTGGCCTCGAGGATGAGCGATTCCAGGCGGCATTGGCCGACGCCATCGCCCATCTTCCAGAGCGTGAGCGATTGGTGTTGTCGCTTTACTACGACGAAGAACTGAATTTGAAGGAAATCGGCGAAGTCTTGGGGGTCAGCGAGTCCCGGGTCAGCCAGTTGCACAGCCAGTGTGCCGCGCGTTTGCGGGCCAGGCTGGGCGATTGGCGGGTCAGCTGAGCCAGCCGGTTCCATGATTTGCGACACTGTCGGAACACTGGCGGTGTTTAGACTGTACGGAGGTCGACTTGGACAAGAACATGAAAATCCTCATCGTTGACGATTTCTCGACGATGCGACGGATCATCAAGAACCTCCTGCGTGATCTGGGGTTCACCAATACTGCGGAAGCAGACGATGGCAATACGGCATTGCCGATGCTGCAAAGCGGCAGTTTCGATTTTCTGGTGACCGACTGGAACATGCCCGGTATGACCGGCATTGACCTGCTGCGTGCAGTGCGTGCTGACGAACGCCTGAAGACTCTGCCGGTGCTGATGGTCACTGCGGAAGCCAAGCGTGAACAGATCATCGAGGCGGCCCAGGCCGGCGTGAACGGCTATGTGGTCAAGCCGTTCACCGCCCAGGTGCTTAAGGAGAAGATCGAGAAGATCTTCGAACGGGTTAACGGCTGATGTCCGCCGCGAGGGCGCTATGGCACACGATGATTCACATCTGGGCGAACTCGAATCGACCCTGAAGCAACACGCCACCCAGCTCGTCGAAAGTCTCGAGAAGGGACGTTTCGGCGATGCGGTAGGTCTCATTCATGAGCTCAACAAAGCCCGTGATCATGGCCTTTACCAGGAGATCGGCAAACTCACGCGAGAGCTGCACAACGCGATCGTCAATTTTCAGATCGATCCGCACAATCCGCATGCCCAGGAAATCTCGCAGATTACCGATGCTACCGAGCGACTTTCCTATGTGGTGCAGATGACCGAGAAGGCGGCCAACCGCACCATGGACCTGGTCGAGCAGAGCGCTCCGCTGGTCAACGATCTGGGTGATGAAGCGAAGAGCCTGTCTGCCGAGTGGAGCAAGTTCATGCGTCGCGAGATGGGCGCCGATGCTTTCCGTGACCTCGCCAAGCGGATTGAGCTGTTCCTGGCGCGCAGCGAACGTGACAGTCAGAAACTCTCCGGGCAGTTGAACGACATCCTGCTGGCGCAGGACTTCCAGGATCTCACCGGGCAGGTGATCAAGCGCGTGACCCAGCTGGTCACTGAAGTGGAGCGCGATCTGCTCAAGCTGATGCTGATGGCCAGCCATGTTGATCGTTTCGCCGGCATCGAGCACAACATGGATGAGTTGCGCGCAGAGCAACAAAAACAAAAAGAGCCTTCCAGGGGTGAAGGTCCGCAGATACATGCCGATAAGCGTGAAGACGTCGCGTCCAGTCAGGACGATGTCGACGATCTGCTGTCCAGCCTTGGATTTTAGGGCTCTAACAGAGCCTTTGGAGCGCACCGATGAGCTTCGACGCCGATGAAGAAATCCTCCAGGACTTCCTGGTAGAGGCCGGCGAAATTCTTGAGTTGCTGTCCGAGCAACTGGTCGAGCTGGAAAGCCGACCCGATGACATGGACCTGCTCAATGCCATTTTCCGCGGCTTCCATACCGTCAAGGGCGGTGCGGGCTTCCTCCAGCTCAACGAGTTGGTGGAGTGCTGCCACATCGCGGAAAACGTGTTCGACATCTTGCGCAAGGGCGAGCGCCGCGTTACCGCCGAGTTGATGGACGTGGTCCTGCAGGCGTTGGACTCGGTCAACGAGATGTTCAGCCAGGTGCGCGAGCGCACCGAGCCGACTCCTGCGTCCCCCGAACTGCTGGCTGCGCTTTCGCGTCTGGCCGAGCCGGAGAGCGCGGAGGAGCTGGCCGCCGAAGCCGAGCCAGAGCCCGAGCCTGTCGCAGAACCAGCGAGTGATGACGACATCACCGACAACGAATTCGAACAGCTGCTGGATGCCATCGACGAGCAGCCTGTGGCCGAGGTGCCGGCAGCAAGTGGCGGCGATGAGATCACCGACGACGAATTCGAGGCGCTGCTTGATCAGCTGCACGGCAAGGGCAAATTCGCTGGTCCTGCCGAGGAGGCCGTAGCTCCCGCCGTCCAGCCAGCCCCCGCAGCCCCGGCCGCGGGCGCCGGTGACGAGATCACTGACGACGAATTCGAAGCGCTGCTTGATCAACTGCACGGCAAGGGCAAGTTTACCGGCCCCGCCGAAGAGGCTGCTCCGGTCGTCAAGTCAGCTGCTCCGACTCCGGTCCAGGCGACTGGCGGTGATGACATCACCGACGACGAGTTCGAAGCCTTGCTCGATCAGTTGCACGGCAAGGGCAAGTTCACCGGCCCGGCCGAAGAGGCCGTCGCCCCTGTTGCCGCCAAGCCTGCGGCGGCCGCGCCGGCACCGAAGACCCCGCCGAAGAAGGCCGAGCCGGCCAAACCGGCGGCAAAGCCGGTTGCCAAGCCCGAGCCGGCCAAGCCTGCGGTGGCTGCCCCGGCGCCTGCGGCGGGTGGGCCTGCAGCTGCCAGCGAAGCAGAGACCACCGTGCGGGTCGACACCGCGCGCCTGGACGAGATCATGAACATGGTCGGCGAGCTGGTGCTGGTGCGTAATCGTCTGGTACGCCTCGGTCTGAACAGCGGCGACGAAGCCATGGCCAAGGCAGTTTCCAACCTCGATGTGGTGACGGCGGACCTGCAGACTTCGGTCATGAAGACCCGTATGCAGCCGATCAAGAAAGTCTTTGGTCGCTTCCCACGACTGGTTCGCGACCTGGCGCGTCAGCTGAAGAAAGAGATCAATCTGGAGCTGGTCGGGGAGGAAACCGACCTCGACAAGAACCTGGTCGAGGCTCTGGCCGATCCGCTGGTGCACCTGGTACGCAATGCGGTCGACCATGGCATCGAGATGCCCGAAGAGCGTGAAGCTGCGGGCAAGTCGCGGTCTGGCCGTGTAGTGCTCTCCGCTGAGCAGGAGGGCGACCATATCCTGCTGTCGATCTCCGATGACGGCAAGGGCATGGACTCCGAGATTCTTCGCGCTAAGGCCGTCGAGAAAGGCCTGATGGACAAGGATGCGGCGGATCGCCTGAGCGAGACCGAGTGTTTCAACCTGATCTTTGCTCCGGGCTTCTCGACCAAGACCGAGATTTCCGACGTATCCGGCCGCGGTGTGGGCATGGATGTGGTGAAGACCAAGATCTCTCAGCTCAACGGTATCATCGACGTGCACTCGGCCAAGGGTCAGGGCTCGAAGATCATCATCAAGGTGCCGCTGACCCTGGCGATCATGCCGACGCTGATGGTCATGCTCGGTAATCAGGCTTTTGCGTTCCCGCTGGTCAACGTCAACGAGATCTTCCATCTCGATCTGTCACGTACCAACGTGGTGGACGGTCAGGAAGTGGTCATCGTGCGCGACAAGGCGTTGCCGCTGTTCTACCTCAAGCGTTGGCTGGTCACTGGTGCCTGCTTCGATGAGCAGCAGCGCGAGGGGCATGTGGTGATTCTCACCGTTGGTAGCCAACGCATCGGCTTCGTGGTCGATCAACTGGTGGGCCAGGAGGAAGTGGTGATCAAGCCTTTGGGCAAGATGCTGCAGGGCACCCCAGGCATGTCTGGCGCTACCATTACCGGTGACGGGCGTATTGCCCTTATCCTCGACGTGCCGAGCATGCTCAAGCGCTACGCGCGTCGCATCTGATCGTTCGCGGCCGGTCAGACCGGTCGCTCTGGAGTGTTTATGGCAGTCAAGGTCCTGGTGGTGGATGATTCCGGCTTTTTCCGCCGCCGGGTCTCGGAGATTCTCTCCGCCGACCCCAATATCCAGGTTGTGGGTACCGCTACCAATGGCCGTGAGGCGATCGATCAGGCTCAGGCACTGAAGCCTGATGTGATCACGATGGACTACGAGATGCCGATGATGGACGGCATCACTGCCGTCAGGAACATCATGCAGTCCTGCCCGACACCGGTGCTGATGTTCTCTTCCCTTACCCACGAGGGTGCCCGGGTTACCCTGGATGCGCTGGATGCGGGGGCGGTGGATTACCTGCCGAAGAACTTCGAGGACATCTCGCGCAATCCGGAGAAGGTCAAGGCGCTGTTGTGCGAGAAGGTTCATAGCATCGCCCGCAGTAACCGCCGTTTCAGTACCTTCAGCCCTCCAAGCGCCCCGCCAGCCGCCACTCCGACTGCCCGCAGCGCAGCACCTGCGCCGGCAGGCCGTCCGAGCCCGGCTTCGCCTGCGGCGACATCCAGCGCGGCTGCGCCCAAGCGCAAGTCATACAAGCTGGTGGCGATCGGTACTTCCACGGGTGGCCCTGTGGCCCTGCAGCGGGTGTTGACTCAGCTGCCGGCCAGCTTTCCGGCGCCGATCGTCTTGATCCAACACATGCCGGCGGCCTTTACCAAGGCCTTTGCCGAGCGCCTGGACAAGCTCTGTCGGATCACCGTCAAGGAGGCCGAGGACGGTGATCTGCTGCGTCCCGGCTTGGCGCTGTTGGCCCCGGGTGGCAAGCAGATGATGGTCGACGCGCGGGGTGTGGTGAAAATTCTTCCTGGCGACGAGCGCCTCAACTACAAACCCTGTGTCGACATCACCTTCGGCTCGGCCGCCAAGTCGTTCAGCGACAAGGTTCTGGCAGTGGTGCTCACCGGCATGGGCGCCGATGGGCGAGAAGGCGCGCGTCTGCTCAAACAGAGCGGTAGCCAAGTGTGGGCTCAGGATGAAGCCAGCTGTGTGATCTACGGCATGCCTATGGCGGTGGTAAAGGCCAACCTGGCTGATGCAGTTTACAGTCTCGACGATATCGGCCGGCATCTGGCCGAGGCCTGTATCTGATGGATGTACTGAGCCTTATCGGCGTCATCCTGGCGTTTGTCGCCATTATCGGCGGCAACTACCTGGAGGGCGGTCACGCCGGTGCGCTGGTTAATGGTCCGGCAGCGCTGATCGTGATTGGCGGAACCCTGGGTGCGGCTTTTATCCAGGCACCGATGAATGTATTCAAGCGAGCCCTGGCAATCCTCAGCTGGATCGTATTTCCACCTCGAATTGATCTTGTCGGCGGGATCAACAGTGTGGTCAGTTGGAGTATGACTGCCCGTAAGGAAGGTCTGTTGGGGCTGGAATCCGTGGCGGATGCCGAGCCTGACCCCTATGCCCGCAAGGGCTTGCAGCTGCTGGTCGATGGTGCTGAACCGGAAGCCATTCGCAGCATCCTCGAGGTCGACCTCTACACTCAGGAGGCTCGCGACATTCAGGCTGCCAAGGTCTTCGAGAGCATGGGCGGCTATGCGCCGACCATCGGCATCATCGGCGCGGTGATGGGCCTGATCCATGTGATGGGCAACTTGGCCGACCCCAGCAAGTTGGGTAGCGGTATTGCGGTCGCATTCGTTGCGACCATCTATGGCGTCGCCCTTGCCAATCTGCTCTTGCTGCCGATCGGTAACAAGATCAAGGCCATCGCCATGCGCCAGTCGCGTTATCGCGAGATGCTGCTGGAAGGCATTCTGTCGATTGCCGAAGGCGAGAATCCACGCTCCATCGAGCTGAAGCTGCAGGGCTTCATGGATTGACCCATGGCCCGCCGGCGCAATCACGAAGAGCATGAGAACCACGAACGCTGGCTGGTGTCCTACGCGGACTTCATCACCCTGCTGTTCGCCTTTTTCGTGGTGATGTACTCGATCTCCTCGATCAACGAGGGCAAGTACAAGGTCCTGTCCGAAAGTCTGGTGGGCGTATTCAGCGAGCCGGAAAGGGCGATCAAGCCCATTCCGATCGGTGATGAGAAACCGCGAACCACCGAACCGGACCGTTCGATGATTGAGGACAACCCCAACAGCAGTACCTCCAGCGACGAGCAGAACGACCCGCTTGAGCAGATCGCCAGCAGCATGCGCGATGCCTTCGGTGACCTGATCGCCTCCGAACAGCTGACCGTGCGCGGTAACGAGCTGTGGGTTGAAATCGAGTTGAACTCCAGCCTGCTGTTTCCCAGTGGCGATGCGGTGCCTAACGAAATGGCCTTCACTCTGATCGAGAAGGTGGCGAAGATCCTCGCGCCTTACGAGAATCCGGTGCATGTCGAGGGTTTCACCGACAATTTGCCGATCAGTACCGCGCAGTACCCGAGCAACTGGGAGCTTTCGTCGGCGCGGGCCGCCAGCATCGTGCGCATGTTGGCCATGGATGGCGTGAACCCAGGGCGCATGGCGGCTGTAGGCTATGGCGAATTTCAGCCGGTGGCGGACAACGCAACTGCGGAAGGGCGTGCACGCAATCGCCGGGTAGTGCTGGTGGTGTCGCGTAATCTCGATGTGCGCCGTAGCATCAGTGGTGTTGGCAGTAGCAACGCCAAGGCCGACCCTGCGCTCCAGCGTGCTGGCACGCAACCTGCACCGGCACAGCCAGTGGCGGTGCCAACAGCTGGTTCCGCCAATATTCCGACGCCCGCACCCTGAGGCGTCACCCAGTTCTCGGCAGGGGGCGGCCAGGCCGGGAGGACCAAGAAAATGAAAGTCTGGGCAGTAGCCAATCAAAAAGGTGGGGTCGGCAAGACCACCACATCCATTGCTCTGGCAGGTCTGTTGGCCGATGCTGGCAAGCGCGTGGTGGTTGTCGATCTCGATCCGCACGGATCGATGACCAGCTATTTTGGCCATGATCCGGACACCCTGGAGCACAGCAATTTTGATTTGTTCCTGCATCAGGGCAACGTGCCGCAGGGGCTGCCGGCCAGTCTGCTGATGCCTGCCAGCCACGAGAACATCTCCTTGCTGCCCTCCAGCACTGCGCTGGCTACTCTAGAGCGCCAGTCGCCGGGGCAGAATGGGCTGGGGCTGGTTATCGCCAAAAGTCTGGCGCAGCTCTGGGAAAGATTCGATCACGCCATTATCGACAGTCCGCCTTTGCTGGGTGTGTTGATGGTCAATGCGCTGGCTGCCAGTCAGCAGCTGGTGATTCCTGTCCAGACTGAGTTCCTGGCGGTGAAGGGGCTGGAGCGCATGGTCAGCACCCTTAACATGGTCAATCGCTCGCGCAAGCAACCGTTGCCCTACACCATCGTGCCGACCCTGTTCGATCGCCGCACCCAGGCTTCGCTGAATACCTTGCGGGTGTTGCGCAACGCCTATCCCGACCATCTCTGGCAGGCGTATGTGCCGGTAGATACCCGGCTGCGTGACGCCAGCCGGGCAGGGCTGACGCCTTCGCAATTCGATGGCAACAGCCGCGGGGTGATCGCCTACCGCGCGCTGCTCAAGCACCTGCTGGCGGCCCAGCCTGCCACCCAGGTGGCCTGAGAGTTCGGACTATGCTGAGTAGGCAGGCTCAAGTCCCGCACGGGGCCTGCCGATAGGCTGTACAGACTTCTTTCGTGGATTACCTTATGAGTCGCACCGCAACCACCGTCACGCGCCCCCAGCAGGCCCTGCAGTCCTATCTGGACGCGCTGCTACAGGAGGCCGCTGTCGAGCTGGAGGGCAGTGTTGCACTCGACGAGTTCGAGGCCGCAGTCCTCGAAGAGCAGGTGCGTGATGCTCGGCGGGTGGAAGCCAAGCCAGTGCTCGCCAGGTCGCTGGCGCTGGCCGAGGCCAAGCCGCAGGTGCTGCCAACCATCGATCTGCGCCTGCCGGAAGTACCGCTCCAGCCCGAAGTCGTCGTGCCTGAGCCGGTCGTGGTCGCCACGCCGGAGGTTGTGGTAGCGGTCGAGCCGGCGCCCAAACCGGCTGCGGTGAGTCTGGATGGGCGCCCGAGCTGGGCCGATGAGCCTTTCGAGTGTTTGCTCTTCGATGTCGCGGGTCTCACCCTGGCGGTGCCGCTGGTGTGCCTGGGCACCATTTACCCGCTGGCCGACGCGGAGCTCACGCCGCTGTTCGGCCAGCCTGACTGGTTCCTTGGCATACTGCCGAGCCAGGCGGGCAACCTGAAAGTCCTGGATACCGCGCGCTGGGTGATGCCCGAACGCTATCGCGATGATTTCCGCGAGGGGCTGCAGTATGTAATCTCCGTGCAGGGCTACGAGTGGGGGCTGGCCGTGCATCAGGTCAGCCGCTCGATCCGCCTGGAGCCGAGCGAGATCAAATGGCGTAGCCAGCGCTCGCAGCGCCCCTGGCTGGCCGGTACGGTGATCGAACACATGTGTGCGTTGCTCGACGTCTCGGCCCTGGCCGAGCTGATCGCTAGCGGCGCTACGCGCAACGGAGCCGTCCGCCCGCATTGATGCGGCGGAGGTTCTATAGTTAACGACAAGCGGGCATACCCGCCAACGCCGCCGAGGGCGGCACTAGACCGAGGCTAGGGACATGAAGAAAACGTCAGCGCAAGGTTCCGAAGATCCTATCCTGCAGTGGGTGACCTTCCGCCTGGATAACGAGACCTACGGCATCAACGTGATGCAGGTGCAGGAAGTCCTGCGCTACACCGAGATCGCCCCGGTTCCGGGGGCGCCGGCCTATGTGCTGGGCATCATCAACCTGCGCGGTAACGTGGTCACCGTGATCGACACCCGTCAGCGCTTCGGCCTGTCTTCGGCGCCGGTCACCGACAACACCCGCATCGTCATCATCGAAGCGGACAAACAGGTAGTCGGTATTCTGGTCGACAGCGTTGCCGAAGTGGTCTACCTGCGCCAGTCCGAGGTGGAAACCGCGCCGAACGTAGGTAACGAGGAGTCGGCCAAGTTCATCCAGGGCGTGTGCAACAAGAACGGCGAGCTGCTCATTCTGGTCGAGCTGGACAAGATGATGAGCGAGGAAGAGTGGTCCGAGCTGGAGAGCATCTGACCCATGCTGGAGATCGCGGTGGCCGTGCTCGGCCTGTTCTGCGTGTTGCTCGGCGGTTTCAGCTACCAACTGGCGCTGAAACTGCGCCAGCAGGCTGAGCTGCAGAAGGAGCGCGATGCCTTCCGCGATCAGCGCCTGAAAGAGCTGGGTAAGCGTCTGGATGCCTACCTTACCGGCAGCATCCGCATGGGCGAGGAGTTGCACGAACTGCGTCGGGTGGTGGCGCCGCTGCCCGACAAGCTCAATCAGATGGAGCAGCGTGATCCTTCCAGCCTGTCTTTCACCCAGGCCGCACGCCTGGTGGGGATGGGCGCCAGCGTGGATGATCTGACCCACTCCTGCGGCCTCACCCAGGCCGAGGCCGAACTGGTCAGTCGCCTGCACAAGGCGCCCAAGCAGCGTTCCTGAGCCCTTACTCCTTTCGGTTCTCACTTCTCGACAGTGCGACGCTAAGCGTTCCAAGCGCGTGGCCTCAGTGTACCTAACCTGAATACAAGGGGGATGGCTTCATGAGGAGGTCCGCCATGCGTCTTGCGTTGATGTTGCTGCTGTGTCTGGGCGTGCCGAGCGTCGGCGCCAGCGAGGCGCCTCTGTCGGTCAAGGGCGCCACGACGATTAATGCCGTGCAGGCACGGCAGCTCTACGAGTTCGGTGTTCTCTTCATCGATGTGCGGCCGGCTCGCGAGTGGAGCTGGGGACATGTGCATGGGGCGTTGCATCTGGCGCTGGACCAGCGCTTCGATGAGCTGGCCAATCCCGATTGGCCGCGCGCCATGCCCATGGTGCTGTACTGCGACAGCGAGGTCTGCCCGAACAGCGCGGAGGCTGCACGCCGCGCCGTGGACTGGGGCTTCCAGCAGGTCTATTACTTCCGCCCCGGTTATTTCGCCTGGCAGCTGCTTGACTTCCCGCAGGGCAAGGGCAGTGAAGGTGAGATGTTCGCCTTCAATCTCGGGGCGCCGGCAGCAGCGGCTGGGGGGGCACGTTCCGGCCTGGACTGACGTCGCGCTCCGCTGGCTCTTCGACGAAACCGTCCGGGCGTTTGCCCTTGAGGTACCAGGCGAAGGCGATGATCTCGGCAATGGTGCGGTACAGCGGCTCCGGAATCGCGTCACCCAGTTCCAGGCGCGCCAGCAGGCGTACCAGCTCGGCATTCTCGTAGATCGGCACTTCGTACTCGCGGGCGATGGCCAGGATGGCCTCGGCCAGTTCGTCGTCGCCCTTGGCGGTCAGGCTGGGGGCGCTGGCGCCGTCGTAGGAGAGGGCGATGGCCTGGCGGGGCGCCTTTTTGTCGTGCTTCATGCGGTCTCGTCCACCCAGCGCTGTTCCAGATGGGTTTTTGGCCCCTGCGGTGGCATGCCTTGGCGGCAGCTCAGTTCGCCGACTTCCAGGCCGGCGCCGAGCAGGCGCTGGCGCAGGTTGTCCAGCTCCTGGTCGATCAGCAGCGCAGTTTCGGCACGCTCGGCCCACAACTGGCTGGACAGGCTGCCGCGCAGCAGCTGCGCCTGTACCTGCAGCGGTCCCAGCGGGGCGAGGTCGAACGCCAGGTCGATGCGCCACAAAACCTCCTTCTGCTCCTTGCGCTTCTCCGCGCCGGACTCCTCGCGTTGCAGCTTGACCTGCAGGGGGACGACGTCGTGCTGATTGCGCATTGGCAGCTCCAGCTGCCAGGTCGTCAGCAGGTTGCCCTCCGGGGTCAGCTGGCTTTGTGCCAGGCTGGACAACTGGTGTGTCTGCAGGCGCGACACCGCGGCTGCAGCCAGCTTGAGCAGCGTCTCCAGATCGGCTTCCTCGTCCATCGACTGCAGCAGACGCGAGTGCAGGGGGAAGCTCATGGCTTGCTGACGCAGGCTGGCCTGGCCGAGCGCACCGAGTGCATTACGGACGAAGGCGGGCAGCGCCTGCGCCAAGGCGTTACCGGCACTGGCCGCTGGCAGCGCGGCTGCACCGGGTAGGCTGGGCAGCAGCTGGGCGACCAGGCGCAGCAGGTTGGCCTTGAGGTCCTGTGGCAGTTGCTGGGTTTGCCCGCTCAGCAGCTTGGCTTCGAGAAACACGCCGCTCTGCTCCATGGCTTTGGCCAATCCGTCGGCGCTGCCCAGTTGCTTGCCGTCCGGTAGCAGACCGAGCAGCTTGTCGATGCTGTTGCGCAGCTCGGCTGGCAGGCCGTCCTGCCGGGCCATGCCCTGCAGGCCCTTGAACAGGCCTTCCAGGGAGCCTTGGCGGCCCTGCTGAGCGGCCAGCTGTTGGCCCAGTACCAACTGATCCAGACGGCCGCTCAGGGGAAGGAATCCGAGGCTCTGGCTACCTTGTACCTGGGCGGTGAGCAGGCTGCCCAGTGGCAGGGGCAGGGGGGTCTCGATGCTCAGCTTGCTGCCGGCCAGTGGCGTGTTGAGCAGGCTGACCACCACCCGATAGATCGCTTGCTGAGCCTTGAGCTGGGCGATCAGCTCGCGGGATTCGACTTTGCCCTGCAGCAAGGTGCCGACCGGTAACTGCTCCAGGTCCAGGCTGGTCAGCAGGCGTGTATCGCCGCCCTGCAGGGCCAGCGCCAGGCGCGTCTCGGAGAGTGCCGTGACTGCCAGTGCCGTGCCCTGGGCCAGCGGTCGCGGGCTGCTGGCTTCCAGAGTCGCCTGCTTGCCACTGTCCAGTGTCAGCTTGAGCAGCAGCTGGAAGCTTTGTGCGGTTTCCTTCGCCGCCACCACCTCGGCCTTGGCGGTTTCTCCGGCGGCGAGCAGGCCGTCCAGCGGCTGCAGCAGCTTTACCGCCAGATCCGCGGCGCTGACCGGGGCGGGGCGACCGGCAGGCGGCGTCACGGGAAGTGGGCGAGGACTGCTGATTTCTGCCATGGCCGGGTCACACCCTGTCAAAAAGCCAGCTTCGGGGGGCGAAGTCCGGCATGTATAATCCCGCCCCGTTCGGGCTGGCTGTACGGTCAACTTGCCCCAGTATAGCGGCCAGCCCCCCTCCGACTTGAACCCCTCCGGGATGCCATACAGTGACCAATCCGCGACTCCAAGCCGTTGCCCTCGCCTGTGAGCGGGACTGGCGCCTGTTGTTCGAGGGGCTGGAGCTGGACCTGGGCGGCGGTACCCTGTTGCAGGTGGCCGGTCCCAATGGCAGTGGCAAGACCAGCCTGCTGCGCCTGCTGGCGGGGCTGATGCAGCCTACGGCCGGAGAGGTCCTGCTCAATGACAGGCCGCTGGCGAAGCTGGGTGGCGAGTTGGGCAGTCGCTTGCTGTGGATCGGCCACGCTGCCGGCATTAAAGGGCTGCTCACTGCCGAGGAAAATCTTGCCTGGCTCTGTGCGCTGCACCGCCCGGCCAGCCGTGAGGCGATCTGGCAGGCTCTTGCGGCGGTCGGCCTGCGCGGTTTCGAGGATGTGCCCTGTCATACCCTGTCAGCCGGTCAGCAGCGTCGCGTGGCGCTCGCCAGGCTGTATCTGGATACGCCACCGCTGTGGATCCTCGATGAGCCTTTCACCGCACTGGACAAGCAGGGGGTGGCGCAGTTGGAAGCGCACCTGGCCGAGCACTGCGAGCGCGGCGGACTGGTCGTGCTCACCACTCACCATACGCTGCAGCAGGTTCCATCCGGCTATCGCGTTCTCGATCTGGGGCAGCGCCGCGCATGAACAGCGTTTTCCTCCTGCTGCTGGCTCGCGAGTCGCGCCTGCTGTTCCGGCGACCGGCCGAACTGGCCAACCCGCTGGTGTTCTTTGCCATCGTCATCGCCCTGTTCCCGCTGGCGGTCGGTCCCGAGACCAATCTGTTACAGACCTTGTCGCCGGGGCTGATCTGGGTGGCGGCGCTGTTGGCCGTGCTGCTCTCGTTGGACGGGCTTTTCCGCAGTGATTTCGAGGATGGCTCGCTGGAACAGTGGGTCCTTTCGTCGCACCCGCTGCCTCTTCTGGTGCTGGCCAAGGTACTGGCACACTGGCTTTTCTCGGGCCTGGCGCTGGTACTGCTGGCGCCGCTCTTGGCGCTGATGCTGGGTTTGCCCGGCCGCTGCCTGCCGGTGCTGCTCGGCTCGCTGCTGCTGGGCACCCCGGTGCTGAGCCTGCTTGGCGCCGTCGGTGCGGCTTTGACTGTCGGACTCAAACGCGGCGGCCTTCTGCTGGCGCTGTTGATTCTGCCGCTGTACATCCCGGTGCTGATTCTTGGTACCGGGGCATTGCAAGCGGCACTGCAAGGATTGCCGGCAGCCGGTCACCTGTTGTGGCTGGCCAGCCTGACCGCTTTGGCGGTCACCCTGACACCTTTTGCAATCGGCGCCGGGCTGAAGATCAGCATCGGCGAATAAGAACGAACCGTGACGTCAGACCGGACTGTGTCCGGTGGCGTTGACTGATGAGTTGAGCGATGAACTGGACCTGGTTTCACCAATGGGGCTCGCCCAAGTGGTTCTACGAGCGCAGCGGTCGCTGGCTGCCCTGGCTGGCTGCCGCCGCCGTGTTGCTGTTGGCTGTCGGTATCGTCTGGGGGCTGGCCTTCGCACCACCGGAGAGGTATCAGGGCAATAGCTATCGGATCATCTATATCCATGTTCCGGCCGCGTTCCTGGCCCAGTCTTGCTATCTGATGATGGCGATAGCCGGTCTGGTGGGGCTGGTGTGGAAAATGAAACTGGCCGATGTGGCCTTGCAACAGGCTGCACCGATCGGTGCCTGGTTGTGCTTCGTGGCGCTGATCACGGGGGCCATCTGGGGCAAGCCGACCTGGGGCACCTACTGGGTGTGGGACGCCCGGCTGACTTCGATGCTGATTCTGCTGTTCCTCTATTTCGGCGTCATCGCGCTGGGCAACGCCATCTCCAACCGTGACAGCGCGGCCAAGGCGTGTGCGGTATTGGCGCTGGTGGGCGCGGTCAACATTCCGATCATTCAGTACTCGGTGGAGTGGTGGAACACCCTGCACCAGCCGGCCACTTTCAAGGTCACCGGCAAGGCCAGCATGAGCATGGAGATGTGGCTGCCGCTGCTGCTTTGCGTGCTGGGCTTCTACTGCTTCCTGGGCGCTACGCTGCTGTACCGCATGCGTACCGAGGTACTCAAGCGCGAGGCCCGCAGCAGTTGGGCACGTGCCGAAGTTGCGCGACTGGTGGAGGGCAGGGCATGAGTTTCGAGTCCTTCGGCGAGTTCCTCGCCATGGGCCAACACGGCCCCTACGTGTGGTCGGCCTATGCCATCAGCCTGGCGGTGCTGGCGTTGAACGTGGTGCTGCCGATCCTCGCGCGTCGACGTTACCTGCAAGACGAGGCGCGCCGTCTGCGCCGGGAGAAACAACAGTGAACGCGGTCCGCAAGAAACGCCTGTACATCGTTCTGGCCATCGTGCTCGGCGTCGCCGTCGCCGTCGGCCTGGCCCTGAGTGCGCTGCAAGAGAACATCAACCTGTTCTATACCCCGACCCAGATCGCCAATGGCGAGGCGCCCAAGGACACCCGCATCCGCGCGGGCGGCATGGTGGCCAAGGGTTCGGTCAAGCGCTCCGCCGACTCGCTGGACGTCGAGTTCGTGGTGACTGACTTCGCCAAGAACGTGACCATCCGTTACCGCGGCATCCTGCCGGATCTGTTCCGTGAGGAGCAGGGCATCGTCGCGCTCGGCAAGCTGAATGACGAAGGTGTGCTGATAGCCGACGAGGTCTTGGCCAAGCACGACGAGAACTACATGCCGCCGGAAGTGACCAAGGCGCTCAAGGAGAGCGGCAAGCTGCCGGCCGATGCCGAGGTCAAGCCATGACTGCCGCTTTGATGATTCCGGAACTGGGCCACCTGGCCCTGATCCTCGCCCTGTGCCTGGCCGTGGTGCAGTCGACCCTGCCACTGGTAGGTGCCTGGCTGGGCGACCGTCAGTGGATGGGCCTGGCCCAGCCTGCGGCCTGGGGGCAGTTCGCCATGCTGGCGATCTCCTTCGCCTGCCTGACTTGGGCGTTCATGGTGGACGACTTCACCGTCGCTTACGTGGCCAACAACTCCAACAGCGCCTTGCCCTGGTATTACAAGTTCAGCGCCGTATGGGGGGCTCACGAGGGATCACTGCTGCTGTGGGCGCTGATCCTCGGCGGCTGGACCTTCGCGGTGGCGATCTTTTCGCGCCAGTTGCCGGAAGTCATGCTGGCGCGTGTGTTGGCGGTGATGGGCATGATCAGCATCGGCTTCCTGCTGTTCATGATCGTGACCTCGAACCCATTCGAGCGCCTGTTGCCGAACAGCCCGGCGGATGGTCGTGATCTCAACCCGCTGCTGCAGGACTTCGGCCTCATCGTCCACCCGCCGATGCTGTACATGGGCTACGTCGGCTTCTCGGTGGCCTTCGCCTTCGCCATCGCCGCCTTGCTCGGCGGCAAACTCGATGCCGCCTGGGCCCGTTGGTCGCGGCCCTGGACCATCGTTGCCTGGGCCTTCCTCGGCGTCGGTATCGCCCTCGGCTCCTGGTGGGCCTACTACGAACTGGGCTGGGGTGGCTGGTGGTTCTGGGACCCGGTGGAGAACGCCTCGTTCATGCCCTGGCTGGTCGGCACCGCGCTGATCCACTCGCTGGCCGTCACCGAGAAGCGCGGTGTGTTCAAGAGCTGGACGGTGCTGCTGGCCATCGCCGCCTTCTCCCTGAGCCTGCTCGGAACCTTCCTGGTTCGCTCGGGTGTGTTGACCTCGGTCCATGCTTTCGCCAACGACCCAGAGCGCGGCGTGTTCATTCTGATTTTCCTGCTGATTGTGGTCGGCACCTCGCTGGCGCTGTTCGCCGTGCGGGCGCCCGTGGTGAAGAGTCAGGTGGGGTTCGCCCTGTGGTCGCGCGAGACGCTCCTGCTGGCCAACAATCTGGTCCTGGTGGTATCGGCCGCCATGATTCTGCTGGGCACCCTTTACCCGCTGGTTCTGGATGCGCTGACGGGCGCCAAACTCTCGGTCGGGCCGCCGTATTTCAACGCCTTGTTCGTGCCGCTGATGGCGCTGCTCATGCTGGTCATGGCAGTCGGTGTGATGGTGCGCTGGAAGGACACCCCGGTTAAGTGGTTGCTGAGCATGCTCACGCCGGTGCTGATCGGTTCAGTGGTGCTTGGATTCCTTGCCAGCTGGGCCTTCGGCGACTTCCACTGGAGCGTGCTGGCGGTGTTCCTGCTGGCCTTCTGGGTGCTGCTCGCGAGTGTCCGTGACTTGCTCGACAAGTGCCGCCACAAGGGGCTGCTCAAGGGAATGCGCAGTCTGTCCCGCAGCTACTGGGGCATGCACATGGCGCACCTGGGGATGGCCGTATGCGCGATCGGCGTGGTGCTGGTCAGTCACAGCAGTGCCGAGCGCGATCTGCGCCTGGCGCCGGGCGAATCGCTGGAACTGGGCGGCTACGTGTTCGTCTTCGAGGGGGCGAAGCATTTCGAGGGCCCCAACTTCACGTCGGACAAGGGCACCGTGCGCGTGCTGGAGAACGGCGAGGAGGTGGCTGTGTTGCACCCGGAGAAGCGTCTTTACACCGTGCAGCAGATGCCGATGACCGAAGCGGGCATCGACGCGGGCTTCACCCGTGACCTCTATGTCGCCCTCGGCGAGCCGTTGGAGAACGGGGCTTGGGCGGTGCGCGTGCACATCAAGCCTTATGTGCGCTGGATCTGGCTGGGCGGCCTGATGATGGGCCTGGGTGGGCTGCTGGCGGCCTTCGACCCGCGCTACCGGGTCAAGGTGCGTACCCGCGTGCGTGACGTGCTGGGCATGAAGGAGGCTGCGGCATGAAGCGTCTGGCTCTGTTGCTGCCACTGGCGTTATTCCTCGGCATGGCGGTGTTCCTCTACCGCGGCCTGTTCCTCAACCCGCAGGAGCTGCCTTCGGCACTGATCGATAAGCCCTTGCCATCCTTCAGTCTGCCCGATCTCAAGGATGAGCAGCGCCTGATCAGCGAAAAGGACCTCAAGGGGCCTGCCCTGGTCAACGTCTGGGCCACCTGGTGTCCGACCTGCAAGGCCGAGCACCAGATGCTCAATCAGCTGGCCAAGGCTGGTGTGGTCATTTATGGCGTCAATTACAAGGATGACAGTGTGGCGGCGCGGCAGTGGCTCAAGGACTACCTCGACCCCTACCAGGCCAACATCGCCGACCCGCAAGGCTCGCTGGGGATCAATCTGGGCGTCTATGGCGCTCCCGAGACCTTCCTGATCGATGCCCAGGGCATCATCCGCCACAAGTACGTGGGGGCTATCGACGAGCGTGTCTGGCGCGAGGAACTTGCGCCGCGTTATCAGGCACTGCTGGAGGACAAGCCATGAAGCGCCTGCTGATTGCCTGCCTGCTGGGCTTGAGCCTGGTGGGTGTCGCCCGTGCAGCCATCGATACCTATGAGTTTCGCGACGAGGTGGAGCGCGAACGCTTCCGTAGCCTCACCGAGGAACTGCGCTGCCCCAAGTGCCAGAACCAGAACATCGCCGACTCCAATGCACCGATTGCCACCGACCTGCGCCGCGAGATCTATCGCATGCTCGACGATGGCCGTAGCGACAAGGAAATCGTCGATTTCCTGGTGATGCGTTATGGCGATTTCGTGATGTACAAGCCGCCGCTCGACAGTCGCACCTGGCTGCTCTGGTACGGCCCCTTCGGCCTGCTGGGCGTGGGTGCCATCGTGCTCTGCGTGCTGGTGCTGCGTCGCCGCAAGGTGGAGAAGGCGCCGGCGCAGGTCGCCCTGAGCAAGGCCGAACGTGAGCGCCTCGATGCGCTGCTGACAGAAAACCGGGATACCCAAGACTGATGATCGAATTCTGGCTCGCCGTCGGCCTGCTTCTGCTGGTTGGTACGGCTTTTCTACTGGTTCCCGTGCTGCGCGGTCGTCGCGCCCAGGCCGAGGAAGATCGCACTGCGCTAAACGTTGCCCTGTATCAGGAGCGTCTGGCCGAGCTCACTGCCCAGCGCGAGGCGGGCACCCTGACCGTCGAGCAGTTCGACGCCGGCCAGGCCGAGGCGGCGCGCGAGCTGCTGGCCGATACCGAGGGTGCGGGCCCGGGGCGCGGCCTGCGCTTAGGCAAGGCGCTGCCCCTGCTGCTGGCGCTGGCGGTGCCAGGTGCGGCGTTCGGCCTTTATTGGCACTGGGGAGCCAGTCAGCAACTGGCGGCCATGCAGGAGCAGCCGTCGATGCAGCAGATGGCGGCCCGGCTGGAGCAGGCGGTCAAAGACAACCCGGATTCGGCCGAGGCCTGGTATTTCCTCGGGCGCCTGTACATGGGCGAGGGCCGTGCGGCCGAGGCGGCCAAGGCCTTTGAACAGGTCATTCGGGTGGCCGGGCGCGAGCCCGAGCTGCTCGGGCAGTGGGCTCAGGCTCTGTACTTCGCCAGCAGCAAGCAGTGGAGCGAGCAGCTCCAGGCGCTGACCGACGAGGCCCTGCGCCTGGACCCCAATGAAGTGACCAGCCTGGGCCTGCTCGGCATTGCCGCCTTCGAGGACCAGCGTTTCGCCGATGCCGTGGGCTACTGGCAGCGCCTGCTGGCGCAGATGCCGGCGGACGATCCGTCGCGCAGCTCTATCGAGAGTGGCATCGCCCAGGCCCGTGAGCAGGCGCAGGCAGCCGGGCAGTCGCTGCCGGAGGCCGTGGCCAGCAAGTCCATGGCGGTGATTCGCGTCAGCGTCGATCTGGCGCCCGAGGTCAAGGCCAAGGTGCAGCCGGGCGATGCGGTGTTCGTCTTCGCCCGCGCGGCTTCCGGCCCGCCCATGCCGCTGGCGGTCAAGCGCCTGACGGTGGCGGACCTGCCGGCCCAGGTCGAGCTGAGCGATGCCGACGCGATGATGGCGCAGCTCAAGCTGTCCAGCTTCCCCGAAATACAGTTGGTCGCGCGCATTTCGCGCAGCGGCGTGGCCACCCAGGGCGAGTGGGTCGGCCGTGGTCAGCCGATTGCCAGCTCCACCCATGATGCGCAGACGCTGCTGATCGACAGCCCGGAGCAGGCCCAGTGAATCATGCATGGCTGGTCCTGACGCTGCTGGTGCTCGGCGGCTGTACTCTGCAGCCCGGTATTGCTCCCGGTCCGGACGAGCCCGTGCGCCAGCAGAGCCATCCGCGCTACGCGCCGCCGCCCGGCGGCAACGCCTACTGGGACCCGGCGTTGGGCGTGTACGTGATCCAGGGCAGCAGCAAGCTGTATTACCGCGAGCGCGTCTACTACCGCTGGAACCGCGGATGGGCCTGGTCCAGCACGCCCAATGGTCCCTGGCAGCCGACCGACAGCAGCGGCGTGCCGGCCGGCCTCGGGCGCACCTTCAGTAACTAGCTTTCCAGCGCGGTCAGTGCACCCTGCAGGTTGCGCCGAGCCGGCACTTCCCACTGTGCGGCCAGCGGCGCGTGATGGTAGAGCGCCGGCAGGGCCAGCAGTTGGCGCAGCAATCGGGCCCGACCGGCGCGGAACAAGGGGGCTGGCACCCAGGCATACTCCTGGCGCACGGCGGCTTCGTAGTCGGCGTACACCTGCGCGGTGCTACCGAGGATCGACAGGTCGATATCCACCACCAGCGCCGCGTCGCTGTCCGTCGGCGGCTGCTGATGGCAGGTGGCGAGGATCATCTGGCGTAGGGCCGGGGTCCTTGCCTCCAGGCCGGCGTCCGCTAGCCACTGACAGGCTCGCTCGGCGCTGGCCGCTTCGTTGTCCTGGCGGCGGGTGTCGTAGACCAGGTCATGGGTCCACAGCGCCAGTTCCACCAGTGCGGCGTCTGCGGCCAGGTGGCGCCAGCGGTTCAGGTGAGCCAGGCAGGCGGTGATGTGCGCCGCGCCATGGTAGTGGCGGTCCGCGGCGCCATAGGCGCCGTTCAGTTCGGCGAAACTGCCGGCCGGGGCCGTGCCGCCGAGTTCCTGCCAGAGCGCTTGCCAGCGTGTTGCCGAGAGCATTCTTCACCTCGCCAGAGTCGGGGCGCCCAGCATAGCGCGGCATGCTCTTGGCCGCGAAAACCCCTGTGATACACTCGCTCGACTTCCCGTTTCGCCCCTTATCTCAAGGATTTCCATGCACTTTATGGCAGCGGACAGCCCCGTTTTGCGCAGTTCCCGTCCGGAGTGTCCGGCATGCGCCTGAAGTGCATCAAGCTGGCGGGCTTCAAGTCCTTCGTCGACCCCACCACGGTCAGCTTCCCCAGCAACATGGCGGCGGTGGTCGGCCCCAACGGCTGCGGCAAGTCCAACATCATCGACGCCGTACGCTGGGTGATGGGTGAGAGTTCGGCGAAAAACCTTCGCGGCGAGTCGATGACCGACGTCATCTTCAACGGCTCCAACACGCGCAAACCGGTGACCCAGGCCTCCATCGAGCTGATCTTCGACAACAGCGACAACTCGCTGGTGGGTGAATACGCGGCGTTCGCCGAGATTTCCATCCGCCGCCGGGTGACCCGCGACGGGCAGAACACCTACTTCCTCAACGGCACCAAGTGCCGCCGCCGCGACATCACTGACATCTTCCTCGGCACCGGCCTCGGCCCGCGCAGCTACTCGATCATCGAGCAGGGCATGATTTCCAAGCTGATCGAGGCCAAGCCCGAGGATCTGCGGAATTTCATCGAGGAAGCCGCCGGCATCTCCAAGTACAAGGAGCGCCGCCGCGAGACCGAGAGCCGCATTCGCCGCACCCAGGAGAACCTGGCGCGCCTGACCGACCTGCGCGAAGAGCTGGAACGTCAGCTCGAACGCCTGCACCGCCAGGCCCAGGCCGCCGAGAAGTACCAGGAATACAAGGCCGAGGAGCGTCAGCTCAAGGCCCAGCTGGCGGCCCTGCGCTGGCAGACGCTGAACCTGCAGGTCGGTAGCCGCGAACAGGTGATCGGCGACCAGGAGGTGGCCTACGAGGCCCTGGTGGCCGAGCAGCGCAGCGCCGACGCCAGTATCGAGCGTCTGCGCGACGGCCACCATGAGTTGTCCGAACGCTTCAACCAGGTGCAGGCACGTTTCTATTCGGTGGGCGGCGATATCGCCCGTGTCGAGCAGAGCATCCAGCACGGCCAGCAGCGCCTGCGCCAGCTGCAGGACGACCTCAACGAGGCCGAGCGCGCGCGCCTGGAGACCGAATCGCACCTAGGCCATGACCGCACCCTGCTGGCGACCCTGGCGGAAGAGCTGGCCATGCTCGAACCCGAGCAGGAGCTCACCAGCGCCGCGGCCGAGGAATCCGCCGCCGCCCTGGAAGAGGCCGAGAGCGCCATGCATGGCTGGCAGGAGCAGTGGGATGGTTTCAACCAGCGCAGCGCCGAGCCGCGCCGCCAGGCCGAAGTCCAGCAGTCGCGCATTGCCCAGCTGGAGCAGAGCCTGGAGCGTCTGGCCGAGCGCCAGCGCCGCCTGGCTGACGAATTGGCCCAATTGGCTGCTGATCCGGAAGACGCCGCGATTCTCGAGTTGACCGAGCAGCTGGCCGCCAGCGAGCTGCAGCTGGACGAGCTGCATGCCACCGAAGCAGGCCAGGCCGAGCGTCTCGAACAGCTGCGTGGCGAGCTGCAGCAGGCCACCCAGGCCCAGCAGCAGGCCCAGGGCGAGCTGCAGCGGCTGAACGGCCGCATCGCCTCCCTGGAGGCGTTGCAGCAGGCCGCGCTGAACCCGGGCAAGGGAGCCTCGGAATGGCTGCGCGAACACCAGCTGAGCAACCGTCCACGCCTGGCCGAAGGCCTGCGGGTGGAGAGCGGCTGGGAGCTGGCGGTGGAGACGGTGCTCGGTGCCGACCTGCAGGCCGTGCTGCTGGACGATTTCAATCATCTGAACCTGGGCGGTTTCGACCAGGGCGAGCTGCGCCTGATCAATCCGCAAACCGGCAGTGCGCGCAGCGCCGGCAGCCTGTTGGACAAGGTCGAGGCGAATATCGACCTGGCGCCCTGGCTGGGCCAGGTGCGCCCGGTGGAGAGCCTGGACCAGGCCCTGGCCCAGCGCCTGCAGCTGGGCGACGGCGAGAGCCTGATCAGCCGCGACGGCTACTGGGTCGGTCGGCATTTCCTGCGCGTGCGCCGCGCCAGCGAGGCAGAAAGCGGCGTGCTGGCCCGCGGCCAGGAGCTGGAACGGCTGCACGCCGAGCGCGATGAACGCGAGGCGGCCCTGGCCGATCTCGAGGATACCCTGCAGCGTCTGCAGGCCAGCCAGCGCCAGCAGGAAGACGCGCGCGAACAGCAGCGCCGCCTGGTCCAGGACGAAGCACGTCGCCAGGGCGAGCTGAAGGCCAGGCTTTCCGCTGGTCAGGCCAAGGCCGAGCAACTGGCGTTGCGCCGTCGCCGTCTGGACGAAGAGCAGTGCGAGGTCGCCGAGCAGCGCGAGCTGGAGCAGGAACAGCTGGGTGAAGCTCGTCTGGTACTGCAGGACGCGCTGGACGCCATGGCTACCGATACCGAGCAGCGCGAGCAACTGCTGGCCAGCCGCGACCAGTTGCGCGAGCGTCTCGATCGGGTGCGCCAGGAGGCCCGCCAGCACAAGGACCACGCCCATCAGCTGGCCGTGCGCCTGGGTTCAATCAAGGCTCAGCACGAGTCCACGCGCCAGGCGCTGGAACGCCTGGAGCTGCAGTTCGAACGCGCCATCGAGCGCCGCGAGCAGCTCTCGCTGAATCTGGAGGAGGGCGCTGCGCCGCTGGAAGAGCTGCGCATGAAGCTCGAAGAGCTGCTAGAGAAGCGCATGGGCGTCGAGGACGAGCTCAAGCTCGCGCGCCTGGCCCTGGAAGATGCCGACCGCGAGCTGCGTGATGCCGAGAAGCGGCGCAGCCAGGCCGAACAGCAGGCACAATTGCTGCGCGGCCAGTTGGAGCAGCAGCGCATGGATTGGCAGGGCCTCAACGTACGGCGCAAGGCCCTGCAGGACCAGTTGCTGGAAGACGGCTACGACCTGCACGGGGTCCTCGCCACTCTGCCCAGCGACGCCAGCGAGGCGGCCTGGGACCAGCAGCTGGAGCAGCTGGCCGGGCGCATCGCCCGTCTCGGCGCGATCAACCTCGCGGCGATCGACGAGTACCAGCAGCAGTCCGAGCGCAAGCGCTACCTGGACGCGCAGAACGCCGACCTGGTGGAGGCGCTGGAGACGCTGGAAAACGTCATCCGCAAGATCGACAAGGAAACCCGCAACCGCTTCAAGGAAACCTTCGACCAGATCAACGCCGGCCTGCAGGCGCTGTTCCCCAAGGTCTTCGGCGGCGGCCATGCCTACCTGGAACTGACCGGCGAGGACTTGCTGGACACCGGTGTGGCGATCATGGCCCGCCCGCCGGGCAAGAAGAACAGCACCATTCACCTGCTGTCCGGCGGCGAGAAGGCGCTGACCGCGCTGGCCCTGGTGTTCGCCATCTTCAAGCTGAATCCGGCGCCGTTCTGCATGCTCGACGAGGTGGACGCGCCACTCGACGACGCCAACGTCGGCCGCTATGCGCGACTGGTTAAGGAAATGTCGGAGACGGTGCAGTTCATCTACATCACCCACAACAAGATCGCCATGGAGATGGCCGATCAGCTGATGGGTGTAACCATGCACGAGCCGGGTTGCTCGCGCCTGGTGGCGGTGGATGTCGAGGAGGCCATGACGCTGGTGGAGGCCTGAAAAATCAGGAAATGCCTTGCCACGGTGCACATTTACCGTTCGTCGTGCTAGCTTAGGCCTCACTTTTGTTACACGCGAAAATCACCTGTAAAAATATACAGTTGTTCGCGTTCCAAAGGGGCAGGAAGCCCTTATTTTCATTACATTTTCATCGTTTAGGGGTTTGGGAGTTTCATGGAGCTGCGCTATTGGCTGATCGTCATTGGTGTCATCGTCATCGTCGGCATTCTGTTTGACGGCTGGCGCCGCATGCGGGGCGGTAGCGGCAAGCTGAAGTTCAAGCTCGACCACAGTTTCAGCAACCTGCCGGATGACGATGCTGACCCCGATCTGCTGGGCCCTGCCCGTGTCATCGATCGCAAGCGCGAGCCCGAATTCAACGAAGCCGATATGCCCACCGTCAGCGCCAGCGAGCTCAATCGCAAGCGCAACATCGAGCCGAAGCAGGGTGACCTGGGGCTGGATGCCGACGAGCCGGTGCCGACCCTGCTGACGCCGGTCGAAGATGAAGACGAGCCGCACAGCGCCAAATCGAGCAAGGAGCAACTGCCGGTCGAGGAAGTGCTGGTGATCAATGTGATCGCCCGCGACGCCGAGGGCTTCAAGGGCCCGGCGCTGCTGCAGAACATCCTGGAGAGCGGCCTGCGCTTTGGCGAGATGGATATTTTCCACCGCCACGAAAGCATGGCCGGCAACGGCGAAGTGCTGTTCTCCATGGCCAACGGCGTCAAGCCGGGCACCTTCGATCTGGACGACTTCGAGCTGTTCTACACCCCGGCGGTGAGTTTCTTCCTCGGCCTGCCGGGGCCGCGCCATCCGAAGCAGGCCTTCGACGTGATGATCGCCGCTGCACGCAAGCTCGCTCATGAGCTCAATGGCGAGCTGAAGGACGACCAGCGCAGCGTGATGACCGCGCAGACCATCGAGCACTATCGCCAGCGTATCGTCGAATTCGAGCGCAAGAAGCAGCTCGCCGGCAAACGCTAAGCGCTCCAGCTTACGCAATCCCAAGAGCAGCCTAGGCTGCTCTTGTCGTTTTCCAGGACCCACACAGCATGACCGACGCCGCCCAACGCATTGCCGCACTTCGTGCCGAACTGGATGAGCACAACTACCGCTATTACGTACTGGACGAGCCGAGCGTGCCGGACGCCGAGTACGACCGCCTGTTCCGTGAGTTGCAGGCACTGGAAGCCGAGCACCCCGAGCTGGTGACGCCGGAGTCGCCGACCCAGCGCGTCGGTGGCGAGGCGCTCAGCGCCTTCGGCGAGGTGCGCCATGAGGTGCCCATGCTCAGCCTGGGCAACGGCTTCGAGGAGGAGGACCTGCGCGCCTTCGACCGCAGCGTGCAGGGCGGCCTCGGCCTCTCCGGGGGCGATCTGTTTGGCGGTGGCGCCGAAGTGGAGTACAGCTGCGAGCCAAAGCTCGACGGCCTGGCGGTCAGCCTGCTGTACCGCGACGGCCAGCTGGTGCGCGGTGCCACCCGCGGCGATGGCAGCACCGGCGAGGACATCAGCGCCAACGTGCGTACCATCCGCAACGTGCCGCTGAAACTCAAGGGCGAGGGCTGGCCGGCCGTGCTGGAGGTGCGCGGCGAGGTCTACATGCCCAGGGCCGGGTTCGACGAGCTGAATGCGCGCCAGGCCGAGAGCGGCGCCAAGACCTTCGCCAACCCGCGCAATGCGGCTGCCGGCAGCCTGCGCCAGCTCGACCCGAAGATCACCGCCAGCCGCCCGCTGGAGTTCTGCTGCTACGGCGTCGGCCAGGTCAGCGGCGAGCTGCCGGCCACCCAGGTTGGCATGCTCGAACAGCTCAAGGCCTGGGGCGTGCCGATCAGTCGCGAGCTGAAGCTGGCGCATGGCATCGAGCAGTGCCTGGCCTACTACCGCGATATCGGCGAGCGGCGCATGGCGCTGCCCTATGACATCGATGGCGTGGTGTTCAAGGTCAACAACATCGAGGACCAGCAGCAGCTCGGCTTCCGCGCGCGCACCCCGCACTGGGCGCTGGCCCACAAGTTCCCGGCCCAGGAAGAGCTCACCGAGCTGCTCGATGTGGAGTTCCAGGTCGGCCGCACCGGCGCCGTCACCCCGGTGGCACGCCTGAAACCGGTCAAGGTGGCCGGCGTCACCGTCTCCAACGCCACCCTGCACAACATGGACGAGGTCGCGCGCCTGGGCCTGATGATCGGTGACACCGTGATCATCCGCCGCGCCGGCGACGTCATTCCGCAGGTGATGCAGGTGGTGGCCGAGCGCCGCCCGGCCGATGCCCGCCCGGTGCATGTGCCCGAGCAGTGCCCGGTGTGTGGCTCCGCCGTCGAGCGCACCCAGCTGGTCAAGCGCAGCAAGGGCCGTGAAACCACCAGCGAGGGTTCGGTCTATCGCTGCGTCGGTCGCCTGTCCTGCGCCGCCCAGCTCAAGCAGGCGATCATTCACTTCGCCTCGCGCCGTGCCCTGGACATCGAGGGCCTGGGCGACAAGATCGTCGAGCAACTGGTCGACACCGGCCTAGTGGCCTCGCCGGCCGACCTCTACACCCTGACCTACGAGCAGGTGGTGGTGCTGGAAGGCTTCGCCGACCTGTCCACGCGCAACCTGCTGGCGGCAATCCGCGATAGCGCCAGACCGACCCTGGCGCGCTTCATCTACGCCCTGGGCATCCCGGATGTGGGCGAGGAAACCGCCAAGCTGCTGGCCCGCGCGCTGGGCTCGCTGGCGCGCATCCGCGTGGCGCTGCCGGAGGTGCTGACCTACCTGCCGGACGTCGGTCTGGAAGTGGCCTCGGAGATCCGCAACTTCTTCGACGATGCGCACAACCTCAAGGTCATCGATGACCTGCTGGCCCGTGGCATCGAGCTGCAGGAGGAGGGCGACCTCAGTCCCGAGTTCTCCGCCTGCGCGACCCTGGCGGGCTTCATCGACAAGCTCAACATCCCCTTCATCGCCGCCACCGGCGCGGAGAAGCTGGCGGCCAGGTTCGGCAGCCTGCAGGGAGTGATCACGGCCGACTGGCTGGACCTGCGCCAGGTCGAGCGCCTCAATGAGAAGGCGGCCAAGTCGCTGCGCGAATTCTTCGACATTCCGGCCAACACCGAGCGCGCCAGGCTCATCGAGGCACAGCTGCGCGAGTTCGGCATGCACTGGGCAAGCGAGAAGAGGGTGGCGGAGGGCTTGCCCCTGGCAGGACAGACCTGGGTGCTGACCGGCACGCTGGAGGCCATGAGCCGCGATGTCGGCAAGGAGAAGCTAGAGAGCCTGGGGGCCAAGGTGGCGGGTTCGGTATCGGCGAAGACCGCCTGCGTGGTGGCGGGGCCGGGTGCCGGCTCCAAGCTGGCCAAGGCCAACGAGCTGGGCGTGAAGGTGATGGACGAAGCGGAGTTTCTGGCGCTGCTGGCCGGCTACGGGCGCTGAGCGAGGAGGCCCCGGCGAATGCCGGGGCCCAGGCCATTACTGACCGGTGACGTTGACGCAGGTCTTGCCGTAGAAGGGGTAGAAGCCCTTGGTGTGGTAGTCGGCGGTAGCCACGGTGGAGATGCTGCCGTTGGCCTTGGCGGCCTCGATGGAGGCGTCACCCTTGTTGATCAGGCCGATGATGGTGGTGGCGCAGGAGGTGCCCTGCTTGCCGCCCTGGGCGGTGGTAGCGGTGATCGGGCCTTTCACGTCGGTGATCAGGCCGACACCGACCGGCGACAGGCCGTTGGCGCAGCCGCTCAGCAGGGTGGCGAAGGCAGTGGCAGTCAGAATACGTTTCAGCATTTTCTAGCATCCTTGGCTTTTTGATACGTCCCGGCCCAATACCGGGCTCGCGGCGACCTTAACCAAGGAGGGGCTGCGGAGCAAACGCGCGTGCCCGCAGCGTTGACTGGTTCATGTTCTGAGCGGGCGCGCCGCTCAGTTAAGGCCATCCAGCAGGGCTTTGGCCGGCACCAGCTTGACTGCCTTCTTCGCGGCGATCTGGATCGCCTTGCCGGTGGCCGGGTTGCGGCCGGTACGCGCCGGGCGCTCGTTGACCTTGAGCTTGCCGATGCCTGGCAGACTGATCTCGCCGTCGTTCTCCAGGGCATCGGCAACGATCTCGCCGAGTTGGTCGAGCAGGGCGCGCACGTCGCTCTTCTGCAGGTCGCAGGCTTCGGCGAGGTCGGAAATCAGCTGGTCTTTGGTGATGGCCATGGGGCGCTCCGGTCGGTGTATGTGGGCGGGCAAGCTAGCACAAAACGCCGTAACGCTCTGCGTCTGTCATTCGATGCACAGGCGGACTTGTCGCTGCTGATGGTCAAGGCATTCTCTCGGTGCCGACCGCGTGTCGAAAAATAGCGCGAGCAGGTAGAACACGAGACTGCAGAGCACCAGCGTGGTGAGCAAGCCTGCGCGCAGAGGGTAGGGAAGTCGCGGGGCGCGCAGGAGCAGTGGCGATGTCAGCAGGAGGCTGGCCATCCCCAGGCTCCACAACTCGTCACGGCTCGGCGACAGGAGTAGCTGCCCATGTCGATCATCCGGATACATCAGCCACTGGGCGACGGCCGCCATGGCCATGGCGCAGCCCATGCCCAGGCCTGCGGGCGTACGAAACACAGGCCGGACAGCCAGGCCAGAGCGAGCAGCGTCCAGGCTAGCAGCAACAGATAAAGGCCATATTCGCCTCCCATGCCGCCAAGCAATGTGCCGCCGTTGTCGCGTACCGGCAGGAGCAGGGCGCCGCCCAGCATAGCCAGGCCGGCAGCCGTGGACAGGCATATCAGGCTGGTTAGATTGCCGACCCCGCGAGTCAGTGACAAAGGCATTGCGATCCTTGAGTTGGAAGTGGCGCAGATTCAATCACTGTTGGGCTGCCGCTGGCGCCAGGGTATTCGCAAGATGATCTGCCTCCTCAGTTGCCTGGCGCTGGCTATGCTTAAGGCAAACAACAACGTTGGTAAGCGTGGAGTCCCATCATGTTGCGTCTATTTGCCGATCTCGGTTTTCGCTGGAAGATCGCTCTGCCAATCCTGCTGCTTGCCGTTCTGCTGGTACTTATCGGCAGCCTCGGCGTCCAGGGCATTGGTCAGGTTGCCGATTCCAGCACGCGTCTGACCAATCGTTATCTGCCGGCCATCAGCCTGTTGCTGAACGCTGATCGAGACCTCTACCAGGCCTTCGTGGCCGAGCGCAGTCTGCTCGATGAGGCTGCGGGCGAGTTTGCTCAGGGGCTGCGAGAATCGCATGCGGAGAATCTGCAGCAGGCTTATGACCGCGTTCACACGTATGCCCAGATGAAGCCCAGTGCCGAAGCCGTGGCCCTTGTGGCCAAGTTCGACAGCGGATTCGCGCAATGGAAAAGCACTTCGGGCAAGGTGCTGGAGCTGAGTGCATCGGATCCGGCTGCGGCCTCCGCGCTTAGCTATGGTGACAGCGAGGCTCAATTCGAAGCCATGCGCGATGCCATCGACAAGCTGGGCGAGCTGGAAGATAACGAGGCCAATGCTGAAGGTAAGGCTGCTATTGCGTTGGGGGATGAGCGCAGCTGGCAGCAGGGCCTGATGATCGCCATCGGTTTGCTGATCTGTAGCGTCCTGGTAGTGGGGTTCCCGTTGCTGGTGACTCGTCCCCTGCATAATCTGCTGCATCGCATCGAGCAGATTGCCGAGGGTGATGGCGATTTGCGCGTGCGTCTGGAGGTACTTTCGCGCGATGAACTGGGCAAGCTGAGCGATGCCTTCAACCGTTTCCTCGACAAGCTGCAGCCGCTGATTCGCGAGGTCGGCCGGGTTACTGGTGAAGTCGCCGAGTCGGCCCAGACACTTGCCGGCATGGCAGCGGCCAATGATCGTCTGATCACCAGCGAGCATGCGGCGGTCGATCAGGTCAGCACCGCTGCCACCGAGATGAGCGCCGCCGTGCACGAGGTGGCGCGCAATGCGCAGAATGCAGCTGATGCCGCTCGTAGCGCCGAGTTGCAGTCTCGTGAGGGTGCCGAGGTGGTGGGCGCCACCATCCACGCCATTCGCCAGTTGGCGAATGAGGTGGAGAGTGCCTCCGACACTATCCAGACTCTGGAGCAGGAGACAGCCAACATCGGTGCTGTCCTGGCGGTGATCAAGGGGATTGCCGAACAGACCAACCTGCTGGCACTCAACGCTGCCATCGAGGCGGCGCGCGCAGGTGAACAGGGGCGAGGTTTTGCCGTTGTGGCCGATGAGGTGCGTGCCCTGGCTGCACGCACCCAGGACTCTACCAAGGATATCCAGCAGATGATCGAGCGTCTGCAAGTTGGCGTACACAATGCGGTCAAGGCCATGCACTCCGGCAGCGAAAAAGCGCGCTTCAGCGTCGAGCGGGCCGCAGGCGTGGATGGCGCATTGTCTGCCACCGGTGACTCGGTGGCGCGGATCAACGACATGGCCGCGCAGATCGCCACCGCCTGTGAAGAGCAGAGCAGCGTGACTGAGGAGATCGCACGCAACATCAGCGATATCCGCGACCTTTCCAACGAGGCGGCACAGACTTCCGAGCAGAGCACCCAGGCCAGTGCCCGCCTGTCCGAACTGTCCCATGGCCTGGCCCAGCTGGTGGGCCGTTTCCGTGTGTAAGTGATTGAAGCGGTTGTAACTTCCCGGTTTACCAGTACAATGGCGCGGCCCGTCGTTCGACGGGCTTCGTTATGGTGGTCCCATCGGTCCCCCCGCAACGATTACCCGTCAACCTGGTCAGGTCCGGAAGGAAGCAGCCATAGCGGGAACATCGTGTGCCGGGGTGTGGCTGGTGGGGCCGCCTCCAGTAACCTAAGTTACTGATTCTGAACGGTTTTTCGCTCCAAACCACGCAGTGGTACAAGGAGTGATACATCCGTGTCGACCGTCCCCTCCTACCTGCTGCTGTCGCGCCATTCGGTCTTTTACTTCCGAATCGTGGTGCCTGAAGTCATTCGTCCCTTGTTCCCCCAGCGGGAGATTCGCAGGTCCCTCCAGACGCGATGCCGGAGGGAGGCGCTTATCCGTGGCCGAGAGCTACTGCTGCAGGTTCAGCGGCTGTTCACTGAGGCCTTCCAGGGGCGCCGACCTTCGCTGGAGCTTCTACGTGGAGCCTGGGAGGCGGGCGGTAAGCGGCTGGCAAGCTGGGCCTCCTGGCTTCGTCAGCAGCAGCTGGTGAGCAGTTTCGAGGCTGTGATAGGTCAACCCCAGGGGGCGCCGGCAAACACGCAGGAGAGTGCTCCTAGGTCGCTGGTGAGGGACAGCCCGCCTTTGGCCCCGAAGTTCTCCCAGGTGGTCGAGGAGCATTTGCGGGAGCAGGCCAGGGAGGGCGTATCGCTGAAGACCCTGGACGACAAGAGGGCTGTGGCTGCGCTGCTGGTCCGCATCATCGGCGACCATCCCATCAACCTGATTACCAGGAAGGAAGCGCATCAGTTCCGGGAGACCGCGCTGAAGCTGCCGCCGAGAATCCACCAACTGCCGGTCACGTCGCTGGAGCAGGCAATAGCCCAGGCGACCACAACCATCAGCCTGACTACCTTCAACAACTACGTGAAGAACCTGACGACGGTCTTCGTCTACGCCGTGCGGGAAGGGTACTGCGAGAAGAATCCCTTCGACGGCCTGCGGGTGAAGCAGCGGGGGAAGGTCAGCGAGGAGCGAAGTGCTTTTACCGAGGCCGACTTGCGGGCACTGTTCGACAAGACCAAGTACGCCCCTGCGGATGGCCCCAAGCCGAACCAGTATTGGTTGCCGCTTCTGGGGCTCTACACGGGCGCCCGGCTCAACGAACTTTGTCAGTTGCGCTTGGAGGACGTGGTGGTCGTCAACGGCATCGACTGCCTGCATATCCGCCAGGGCAGTGCCGACCAGAAGATCAAGACAGACAGCTCAGAGCGGCTTGTTCCGGTTCACTCCCGGCTCAAGGCGCTGGGCTTCCTGGAGTACGTTGAACGACTGCGCAGTGAAGGGCAGGTGAGGGTGTTCCCTGAGCTGACACGCCACAAGAAGCACGGCTACAGCGCGGCTCCTTCCAAGTGGTTCGCTCGGGTCAGGGCTCAGTTGGGCTTCGAGGGTAAGAAGGACTTCCACAGCTTCCGGCATACCCTGGCCGACCACCTGAAGCAGAAGGGTGTGTCGGAGGCGTTGGTCGGCGGCATCCTGGGCCATCAGACCGGGGGGATAACCTTCAGCCGTTACGGGAAGGACTTCAGGCCGGAGGTGCTGGCGCCTGTGGTGGAGCTGGTTGCGTGGGAGGTGATGTAGACCCTGGGGAGGTGGGGCGTCTCGTTTAACGCCCCGTCGACCTTCAGTATTGGGCCTTCACATACTCGGCGATGGGCTTATGCAGCAGGTCCTGAGGGTGGTCGCCCCCGAAGGTTGCCCACTTACTCTTGCCGGCAATCAAGGTCGAAGCCAGAGGGCCTTCACCCTCCTGCCCGTAGATGGATAGCTTGACCTGGATTTTGTCTGGAATGCCTGACCACTCGGTGGCACGGTCTTCCCAGTGGAGGATTTCAGGGACGACGTAATAGCCCGGCTTGCCTTGCTGTCTCAAGCAGTCGATGTTTTGGCAGGACTCAAGGACTGCGACGTTATCTGAGTACTGGGAGAAAGCACTGCGGACGGCCGCAGCGGTCATTTCGCCGGATGCCTGATAGGTCTTAGCCTCGTAGCGGCCGTCGGCGGGAGTGGCGATTGTCACTGCTGCTTGTCGGTCCAGCTTGCCTGGGTTTGTGGATACATCCGTCTGCGCGTACTTGGCAGTACATCCAGTGGCCAGAATCGAAGCGACTACTACCAATACCTTTTGCACATATCCTCCGTTGTTCTTCCGATCTCTTGGGATTTGCCTGATATCCGAGCTGCGTTTGGCAGTGGGGTCGGCTGAGGCTACTGATGTGCCATCATGATGTCTATGTCCCCAGCGGCTTCTGTTTGGTCTACCCGGTGCTGCAGTGCAGCCTTCTCCTGGGTCAGGCGCTCGATCTTCTTCTGCAGGATGCCGAAGGCCTTGGCCAGCAGCTCCTCCTCGGCCATCTCGCCGGTCGCTACCTTCTCCTCGCCCATGACGTAGGCGCCGTCCTTGCGGATGGCAGGGAGAACGTCGCGGGTCACCCAGTCCTGGAACACGCGGGCCTGGGGCTTATCCGAGCGCATGACCAACTTGTAGAGGCCAGACTCGGAGATGAGCGAAGCGGTGGACATCCCTTTCCCAGTGATTAGGCCACTGGGAATGCGGCGGACCTCGTCGGCGCCTAGATGCTTGAAGTTGGTGCCCCCTTGAGTGAGGCCGAGGACTTTGCGGACATCTGCAGCGACGAACCAGAGGGTGCCGTTCAGGGCGACCGTGCGGATCTGGAAGACGGTTCCCTCCAGGCTGGGGAAGTTGTGAACGCTGACTTGGCTCATTTCAGGTCGTTCTCCCACGGCATGAAGGCGCAGGCGAACAGCTCCTTGTCCAACTCAGCGATGTCGTGACGGTCGGCCCAGGCGGTCTTCAGCTCCCGACCGACTGCCTGGAGGCAGCCGATGACGAGGAGACCGATGACCAGCAGGGGGAAGCCCAGGAACAGCAGGGCTGCGAAGGCGCGGGCCAGGAGCGGCAGCTTGACCGCCCACGGACGCATCTCGGACAGACGGGCGCGGCGCATCAGTGGACCTCCTGCTGCTTCTTCATGGCCTCCTCCAGGGCGTGCAGAACGCCGACCGGAGAGGTGCCTTCGGGCAGGGTGTCGATGACGCCGTGCAGGAGCTAGCTGCCTGAGCAGCTTCTGAGAGCTCTCACTTGCTCTACAAGCTGACCAACTATTGCATGCAGTTGCTCCACAACCTCTATAAGTTCATCTATGGGAGCATCTAGCTGCTGATTGAGTGCGGCCAACCTCTGTGCTTCACGGTGCTTAGCCAGCCAGCTGTAGAGCACTGATTCACTGACACCGATGAACCTACTGATATCCCTGACACTGCTTCCCTCCAGCACCAGCTCCACGGCACGGAGCTTCTCCTTGTCTGTAAAGGTGCGACGTTTCATTAGCACTTCCTCAGTCTGAAGAGGTGCGGCCCATTGCTGCTCCTCTAGGAGGCTGCAGGGTATTGCTGACGGCAACGCCTGTGCAGTCTGCACAAGTACCGTGCTACGCTCGCAGACTGATACGGCCAATGACCTGCTGTATTACCGCTTTGGTCCTGAACATCCCGGTTCCGGGGTTGTTCCCGGTGGTGAGGCAATCACCACTCCAACGCCGTCTCCTGCAGTGTGCCCCCGCTTGAAAACAGCAGGGGGAGAGCCGCATCCCCCCCTTCCGTCATCCTGTAGCTTCGACGGCCTTCCTAGTCAGCTTGTAGATCTTCTTTCCGGTAGCGCCAATGCCGGCCAGCCGGTCGGCCCTTTCGTTCCCAGGAATGCCGCTATGGGCCTTGACCCACTCGATCCTGATGTCCTTGGTCTGCATCTCCAGATCAAGCAACTTCCAGAGGTCGAGGTGCTCGGGCGCCTTCTTGTCGGCCTTCTTCCAGCCCCTGGTCTTCCAGCCGGGAAGCCACTCGTTGCAGCCCTTGGCGACCAACTCGCTGTCTGTGTAGACCGTGATAGGTACAGGCTTTGAGCAGCGGCGCAGGGCCTCTAGGGCAGCCTGCAACTCGGCTCTCCCGTTGGTCTGGGGCTCTCCATCAGGAACAGGTCCGGCGATGTCTAGCGTGTCTCCTTGTGGGTTAGTCAGAGTGGCTCCCCAGCCGGCACGGGCAAAAGAGGAACCATTGCCGAGGCATGCGCCGTCGGCGTAGATGATGTAGCTACTCATGGGTGATGTCCTTTCACGCGGGAATGGCCGTTCGTGGGGGCAGACCAATTCCCGACATAGATGTAGGTGGTCCACGTGGACCGCTCGGTGATTACTTGAGGTGGTCTTGGGGAGAAGGGCGGGCGTGGTAGCGGGCAGTAGCGCAGCTGCTGACCGGTGCCCGGAGAGACCGACCAAGCTAAGGCAGTCAAGGCAGCCTCAAGGGCGAAGTTCTCTGCGTTGTTGGTGAAGAAACAACTACGGAGACACAGCCTTCCGCTCGCCTAAGTTGGTCTTCGACTGTTGGTCAGGCTCTGACGAACCCAGTCAGCAGCTTCGTAGCAAAGCTACTGCGCTACTGCCCGGCTTACGCCTGCCCTAGATGGGGTCGTTGGTCATGGGGCAGCGACGGGGCGAGTCGCGTCTATATATATTTAGGGGATAGCGACTACCCACGCAGCTCAAGGGCTCCGGGGGAGATTGGCGGCAGAATCTTGCCGGTCTGAGCTGAGTGCGGCTCGGCGTTTCACCCATGCGCGCAGTGCAGGCTCGCGATTTGCTAAGTCCCCCCGCCATGCGTACCAGGGATGGATGCGTATTCGGGTCGGCCAGCTCTTACCTTGAGGGGTCCGTTCAATCAGACCTGCACCATCCAATTCTTCCAGGGCTGCCCTGACAGTCCTCTCTGGCAGACCCAGCTGTCCGCTTAAGTCCTTCAGTTTGCCGAACCAGTAGTTGTGCCCTGAGAGCTGCTCGGACAAGTGTTGAAGCAGTCTGATAGCTGACCCACTGATGCCTACACGAAGTAGCCCCAGCAAATGCCCATCCTCAATGTAGAGTCGGTCGAGCCAGTGGTCGAAGGGCTGTACGGCCTCTTTCAGTTCATCGTCGTCGCGGGCCATGCAGGGCCAGGGGGTATCGATACCCACGGTCTTGCTTATATGGACAGGGCGCGGTGGTGTTTTCGGTAGAGGCTCGCTTGAGGCCAGGATCTCACCGGTCATGTAGTCGACCGTGTAGTGGCGTCCCATGACCGTAACAAAAATTGCTTCACGCGCCCCCAGCGGGTGGATCGTGGGGGCAGGACCAGCGACGAATGTCTCGCTAGCGGAAGACAGATCCTCTGTTGTGGCAGCTGTAGCTGTGTAGCTCATCGTGAATGCTCGGCAGGGTCTAAGGCGAGCCCCAGGTCTACCTGGTGTTCTATCCAGGCCTTGCACGGCGCGAACACTCCGGTGACGCAGGCTAGGCAGCGTTGCAGCGTGTCAGGGGCGTACTCCAATGTGGTCGGGAGGTGGAAGTGGTCTGGGCAGAGGTATAGCTGCGCCGACGTTGTGGTGTTTTGCATTGCTTGAACTTCCTGTTGATAGGCAAACGACCGCGCCCCGCCCAGCGGTATCCGGGCAGGGGGTTGGGTCATCGGTGGGTGGGTTATTTCTTGATACTGGGGGTGAATCGTGAGCCGGGTCAGTTCACTCTTGGACTGGCCGTAATTCGTTTGGCCTGGGGCTGCCGCTCCGGCTTCTCTAGCTCAGCTTTGAGGCAGGCCCTTTGTGTCGCTGAACACCTGGGGCCCAAGAATTAGACTTCCTGCTGAGCTCTCCAGGCCCGCTTAACGGTGGCCAGGGACACGCCCCAGTGCTCGGCGGTGGTGGCTATGCTGGCGCCGGTCTCCTTCCGCCATGCTGCGATGGCTGCGTCGTCGTGCTGCTTCGGTGCGCCCAGCTTGCGACCCTCGGCCTTGGCCTTGTTGATGCCGGCCATCTGCCGCGCCTTGATGTTCTCCCGCTCAAGCTCGGCCACGCCGGCCAGAAGGGTCAGCATCAGCTTCCCGGTAGGGTTGGACAGGTCGAAGCCTTCGCGCATGGAGATGACGGTGACGCCCTTCGCCTTCAGCGCCTCGACCGTCTCCAGGACGTCGATGGTGTTGCGACCCAGGCGGTCGATGGCTGCGACGATAAGGGTGTCGCCCTTCCTCGCGTAGTCGAACAGGGCCTTGAATCCCTTCCGCTCCAGGGCCTTGGTGGCGCCGCTGGTTGCCTCATCGGTGAACCAGCCGTCCTCGCTGACGTTGTAACGCTGGCCGATGGTGTGTCGCTGGGCTTCGATTGACTGGCCGTCGGTGCTGACGCGGGTATAGGCGAGGGTGGCTGTCATGGATGTTGGTCTCCTTGGCTCAGAACATAGGCTCGCAAAATGCAAGGCTGGCTCGCTTTTGTCAACTGATCTGAGCCATGCTGGAGACGGCATGCCTCCATGGCTGTTCCCAGCGCTGAGGCTTGGCTCACAAGGTGTACATAATGAGCCGGTCGTAGTGCAAGGCGCTCACTCAAAGCCGTTGAGGACAATGAGCCCTTTCACTCCTGTTTCCAGGTTTTTACAGATGGTGCTGCACTGCTGCGCTAGTCGGGCGAAGTCAGAGGCCTTGTAAACGAAGGTAGCCTGTTCGACTCCCCCCGAGTGATTAGCTGCCATCCCTATCGCATGCGCCTTAGCCGGGGAGCCTCCATTCCTCCAGGCGAACTCGTTGGGCCGGTCCGTAATGACACCGAATACACCATGTGCGAGCTTCGCCCGCTCTTTCGCGACCTGTAAGTAGGAGTCCAGCAGCATGCTTGTCATCTTTGCTGCCCCAGCGCTACGTATCTCCGCCTGCTTCTTAACAAACTCCAACTTGCTCGCTGCAGTACGCTGGTCTGACCATTGCTCAACCAACGCGCCAGGGTTCTTCCACTGGATATAGGCTAAATAGACCCCCATAAGCGCCTCGGCTTGAGCGTAAGCAACGATGCAAGCCCCAACGCCTGAGGTGAGAACAGGGTGATTCGCTACCACCTCAACGCGCCAGTCGATGGGCGCACTCTTACGTCGAAGCGGTTGTGGCATGCTAATCCTCTGGAGAGTTGAGGCTCTCGTACCCCCACGGGGGGAGTTCGGTCGTGACCCTACTTACAAAAGGCGCTCAGATTTTTTACCGAAAATAGTCCGGGCATTACCCTACTGGCTCCGTCAAGTAGACCGGAAGCATCCCCGCCTGCGGCTGTCTAGCTCCAAGGCGTCGGAGTACCGCTTTTGTCGAACTGCATCCATAGCTAAATCCAGCAGGTATGCATTGCAGCCGTGTGCCCCGGCTACCTGAGCAAAATCCCTAGCGCTAAGCGCTGCTCCAATGGGTTTGCTGACTTGTCCGACAACAGTCTCTCCGGCTGCTTGCAACTTTTGACCCGTGGACCAAGGTGCAACAGAGAGCATTGTTATCAGCGTCATTGTGGCTACCACGACCGATACAACCACCCCTTCATCCTGCATAACCAACCTCCAGTTCTCCTCGTTGAGCTTTGGTTAATTGTTGGGTTATTTCTTCGACAGATGCCACCATGTCGTTGCTTCCTGCGATAGCGGTGAAGCCGAGCTTGGCCCCGAAACGTCTGGAGTTCTCGTTGGTCTGCTCTATGCCGATGCTTGTATAGCCGACGCGGTCTGCAATCGTGACCAGAAAGTTCATTAGGTCGGTGCCATGTCCCTTCCTCTGCTCATGAAAGTGGATGCGTGCAATGACCAGCGTGTTGCTGTCCCAGCGTTTGGTTCTTGCAGGTGTTACGCGAAAGTACAGGTCGTACTTCTTCATATTGACACTCACGAGGTTCGTCTCCCCGCCTAGCCAGACTCCAGGCCTTTTGTAGTTAAAGCGCCGCTTCAGGTAGTCCGCTAGCAGCTCCGTGAAGATTCTGCCGTTCAGTTCCGATTCGATATGAGTGCTCTGAGGTTGGGTCATGTCGGATGCGTTCCGGATGCGATTTTTGAGGTACGCCGTTGTAGCAACTGGCACCATGCCATGTTCCTCAAGTGGTACAAAAGGTGGGCAAACGGGTGGTACAAGGCGCCTTGCAGGGCTCCCCAGGAGGTCGCCTACAATGGCCTCGTTTTCCATTTTCTGTGTGGTCAGCTGAAGGCCCGCTCAGAAGTAACGAAGACCCGCCGAAGGCTCTAAATCAAGGCTCGACGGGCTTCGTTATGGTGGTCCCATCGGTCCCCCCGCAACGATTACCCGTCAACCTGGTCAGGTCCGGAAGGAAGCAGCCATAGCGGGAACATCGTGTGCCGGGGTGTGGCTGGTGGGGCCGCCTCCAAATCCCCATGAATGCCGACGATCCTTGCCTTGGTCACTCAGGTGATCCAAAGGGTGATCCATCGCTGCGCTTCTGCAAATCAGCTCTGTCCTCTACTGCTCCTTCTCGGGCTTAGCGGAAATCCCGGCTGCGTATATCCAGGCCCTTGAGCAGTGGGGTGAGATCGTGCAGGCGGCCGGCGATGAGGTGGCGTACGCCGCTCTTTTCTTCCAGATGACCGTCCACCTGCATCAGTTGCGAGCTGACCAGTACCCGGCGCTGACGCTCGGCCAGTTCGTGGCGGACCACTACGTTGACCATGCCATGCTCGTCTTCGAGCGTGACGAAGGTGATGCCACTGGCGGTCTGCGGGCGCTGGCGGCCTCTGACCAGGCCGGCGACCTTGACCAGGCGGCAGTTGCCGATCTGCAGCAGCTCCGCCGCGCTGCGGCAGCGGCGTGACTGCAGCTCCGCGCGCAGCAGGCTCAGCGGGTGTGGGCCGAGAGTCGTGCCGCTGCTGGCGTAGTCGCCGAGTACATCTTCGCCGATGCTGGGCGCTGGCAGCTGCACCGCGACCTCGGCCTTCGCTGGCAGGCCCGCGAACAGTGGCGCCTGTTCCTCTACGCCGGCTACCGCCCAGCGTGCCTGGTGGCGATTGCCGGCCAGACCTTGCAGGGCTCCGGCGTCCGCCAGAAGGGCACGGCAGCGCGAGTCCAGGCCGGCGCGCCGGCATAGGTCAGCGATATCGGAGAAGGGCTGCTGCTGCCGTGCAGCGATCAGGCGCTGCATATCTGCCTGGTGCAGCCCGCGGATCAGGCGCAGGCCCAGGCGGATGGCGGGTTGTGCTCCCGCGGCCGGCTCCAGGCTGCAGTCCCAGGTGCTGTGTCGCACATCCAGCGGGCGCACTTCGACAGCGTGGCGGCGAGCGTCCTGCAGCAGCTGGTCGGGGCTGTAGAAACCCATCGGCCAGCTGTTGATCAGGGCGCAGGCGAAGGCAGCGGGCTCATGGCACTTCAACCAGCTGCTGGCGTAAGTCAGCAGGGCAAAACTGGCGGCATGTGATTCGGGGAAACCGTAGTCGCCGAAGCCTTTGATCTGCTCGAAGATACGCGCGGCAAACTCGGGGCTGTAGCCACGTTCCAGCATGCCCTGGGTGAGCTTTTGCCGGTGCGGCTCCAGGCCGCCGTGCCGCTTCCAGGCGGCCATGCAGCGGCGCAGGTCATCCGCTTCGCCTGGCGTATAGCCGGCGGCAACCACCGCCAGCTCCATAACCTGTTCCTGGAACAGGGGAATGCCCAGGGTGCGCTCGAAGACGGGCTTGAGTTCAGCGCTGGGGTAGGTGACCGCCTCTTCCTGATTGCGGCGTCGCAGATAGGGATGAACCATGTCGCCCTGGATCGGGCCGGGGCGGACGATGGCCACTTCGATGACCAGGTCGTAGTAACACTGTGGGCGCAGGCGCGGCAGCATGGCCATTTGTGCCCGTGACTCGATCTGGAATACGCCGATGGTGTCGGCGCGGCTGATCACCTCGTAGGTGGCCTTGTCCTCCTGGGGTAGCGTCGCCAGGGTCCAGCGCTGCTCGCGATAGCCTTCGATCAGGTCGAAGCAGCGGCGCAGTGCAGTGAGCATGCCCAGGGCCAGCACATCGACCTTGAGCAGGCCGACTGCATCCAGGTCGTCCTTGTCCCACTGGATCACCGTGCGGTCGGCCATGGCCGTGTTCTCTACCGGTACCAGTTCATGCAGCGGCTGCTCGGAGATGACGAAGCCACCGGGGTGCTGCGACAGGTGGCGAGGGAAGCCTATCAGTTGCCCGGTCAACGCCAGAAGGCGGCGTAGTAGCGGGCTTTGTGGGTCGAAGCCGGCCTCGCCCAGGCGTTCATCCGAGGGCAGGCGGTCGCTCCAGCGGCCGCAGCAGTCGGCCAGGGCGCTCTGCTGTTCGGCCGGGAGGCCGAGGGTCTTGGCGACGTCGCGGATGGCGCCAGCGGCGTGGTAACGGTTGACCACGGCGGTGAGGGCGGCGCGATGGCGGCCATAGCGGCGAAACACGTACTGGATGACTTCCTCGCGACGCTCGTGCTCGAAGTCCACGTCGATATCCGGCGGCTCGTTGCGCTCGCGCGACAGGAAGCGCTCGAACAGCAGGTTGCTGCGGCTAGGGTCCAGCTCGGTGATGCCGAGGGCGAAGCACACCGCCGAGTTGGCCGCCGAGCCGCGCCCCTGGCAGAGGATGTGCTGGCTGCGGGCGAAGTCGACGATGTCGTGGACCGTGAGGAAGTAGCTCTCGTATTTCAGCTCGGCAATCAGCTGCAGCTCCTTCTCCAGCTGGTCGCGAACCTTTTGCGCCACGCCATTCGGCCAGCGTGTGCGTATGCCTTGCGCGACCAGGCGGCGCAGCCAGCTGGTAGGGCTCTCACCGGCGGGAACTACCTCATGGGGATACTGGTAGCGCAACTCACCCAGATCGAAGCGGCAGCGTGCGGCGATGCGCAGGCTCTCTTCCAGCAGCTCGGGTGGGTAGAGTTCGCGCAGCTCCTCCAGGCGCCGCAGATGCCGCTCGCCGTTGGCGAACAGATATTGCCCGGCCTCGGTCAGCGGCAGGTGCTGACGGATGGCCGTCATACAGTCCTGCAGGGCGCGGCGGCCGCGGGCATGCATGTGCACATCGCCACAGGCCACTGCGGGAATTCCCGTGTGCTTGGCGAGATCCAGCAGGTTGGTCAGCTTTGACGCATCATCCGGGCCTCGGTGCAGCTCGATACCCAGCCACAATCGCTGGCCAAAGCGCTCCTTAAGCCAGGTAGCGGCGCGGTGCTCGTCGTCCGCCAGCCAGATCGCCAGCAGACCGTCGAGCGGGCCTTGCAGGTCATCCGGCCGCAGGCGGTAGCGGCCTTTCTCTGCGCGGCGCCGGGCCTGGGTGATCAGGTGGCAGAGCTGCTGGTAACCGGTGAGGTTACTGGCCAGCAGAACCAGCTTGGGGCCGGCCTCGATACGGACTTCACTGCCGACAATCAGCGGCACACCCGTGGTCCTGGCGGCCTGCCAGGCGCGTACGATGCCGGCCAGACTGCACTCATCGGTGATCGCCAGTGCCTGGTAGCCCAGGCGCTGGGCGCGCTCGAACAGCTCCAGGGCGCTGGAAGCCCCACGCTGGAAACTGAAGTTGGACAGGCAGTGCAGTTCGGCGTAGCCACTCATGCGAACCATCCGTGCAGCCACCAGCGGCTGTCCGTTCCCGGCTCGCGGAACACCCAGGCCTGCTGGCCGCTGCGCAGCCGTGCCCGGTAGTAGTCTCGACGCAGATCGCCACCATCCCACCAGCCGGATTCGATGCGCTCGGGGCCGGCCAGCAGCTGCAGCGGCGCCTCGCGCAGCGCTTCGGGCTCGCCCAGCAACCAGCCGGGACGTGGGCGAGTCTCGGTTGGTGCTCTGCCGGGATAGGGGCGCCAGGCGTGTTCGGGCCGCGGGTCGGCATGTGCACCGAGACCCTGCAGGGCATCATCGCCCAGGCGGGCGCGCAGGCGCTCGCGTAGCTGTTCCCAGCCGAGGCTCTGCTGTGGTCGAGCCTCGAACAGCTCCCGCCGTTGCGGTACGAAGGCCGGCAAGTCGCGGGCTTGCAGGTGCAGCGCCAATACCGGTGCCGGCAGCTGCAGCTGCTCCAGGCGCGTGCGGGTCAGCTCGAACAGCCGGTCCGCTTCGCGTTCGGCGGCGAGCAGGCCGACGTTCAGCCCGGTCGGCACGCCGCTGCGGTGTTCAAGCATGAGGGTGAAGCGCTGTACACCGCTGTCGCGGCCCGCCAGGTAGGCGGCCAGATCACTGATGACACGGCGCAGTGGGAAGAGTAGGGCCTGATGCGACTGAACCTCGAAATTCAACTCGATACGCGTGCTGAACTCGTCCGGCGGCAGGTAGAAGTCCAGGGCCAGCGGACGGCGGCCCAACAGGCGGTCGAGATGTTCCAGCAGGCTGGCGGGGAAGCGCCGTGCCAGGGTTTCGCGCGGCAGCCGCAACACGGCGTCCAGCCTGCGCAGACCCATGCGCAGCAGTGCCTCGGCTTCGTCACGGCCAAGCCCGGCAGGCTGTACCGGCAAGCGGCCGATGGTCTGGGCGAGGGTAGTCTCGTCTGCCACGGCCAGGCCGTCGTGAACATTGGCCAGGGCGCGAGCGGCCGCCGGGTTGGGCGCCAGGACGATGCGTCGCTGATAGCCAAGCAGCTCCAGTTCCTCGCGCAGGCGGGCCTCCAGGCGAGGCCAGGGGCCGAACAGGGCGAGGCTGGATTGCACTTCCAGCAGCAGGGCGCGGGGATAGTGCAGGCTGACCTGCGAACTGAAGCGGTAGGCCCAGCTGGCGAGAAACGCCTGGCAGTGCGCGATGGCCGCCAGGTCATAGTCGGCAGTGGCGAAATCACGGCTCAGTAGCTGGGCGGTGCTCAGGAGCATGCCGGCGCGCAAGCCAAGCTCGCGGGCCGCCGGGTTGAGCGTCTGTATGACGCGACGGTTGGCCGGCCCGGCGAGCAGCGCGAGCGGCGTGTGCGGGTCATCCCGCTGGCGTAGCGCATGGTCCAGCGCGAGTTGCGGCAGGAGGATACAAGCCCAGCGCATGGCGACGATCAGATCCGGATGGCGTGGGCCGGTGCCAGGCCGCCACGGCATTTGAGCACACGCAATTGGCCAGATCCCTCCAGCCACAGGCGCAAGGCCGCAGGCGAGGGGTTGTGCGCGGCACTGGCCGGGCGATAGGCGAAGGCCAGGGTATGCCCGGTTTCAGCGGCTACTTGCAGGCGGCGCAGGGCGCGGTCGCTGGCGTGTTCCGGCCAGCACAGTACGGCGCCACAGCTGCCGGAGCGCAGGCACTGCTCGGCGGCCCACAAGGTTTCCTCCCTACGGGCACGAATGATCTCCAGGCGGTCCAGATCGATACCTGCCGCCTGCCAGGCGGGGGCATACGGCAGGTAGGGAGGGGCCACCAGGACCAGGCGTTCGCCGGCCCGGCTCAGACGCGCCAGGGTCGGCCACAGCAGGCGCAGTTCCCCCGTGCCGGGGGCGGACAGCAGGATCTCGCTGAGCGCCTCCTCGGGCCAGCCCCCACCTGGCAGTACAGCGTCGAGCGTGGCATGGCCTGTGGGATGGGTGCCGGCCTTCGGCGCCAGGGCCTGGCCCTTCCATACACGGCGCTCATCCAGCAGGTTTGCTAGGGCAATGTTTCGGGCGTTCATGAGGTGTGTCTGGGCATGCATGGCGATATCGCTTAAATACTGTATATAAAAACAGTATTCGATGAGGCGGAGGTCAGCAAGCCCACCCCGATGAGGGGCGCAGTCCATGGCGGATGCAATTTACCCGGTGCTCCGCTAGGATTAGCCACTTCCGCACTCTCAGCCGCGACGGTTTTTCATGAGTTATCAGGTCCTTGCACGTAAATGGCGTCCGCGTAGCTTCCGCGAGATGGTCGGCCAGACCCATGTGCTCAAGGCCCTGATCAATGCCCTGGACAGCCAGCGCCTGCACCACGCCTACCTGTTCACTGGTACCCGCGGCGTGGGCAAGACCACCATCGCGCGGATCATCGCCAAGTGCCTGAACTGCGAAACCGGCATCAGCTCCACGCCTTGCGGCACCTGCTCGGTGTGCCGGGAGATCGACGAGGGCCGCTTCGTCGACCTGATCGAGGTGGACGCCGCGAGCCGCACCAAGGTCGAGGACACCCGCGAACTGCTGGAGAACGTGCAGTACGCGCCGAGCCGCGGGCGCTATAAGGTCTACCTGATCGACGAAGTGCACATGCTCTCCACGCACTCGTTCAACGCGCTGCTCAAGACCCTCGAAGAGCCGCCACCCCACGTCAAGTTCCTGCTCGCCACCACCGACCCGCAGAAGCTGCCGGTCACCATCCTCTCGCGCTGCCTGCAGTTCTCCCTGAAGAACATGCCGCCGGAGCGGGTAGTCGAGCACCTGACCCACGTACTGACTGCCGAGAGCATCCCCTTCGAGGAAGACGCCCTGTGGCTGCTTGGCCGCGCCGCCGATGGTTCGATGCGTGACGCCATGAGCCTGACCGACCAGGCCATTGCCTTCGGTGAAGGCAAGGTACTGGCTGCCGATGTGCGCTCGATGCTCGGTACTCTTGATCACGGCCAGGTCTACGGCGTGCTGCATGCACTGCTGGAGGGCGATGCCCGTGCGCTGCTCGAAGCGGTGCGCCACCTGGCCGAGCAGGGGCCGGACTGGAATGGCGTGCTCTCGGAAATGCTCAATGTGCTGCACCGCGTGGCCATCGCCCAGGCGCTGCCGGAGGCGGTGGACAACGGCCAGGGCGACCGCGACAAGGTGCTGGCGCTGGCCCAGGCGTTGCCGGCCGAAGACGTGCAGTTCTACTACCAGATGGGCCTGATCGGCCGCCGCGATTTGCCGCTGGCGCCGGACCCGCGCGGTGGCTTCGAGATGGTGCTGCTGCGCATGCTGGCGTTCCGCCCGGCCGATGCCGACGGGGCGCCAAGGTCACCTTTAAAGGACCTGGGGATCAGCAAGGCCACCGCTGATTCCAGCCAGACCCCGGTGGCCGGTGTGGCCTCCGTGGCTGCGCCGGCCGCTATCGTTGCTCCGGTTGCTCCGGTTGCTCCGGTTGCTCCAGCTGTTGCGCCAGCCGTGCCGGAACCCCAGCCTGTGGTGGCTCCGGCTCCGGCTCCGGCTCCGGCTCCGGCTCCGGCTCCGGCTCCGGCTCCGGCTCCGGCTCCGAGTGAAATTGCCACCCCTGCAGCCACACCGGCCATTGCCGCCGCCCCCGCACCTGTCGAGCTGCCTGCGCCAGTGGTCGAGGCACCGCCGGTTGATCTGCCCTGGGAAGCGCCCGCAGCACAAGCGCCCTTACAGGTTGCCGAGCCGGTCGCGCAGGTTGCTGCAAGTGTTCCTGAAACCACTGCCGCTGTGCCGCTCGAGCCGGCACCGTCTGCCTCGGCCCCGAGCGTTGCGGCAGCGCCGGTCGAGGAGGGCGATGACGACGAGCCGCCGCCCGGCGACTACGACTACTACGAGGCCGATGCCGACAGCCTCGATTACGACTTCGACGCGCCTGCGGCGGCGCCGGCCGAGCCCGAGCCATTACCGGCGGCGCAGCCGGCCACCGGCCTGGCCGCCGAGTGGCTGGACCTGTTTCCGCGCCTGGGTCTGTCCGGCATGACCGGCAGCATCGGCGCCAACTGCACCCTGGTCGAGGCCAACGGTGACGACTGGCTGCTGCACCTGGACCCGGCGCACAGTGCGCTGTTCAATGCCACCCAGCAGCGTCGCCTGAACGAAGCGCTCAATCAGCACCTGGGGCGCAGCCTGAACCTGCGCATCGAGTTGCTGCGTCCCGAGCAGGAGACTCCGGCCCAGGCTGCCGCGCGCAAGCGCGCCGAGCGTCAGCGCCTGGCCGAGCAGTCGATCCATGACGACCCGCTGGTGCAGCAGATGATTCAACAGTTCGGGGCGAGCATTCGCCCCGACTCCATCGAACCCCTGACTCCCTGAGTCGATTAGCCGAGGAACACCATCATGATGAAAGGCGGCATGGCGGGCCTGATGAAGCAGGCCCAGCAGATGCAGGAAAAAATGCAGAAGATGCAGGAAGAGCTGGCCAACGCCGAAGTCACCGGCCAGTCCGGTGCCGGCCTGGTGAGCGTGGTGATGACCGGTCGCCACGACGTCAAGCGCATCACCCTGGACGACAGCCTGATGCAGGAAGACAAGGAAGTGCTGGAAGACCTGATCGCCGCTGCGGTGAACGACGCCGTGCGCAAGGTCGAGCAGAACAGCCAGGAGAAGATGGCCGGTATGACCGCCGGCATGCAGCTCCCGCCTGGTTTCAAGATGCCCTTCTGATAAAACGTACCGCCCAGCCACTGCGCATAGCTGTGTTGCAAGCCGGCCCGGACATCCTCATTTACGGCCAGTAAACTCCGGTGCCCGTGCCGTCTTGCGCCTTGCTCTGCACAGCGTCTGAACGGCACTTACACCGCAGTGGCTCAAGCCGTAGCCCGGATGCAATCCGGGGCTGCTGAGCAAGGTTTCCCGGATTGCATCCGGGCTACGATTCTAAAAGCATGCATTTGGTAGTTCTTCCATGAGCTTCAGCCCGCTGATCCGCCAACTGATCGATTCGCTGCGCCTGCTCCCCGGTGTCGGGCAGAAGACCGCGCAGCGCATGGCCCTGCAGTTGCTGGAGCGCGATCGTAGCGGTGGCATGCGTCTGTCGCAGGCGCTGGCGGCGGCCATGGAGGGGGTGGGGCACTGCAAGCGTTGCCGCACCCTGAGCGAGGACGAGCTGTGCCCGCAGTGCAGCGATCCGCGCCGCGACGACTCGCTGCTGTGCGTGGTGGAGGGACCGCTGGACGTGTTCGCGGTGGAGCAGACCGGCTATCGCGGGCGCTACTTCGTGCTCAAGGGCCATCTCTCGCCGCTGGATGGCCTGGGCCCGGAAGCCATCGGCATTCCCGAGTTGCTGGCGCATATCGGCGCCAGCCAGTTCTCTGAGGTGATCCTCGCCACCAACCCGACGGTGGAGGGCGAGGCCACGGCTCACTACATCGCGCAGATGCTGGCGGGCAAGGGCATCGTGCTGTCGCGCATCGCCCATGGCGTGCCGCTGGGTGGCGAGCTGGAGCTGGTGGATGGCGGCACCCTGGCCCATGCCCTGGCTGGGCGCCGGCCGATTTCCGGCTGATTCAGTAGCGCGCCAGCGTCTGCAGCTCGGCGTCATCCATCTCGTAAGCGATCCATTTCTGCACCGGGCGACCGCCCAGACGCTGGTAGAAACTTTCCGCGCGAGCATTGCCGGCCAGTACGTCCCAGTGCAGGCGTCCGGCACCTTGCTCCAGCGCCCATTGCGCCAGCGTGCCCAGCAGTTGCCTGCCTAGAGCCTGTGAGCGCCAGGGCGCCGTCACATACAGCTCCTTGAGGCGCACGGTCGGGCGCAGATCAACGGTGAACGGGACGAGCAGCGCAACGGCGTAGCCGCGCAGCTCGCCTGCGGCCTCGGCGACGAAGACCTGGCATTGCGCCGCGGGGCCGAAGGCGCGTCGGTGTAACGCGGCTTCGTCCACGGCGAAGTCCGCCAGGTAGTCCTCGAAAGCGGCCAGCTGGCGCATCAGCGTAAGCAGCTGCGGCACGTCCGCCGCGCAGGCCTGGCGGATCAGCATGCGCAGCTGACGCTCTGCGGCGCGGCGCTCGGCTGGGCATCGCCGCCGACCAGGCTCAGGCCCTCATCGAGCCAGCCGGTGACGCCGCCGATCATCTCCTTCACCGCGTAGCCGAGGCTCGCCAGGCGCACGGCGGCGCGGTGCACGCCGTTGCAGTGCGGGCCGGCGCAGTAGACGACGAACAGAGTGTCGCGGGGAAATTCAGCCATGCGCTCGGTGCTCATCAGGCGGTGCGGGATGTTGATGGCGCCGGGTACGTGGCCGGCGGCGTAGGCGGCCTCGCCGCGTACATCGACCAGCACGTAGTCGACCTGGCCTTCCTGCCGGCTACGGTAGACGTCCGAGCAGTCGGTCTCGAAGGCGAGGCGCTGGCTGAAATGCATCAGGGCGATGGCGGAAGTGGCGGCGGGGAACTGGCTGACCAGGCTCATGGTGGAACTCCTCGTGATGGGGTACGGCGCCACTGTATGAGTCGCCGCGACTCCGCTACAGTGGCGGCTCGGACAGGTATCGGAAATTTTCCGCCAATGCGCAACGACCCCGGCCTGGTGGCCATCCTCGCCTATGACGGCCTGTGCACTTTCGAATTCGGTATCGCCGTGGAGATCTTCGGCCTGGCGCGGCCGGAGTTCGATTTCCCCTGGTATCGCCACCGCATCGTCGGCCTCGACGAGGGCCCGATGCGCGCCACGGGTGGCATCCGGGTGCTGGCCGATGCCGGCCTGGAAGGCTTGGCCGAGGCCCGCACCATCATCGTTCCCGGCTGGCGCGACCGTGCCGAGCTGCCGCCGCCGGCGTTGCTCGATGCCCTGCGCGAGGCCCACGGGCGTGGCGCGCGGCTGCTGTCGATCTGTTCCGGGGTGTTCGTGCTGGCGGCCAGCGGTCTGCTCGACGGCCAGCGCGCCACCACCCACTGGCGCTACACGGATGAGCTGGCGCAGCGCTACCCGGCCATCGAGGTGGACCCGCAGGTGCTGTATGTCGACGCCGGCCAGCTGATCACCTCGGCCGGTAGCGCCGCTGGCATTGATGCCTGTCTGCACCTGGTGGCGCGTGACTTCGGCAACCAGATCGCCAATCGCGTGGCCCAGCGTCTGGTGATGGCGCCGCAGCGTGCCGGCGGCCAGGCGCAGTTCATCCCCGCGCCGGTGGCGCACTCGGCGCGCCATGATCTGTCCGGCCTGCTGGAGTGGGTGCGCCAGCGCCTCGATCAGCCACTGGAGGTCAGGCAGCTGGCGGCGCGTGTGGCGATGAGCGAGCGCACCTTCCTGCGCCGTTTCGGCGCGGCCACCGGCATGACGCCCAAGGCCTGGTTGCAACACGAGCGCTTGTCCCGTGCCCGCGAGCTGCTGGAGGGCGGTGCGCAGAGCGTCGAGCATATCGCCGAGCAGTGTGGCTATCGCACCGTGGAGAGTTTTCGCGTTGCTTTCCGCAACCATCTGGGGCTATCGCCAAGCGCCTATCGCGAGCGCTTCGGCAGGCACGGCACGAAAGCCCAGACGCCGCTGGCGCAAAACACATGAGAAGCATTACCATTCGCGCCAATTCCACGTCCAGCGGCAGACGTATCCCATGGCGGTTAGCGCGGTCTCACAGCAACAAACCCTCCAGCAGCTTTACCGGGATCACCACGGCTGGCTGATCAGCTGGTTGCGGCGGCGCATGGACTGCTCTCAGGGGGCCGCCGACCTGGCCCAGGACACTTTCCTGCGCCTGCTGAGCAAGGAGCGCGATCTCGCGCCGCTGCGTGAGCCGCGTGCCTACCTGTCGACCATCGCCCATGGGCTGCTGGTCAATCACTGGCGGCGCCTGGCCATCGAGCGTGCCTATCTCGAATCCCTGGCCCAGCAGCCGGAGGAGTACGCCCCCTCGCCGGAGCAGCGCGAGCTGATCATGGCTTCCCTGCTGCAGATCGACGCCTTGCTGCGGCGTCTGCCGGGCAAGGTGCGCGATGCTTTCCTCCTGGCTCAGCTCGATGGCCTGACCTACGCGCAGATTGCCGTAAAGCTCGGTGTGTCCGAGCGTATGGTGAAGAAGTACATGGCCCAGGCCATGCTCCATTGCCTGACCCTGGCGCAGGACTGAGGCATGGGCCAGTCGATTGATTTTGCCGTGTTGCAGCAGGCCGCCGACTGGTTCGCCCGGCTGCGCGACGAGCATGCCAGCGAACAGGACCGGCTCGCCTGGCAGCACTGGCTGGAGGCCCGGCCGCAGCATCGCCAGGCCTGGCTGCGGGTGGAGAGCATCAGCGGCCAGTTCGAACGCCTGCCGCAGCGCCAGGCGGCGCGTTCGGCACTGCAGGCACGTGGAGTGGAACGGCGCCAGGCGCTTAAGGCGCTATCCATCGTGGCAGGCGTTGGTCTGCTCGGGCTGGGCGGCCGTGCATTGCCCTGGCAGCAGTGGCAGGCCAGCCAGCGCACGGCGGTGGGCGAGGTACGTGACAGCCAACTGGCCGATGGCAGCCGCCTGTGGCTGAACACCGACAGCGCGCTGGACGTGGATTTCACTGCCCAACTGCGACGCCTGGCGCTGTACCGCGGCGAGGTGCTGGTCGAGGCGGCCGACGATGCGCGGCCGTTGTGGCTGGAGACCGCGCATGCGCGCCTGCGCGTGCAGGGCGGGCGTTTCGCCGTGCGCCAGCTGGACGACGGCTACCTGGTCTCGACCCAGGTCGGCGCGCTGGAGATTATCGGTGCCCGCCGGCAGAGCCTGGTAGCGGGACAGCAGGCCTATTTCGATGCCCACTGGGTGGATAGCCCGGTGCCGTTGCGCCAGGGCCAGCAGGCCTGGACCCACGGCATTCTGCAGGCCGATGACATGCCGTTGGGAGAGTTCGTCGCCGAGCTGAGCCGCCACCAGCGAGGACATCTGGGCTGCGATCCGCGGGTGGCCAACCTGCGCCTGGTCGGTGCCTTCCCGCTGGCGCAGCCGGCGCGCATCTACGCCGCCCTGGAGGCCAGCCTGCCGGTGCGTGTGGTGCATCGCCTGCCGTGGTGGATCAGCATCGAGCCGCGCCATTCAGCTGCGACTTGAGTGCGGATAAAAATATTTCGCATTCTTGGTTCCCCTTTTTTCATCTGGCTTGGCTTCAAGCGCATCAGGGCGATTTTGCCCGCTATGCCATCGCTATCCAGGGGGATTCACATGCCTTACTCCACTACTCCGCACGCCCTGCGTCGGGCGATTCGCGCCGCCGTGCTGGCCATGCCGCTGGCCGCCCTGCAGCCGGGCCTGGGCGGCCTGGCCCAGGCCGCCGATGCCGAGCAGAGCCTGCGCAGCTACGCCATCCCGGCCGGTCCGCTGTCCAGCGCCCTGAGCCAGTTCGCCAGCGAGGCGCAGATTCTCCTCGCTGTCGACGGCCAGCTCACCGCCAACAAGCAGAGCCAGGGCCTGCAGGGCCAGTACTCGGTGGACGAGGGCCTGGCCCAGCTGCTGCATGGCAGCGGCCTGCAGGTGGTGCGTGACGCCAGCGGCAGCTATTCGCTGAGCCTGGTTGGCGAGGGCGCCAGCCTGTCGCTGCAGACCACCGAGGTCGAGGGTTTTGCCCTGGGCAACGCGCTGGGCAGCGTTGACGGCTACAACGCCACCCACAGCAGCGTGGCGACCAAGACCAGCAAGGCGCTGGTGAAGACTCCGCAGAGCGTGTCCGTGGTCACCGCCGCGCAGATTGAGGAGCAGGGCTCGCGCACCGTCGCCGAGGCTACCCGCTACACCGCCGGTGTGCTCACCAACCCCTACGGCAATACCCACCGCTATGACTATCTGGCCATGCGCGGGATCAACGACGGCTCGGTGGACAACATCATCATCGATGGCCTGAAGTCCATGGGCGATCCGGGGTCGTTCACCAGCCTGCAGATCGATCCCTATTTCCTCGAGCGCATCGATGTGCTCAAGGGCCCGTCCTCGGTGCTCTACGGTCGCAGTAACCCGGGCGGTCTGGCGGCGCTGACCACCAAGCGCCCCGAGTTCGAAGAGGCCGGCCGCATCGATGTGTCCTTCGGCAGCCATGACTACAAGCAGACCGCTTTCGACGTCACCGGCCCGCTCAGCGACAACGTCGCCTACCGTGTGGTCGGCCTGGCCAAGGACACCGATGTGCAGGTCGAGCATGTCGAAGAGACTCGTTATGCGCTCATGCCCAGCCTGGCTCTGAGCCTCGGTGACGACACCCTGCTCAATCTCTACGCCTACCTGCAGGAAGACCCCAATGGCGGTTACCACGGCAGCCTGCCGGCCTCCGGTACCCTGCACTCGCGCAACGGCGAGCGCATCTCTGCCAGCTTCTTCGAGGGTGACCCGGACCTCGAGGAATTCAAGCGCAGCCAGCAGATGCTCGGCTATGAACTGGAGCACCGCTTCAACGACACCTGGAGCGCGCGGCAGAACTTCCGCTACCTGGATGCCAGCACCGAAAACAGCCAGGTCTGGGGCAACGGTTATGTGAGCGCCACCGGCAACGAGCTGGCCCGTGGCTTCAGCGGTGGCGAGGAGAACCTGCACGCCTGGATCGTCGACAACCTGCTGCAAGCCGAATTCGCCACCGGCGCGGCACAGCACACCCTGGTCACCGGGCTGGACTACCAGTACTCGAAGAACAAGGTGCGCTACGACCGCGACTACAGCTCGGTGACCCCGCTGGACGTGTTCAATCCGCAATACCCGGCCAACGACCTGGCTGCCCTGGCCACCGTCAGCGACGCCTTGCGCCGGCAGAAGCAGGCCGGCCTGTACGTGCAGGACCTGGTCGAGCTGGGCGGCTGGAACTTCACCGCCGGTCTGCGCCAGGACTGGTACGACGTATCCATCGACGACGATCAGCAGGGCACCCAGGACGCCAACACCGGCGACAAGCTCAGCGGCCACCTTGGCGTGCTGTATGCCTTCGACAACGGCATCTCGCCCTATGTCAGCTACTCCACCTCGTTCAACCCCACGTCCAACTACTCCGATGGTGCGCAGATCCTCAAGCCCACCACCGGCGAGCAGTGGGAGGCCGGCCTGAAGTTCCAGCCGCCGGGCACTGACGACCTGTACACCATCTCCTTCTTCACCCTCGAGATGGAGAACCTGTTCGCCAAGGAGAACAGCTTCACCGACAACTATGAATACAAGGGCGTCGGTGGCATCGACTCCAGGGGCGTCGAGCTGGAAGCACGCGTGCAGGTCACCGACAACCTGCAGCTGCTGGGCAGCTACACCTACAACGACGTGGAATACAGCAAGTCCTACTTCGTCTTCGACGCGCTCGGTGGCGTGGTGGATGCCAAGGGCAACACCCCGTACCAGACACCCGAGCAGATGGCCAGCCTGTGGGCCGACTACGGCTTCAAGGAAGGTCTGCTGGCCGGCCTGACCTTCGGCGCTGGCGCCCGCTATGTGGGCGAGAGCGAGGGTAGCGACCTGAACGACTTCCAGGTGCCGTCCTACACCCTGTTCGACGCGGCAGTCAGCTATGACCTGGCCTACGTCGGCCTGCAGGACACCTCGGTGCGGGTCAACGCCAACAACCTCACTGACGAGTACTACGTGGCCTCCTGCTATTCGGCCACCGCCTGCTACCTGGGCGAGGAGCGAACCGTGGTGGCCACCGTCACCCAGAAGTTCTGACCCAGCGCAACGACCGCCGTCTCGCCAGAGGCGGCGGTTTTCTGCTGTTTGCGAGACGGAAAATCATGATGCGCAACATTCTGGTCCGGCTGCACCGGTACCTCGGGCTGGCCACGGCGGTGTTCCTCGCCCTGGCCGGTCTGACCGGCAGCGTGCTGGCCTTCCACCACGAACTGGATGAGTGGCTCAACCCGCAGTTCTACCAGACCGATCACACCGCCAAGGCGCGCATGGACGGCCCGAGCCTGATCGAGCGGCTGGAGGCGGCTCATCCGCAGCGCCTGGTCTGGTATCTGGAACAGCCGGACGAGCCCGGCCATTCGGCGCTGCTGGCCACCGTGCCGCGCACCGATCCGGCCAGCGGCCAGCCTTATCCGCTGGCGCCACGGGTGTTCTACCTCGACCCGGCGGACGGCAGCGTGCTGGGCGAGCGGGAGTGGGGCGCCTGCTGTTTTTCTCGGGAGAACTTCGTCCCTTTTATCCTCGAGTTCCACTACAGCCTCAGCCTGCCGGGCAATTGGGGCATCCTGCTGATGGGCATCGTCGCCATTCTCTGGACCATCGACTGCCTGGTCTCGCTGTGGCTGACCCTCCCGCGCGGTCGGCCGTTCTGGCGCAAATGGGGCAAGGCATGGAAGATCAAGCGCCAGCGCCTCAACCACGACGTGCACCGCGCCGGTGGCCTGTGGCTCTGGCTGCTGCTGACCCCGGTGGCGGTCAGCAGTGTGGCAATGAACCTGCCGGCCGACGTGTTCAAACCCGTGGTTTCGCTGTTCTCGGAGGTACCGCTGAGTACCTACGAGGCGCGCGGCCGGCTGCCCAAGGAGGCGCTGGGCGAGCTGCAGCTGAACTACCGCCAGGCCTATGCGCTGGCGCGGGAGGAGGGTGATCGCCTGGGGCTGCAGCAACCCATTACCGAGCTGTACTACAGCTTCGAGTACAACTTCTTCGGTGCCGGTTTCGGCGACCATGCCAGCGACCAGGGCAACGCCTGGGTCTTCGTGCATGGCGAGGACGGCCGTGTGATTGGTCGCGAGATCCCCGGTGTCGGCACCCTGGGCGAGCGCTTCTACCAGCTGCAGCTACCGATCCACGGCGGGCGTATCCTCGGCTTCCCCGGGCGGGTGCTGATCGCCGTGCTGGGCCTGGCCATTGCCGTACTCAGCATCACCGGCATGGTGATCTGGTGGCGCAAACAGCGCGCCCGCCTGTTCGCGGCGCAGCGCGTTGAACGGCGGCTGGCTGAGCAGGGATAATCTGCCCGCGCCCGTGGTCATAGCCGGCGCCCCGCAATTCTCCCTGGAACTTCCCGTGCGCCTGCTGCCCTTTCGACTGAGTACCCTGCTTCTGGCACTGGCCCTGCCGGCCGGTGCCAACACCTGTCCACCTGGCCAGGTGCAGGTCTGTCTCTACGGCTGCCTGTGCGTGCCGGAGTACGCGCAGGTGCAGGAGCAGGCGCTGGAGCTGGCAGCCAGCAACCTGCAGGGCTGGATTCTGCAGTCACGCCAGCAGCTGCTGGCCGCCGGCAGCGCACCGATGCCGACGGCGATCCGCCAGCAGCTGCTGGCCTGGTATCCGGCCGAGCTGCTGGATGCCGTGCGCTACCGGGTGGGCGGCGGTGAGCAGCTGGATGCTGCCAGCACCCTGCTGCAGAACCCCGACATCCAGGCCGTGACCCTGGTCGACCTGATCGTGTTTCGCGAGGCTGAAGCCGCCGAGCTTGATGTCGCGCTTTGGGCTCATGAGCTGCACCATGTGCAGCAGTACCGCGCGTGGGGCGTGGAAGGCTTTGCCCGCCGCTACACGCGGGACTTCGAGGCAGTCGAGGGGCCGGCCTACGATCTGCAGCTGCGGGTATCGCGTGCGCTGCGAGAACAGCGCGGCTATTGAAAACCAAGCAAGCGCTAGGTTAGTGTGGCGACAAACAACAACCGGGAGCCACCCGCATGTCCGCCTTCCAGGAATACTTCGATCCTTCTCATCAGCTGGTACGCGACTCGGTGCGCCGCTTCATCGAGCGCGAAGTGCTACCGCACATCGCCGACTGGGAGGAAGCCGAGGAGTTCCCCCGCGAGTTGTACCGCAAGGCGGGGGCGGCCGGGATTCTCGGCATCGGTTACCCGGAGCAGTTCGGCGGCAGCCATGAAGGTGACCTGTTTGCCAAGGTGGCGGCCAGCGAGGAACTGATGCGCTCCGGCTCTGGCGGCCTGGTCGCCGGCCTCGGTTCGCTGGATATCGGCCTGCCGCCGGTACTCAAGTGGGCCAAGCCAGCACTGCGCGACCGTGTGGTGCCCGAGGTGCTGGCTGGCGAGAAGATCATGGCGCTGGCGGTGACCGAGCCTTCCGGCGGTTCCGACGTGGCCAATCTGAAGACCCGTGCCGTGCGTGACGGTGATTACTACCGCGTGACTGGCAGCAAGACCTTTATCACCAGCGGCGTGCGTGCCGACTACTACACCGTTGCCGTGCGCACCGGCGGCGAGGGGTTCGGCGGCGTCAGCCTGTTGCTGATCGAGAAGGGCACGCCTGGTTTCGCCGTTGGCCGCTCGCTGAAGAAGATGGGCTGGCGCTCATCGGACACTGCCGAGCTGTTCTTCGATGACTGCAAGGTGCCGGTGGAGAACCTGATCGGTGCCGAGAACATGGGCTTTGCCTGCATCATGGCCAACTTCCAGAGCGAACGCCTGAGCCTGGCACTGATGGCCAACATGACCTCGCAAATGGCCCTGGAAGAGGCCATGCGCTGGGCCCGTGAACGCGAGGCCTTCGGCAAGCCGATCGGCAAGTTCCAGGTGCTCAAGCACCGCCTGGCCGAGATGGCCACCCAGCTGGAAGTGTCTCGCGAGTTCACCTACCGCCAGGCGGCGAAGATGGCCGTCGGCAAGAGCGTGATCAAGGAAATCTCCATGGCCAAGAACTTCGCCACCGACGTGGCCGATCGCATCACCTACGATGCGGTGCAGATCCTCGGTGGCATGGGTTACATGCGTGAAAGCCTGGTAGAGCGCCTGTACCGCGACAACCGCATCCTCTCCATCGGCGGCGGCTCGCGGGAGATCATGAACGAGATCATCAGCAAGCAGATGGGCTTGTGAGTGCCGGCTGCGACTGGCGCTCGCTGAAACGTGTGCGCTGATCAATGGCCGCTGACAAGGCAGCGGCAATCGGTGCCAGGCTGCACGAACTGCTGAGCAGGTAGTCTTCCTGCTCAGTGCTCGTCGAGGGCAAAGGCGGTCAGTGCAAAGGTCGGAATGCCGGCGTCCTGCAGTTTCTGCGATCCCCCCAGCTCGGGCAGGTCGATGATTGCGGCGGCTTCGTAGACCTGGGCTCCGAGGCGCCGAACCAGCCGGGCGGCGGCCAGCAGGGTGCCGCCGGTAGCGATCAGGTCATCGAAGATCAGGACCCGGTCACCATCGCACAGGCTGTCGCTGTGAACTTCCAGCAGGGCCTCGCCATATTCGGTCTGGTAGCTCTCGGAGAGCACGTCCGCCGGCAGCTTGCCCTGTTTGCGGAACAGGATCAGCGGCTTGTTCAGTTCGTAGGCGATCACCGAGCCGATCAGAAAACCGCGCGCATCCATCGCGGCCACATGGCTGAAATCGGCTTCCACGTAGCGCTGGATGAAGCTGTCGGCGACCATGCGCTGGGCGCGCGGCGACTGGAACAGCGGGGTGATGTCGCGGAACACCACGCCCGGCTTGGGGAAATCCGGCACGGGGCGGATCAGTGACTTGATGTCGAATTCGTCGAAGATCATCACGCGCCTTCAGTCCGCCATGCTACCGCCGGCGAGGGCACACAGTTCAATCGGATCGAGGATCTGTACTTCCTTGCCTTCGGCGTTGATCAGGCCGTTCTGCTGGAAGCGGGTGAATACTCGTGACACGGTTTCCACCGCGAGGCCCAGGTAGTTGCCGAGCTCATTGCGTGACATGGCCAGGCGGAACTGGTTGGCCGAGAAACCGCGGGCGCGGAAGCGCGCGGAAAGGTTGACCAGGAAGGTGGCAATTCGCTCGTCGGCGGTCTTCTTGGACAGCAGCAGCATCATCTGCTGGTCGTCGCGGATCTCCCGGCTCATGACCCGCATCAGCTGACGGCGCAATTGAGGGAGCTGCACGGAAAGTTCATCCAGGCGCTCGAAGGGGATCTCGCAGACGGAGGTAGTCTCCAGTGCCTGCGCGGATACGGGGTAGAGTTCGCTATCTACACCGGACAGACCAACCAGTTCGCTGGGCAGGTGGAATCCGGTGATCTGCTCTTCACCGGCGTCGCTGAGGGTAAAGGTTTTCAGCGCGCCGGCACGCACGGCGAATACCGAGTCGAAGGTGTCGCCCTGGCGAAACAGGAACTCACCCTTCTTCAATGGACGGCCCCGCTTGACGATGCGGTCCAGGGCATCCATGTCCTCGAGGTTCAAGGACAGCGGCAAGCACAGCGCGGCGAGACTGCAGTCCTTGCAATGGGCCTGGTGCGGGCTGTGCACCTTGATGAACTCTGACATCGCTACCCCTGAGTGGAGAGTCACACACAAAATCGAAGGTTAACCCATTGGCGCCCGGCTGGGCCAGAGCGGCGGCGCATGTCTGACCATTTGCTCAAGTTATGGCCGGATCGCCCGATAGCCAGTTGGCGTCATGTGGAGGAGGCAGCATGTTGAAACTGGACGTGAGTGGACTCAGTGAACGCCTGGCGCAGGGCATACAGCGTCAGGTGGCAAGGGCCGGCGGCACAGCCCCCGGCGAGCCTGAGGTGCGTGATGGTCTGCGGGTTACGCTTTCGGAGTTGGGTAAGGCGCGTGCCACCGCGAAGCATGATGATATCGAGGAGGCCGACCTGCCGGACAACATCAAGGAGGTTCTCCGGTTGATCCGTGCCCTGCGTCAGCAGATCGCCGATAAGCAGGCTGAGCTGCAGGCGCTGATGGCGGAGTCGGGAGCGGATCCGCGGATCAAGCAGATGCGCGTGGAAGCCCTGCGTGGTGAGCTGTCTTCGTTGCAAGGCGCGCTGAGCACGGCTCAGGCGAGTCTGTTGACGGCGCTCAAGGACAAGCGCCTGAGTGATGACCAGCGACTGCAGGCCAGTCGCCTGGCGATGGGCTGATCAATCCTTTGCCCGAGGCGGGCCGGCCGCATGGCCGGCGCCTGGTTCAGATGACCCGCGAGAAACGCTGCTGGTTCTGCTGCTCCAGGTAGTGGTCAAACAGCATGCACACCGAGCGTACCAGCAGGCGTCCGGCCGGGCGCACTTCAATACCCTGGGCGCCGAGCTCGATCAGACCATCGCGGTCCAGCTGCTGCAGTTGCGGCCAGATGGCTGAGAAGTAACTGCGAAAGTCGATGGCGAAGCGCTGTTCGATATCGCCGAAGTTCAGTTGGAACTGGCAGATCAGCGCCTGGATTACCGCGCGGCGGATGCGGTCATCCTCGTTGCAATGCAGGCCGCGCTGGGTCGCCAGCTGGCCGTTGGCCAGGCTTTGCTGGTAGTTGGCCAGGTCGCTGCTGTTCTGGCTGTACAGGTCGCCGACCTGGCTGATGGCCGATACGCCAAGCCCGATCAGATCGCAGTGGCCGTGCGTGGTGTAGCCCTGGAAATTGCGCTGCAGGGTGCCGTCCTCCTGAGCCATGGCCAGCTCGTCATCGGGGAGGGCGAAGTGGTCCATGCCGATATAGCGGTAGCCGGCGGCGGTCAGCTGCTCGATGCTGCGCTGCAGCATTTCCAGTTTCAGCGCCGGACTGGGCAGGTCGCTTTCGTTGATACGGCGCTGCGGCATGAAACGCTCGGGCAAGTGGGCATAGTTGAACACCGACAACCGATCAGGCTGCAGGGCGATCACCTCGGCCACGGTGCGGGCGAAGCTGTCCGGATTCTGCAGTGGCAGGCCGTAGATCAGGTCGATGTTCACCGAACGGTACTGCAGCGTGTGCGCGGCTTCGACGATGGCGCGGGTCTGTTCCAGCGTCTGCAGGCGGTTGATCGCCCGCTGCACGTTGGGATCGAGGTCCTGTACGCCAAGGCTGACGCGATTGAAGCCCAGATCACGTAGCAGCCCCATGGTCGACCAGTCGGCCTCGCGCGGATCGATCTCGATGCCGTAGTCGCCGCGATCATCGTCAAGCAGGTGAAAGTGCTTGCGCAGATGCTCCATCAGTCGACGCAGTTCGTCGTGGCTGAGGAAAGTCGGGGTTCCGCCGCCGAAGTGCAGTTGCTCGACCACCTGTGCGCTGTCGATATGGCGGGAAATCATTTCGATCTCCTGCTCCAGGCGCTCCAGATAGGGCAGGGCGCGGCCGCGATCCTTGGTGATCACTTTGTTGCAGGCGCAGTAATAGCAGATGTTGGCGCAGAACGGCACGTGCACGTACAGCGACAGTGGGCGCTTGGCCTTGCGGCTGTCACGCAGGGCGTGCAGCAGGTCGAAGGAGCCAACTTCGCCATGGAATTGCACGGCGGTGGGGTATGAGGTGTAGCGCGGGCCCGGTCGGTCGTGACGGCGGATCAGGTCGGCGTCCCAGTGGATGGCATCGAGCATCGGGGAAATCCCTGGAGTGGCGAGTGATGCCAGTCTAGGGAGAGCCCGAGGGGAGCCTCTTGATTTGTATCAATGGCCCATCAGCCAATGCTGATGCGGGCCGGGCAATGTCCAGATACCAAACAGGATCACCAGCAGGCCACCAGCGACCCGCACGCCGCGTTGGCGCAGGAGTGCGGTCAGCCGTTCGGCGGCCATGCCGGTGGCCAGCAGCACCGGCCAGGTGCCCAGGCCAAAGGCCAGCATCAGCAGCGCGCTTTCACCCGGCGAGCCCTGGCTGGAGGCCCACAGCAGCGTGCTGTAGACCAGGCCGCAGGGCAGCCAGCCCCACACGGCGCCGAGCAGCAGGGCACGTGGCAGGCTGCTGACCGGCATCAGGCGGCTGGCGACGGGTTGCAGGTGACGCCACAGGTGGCGACCGAGTGCCTCGATGCGGGTCAGGCCGCTCCACCATCCGGCCAGGTAAAGGCCCATGGCGATCAGCAGCAGGCCTGCAAGCACGCGCAGGGCCATCGCTGCCGGGCTGCTGGCTACGGCCCAGCCGGCCAGGCCAATGAGCAGGCCGGCGGTGGCATAGCTGAGGATGCGCCCGAGGTTGTAGGCCAGCAGCAGGCGCAGGCGTCGCGCGCGCTGCTCGGGCGGGATGGCCAGGGTCAGAGCCCCCATCAGCCCGCCACACATACCCAGGCAGTGGCCGCCGCCGAGCAGGCCGAGGATCAGGGCGGACAGCAGTGGCGCGACGAGCTCAGGCACGCGGTTCGTCCTCGGGCTTCTCGGCCTTGTCGGCTTCGGCGACACCGGCCTTGTGCTGGGGGTCTTCGTCGTCGAACAGGATGCTGTGGGCCGGGCTGTCCAGATCGTCATACTGGCCGTTGTCCACTGCCCAGAAGAACAGCCAGATGGCGAAGCCAACCAGGCCGACGGCGATGGGGATGAGGAAGTAGATGGCGGACATGACTCGGGCTCCTAGGCGTTCTTCACTCGGGCCAGGCGGAGTGCGTTCAGTACCACGAGCAGTGAGCTGGCCGACATGCCGAGTGCGGCCCACAGCGGGGTGACCCAGCCAAGCGCGGCGAAGGGCAGCACCAGTCCGTTGTACAGGGTGGCCCAGGTCAGGTTCTCGATGATCACGCGGCGAGTGCGACGGGCCAGGCTAAAGGCTTCTATGAGACTGCTCAGGCGGTTGGACAGCAACACCGCGTCGGCGCTGGTCTTGGCCAGGTCGGTGGCACTGCCCATGGCTACGCTGATGTCGGCACCGGCCAGTACCGGTACGTCGTTGACCCCGTCGCCGAGCATCAACACGCGACGGCCGCGCTGGTGCAGCTCCTGCAGCACGGCCAGCTTGGCGTCAGGGGTCAGACCGCCGCGGGCGTCCTCGATGCCGAGCTGGCGAGCCACCTCGGCGACCATCGGCGAGCTGTCGCCAGACAGCAGGAGGATGTCCCAGCCTTCGGCGCGGCAGGCGGCAATCAGTTGTGCGGCATCGGCCCTCAGCTGGTCGCCGAGGACGAACCAGGCCAGCGGACCGCGTTCATCGCCGAGCAACAACCATTGGCCGTGTTCACCGGGAATGCTCGGCGCCTGGCGCCCGGCCAGGGCTGCGACATAGTTCGGCTGGCCGATGCGCAGACGACGACCGCTGACCACGCCCTCGAGGCCCTGGCCCGGCTCGCTGATCAGCTGCTCGGCGCCCTTGCTGCTGTGTCCAAAGGCACGGGCGATGGGGTGTTCAGAGCCGTGTTCGAGCGTGGCCGCCAGTGCCAGGCAGGCATCCGCATCCAGTTCGCGCAGGGTTTCGATACGCTCCAGGGTCAGGCGTCCCTCGCTCAGCGTGCCGGTCTTGTCGAAGATCACCGTGTCGATCTGCTTCAGGCCCTCCAGCACGTGCCCGCGCGTCAGCAGCAGGCCAAGCTTGTGCAGGCTGCCGGTGGCGGTGGTCAGCGCGGTTGGCGTGGCCAGCGACAGGGCGCAGGGGCAGGTGGCGACCAGCAGCGCCAGGACGATCCAGAAGGCGCGCTGTGGGTCTATTTGCCACCAGACCAGCCCCACGACCGCTGCGACGGCCAGCACCACCAGCAGGAACCACTGCGCCACACGGTCGGCCAGTTCGGCCATTCTCGGTTTGTCGGCCTGCGCTCGCTCCAGCAGGCGCACGATGGCCGAAAGGCGGGTGTTCTCGCCCAATGCCTCGACCTCAACGGTCAGCGGCCCCTCGACATTGAGGGTTCCGGCGGTGACCGAGTCCCCTTCACCTTTTGGCAGCGGCAGGTACTCGCCGGTGAGCAGCGACTCATCGACACTCGACTGCCCGGCGACGATACGCCCATCTGCCGGGAGCTGGGCGCCTGGGGGGACCAGTACGCGGTCGCCGATGGCCAGCTCACGCAGCAGCACGCGCTGACTCTGGCCGCTGGCTTCCAGGCGCAGGCAGGAGGGGGGGAGCAGATTGACCAGCTGCGAAGTGGCCGCTGCCGTGCGCTCGCGGGCGCGGCGTTCCAGATAGCGGCCAGCGAGCAGGAACAGGGCAAACATGCCCACGGCGTCAAAGTACAGTTCACCGACACCGGTAACGGTGGACCAGATGCCGGCCACGTAAGCCCCGCCGATCGCCAGCGATACCGATACATCCATGGTCAGGTGGCGGGTGCGCAGGTCGCGCAGCGCGCCACGGAAGAACTGGCCGCAGCAATAGAAGACGATGGGGGTGGTCAGGAACAGGCTGGTCCAGCGCAGGATCTTGTCCAGTTCCGGCGAGAGGTCGACGTTGAACTCCGGCCAGGTGGCCATGGCGGCCATCATCACCTGCATCCACAACAGGCCGGCAACGCCAATCTGGCGCATGGCCTTGCGGTTTTCTTCGGCAAGGCGCGCGCTGGCATCGTCTTCCTGCCAGGGATGGCCGGCATAGCCGATGCGGCGTAGCTCGGCGAGCAGCTGGCTGAGCGGGATCTGGCTGTCGGACCAGCGTACTTGCAGGCGCTGGTTGGACAGGTTGAGGTTGGCATCCACCACGCCCGGCAGGCCGCGCAGGTGTTTCTCGATCAGCCAGCCGCAGGCGGCGCAACTGATGCCCTCGATCAGCAGGCGAGTCTCGCTGAGCTCGCCCTGGTGTTCGACGAAGCCGCGTTGCACTTCGTCGCGGTCATACAGCGCCAGTTCGTCCGGCAGGGCCTTGGGCAGTGCCTGCGGGTTGATGGCGTTGTCGCTGCGATGTCGGTAGTAGCTTTCCAGGCCGCCGGCAACAATGGCTTCGGCCACGGCCTGGCAGCCCGGGCAGCAGAAGGCCCGCGTCTGCTCCAGAACGCGGGCCTCGAAACGGCTGCCGGCAGGCACCGGCAGGCCGCAGTGATAGCAGGGTAGGGGACTGCTCAAGACATTACTCGCCGAGGTGGATGCTCTGGCTGCTGGCCAGTTGCTTTTCCTCGAACAGGCGCCAGTCCTTGCCGCCTTCCTGGCCGATCAGCTCGACGAAGCGCCGTCCTTCGACTGCGTCCAGCAGATTGCCGGTATAGCGGCCATCGGGCTGGCGCTGCACGACCACGCGGCGATCGCGCTCCGGCTGGGTCGGCGAGATCAGGTTGAGCACCAGCTGCGGCGGATTGCTGTGGCCCTTGAGATGCAGCTCGACTGTGCCCTTCTCATTGTCCAGTGTCAGGGAAGCCTCGAGCCGCAGTCGTTCAGCCAGGTCCTCGCGCTCCAGCGACGTGTTGATACCTTTGCCGACATCGTAGTAGTTGTCCGACAGCAGGCCCGGCGGGTTGTTGGTGGCGATCACCAGCATGCTGGTCCCCAGCACTACGGACATGCCGAGGATGCCGAGGATGAACCAGACCCAGACTTCTTTGTACCAGGGGTTGACCGGGGTTTGTTGCGACGACATTGCTTGACCTTGTTCAGCGTACGCTCGGGCCGATGAATCGGCTGTCGGCATCGCTCTCGATAGTGGGATCTTCCAAGGCCTGGACCTTGAACAGAATTTCATTGGCGCTGGACGGCAACTTCTCCGGCGCGATGGACAGTTCCACCGGAATCGACAGCACCTCGCCGGCGGCAGCCTTGACCTCGCGCTTGCCTTCGTACTCGAGACCGTCGATACCTTCGACGGAGATCAGGTAGGTTAGGTCGCGCTGGGCCTTGTTCATCAGTTTCACGGTGTAGACGTTCTCGACATGACCCTGCTCGTTCTCGCGGAACAGTACGCGGTCCTTGAGCACATCGACTTCTACCAGCGAACGATTGAAAACGGCCCAGGCAAACAGGCTCATCATCGCCACCAAAGCGAGGGCATAGCCTATCAGGCGCGGACGCAACAGGTGGGTCTTCTGCCCGGAAAGATTGTGTTCGGTTGTGTAGCTGACCAGTCCGCGCGGGTAGCCCATCTTGTCCATGATTGCGTCGCACGCGTCGACACAGGCTGCACAGCCAATGCACTCGATCTGCAGGCCGTCGCGGATGTCGATACCGGTCGGGCAGACCTGCACGCACATGGTGCAGTCGATGCAGTCACCCAGGCCCTCGGCCTTGTAGTCGGCGGTTTTCTTGCGCGGGCCACGGCTCTCGCCACGGCGCGGGTCGTAGGAAACGATCAGGGTGTCCTTGTCGAACATCACGCTCTGGAAGCGCGCGTAGGGGCACATGTAGATGCATACCTGTTCGCGCAGCCAGCCGGCGTTGCCGTAGGTGGCCAGGGTGAAGAAGCCGACCCAGAAGTAGGCCCAGCCGTCAGCCGTGCCATTGAGCAGGCTGGGTAGCAGGTCGCGGATGGGCGAGAAGTAGCCGACGAAGGTCAGGCCGGTGACCAGGCCGATCAGCAGCCAGAGACTGTGCTTGGCGATCTTGCGCAGCAGCTTGTTGGGGCTCATCGGCGCCTTGTCCAGCTTCATGCGCTGGCTGCGGTCACCTTCGGTGACTTTCTCGCACCACATGAAGATCCAGGTCCACACGCTCTGCGGGCAGGTATAGCCGCACCAGACGCGACCGGCGAACACGGTGATGAAAAACAGGCCGAAGGCACAGATGATCAGCAGCCAGGACAGCAGGGCAAAATCCTGCGGCCAGAAGGTGGCGCCGAAGATGAAGAACTTACGTTCCGGCAGGTTCCACCAGACGGCCTGGCGGTCATTCCAGCTGAGCCAGACGGTGCCGAAGTAGAGCAGAAAGAGGAAGGCGCCACCGCCGAGCCGCAGGTTGCGGAACAGGCCGGTGAAGGCACGGGTATAGATTTTTTCGCGACTGGCGTAAAGGTCGACGGATTCGCCGCCTTTGGCCGGGGGAGGGGTGATGTTTCGGACGGGAATCTGTTCGCTCATCAGGGTCGTACCACGGCTGGGGTGATTGCTCCCACGATACTTGCCGGGGGAGTCAGAATTTCACATGCACTATGGTACGCCTGATCGAGCGTTGCCCGGGTGCGACCAGCGGTCGCGTCCCGGGCGGGTGAAGGCTTACTTCTCGGTTGCTGCTTCGGACTTGCCCTGGGACAGGCTGTACACATAGGCGGCCAGCAGGTGCACCTTGTCTTCGCTGCCCACGTACTGCAGCTGTGCGGGCATGTTGCCGCTGCGGCCGTAACGAATGCTCTGCTGCAGTTGAGCGTAGCTGCTGCCGTAGATGAAGGCGCTCGGGTTGGTCAGGTTCGGTGCGCCCATGCTCGGGGTGCCCTTGCCGTCCGCACCGTGGCAGGCGAAACAGGTAGTGGAGAAGACCTTCTTGCCAGCTTCGATGTCAGCAGTAACGCCTTCCGGCAGCTTGCGGCCACCCAGTTCGGTCAGCACGTAAGCGGCGACATTGCGCACGCCATCTTCGCCGATGGCAGGGCCTTGCGGCGGCATCATGCCATGACGACCACCAATGATGGTCTGCTTGATGTCGGCCGGCGAACCACCCCAGCGCCACTCGTTATCGGTCAGGTTGGGGAAACCGTATGCACCCTTGGCGTCGGAGCCGTGGCAGACCGAGCAGTTGGACGCGAACAGGCGGCCACCCATTTTCAGGGCCTGCTCGTCCTTGGCCACTTCCTCGATCGGCAGCTTGGCGTACTTGGCATAGATGGGCGCGTATTCCTTGTCGGCGCGAACCATCTCCTTTTCCCACTGGTGCACGCCGGTCCAGCCGGACTGGCCAGTAGTGAAGGGCTTGCCGTCGCCGGCTTCGTTGTAGCCCGGCAGCAGACCTTTCCAGTTACCCAGGCCCGGGTACAGAACCAGGTAGCCGAGGGCGAAGACGATGGTGCCGACGAACAGCAGGAACCACCATTTCGGCAGCGGATTGTCGAACTCTTCGATACCGTCGAAGGAGTGGCCGACGGTTTCGTCGGTAGCGTCAGGGCGCTGGCCTTTACGCACACCGAATATCAGCCAGGTGAGCGCGGCAAGGGTGCCGAGGCTCAGTACGCTGACGTAGATACTCCAGAACGAAGTCATTCTTTATTGCTCCCAGAAGCTTGCTCGTCACGCTTGTTGGCTGGGATGTCATCGGCAAACGGCAGGTTGGCCGCTTCGTCGAAGCTCGACTTGCGCTTGCTGTTGTAAGCCCAGAGCACCACGCCGATGAAGGCGATGAAGACTACTGCCGTGCCTATGCCACGGATCATCCCGATATCCATCATGCGTTACCGTTTGTTCTTGATTGCGGTACCAAGACCTTGCAGGTACGCGACCAGCGCGTCCATTTCGGTCTTGCCCTTGACGGCCTCTCGAGCACCGGCAATGTCCTCGTCGGTGTAGGGCACGCCGAGGGCGCGCAGGGCGGTCATCTTGGCGGCGGTGTCCTTGCCGTCGAGCTTGTTCTCAACCAGCCACGGGTAGGCCGGCATCTTGGATTCCGGTACCACGTTGCGCGGGTTGTACAGGTGGGCGCGGTGCCAGTCGTCCGAGTAACGGCCGCCGACGCGAGCCAGGTCCGGGCCGGTACGCTTGGAGCCCCACAGGAACGGGTGGTCCCAGACGCTCTCGCCGGCGACGGAGTAGTGACCGTAGCGCTCGGTTTCGGCGCGGAACGGGCGAATCATCTGCGAGTGGCAGCCGACGCAGCCTTCCTTGATGTAGATGTCGCGGCCTTCCAGTTCCAGTGCGGTGCGCGGCTTCATGCCTTCCACCGGGGTGTTGGTGACGTCCTGGAAGAACAGCGGGACTATCTGGGTCAGGCCGCCGATGCTGACGGCCAGGACCATGCCGATCGCCAGCAGGCCGATGTTCTTCTCGAAAATTTCGTGTTTGCTACCGGCCATCAGTGAGCAACCTCTGCAGGAATCAGGGCGGCGGCGTCGTACTTGCTCTTGTCAGCGGCACGCACGGTACGCCAGGTGTTGTAGGCCATCAGCAGCATGCCGGCGACGAAGAAGGCACCGCCGAGGGCGCGAACCATGTAGCCGAGATGGCTGGCTTCCAGGGCTTCGACGAAGGAGTAGGTAAGGGTGCCGTCTTCGTTGACTGCACGCCACATCAGACCCTGGGTGATGCCGTTGACCCACATGGAGGCGATGTACAGCACGGTACCGATGGTGGCCAGCCAGAAGTGGGCGTTGATCAGGCCGACGCTGTGCATCTGCTCGCGACCGAACACTTTCGGAATCAGGTGGTACAGCGAGCCGATGGAGATCATCGCTACCCAGCCGAGGGCGCCGGCATGCACGTGGCCGATGGTCCAGTCGGTGTAGTGGGACAGAGCGTTGACGGTCTTGATGGCCATCATCGGGCCTTCGAAGGTGGACATGCCGTAGAAGGCCAGGGAAACCACCAGGAAGCGCAGGATGGGGTCGGAGCGCAGCTTATGCCAGGCACCGGAGAGGCTCATCATGCCGTTGATCATGCCACCCCAGCTCGGGGCCAGGAGGACGACCGACATGGCCATGCCGAGGGACTGGGCCCAGTCCGGCAGGGCGGTGTAGTGCAGGTGGTGCGGGCCGGCCCAGATGTACAGGGTGATCAGCGCCCAGAAGTGCACGATCGACAGGCGGTACGAGTAGATCGGACGCTCGGCCTGCTTGGGTACGAAGTAGTACATCATCCCCAGGAAACCGGTGGTCAGGAAGAAGCCCACGGCGTTGTGGCCATACCACCATTGCACCATGGCGTCAGTGGCGCCGGAGTACATGGAGTAGGACTTGAACAGGGTGACCGGCATTTCCATGCTGTTGACGATGTGTAGCATGGCGGTGACCAGGATGAAGGCACCGAAGAACCAGTTGCCGACATAGATGTGCTTGGTCTTGCGCTTGATGATGGTGCCGAAGAACACCAGCAGGTAGCTGACCCAGACAACTGCCAGCAGGATGTCGATCGGCCACTCCAGCTCGGCATACTCCTTGGAGGAGGTGTAGCCCAGCGGCAGGGTGATCACTGCCAGCACGATGACGGCTTGCCAACCCCAGAAGGTGAAGGCGGCCAGACTGTCGGAGATCAGGCGGGTCTGACAGGTGCGCTGAACCACGTAGTAGGACGTGGCAAACAGGGCGCAACCGCCAAAGGCGAAGATCACCGCGTTGGTGTGCAGCGGGCGCAGACGGCCGAAGCTGGTCCACGGCAGGTTCAGGTTGAGTTCCGGCCACACAAGTTGTGCGGCGATGAACACCCCGAGACCCATCCCGATGACCCCCCAGATTACCGTCATAACGGCGAACTGGCGGACCACCTTATAGTTATAAGCAGTCTGACTGATTGCTGTGCTCATGCTAGGGGTACCACGGTTAAGGGAGAGTTTTATAGGCCAAAAAAGCGGCGGCAAGTATGGAGAATCAAGGTATCCATTGCAACGCCGGGATGCCTGTACGATCAAGGTTCTAGCGGCCTCGGAAGGCATTGCTGAACCTGTCGACTGGCACTCCAGTACCCGTGGTAACCCTGCTCGAAGGAGGGGATTGCCTAGAGATTATTACCGGGTACGACTTTTGGGCAGCTTAGACCAACTCCCGTCAGGTGGTATGCAAGCGGTCAGACAGGTGCGACATCGGGTCGCATTAGATGAAGAGGTAGCGGGTGCCGTAAGGCACCCGCCGGTAGGTTTACTCGCTAGCCAGGGTCTCCTCGTTTGCCGCCGGTTTCTGCGACAGGCTGTAGACATAGGCAGCCAGCAGGTGGACCTTGTCTTCGCTGCCGACGTACTGCAGCTGTGCTGGCATGTGGCCGGTGCGGCCGTAGCGAATGGTCTGTTGCAGTTGGGCAAAGCTGCTGCCGTAGATGAAGGCGCTCGGGTTGGTCAGGTTCGGTGCGCCCATGCTCGGGGTGCCCTTGCCATCGGCACCGTGGCAGGCGAAGCAGGTGCTGGCGAAGATCTTCTGGCCGGCACCGATGTCGGCGGTTTCACCTTCCGGCAGCTTGCGCCCGGCCAGTTCGGTCAGCACGTAGGCGGCGGCATTGCGGACGCCTTCCTCGCCGATCATCGCCGCTTGTGGCGGCATCATGCCGGTGCGGCCGCCCGCGATGGTCTGCTTGATCGAGGCAGCATCGCCGCCCCAGCGCCATTCCTTGTCGGTCAGGTTGGGGAAGCCGTAAGCACCTTTGGCGTCAGAACCGTGGCAAACCGAGCAGTTGGAGGCGAACAAGCGGCCACCCATCTTCAGTGCGCGCTCATCCTTGGCGACTTCCTCTACAGGCAACTTCGCGTAACTGGCGTAGATCGGGCCGTACTCGGCGTCAGCCTTGTCCATTTCGCGCTGCCACTGTTTGACCTGAGTCCAGCCGCCCTCGTAGCCCGGCAGTTTGCCGGCGAAGTTGCCCAGGCCCGGGTACAGCAGCAGGTAGGCACCAGCGAAGATCAGGGTGCCGAGGAACAGCATGAACCACCAGCGCGGCAGGGGGTTGTCGTATTCCTCGATGCCGTCGAACGAGTGACCCAGGGTCTGGTCGGTCGGGCCGGGCTGCTCGCCGCTGCGGGTGGCGAAGATCAGCCACAGAAGCGCGAGCAGGCTGCCCAGGGTGAGCAGGGTGATGTACCAGCTCCAGAATGCGGTCATGTCCTATTACCTCTTGTTCTTCAGGCTGGTGCCGAGCACCTGCAGGTAGGCCACCAATGCGTCCATTTCGGTCTTGCCCTTGACGGACTCGCTGGCCGCGGCGACGTCAGCGTCGGTGTAGGGCACGCCAAGGGCGCGCAGGGCGGTCATCTTGGCGGCGGTGTCCTTGCCGTCGAGCTTGTTCTCAACCAGCCACGGGTAAGCCGGCATCTTGGACTCCGGTACCACATTGCGCGGGTTGTACAGGTGGGCGCGGTGCCAGTCGTCCGAGTAACGGCCGCCGACGCGAGCCAGGTCCGGGCCGGTACGCTTGGAGCCCCACAGGAAGGGGTGGTCCCAGACGCTCTCGCCGGCGACGGAGTAGTGGCCGTAGCGCTCGGTTTCGGCGCGGAACGGGCGGATCATCTGTGAGTGGCAGCCGACGCAGCCTTCCTTGATGTAGATGTCGCGGCCTTCCAGCTGCAGGGCGGTGTAGGGTTGCATGCCCTTGACCGGTTCGTTGACCACGTCCTGGAAGAACAGTGGGACGATCTGGGTCAGGCCGCCGATGCTCACCGCCAGGACCATGGCGATGGCCAGCAGGCCGACGTTCTTCTCGAAAATTTCGTGTTTGCTGCTCATCAGTGGGCGACCTCTGCAGGAATCAGGGCTTCGCGGTCATATTCGGCCGGTTTGGCGGCGCGTACGGTCAGCCAGGTATTCCAGGCCATCAAGAACATGCCGAGCAGGAAGATGGCGCCACCCAGTACCCGCACCACGAAGCCGATGTGGCTGGCCTCCAGGGCTTCGACGAAGGAGTAGGTGAGGGTGCCGTCGTCGTTGACCGCACGCCACATCAGGCCCTGAGTAATGCCGTTGACCCACATGGAGGCGATGTACAGCACGGTGCCGATGGTGGCCAGCCAGAAGTGCGAGTTGATCAGGCTGACGCTGTGCATCTGCTCGCGGCCGAACACTTTCGGAATCAGGTGGTACAGCGAGCCGATGGAGATCATCGCTACCCAGCCGAGGGCGCCGGCATGTACGTGGCCAATGGTCCAGTCGGTGTAGTGGGAGAGGGCGTTGACGGTCTTGATGGCCATCATCGGGCCTTCGAAGGTGGACATGCCGTAGAAGGCCAGGGAAACCACCAGGAAGCGCAGGATGGGGTCGGAGCGCAGCTTATGCCAGGCACCGGACAGGGTCATCATGCCGTTGATCATGCCGCCCCAGGACGGAGCCAGCAGGACCAGGGACATCACCATGCCGAGGGATTGTGCCCAGTCCGGCAGAGCGGTGTAGTGCAGGTGGTGCGGGCCGGCCCAGATGTACAGGGTGATCAGCGCCCAGAAGTGCACGATCGACAGGCGATAGGAGTACACCGGGCGTCCGGCCTGCTTGGGCACGAAGTAGTACATCATCCCCAGGAAGCCGGCGGTCAGGAAGAAGCCCACGGCGTTGTGGCCATACCACCACTGCACCATGGCGTCGGTAGCGCCTGCATACAGGGAGTAGGACTTGGTCAGGCTGACCGGCAGTTCCAGGTTGTTGACCACATGCAGCATGGCCACGGTCAGGATGAAGCCGCCGAAGAACCAGTTGCCGACGTAGATATGCTTGGTCTTGCGCTTCATCAGCGTGCCGAAGAACACCACGGCATAGGCCACCCAGACGATGGTGATCAGAATATCGATCGGCCATTCCAGCTCGGCATACTCTTTGGAGGTGGTGATGCCGAGTGGCAGCGTGACGGCTGCCAGCACGATCACCGCCTGCCAGCCCCAGAAGGTGAAGGCGGCGAGCTTGTCGGAGATCAGGCGGGTCTGGCAGGTCCGCTGCAGCGAGTAGTAGCTGGTGGCGAACAATGCGCAGCCGCCAAAGGCGAAGATCACCGCATTGGTATGCAGTGGGCGCAGGCGGCCGAAGCTGGTCCACGGCAAGTTGAAGTTCAGTTCGGGCCAGGCCAGTTGGGCGGCGATGAACACGCCGAGCCCCATCCCGACTATGCCCCAAACCACCGTCATAATGGCGAACTGGCGGACAACCTTATAGTTGTAGGCCGCAGTGCTGGTTGTGTTCATGTGTTGGGCTTCCATCCACGGTTATGAAAAGCAGGGCAAGCATGGGTAATGGCACGATGATGGTTATTGACGAAGATCAATGCCGCGCACGGGGATGGCTGTGGAACGGGGCGGGCGGAATGTCGCAGGCCACTCTGATCCTCGCTCACGGCGCCGGCGCACCGATGGATAGCGAGTTCATGCAAGGCATGGCCGAGCGGCTGGCGATGCGTGGCGTGAGCGTTCTGCGCTTCGAGTTTCCCTACATGGCGGCGAGGCGTGCGGGAGGTGGCAAGCGCCCGCCCAATCCGCAGGCGCAGCTGCTGGATTGCTGGCGTGATGTCTACCGGCAGGTGCGGGCTGCGGTTGCGGGGCCGCTGGCCATTGGTGGCAAGTCAATGGGAGGGCGCATGGCCAGTTTGCTGGCGGACGAGTTGGGCGCCGATGCCTTGGTGTGCCTGGGGTATCCCTTCTATGCCGCCGGCAAGCCAGAGAAGCCGAGGGTGGCGCACTTGGCCGGATTGCACACGCGTAGCCTGATCGTTCAGGGCGAGCGTGATGCGCTGGGCAATCGCGAGACTGTCAGCGGCTATAGCCTGGCGCCCGGCATCACGCTGGAGTGGCTGACAGCAGCCGACCACGATCTCAAGCCGCTCAAGGCGTCAGGCCTGACTCACACGCAGCACCTGCAGCGGGCTGCGGAGCGGGTGGCCGCCTTCCTGAACAGTTGAGGTTGCAGGGCCGGCGATAGCCGGCCTTTTGGTGAGTCAGCTGCTCAGCGATTGAAGCGCTCCACCAGCGAATACTGATCCTGGGCGGTTGAGGTCAATGCCTCGCTGAGCTGCGCGGTGCTCTGTGCTTCGCCAGCCGTCTGGTCGGCGAGCTGGGCGATCGTGGTGATGTTCTGGTTGATCTCGTCGGCCACCGCGCTCTGCTCCTCGGCGGCGGCGGCGATCTGGTTGGCCATGTCGCTGATATTGGCGACCGCTGCGCTGATGCCGGCCAGTGCCTGGTCGGCCTGCAGAACGCGCTCCACCCCTTGGTCGGCCTGCTTGCGGCCGATCTCCATGGTCATCACTGCCTCTTCCGCAGTGCGCTGCAGCTTGGCGATCAGGGCGTGGATCTGGCCTGTCGACTCGGCGGTACGTTGTGCCAGCGAGCGCACCTCGTCGGCGACTACGGCGAAACCGCGGCCCATCTCCCCGGCGCGTGCCGCCTCGATGGCGGCATTCAGGGCGAGCAGGTTGGTCTGGTCGGCGATGCCCTTGATGACGTCGACGACGCCGCCAATCTCGTTGCTGTCCTGGGCCAGGCGCGAGACGGTCTCTCCGGTTTCGCTGACTGAAAGCGACAGACGCTGGATAGCCTCCCGGGTTTCGGTCGTCACGTTGCGCCCCTCACCGGTGAGGCGGTTGGCTTCCTGGGTGGCGATGGCGGTGCGCGCCACATTGCTCGCCACCTCCAGGGTGGTGGCCGCCATCTCGTTGATCGCGGTGGCTACCTGCTCGGTTTCCATACGCTGGCGCTCCAGGCCGGCCGAGCTGTTATGGGCCAGGTGGTCGGCCTGGCGGGCCTGGCTGGTCAGACGTTCGGCGGTGTCCTGCAGGCGAGTCAGGCAGGTTTTCAGGCGCGCCTCCTGGCTGAGCATGGCCATTTCCAGGCGCGCCTCGGCGCCGCGGCTGTCGGTGTACATCTGGGCGATCAGCGGATCCGAGGTGGTCTGCTCGGCCAGGCGCAGCAGACGCTTGACCCCGCGGTTCTGCCAGCCCAGGCCTGCCAGGCCCAGTGGCACCGAGAGCAGTGCGGCGAGCAGGAAGCCCCAGGTCGAGCCAATCCAGTGGCCGATGAGGAAGCCGATCTGACTGATCAGGATGAACGGCAGCCAGGCTTGCAGGACCGGCAGCCAGCGGTCGGTGCTGGGGATGGCCGGCTTGCCCGTGTTGATACGAGCGTACAGCGCTTCGGCGCGGCGCACCTGTTCGGCGCTCGGCTTGACCCGCACCGACTCGTAACCGACCACCTGGCCCTTGTCCAGAATGGGCGTGACGTAGGCATTGACCCAGTAATGGTCGCCGTTCTTGCTGCGGTTCTTCACCACGCCCATCCAGGGGCGACCCTTCTTCAGGGTCTGCCACATGTGCTCGAAGACGGCAGGCGGTACATCCGGGTGGCGCACGATGTTGTGCGGCGCTCGCATCAGCTCCTCGCGCTCGAAACCGCTGATCTCGATGAAGGCCTGATTGCAATAAGTGATCTGGCCTTTCAGATCGGTGGTGGAAATCAGTCGCTGCTGCGCAGGGAAGGTGCGTTCGCGCTGGGTAACGGGCTGGTTGTTTCGCATGCCTGTCGCTTCTTGATCCTGTGGCTAGTCCCCGACGGATCGGCCGGAGCAGGGGAAAGTTTAGCTGGAGTCACGCGCTTGCGGGGAGAAGAAGTTGTCCGCCTGGATAGGAAAATATCGCTGTGCAACTTTCGGTATTTTTCCGGAAGTTATAAGGGTTAATGAAACCAATATTGTTGGGTTTGGTCGGATGTCACTTTTTATTCATCTTGGGTAATGGGGTGGGATAATTAAGTCGCGCGGGATTGCTCGACTATTTTTGACGTCATAAAAATGTCGTTATGGTGTTTTTTGTTACCTTATCGGCCGTTTTATTCCGTGTTGTGCCCAGGGAAAATTAGGTGTTACTTTCTATTTTTTCGGCTGTATGCTGCATTCCAGAGCAGCTGCTTCATTGTGGTGCCAAAAAAATGGCATTTGTGATCACGATCACGCGTTACTCTCGGTAACTAGGTTACTGTTTTAAAAAGAATAACTTTCTAATTGTCGTGCGAGGAACTTAGTTGCCTCACATGGCATCTGTTTTGCTCCCTGCCAAGTTGAACTTTCGGCCATGGCTTGTGCCGAAGCGGAAGTTGTTTTGCAGCGGTAGTAGAGAACCGTGGAGTTCGTAGTCCCAGTAGTCGGTCTCGCGAAGTGTGCCGGTCAGCCGTGTGGCGGCCGTCTCGATCAACGCAAGGAGGAGATCGCTCGATGCGCATCAGCATTTTTGGATTGGGTTATGTAGGGGCCGTCTGTGCAGGATGCCTGTCGGCCAGGGGGCATCAGATCATCGGTGTGGACGTTCAGCCGCTGAAGATCGAACTGATCAATAGCGGCAAGTCGCCGATTGTCGAGCCTGGGCTGGAGGATTTGCTGCGCAAGGGGGTTAGCAGCGGTAACCTGCGTGGTACGCTGGATGTGCGCGAGGCCGTGCTGGAGACCGACATCTCCTTCCTCGCGCCACCGACGCCGAGCAAGCGCAACGGTGATCTCGATGTGTCCTACATCGAAGAGGTGTGCCAGCAGATCGGTCGGGTCCTGCCCGAGAAGAGCACCCGCCACACCGTGGTGGTGCGCAGCACCGTACTGCCGGGCACCCTGCGCAACGTGGTGATCCCGACCCTGGAAAAATACTCCGGGCTGGTCGCCGGCAAGGATTTCGGCGTAGCGGTGAATCCCGAGTTCCTGCGCGAGAGCACCGCCATCAAGGACTACGACTTCCCGGCCATGACCGTGATCGGCGAGCTGGACCAGACTTCCGGCGACCTGCTGGAGGCCATCTACAGCGAGCTGGACGCACCGATCATCCGCAAGACCGTCGAGGTCGCCGAGATGATCAAGTACACCTGCAACGTCTGGCATGCGACCAAGATCACATTCGCCAACGAGATCGGCAACATCGCCAAGGCGGTGGGCGTCGATGGTCGCGAGGTGATGGAAGTGATCTGCCAGGATCACAAGCTCAACCTGTCCAAGTACTACATGCGTCCGGGTTTTGCCTTCGGCGGCTCCTGCCTGCCTAAGGACGTGCGCGCCCTGAACTACCGCGCCACCCAGCTGGACGTCGACTCGCCGCTGATCAGCTCGCTGATGCCCAGCAACGAAGCGCAGGTACGCAATGCCTACAACCTGATCGCCAGCCAGGACAAGCGCAAGATCGCGCTGCTCGGGCTGAGCTTCAAGGCGGGCACCGATGACCTGCGCGAGAGCCCGCTGGTCGAGCTGGCCGAGATGCTGATCGGCAAGGGCTTCGACCTGAAAATCTTCGACCGCAATGTCGAATATGCACGCGTCCACGGTGCCAACCGCGATTACATCGAGTCGAAGATCCCGCACGTATCCTCGTTGCTGCGCGCCGACCTCAATCAGGTGGTGGCCGATGCTGACGTGATCGTGCTCGGTAACGGTGACGAGTTGTTCGAGACCGTGGTGCAGCAGCTACCCCCCGGCAAGAAGCTGATCGATCTGGTGGGCTTCATGCGCCAGTGCAGCGACGAGGTCAAGGAAGGCCTCTGCTGGTAGCCCAGGCTACCGCTGGAACTGTGCACCGGGCGTAGAACAACAACAACAGCGCCCCCGTTGCAGAGCTGTAACCTAACGGGGTTGGCGAAAAATGGATGATCTCAAAGGGCGCCTGTTTCAGGGCGCCGGGTGGCTTTTTTACCTTGCGATATTGGGCGGCATGGCCTTGCTGCTGCCGCATAGCGTGTTCGATCCGCAATCCACGGACTTCCTGCTGCTGCTCGGGGCTGTGGGGGTCTGGCGCTATTCGATGGGGGCCATCCACTATGTGCGTGGGGTGATCTTCCTCTATCTGGTGTACCCCTATTACCGGCGCAAGGCCCGCAAGCTTGGTGCCTCGGCCGATCCTTCGCATGTGTTCCTGATGGTCACCAGCTTCCGCATCGATGCGCTGACCACGGCCGCGGTGTATCGCTCGGTGATCCAGGAAGCCATCGACTGCGGCTACCCGAGCACCGTGGTGTGCTCGATCGTCGAACTCTCCGACGAGCTGCTGGTGAAGAACCTGTGGGCCGCGCTGGCGCCGCCGGAGCGGGTCAAGCTGAACTTCGTGCGGATTCCCGGTACTGGCAAGCGCGATGGTCTGGCGCAGGGCTTCCGCGCCATCTCGCGGGCGCATCCGGACGAAAGTGCGGTGGTCGCGGTGATCGACGGCGACACCGTGCTGAGCGCCGGCGTGGTGCGCAAGACGGTTCCTTACTTCAAGCTGTTCGACAACCTGGGCGGGCTCACCACCAACGAGTTCTGCGAAGTGCGCGGCGGCTACATCATGGAGGAGTGGCACAAGCTGCGCTTCGCTCAGCGCCACATCAACATGTGCTCCATGGCCCTGTCCAAGCGCGTGCTGACCCTGACCGGGCGCATGTCGGTATTCCGTGCCCAGGTGGTCACCGATGCCGGCTTCATTGCCGATGTGGAGAACGATCACCTCGAGCACTGGCGCCTGGGGCGCTTCAAGTTCCTCACCGGCGACGACAAGTCCAGCTGGTACAGCCTGATGCGCCTGGGCTACGACACCTTCTACGTGCCGGATGCAGCGATCAACACGGTCGAGCACCCGCCGGAGAAGAGCTTCATCAAGGCCAGTCGCAAGCTGATGTTCCGCTGGTACGGCAACAACCTGCGGCAGAACTCGCGGGCGCTGCGGCTCGGCACCGGCCATCTGGGGCTGTTCACCAGCGTGGTGCTGCTCGATCAGCGGGTGTCCATGTGGACCAGCCTGCTCGGCCCGGCCGTGGCCATCGTGGCGAGCATCAAGTACGGCTTCGCCTACCTGCTCATCTACATGCTGTGGATAGGTCTCACCCGCCTGGTGCTGACCCTGCTGCTGCTGGCCTCCGGACACCGCATAGGTCCGGCTTATCCACTGATCCTTTATTACAACCAGATCGTCGGCGCACTGGTGAAGGTCTACGTGTTCTTCCGCCTCGACCAGCAGTCGTGGACCCGCCAGAAGACCAAGCTCGATCGCGGCCTGGGCGGTTTCCAGACGTGGTTCAACACCTGGTCGTCGCGCGCCATGACCTTTTCGGCTGCCAGCGTTTTCGCCGCCACCCTGATGTGGGTGGTCTGACCCGGCCCCATTCAATTTGCAGTTTGCACAAGGAACGAAGATGAACGCAGTGATCAGCCCGAACAGCAATGTGGTCCATGAAGCCGAAGCCCAGCGCCAGTACGCGCGCCTCAAACTGCCGGCGAAGATTCGCTATCGCACCCCGCAAGGCCAGGAACTGGAGGCGCAACTGCTCGACCTGTCGGTGGGCGGTTTCGGTTTCCAGCCGGGCAATACGCTGCTCAGCGAGGGCCAGCGTTTCCACGGCAAGCTGATGTTCGAAGTCGAAGGCATCGGCTTCGCCATGGACGTGCAGTTCCAGGTCCGCTCGCTGGTCGACGGCAAGCGTGCCGGCTGCGAGTTCCACGAGCTGCGCCCGCGCGAGATCGCGGCGCTGCGCTACCTGATCAGCTCTTTCCTCAGTGGCGAGCTGGTCAATGTCGGCGACCTGATCAGCACCCTGCAGCGCGAAAACTTCACCAAACCGCGCAAAGGCAAGGGTGACGACAAGATGAGCCTGGCCGCCAGGATCAAGGCGCTCAGCCTGAGCCTGAGCATCTTCCTGGTCGGCGTGGCGGCGAGCAGCTATGTGCTCTACCAGCTGTACGACGTGTACTTCATCACCCATGCCGATTCCGCCCAGGTCTCGGTTCCGGGTCAGCAGGTGTCCATGCCGCGCGAGGGCACGGTGCAGAGCCTGGTTAAGGTCGGTGACACGGTCGCCAAGGGCGCCCCGGTGGGCACGTTCTCGTCCAGCGCGCTGGACGTACTGAAGAACGTGCTGAAACCGGAGGAGATGGCTCCCGACAATCTGCAGCGGCTGTTCGACAAGAGCTTCCAGGGCACCCTGACCAGCCCCTGCGACTGCCGGGTGGTGGCACAGCTGGTCGGCGATGGCCAGGTAGCGGCCAAGGGCGCTGCGGTGTTCATGATGGCGCCGGTCGATGCCGTGGCCACGGTCGAAGCGCGCTTCCCCTATCGCGCCTTCGACGAGCTGCAGCCGGGCAGCCCGGTGAACTTCCTGGTGGCCGGCGAGAGCGAGCCGCGCAGCGGGCGCATCAGCACCCTGGCGCTGCAGGACGGCGGCCTGGCTTCGGATATCCGCGTCGCCATTCAGCCTGACCAGCCGCTGGCCACTGAGCTGGCCAAGCGTCCGGTGGACGTGCGCATCCAGCCGCTGGGCGGGCTGTTCGACAGCGTGGCGGCCGGCAAATGAAGCGCAGCGGCCTGGCCCTGGCGCTGGCGGCCGCACTGGGCGGCTGCACCCAGCTGCCCGACCTGCAGCTGGCCAAGCGTGCACAGACCGGCGGCGACCTGGCTACCGCCGAGGCCAACTTCCGCCCCCTGGCCGAGCAGGGCTTCGTCGAGGCGCAGATCGGCCTGGCCGATGTCCTGGTGCAAAGCCCCGAGCCGCAGCGCCAAGCGCAGGGCGAGGCGCTCTATCGCCAGGCGGCGGATGTTTCGCCGCTGGCGCGCAACAAGCTCGGCAAGTGGCTGGCGGCCAAGGAGCAGGCCAGCGCGGCCGAACGGCAGGAGGCCGAGCGCCTGCTGCTGCAGGCCATCGAGGACGGCGATCAGAGTGCGCTGCTGGCGCTGCTGCGTCTGCAACTGCAGGACCCGCAGCGCCTGGCCAGCGGTGAACTGGAAGAGCAGCTGCGTGGCTGGCAGGCACGTGGCATGCCGCAGGCGCGGCTCGGCTGGATCCTGCTGTATCGCGCGCGCGGTGACTACGCCGCGCACCTGGCGGAGATCCGCCAGGGCTGCGAGGCCTGGCTGAGCGAAGTCAGCGAGTGCTATGTCGAGCTGGTCAGCGTGTACCGCCTGGAGGGCGCGCAAGAGCCTCTGCAAGCGCTGCTGGAACGGCTGCGCGGGGACTATGCCGCCGGCCTGGTGACACCGATACGGGTGAAAACCGTCGCCGCAGCGCTGGTGGCCGAGGGGCAGGGCGAGCCGCAGCCGGAACTGGCGCGCGAACTCTATGCAGAAATCGCCCCGCAATGGCCGGATGCCTGGGTCAGCCTGGCTGATCTGCTTGCACGTTTCCCGCAGCTGGGCGATGGCCAGCAGGCTGTGGCCTACCTGGAGCAGGGCCTGGCGGCCGGCTCCTCCAAGGCCGCATTGAGCCTTGGCCACCTCTACCTGAATGGTCAACTAGTGCCCGCCGAGCCACGCAAGGCCGAGCAGTACCTGCTGCAGGCCGCGGTCGAGCAGAACAAGGCGCACATGCTGCTGGGCAAGCTGTATCGCGGCGGTCAGCTGGGGCGTATCGACCCGCAGAAGGCGCTGGACCACCTGCTGCTTGCCGCCCGCGCTGGCGAACCCGGCGCCGATGCGGCGCTGGCACAGCTGTTCGGCGAAGGCCGCGGCATTCGGATCAATCCGGTTTACGCCTATGGCTTCGCCCTGCTGGCCAAGGAGCAGGGGTCGGCCCAGGGCGACGTCTGGCTCGAGCGCATGGCGCCGCGCTTGCAGCCCGCCGATCTGCAGCGGGCTCGCGAGATGGCGGCGCAGGAGAGGGCGGCCAGGGCGGGTGAGCGCATCAGCCAGGGCAATCACAAGGACAAGGCACAGGAAGTACTATGACCCTCAATAAAGCTGTTACCACCTTCCTGATCGCCACCGGTGCGCTGAGTGCGCCCGGCCTGCGCGCGGAGGAGAGCGCGCGTTTCGATTACGGCGTCAACTTCAAGCTCACCGCCCAGTCCACCGAGGATCTCGACCTGGGCACCCGTGACGAAGGCGACTTCAACGGCCTCGGCTTCGGCGTACGACCCTGGCTGCTGGCGCAGCGCGGTGACTGGTCGGGCTATGTGCTCGGCGAGGCATTTGCCGCCACCGATGTGCTGGAGTCCTCGCAGGTCGCCGGCGACGACATCGATGCCGGTGATGCCCGCGAGCGCGATGACAGTTTCCTCGCCCTGCACGAGTTCTGGATCGACTACGGCGGCCTCACCGCCTATCCGCAGGAGTCGCTGCGTTTCGGCCGTCAACGCATCCGTGCCGATGACGGCCTGTGGTGGGACACCAATATCGAGGCGCTGCGCTGGAACTTCGAGACCACCTTGCTCGACGCCCATATCGGCGTGGCCGAGCGCTTCAGCGACTATCGCACCGACCTCGACGACCTGGCGCCGCAGGACGAGGATCGCCAGCACTTCATGGGCGACATCTCCACGCAGTGGCGTCCCGGGCACTGGGCCGGGCTCAAGCTGCATCACAGCCGCGATGACGGCAGCCTGGCCGGATTGGGCGAGCGGGTCGATGAGCTGAGCAAAACCTACAAGGGTGACATCACCTGGCTCGGCGCCGAGCTCAATGGCGACTTCTTCAATCCGCGCAGCAGCGCGCCGCTCAACTACTGGGTGGCGCTCACCGGCATGCAGGGCGACGCCGAACTCCTGCAGACCAGCAGCGCCAGCGGTGAGCGGCGAGCCCTCGGTAGCCGCGATCAGGACCTGGATGGCTGGGCCATCGACCTCGGCCTGCGCTGGAATATCGATGAACACTGGCGCCTCGGCGGCACCCTGACGCGCGCCAGCGGCGGTGGCGATGCCGACGACTCCGAACAGTTTCTGCAGACCGATCTGCAGAGCAACCGCGCGCGTTTCACCGGCACCCGTTCCAGCGTGCACCGTTTCGGCGAGGCCTACCGTGGCGAGCTGAACAACCTGCAGGCGGCCTCGCTGTTCGGCAGCTGGATTCTCGACAAGAAGTACGACGCCAGCATCGTCTACCACCGCTTCTGGCGGGTGGACGAGGACCTCGACAGTGCCAGTGGCCTGAACGTCGGACTGGAGCCGGGCGACAAGGACCTGGGCCAGGAGGTCGACCTGGTGCTGACCCGCTACTTCGACCGCTCCGAGCTGGGTGTGGTGGAAGCCGACTCGGCGCTGGTGCGTCTGCGTGGCGGCCTGTTCCTGCCTGGCGATGCGTTCCCCAGCGGCACCGACTCGACCATGCATCGGGTCATGCTCGACCTGATCTGGCGCTACTGAGGAGGGCTGCATGATGCACAGCACACGTATGATCACCCTCGGTCTCTGCGCCAGCCTGCTGGCTGGCCAGGCCCTGGCGGTGAATACCGATGTAACGCCCAAGTCCTACCGGGTCAGCAGCGCGCCAGTCGAGCCGCTGCAACTGGATGCACCGAAGCTGCCCGACCTGACGCCGTTCACCCCGGCGGCGGTAGAGGCGAAGATCGAGCGCAAGCCGGCAGCCCGCGTCAGCGTGCGGCGCATGATCGGTCTCGACCAGCTCAGCGAGTTCACTGGCGGCGACGAACGCCTGCGTGAGTGGGTGGTGCGCCAGGGCGGCATGCCCGAGGCGATCCTGGTGGAGGGCGGCTACATCACGCCGGCCGGCCTGGCCAAGGCGCTCGGTGCCGAGCAGCTGCGCGAAACGGCGCCAGGTGTCTATCTGTTGCGCCGGCCGCTGGTGGTGATGCCGGGCGCGACCCTGCATATCGATCAGGCGACCAAGGATTTCCGCCTCTCCAGTGACCGCGGCGCCTTTCTCATCAACGACGGCAAGCTGTTCATTACCGATAGCCGGGTTACCGCCTGGCGCGAGAAGGAAGACCGTCAGGACTGGTTCGAGAAGACGGGGCGCTTCCGTCCTTTCATCAACGCCTGGGGCGGTACCGAGACCTACGTGGTCGGCTCGACCATCTCCAGCCTCGGCTACACCGAGAGCAAGTCCTACGGCTTCTCGATATCCCAGTACAGCCCGTCGATGCATCCAAAAATGCAGCGTGGCCACCCCACCGGCTGGCTGCTCAACTCGCTGTGGGACGACATGTGGTACGGCTTCTACTGCTACGAGGCCGACGACGTGGTGATCCGCGGCAACACCTACCGCAACAACCTGGTCTACGGCATCGACCCGCACGACCGCTCGCGGCGCCTGATCATTGCCGAGAACACCGCCTACGGCACGGTGCAGAAGCACGGCATCATCATCTCTCGCGAGGTCAACGACAGCTGGATCTTCAACAACCGCTCTTACGAGAACAACCTCTCCGGCATCGTTATCGACCGTAGCAGCGTGAACAACGTCATCGCCTACAACGAGACGTACCGCAATAAGTCCGACGGCGTGACCATCTACGAGAGCGGCAACAACCTGCTGTGGGGCAACAAGGCCTTCAACAACGAGCGCCACGGCATCCGCGTGCGCAACAGCATGAACGTGCGTCTGTACGAGAACCTGCTGGTCGGCAACGGCAAGCTGGGGGTCTACGGCCACGTCAAGGACCTCAGCAACACCGACCGCGACATCCTGCTCGACCCCTTCGAAACCAACATCTCCATGCTCATCGTCGGCGGCAAGCTGGTGGCCAATGCCTCCGGTCCGCTGGGGGTGGATTCGCCGCTGAGCCTGGAGCTGTACCGGGTGGAGATGCTGTCGCCGACCAAGAGCTCCGGCATCGTCCTGCCCGGCATTCTCGGCCCGCATCAGGACAAGATCCTCGACCTGCTGGTGCGCCAGAACAAACCGGTACTGATCGATTACCTCGGCAACGACAAGGAGGTCACGCGATGAGCGCGCCCCGTACGCTCGCCGCCATCCTGGCGAGCCTGCTGACGGCTTCTGCGGCCGCGACGCAACTGCCCGAATACCATATCGAGCGCATCGACCGGCTGTGTCCGGCGGCGGCTGATCCGGCCAGCTACAACACCAAGAAGCTGGATTTCCACTACACCCTGATTGATGGTCAGGACAGCTGGCTGTTCCGCACCAAGAACGACCTGCGTACCGACATCGGCACCACGCCGGCAGGTTATGCCCAGCTCAAGCGTTTCCGCGATGCCCTGAAGGCCCGCGGGGTCGAGCTGCTGGTGGTGTTCCAGCCCACCAAGGGGCTGGTCAATCGGCGCAAGCTGACGCCCGAGTGGCAGGCCCGCTTCGACTGGGAGACGGCCCGCGCCAACTACATCAGGACCATCGAGGAGTTCCGCCGGATCGGCATCTGGGCTGCCGACTACTCGCCGCTGTTCGACGAGCAGAATCAGGAAACCGACTTCTTCTTCAAGGACGACCACCACTGGACGCCACGTGGCGCCCAGGATGCGGCTCGCCTGACGGCCGAGGTGCTGAAGCAGATTCCGGCCTACGCCGACATGCCGAAGAAGGCGTTCGTCACCAAGCGCGTCGGTATCCTCGGCAGCCCCGGCAGCTCCGGGGAGGCCGCAGGTGAGCTGTGCGGCACCAGCTATGACACCGAGTATGTCGATCGCTTCGCTACCGAACCGGCCGATGAAAGCAGTGGCGACAACCTGTTCGGTGACGAGTCGAGCCCCGAGGTGGTGCTGGTCGGCACCAGCAACAGCGGGGTGGCCTACAACTTTGCCGGCTATCTGGAGCAGTACAGCGGTGTGCAGGTACTGAACATGGCGGTCACCGGCGGTGGCTTCGAGAGCGCCATGTTGCAGCTGCTGGCCAGCGAGGAGTTCCAGAGCAAGCCGCCCAAGGTGATCGTCTGGGAGTTCGCGACTCACTACGACATGTCCCTGCGCGACTTCTACCGCCAGGCCGTACCCATGGTCGACAACGGCTGCGTCGGCCAGCCGGCGCTGCTCAGCGGCAAGGTCAAGCTGCAGCCGGGCAGCAACCAGGTACTGCTCAACGGTGTCGGCGGGCTCAAGGAGCTGCGCAGTGCCGATCACATGGTCGATCTGCGTTTCAGTGATTCGAAGATCCATGAGGCGCAGACCCGGCTCTGGTACTTCAGCGGGCGCAAGGAGGGCTACAAGCTGGAGCAGAGCGAGCGCATCGACACCGGCGGGCGCTACCTGTTCGAGCTGCGTGACGATGGCGACTGGGCCGACCTGACCCTGATGAGCCTGGAAGTCGACGCCCCCGAAAACATGCCCGCAGGTCTCAGCGTCGAGGCCACCGTGTGCCAGCGCCGCGACGCCGGCAGCCCGCAGCTGGCGGTCGGCCGATGAACACCCCGAACAATCCGATCCCTCCGGCCCTGGCCGGGGTGGAGCCGTGTCGTCTTCCCCGGAGAAGCTAGGATGGTTTTCTCGTCGAACGTGTTCCTGTTCCTGTTCCTGCCGATCTTCCTCGGCCTGTACTACCTGTGCGGCAATCGTTACCGCAACCTGCTGTTGCTGCTTGCCAGCTATGCCTTCTATGCCTGGTGGCGGGTGGATTTCCTGCTGCTGTTCATTGCGGTAACCGCCTTCAACTACTGGCTGGGCCTGCGCATCGGCGCCGCCGGTGTACGCACGCGCAACGCCCAGCGCTGGCTGCTGCTCGGTGTGATCGGCGACCTCGGTGTGCTGGGCTACTTCAAATACGCCAACTTCGGCGTGGCCAACATCAATACCGCGTTGCAGTCGATGGGCTTCGAGCCTTTCGTGCTGACCGCGGTGCTGCTGCCGATCGGCATCTCCTTCTACATCTTCCAGTCGCTCAGCTACCTGATCGATGTCTACCGCGGCGATGTCGAGCCGACTCGCCATCCGGTCGACTTCGCCGCCTTCATTGCCCTGTTCCCGCAACTGATCGCCGGGCCGGTACTGCGCTACAAGGACCTGGCCGACCAGTTCGTCGAGCGTACCCACAGTTTCGACAAGTTCTCCGAAGGCGCTGCGCGCTTCATGCAGGGTTTCGTCAAGAAGGTGTTCATCGCCGATAGCCTGGCGCCTGTGGTCAACCACTGCTTCGGGCTGACCAACCCGACCACCGGCGAGGCCTGGCTGGGAGCCATCGCCTACACCGCGCAGCTGTACTTCGATTTCTCCGGCTACAGCTGCATGGCCATTGGCCTGGGCCTGATGATGGGCTTCCGCTTCATGGAGAACTTCAACCAGCCCTATGTCAGCCAGTCAATCACCGAATTCTGGCGGCGCTGGCATATCAGCCTGTCCACCTGGCTGCGCGATTACCTGTACATCAGCCTGGGGGGCAATCGCGGCACCACGCTGCAGACCTATCGCAACCTGTTCCTCACCATGCTGCTCGGCGGCCTGTGGCATGGCGCCAACTGGACCTTCGTGATCTGGGGCGCCTGGCACGGCGCCTGGCTGGCCATCGAACGCTTCTTCGGCGTCGACGCCGCCCCCACTCGCGTGCGTCCGTGGCGCTGGGCCTTCACCTTCCTGCTGGTGGTGATCGGCTGGGTGATCTTCCGCGCCGAGAACCTCGACGTGGCCTGGCGCATGTATGCCGCCATGTTCAGCTTCTCCGACTGGCGCCTGTCCGAGCTGACCCTGGCCCAGCTGACCAGCCTGCAGGTGGCGACCCTGGTACTGGCCTATCTGGTCATGGCCTGGTGTGGCCTGCGCCAGTTCTACCGTTTCGGCGCACTCAAGGCGCCTGGCACCGCAGCTGCTTGTGCCAGTGCCGGTGCTGCCGTTCTGGATATGCGGGTGCTGCTGGGGCGCGTATTGCTCCTGCTGCTGTTCTTCGCATCGGTGATGAAGCTGTCGGCACAGAGCTTCTCGCCCTTCCTGTACTTCCAGTTCTGAGGAGGCCGCCATGAACAGAACCGCCAATGTGCTCTACAGCCTGCTCTTCATCATCCTGCTGCTGGCACTCGCGCTCGGCTCGCTGCCTGCGGCACTGAGTTTTTCCGCTGCCAGCCAGACTTCGGTGATCGACGGCAAACTCGCGAGCAGCTTCGAAAAACACTACGACAAGGGCTTCGTGCTCAAGGATTTCGGCACCAACGCCTGGGCCGCCCTCGAGTACGGCCTGTTCGGCGAGGGCCGCCCCGGTGTGGTGGTCGGTCGCCAGGACTGGCTGTTCACCGATGAGGAGTTCAAGCCCGCCGTCAGTGCCAGCCAGCTGGACGACAACTGGCGCCTGATCGCCGGCGTGCAGCAGGAACTGCAGCGCCGTGGTATCGACCTGCAGCTGGTACTGCTGCCGGCCAAGGCACGCCTGTACCCGGAATACCTGGCCGAGCAGCAGCCCGTGCTCCAGCAGCAGGAGCTCTATGCCCAGGCCCGGCAGCGCATGCAGGGGCTCGGGCTGCAGGGCCCGGACCTGCTGGCCGCGCTGCAGGCCGCCAAGGGCCGCGAGGCGGTGTTCCTGCGCACCGATACCCACTGGACACCCTATGGCGCGGCAGTGGTGGCCCAGGCCGTGGCCGAACACCTACGGCGTGGCGGCCAGTGGCAGGGCGGCGAGCTGAGCTACAGCACCCAGGTCAAGGGCCGCGAGACGCACAAGGGCGACCTGCTCAGCTATCTGCCGCTGGAACCTTATTTCGCCGCGATGCAGCCGCCGGCCGAGGAACTCGAGCAGCGCAGCACCGAGCCATCCGCTGAGGCCGCTGGCGATCTGTTCGGCGACAGCACGCCGCAGCTGGCGCTGGTAGGCACCAGCTACAGCGCCAACGCCAAGTGGAACTTCCTCGGCGCACTGCGTCAGCACCTGGGTAGCGATCTGTACAACTACGCCGAGAACGGCCACGGCCCGCTGGTGCCGATGTTGCGCCTGTTGGCCAAGGGTGAGGCGGAAACCGCCGGCCTGCGCCTGGTGCTCTGGGAGGTTCCCGAGCGCTATCTGATGATGCCCAGCGATCTGTCGGAGTTCGACCCGCAGTGGCTGGCCCAGCTGCGGGCCGGTTCGGGTGGTGTCGATCGCCTGGCCATCCAGGGAGCCGCGGATTCCGTCGCGGCCCACAACCATTAAGGACGACCATATGAAAAACGCCTCGATCCGCTCACTGACCCTGGCCATGAGCTGCCTGGGCCTGCTGGCCACCTCTGTCGCTTCCCAGGCCAACGAGGGTGGCCTGTACGGGCCCACCGCGCCCGCCGGTTCGGCTTTCGTGCGGACCTACAATGCCGGCTCCAGCGAGCTGGACCTGAGCCTGGGCCCGGTCAGCATCAAGGATGTCGCGCCGCAGGGCTCCAGCGACTTCAAGTTCCTCCCGGCCGGCAGCTACAGCGCCAGCGCCGCCGGACAGAGCCTGCCGGTGACGCTCAACTCCGACCAGTACTACACCCTGGTACAGCTGCCTGGCGGCAAGCTGAGCCTGGTCGAGGACCCGGCCTTCAAGAACCGCCAGAAGGCGCTGGTCCGCCTGCAGAACCTGTCCGACACGCCGGTCAGTCTGAAGACTGCCGACGGCAAGACCGAAGTGATCCAGGCCGTGGCCGGCCAGGGGCGCGGTGAGCGCGAGATCAACCCGGTCAAGGTGCGGCTGGCGCTGTTCGCCGGCGAGCGCAAGGTGGGCGATCTCAGCCCGCTGGTTCTGGAGCGCGGCCAGGTGGCGGCGCTGTACGTCACCGGCAGTGGTGCCAACCTGACGCCGGTGTGGGTGCAGCGCCCGGCGGGCGCCGAGTGATGCGTACCACGCGAGGCTGCCGGTCGCTGTCTGCCGCAGTGCTGAGCGCACTGCTGGCAGGCTGCTCGCCGGCGCCGGAAAGCGCGGCAGGCCCGGCGCTGGTGGCGCCGAGCGGCTACTACCGGGCGGCCCCGGCCGCCCAGGGCAAACCGCGCGAGTGCGAGGCGCCGCCGCCGGCCTATACCGGTGTGCTGGACTTCCCCAGCAAGTACGAGGGCTCGGACAAGGCGCGCGACAAGCTCAACCCGGCGGCCGAGCAGCGCTACCTCAAGCTGACTGGCGACATGCGCGAGATGGAGAAGGGCGTCAACGTCATGGTCGGCCGCTACTTCAAGTACGGGCGACCGCAGGAAGTGGCCTGTGCCATGAGCTGGCTGGCCAGCTGGGCCGAGGCCGACGCGCTGCTCAGTGAAGAGCACAACCATACCGGCATGTCGGTGCGCAAATGGACGCTCGGCAGCCTGGCCGGCGCCTACCTGCGCCTCAAGTTCTCCGCCTCGCAGCCCTTGGCCGCACACGCCGAGCAGGCCCAGCAGGTCGAGCGCTGGCTCGGCCTGCTGGCCGACCGCGTGGTGGCGGACTGGAACGCCTATCCCAAGGAACGCAGCAACAACCACAACTACTGGGCCGCCTGGTCGGTGATGGCCAGCGCCGTGATTCTCGACCGCCGCGACCTGTTCGACTGGGCGGTGGGGCAGTACCGCCATGGCATGGCCCAGGTCACCGCCGACGGCTACCTGCCGCGCGAACTGGTGCGCGAGACCCGCGCGCTGTCCTACCACAACTACAGCATCGGCCCGCTGCTGATGGTGTCCGCGTTCGCCCAGGCCAATGGCCTGGACCTGCGCGAAGAGAGCGACGGCGCCATGCGCCGCCTGGCCCGCACCCTGGAGGCGGGCCTGCACGATCCGAAGCTATTCCAAGAAAAGACCGGCTACCCGCAACAGGCCGTAGGCCTGCAGCAGAGCAGCCGGTTCGCCTGGCTGGAGCCCTACTGCGTGTTGTATCCGTGCTCGCAGAGCACGGACGCGTGGCGGCGCTCCCTTGAGCCGCTGAGCAGCTATCGGCTCGGCGGTGACATGACCCAGCTGTTTTCCGGGCAACTGCCTTGAGGTTGGTCCTGATGTACGCGCTTCCTCGTGGGGCGTGGCAACAGATTTAAACGGATATTGAATGGAGACAAACCACATGATCCCGGTGATTCTTTCTGGCGGTAGCGGCTCGCGCCTCTGGCCCTTGTCGCGCAAGTTGTATCCCAAGCAGTTCCTCGCCCTTACCGGCGAACACTCGCTGTTCCAGCAGACCCTGCAGCGTCTGGCCTTCGAGGGCATGCAGAAGCCCGTGGTGGTGTGCAATCTGGAGCACCGCTTCATCGTCAACGAGCAACTGGCGCAGATCGGCCTCGGCGCCCAGGCCATGCTGCTCGAACCCTTCGGCCGCAACACCGCGCCGGCCGTGGCCATGGCGGCCCTGCAACTGCTCGGCGAAGGACGCGACGAGCTGATGCTGATCCTCCCGGCCGACCACGTGATCGACGACGAGCTGGCCCTGCGCAAGGCGCTGGAGCTGGCGCGAGTGGCGGCCGAGGAGGGCGAGATGGTGCTGTTCGGCATTCCCGCCAACAGCCCCGAGACCGGCTTCGGCTATATCAAGGCGGCGCGTGGCGAGAACGGTGACGACCTGGTGCCCGGCGCCTACCGCGTCATGCAGTTCGTCGAGAAGCCCGATGCCATGCGCGCCGCCGAGTTCGTGCGCAGTGGCGGCTATTACTGGAACAGCGGCATGTTCCTGTTCCGCGCCAGCCGCTACCTCGACGAGCTGCGTGCCCATGAGCCGGACATCTACGACACCTGCGTGCTGGCCCTGGAGCGCAGCAAGCTGGCCGGTGGTGCGCTGACCATCGACGCCGGCACCTTCGAGTGCTGCCCGGACAACTCCATCGACTACGCGGTGATGGAGAAGACCTCGCGCGCCTGTGTGGTACCGCTGGCCGCTGGCTGGAACGACGTGGGCTCCTGGTCCTCGCTGTGGGATGTGCACGAAAAAAACAGCGATGGCAACGTGCTCAAGGGCGATGTCGTCACCCATGGCAGCCACAACAGCTTCGTGCATGCCACGTCCAAGCTGGTGACCCTGGTCGGCATGGACGACGTGGTGGTGGTGGAAACCAAGGACGCGGTGATGATCGCCCGCAAGGACGCCGTGCAGGACGTCAAGAAGCTGGTCAATACTCTGGATGCCAAGGGCCGCCAGGAGACCCACAGCCATTGCGCCGTGTACCGCCCGTGGGGCAGCTACGACTCGGTCGACAACGGCGTGCGTCACCAGGTCAAGCACATCACCGTCAAACCCGGCGCGCAGCTGTCGCTGCAGATGCATCATCACCGCGCCGAGCACTGGATCGTGGTGTCCGGCACGGCCCAGGTGACCTGTGACGACAAGGTGTTCCTGCTCACCGAGAACCAGTCCACCTACATCCCGATCGCCTCGGTGCACCGCCTGGCCAACCCCGGCAAGATCCCCCTGGAGATCATCGAGGTGCAGTCCGGCAGCTATCTGGGCGAGGACGACATCGAGCGTCTGGAGGATGTCTACGGCCGCACACCGGGCAAACCGGTATCTGTTGGCTGAAAGCACGGGGGCGGCCATTGGGCCGCCCCTGGCGTTTTGCGCCCGTCGGGGCGCGCCGGGGCTTTCCGAGTCCGCTATCATGCGCGGCCTGAGGAGAACCGCCGATGAATACCCTACTGCTGCACTGCCGTCCCGGTTTCGAGGGCGAGGTCTGCGCCGAGATCAGCGACCAGGCCGCGCGCCTGGGCGTGGCCGGCTATGCCAAGGCCAAGCCGAACAGTGCCCATGCCGAATTCACCTGCCTGGAGCCCGGCGGCGCCGAGCGCCTGATGCAGGGCCAGCGTTTCAATCGGCTGATCTTCCCGCGCCAGTGGGCCCGCGGCGATTACCTGCAGCTGCCGGAAACCGATCGCATCAGTGTGCTGCTGCAGGCCCTGGCCAGCTACCCGGTATGCGGCAGCCTGTGGCTGGAAGTGTTCGATACCAACGACGGCAAGGAGCTGTCGAACTTCTGCAAGAAGTTCGAGGGGCCGCTGCGCAAGGCGCTGGAGAAGGCCGGTCGGCTGGTGGAGGACGCGAGCAAGCCGCGTCTGCTGCTGACCTTCAAGAGTGGCCGTGAGGTGTTTCTCGGCATGGCCGAGGCCGATAACCAGGCGCCCTGGCCGATGGGTATCCCGCGTCTGAAGTTCCCGCGCGAGGCGCCGAGCCGCTCTACCCTCAAGCTGGAGGAGGCCTGGCATTTCTTCATCCCGCGCGAACAGTGGGACGCGCGCCTGTCCGACGAGATGACCGGCGTCGATCTTGGCGCGGCCCCTGGCGGCTGGACCTACCAACTGGTTCGCCGTGGCATGCTGGTCACCGCCATCGACAACGGGCCGATGGCCGAGAGCCTTATGGACACCGGCCTGGTGACCCACCTGATGGTCGATGGCTTCACCTGGAAGCCCAAGCAGCCGGTGGACTGGATGGTCTGTGACATCGTCGAGAAGCCGGCGCGCACGGCGGCCATGGTCGAGGAGTGGATAGGTGGGGGCCACTGTCGCGAGGCGGTGGTCAACCTCAAGCTGCCGATGAAGCAGCGCTACGCCGAGGTGTGCAAGCTGCTGCAGCGTCTGCAAGACGCCTTCGCGGAACGGCGCATCAAGGTCGCCATCGCCTGCAAGCAGCTCTATCACGACCGCGAGGAAGTGACCTGCCATCTGCGCCGCCTCTAGGGCCGTGCATCCGGTCCACAGCCTTCAACCGTCGCCCGTTTTTGGAGTAACCCCATGTCCCTGCAACCCGATGCCATTCTCGACGCCAGCGGGCTCAACTGTCCCGAGCCGGTGATGATGCTGCACAACAAGGTGCGCGACCTGCCGGCCGGCGGCCTGCTCAAGGTGATCGCCACCGATCCCTCGACCAAGCGCGACATCCCCAAGTTCTGCATGTTCCTCGGCCATGAGCTGGTGGAGCAGGGCGAGGATGGCGGCACCTACCTGTACTGGATCCGCAAGAAGGCCGACTGAGCCGTGCCGTACTACTTCGCCTACGGCTCCAACATGAACCCCGCGCGCATGCAGGCGCGCGGGCTGCGCGTCGAGAACGCCATGGCGGCGCGGCTGCCGGGCTATGCGCTGAGTTTCGACAAGCGCGCCCACGACCACCCCGGCCGGGCCTACGCGAATATCCGTCATCAGCGCGACGCCGTGGTCGAGGGCGTGCTCTACCGCCTGGCCGATGAGCGCGAGATCTTCAAGATGGATGTCTTCGAAGGCACGCCGATCTTCTACAGCCGCGAGCGCATGGCGCTGCACACCGAGCAGGGCCAGATCGCGGCCTGGCTGTACGTGGCCAATCCGCGCTGGCGCAGCGAGGGCCTGGCCCCCAGCCGCGCCTACCTGGCGCATCTGCTGGCCGGTCGCCCCTACCTGTCCGAGCCCTACTGGGCGGCGTTGGCCGCCACTCCCGCGCTCGACGACTGAGGCTCGGCCCTACGCGCGAATATGCCGCCGCGCGCTGCGCGCCAGGCGGATGCCTAGCAGCACGGCCGCGCAGGTCAGGCCCGCGACCAGGCCCTGCCACAGGCCGCTCGGCCCGGAGGGCTGGCCCAGCCAGTCGGACAGGCCCAGCGCATAGCCCACCGGCAGGCCGATGCCCCAGTAGGCGAGCAGGGTGATCAGCATGGTCGCGCGGGTGTCCTGGTAGCCGCGCAGGGCGCCGGCGGCAGTCACCTGCACGGCGTCGGAGAACTGGAACAGCGCGGAATACACCAGCAGGGTGGCGGCCATGGCGATCACTTCCGGATCGGGGCTGTAGATGCGCGCGATCGGCTCACGCAGCAACATCACCAGGCTCGCCGACAGGCAGGCATAGGTCAGCGCTGTACCCATCGCCACGCCGGCGGCGAAGCGCGCGTCACGCGGCGCGCTGCGCCCAAGCGACTGGCCCACGCGCACGGTGGCGGCCATGGCCAGCGAGTAGGGGATCATGAAGATCATCGAGCTGAAGTTCAGCGCGATCTGGTGCCCGGCCACCACGGTGGCACCAAGACCGCCGATCAGCAGGGCGATCACCGAAAAGATGCTCGACTCGGCGAAGATCGACACGCCGATTGGCAGGCCGACCGAGAGCAGACGGCGGATCACCGGCCACTGTGGCCAGTCGAAGCGCAGGAACAGGCCGCTGGCGCGGTAGGCCGGCGCCCAGCGTACCCACCAGAGCATGCCCAGCAGGCTGCACCACATGACGATGCCGGTGGCCCAGCCGCAACCGACGCCGCCCAGCGCCGGCAGGCCCAGCTTGCCGTAGATCAGCACGTAGTTGAGCGGGATGTTCAGCAGCAGGCCGCAGATGCCCAGCACCATGCTCGGCCGGGTGCGGCCCAGGCCGTCGCTGAAGCAGCGCAGCACCTGGTACAGCGCGGTAGCTGGGAAGCCGCAGGCGACGCCGCGCAGGTAGCCCATGGCCAGGGCGCTGAGTTCGGCATCCACGCCCATCAGGCGCAGTACCGGTTCGGCGTTCCACAGCAGCACCGCGCACAGCATGCCGATGGCCAGTGCCAGCCACAGGGCCTGGCGCACCAGCGGGCCGTTCTCGGCCTCCTTGCCGGCGCCGAAGCGCTGCGCGACCTTGGCCGTGGTGGCCAGCAGGGTGCCGTTCATCAGCAGGAACACCGGTACCCACAGCGAGTTGCCCAGCGCCACGCCGGCCAGGTCGCGGGCGCTGACGCGGCCGGCCATCACGGTGTCGACGAAGCCCATCGAGGTGTAGGCGAGCTGCGCGATGATGATCGGCGTGGCCAGCGCCAGCAGGGCGCGGATTTCGGCCAGGGTACGGGCCGAGCGGGAGAGGGCGAGCATGGTGGATCCGGCGGGAGATGCAGAAAGGCGCGTTAGTCTAGCCCTGTCCGCCTGGTCAGAAAAGCTCGGCTTACCCGGCAGGTGGCTCTGCGCCTAGAATGGGCGCTTGCTACAGGAGCACCTTATGCAGATTGTCGCCGACGAAAACATCCCCCTGCTCGATGAATTCTTTGCCGGTTTCGGCACCCTTCATCGCCACCCCGGCCGCGCCATCGACCGCGCCGCCCTGGGCGACGCCGAGGTGTTGCTGGTGCGCTCGGTGACCCGCGTCGACCGTGCGCTGCTGGAGGGCAGCCGGGTGCGTTTCGTCGGTACCTGTACCATCGGCACCGACCACCTGGACCTCGACTACTTCGCCGCGGCCGGCATCGCCTGGTCCAGCGCGCCGGGCTGTAATGCTCGTGGCGTGGTCGATTACGTGCTGGGTTGTCTGCTGGCCCTGGGCGAACGTACCGGGCGCCGCCTGCCGGAACTGACCTATGGCGTGGTCGGTGCCGGCCAGGTCGGCGGTCGCCTGGTCGAGGTGCTACGCGGCCTGGGCTGGGACGTGCGGGTCTGCGATCCGCCGCGCCAGGCGGCCGAGGGCGGCGACTTCGTCGAGCTGGCGGAGATTCTGCGCGAGTGCGATGTGCTCAGCCTGCATACGCCGCTGGACGCGGGCACCCGCCACCTGATTGGCACCGAGCAGCTGCGCGCGCTCAAGCCGGGCGCCTGGCTGATCAACGCCAGCCGCGGCGCGGTGCTCGACAATGCGGCGCTCAAGGCCCATCTGCGCGGCGGTGCCGATTTGCAGGTGGCGCTCGATGTGTGGGAAGGCGAGCCGCAGGCCGATCCGGAGCTGGCCGCGCTGTGCCAGATCGCCACCCCGCACATTGCCGGCTACAGCCTGGACGGCAAGCTGCGCGGCACGGCGCAGATCTACCAGGCCTACTGCCGGACTGTGGGGTTGGCCGAACAGGTGCAGCTGGATGAACTGCTGCCGCCGGCCTGGCTCGGTGCGCTGTCGCTGCATGAAGACGCTGCCATCGACTGGGCGCTGGCCACCCTGTGCCGCGCGGTGTACGACCCGCGCCGCGACGACGCGGATTTCCGCCGCAGCCTGGTGGGTGATGCGGCGCAGCGCAAGGCGGCCTTTGATCAGCTGCGCAAGCATTACCCCCATCGCCGCGAGATCGACGGCCTGCAGGTGCGCCTGGACGGTGATGCGCCGCACCTGGCGGCGCTGGTCGGAGCCCTTGGCTGCCGGGTGCTTTAGCAGATCGTTGAAAGAACTGGCTGCGTTGTCTGGCCGTTGTTAAAAACAGCCTCAAAATGCTCATTTACTGCTCGTAAACTGCGTTTTTTCGGCTGTTTTTGCCTATGCCAGACTGCCTCAACGACCTGCTAGCCGGCCTGGCGCTGCTGCAGGCTCTGCTCCAGCTCGCGGCAGGCCTGCAGGATCATCTGCTCGGTGATGGGAATTTCTCGCCCCTCGGCATCGATGATGGCGCCGCCAACCGGCTGCTGCGGGTTGAAGGGCAGAATACGCGCCTGGTTGGGCTGTTGAATGGGTTGCATGGCGGCCTCCTGGTCTGACGATGGGCGCAGTCTAGGGCGGCCAGATGAAGGCGCGGTGACAGAACCGCGCGACTTGAATTGAAGGGCGTGGCCGCTGCCGCGCCGCTGGGGAGTGGTTATGAGCGTTTTCCATCTGGGCCTGATCATCAACCCGCTGGCTGGCCTCGGCGGACCGGCAGCACTCAAGGGCAGCGACGGTGTGGCCGCCGAGGCCCTGGCGCGGGGCGCCGAGCCGCGCGCGGCGGAGCGTACGCGCATTGCCCTGGAATGCCTGCGACCGGTGGCTGAGCGCCTGCAGTTCATCACCTTTCCCGGGGCCATGGGCGCCGAATTGCTGGCGGAGCTGGGTTATGCCCACCGAGTGCTCGGCAGCCTGGGCCAGGGCCCGACCACGGCGGCGGACACCCAGGCGGCGGTGCGTGAGCTGCAGGATGCCGGCTGCGCGCTGATCCTGTTCGCCGGTGGCGACGGCACCGCGCGCGACGTGTGCAGTGTGGTGCGCGAGGAGCAGCCGGTGCTGGGCATTCCGGCCGGGGTGAAAATCCATTCCGCGGTCTATGCCATCAGCCCGCGCGCCGCCGGGCAGATGGCCCTGCGCCTGATCGAGGGTGGCCTGGTTCGGCTGTCCAGTGGCGAGGTGCGTGATATCGACGAAGCTGCCCTGCGCGACGGCAAGGTGGGCTCTCGGCATTACGGCGAGATGTGCGTGCCGGTCGAGGGCGAGTTCATGCAGCACGTCAAGCAGGGCGGCATGGAGTCCGAGGAGCTGGTGCTGGTGGACCTGGCCGACTGGCTGGCCGAGAGCTGGGAGGAGGGCGTGCGCTACGTCTTCGGACCCGGCTCGACCCTGCATGGCCTGGCGCAGAACCTGGGGCTGGAGACCACCTTGCTGGGCGTGGACGTGATCGAGAACGGCCAGGTGATCGCCCGTGACGTGACCGAGGCGCAGCTGTTCGCGCTGATCGACGGTCATCCGGCGCGCCTGCTGGTCACCGCCATCGGCGGCCAGGGCCATATCATCGGTCGCGGCAACCAGCAGATCAGCCCGCGCGTGCTGCGCGCCATCGGCCTGGAGCACCTGCGGGTGATCGCTACCAAGCGCAAGCTCGGCACCCTGGACGGTCGTCCGCTGCGGGTGGACAGCGGCGATCCGGCGCTGGACGAGGCTTTCCCCGATGCCGTGCGCGTCTGGGCGGGTTACCGGGAAGAGCTGCTTTATCCGCTGGGTTGAATCAAGGAAACCAAGCATGCGGCAAGCACATTGCGTTGGCCGGGGGGCCGGTGATGGTAGGGGGCTTGGTCCTGCCCTGCGCCATCTGCTGTTGGCAGCGCTGCTGCTTGCCGGGCCGGCCTGGGCGAGCAGTATCGATCCGCAACAACTGGTGCGCGACGCCCGCACCCAGATTGGTGTGACCCTGGGCTACGACCCGGTCTACCGCCGGCTCGACTTTCCAGGCGGCGATGTGCCGATAAGCACCGGCGTGTGTACCGATGTGGTGATCCGCGCCCTGCGTCAGCAGGGGCTGGATCTGCAGCAGACGGTGCATGAAGACATGCGCGCCTACTTCCCCCTCTACCCGCGCAACTGGGGCCTGCAGCGCCCGGACCGCAATATCGACCACCGCCGCGTGCCCAACCTGATGACCTGGTTCAGGCGCCAGGGCATGGCCCTCGAGGTCAGCGACAAACCGGCGGACTACCAGGCCGGTGATATCGTCACCTGGGATCTTGGGCGCGGCCTCACGCATATCGGTATCGTTTCCGACCGAACCAGCCCGGCGGGCGTGCCACTGGTGCTGCACAACATCGGCCGTGGCACGCAGGAGGAGGACATCCTGTTCGGCTTCGCCATCATCGGTCACTATCGCTTCGTGCGATGAGTTAGCATCGCGGCAGGATTTCCGGAGGTCGCGATGGCTCTACCACCCCATATCCAGGCCGGCGAGCGTGTGGTGCTGTTCGACGGTGTGTGCCGGCTGTGCAATGGCTGGGCGAAGTTCCTGATCCGCCACGACCGCGAGCGGCGCTTTCGCCTGTGCTCGGTGCAGTCCGCCGAGGGCCAGGCGATCCTCGCCTGGTTCGGCCTGCCCACCGAGACCTTCGAGACCATGGCCTATGTCGAGGGCGAGGCGCTGTTCGTGCGCTCCGACGCAGTACTGCGCATCGTCGCCCAGCTGCCCGGCGCCTGGCGCTGGCTGGCCTGGCCGCGCATCCTGCCGCGCGCCTTGCGCGACTGGTGCTACGACCGCATCGCGCTGAACCGCTATCGCCTGTTCGGCCGCCACGACAGCTGCCTGCTGCCGGCCCCGGACTACCAGGGCTGTTTCCTCGACAGCGCCGAGCCGCGCTCATGAGCCTGCTGTCCGCGAGCCGGCGTGAGGCGCTGAGCCTGGCCTGGCGCTTCGTCGCGCCCTATCGCGGGCGGGTGATCGGCGCCTTGCTGGCGCTGATGTTCACCGCCGCCATCACCCTGTCCATGGGCCAGGGCATCCGCCTGCTGGTGGACCAGGGCCTGGCCACCCAGTCGCAGGCCGCGCTGAACCACTCCATCGGCCTGTTCTTCGTGCTGGTGCTGGCGCTGGCGGTCGGCACCTTCAGTCGCTTCTATCTGGTCAGCTGGCTTGGCGAGCGGGTGGTGGCCGATATCCGCCGACGCGTGTTCGACCACCTGATCGATCTGCACCCCGGCTTCTACGAGAGCAACCGCGCCTCGGAAATCCAGTCGCGGCTGACCGCCGACACCACGCTGCTGCAGACGGTGATCGGCTCCTCGCTGTCGATGGCCCTGCGCAACGGCATCATGCTGATCGGCGGGGTGATCCTGCTGTTCGTCACCAATGCCAAGCTCAGCGCCATCGTGGTCTGCTCGCTGCCGCTGGTGGTGGCGCCGATCCTGATCTTCGGCCGCCGCGTGCGCGCGCTGTCCAGGCAGACCCAGGACCGCGTCGCCGACGTCGGCAGCTACATCGGCGAGACGCTGGGCCAGATCAAGACGGTGCAGGCCTACAACCACCAGAACCAGGACCGCCAGCGCTTCGCCGGCACCGTGGAGGCGGCCTTTGTCACCGCCGGCAAACGCATCCGTCAGCGCGCCTGGCTGATCACCGTGGTCATTGTCCTGGTGCTCGGCGCCGTCGGCGCCATGCTCTGGGTCGGTGGCATGGACGTGATTGCCGGGCGCATCAGCGGCGGCGACCTGGCTGCCTTCGTGTTCTACAGCCTGATCGTCGGCATGGCCTTCGGCGCCATCAGCGAGGTGATCGGCGAGCTGCAGAGCGCCGCCGGCGCCGCCGAGCGGATCGCCGAGCTGCTGCGCACGCGCAACCTGATCATCGCGCCACCGGAGAGCGAGCGGCTGCAGCTGCCCGCGCGGGTCAGCGGCGCGCTGCAGCTGCGCGGCGTGCATTTCAGCTACCCGAGCCGGCCAGAGCATCCGGCCATCGATGGCATCGACCTGGCTGTGCACGCCGGCGAGACCCTGGCGCTGGTTGGCCCCTCCGGAGCGGGCAAGTCGACCCTGTTCGACCTGCTGCTGCGCTTCTTCGACCCGCAACAGGGCGAGATCCTGGTCGAGGGCCTGTCGATCCAGCAGCTCGATCCGGCCGACCTGCGCCGCTGCTTCGCCCTGGTATCGCAAAACCCGGCGCTGTTTTTCGGCAGCGTGGCGGACAACCTGCGCTATGGCCGGCCCGAGGCAACGGATGCCGAAGTCGAGGCGGCCGCGCGTGCGGCGCACGCCCACGAGTTCATCGAGCGCCTGCCGCAGGGCTACCAGACCCACCTGGGCGAGGCCGGGTTGGGACTTTCCGGCGGCCAACGCCAGCGCCTGGCGATCGCCCGCGCGTTGCTCAGCGACGCGCCGATCCTGCTGCTGGACGAGGCGACCAGCGCGCTGGATGCCGAGAGCGAGCACCTGATCCAGCAGGCCCTGCCGGAGCTGATGCGCGGGCGTACCACCTTGGTGATCGCCCACCGCCTGGCCACGGTGAAGAACGCCGACCGCATCGCGGTGATCGACCGCGGCCGTCTGCAGGCCATCGGCAGCCATGGCGAGCTGGTGCTGAGCAACCCGCTGTATGCCCGGCTGGCCGAGCTGCAATTCAATACCGAGCGCCGCGAGCGCGACTGAGGAGTGTGCGTGGACAGGGAGTTTGGGGTAGTGGTACTGGGTGGCTATGGCAACTTCGGCCAGGTCATCGTGCGCAGGCTGAGCGGCATTGCCGGCATGCGCGTCTGGGTGGCCGGTCGCGACCGTGCCAAGGCCGAGGCGCTGGCCGCGCAGAGCGGCAGCCAGGCGCTGCCACTGGACATGAACGCTGCAGACCTGGTCGAGCGCCTGCGTGCCACTGGGGCGCAGATGGTGATCTCCACCGCTGGGCCGTTTCAGGGCCAGGACTATCGGGTCGCCCGCGCCGCCATCGAGGCCGGCATGCACTATGCCGACCTGGCCGATGCACGGGCCTTCGTCTGCGGCATCGGCGAGCTGGATGAGGCGGCTCGAGCCGCCGGGGTGCTGGTCTGCGGCGGCGCCAGCTCGGTGCCGGCGCTGGCCGGGGCGGTGATCGATGAGCTGCTGCCGCGCTTCTCGCGGCTGGACAGCATTTGGCATGGCATCAGCTCTTCTGAGAAGACTCCGGGCGCTTCGACCCTGGCAGCGGTGCTGGACTATTGCGGCAAGCCGTTCCGGCAATGGCGCGATGGTCAGTGGCAAACCGTGTATGGCTGGCAGGACCTGGCTCGCCACGACTTCCCGGCGCCGCTCGGCCCGCGCTGGGTGGCCAACTGCGATATCCCCGATCTCGAACTGTTTGCGGCGCGCTATGCCGGCGTGCGCAGCGTGCGTTTCTCCGCCGGCGTCGGCCTGCGCATCACCCAGTTCGGCACCTGGGCGCTGTCCTGGCTGGTGCGTGGCGGCCTGTTGCGCAGTGCGGTGCCGCTGACCCGGTTCCTGCATCGCCGCGCCGCGTCGGTGGAGCCTTTCGGCGACGGCCGCAGCGGTATGTTCGTGCGTCTGCAAGGGTTGGACCCGCAGGGGCAGCCGCTACGCCTGTGCTGGGAGCTGCTGGCCGAGCACAACGACGGCCCCAACATTCCCTGCATGGCGGCCGTGGCCCTGGCGCGCAAGCTGGCCGCCGGCACCCTGCAGGCACGCGGCGCGATGCCCTGCCTGGGCCTGTTGACGCAGGACGAGTACCTGGCCGAGCTACAGGGGCTGGCGATCAGCAGCGCGTTGCGCCCGCTCTGATCAGGCGTGCTTGCGCGGGCGGATGGTCAATGCCGCTCCCGCCGACGCGAGGATGATCGCGCCAATGGCCAGCCACTGCGTGGCGCCCAGGCGCTCGCTGAGGTAGATCAGGCCGGAGAGGGCGGCAATGGCCGGCTCCATGCTCATCAACACGCTGAAGGTACGCGCCGGCATGCGCGTCAGGGCGACCATTTCCAGGCTGTAGGGTAGTGCCGACGACATCACCGCCACGGCCAGCGCCACCGGCAGCAAGTCGAGGGAGAACAGGTCGCTGCCGACCGACCACAGGCCTACCGGGAACACCAGCATGGCCGCCACCAGGGTGCCGAAGGCCACGGTCTGCGCCCCATGGGCGGCGCCGGCGCGCTGGCCGAAGAGGATGTACGACGCCCAGCAGACACCCGCACCCAGGGCCAGGGCCATGCCCAGCGGGTCGAGGTGGTCGTTGGCGGACGTGTCCGGCAGCAGCAGCCAGAGGCCGAGTGCGGCCAGGGCGATCCAGATAAAGTCCAGCAGCCGCCGCGAGCCGAACAGCGCCAGGGCCAGCGGACCGGTGAACTCCAGGGCCACGGCGATACCCAGTGGGATGGTCTTTAGCGACATATAGAACAGCAGGTTCATCGCCCCCAGCGACAGGCCGTAACCGAGCAGCGAGTGCCAGGCGGCGAAATTCGGACGGGTGCGCCAGGGCCGCATGACGACGCACAGGATCAGCGCGGCCAGGCTCAGGCGCAGGGCTGTGGTGCCCTCGGGGCCGATCAGCGGGAACAGGCTCTTGGCCAGGGAGGCGCCGCTCTGGATCGAGGTCATGGCGATGATCAGCAGGGCGATGGGCAGGAGCAGGGCAGAGCGGCGCATGTGTTGGCAGTCGACGAAGGGCAATAAAAAAGCCGACACGGGGCCGGCTACGATCTTGTTCACACAGTAGCAAGCTTTGGATTCAGGCGACATCCTCAGTCGTTGGCGTGCGGGCAGGTACTCAGCGCCTGTTGGGCAAATTCGATGAACTCGGCCTCGTGCTGGCTCCAGTGCCAGCTGTCCAGGCGCGGGCCCAGGAGTTGGCGGAAACCGCACAGATCGCTCTGCAGGCTCTGGTGCCAGCCTGGGTCATCGGGAAAGGCGTCGAAGATCTGCTCGGCACTGAACAGGTAGAAGCTGAACAGATTGTCCTGACCAGCCTCGCGTGCCGGGCCTGAGGTCGAGCCGGGGAGGTCGGGTTCGGCCAGCTCGGGCTTCTCGATCACCAGCTTGAGGTATTCCTTGTAGGCGTCGCGGGCCGAGGCTTCGCGCTGGCTGGCTTCGCTGGCTCGGATCTGCCAGACCGCCACCAGCAGGCCGCCAATGGCCAGCAGCGCAGTGGCGATGGTGCTCAGGTGGGCGAGATGGCGTAGCAGTGCTCGGTCCATAGAGAGGCCTAGTTAATCGCATATCCACTGAGCCTAGTCGAGCCTGCTGAGGGCGGCCGTCCGAGGGTATCGGGCGGCCGCAGGGGATCAGGCCTCGGCCTGGGTGGCGGCGCGCTGTCCGGAGAGCAGGGCGCCGTGCACGGTGGCGAACATCTGCCGGTGGGTCGCCTCGCCGGCGAAGAACACGCGGTTGCCGATCGGCGCGGCCAGGTCGTCGCGCATCACTGGCTTGGAACCCAGCTTATAGAAGGAATAGGCCCCGTAGCTGTACGGGTCCTGGCTCCAGCGGGTGATCTGGAAACCGATCGGGTCGGGGATGCCGCTGCCGAACATCTGTTTCAACCTCGTCATGGCACCGGCGACGATCTGCGCATCGCTCCACGCCTCGATCTGCCCGCCGAAGTCGCCGGCGTTGAAGCCCAGCAGGATCGGCTGGCCGGTCAGCCGGGCCAGGTTCAGCCACTGACTCCACTGGCCGTGCTGGGACAGCGGCGGGATGTATTCCAGCCAGTCTTCCTGCGGCCAGAACTGGGTTGGGAAGCGCAGGTAGCACTTGTTGAAGTGACCCATGCCCAGCTTGCTGATGGCGGTGGTCTTCTTGGTCGGCAGCGCCGGGGTGAATTTGATCGAGCCTTTCTTCAGCACGCCCAGCGGTACGGTAACGATGATCCGGTCGGCGCTGAAGCTGCCCTTGTTGGTGGTGACCTTGACGGCCGCCGTGCTGGAGTCGATGGCGCTGACCACCTGCCCCAGCTGCACGTTGAGGCCGCGCGCCAGATGGTTGACCAGGGTGCGGTAACCGTCGGCGAACACGGCGTCCTCGCCGTTGTAGCCGCCCATGCTGTCGAACCAGTAAGTGGAGAGGTCATTGCGGCTGCCCGCGTACTCCTGCTCCACGGTGCTGTTGGTGATGAACGCCAGCAGTTCCTGATCGGCTGTTTCGAGGCTGGCCCAGTCCAGCTGGCTCTCCACGGTGTTGCGCACCGAACGGTCGATGGCGTCGTTCTGCCCCTGACGGATGGCCCAGTCATGCTCACCCTTGAGCTCGGCCAGGCGCGCCGCGCGGGCGGCGCTGATCGGGCGGCCGTTGACGTCGTAGTCAATGGTGCTGTCGTAGCTGGTGGTGATCAGCGTGGCCCCGGCATCCTGCGCCAGCGGCGTCAGCGGGTTGCCGTCCATCTCGTGAATCCAGGAGGCCCCGAGATCAACCGGCGCGTCGGCCCAGGCGGCGCTGGTCCAGGTGCGGCCGCCGAGGCGGTTGCGCGCCTCCAGTACGGTGACCTGATGGCCACGCCCGGCCAACTGGCTGGCCGCCGCCAGACCGGCGATGCCGGCGCCGATCACGATGACCCGCTTCGGGCTGGTGGTGGCGCCCAGACTGGTCCGGCTGGCGGCCGCGGCCGCCGCCATGGCGGCAGCCAGGCCGGCGTTTTTCAGCAAAGTGCGACGATTCATCGGGTAACGCTCCTGTCTTGTGCTTGTTGTCGGGGTTACTGCTGCGCGGCCGGGAAGGCCTCGTCATCGGGGTAGGGGAACCATTCCGGGTCGTCGATGGCCTGCGGGGCGATCATCACCATCTTCGAGCGGCGGAACTGCTCCAGCCCCTCGATGCCCAGTTCACGGCCCTGGCCGGTCATCTTGCGGCCGCCGAAGGGCACGCAGTCGTTGTCGTTGAGCGGGGTGTTGACCCAGACGATGCCGGACTCGATTTCGTTCACCGCGCGCATGGCTTCGGCAAGGCGCTCGGTGTAGATATTGGCACCCAAGCCGAATTCGGAGTCGTTGGCCAGAGCGATGGCCTCGTCCAGGCTGCGCACCTTGCACACCGGCGCCAGCGGGCCGAAGCACTCGCCATGCATGATGTCCATGCTGTGGCTGACTTCCAGCACCGTGGGTTCGAAGAACCAGCCCTGCTCGCGGTCTGCCGGACGCTTGCCGCCGCAGACGATGCGCGCGCCCTGTTCCACGGCGCGGGCCACGATGTTCTCTACCCGCGCCCGCTCACGGGCCGATGCCAGCGGGCCGATGTCCACGCACTCCAGACCGTTGCCGATGCGCAGCTTGCGGGCCTCGGCCGCCAGGGCGCTGACGAAGCGGTCGTAGACGTCTTCATGCACATAGAAACGCTCGGCCGAGGTGCACACCTGACCGCAGTTGAGGAAGGCGGCGAAGGCGGCGCCACGGGCGACGATCTCCACCGGCGCCGAGGGCATGACGATGAACGGGTCGTTGCCGGAGGCTTCGATCAGCACCGGCTTGAAGCGCAGCGCGGCGCTCTGCGCCACCGCCTGACCGGCCGGCACGCTGCCGGTGAAGGCCACGGCATGGGTGTGCGGGTGTGCCACCAGATGGCGGCCGACGTTGGCACCGCCGGTCAGGCACTGCACCAGTCCGGCCGGTAGGTGATCGAAGGCCTGCATGACCAGCAGCAGGGTCAGCGAGGTCAGCTCCGAGGGCTTGACGATGATGGCGTTGCCGGCGGCCAGCGAGGCTGCGGCCTGCCAGCCGAACAGCAGCACCGGGAAGTTGTAGGGCACGATGGAGACCACGGTGCCCAGCGGTTCCTTGATGGTCATGTGCAGCTGGCCGGCGATGGCCGGGCCGGCCACGCGGCCGTGTTCCTGACGGGCCAGTTCGGCGTAGTAGCGGAAGGCCGAGGCCGAGGCGCCGGCCTCCCACTCGGCTTCGCGGTAGGGTTTGCCCATCTCGCGGGTCAGGCATTCGCCCACCTGGGCGCTGAGTTCGCCGAGGCGGTCGGCGACCCGGTGCAGGGCGTCGGCGCGCTCCAGGGCGCTGAGCGCCCACCAGCCCTTCTGGGCCTGGTTGGCCAGGGCAATGGCCTGTTCCATCTCGGCCTCGGTGGCCTCGGCATAGCAGCCGATTTCGGCCTCGGTGGCCGGGTCGATGATGGTCACGCGGGCGCCGTTACCGGGCAGGTACTGGCCATCGACGAAGTGTTGGGCGGAGCGTTCGAGCATCAGGGTGGCTGTGGGTGTCATGCGGCAGGTCCTGTGATGGAGGGCAGTGTCCGGCGCAGGATGCGAGGCATGTCCGGCCTGCAACAACCTGCGTTTTCTGTGCTAGGTTGTTAAAAAAACTAATAGCTGGAGCCGGCATGGTCGCGCATCGTTTGCCCCCCCTGAATGCCGTGCGTGCCTTCGAGGCCGCTGCCCGTCTGGGTAGCTACGTGGCGGCCGCGCAGGAGCTGCATGTCACCCAGCCGGCCATCGGCCGGCATGTGAAGGCGCTGGAAGAGCGTCTGCAGACGCAGCTGTTTCAGCGCACGCCGCGTGGCGTGGTGCTGACCGAAGATGGCTGGCGTTACTTCGAGCAGGTCAGCGCCGCGCTGACGCAGATCGCCGAGGCTTCCTACGAGCTGACCTCCCGCGCCCAGCAGCGCTGGTTGCGCCTGCTGGTGGTGCCGGGGTTCGCCGGGCGCTGGCTGCACCATCACCTGGCCGAGTTCCGTGCGCTGCACCCCGGCATCCGTATCGCCCTTGAGCCGAATCCGTCTTTTCGCGAAGTGACGGCCGAGCGTGCCGATCTGGGTATCGCCTTTGGCGAGGGCGAGGAGTTCAGCGGCCCGCGCGAGGTGCTGGTGCAGCCGCCGATCTTTCCGGTCTGCTCGCCGGCGTTTCTGCTCGAGCACGGGCCGCTGACGGGGGTCGAAGACCTGCTGCGTCTGCCTCTGCTGCACGAGGACGACGGCTACTGGTGGGGCGCCTGGCTGCAGAGTCAGGGCCTGCGGGCGCGGCTGAGCAGCGAGATGTCCTATGTCAGTGCCGATCAGGTGATCGACCTGGCGCTGGCCGGTGCCGGGGTGGCGCTGACCAATGGCCTGCTGGTCGAGGAGGAGCTGGCCAGTGGCCGGCTGGTGCGTCCGCTGGCTAATCAGGCGGTACTGGAGGGCTATCTGTTGCTCAGTCCGGCGGGGGGCTTGAAGCCGGAGGCCAAGTTGTTCCGCCAGTGGCTGTTCGCCAAGCTGGCCAGCTTTCAGGTATGACTTTTTCTAATAGCCAGGTGCCCTAATCGCGTGTTGTGGCCAGTGGCTGTGCTCTCCTAAGGTCTGGCTGTCACGATCCCACCGCGAGAGCCTCCATGAAGTCACGATCCTCCGCCCTTTGCCGCGCGTTTCTGGCCAGCGCCCTGTGCCTGGGCGTGCTGAGCGCTCAGGCCGCTTCACAGTCACTGAATGTCCTCAACTGGTCGGAGCTGATCCCGGCCGAGGTGCAGAAGGCCTATGCCCAGCAGACCTCGACCGAGATGACCTACGACATCCTCGACAGCGACGACACGCTGGAGAGCAAGCTCTTGACCGGTCACTCCGGTTACGACGTGGTCTATCCGTCCTCCTCCTACATGGCCAAGCAGATCAAGGCGGGGGCCTACGAGCCGCTGGACTGGTCGAGGATTCCCAACCGTGTGCACCTGGACCCGGTGTTGCTGAAGAAGGTCGAGCAGCATGACCTCGGCAACCGCTACGGCGTGCCCTTTCTCTGGGGCACCAACGGCATTCTGGTCAACGTCAAACAGGTGCGGGCCATCCTCGGCGAGGACTTCGACCTGAACACCCAGGCTCTGCTGTTCGATCCGCTGGTGGTGAGCAAGCTGGCCAAGTGCGGGGTGTCCTTCCTCGATTCGCCGCAGGATGTGTTCACCATGGTGCTGGCCTATCTGGGGCGTGATCCCAACAGCAACGATATCGAGGACTACAAGGCCGCCTACATGCAGCTGCAGCGCGTCTGGCCGCACATCCGTCAGGTCAACTCGACCTACCGGGATCAGATCACCCGTGGCGAAATCTGTGTGGCCATGGCCTGGAGTGGAGATGCCGGGGTGGTCAACCGCATCGTCCGCGAGAACAAGCTGGACATGGAGATCCGTTACATCACGCCCAAGGGCCAGACGCCCATCTGGTTCACCATGATGGGGATTCCCAAGGATGCGCCCAACAAGGACGCGGCCTATCAGTGGATCAACTATCTGCTCGACCCCAAGGTGGCGACCCAGGTGGCCGAGTACAACAGCTACCCGAGTTCGGTGCGGGAGGCGCAGGAGGCCAGCCGCGCGATTCAGGATGGCCGTTATGCTCCTAGTGAAGCGGAGATCCGCAGCTTCTATGTCTCGGGCACGATCGGGCCGAAAACGATCAAGGTGATGACCAAATACTGGCGGCGCCTCTACAGCAACTAATCTGGGTGTGGGAGTGTTCCAAAGCAGTTTGCCCTGCCTTGTGCGGGGCTTTTTTGCGAGGGTGGTATGACCATCAAACGACGTGATTTCCTCAACGGTGCGGCGCTTGCGGTGGGCGCCGGGTTGCTGCCCTGGCAACTGGTGCGGGCCGCGCAGGCGCAGCAGGCCGGCTATCCGCCGGCGCTGACCGGTTTGCGCGGCAGCCATCCCGGCAGCTTCGAAGTGGCTCACCAGATGGGCTGGGAAAAGAAGGTGTTCGACACCGACTCGCTGCCCGTGCAGGAGGAATACGACCTGGTGGTGGTCGGCGCCGGTATCAGCGGTCTGGCCGCGGCCTGGTTCTACCGCGAGCGGCATCCGCAGGCGCGCATCCTGCTGCTGGACAACCACGATGACTTCGGCGGGCATGCCCGGCGCAACGAGTTTCGTGCCGGTGGCCGGTTGATTCTGGGCTATGGCGGCAGCGAATCGCTGGATTCGCCCAAGGCCAATTTCAGTGATCAGGTATACCGTCTGCTGCAGGCGCTGGGTGTGCATCTGGAGCGTTTCGATCAGGCCTATCAGCACCGGCTGTATGAGGAGCTGGACAGTGCGGTGTTCTTCGACCGACAGACCTTCGGCGAGGACCGGCTGGTGGTGGGTGAGCCCGATGCGGAGGCCGAGGATGAACCGGACTGGGCCGGTTTTATCGGGCGCTTTCCGCTGCCTGAGGCCGATCGAGAGGCGTTGCGAGCGCTGTACGAGGACGAGGAAGACTACCTCGCTGAGATGCCCGCCGATGAGCGCGATGATTACCTGGCCAGCCTGAGCTACCGCGATTACCTCAAACGGCACGTGGGGCTGTCGGAAACGGCCATTGCCTATTTCCAGCAGCGCTCCAGCGATGAGTACGGTTATCGCATCGACTTTCTACCGGCGAGCTACGCCCGGTATGCCGGGTACCCGGGATTTGCTGGGCTGGGGCTGGAGGAGGATGAAGGCGAAGAGGAGCCCTATATCTATCACTTTCCCGACGGCAACGCCGGCGTGGCACGTCTGCTGGTGCGCGACCTGATTCCGGGCGTGGCGCCGGGGCGCGGCATGGACGATGTGGTGCTGGCCGTCTTCGACTACGGCCGCCTGGATGTGCTCGGGCAGCCGGTGCGGGTGCGTTTGTCGAGCACCGCCGTCAGTGTGCGCAACCGTGACGAGGGGGTGGATGTCGGCTACAGCCGCGGCGGGCAGCTCTACCGCGTACGCAGCCGTCACTGCGTGCTGGCCTGCTACAACATGCTGATTCCCTACATCCTGCGCGACCTGCCGGCGGCGCAGGCCAAGGCATTGAGCCAGAACGTCAAGCTGCCGATGGTGTATGCCAACGTGGTGCTCCGCGACTGGAGCAGCTGGGCCACGCTCGGCATGCAGGAGGTCTACTCACCGGGCATGCCGTTCTGCATGGTCAAGCTCGACTACCCGGTGGACCTCGGCGGGTATCGCGCGCCGCGTGATCCGCAGCAGCCGATCTGTCTGCACATGGTGCAGGTGCCGCATGCGCCGGGCGTCGGACCGGACCTGCGCACCCAGGCACGGGCAGCGCGCATGCAGATCTATACCACCAGCTTCGAGCAGTACGAGGCGCAGATCCGCGACCAGTTGCAACGCCTGCTGGGCAAGGCCGGCTTCGACAGCCAGCGCGATATCCTGGCCATCACCGTCAACCGCTGGCCCCATGGCTATTCCTATTACAGCAATTCGCTGTTCGACGGCCCGGATGGCGGCGAAGCGGTGATGAAAGCCGCCCGCCAGCCGCTGGGCCGCGTGGCCATTGCCAACTCCGATGCGGGGTGGGACCCGTACCTGCACGGCGCCGTCGATCAGGCGTGGCGGGCGGTGGGCGAGCTGGGGTAGTAAAGGGCGCTGTATCCCTAAACGAAAAAGCCGGCTGGATAGCCGGCTTTTTCAGCACAGGATGCCAATCAGCGGTATTCGCACAGGTAGGCGGTGTCTACCGCTACCTTCAGCTGGAACTTGCTGTTGCCCGGTACGGTGAACTGGCTGCCGGCGGCAAAGGTTTCCCAGTTGTCGCTGCCCGGCAGCTTGACGGTCAGGGCGCCGGCGACCACGTGCATCACTTCCAGCTGCGCGGTGCCGAACTCGTATTCGCCAGGGGCCATCACGCCGATGGTGGCCGGACCTTCGGCCATGGCGAAGCCGATGGATTTGACGGTGCCGTCGAAGTATTCGTTGACCTTGAACATGGCGGGCTCCTCGGAAAGGGTCGAAAAAGGTCCGCCAGTATGCCCAAGGCCGCGATTGGCGTCAGCCCTCAGGTGGCAAATATCACGGGCAGCAGCCTGGCTGTATTGCGCGCGTCTTCGAGGGCGCGATGCTGCTGTCCTTGAAACTGCAAGCCGGTCAGCTGCAGGGCCGCGTTGAGACCGACGGCGCGCTTGAGCTGGCGGCTCTCGGCGAATCGCTGCTTGAGGTTGTGATGAGCGATGTCCTGCAGGCAGCTGCGCAGATCATGACGCTGCCACTCCTGGAACAACTGGCGGCGATCGTAGTCGCCCCAGCTGCCCCAGCCCACCAGATGGGGCAGGTGCGGCTGCAGCCAGCGCTCGAACTGTGGCCAGATCTGGGCAAGCGGCTGGGCGCCGTCGACCTGTGACTGGCTGATATGGGTCAGCTCGCGGCAGAAGTCGGTCAGGTAGGGGCGCCGCAGCGGACGCACGAAGCGCTGGAAGTGTTCCAACTCATGGCCATCGGCGGCGACCAGGCTGGCGCCAATCTCGATGATTTCCATGTCTTCGATCGGCCAGCCACCTTCTTCGGTGGTGGCTTCCAGGTCGATGATCAGCCATTGGCGCATCCGGGCCTCCTTAGCTCGCAGCCATTATGGCGTGCCTTGCACAGTTTTGCCTTTCAGCTGTGCTGGCCGGCGCCACCCTGTTCCGGGCTATGCTTGGACCTCAGTGAGTGAGGAGGTGTGCATGGCAAAGGTGGCATTTATCGGCCTGGGCGTGATGGGCTTTCCCATGGCCGGGCATCTGGCATGCGAGGGGCATGAGGTCTGCGTGTACAACCGCACGCCGGGCAAGGCCCAGCTGTGGCAGGACGAGTTTGCCGGTGAGGCGGCGCCGACTCCGCGCGAGGCGGCCCAGGGCGCCGAGTTCGTGATGACCTGCGTCGGTAACGACGATGATCTGCGCAGTGTGCTGCTGGGGCCGGATGGCGCCTTTGCCGGCATGGCGCCGGGCAGCGTACTGGTCGACCACACCACCGCCTCGGCCAACGTCGCCCGCGAGCTGGCGGTGATTGCCGCCGAGTGCGAGCTGGGCTTCCTCGATGCGCCGGTGTCCGGCGGGCAGGCTGGTGCCGAGAACGGCATGCTGACCGTGATGGTGGGCGGAGATGAAAGCTTCTACAGGCGTGCCGAGCCGGTGATCGACGCCTACGCCAAGATGATCAAGCTGATGGGGCCGGTGGGCAGCGGCCAGCTGACCAAGATGGTCAACCAGATCTGCATCGGTGGCCTGGTCCAGGGTCTCGCCGAGGCGCTGCACTTCGCCCAGTGCGCAGGGCTCGACGGTCAGGCGGCAATGGAGGTGATCAGCAAGGGCGCGGCGCAGTCCTGGCAGCTGGAGAACCGTCATCAGACCATGCTGGCCGGCAAGTTCGACTTCGGTTTCGCCGTGGACTGGATGCGCAAGGACCTCTCGATCCTACTGGAGGAGGCTCGCCGCAATGGCGCGCAGCTGCCGGTGACTGCGCTGGTCGACCAGTTCTATTCCGATGTGCAGGCCATGGGGGGTGGCCGCTGGGATACCTCCAGCCTGATCGCCCGTCTCAAGCAGCGCAGCTGAGGTATTCAAGGCGTCAAGAGAGCGGCAGCGGGCATGGTGCCATCTGAATGATGGAAGGTCGGGCGCACAGACGTTAAGATCGCGCCCGCCCAGTACATGAGAGGTTTTCATGGAGTGTCGTGCCGGCTGCGGTGCCTGCTGCATCGCACCCTCCATCAGCTCACCGATTCCCGGTCTGCCCAACGGCAAGGCTGCCGGTGAACGCTGTCCCCATCTTACCGCCGAGTTTCTCTGCGCGATCTTCGGTCGCCCCGAGCGCCCGAGTGTCTGCTCGGGCTTTGCCGCGGCGGATTATGTCTGTGGCTCGAGCCGCGAGGAGGCGATCCGCCTGATCGGCTGGCTGGAGCAGGCTACGGCCTGAGCGAATCCCGGTCCGGCGGCTATGCCGGCGGGCCTTTTCCCACCAAGGAGCAATGATGATTGCGTTGAGTCGAATAGCCGCCGTCTGCGGCCTTAGCCTGCTGGCAAGCGGCCTGGCCTACGCCGAAGACTGGAAGCTGGCCAAGGATGAGGGTGGCATCAAGATCTACCTGAGCGAGGTTCAAGGCTCGAAGTACAAGGCCTATCGCGGCGTGACCACGATCAACGCCGATGTCGCGACGCTGCGCGCTTTGCAGGATGACGTCCAGGGATCCTGCAAGTGGATTCACGCTTGTGCCGAGCAGAGCCTGCTCAAGCACGAAGAGGGTGAGAGCTGGGTCTATACCCGTTTCGACATGCCCTGGCCGGTCGAGGCGCGCGACTCGATCCTGCATGTGGTGTCAGAGCAGGGCGCCGATGGCAGCCTGACCCGCAAGCTGGATGGCCAACCGCAGTACCTGCCGCAGGACAAAGGCCATACGCGGGTCGCCAGCCTGCAGGGCTTCTGGCGTTTCGTGCCGCTGGGTGATGGCAAGGTCGAGGTCACCTACCAGGTGCATACCGAGCCGGGTGGCAGCGTACCGTCCTGGCTGGCCAATAATTTCGTGGTCGATGCGCCGTTCAATACGCTGAGCGGTTTGCGCACCCTGGCCGAGAAGCGCTGAGGCCCTGTGGAAATAAAAAAGGCTGCCATCGGCAGCCTTTTTTATTGTCCGCAAAACTTACTTGCGGTCTTCCAGCTTGACGTAGTCGCGCTTGTCGTAGCCGGTGTACAGCTGGCGCGGGCGGCCGATCTTGTACGGGCTGGAGAGCATTTCCTTCCAGTGCGAAATCCAGCCGACGGTACGCGACAGGGCGAAGATCACGGTGAACATGCTGGTCGGGATGCCGATGGCCTTGAGGATGATGCCCGAGTAGAAGTCCACGTTCGGGTACAGGTTGCGTTCCTTGAAGTACGGATCGGTGAGGGCGATCTCTTCCAGGCGCATGGCCAGCTGCAGCTGCGGGTCGTTGGTGATGCCCAGCTCGCTCAGCACTTCGTCGCAGGTCTTCTTCATCACGGTGGCGCGCGGGTCGCGGTTCTTGTACACGCGGTGACCGAAGCCCATCAGCTTGAACGGATCGTTCTTGTCCTTGGCCTTGGCGATGAACTTGTCGATGTTGTCGACGCTGCCGATCTCGTCCAGCATGGTCAGCACGGCTTCGTTGGCGCCGCCGTGTGCCGGGCCCCAGAGCGCGGCGATACCGGCGGCGATACAGGCGAACGGGTTGGCACCCGAAGAGCCGGCCAGGCGCACAGTGGAGGTGGAGGCGTTCTGCTCATGGTCGGCATGCAGGACGAAGATGCGGTCCATCGCCTTGGCCAACACCGGGCTGATCGGTTTGATCTCGCACGGGGTGTTGAACATCATGTGCAGGAAGTTTTCCGCGTAGTTCAGGTCGTTACGCGGGTACATCATGGGCTGGCCCATGGAGTACTTGTAAGCCATGGCGGCGATGGTCGGCATCTTGGCGATCAGACGCATGGCCGACACTTCGCGGTGCTGGGCGTTATTGATGTCCAGCGAGTCGTGGTAGAAGGCGGAGAGGGCGCCGACTACGCCGCACATGATGGCCATCGGGTGGGCATCGCGGCGGAAGCCGTTGAAGAAGCTCTTCAGTTGCTCGTGAACCATGGTGTGGTTCTTGATGACGCTGACGAACTTGGCCTTCTGCTCGGCGGTCGGCAGTTCGCCGTTCAGCAGCAGATAGCAGGTTTCCAGGTAGTCGGATTTCTCGGCCAGCTGCTCGATGGGGTAACCGCGGTGCAGCAGGATGCCGGCGTCACCGTCGATGTAGGTGATCTTCGACTCGCAAGAGGCGGTCGACATAAAGCCAGGATCAAAGGTGAAGCGACCCGTGGCGGTCAGGCCCCTCACGTCGACAACATCGGGACCTACGGTGCCGGTCAGTACGGGCAGCTCTACGGGGGCATTGCCCTCGATGATCAACTGCGCTTTTTTGTCAGCCATGTGCGGCCTCCTGTTTATGCTTGGAATCATCAGACAGCCCCCCACGCAGGGCCCGGGACACTATAGAGACATAAATCTGAAAGTCAATTTACTGAAACCCAGACGGCAGACGGGTTTCAGCCCTTTTTTAGGGCGCGGGGAGTGGCCTAATACGTCATTTATTGAGGCCGCGCAATCCGCTTTTGGGTGTGGGGTCTTGCGTTGTCATTAGTAACCTAACTGTCTATACTCTGCGACCGGCCGTCAGAGGCTTTAGAGCCTTTAATAAGGCGGCTGGCACTCCCTTGGTGAGGGGTACCTGACCAGTGCACTTCCCGACAACTTGCCCTGTTTGTTAGGGGCCTCTAGTGTGAAAAAAGCCGTGAATAGCCAACGACCTGTAAACCTAGATCTCAGGACCATAAAACTCCCGATCACAGCTTATACGTCCATTCTGCACCGGGTATCCGGTGTCATCCTCTTCCTGGGTATCATCGTGATGCTGTTTGCTCTCGACAAATCCCTGGCTTCCGAGGAAGGCTTTGCAGAAGTCAAGGCGTGTCTGACCAGCCCGCTGGCCAAGCTGATTGTCTGGGGTCTGCTGTCCGCCCTGCTGTATCACCTGGTGGCCGGCGTACGCCACCTGATCATGGACATGGGTGTCGGCGAGTCGCTGGAAGGCGGCAAGCTGGGCTCGAAGATCGTCATCGCCGTTTCGGCTGTGATCATCGTTCTGGTGGGGGTGTGGATATGGTAACCAACGTAACCAACTTCTCGCGCTCTGGCCTCTACGACTGGATGGCTCAGCGCGTTTCTGCGGTCGTTCTCGCGGCTTATTTCATCTTCCTGATTGGCTACTTCGTGGTCAATCCAGGTCTGGGCTACGCCGAATGGCACAGCCTGTTCTCCCACAATGCGATGCGCATCTTCAGCCTGCTGGCGCTGGTTGCGCTGATCGTGCACGCCTGGGTCGGTATGTGGACCATCACCACCGACTACCTGACTCCCATGGCCATCGGCCGTTGGGCGACTGGTGTGCGTTTCCTCGTCCAGGCGGCTTGCGGCGTGATTCAGTTCGTCGTGTTCGTCTGGGGTGTGCAGATCCTGTGGGGTTTCTGATTCATGTCTAGCATTCGTACTCTTTCCTATGACGCCATCATCGTCGGTGGCGGTGGTGCAGGCATGCGTGCCGCACTGCAACTGGCTCAGGGCGGTCACAAGACTGCCGTGGTGACCAAGGTCTTCCCGACCCGTTCGCACACTGTATCCGCTCAAGGCGGTATCACCTGCGCCATCGCTTCGGCCGATCCGAACGACGATTGGCGCTGGCACATGTACGACACCGTCAAGGGCTCCGACTACATCGGTGACCAGGATGCGATCGAATACATGTGTTCTGTCGGTCCGGAAGCCGTGTTCGAGCTCGAGCACATGGGGCTGCCGTTCTCCCGTACCGAGCAGGGTCGCATCTACCAGCGTCCGTTCGGCGGTCAGTCCAAGGGTCCGGACAATCCGACCCAGGCTGCTCGTACCTGTGCTGCGGCCGACCGTACCGGGCACGCCCTGCTGCACACCCTGTACCAGGCCAACCTGAAGGCTGGCACCTCGTTCCTCAACGAGTGGTACGCCGTTGACCTGGTGAAGAACCAGGATGGCGCCATCGTCGGCATCATCGCCATCTGCATCGAGACTGGCGAAACCGTCTACATCCGTTCCAAGGCCGTGGTTCTGGCCACTGGCGGTGCCGGCCGTATCTACGCCTCCACCACCAATGCCCTGATCAACACCGGTGACGGCGTGGGCATGGCCCTGCGTGCCGGCGTGCCGGTGCAGGACATCGAGATGTGGCAGTTCCACCCGACCGGTATCGCCGGCGCCGGTGTACTGGTGACCGAAGGCTGCCGCGGTGAAGGCGGCTACCTGATCAACGCCCACGGCGAGCGCTTCATGGAGCGTTACGCGCCGAACGCCAAAGACTTGGCCGGCCGCGACGTGGTCGCCCGTTCCATGGTCAAGGAAGTGATCGCCGGCAACGGCTGTGGCCCGGACAAGGACCACGTGCTGCTGAAGCTCGACCACCTTGGCGAAGACGTGCTGCACAGCCGTCTGCCTGGCATCTGCGAACTGTCGAAGACCTTCGCACACGTCGACCCGGTCGTCGCTCCGGTTCCGGTGATTCCGACCTGCCACTACATGATGGGCGGCGTGGCCACCAACATCCATGGCCAGGCCATCACCCAGGATGCCAATGGCAACGACAAGATCATCGAAGGCCTGTTCGCCGTAGGTGAAGTCGCTTGCGTATCGGTGCACGGTGCCAACCGTCTGGGCGGCAACTCGCTGCTCGACCTGGTGGTATTCGGCCGCGCCGCCGGCCTGCACCTGGAAAAAGCGCTGAAAGAAGGCGTGGAAGTCCGTGGTGCCAGCGAAACCGACATCGAGGCTTCGCTCAAGCGCCTGTCCGGCGTCAACGAGCGCAGCAGCGGTGAAGACGTGGCTCCGCTGCGTAAAGAGCTGCAGCAGTGCATGCAGAACTACTTCGGTGTATTCCGTACCGGCGAATACATGAAGAAGGGCATCTCTCAGCTGGCCGATCTGCGTGAGCGTATCGCCAACGTCAAGATCGCCGACAAGAGCCAGGCCTTCAACACCGCGCGCATCGAAGCGCTGGAGCTGCAGAACCTGCTGGAAGTGGCCGAGGCCACTGCCATCGCCGCCGATACCCGTACCGAGTCCCGTGGTGCCCATGCCCGCGAAGACTTCGAGGATCGCGACGACGAGAACTGGCTGTGCCACTCGCTGTACTTCCCGGGTGAGAAACGTGTCTCCAAACGCGCTGTCAACTTCGCGCCAAAGACCGTTCCTGCTTTTGAACCCAAAGTACGTACTTATTAAGGGTGGCTGCCATGTCTCTTGGTAAAACTTTGCAAGTCAGCGTTTATCGCTACAACCCGGAAAAAGACGCTGCGCCGTTCATGCAGGATTTCCAGGTGCAGATCGACGGCAAGGACCTGATGGTTCTCGATGTGCTGGCCCTGATCAAGGAGCAGGACGAAGGCTTCTCCTACCGTCGCTCCTGTCGTGAAGGCGTTTGCGGTTCCGATGGCATGAACATCAGCGGCAAGAACGGCCTGGCCTGCATCACCCCGATCTCCACCGTGGTGAAGGGTGACAAGCTGGTGATCCGTCCGCTGCCGGGTCTGCCGGTCATTCGTGACCTGGTCGTCGATATGAGCATCTTCTACAAGCAGTACGAGAAGGTGCAGCCGTTCCTGCAGAACGATACGCCGGCTCCGGCCATCGAGCGTCTGCAGAGCCCGGAAGAGCGCGAGAAGCTGGACGGTCTGTACGAGTGCATCCTGTGCGCTTGCTGCTCGACCAGCTGCCCGTCCTTCTGGTGGAACCCGGACAAGTTCCTCGGTCCCGCCGCGTTGCTGCAGGCCTATCGCTTCCTGGCTGACAGCCGTGACACCAAGACCGCCGAGCGTCTGGCGTCCCTGGACGACCCGTTCAGCGTGTTCCGCTGCCGCGGCATCATGAACTGCGTCAACGTCTGCCCGAAAGGCCTGAACCCGACCAAGGCCATCGGTCACGTGCGCAACATGCTGCTGCAGAGCGGTACCTGATACACCGTTTCACGCAACACCTGCGCCGGCGGAACGATTCGCCGGCGCAGTAAAGCCAGACCCCCAGCTCACAAAGCCGGGGGTCTTATTTGAAAGAAAATGACGACCAGCAGGGGCATCCGGGCTGGTACCCGGACTATCTGCGGGATCCGTAGTGGCTTACCAGGTCGCTGCTCTAGGACTATGAATGGCCCAGCTACGGCTTCTACGCCGGTGGTGTCCCCTTACCGAGGGTGACCAAGCATGCAAGAAAGCGTGATGCAGCGCATGTGGGACAGCGCCCACCTATCCGGTGGCAACGCGGCCTACGTGGAAGAGCTCTACGAGCTCTACCTGCACGATCCCAACGCTGTGCCCGAAGAGTGGCGCACCTACTTCCAGAAACTGCCGGCCGATGGCAATGCCGCGACCGACGTTTCGCACTCCACTGTCCGCGATCATTTCGTGCTGCTGGCGAAGAACCAGCGCCGCGCTCAACCGGTTTCCGCCGGGAGCGTCAGCAGCGAGCACGAGAAGAAGCAGGTGGAAGTCCTGCGCCTGATCCAGGCATACCGCATGCGCGGCCATCAGGCCTCGACGCTCGACCCGCTGGGGTTGTGGCAGCGTCCTGCGCCGGCCGATCTGGCAGTCCATCACTATGGCCTGACCAATGCCGACCTCGACACCACCTTCCGTACCGGTGAGCTTTACATCGGCAAGGAGGAGGCGACTCTAAGGGAAATCCACGAAGCGCTGCAGCAGACATATTGTCGCACCATCGGCGCCGAGTTCACCCACATCGTCGATTCCGAGCAGCGCAAGTGGTTCCAGCAGCGTCTGGAGAGCGTGCGCGGCCGTCCGGCCTATTCGCCGGAAGTACAGGCGCACCTGCTCGAGCGCCTGACCGCTGCCGAGGGCCTGGAAAAGTACCTGGGCACCAAGTACCCGGGCACCAAGCGTTTCGGCCTCGAGGGCGGTGAGAGCCTGATCCCGCTGCTGGACGAGATCATCCAGCGCTGCGGCTCCTACGGTACTCAGGAAATCGTCATCGGCATGGCCCACCGTGGCCGTCTGAACGTGCTGGTCAACACCTTCGGCAAGAACCCGCGCGACCTGTTCGACGAGTTCGAAGGCAAGCAGGTCGCAGGCCTGTCGTCCGGTGACGTGAAGTACCACCAGGGCTTCTCGTCCAACGTCATGACTCCGGGTGGCGAAGTGCACCTGGCGCTGGCGTTCAACCCGTCGCACTTGGAGATCGTCTCTCCGGTGGTCGAGGGGTCCGTGCGCGCTCGTCAGGATCGTCGCCAGGACACCACAGGCGACAAGGTACTGCCGATTTCCATCCACGGTGACGCGGCGTTCGCCGGTCAGGGCGTGGTCATGGAAACCTTCCAGATGTCGCAGACCCGTGCGTACAAGACCGGCGGCACCATCCACATCGTGATCAACAACCAGGTCGGCTTCACCACCAGTCGTCCCGAGGACTCGCGCTCCACCGAGTACTGTACCGATGTGGCGAAGATGATCCAGGCGCCGATCTTCCACGTGAATGGCGATGACCCGGAAGCCGTGCTGTTCGTCACCCAGCTGGCCGTCGACTACCGCATGCAGTTCAAGCGTGACGTGGTCATCGACCTGGTCTGCTACCGTCGTCGCGGCCACAACGAGGCCGACGAGCCGAGCGGCACCCAGCCGCTGATGTACCAGCAGATCGCCAAGCAGCGCACCACCCGCGAGCTGTACGCCGACAGCCTGATCCAGGCCGGTCGTATCGCCGAGGAGGCGGTCAAGGCCAAGATCGAGGATTACCGCAGCGCGCTGGACAATGGTCAGCACGTGGTCAAGAGCCTGGTCAAGGAGCCGAACAAGGAGCTGTTCGTTGACTGGCGCCCCTACCTGGGCCACACCTGGACCGCTCGCCATGACACCCGCTTCGAGCTGAAGACCCTGCAGGAACTGGCGGGAAAGCTGCTGGAAATTCCGGAAGGCTTCGTGCTGCAGCGTCAGGTCGCCAAGGTGCTGGAAGACCGCGCCAAGATGACCGCCGGCGCCATGCCGATCAACTGGGGCTATGCCGAGAACCTGGCCTACGCCACCCTGCTGTTCGAAGGCCATCCGGTGCGCATGACTGGCCAGGATGTCGGCCGCGGTACCTTCTCGCACCGCCATGCGGCGCTGCACAACCAGAAGGACGCCAGTACCTACCTGCCGCTGCAGAACCTGTTCGAGGGTCAGCCGAAGTTCCAGCTGTTCGACTCCTTCCTTTCGGAAGAAGCGGTACTGGCCTTCGAGTACGGCTATGCCACCACCATGCCGAACGCGCTGGTGATCTGGGAAGCGCAGTTCGGCGACTTCGCCAACGGCGCCCAGGTGGTGTTCGACCAGTTCATCTCCAGCGGTGAGCACAAGTGGGGCCGTCTGTGCGGTCTGACCATGCTGCTGCCGCACGGCTACGAAGGGCAGGGCCCGGAGCACAGCTCCGCGCGCCTGGAGCGCTTCCTGCAGCTGTGCGCCGAGCACAACATGCAGGTTTGCATGCCGACCACCCCGGCGCAGATCTACCACCTGCTGCGTCGCCAGGTGATCCGCCCGCTGCGCAAGCCGCTGGTGGTGCTGTCGCCCAAGTCGCTGCTGCGCCACCCGCTGGCCATCTCGACCCTGGAAGAGCTGGCCGAAGGCTCGTTCCAGACCGTAATTGGCGAGATCGATCCGATCGAGGCGAAGAAGGTCGAGCGCGTCGTCCTGTGCAGCGGCAAGGTCTACTACGACCTGCTGGCCAAGCGTCGCGCCGAGAAGCGTGACGACATCGCCATCGTGCGCATCGAACAGCTCTACCCGTTCCCCGAAGACGATCTGGCCGAGGCTCTGGCTCCGTACAAGAACCTCAAGCACATCGTCTGGTGTCAGGAAGAGCCGATGAACCAGGGCGCCTGGTACTGCAGTCAGCACCACATGCGTCGCGTTGCCTCGGCGCACAAGAAGGAGCTGTTCCTGCAGTACGCCGGCCGCGACGCCTCGGCGGCCCCGGCCTGTGGCTATGCCTCGATGCACGCCGAACAGCAGGAAAAACTGCTGAACGACGCCTTTACTGTCTAACGCCTTCGCGCATCGGGGCGACGGCATGGGTCGTCGCCCCCTGAAGAAACGAATTTAAGGAAACACACACAATGGCTATCGAGATCAAAGCCCCAACCTTCCCGGAATCGGTCGCCGACGGCACCGTGGCCACCTGGCACAAGAAGCCGGGCGACGCGGTCAAGCGCGATGAGCTGATCGTCGACATCGAAACCGACAAGGTGGTGATGGAAGTACTCGCCGAAGCCGACGGCGTTCTCGCCGAAATCGTCAAGAACGAGGGTGATACCGTCCTGTCCGGCGAACTGCTGGGCAAGCTGGGTGCCGCCGGCGCTGCTGTTGCAGCCGCTCCGGCCGCTCCGGCCGCTGCTGCGCCTGCCGCCGCTGCTGCCGCTCCGGCTGCCGCTGCCGCCGCCAGCGATGACGCCATCCTGTCGCCTGCCGCGCGCAAGATTGCCGAGGAGGGCGGTATCGACCCGAACGCCATCGTCGGTACCGGCAAAGGCGGTCGCGTCACCAAGGAAGACGCCGTTGCAGCCGTCGCCGCCAAGAGCGCCGCTCCGGCCGCCGTGGCCAAACCGGCTGCGCCTGCTGCCGAGGCCCCGGTATTCGCCGCCGGCGATCGCGTCGAGAAGCGCGTGCCGATGACCCGCCTGCGTGCCAAAGTGGCCGAGCGTCTGGTCGAGGCACAGTCCACCATGGCCATGCTGACCACCTTCAACGAAGTGGACATGCATGAAGTCATGGCCCTGCGTTCGAAGTACAAGGACCTGTTCGAGAAGACCCACAACGGCGTGCGCCTGGGCTTCATGTCCTTCTTCGTCAAGGCCGCGGTCGAAGCGCTGAAGCGCTTCCCGGCGGTCAACGCCTCGATCGATGGCAACGACATCGTCTACCACGGCTACCAGGACATCGGCGTGGCCGTGTCCAGCGACCGCGGCCTGGTGGTTCCGGTACTGCGCAACGCCGAGCTGATGAGCCTGGCCGAAGTCGAGAACGGCATCGCCACCTTCGGCAAGAAGGCCCGTGACGGCAAGCTGTCGATCGAAGAGATGACCGGTGGCACCTTCACCATCACCAACGGCGGTACCTTCGGCTCGATGATGTCGACCCCGATCGTCAACCCGCCGCAGGCCGCGATCCTCGGCATGCACAACATCATCCAGCGTCCGGTGGCCATCAACGGCCAGGTCGTGATCCGCCCGATGATGTACCTGGCGCTGTCCTACGATCACCGTCTGATCGATGGCAAGGAAGCGGTGAGCTTCCTCGTCACCATCAAGAACCTGCTGGAAGACCCGGCTCGCCTGCTGCTGGACATCTGATCCCGGAGCTGCGCAACAAGGCGGTTCTCACAAGGAACCGCCCGGTTTTATTCGAGAAGGAATGAGTTATGACCCAGAAATTTGACGTGGTAGTGATTGGCGCGGGCCCAGGGGGCTACGTGGCCGCCATCAAGGCCGCGCAACTCGGCCTGAAGACCGCCTGCATCGAGAAGTACCAGGACAAGGACGGCAAGGTCGCCCTGGGCGGCACCTGCCTGAACGTCGGCTGCATTCCGTCGAAGGCGCTGCTGGACAGCTCCTATAAGTACCACGAGGCCCACGAAGGCTTCAAAGTCCATGGCATCGAGGCCAAGGGCGTCACCATCGACGTACCGCAGATGGTCGCGCGCAAGAACACCATCATCAAGAACCTGACTGGCGGCGTTGCCGGGCTGTTCAAGTCCAATGGCGTCACCCTGCTGGAAGGCCACGGTAAGCTGCTGGCCGGCAAGAAGGTTGAAGTCACCGGTCTGGACGGCTCCGTCCAGGTGGTCGAGGCCGAGAACGTGATTCTCGCTTCCGGATCGCGCCCGGTGGATATTCCGCCGGCTCCGGTCGACCAGGACGTCATCGTCGATTCCACCGGCGCGCTGGAATTCCAGGCCGTACCGAAGAAGCTGGGCGTGATCGGCGCTGGCGTGATCGGTCTCGAGCTGGGCTCCGTCTGGGCCCGTCTGGGCGCCGAAGTGACCGTGCTGGAGGCTATGGACAAGTTCCTCGCCGCCGCCGATGAGCAAATCTCCAAGGAAGCCCTGAAGATCTTCAGCAAGCAGGGTCTGGACATTCGCCTGGGCGCCCGCGTAACCGGCAGCGAAGTGAAGAAGAAGCAGGTGACTGTGACCTTCACCGACGCCACCGGCGAGCAGAAGCTGACCTTCGACAAGCTGATCGTCGCCGTCGGCCGTCGCCCGGTGACCACCAATCTGCTGGCCGCCGACAGCGGCGTGACCCTGGACGAGCGTGGCTTCATCTTCGTCAACGACCAGTGCGAAACCAGCGTGCCGGGCGTCTACGCCATCGGTGACGTGGTGCGAGGCGCGATGCTGGCGCACAAGGCCTCGGAAGAGGGCGTGATGGTTGCCGAGCGCATCAAGGGCCACAAGGCGCAGATGAACTACGACCTGGTCCCGTCGGTGATCTACACCCACCCGGAAATCGCCTGGGTCGGCAAGACCGAGCAGCAACTCAAAGCCGAAGGCGTCGAGATCAACGTCGGTACCTTCCCGTTCGCTGCCAGCGGCCGCGCCATGGCCGCCAACGACACCGCCGGTCTGGTGAAGGTCATCGCCGATGCCAAGACCGACCGTGTGCTGGGCGTTCACGTGATCGGCCCGAGCGCGGCCGAGCTGGTCCAGCAGGGCGCCATCGGCATGGAGTTCGGCACCAGTGCCGAAGACCTGGGCATGATGGTGTTCTCGCACCCGACGCTGTCCGAAGCGCTGCACGAAGCGGCTCTGGCGGTGAATGGCCACGCCATCCACATCGCCAATCGCAAGAAGCGCTGATGCGTGTGGGCACCTCGATATCCGAGGTGCCCAGATCAGGAAAACCACGGCGGGCGGCACGTGGCGGCTTGCAAGAGTCTGTCGCAGGAATGCCCGTCGGACTGCTAACCAGTGCAGTCACAGGTGGCGCGGTGCCATGAGCGCAGCGCCGAAATGCGCAATACCTAAACGAAGAACGGTAGATAAGCATGAATCTTCACGAGTATCAGGGTAAGCAGCTGTTCGCTGAATACGGCCTGCCGGTATCCACTGGCTATGCCGTTGACACCCCGGAAGAAGCGGCTGCGGCCTGCGAAAAGATCGGTGGCAGCGAGTGGGTTGTCAAAGCCCAGGTGCACGCCGGTGGCCGCGGTAAAGCGGGCGGCGTCAAGCTGGTCAAGAACAAGGAAGACGCCAAGGCGTTCGCCGCCCAGTGGCTGGGCAAGCGTCTGGTGACCTACCAGACAGACGCCAATGGCCAGCCGGTCAGCAAGATTCTGGTTGAGTCCTGCACCGACATCGACAAGGAGCTGTACCTCGGCGCCGTCGTCGACCGTTCCAGCCGCCGTATCGTGTTCATGGCCTCCACCGAAGGTGGCGTGGACATCGAGAAAGTTGCCCACGAGACTCCCGAGAAGATCCTCAAGGCCACCATCGACCCGCTGGTTGGCGCACAGCCGTACCAGGGCCGCGAGCTGGCCTTCCAGCTGGGCCTGCAGGGTGACCAGATCAAGCAGTTCACCCACATCTTCGTGGGCCTGGCCAAGCTGTTCCAGGACTACGACCTGGCCCTGCTGGAAGTGAACCCGCTGGTGATCAAGAAGGACGGCAACCTGCACTGCCTGGATGCCAAGATCAACATCGACTCCAACGCCATGTACCGTCAGCCCAAGCTGCGCGCCATGCACGACCCGTCCCAGGACGACGCGCGTGAAGCCCATGCGCAGAAGTGGGAACTGAACTACGTTGCGCTGGAAGGCAACATCGGTTGCATGGTTAACGGTGCTGGCCTGGCCATGGGCACCATGGACATCGTCAACCTGCACGGCGGCAAGCCGGCCAACTTCCTCGACGTCGGCGGCGGCGCGACCAAAGAGCGCGTGACCGAAGCCTTCAAGATCATCCTGTCCGACAGCAACGTCGCTGCCGTACTGGTGAACATCTTCGGCGGCATCGTGCGCTGCGACATGATCGCCGAAGGCATCATCGGCGCCGTGAAAGAAGTCGGCGTGAAAGTGCCGGTCGTGGTCCGTCTGGAAGGTAACAATGCCGAGCTGGGCGCCAAGGTCCTGGCCGACAGCGGTCTGAACATCATCGCGGCTACCAGCCTCACCGACGCTGCCCAGCAGGTCGTCAAAGCCGCGGAGGGCAAGTAATGAGCGTCCTGATCAATAAAGACACCAAAGTCATCTGCCAGGGCTTCACCGGCTCGCAGGGTACTTTCCACAGCGAACAAGCCATCGCCTACGGCACCAAGATGGTTGGCGGCGTAACTCCGGGCAAGGGTGGCACCACCCACCTGGGCCTGCCGGTGTTCAACACCGTCAAGGAAGCTGTCGAAGCCACCGGTGCCGATGCGTCCGTGATCTACGTTCCGGCTCCGTTCTGCAAGGACTCGATCCTGGAAGCGGCCAACGGCGGCATCAAGCTGATCGTGTGCATCACCGAAGGCATCCCGACCCTCGACATGCTGGACGCCAAAGTCAAGTGCGACGAGCTGGGCGTGCGCCTGATCGGCCCGAACTGCCCGGGCGTGATCACTCCCGGCGAGTGCAAGATCGGCATCATGCCGGGTCACATCCACCTGCCGGGCAAGGTAGGCATCGTGTCGCGTTCTGGCACCCTGACCTATGAAGCCGTGAAGCAGACCACCGACGCCGGCTTCGGCCAGTCCACCTGCGTGGGCATCGGTGGCGACCCGATCCCGGGCTCCAACTTCATCGACATCCTGAAGCTGTTCCAGGAAGACCCGAAGACCGAAGCGATCGTCATGATCGGTGAGATCGGCGGCAGCGCTGAAGAAGAAGCCGCAGCCTACATCAAGGCCAACGTGACCAAGCCGGTGGTGTCCTACATCGCTGGTGTCACCGCACCGCCCGGCAAGCGCATGGGCCACGCCGGTGCCATCATCTCCGGTGGCAAGGGCACTGCGGACGAGAAGTTCGCCGCCCTGCAGGACGCCGGTGTGAGAACCGTGCGTTCCCTGGCCGACATCGGCAAGGCCCTGGCCGAGCTGACCGGTTGGGAAGTCAAGAAGGCCTGAGGCTGACTTGATTGCGAAAAGGCCGCCTCCGGGCGGCCTTTTTCTTTTCTAGACTTCAAGTGTCTCAAGCGAATGGTCGATACGCTGCCTATGGCTTGAACATCATCTCGCCGCCACAGAGGGTGCTCGCGCATGCAGTGGTTTGCCGATTTGCGCATTGCTCACAAGATCGCCATTGCGCCAGCCGTGTTGTGCACGTTGCTGGTCGTTGTTGGCGTGGTCTCCAGCCTATCCCTGCGCAGCGTGTCGCAGAGCGTGCAGGCGGTGACACAGGATCTCGGGCCCAGCCTTGAGCAACTGGCACAGCTGGCGGACGCCACGGCTCGTCTGCAACTCGCGGTGCAGTTGTATGCCCGCAGTGGTGACGCGGCGGTTGCGCAACAGGTGACTGAGCTTGAGCAGCGCCTGCAAGGCCTGCAGCAAGCGACGGCGTCGCGCCTGCAGGGGCCACAACATCAGCAGCTTCTGGCAGATATCGAGGGCCTGCGTCGGGAGTATAGCGAGCTGTTCCGTACGCAGTTGGTGCCACTGAGCCAGCAGCGACAGGCATTGGTGGCAGGAGAGTTAGGGCTGCATGGCCCGGCGATCGAGAAGGCCCTGACTTCGGTGCTGGAGAATGCCCAGCAGGATTTCAACCTGGATGCGGTGTTCTACTCCAGTGCGGCGATGCGCCATCTGCTGCTCGGTAGCCAGTACTTCTACCAGTTCCTGCAGGAGAACCAGGAGGAACAGGCCAAGGCCTATGCGCGTGAGCTGAGCTTCGCCCAGAGCAGCATGAGTGCGTTGCTGCAGCGGACCAGCAGCCAGAGTACCCAGGACAAGCTCAGCGGGGCACTGCAGAGCTTGGAAAAGTACAAGGCCGCAGCGGAGAAGGCCGCTGAGCTGGTGCGTGCACGAAACGCCACCTTGCAGAAAATGGACGCGCTGGAGCCGCAGATCGCCCAGCGTGCGGCCGATCTCCAGGCCAGCATCATGCGGGCCATGAGCGAGGCGGGGCAGGCGGTGGATGATACGGCCGCGCAGGTCAATCGGGTGCAGTGGGGGCTGGTGCTGGTCGCCCTGCTGTTCGGCGGGGCACTGGCATATGGTGTTGGTCGCGCGCTGGTCGGCACCATCGGTCGTATCAACCTGATGCTCAGAGATATCGCCGAGGGAGAAGGCGATCTGACTCGCCGTTTACCCATCCAGGGGCGAGATGACCTCGGCGCTTTGGCGCTGAGCTTCAATACCTTCGTCGAGAAGATCCGCCAGACCGTCGCCGAGGTAACCAGCGCATCAGCCACGCTGGAGCGTGAAGCGGATCAGTTGCAGGCCTCGGCCGACTCAGCCCACCGAGATGTCGAGCAACAACGCGACGAGAGCCAGCATACCGCCTCGGCCATGGCGCAGATGGCGGCCAGTGCTCAGGACATGGCGCATCGTGCCGAGCAGGCCGCCGAACTGTCTGGTCAGGCTCTGAGCACCGCCGAGCAAGGTCGCAGCCGAGTCGAGGGTAACCTCAATAGCATGCAGCAGCTGGCTGGGCAGTTTTCCCGACTGTCTGGTGAGGTCGAATCGTTGCGCGCCGACAGTGAGCGGATCGGTTCGGTACTTGAGGTGATCCGCGCGATTGCCGAACAGACCAATTTGCTGGCGCTTAATGCTGCTATCGAGGCAGCCCGTGCCGGCGAGCAGGGACGCGGTTTCGCGGTCGTGGCGGACGAAGTACGCTCACTGGCCCAGCGCACCCAGCAGTCCACCCAGGAGATCCAGGAAATCATCCAGACCCTGCAGCAACGCACTCGCGCGGCCAGTGACACGATGGGAGAGAGTCAGCATGCAGTGCGCGATGCCGGGCAACGGGCCGAGCAGGCGAGCGCAGCCCTGATCGAGATCGCCACTGCAGTGGCCGCCATTGATCAGACCATCCAGCACATCACACATGCCGCCGTGGAGCAGGCACACGTCGCGGGAACAGTCGGAGAGGGCGCCGCCAGGGCCAGCGACATCAACGCGCATACCTTCGCCACCGTCGAGCAAACACGCACGGCGGCCAGTCGTATCAAACAGATGGAAGATCAGCTGCACCGGTTGATTGCACAGTTCCGCATCTGAAGTTGTTCATTCAGTCAGCTTGCTTACAGATTTGCGACATCCACTTGCCCCTGCCCGACCAGCCGACCAGCTCCGGTCGCTCTGCTGGAGGCTATCCATTAAGGTGGCCGCGCCCCGGCGACCGCCACTCACAAGGTGTGGTCGCCGCTTAGCGGTCTCATCCCATCCGGAGAGATGACGCTCACCGAACCTCAAGGCGAGCCCCTGGATTTCCGAATATCTGCCTGTGGTAACGCTCTGTATGAATCGCTTGAATAGCCTCGACCTCCTGGCCCTTGGCTTCATGACCTTTGCCCTGTTCCTGGGCGCCGGCAACATCATCTTTCCGCCCAGCGCCGGCATGGCCGCCGGAGCCAATGTCTGGTCCGCTGCGTTCGGTTTCCTGATCACCGGTGTCGGCCTGCCGCTGCTCACCGTGGTGGCCCTCGCTCGTGTCGGTGGCGGCATGCCGGAACTGACCGCACCGCTCGGTCGGCGTGCCGGCACGTTGCTGGCGGTGGCCGTTTACCTGGCCATCGGCCCGCTGTTCGCGACCCCCCGTACCGCCGTGGTGTCCTTCGAGATGGGCGTGGCGCCCTTTGCCGGCAACGAGCCGCTGGCGCTGGGCCTGTACACGCTGGCCTACTTTGCCGCCGTGCTGTTCCTCGCCCTGAATCCGGGCAAGCTGGTCGACAGCATCGGCAAGTTCATCACCCCGGTGCTGCTGGCTGCGCTGCTGGTGCTCGGTGGTGCGGCTCTGCTGGCGCCAGCCGGCGAGATTGGCCAGAGCACCGAAGCCTATGAGGCAATGCCTTTCGTGCAGGGTTTCCTGCAGGGCTACCTGACCATGGATACCCTGGGCGCGCTGGTATTCGGCATCGTCATCGCCACCGCGATCAAGGACCGTGGCGTGCGTGACAGTGCACTGATCACCCGCTATTCGGTGATCGCCGGCATCATCGCCGCGATTGGCCTGTCGCTGGTCTACCTGGCGCTGTTCTACCTCGGCGCCACCAGCCAGGGCATCGCCGGTGATGCGCAGAACGGTGTGCAGATCCTTACCACCTATGTCGAGCACACCTTCGGCATCTACGGCAGCCTGCTGCTGGCGGTGGTCATCACCCTGGCCTGCCTGACCACGGCGGTAGGGCTGCTGACCGCCTGCGGTGAGTACTTCAGCAAGCTGCTGCCGGTATCCTATCGCGCCGTGGTGCTGACTTTCGGCGTGTTCAGCCTGCTGGTGGCCAACCAGGGCCTGACCCAGCTGATCAGCGTGTCGGTGCCGGTGCTGGTCGGTCTCTATCCGCTGGCCATCGTGCTGGTCGCGCTGAGCCTGCTGGACGGGTTCTGGCGCTCGTCGCCGCGCGTGTTCGTGCCGGTGATGGCGGTGACGCTGGTATTCGGCCTGGTCGATGCGTTCAATGCCGCCGGTTTCAAGGGCCTGGTGCCGGGCGTGTTTGCCCACCTGCCGCTGGCTGCCGAAGGCCTTGGCTGGCTACTGCCGGTGGCGCTGACCCTGCTGGTCGCGGTGGTTTTCGACCGCCTGCGCGGCGCGCCGTCGATTCAGGCCGCGTGATCCGGTCCGGGGCCGTGCAAGGCGGCCCCGGGGCCTCTGCAACGCGCCTTTTGGCGCGCTGCACCTGTTCTTTGGCACATCTGGCACCTTCTGCCGATTGCCGCCCAACCTGACGTGCCGGACAATCTGCGGGAATCTTTCAGCAGTCCGCTCGCCATGTCGCAAACCATTTTCTTCGCCCATGCCAATGGCTTCCCCTCGGCTACCTACGGCAAGCTGTTCAGCGCGCTGGAGCCGGATTACCGGGTACGGCACCTGGAACAGCACGGTCATGACCCGCGCTTCCCGGTGGACGACAACTGGAACAACCTGGTGGACGAACTGATCCTGCACGTGGAGCAGGGCAGCGAGCCGGTCTGGGGTGTCGGCCATTCGCTCGGTGGTGTACTGCATTACCACGCGGCGCTGCGTCGCCCCGAGCTTTATCGCGGCGTGGTGATGCTCGACTCGCCGCTGCTGACCGGTGTCGATCGCCTGGTGATCCGCGCCGCCAAGCGTTTCGGCTTCATCGATCGGATCACTCCGGCGGGCCGAACTGTCGGGCGTCGCGAGGCATTCGGTGACGTCCGCGAGGCGCGGGACTATTTCGCCGGCAAGACGCTGTTCAGCCGCTTCGACCCCGACTGCCTGGACGCCTACGTGCGCCACGGTCTGCGCGAGGAGGGCCAGGGGCAGGAGAGGCGCCTGCGCCTGCGCTTCGATCCGGCCACCGAGATCAGTATCTACCGCAGTGTGCCGCATACCGTGCCGGGCCGGCCGCAGCAGCTGGCCGTACCACTTGCCGTGGTGCGTGGCCGGCATAGCAAAGTGGTGCTACCGCATCATGCACGGCAGGTCAGCCGCGTGCCCAAGGGTGAGTATCTGAGCCTGCCCGGTGGCCACATGTTCCCGCTGGAGCGTCCGCAGGATACGGCCCACCTGCTGCGCGAGCTATTCGGGCGCTGGCAGGGGCAGGGCAAGGAGCACTCGGCATGACGCTCAAGGTGGAAGAAACCCGTTTCAGCCTGCCGCACGTGGAACTGGCGGCACATCTGTTCGGCCCGGAAGATGGCATGCCGGTCATTGCCCTGCATGGCTGGCTGGACAACGCCATGACCTTCGCCCGCCTGGCGCCGAAGCTGGAAGGGCTGCGCATTGTCGCCCTGGATTTCCCTGGCCACGGTCATTCCGGGCACTACGCCAGCAACTCCAGCTACAGCATGTGGGAGTACCTGGAGGACGTGCTGCTGGTGGCCGAACAGCTTGGTTGGCAGCGCTTTTCCCTGCTCGGTCATTCCCTCGGTGGCATTATCTCCACCCTGTTGGCAGCCGCCGTGCCCGAGCGGATCGAACGCCTGGCGCTGATCGATGGCCTGGTGCCCTATACGGCCGAGGCCGACAGCGCGCCCAAGCGCCTGGGTGAGGCGCTGCGCGCGCGCCTGGCGGTGCGCGACAAGCAGAAGCCGGTCTATCCGGACCTCGATACGGCCGTGCAGGCGCGCATGCGCGGCGTGGTCGCGGTCAGCCGCGAGGCTGCCGAGCTGCTGGCCCAGCGTGGCCTGGAGCCGGTGCCGGGGGGCTACACCTGGCGCACCGATATCCGTCTGACCCTGCCCTCGGTGATGCGTCTGACCTTCGCCCATGTCGAGCAGTTCGTCCGTGCCGTGCAGTGCCCGGTCAGCCTGATCCTTGCCGAAGGCGGGCAGATGAGTATCGAGCCACGCCTCAGGAGCCTGATCGAGCAGACGAGCTTCGCGACCCATATCCTGCCCGGCGGACACCACCTGCATCTCAACGACGAGGCCGGCGCGCAGCAGGTTGCAGACTGTTTCAATCCATTCTTCCGTCGCGCTTGACGCGGCCCTGGCAACTGCCGAGGCTGTGCGCATCGCTTCGGAGGTTGCCATGATCGAGCTGTACACCGCCGCCACGCCCAACGGCCACAAGATATCCATCGCCCTCGAAGAACTCGGGCTGCCCTATGAGGTGCATGCGCTGTCCTTCGACCGGCAAGAACAGAAAGCCCCGGAGTTCCTGCGCATCAACCCCAACGGGCGCATCCCGGCCATCGTCGATGACGGTTTTGCCGTGTTCGAATCGGGGGCCATCCTGCTCTACCTGGCGGAAAAAACCGGCCAGTTGCTGCCCAGCGATCCCAAGGGGCGCTCGCTGGCCATCCAGTGGCTGATGTTCCAGATGGGTGGAGTGGGGCCGATGCAGGGACAGGCCAATGTGTTCTTCCGCTACTTCCCGGAGAAGCTGCAGGGCGCCATCGACCGCTACCAGCACGAGACTCGGCGCTTGTATGAGGTGCTCGATCGGCGCCTGGGTGAGTCCGAGTACCTGGCCGGCGACTACGGCATTGCCGATATCGCCACCTATCCCTGGGTGCGCATCCACGACTGGGCTGGCGTGGCCATCGACGGCCTGGAGCACCTGCAGCGCTGGATGGACGCCATTGCAGTGCGCCCGGCCGTGCAACGTGGGCTTCGGGTACCGGTCAGGGCGCAGGATGACGCCAAGCTGGTGAAAACCGCGCAAGGCATGCTGACACGCTAAGGAGGCGCATGCGTCACCATCTTCTCTTTTGTCTGAGCCTGGTCTGTGCGCCCCTGCTGGCGGCTGAACCGGCAGGTAGCCAGGATCTGGAGGCACTGCCGCGTCTGGCGCGCTCCGTGATCGTCGACTACCGCGACACCCCTGCGGCCGAACGCCGCTACCCGCAGGATTCGCTGCGCCGCATCAGCGGCCAGCTGGTGGCGCGTGAAGTTCTCGTCGAGGGCCGTCTGCGCGCACTGACCTATCAGTTGCCGGAAGAGCACGGGCCGCGCGAGGCCCTGCAGATTGCTCGTCAGCATTTGCAGGAGCAGGGCGCGCAGCTGTTGTTCTGGTGCGAGGGGCGCGACTGCGGTTCCAGCAGCCTGTGGGCCAACCAGATCTTCGGCAGCGCCAAGCTCTATGGCCCGGAGGAGCAGCAGAGCTACCTGCTGCTGCGCCTGGCCGAGCCGCAGGACAGCCTGGTGGCGCTGTATGGCATCCTCCGTGGCAATCGTCGTGGCTACCTGCATGTGGAGCAGTTGGATGCGGGCGCGCCGTTGCCGACGCTGCTGCCGACCGCTGGCACCCTGCTGCGTCAGTTGCGCCGCGATGGCCAACTGCAGCTGGCGCTTGTCGATGCTCCGAACGATGATTGGAGTGCCTTGCTGGCGCAGACGCTGCGGCTCGACAGCACGCTGCGCCTGGGGCTTTCCGGAATCCATGCCGATGCCTGGCGCGCGGCTTTGCAGCAACAGGGCGTGGCAGCCACGCGCCTGCAGCTGCAGGGCAGCGAAGGCAAGGGCCTGACTTTGCAGCCACTGCGCTGAGTGCTGATTGACTCCGGACCCGCGTGTCCGGTTTGCCTGGGGATGCATGACCATGCTGAACAATGATCGCCTGCTGGTGCAGATTCTGCTGCTAGCGTTGCTGGGCGCTTGCGCCTGGGTGCTGGCGCCTTTCTTCTCCGCGCTGTTTTGGGCGGCGGTACTGGCCTTTGCCAGCTGGCCGCTGATGCGCCTGCTGAGCCGTGCCTTGAATGGCCGGGCCAACACCGCCGCGGCCATCCTGACGGCTGGCTGGATGGTCCTGGTGGCGGTACCGTTGGTCTGGCTGGGCTTCAACCTGGCTGACCACATCCGCGATGCCACCGCGCTGTTCAAGGATTTTCAGGTCGACGGCCTGCCCGATCCGCCGACCTGGCTCGGTGGTCTGCCACTGGTGGGTGAGCGCCTGGTTGGCCTGTGGAATCGTATCGACGAGGAGGGGGTTGCCCTGCTGGAGGCCGTGCGGCCCTATCTGGGCCAGGTGGGTAACTGGCTGCTGGCGCGCAGCGCACAGATTGGCGGCGGCATGCTGGAGCTGGCCCTGAGCCTGGTGCTGGTGTTCTTCTTCTACCGCGATGGCCCGCGCATGGCGTCCTTCGTGCAGAGTCTGCTGGGGCGACTGATCGGTGACCGCGCCGGGCATTATCTGGAGCTGGTGGCCGGCACCGTGCAACGGGTGGTCAATGGCGTGATCGGTACTGCAGCGGCCCAGGCCGTGCTGGCACTGATCGGCTTCTACATCGCCGGGGTGCCGGGAGCACTGGTGCTGGGCATCATCACCTTCGTGCTCAGCCTGATTCCCATGGGCCCGCCGCTGGTATGGATTCCCGCCACCGCCTGGCTGGTCAGTCAGGAGCATTACGGCATGGCGGTGTTCCTTGGCATCTGGGGCATGTTCGTCATCAGTGGGGTGGACAACGTACTCAAGCCCTACCTGATCAGTCGTGGTGGCAACCTGCCGCTGGTGGTGGTGCTGCTCGGCGTGTTCGGCGGCATCCTGGCGTTCGGCTTCATGGGCCTGTTCTTGGGCCCGACCCTGCTGGCCGTCGCCTTCAGCCTGCTCGGCGACTGGGTGAACAGCACGCCACGGGATGCCGAGCGCAAGGACGGGGCATAGTTGGCATCCTGTGCAGAATTCTGCCCACCACCCTTGGTGGGCATGCGGGGCAGTGATAGCCTTGCGCGCCTCAAACCGTGATGTAAGGGTCCGTAGAGGCCGCAGGCGGTTCAGGGAAGACAGACCAACACTACACAAGGGATAGACCCCCCATGAAGAAATCTGCAGGTATCGTTGTAGGCGCAGTTGTCGCCGTCGCCGCCATTGGCGTGGGCGGCGCCTGGTACACCGGCAACCAGTTGCCCTCCGTGCTGGACGAGTCGATCAAGCAGGCCAATGCCGACATGGCCAAGACCCTGCCGGCGCTGGGCCTGGATGCGTCCATCGAGTTGCTCTCGCTGGATCGCCAGTTCTTCAGCAGTAATGCGCGCTATCGCATCACCTTCAACGGCTCGCTCGACGGCGAAGCGCCGCAGCAGTTCGAACTGGTGATCAACGACCGTATCGAACACGGTCCGTTCCCGCTGTCGCGCCTCAAGGCGTTCAAGTTGATGCCGGTCATGGCCACCAGCAACTATGCCCTGGAAACCAGCCCGGCCCTGGAGCAATGGTTTGCCGCCAGCCACGGCAAATCGCCGGTGGAAGGCCAGGCCAGCCTGGGTTACGACCGTTCCGTCTCCGGCAACCTGCGTCTGAATCCGGTGCAAGTAGCCCTGGATGAGGACAGCAACCTGGACTTCAGTGGCCTGAACATCGACTTCGACAGCTCGGCCGAAGCCAAGCAGATCGAGGCCAGTGGTCTGATGGACAGCCTGAAGGTCAGCACCAAACTGAGCGACAGCCCGGAAGCGCTGAGCATCGAATTCAAGGGCCTGACCCTGAACAGCGATACCGCGAAGGGCAGCAGCGACTTCTACCTGGGCCGCAACGAGGTCAAGCTGCAGAGCGCTCAGCTGGTGATCGGCGCCAACGCCCCGATCCTGGCCAAGGACATTTCCCAGCTCGACGAGACCAGCGAAGCCGACGGCAAGCTGGCCGCCCGTTCCACCTACAAGATCGGCATGGTCAGCTACCAGGGCCAGGACATCGGCGGCATGGACATGGTCTCCAGCGTGAAGAACATCGACGCGGCGGCCCTGCAATCGCTGTTGGCGCTGTACAGTGACATCATCAAGAGCACCGGCCAGCTGCAGCAGGCCAGCCTGGAAGCCGAGGACGATCTGCCGCAACTCTCCGAGGCGCAAAAGGCCCAGCTGATGGTGGACCTGGAGAAGCTGCTGGCCGCCAAACCGGGGATCGCCCTGGAGAAGCTGGCGTTCAAGACCGCCAATGGTGAAAGCAGCCTGAGCCTGGCCCTGGATTTCGCCAAGCCCGAGTCCTTCGAGCTGCCGGCGCCCGAGCTGGCCAAGCAACTGATCACCCAGCTGGATGCCAAGGTTGCTGTTTCCAAGGCCATGATCACCGACGTGATCGGCTTGCAAGCGACCTTCGCTGGCGAAACCGACAAGGAAGCGGTCGCCCAGCAGGCGTCGATGATGACCGAGATGGCCAGTGGCATGGCGCTGTCCACCGAGCTGGCCAAGCTGGAGGGTGACAACATCGTCACCAGCCTGCATTACGCCGACGACAAGGTGGACTTCAACGGCAAGCAGATGAGCGTCGAGGAATTCGTCGCCATGGCCTTCGCCAGTGGCGCCGGTCTGGGCATGGGTGGCGCGGCCATGGGCGCGGAAGACCCGGCCATGCAGGGCCTGCAGCTGGAGGAGGAAGAAAGCGTCGAGGAAGAGATTCCCGTCGAATAACCTCGTGCAATAGTGCCAAAAGGCCCGCAGTGATGCGGGCCTTTTTTTTGCGCGGCCATTTCGGTCCGCGATCTTTACGCATTCTTTATGCGCAGCTCCCCAAGGCCAATCGCGCCTTTACGCGCGTCGGCAGAACAATGCCGGCAAGGCGGTACAGACCGCATCACGGAGCACACACATGAGCATTCTCGACGGGGTGTCCCTGGGCCTGGCCCTGGGGCTTTTCATTTATTTGCTGGTTGCGCTGCTGCGCGCCGGACGGCAGAGCTAGGAGGCCCCATGCAAGTCCAAGACTACTGGCTGATTCTGGCCTTCTTCGCGCTGGTGCTGGTGCCGGCACCTTTCCTCGGGCGCTATTTCTTCAGCGCCATGGAAGGCAAGCGCAACTTGCTAAGCCCCTTACTGCAACCGCTGGAGCGCCTGTGCTACCGGGTGTCCGGGGTCGACCCCGAGCGTGAGCAGGACTGGAAGACCTACAGTCTGGCGCTGCTGGCCTTCAGTGCGGTCAGCCTGGTGGTGCTGTTCACCATCCTCATGCTGCAGCACCTGCTGCCGCTCAATCCGCAGCAACTGCCGGGCCTGGAGTGGAGTTTGGCGTTCAATACCGCGGTGAGCTTCGTCACCAACACCAACTGGCAGGCCTACAGCGGCGAGGCGGCGCTGAGCTACTTCAGCCAGATGGTTGGCCTGGGCGTGCAGAACTTCGTCAGCCCGGCCGTCGGCCTGGCCATCCTGGTGGCCTTTGCCCGTGGCATTGCGCGCAAGTCCAGCGGCGGCATCGGCAACTTCTGGGTTGATCTGACCCGCGCCGTGCTCTATGTGCTGCTGCCGTTCTGCGTGCTGCTGGCCCTCTTTCTGGTCTGGCAGGGGGTGCCTCAGTCCTTCATGAACTATGTGCAGGCCAAGACCCTGCTGGGCGCCGACCAGAGCATCCCGCTCGGCCCGGCCGCCAGCCAGATCGCCATCAAGCAGCTGGGCACCAACGGTGGTGGCTTCTTCGGCGTGAACTCGGCGCACCCGTTCGAGAACCCGACCGCCTGGTCCAACCTGTTCGAGGTGGCGTCGATCATCCTGATCCCGGCCGCCCTGGTGTTCACCTTCGGCCACTACGTCAAGGACCTGCGCCAGAGCCGTGCCATCCTGGCCAGCATGCTGATCCTGTTCGTCGTCGGTCTTGGCATCACCCTGTGGGCCGAGTACCAGCCGAACCCGGCCCTGGCGGCGCTGCCGATCGAACAGGCCGGCTCGCTGGAGGGCAAGGAGGCGCGCTTCGGCACTACCGCTTCGGCGCTCTGGGCGGTGACCACCACGGCCGCCTCAAACGGCTCGGTCAACGCCATGCACGATAGTTTCAGCGCCATCGGCGGCATGCTGCCGATGTTCAACATGATGCTCGGCGAGGTGATTTTCGGCGGCGTCGGCGCGGGCCTGTACGGCATGCTGCTGTTCGTCCTGATTGCCGTGTTCCTCGCCGGGCTGATGATAGGTCGCACGCCGGAATACCTGGGTAAGAAGCTGGAGGCCAAGGAAGTCCGCCTGCTGGTCGCCACCCTGCTGGTGATGCCGGTCGGTGTGCTGGTGTTCTGCGCCCTGGCGGTGAGCCTGGACGGCCCGGCGGCTTCCATCACCAACCCGGGTGCCCACGGCTTCAGCCAGGCGCTGTATGCCTACACCTCGGGTACCGCCAACAACGGTTCTGCCTTCGCCGGTTTTGGCGCCAATACGCCATTCCATAACGTAATGATCGGGCTGGCCATGCTCCTCGGGCGTTTCGGCTACATCCTGCCGATCCTCGCCATTGCCGGCAGCCTGGCGGCTAAGAAGCGTGCGCCGGTGGACGGTAACAGCTTCCCGACCCATGGCCCGCTGTTTGTCACCCTCTTGGTACTGACCATCCTGCTGGTCGGTGGCCTGACCTTCCTGCCGGCGCTGGCCCTGGGCCCACTGGCTGAGCACCTGGCGTTCTAACGGAGAACCATGATGAATGCCCCTGTAAAGGCGCAACAAGGCGCCAAGACCCCCAAAAACCAGGCCAAAACCAGTTTCGCCGCGCTGTGGAAACCGGCTTTGAAGCAGGCTTTTGTCAAACTCGACCCGCGTCAGTTACTGCGTTCACCGGTGATGCTGGTGGTGGAGATCACCGCTGTTCTCACCACCTTGCTGTGCTTCGTGCCTAACCCCGCCGTCTCGACCGGCCTGGCAGTGCAGATCGCCCTGTGGCTGTGGTTTACCGTGCTCTTCGCCAACTTCGCCGAAGCCCTGGCCGAAGGCCGTGGCAAGGCCCGCGCCGATAGCCTGAAGGCTGGCAGCCAGGGCCTGACCGCGCGGCGCAAGACCGCCGGCGAGCAGTACCAGGTGGTTGCCGCCAGCCAGCTGCGCCGCGGCGATATCGTGCGCGTCGAGGCCGGCGAGCTGATCCCCGGCGACGGCGAGGTGATCGAGGGCATTGCCGCCGTCAACGAGGCAGCCATCACCGGTGAGTCCGCGCCGGTGATCCGTGAATCCGGCGGCGACCGCTCGGCAGTCACTGGCAACACCCGCGTGGTGTCGGACTGGCTGCTGGTGAAGATCACCGCCAACCCGGGCGAGTCGACCCTGGACCGCATGATCGCCCTGGTCGAGGGCGCCAAGCGGCAGAAGACCCCCAACGAGGTGGCGCTGGATATCCTGCTGATCGGCCTGACCCTGATCTTCCTGCTGGTGGTGGCCACCCTGCAGCCGTTCGCCCGCTATGCCGGCGGCGACCTGCCTCTGATGTACCTGGCCGCGCTGCTGGTGACGCTGATCCCCACCACCATCGGCGGCTTGCTCTCGGCCATCGGCATCGCCGGCATGGACCGCCTGGTGCGCCTCAATGTGATCGCCAAGTCCGGCCGTGCGGTGGAAGCTGCGGGGGATGTGCATGTGCTGCTGCTGGACAAGACCGGCACCATCACCTTCGGCAACCGCCGCTGCAGCGCGGTGATCAAGGCCCCTGGTATCAGCGGCAAGGAGCTGGGTGAAGCGGCGCTGCTGGCTTCGCTGGCCGACGACACTCCGGAAGGTAAATCCATCGTCGAGTACCTGCGCGGCCTGAGCCCGATGCAGGAACCGGCGCGCCAGGAAGTGCGTGCCATCGCCTTCAGCGCCGAGACTCGTCTGTCTGGCGTCGACTGGAGCGGCCACAGCTATCGCAAGGGGGCGGTGGACGCCGTGCTCCTGTACCTCGGCCTGAGTCGCGAGGAGATGCCGGCGCCGTTGGCCCGCGAAGTGGAGAAGATCGCCCAGAGCGGCGGCACCCCGCTGCTGGTAGCCGGTGACGGCCGTCTGCTTGGCGCCATCCACCTCAAGGACGTGGTCAAGCCGGGCATTCGCGAGCGCTTCGCCGAGCTGCGCAGCCTGGGCATCCGCACCGTGATGGTGACCGGCGACAACCCGCTGACTGCCGCCGCTATCGCCGCCGAGGCTGGCGTGGATGACCTGATCGCCGAGGCCACGCCGGAGAAGAAGCTGCAGCGCATTCGCGCCGAGCAGGCCGAAGGCAAGATGGTCGCCATGTGCGGCGACGGTGCCAACGACGCCCCGGCGCTGGCCCAGGCCGATGTCGGCCTGGCGATGAACGACGGCACCCAGGCCGCCCGCGAGGCTGCCAACCTGGTCGACCTGGATTCGGACCCGACCAAGCTGCTGGACGTGGTGCAGGTGGGCAAGGAGTTGCTGGTGACCCGTGGCGCGCTGACCACCTTCTCGGTGGCCAACGACGTGGCCAAGTACTTCGCCATCCTGCCGGCGCTGTTCGCCGGCATCTACCCGCAGCTCGGCGCGCTCAACCTGATGCAACTGCACAGCCCGCAGAGCGCCATCCTCTCGGCCATCGTGTTCAACGCGCTGATCATCATCGCGCTGATCCCCCTGGCCCTGCGCGGAGTCCGGGTCAAGGCCCTGGACGCCGCCAATCTACTGCGCCGCAACCTGCTGATCTACGGCCTGGGCGGCATCCTCGCGCCCTTCGTCGGGATCAAGGTGATAGACGCGCTGCTGGTGGCGGTGGGGCTGGTGTAGTGATTTTCCTCCCCTCTCCCGCTTGCGGGAGAGGGGACGGGGGAGAGGGTAACGGCACACAGAAGCCCTCTCCCTACGCGGGCCGCCCTAACCCGCTCCCATAAATGGGAGAGGGGACTGATTCGGTGTAAACCTGAGAATTCGGAGAACCATCATGCTTAAACAATTCCGTCCTGCCATCGCCATGCTGGGCCTGATGACCCTGGTGACGGGCGTGGCCTATCCGCTGGCGGTCACCGGCGTGGCCCAACTGGCCTTTCCCGAGCAGGCCAACGGTAGCCTGGTGCGCGACGCCCAGGGCGAGGTGCGCGGCAGTATGCTGCTGGCGCAGAACTTCGAGGGCGACCAGTGGTTCCAGCCGCGGCCGTCGGCCGCTGGTTTCGCCACCGTGGCCAGCGGTGCCAGCAACCTGGCACCGAGCAATCCGGCTCTGGCCGAACGCATCGCCCAGGACGCCCAGCGCCTGGTCGGCGAGGGCGTCTCGCCAGTGCCGCTGCAACTGGTCACCACCTCCGGCAGCGGCCTCGACCCGCACCTGTCGCCGTCCGCCGCACGCTGGCAGATTACTCGCGTCGCCGCGGCACGCGGCCTGCCGGCGAACAGCCTGGAGCGCCTGCTCGAGCAACACACCGAGCGCCCTCTGGTGGGCCCTGCCGTGGTCAACGTGCTGGCGCTGAACCTGGCGCTGGCGGACAATCGCGGCGTAATCTGGAACGAGTGACGTTATGAGTGATGCCGTACGCGCCGATGCGCTGTTGGCCGAGATGCCCCGTGAAGGGCGTGGTCGGCTGAAAGTTTTCCTCGGTGCGGCACCCGGCGTGGGCAAGACCTTCGCCATGCTGCAGGCGGCGCAGGCGCAGAAGCGCCAGGGCCTCGACCTGCGCGTCGGCGTGGTCGAGACCCACGGCCGCGCGGAGACCGAGGCCATGCTTGCCGGTTTGCCGCAGCAACCCCTGCAACGCCTGGAGTACCGCGGTGTGCCACTGGCCGAGATGGATCTCGACGGCATCCTGGGCAACCCACCCAAGCTGGTGCTGGTCGATGAACTGGCCCACAGCAATGCGCCCGGCAGCCGCCATGCCAAGCGCTGGCAGGACGTGCAGGAACTGCTCGACGCCGGCATCGACGTCTACACCACGGTGAACGTGCAGCACCTGGAGAGTCTTAACGACCAGGTGCGCGACATCACCGGCGTGCAGGTGCGCGAGACGCTGCCGGACTGGGTGCTGCAGGAAGCCGATGAAATCCTGCTGGTCGACCTGCCGCCGCGCGAGCTGCTGGAGCGCCTGCGCGAGGGCAAGGTGTACGTACCGGAGCAGGCGCGCGCGGCGATCGACGCCTTCTTCAGCCAGACCAACCTCACGGCACTGCGCGAACTGGCTATGCAGACGGCGGCGGCACGCGTCGATGCCGACCTCAACCGGCGTTACCGTCAGCAGGGCCAGGAAGCGCCGAGCGTGCGTGGCCGCCTGCTGCTCGGTATCGACGGCGACGCCCAGGCCGAGCGTCTGGTGCGCCACGCCAGCCGGGTGGCGGAGCGGCGTCATCTGCCCTGGTCGGTGGTGCATGTGGACACCGGCGCGGAGCGTGACGAGGAACGTCTGGGCAACCTGCAGGCGGCCCAGCAGTTGGCCGAGCGTCTGGGGGGTGAGGTGGTGCTGTTGCGCGGCAGTTCGGTGGCCGACACGCTGGTCGAGCATGCCCGCGAACGCCGCGCGAGCTTGATTCTGGTCGGTCGCAGTCGGCAGCGCTTGCGTCGGCGCTGGCGTTTCGGGCGCGGGCTGGCCGAGCGTCTGCTGAGCCTGGGCGAGGGCCTGGAAATCAGCGTGCTGGATACCGAGGCAGAGCGTGCGCCGGTCGGGCCACGCGCCAACGCAGCAGCGCAGTGGCGTGACTACCTGCTGGCCCCGCTGGCCACGGTACTGGCATCCGGCCTGGCTCTGGGCCTTTCGCAAGTGCTGGAGCTGCCGAACATCTCGCTGATCTTCCTCGCCTCCGTGCTGGTGGTGGCGGTGCGCAGCTCCCTGGGGCCGGCGCTGCTGTGTGCCGGACTGTCTTTCCTGGCCTACAACCTGCTGTTCATCGAGCCGCTGCTGTCGCTGAAGATTGCCCGCCAGGAGGATGTGCTGACCCTGGTGTTCTTCCTGCTGATGGCGGCGCTCACCGGCAACCTGGCGACCCGTCAGCGGCGCCAGTTGCAGAGCCTGCGCCGGACCCAGGCGGAGACCACGGCGCTGCTGGAACTGTCGCGCAAGCTGACGGCGGCCACTGATCGCCAGGCCGTGTTGAGCGCTGCCATGCAGCAGTTCGGTTTGTGGCCTGACGTCGAGGTCAGCCTGCTGGCCCGTAGCCGGGATGGCATCTGGAAGGTCGGGGCCGGCGTGCAGCGCCTGCTCAACGAGCAGGAGCACGCCGCTGCCGACTGGTCCTGGCAGCACGGTCAGCCGGCCGGCCTGGGCAGCGGCACGCTGCCGAACGGCCGCTGGTGGTGGTGGCCGCTGGCGGGCGAGGAGGGGCCACTGGCGCTGCTCGGTATCGCGCCGAAGGATGAGCGCCCGCTCAGCCCGGAGCGGCGCCGCCTGATCGCCGCCCTCGGCCAGCCCCTGGCTCAGGCCCTGGAGCGTGCCCAGCTGGCGGAGGACCTGGAGGCGGCGCGCCTGCACGGGCAGACCGAGGAACTGCGCAGCGCACTGCTGGCCTCGGTATCGCACGACCTGCGCACGCCGCTGACCGCCATGCGTGGCTCGATCGACAGCCTGCTTGCACTGGGTGAGCAGATTCCCCTGAGCGATCGGCGCGAGTTGCTCGAGGGTACCCGTGATGAAGCCGAGCGTCTCGACCGTTACATCCAGAATCTGCTGGACATGACTCGGCTCGGCCACGGCGGCCTCAAGCTGGCGCGTGACTGGGTGGCACCGGCAGACATAGTCGCCAGCGCGGTGCAGCGCTTGCGTCCGGTGCTGGCGCCGCTGCGGCTGGAACTGCTGGTGCCGCAGCAACTGCCGTTGCTCTATGTGCACGCGGCGCTGATCGAGCAGGCGCTGGTCAATGTGCTGGAGAATGCTGCGCGTTTCTCGCCCGCTCACGGGCGCCTGCAGCTCGCCGTGGAGGCCGACCAGAATGAGCTGTGTATCGCTGTGGCCGACCAGGGGCCGGGTATTCCCGAGGCGGAACGGGAGAAGATCTTCGATATGTTCTATACCGCCGCCAGGGGCGACCGCGGTGGGCAGGGGACTGGTCTGGGCCTGGCGATCTGCCAGGGTATGGTCGGTGCCCACGGTGGGCGGGTGACGGTGGGCGAGGGGCTGGATGGCCGGGGCGCCTGCCTGACCCTGCACCTGCCGCTGCATCCGCAACCGCAGCTGGAAGACGAATCCGCATGAATGGTCATGGTGCAACGCTCCTGGTGATCGACGACGAGGCGCAGATCCGCAAGTTCCTGCGCATCAGCCTCAGCGCCCAGGGCTACAAGGTGGTGGAGGCCGCTAGCGGTCGCGACGGCTTGGCACAGGCGGCCCTGGCGAAGCCTGATCTGGTGGTGCTGGACCTTGGCCTGCCGGATATGGACGGTAAGGACGTGCTCGCCGAGCTGCGCGAATGGTCGCAGGTGCCGGTGCTGGTGCTCTCGGTGCGCGCCAGCGAGGGCGAGAAGGTGTTGGCGCTGGATGGCGGCGCCAATGACTACGTGACCAAGCCCTTCGCCATCCAGGAGTTTCTGGCGCGGGTGCGCGTACTGCTGCGCCAGTCCAGCACCCCAGAGCAGGTGGCGGCGCTGGTCAGGACTGGCCCCCTGTGTGTGGATTTCGCCTACCGGCGGGTCACCCTGGACGATCTCGAGGTCGCCCTGACGCGCAAGGAGTACGCGGTGCTGGCCATGCTCGCTCGGCATATAGGTCGTGTGGTGACCCAGCAGCAACTGCTCAAGGACATCTGGGGGCCGACCCATACAGAGGACAGTCACTATCTGCGCGTGGTGGTCGGCCACCTTCGGCAGAAACTGGGTGACGATCCCACTGCACCACGTTTCATCGTTACCGAGGCGGGTGTTGGTTATCGCCTGCGCGACGGATTGTAAGTGCCTGCCCTTATCTGGACGTGGTAGACAGTATTTTGGGGTGTTGAATAGACTGCGCCGCACATTATCTCTGTATGCGTTGTCGGAGCTGTTATGAATCGCAAGGACGTTGTTGTTGCCGCATTGCTGGGTACGCTGGGACTGCCGCTGTATGGCCATACGGCCGACTATGCCGATATCAGCCAGCAGGCTGAGCAGCAGGCACGCTGGGGCTCACTCGGTAATGCCATAGAGACTTATCGCAAGGTATTGGCTGATCCTGATCTTCAGGCCTCGCACAATAAAGCTCGCCTGCGTCTGGCGCGTCTTTATCTGGATAGCTTCGATTATCCGGCGGCGCGTAATGAGCTGGCACAAGTGATTGCAGCAGCCCCCGACAGCGAGGAGGCCGCGCAAGCGCGCAAGTTATCAAAGAAGGCCGCACGCAAGACCAAGGCGCACAGCTTCGGCGGTAAGCTGCAGGTAGCGTTGATTCATGATACCGATACGGCCAGCGCCTCCTCGGCAAGTCCGGTCAGCGAGCCGTCGTTCAGTGATGATGAGGACGTTGACGAGGAGGCCGCCGAGTTCGACGAGGATGACGAGTTCGCGGAAGACGAATTGGCCGATTCGGACTTCGCGGATGACCTGCTCGAAGATGTCGACCTCGACGAGGACGACCTTGAAGATGAGGGGGATACCGGTGGCGAAAAGCCCAAGCGATCAGTCCACGACAGCCGTCGCCAGGTGTCCACAGCGTTGCGCTACTCCTATGGTCTGAACGAGCGCGGCGATCGCTGGCAGTTGGCCGGCAATTTCAGTCAGGCCCGCCAGGACGAGCAGGATGCCCTGAATCGACAAACCGTTGCGCTTTCTACCGGGCCGGTCTTCGTAGTGCCTGACTGGCGCCTGAAGATCAATCCCGCAGTCACTTACCTGCAGCTGTACAAGGATCACCACTACGACCTGTCCAGCACGGTCTGGTCGCTTGGCGTGAGCCACAAGCTGAACCGAGTGCTGGAGTTGGGCGTGCGTTACAACTATGAGAATCGGGATCTCAGCAGCCAGGACTCTACTGATGTTGAGATCGATACCCTGAAGTTCGCGGCCAAGTTCAAACCCACAACACGCGACAGTTTCAACTTGAGTTTCTCGCCCAAGGTCGAGGACAACGATCAGAGCAAGAAGGACAAGGATCAAAGCGGTTGGAAAGTTGCCTACGCGCGCAAACTTCCCTGGGACAGTTTCGCCAGCATCTCTTATAGCCGTCGGCATACCGAGTATGACAACGATCCCAAGGGCAAGGAGGAAGATGAGGACAAGTACGGCCTGAGCCTTGGGCACAAACTAACCAAGGATCTACAGGTCGCGGTCAGTTACGAACACAAGGAGAAAGACTCCAACCAGCCCGGCAAGGACAAGAACAACGAAAGCACGTCCCTGAGCCTGACCTACCGCTTTTGATGTCAGGTCTCAGTGTTCGCTGCGTTCATATCTGTCCAGCGTATCGTTCGCGATCTGTCTGCCGAGCATGATGAGTTCCGGCGCCTTGTGGAACTCGAAGAAGCGGCATACGCGCTTGGGTACGTTGATCAGGATGTCCGGCGGATAGCCGGCGATCTTGTACTGGGCCAGTGAGGTCTGCATGGTCTCGAAACTCAGGTTGACCAGTTCCAGCAGTGACGCGGGACCGACGTTGCCGAGCGCCTGGGAGCTGCTGGCCGACTTGGGCACGCTGTCATCCGCCTCCCGTGAGATCTTGGGTTCGATCCAGGGGTTGTCGACCTCCGTCCCGCCCTCGTCCGTCTCGCGACGGAGGAAGGGCAGGCGGGCGCTGAGAGAGCCCATCAGCTGATCGATCTTGCCCTTGAACGCCGCCGGCCGTTCGATCACCGGAAGGCTGTACTGTTTCTGGTTCAACGAGTTGAGGTTGACCGCGACAATCAGGTCGCAGTGGCTGGAGACCACCGGCACGATGGGCAGTGGATTGAGCAAGCCACCGTCGACCAGAATCCGCGAACCCTGGGTAACTGGCGTGAACAGGCTGGGAATGGCGGCCGAGGCGCGCATGGCTTTGTGCAGGCAGCCTTCCTGGAACCAGATTTCCTGCTGGTTGGTCAGGTCGGTGGCGACAGCCGTGTAGGGGATGGCGAGCTGCTCGATGTCAATCTCGCCGACGATCTCGTGGATCTTGCCGAATACCTTTTCACCACGAATGGCACCCAGACGGAAGCTGACGTCGAGCAGGCGCAACACGTCGAGATAATCCAGACTCTCGGTCCACTGGCGATACTCGTCGAGCTTGCCAGCGGCGTAGATGCCGCCGACCACGGCGCCCATGGAGCAGCCGGCGATGCAGCCGATCTCGTAGCCACGCGCCTCCAGCGCCTCGATCACGCCGATATGGGCGTAGCCGCGTGCGCCACCGGAGCCCAGCACCAGAGCCACTTTCTTGTTCATTGGCAAATCCCCCACAGAGGCTTCGAACATACCCGTGCAGAGCGGTTGCGCCAAGGACGGCTTTGCTAGAATCGGCAGCGCCGGGCACTTTGCCCGTGCAGGAGTATCCAAGCCTTACACCCGTTTCCCCAGGAGAGAGAAGATGACGAGAATCGCCACCCTGGCCCTGTTGGCACTGGCCCTCAGTGGTTGCGCAGCCAAGACCGCCTACCGTGACAGCTGCGCCAATCAGCTGGATGCCGCCTGGCGCGAACTGGACCTGGCCAAGGCCGAAGGCTTCGCGGGGACCGTGAGCTACTCCAAGGCGCTGACATTGCTGACTGGCGCCAAAACCTCGCAACAGTTCGAGGGTTACGAGAGCTGCACGCGCAATGCCGAGAAAGCGCGTTTCTATATCCGCGAATCGCGTGCCGGGCGCTGAAGGTGCTGCTCGATTTCGCCCAGCTGAGCGCGCTGGAAGCCTACCGTTGGCTGGCTGCGACCGTCACGCCGCGGCCCATTGCGTGGGTCTCCACGCGCTCGCCCGAGGGTGTCGACAACCTGGCGCCGTTCAGCTTCTTCCAGGTGATCAGCGATCAGCCGCCGACCCTGATGATCAACGTCGGCAGTCGTGACGACGGCAGCCTCAAGGACAGTCTGCGCAATGCGCGTGATACCGGCGAACTGGTGATCCAGCTGGTGCCCTTTGCCCTTGCCGAGGCGATGAACGCCACGGCCGCGCTGCTCGGTCCGCAGGTCAGCGAGTTCGAACACTGTGGTATCGCCCGCGAGGCTTCGTTGCGCGTGGCGCCACCGCGAGTGGCCGGCGCACCGGTGGTGTTCGAGTGTCGGGTAGCGGAGATCCAGCCCTATCCGCGACAGGCGCCGAACTGCCACCTGATCTTCGCCGAAGTCTTGCTGGCACACATCGACGAGTCGGTTCTGGATGGCGAACGGCGCATCGACCCGACTCGCCTCGACCTGGTCGGCCGTCTCGGTGGCAGCGGTTACACCCGCACGCGCGATGTTTTCCGCATGCAGCGACCTTCCTGACCCGTCGCACAGTTTCGTCAGCAACTGTTTCATGGCGCTTTGCCGGGCCAGTGTCGCCCAGTAGCATCGGCAGACTGGAACAGGAGCGAATGATGCGGACGAAACTGGATGCGGTATTGCACGAGGTCAATCAGGTGCTGCTGGGCAAGGAGCCGCAGGTGCGCCTTGCGCTGACCTGCCTGCTGGCGCGTGGTCACCTGCTGATCGAGGACCTGCCCGGGATGGGCAAGACCACCCTGAGCCAGGCCCTGGCGCGGGTACTGGGGTTGTCCTACCAGCGCATCCAGTTCACTTCCGACCTGTTGCCCGGCGACATTCTTGGCACTTCGGTGTTCGACAAGGACAGCGGCCAGTTCGTTTTCCACCCCGGGCCGATCTTTGCCGAGCTGGTGCTGGCCGACGAAATCAACCGTGCCACGCCGAAGAGCCAGAGCGCGTTGCTGGAGGCCATGGAGGAGGGCCAGGTGACCATCGAGGGGGCTACCCGACCGCTGCCGGAGCCTTTCTTCGTGATTGCCACACAGAACCCGGTCAGCTCCGGCGGCACCTTTGCCCTACCGGAATCGCAGCTGGACCGTTTCCTCATGCGCCTCTCGCTGGGCTATCCGGCACGGGCCGCCGAGCGTGCGCTGCTGCTCGGCGAAGCCCGTCGTGATCTGTTGCCGCGTCTCGAGCCGATCCTCGATCATGCCGAGCTCGCGGCGATCCAGGCCCTGATTCCGCAGGTACGCACCAGCGACGCCCTGGTCGATTATGTGCTGCGCCTGGTCGAGGCCACGCGCAGCGAGGCGCAGTTCGCCTGGGGGCTGTCACCCAGGGCCAGTCTGGCGCTGCTGGCGGCGGCGCGGGCCTGGGCGTTCCTGGCCAACCGGGACTATGTGATTCCCGAGGATGTGCAGGCGGTGTTGCCCGCTGTCGTAGGCCATCGCCTGCGCGAGCGTGCCGACCCTGCCGGCCATGGCGGCGGCGCACTGGTGCAGTGGCTGCTGCGCGAAGTCTCGGCGGTGTGATGTTGCCGATCTCGCTCAAAGCCCGCTGGCGGCGCTGGGTGGTCAGGCGAATTCCCGCCGCGGCCCAGGTGCAGCTGAACCAGCGGCGCATCTTCATCATGCCCGACCGGGTCGGTGCCGCTTTTGCGCTGGTGCTGCTGCTGATGCTGCTGGCCGGCATCAACTACGAGAACAGCCTCGCCTACGGTCTGACCTTTCTGCTCGCCGCCGTGTTCGTGGTGGCGATCCTGCACACCTATCGCAATTTTGCCGGCCTGATCCTCAAGTCTGGTGCCAGCGGAGCCGTGTTCGTCGGCGAACAGGCGCGCTTCAGGGTGCGTCTGGAAAGCGATGGCCGAGCCCACATGGCCATCGGTATTGGTTGGCCACCGCAGCCGCTGCAGACACTGGATGTACCGGCGCAAGGGCAGCGCGAATGCGAGCTGACCCAGCCCGCGTTGCAGCGCGGCTGGCTGCGGCCTGAACGCCTGCGGGTGGAAAGCCATTTCCCGCTGGGCATCCTGGTGGCCTGGAGCTGGGTCGACCTGGACCAGTCGGTACTGGTCTATCCGCGACCGCTGCAGGGCGAACTGCCGCTGAGTGACGGCGGCTCACTCGACGAGGAAGACGAGGGGCAACGCGCAACCGGTCAGGGCGCCGACGATTACCAGGGGCTGCGCAGCTACCAGCCCGGTGACTCCAAGCGGCGCCTGCACTGGAAGGCGTTCTCACGCGGCCAGGGCCTGCTGGTCAAGGACTTCGCTACGCTCGCCGGGCGCGACCTGTGGCTGGATTTCCAGGCGCTTGGCGGTGACGCCGAGGAGCGTCTGTCGCGCCTGTGCTACTGGGTACTGCAGCTGGACGCCCGCCAGCAGGCCTATGGCCTGCGTCTGCCCGGCTGCGAGCTGGCGCCGGATCATGGCGACGCCCATCGCGAAGCCTGCCTGCGTGCCCTGGCACTCTACGGAGTTCGCACATGAGCCTCACCGCCGCCCAGCGGATCGCCGCCCGCCCGATCGCGGCCCGACCGATTCCGCGCATCGCGCTGACCTGGCTGCTGGTCGCGCAGGTGCTGGTGATACTGCCGCATCTGCTGCACCTGCCGCTGTGGATCATCGGTTTGTGGCTGCTGTGTGCGGGCTGGCGGATCCAGGTGTTTCGCATGCGCGCGCGTTATCCGTCGCGCCTGGAACGGGCGGCATTGATGCTCGGTACGGCGGCGGCGGTGTTCTTTTCGCGGGGTAGCCTGGTCGGCCTGGACGGAGGGGTGCTGCTGCTGGTCGCCGCCTTCATCCTGAAGCTGGTGGAGTTGCGCAGCCGGCGCGATGCGCTGCTGCTCATCTTCCTCGGTTTCTTCGTGGTGGTGACCGGCTACCTGTTCGATGACGGCCCTCTGGCTGCCTTCTACAGCCTGCTACCGGTCACGGCGCTGCTGGCGGCGCTGATCGGCATGCAGCACAGCGGCATGGCCGAACGCCCGGCGGCCACGCTGAAGCTGGCCGGCGCGATGATGCTGCAGGCGGTACCGCTGATGCTGTTGCTGTTCCTGTTCTTTCCGCGCTTCGGCCCCCTATGGAGCCTGCCGAATCCGCAGAAGGCCTCTACGGGGCTGTCTGACAGCATGGCCCCGGCCGATATCGCCGAGCTGAGTCAGTCCTCCGCTCTAGCGTTCCGGGCCAGTTTCGATGGGCCGATACCGGCCCGGCCGGAGCTCTACTGGCGTGCACTGACGCTGGAGCACTTCGATGGGCGGCGCTGGTCGCAGTCCTGGGGGGCGCAGCAGCGCGTTCAGCCGCAGTGGTCCAGGCAAGGTCCCTCCCTGAGTTACACGATCATCATGCAACCCTCGGGCATGCCCTGGCTGTTTGCCCTCGATGTCGGCGTGACGGACCAGCAGGGGGTCTACCTGATGAGCGACTTCCGCCTGGAAAACCGGCGGCCGGTGACTCAGAACCTGCTTTACCGGGTCCGCTCATGGCCGCAGGCGATTCGCGAACCATCCGGCAGCCGCGCGATGCTCAACCGAACGCTGCAGCTGCCGGAAGTCGGCGATCCGCTGACCCGCAAGTGGGCGGCCGAACTGCGCCGTGAGCATGCAGACACTCAAGCGCTGGTCGATGCAGTGCTCCGGCATTTCAACCGTGAGCCCTATGGCTACACCCTCAAGCCGCCTGCGCTGGGTAGTGACAGTATCGATGAGTTCCTATTCCGTACCCGCATGGGATTCTGCGCCCATTATGCCGGTGCAATGACGTTCGTTTTGCGTGCTGCGGGCATTCCGGCTCGCGTTGTGACGGGATATCAGGGGGGCGAGCTGAACCAGCAGGGAGGCTATATCGCAGTCAGGCAGATGGATGCCCATGCCTGGGTAGAGTACTGGCAGGAGGGCAAGGGCTGGATCAGTGTCGATCCGACCTTCCAGGTGGCGCCAGAGCGTATCGAGCTGGGTGCCGACGAGGCCTTGGCCGGCGCCGATGGCTTTCTCGAGGACTCTCCCTTTTCGCCACTGCGCTATCGGGATGTGGCCTGGATCAACCAGATGCGCCTGGCCTGGGAAGAACTCAACTACAACTGGCAGCGCTGGGTGCTGGGCTATCGCGGAGAGCAGCAGCTGGGGCTGATGCAACGCTGGTTCGGAACGCTGGAATGGCGCTCCATCGTTCTGGTCATGGTTGGCGGTGGGGCTTTCATTCTCGGCCTGCTGGCACTCTGGCTGTTCAAGCCCTGGCAGCGCGAGCGCGATCCCCAGCAACGTCTGCTGCGCCGTTACGAGGCGTTGCTGCTGCGTCATGGCGTACAGCGAGACAAGGGCGAGGGTGTGCGGGCCTTTGCCGAGCGCGCGGCGCAACGGTTGCCGCAGCAGGCGCAGGCGATCGATGCCTTTGCCCGGGCCTTCGAGGCTCAGCGCTATGCCGGTCAACCGGCATCCACCGAGCAATTGCGTGAGCTGCTGCGCCACCTGCGCCGGGCGCTGCCCTGGCGTGCCAGGCCCACCGCGGTGGCTGATGATCGGTAATCTCGTCGCTGAATCGGCTTTCCGTCGCACCGTGCTTTTCTCTAAGCTTCAGTCAGCATGACAGGAGATTGCGCATGACCTTCGCTGAACTGATCCACGCGGTGCATACCCACCCCCAACACGTCGTTGTGCCCGGGCTGTGGGGGCAGGGGCGCGCCACCTTCGGTGGCCTGGTGGCCGCCATGCTTTACGAGGCCATGCGCCTCAAGGTGCCGGCCGGGCGGCCGGTGCGCTCGCTGTCGGTGACGTTCGTCGGGCCGCTGCTGATGGGCGAGCCGGCGGCTTTCGAGGTGGAAGTGCTGCGTGAGGGCAAGTCGGTCAGCCAGGTGGTCGGTCGCGCCATACAGAACGGCGCGGTGGTGGCCATGGCCCAGGGTAGCTTCGGTGCGTCGCGGCAGTCGGCGGTACGGGTCGAGGCCGAGGCGGCGCCCCACATGAAGGCTGTCGAGGACTGCCAGGAGCTGCCCTATGCGGCGGGCATCACCCCGGAGTTCACCCGCTTCCTGGCCATGCGCTGGGGCGAGGGCGGCATACCCTTCAGTTGCACGCCGGCACGACATATGGGCGGTTGGGTGCGCCTGCGCAGCGACGTCAGCTACGACAAGGTGACCGAGGCCCATCTGCTGGCGCTGGTCGATGCCTGGCCGCCAGCGGTGCTGTCACACCTGAGCAAGCCGGCACCCGGCAGTTCGTTGACCTGGACCATCGAGTTCGTCCATCCGATTCCCAGCCTGACCACCCGCGACTGGTGCCTCTATCGCGCCGAGATCGAGCACGCCCTCGATGGCTATGGCCATATCGCGGCGCGCCTGTGGACGGCCGATGGCCAGTTGCTGGCGCTCAGCCGGCAGACCACCACGGTTTTCGACTAGACAACCGGTAGCCCGAAGAAAGCCCTGGCGCAGGCCGTACTGTGCGCAGCCAGCACCTCCTGGCTCTCGCCACGGTGCAGCGCCACCTCGCGCAGCACCTCGGTGAGGAAGGCCGGCTCGTTGTGTCCGCTCTTCGGTTTGGGCCGCAGGCTGCGCGGCAGCAGATAGGGCGCATCGCTCTCCAGCATCAGGCGACCGGCGGGAATGTCACGCAGTAGCGGCTGCAGGTGAGTGCCTCGGCGCTCGTCACAGACCCAGCCGGTGATGCCGATGTGCAGGTCGAGGTCCAGATAGCCGTACAGCGTTGCTTTGTCACCGGTGAAACAGTGCACCACCGCCGCCGGCAGGCGGTCGCGGAACTGACGCAGAATGCCGATGAGGCGCTCGCCGGCCTCGCGCTCGTGCAGGAACACCGGCAGCTGCAGCGCCACGGCCAGTTCCAGCTGTTCCTCCAGCGCCTTTTCCTGCAGCGGACGCGGCGAGAAGTCGCGGTTGAAATCCAGTCCGCATTCGCCCACTGCGCGCACCGGCACCTCGTTCAGCAGTGCGCGCAACTGCCGCGCACTGTCGGCATTCCACTGGCTGGCGTCGTGCGGATGCACACCGGCCGTACTGAACAGCTGCAGACCGCTGTCGTCCAGTTCACGGCAGAAGGTCAGCGCCCGCTCGCTTTCCTCCAGGCTGGTGCCGGTCAGCACCAGCTGGCACACGCCGGCCGCTCTGGCGCGTTCGAGTACTGCTTCGCGTTCCCGCGCCAGGCTGGGGTGGGTCAGGTTGACGCCGATGTCGATGAGTTGCATGGTGCTACCTCGCAATCCGAGCGGGGCAGCATAGCAGAGCCTTGCTTGCCGTAATAAAGCAAGTAAATACAGGTAGTTATGTATGCTTGTTAACGTTTATTACCAGCTCGGGCTGGCCGTTTGAGCGCCGCTGTGCCAACCTCCGCGCCCCCTGCGATGGAACCATCTGTCGCCCGGTCGGGCCAAGCCGTGCCCCGTTCCAGCCCGGAGGCCCGATGACGCGAGCGCTGCTGTTCCTGCTCTGCCTGCTGACGATTCTGCCGGCCCACGCGCGGCTGAGTGCGCTGGGCGGCAACCTGCCGCACACCGGCAGCCAGCGTGACCTGGCGGAGATTCGCAAGAGCGGCGAGCTGCGCGTGCTGGTCAACCAGAGTCGCCACAGCTCGGGCGAGATCAAGGGCCAGGCCATTGGTATCGAGTACCAGCGCCTGCGCGCCTTCGGCCAGTACCTCAACCGCAACGCCCGCGAGGGTCGCGAGCTGCGTCTGAAGATCATTCCCAAGCCCAAGGACCAGCTGGTCGCCGCGCTACAGAAAGGCGAGGGCGACCTGGTCGCCCCCGGCGAGTTGCTCGATGCGCACCCCGGGCTCGGAATCAGCCCCAGTGCGGCCCTGCGCAGCGACGTGGCGCTGGTGGTGGTGGGCAATCGGCGCAATCGCCACTACAAGCGCCTGGAGGATATGTCCGGGCGCAGCCTGACGCTGCCGGTGGGCAGTGCCGTCAGTGACGCCCTGCGTGAGGTCAACCAGCAGCTGGCACAGCAAGGCAAGCCACCGATCGTGGTGGAGTGGGCTGATGCCAGCCTGGCCGTGGAGGATGTGCTGGAGATGGTACAGGCCGGCATCTACCCCTGGACGGCAGTAGAGCTGCCGATTGCCGAACGCTGGCAGAAGGTCATGCCGGGGCTGCGTATCGAGCGCCATCTGAGTATCGGGGCGAAGGGCGATATGAGTTGGTTCGTGCGTCGCGAGTCGCCGATGCTGCGCGCCAGCATCGATCGTTTCATCGCCGGCTACCGCACGCCGAGTGATCAGGACTCCGCTTTCCAGCGCTTTTACAGGCGCTCCTACAAAGTGCGCAACCCACTGTCGCCGATCGAACGGCAGCGCCTGGAAAAGGTGCGTGGCGTGCTGCAGAAGCACGGCGAGAAGCAGGAGCTGGACTGGCTGCAGTTGGCCGCCGTGGCCTACAAGGAGTCCACCCTCAACCCGGCGGCGCGTGGCGCCTCGGGCGCCACCGGGCTGATGCAGATCACCCCGGCGGCGGCGCGCAGCGTTGGCGTCGGCAATATCCAGGCGCTGGACAACAATGTACTGGCCGCGACCCGTTACATGGCGCGTATTCGCCGCGAGTTCTTCGCCAGCCGGCAGATTGGCGAGAGTGAGCGCATGGCCTTTGTGCTGGCGTCCTACAACATGGGGCCGCAGCGCGTGCAGAGCCTGCGGGCCGAGGCGCGCAGGCGCGGTCTGAATCCCAACCAGTGGTTCTTTCAGGTCGAACGCGTGGCCATGGAGCAGCTGGGGATGGGCGTGGTCAGCTATGTCAACGCGGTGAACAAGTACTACCTTGCCTATGACCGCGAGCGTTTCCTGCTGGAGCCGCAGAAGCGCAAGCTGAGTGCTAAGAAATAATCGAAAATATCGATTTTTATTAGCGCATAATTGCGCTTTTATGATCGTTTAATTCGAATAGTATGTGCCTCACCAACCCCAACAACTCCCCCGCAAGGAACTGGCACATGAACAAGCTGATCACCACCCTGATGTCCACCAACGCCGGCTACGGCATCACCCTGCTGCGCATCGTCACTGGCCTGACCTTCGCCGCCCACGGCGCGCAGAAACTCTTCGGCTGGTTCGGTGGCTATGGCCTGGAGGGTGTCGCGCAGTGGATGGAAAGCATCGGCATCACCCCCGGCTACCTAATGGCCGTACTGGCCGGCAGTGCCGAGTTCTTCGGTGGCCTGGCGCTGGTGGTCGGCCTGCTGGTGCGCCCGGCGGCAGTTTCCCTGCTGGTGTCCATGGTGGTAGCCGCGGTGACCGTGCACTGGGCCAACGGCTTCTTCATCACCAACAATGGTTTCGAGTACGCCATGATCCTCGGCCTGATCAGTGCCGTGCTGATCATCGAAGGTGCCGGCAAGCTGTCGCTGGACCGCGCCATCGCCCGCTGATCCGCTGCTTAGACAGAAAGGCCCGCCGTTGCGGGCCTTTCTGCGTTCAGAGTTTCTTTTCCCGGCTCTTCGCCAGCTGCTCCGCAGCGTCCAGACGCAGGCGCTCGCGCTCGTCGAAACCTTCCTCGGCGAGACTGGCGATGGCGGCCTGGCGATCCTCTTCGCTGAGTCCGCTATTGGCCTCGATGCGCGCCTTCTCCCGGCGGTAGGCGTCCAGCCGTTGCTGCCACTGCTGACGGCGCTGATCGAGTGCCTCCAGACGCGCGGTGGCTTCGGCGCCGACCAGTTGCAGACGCAGCTGGCGGATCTGCTCCGGGGCGGCACCCTGCGCCTGCAGCGCCGCAGTCTGCTGGCGCAGCTCGGCTTGCAGCTGCGGCACCAGCATCTCCTGCATGTCCTCCGGTAGCGTGGCGCGCAGGCGATCCATGGCCTCGGCTTTTTGCTGCTCGTTCAGCGACTGGTCGTGGCGGATCGCCAGGCGTTGCAGGGTGAACTGGTTGTAGGCTTCCTCCTGGGCAAAGAAGACCTGGTGCGCCTCGCGGCTGAAGATGCTCGCGCGCAGGTTTTGCACGGCCTGCTCGCGCTGGCGCATGGCCTCCAGGCTGGCCATCTGTGGCAGGTCCTTTTCCAGCTGGATCAGCTGGCGCTTGTAGTCCAGGTACTGTTCCAGCAATGCCAGGGCCTGGCCCTCAGCGGGTTCAGCCAGCTGACTGCGGATATAGGCCTGCAGGCGCGCGATGCTGGTCTGAATACGCTCTTCGCCGTAGGCGCTGAGGAAGTAATCGAAGATGCGCCGGATATCCATGCTGATCAGCAGGTTACCGGCATCATCGAGGCGGAACTGGCCGTCCACCTCGGTGCCGGCGAAAGAGGGCGGCAAGGTGCTCAAGGCGGCGCTGTCGGCAACTGCAGGCACTGGCTCGACTGGCGCCAATGGGGCAACAGCAGTCGGAACGGTCACCTGCCCGGCTAGTTGTTGTGCAGTGGGCTGCGGGGATGGATCGACAGGACTGAAGTACAGGGTCACGGCGACGCCTGCCCCGATCAGCAGGGGCACGGCCAATAGCAGCGGCTTGTTCACGGCGAGACTCGGCGGGGAGATAACATCGGGGCCCGTCTGACCCCGATTCTTGGCTCAGAGACCGGCCAGCTTCAGGCGGTTGGCCTGCTGGCGGTACACGGTGACCGGATCGGTCTCGAACAGGCTGGTCAGGCCGAAGACCTGGTTGACCTCGTCGAGGTGGTTCATCCGGTAGTTGTCGCGAATCACTTTGCCCAGGCGCGAGCTGCAACGGCCGACCAGACCGTCGTTGGCTTCGTCGAAGGTCAGCGAGCTGGCGCCCATCAGCAGGTCGCTGACGTCGAGGATGTTGGTCAGCGGGCTGGTGCCACTCCAGGAGTAGTAGCTAACGCCATTGACCTTGTAGGCGCCTTCGCCACAGGCGCTGGTCGGAATGCCTTGCGGATACTTGGCGTTGAACGCCGCAGCGCCCTGGCTGTTCAGCGACTCGAGGGCGCCCAGTGCATTTTGCGGCGTGGTGCTGGGGCTGCCGGAGAGGAAGTTGATCAGCGTGCCCAGGCCGTTGACGATACCGGCGACCAATGCCTCACCGGCCGACCCCGGCGGAATCTGGCGGAGGAAATCGGCGGTGTCGGAACCCTTGTGCGGCGCACCGACACTGGTGACCGAGGCGACCAGATCGGGACGTATGGCGGCGACGTAGCGTATCGTCGGGCCGCCATGGCTGTGCCCGATCAGATTGACCTTGCCCTTGCCACTGATGGCGGCGATTTCTTCCACCTGGTCGAGCAGCTCTTCGCCGCGCAGCTCGGAGGTGTTCAGCTGGCTGACTTCGGTGATGTAGACGCTGGCACCGTCCGAGCGCAGGGAGGAGGGGATGCCGTACCAGTAGTCGACGCCGAGGATGCTGTCGAAGCCCAGCATGCCGTGGGTCAGGACGATCGGATACTTGGTCTTGGTGTAGCCGTTGGAGCCGAACAGGCCGGCGTTAGCCTGGCCGGACAGCAGCAGGCTGCTACCGACACAGAGGGCGAGCAGGGTTTTCTTATTATTCATCTGGTGCTCTCGAACGGTGGAAAGGCAGTGAATCCGTCCTTGCGTCAGCCATCCGCCTCCCTCCTGGAAACGGTACTTCAGCTCGCCTGGAGGGGCATGATTTGTGCCAGTTTCGGCGAAATTAGAGCGAGCGCTCTAAACGGGCGTTTGCGGCGCGACCCTCATTTCAGTGGGCCCTGGCCGGCAGCAGAGCTTGTTACCGAGAGAAACAGCCGGTGCGATTGTGCGGCTACGGCTGGCCGACCGGCCAGCGCTGCAGGGACAGGTACTGGCCGCCAGCCGACTGGTAGAGATGCAGCTGGTCGACGCGCCAGGCAAAGCTGGGCACTGTGCGTGTCTCGGCAGGCCGGCTGTTGCGGGCGAGAGTCAGGTGCGGGCGATAGGGACGTGACTCCAGCGTGAAGCCATCGAGCTTCAGCTGCTGCTGCAGCGCCCTGGCCAGTTTCAGCAGGGTCTGCGGCGGTTGGCTGGGCGCCAGGTGCAGCAGCCCTTCGGGCCAGCAGTCGAGGCGATCCAGGTTCAGGTCGAAGGCCAGGTCCGCCAGCGCTAGCTTTGGCGGAACTCGCTGCAACAGCTGAACTCGGCTCTGCGGCACCTGGCCGAGAAAGGCCAGCGTTACATGCAGGTTGGCGGCGGGCACCGGTTTGCCGGCGAAGTGCTGGTCCTGTCGCCAGGCATCGATCTGGGCGGCGATTTTGGTTGGACAGGGCAGGGCGAAGAACAGTCGCAGCATGGTCTCACCTTGACAGCATTGGGCGGCATTTTTAGGATCACACCCCATAGCGCCGATTTAAGAGCAACTTGCGGGGCGCTGCCCGGTTGGGCAAATACCGCTAAAGCGCTGGCCGGTGTCGCCTCCCACCGCAGTCCGGCGGGACTATGAGGCCGAGACTGTATCCATGAGTTGTCCGCGTACCCACCTGCATTTCTCCCCCCTGCCGCGCACCGCGGTCAATCGCCATCCGCATGTTCTGCTGGTTGGTAGTCATCAGCCGCGTCTGCTCAAGAGTCTGGAAGGCTGGCCCAAGCAGTGGCCGGGGGCGCGCAATTTCCTGATCCGTTTCGCCGATGCCCAGGCAAAGGCGCTGGCAGACCTGCCGGCCGATGCCTTTGACCTGGTGGTGGTGGGCGCCGAGGCGCGGCCGCTGGATAGCGAGCTGGTTGGCCAACTGATCCGCGTGGCGCGCCAGGGCCTGATCAGCCTGCGCTGACCTGCGGGTACTCGATGGCGGTGATGTAGAACGCCTGCTCGCCAGCGGGCGTCTGCACCCGCACTTCGGCGTCCAGCGCCTTGCCGACCAGGGCCCTGGCCAGCGGGGAGTCGATGCTGATCAAGCCCTGTTTGAGGTCCAGCTCGTCAGGCCCGACGATGCGGTAGCGCGATTCGGCGCCGTCATCGTCCTCCAGGGTCACCCAGGCGCCGAAGTAGACCTTGTTCGGGTCAGCTGGGCGGGCATCCACCACCTTGAGGTTCTCCAGACGCTTGGTCAGGAAACGCACGCGGCTATCGATCTCGCGCAGCATCTTCTTGCCGTAGATGTATTCGGCGTTCTCCGAACGATCACCCAGGGCCGCCGCCTCGCTGACCGCCTGGGTCACCTGGGGGCGGCGCACGTGCCACAGCTCGTGCAGCTCGGCGCGCAGACGCGCCTCGCCTTCGGGGGTGATCAGCGGGGTGCCGGCGGTGCGGGGGGGACGATAACGGCTCATGGTGCTCGCGAGGTCTTGAGAGAGAGCGATTCTAGCAAGCTCAGACCTCGCGCAGCACCGTCAGCGGCGAGGCGTTCAAGGCCCGTCGCGTGCCCCAGACGCCAGCGCCCCCGACCAGCAGGGCGCCGATCAGCGGCAACAGCAGCAGCCAGGGATGCGGCTGCCACTGTAACTCCAGCGCATAGCGGTACAGCAGGAAGCTCGCCAGCTCGCAGCCGACCGCGGCCAGCAATCCGCTGCCGGCGCCCAGCAGGCCGAACTCGGCACGCCGTGCGCGCAGCAGCAGGCGCCGCTCCGCACCCAGCGCGCGCAGCAGGGCACCCTGACGCAGGCGCTCGTCGAGAGTTGCCTGCAGACCGGCGAACAGCACCGCCAGGCCGGCCGCGAGGACGAACAGCAACACGTACTCCACCGCCAGGCTGACCTGGGCCATGATGCTGCGTAGCTGCTCCAGCAGGGCCTCGACCTGCAGCAGGGTGACGGCGGGGAACTGGCGCGACAGCTCCACCAGCTGTTTCTCGCTGTGCGGCGGCAGGTAGAAGCTGGTCAGGTAGGTGGCCGGCAGATCCTGCAAAGTGCCCGGCTGGAAGATCATGTAGAAGTTGGGCTGGAAACTGTCCCACTCCACCTGGCGCAGGCTGCTGACCCGCGCCTTGCGCTCCAGGCCGCCGACACTGAAGTTGAGCTCGTCGCCCAGTTTCAGGCCGAGGCTCTCGGCCAGCTCGGACTCCACCGAGACGCCGGGCAGATCACTCTGTGACAGGTCGTTCCACCACTGGCCATCGACCAGCACGTTGCCCGCAGGAAGGTTCGCAGCCCAGGTCAGGCTGAGGTCGCGCTGGATGGCGCGCTCACCCTGGCTCTCCTTGCTGACGATGCCCTGCACCGGCTCGCCGTTGATCAGGGTCAGGCGCCCGGCAACGATCGGGTAGAGCGGTGCCGGATGCGGCGACAGCTCAGCCAGACGCGCGGCGAAGGCTTCGCGCTCCTCCGGCAGGACGTTGAGCGCGAAGTGGTTGGGCGACTCCGCGGGCAGCTGGTCCTGCCAGGTATCGAGCAGTTCGCCACGCAGCAGGGCGATCAGCGCCATGGCCAGCAGAATCAGGCCGAAGGCCAGCGACTGGCCGGCAGCCGCGAGCGGATGGCGCAGCAACTGGCCGAGGCCGAGGCGCCAGGGCAGGGAGGCGCGCGCGAGCAGGCGACGCAGGGCGTTCAGGCCGAACAGCAGCGCGCCGCCGAGCAGCAGGGTGGCGAGCAAACCACCGCCGAGCAGACCTAGCGTCAGCTTAAGGTCCAGGCTCAGGCGCCACATGATCAGGCCCAGGGCCAGCAATGCGGCGCCATATACCAGCCAGCTGCTGGGGGGCACGGGCAGCAGGTCACGGCGCAGTACGCGCAGCGGCGGCACGCGCCCCAGGGCGGCCAGCGGGGGCAAGGCAAAGCCGACGAGGGCTACCAATCCTGTCGCCATTCCCGCGATTGCCGGCAGCAGGCCGCCTGGCGGCACGCCCGGGGGCAGCAGGCCTTGCAGCAATTGGAACAGCACCAGCTGGCCTATCCAGCCAAGCAGGGCGCCAGCTAGGCACGCCAACAGCCCGAGCATGGCCAGCTGCAGAGCAAAGAGACTCAGTGCTTCGCGGCGTGACAGTCCCAGGCAGCGCAGCAGCGCACTGGCGTCGAAACGACGGGCGGCGAAGCGCGCGGCAGACAGCGCCACCGCAACGCCGGCCAGCAGCACGGCAGCCAGGCTGGCCAGATTCAGGTAGCGCTCGGCGCGACCCAGGGCGCCGCCGATCTGGCGGTTACCATCGCGCGCGTCCTCCAGGCGCTGGTGAGCGGCCAGGCTTTTCTCGGTCGCTTCGCGATAACGCGCCAGCGTCTCGCTATCGCCACGCCAGAGGTCGCGGTAGCGTACCCGGCTGCCCGGCTGCACCACGCCGGTGGAGGCCAGGTCTTCAAGGTTGATCAGCACGCGCGGCGTGAGGCTGTAGAAGTCGCCGGCGCGATCCGGCTCGTAAGTCAGCACCCGGGTCAGGCGCAACTGGCGGCTGCCGACCTCGATGCTCTGGCCGACCCGCAGATCCAGCGCGGCAAACAGGCGGGCCTCGGCCCAGGCTTCACCGGGACGCGGCCCGCCGCCAGGCTGTTCGGTAGCGTAAGGTTCGGCGGCACTCTTCAGTTCGCCGCGCAGCGGATAGCCGCCGCTGGCGGCCTTGATACTGGCCAGCTGAATGCTCTGCTCGCCGGCAATCACACTGGCGAACTCGACTACCTGGGCATGCTCCAGCCCCAGCTGTGTACCGGCCTCGATCTGCTCGGGCAGGGCGGCAGCGCTGCCGCTCAGCACCAGGTCGGCGCCGAGGAACTCGGTGGCACGCAACAGCATGGCGCCGTTGAGGCGCGCGCCGAAGTAGCCGATGGCCGTGCTGGCGGCCACAGCTACCAGCAGGGCAAAGAACAGCACGCGCAGCTCGCCGGCTCGGGCGTCGCGCAGCAACTGGCGCCAGGCAAGAACGAACAGGCGGGCGCGCATCAGGGTTCCACGCTGTCGATCAGGCGCCCGGCTTCCAGGCGGATCAGGCGACGGCAACGATGCGCCAGGCGCTCGTCATGGGTGACCAGTACCAGCGTGGTGCCGCGCTCCTTGTTCAGCTCGAACAGCAGATCGCTGATGCGCTCGCCGGTGTGGCTGTCGAGGTTGCCGGTCGGCTCGTCGGCGAAGAGTATCGCCGGCTCGGCAGCGAAGGCGCGGGCAATGGCTACGCGCTGCTGCTCGCCGCCCGAGAGCTGGCGCGGGTAGTGGCTGAAGCGCTGGCCCAGGCCAACTCGCTCCAGCAGCGTTGCGGCACGCTGGCGGGCGTCGCTGCGGCCTTCCAGCTCCAGCGGTAGCATGACGTTTTCCAGGGCGTTGAGGTTGTCCAGCAACTGGAACGACTGGAACACGAAGCCGACATGCTCGGCGCGCACCCGCGCGCGGCGGTCCTCGTCCAGTGCCTGCAGCGCGTGGCCCGCCAGTTCGACCTCGCCGGAGCTGGGCAGGTCGAGCCCTGCGAGCAGGCCCAGCAGCGTGGACTTGCCGGAGCCGGAACTGCCAACGATCGCCAGGCTGTCGCCTTTCGCCAGATCCAGCGACAGGTCGTGGAGGATGGCCAGCTCACCTTCCGTGCTGGGGACCACTTTGCTAAGGTGCCGCGCATTAAGAATGCTTGCGCTCATGGAGAATCCGATGCGTGCGTTGTGGGTGAGCGGTGCACTGACACTGCTGATGTGGGCACAGGGCGCACTGGCCGGCACCGTCCTGGTGGTCGGGGATAGTATCAGCGCCGCTTTGGGAGTGGATACCCGCCAGGGTTGGGTCGCACTGCTGCAAAAACGCCTGCAGGACGGCGGTTTCGAGCATCGTGTAGTCAATGCTTCGATCAGCGGCGATACCAGCTCGGGCGGCGCCGCGCGGCTGCCGGCGCTGCTTGCGCAGCATCAGCCAGAACTGGTGATCATCGAGTTGGGCGGCAACGATGGCCTGCGTGGCCAGCCGCTGGTGCAATTGCAACAGAATCTTGCGCGGATGATCGATGCTTCCCGCGCGGCGGAGGCCGATGTGCTGCTATTGGGCATGCGTCTGCCGCCCAACTACGGTCAGCGCTACACCCAGGCGTTTGCCCAGGTCTATGCGGACCTGGCCGCGGGTAAGCAGGTGGCCCTGGTGCCGTTTCTACTCGAGGGGGTCGGTGGTGTCCCGGGCATGATGCAGGCCGACGGCATCCACCCAACGGCAGCGGCTCAGCCGATCATGCTGGAGAACGTCTGGTCGACACTGGAGCCGCTGCTCTGAGCCTTTCCCGCCTGCGGGCTTTCGGCTATCGTGGCGCCCCCGCCCTGGAGCCGTGAATGCCGCGTCCCGCCTGGTCCCTGTACGCCTACCAACTGATCGTGCCCGACGAACAGCTTGACCTGTTCGCCTGCCGTGAAGCCAAGGTGCATCTGGTTGCGCGCCAGCTGGAGTTGGGCGGATTCGCCGATCGCACCCTGTGTGGCGGCTTGCTGCCTGCGCTACCGGTGATGCGCGATGTGGACAGGGCCGGCCTGCGCGACAGGCGACTGTGTGCCTACTGTCGCGAGATCCTCGAGGCGCAGCGTCGCGGTGAACGGCCGCTATGGCCCGAAACCTGAGCTCTCCCGGCGCGCGCGCCGTCGGTGTACAATCCCGAGTCTTTCCATCAGCCATTCTTGCCAAGGATTTACGGATGTTGTCGCTCGCCCGCTCCCTGAGCCTCGCCAGCCTGATCGTGGCCGGCCCTGCTGCCGCCCTCGAACTGCCTCTGCCGCCTCCGGGCGAAGATATCGTCGGTCAGATCCAGGTGATCAAGGCCAAGTACGAAGACACCTTCGCCGATATCGCCACGGCCAACGACCTGGGTTATCTGGAAATGGTGGCGGCCAACCCGGGTGTTGACGCCTGGCTGCCGGGCGAGGGCGCCGAGATCATCCTGCCGACCCGCTACATCCTGCCGCCGGGCCCGCGCGAGGGTATCGTCATCAACCTGGCCGAGTACCGCATGTACTACTTCCCGAAGGGGCAGAACGTCGTGCATACCTACCCGCTGGGTATCGGTCGCGAAGGCTGGGGTTCGCCCATTGCCCATACCACCATCACCGCCAAGACGCCGAACCCGGGCTGGACGCCGCCAGCGTCGATTCGTGCCGAGCACGCTGCCGATGGTGATCCGCTGCCGGCCTACGTGCCGCCAGGCCCAAACAACCCGTTGGGGCCGTTCAAGTTCACTCTGGGCACTCCGGGCTACCTGATCCATGGTTCGAACAAGAAGTTCGGTATCGGTATGCGGGTTAGCCACGGCTGCTTCCGCATGCTCAACAACAACGTGCTGGAGCTGGCCAAGATGGCGCCGGTAGGCACCTCGGTGCGTATCGTCAATGAGCCTTACAAGTTTGGTGTCAGCGGCGGCAAGATCTATCTGGAGGCTCATGAGCCGCTGAGCGACAGTGGTGAGCCGTCTGTTGTGGACAAGCACACCGCCGTGATCAATGCCCTGCTGAAGAACGAGCAGCTTGCCGGCAGCATGCGCCTGGACTGGGACATGGTGCGCGAGGTGGTAGCCTCCGAAGATGGCATGCCGATCGAGATCGCCGTGCCTCAGGAGGCGGTGGCCAACCATCAGGCCGCTCCACTGGAGATGTAAGACTCTTGGCGCCAAAGAGCCCGTCCGCAGCAATGCCGGCGGGCTTTTTGTTGGTCTGAGCAAATCGCAGGCATTAAAAAAGCCGCCCCGGCGAACCGGGGCGGCTTCTTCAAAGCCTTGGCAAGGATTACTTGCGGCTGGCTTTTTCCAGCATGCGCAGAGCGCGCTCGTTGGCTTCGTCAGCGGTCTGCTGAGCCTTCTGAGCAGCGGCCAGAGCCTCGTCAGCCTTACGGTAGGCTTCGTCGGCACGAGCTTGAGCGCGGGCAGCGGCGTCTTCGGTAGCGGTCAGACGGGCTTCGGTTTCTTTGGATACGCTGCTGCAACCGGTGGCCAGAACGGCGGCCAGAGCCAGAGCAGAGAATTTCAGAACGTTGTTCATCGTGTTCCCCTTAAGGTGGACTTTCCATGAAAAGCAATTTCCCGAGCGTGGGAAATTAGCCGGGCTACATACTACCCGTTACTTTTAGTAAGTAAACTGGCCTCGCGCAAGGGAAGCAAAAAAAACTTTGCTCCGATCTGTATCCGTCCTTTTTTGTTTAAAAAACATACAGTTCTGACGTTTGCAGGACCTCCCCCTGAACTTTTGGTTGGAGTTGCAATTGGTACTCTGGTGCATTTCTGACGCGTGGCCGCTGCCGGCAGAGCTTGATAAGATTGCCCGCGCCAGATTTGGCAGGAAGCAAACTCAGACAACGCCAAGGAAGTACCGATGTCCAAACTCATCAAATGGGGTCTGCTGGCCATTCTGGCTGTTGCAATACTGATCAAGGTCTCTCTGTGGCTTTCGGTGCGTTCAATCATGAACGACGCCATCGCGCAACTCTCTCCTGTCATGACGTTGAGCTACCAGGGCATCACGTCGTCGTTCAACGGTCGAGTGGGTGTCGAGGGCATCAAGATCCGGGTGCCGATGATCAATGATGAATTTCGTGTCAGGCATGCCGAGCTCAGGTTCAAAAGCCTGGGAGAGCTGCTGTCCTTCAAGGAACGTCTAGCGGAGGGCAAGTTCCCCGAGCAGATGTCAGTCAGCCTGAAGGGCTTGGAAGTGGATGTGCATGGCGCCTTCATGGAGATGGTCCAGCAGGAGCCCGAGGAAGCGGATCTGGCCAGTGCCTGGTCCAGCGTCGCCTGTGGCAGCTCTCGGCAGATCGGCGTGGACGATCTCCTGGAGATGGGGTACCGGACGCTGGAGACTGACGCGGAGTTCTCCTATCTGTTCCAGCCTGGGCCTCAAACGCTGACCCTCAACATGACCGCTGACGTCCGTGATATGGGGGACTACCGGCTGAGCCTATCGCTGGCCAACATGTCGGAGAAACCCGGGGATCTGCGGGTTAACCCGCCGCGCGTGTCGGCACTGGTAGCCGAAGTCAATGACAACCAGTATCAGCGCAAAATCAGTAGCTACTGCGCTGGTAAGCTCGGCCAGTCGGACGAGCAGTACCTGGAAACCTCAATCAGGCATCTGGACAAGGCTCTGCGCGCGCAGCGTGTTGCTCTGGCGCCAGAGTTGCTGGACGCACTGAAGGGCTACTACAAGGATCCGCAGTCGTTGCGCGTGGATCTGCGCCCAACTGAAGGTGCGACTCTGGATGGGTTGCAATTCTTCGAGGCCAAGGATGTGCTAGCGATGCTGCGCCCGGTTGTTCTCATCAACCAGCAGGCGGTGGAACCTCTCACTTTCACTTGGGTCGACCCCAAGGCTGCGGTATCGCCCTCCGGTAACGAACTGGTACGGGCAGAGGAGCAGGAGGTTCCTGACGGGCCACGCTACGACTTCGTGGATGTGCGCACATTGTCCGATCATGCGGGTAAGCGGCTACAGTTCATTACCTACGAAGGCACTTACTATCAGGGCGTGCTGCACAAGGTCGAGAATGGCAAGGTGTTCCTGACGGTGCAGATGGGGACCGGTTCCGCCGAGATGTTTCTTCGGCTGGAAAAGATCGATAAGGTAAGGGTGTTGTTTTGATGCCTGTTGAGGAGATGAAATGAGCGAGGGCGTGTCCATCCACCATGACCAGGCGGGTCATCAGTTCGAGGCTGTGATCGATGGTCACCGTGCCTACCTGGCCTACATGGATCTGGGCAAGCAGACGCTAGACATCTATCGCACCTTCGTGCCGAATCCGTTGCGCGGGCGCGGCATTGCGGCGGCGCTGACCGAGCAGGCGCTGGAATATGCCGAGGCCATGGGCTATACGGTAATTCCCTCCTGCTCCTACGTGGAGCGCTACTTGGAGCGCCGCCAGCGGCAACAGTCCAGGCACTGAGCCTGGTCAAAGAAAAACGCCGGGCAATGCCCGGCGTTTTCGTTTCTGTCTGCCATCAGCCGCGCTGGCGCTTGGGCAGCACGTCCTTGAGTTTGGCGTGCATGCTGCGCAGGGTCTTCTCGGTGGTGTCCCAGTCGATGCAGGCATCAGTGATGGAGACGCCGTACTTGAGGTCGCAGAGGTTCTTCGGAATCGCCTGGCTACCCCAGCCCAGGTGGCTTTCCACCATCAGACCGACGATGGAGTTGTTGCCTTCGAGGATCTGGTTGGCGACGTTTTCCATGACCAGCGGCTGCAGCGCCGGATCCTTATTGGAGTTGGCGTGGCTGCAGTCGACCATGATGTTCGGGCGAATCTTGGCCTTGGTCAGTTCCTGCTCGCAGATGGCGACGCTGACCGAGTCATAGTTGGGCTTGCCGTTGCCGCCGCGCAGTACCACATGGCCGTAGGCGTTGCCCTTGGTGGTGACGATGGAGACGCCACCTTCCTGGTTGATGCCGAGGAAGCGGTGCGGGCTGGAGACCGACTGCAGGGCGTTGATCGCCACGGTCAGGCCGCCGTCGGTGCCGTTCTTGAAGCCCACGGCGGACGACAGACCGGAGGCCATCTCGCGGTGCGTCTGGGATTCGGTGGTGCGGGCGCCGATGGCCGACCAGCTGATCAGGTCCTGCAGGTATTGCGGGGAGATCGGGTCGAGCGCCTCGGTGGCGGTCGGCAGACCCATCTCGGCCAGGTCGCGCAGCAGCTGGCGACCGATGTGCAGGCCATCCTGAATCTTGAACGAGTCATCCAGGTAGGGGTCGTTGATCAGGCCTTTCCAGCCGACCGTGGTGCGCGGTTTCTCGAAGTAGACGCGCATGACCAGGAACAGGCTGTCGGAGACCTCGGCGGCCAGTACCTTAAGCCGCTCGGCATACTCATGGGCGGCCTTGATGTCGTGGATCGAGCAGGGGCCGACCACCACGAACAGGCGGTGGTCCTTACCATCGAGAATGTCGCGTACCACTTGGCGACCATGGGCCACGGTGCGCTGAGCGGCTTCGGTGAGAGGGATTTCGCGCTTGAGCTGCGCCGGGGTGATCAGGGTTTCATTGGACGAAACGTTGAGATCGTCAATCGGTAAATCAGCCATCGTGGTACTCGTCAGGTCACGGGAGCCGAGCGCCTCTTCAGGCGAAATCATGGGGCGCAGCGGGGGATGGGAACCTTAACGCGTTCCAGGCCGCCTAGACAATGGGCGGAACCGGCCGGTATCAGTGTATCTGAGCACCAGGAAACTCGGCCGCGTGCAGGGCGATCCATTCGCGCGCGACCGTCTCGACCTCCAGTGCAGTGCCAAGCTCCTGTTCGCGCTGGTGGCGGTAGTGCTCGATCTGGCAGACCTGCTCGACCATGCGCGCGCGGAACAGGGTGTCTTCGTCGATGAAGGCGATGCCCACCAGATAGCTGTCTTCCTGCTGCTTGCGGCACCAGGCCACCACGCCCGGATAGCGAGCCTGCTCGCCGAGCAGCGGGATGCGCAGCTCGACGGCGGTGCCTTTGCGAAATCCCTTGCTGGAATTGCACGCCACACCGCCCAGGCTGATATTGTTCAGCCTCTGTCGCGGCAGGAACGCATGTTTGCGCTGGACCAGTTCCACTGGCATGTCGCTGGGGTGACGCAGGAAACGACGCATGGTGAATACTCCGGATGCCATTCATTTGACATCACTCGTGGACAGTATAGTGCCCAGCCTGGAATTGACCGACTTCGACGCCGACCGTCGGTTGCTGGAGCTGCCGGGGCGCTCCCTGCTGATATTTACCAGCACAGGTTGTGCCAGCTGCCGCTGGGCGCGGCGCGAACTGCCAAAGATGGCGCTTGGCGTCGATCGTCTGTGCTGGGTGGATGCCGCCGAGAATGGTGGCCTGGTTCAGCGCTATGGCGTTTTTCACTTGCCCAGCCTGTTTCTGATCGAAGAAGGCCAATTCCTTGGCGCCCTGCATGTACCGCTACGTCTGGCCGAACTGACTGACGCGCTGAACCAGGCGCGCCGTCGGATACCTGAGGAGCTTCCCTGATGCAGCGCTTGCGCATTGGCATTGTCGGCACCGGTGCCATCGGTGGTTTCTATGGCCTTATGCTGGCAAAGGCCGGGCATGATGTGCACTTTCTGCTGCGCAGCGAGTACCAGGCGGTAGTTGCCAACGGTCTGCGCCTGAACAGCGCGGTACATGGTCAGTTGCACCTGCAACCGGTTCAGGCCTGGGGGGATCCGGCTGAGATGCCGCCCTGTGACTGGTTGCTGGTGGGGGCCAAGACCACCAGCAATGCGCAGTTGGCGCCCGTGATCACCCGGCTGTCGCGGCCGGGCGCCAAGGTGGTGCTGTTGCAGAATGGCCTGGCTGTGGAAGAGCAGCTGCGCCCCTTGCTGCCGCACAACCTGCACCTGCTCGGCGGGCTCTGTTTCATCTGCACGCATCGCGCCGCACCCGGTGTGATCGAGCACCAGGCCCTGGGGGCGGTGAATATGGGCTATCACTCCGGGCCGGCACGCGCAGGCGAGAGCCTGGCGATCGTGGAGGAGGGCGCCGAGCTGTTTCGTTCGGCAGGTCTGGAGTCTGTCGCCATGGCCGATCTGCAGCAGGCGCGCTGGCAGAAACTGGTGTGGAACGTGCCGTATAACGGGCTGTCGGTGCTGCTTGGCGCTGGCACCACGCGCCTGATGGCCAATGCCGATAGCCGAGCGCTGATCCTCGAGTTGATGCGCGAGGTGGTGCAGGGAGCTGCAGCCTGTGGGCAAGTGTTGCCAGAGGGCTACCCAGAGAAACTGCTGGCCACGACCGAGCGTATGCCGGACTACCTTCCCAGTATGTACCACGATTTCCAGCACAAGCGCCCGCTGGAGCTGCAGGCCATCTATGCCGCGCCGTTGGCTGCGGCTGCCGCGGCGGGTTGTGAACTGCCGAAGATGCGTATGCTGCACCAGGCCCTGCGTTTTCTGGATGCCGGCTGAGCGCTGCTAAGCTCAACACTGGGCCCTAGCAGGAAGTCAGGGAGGCAACCATGCTGCGCTCCATTCTCTACGCCACCGACCTGGGGCTTTATGCGCCTTATGTGCTGCAGCACGCCCTGTCCCTGGCCAAGGCCTTTGGTGCTGAGCTGCATGTGGTCCACGCAGTCGAGCCGATGGGGTTGTTCGCCGAGTCGGTGCTGCAGACCTACCTGGACGAAAAGACCCTGCAGGAATTGCGCAGCAAGGGCTTGTCCCGGGTGATGGCGAGTATCGAATTGCGCGTGCTGGAGGGCTTTCGCGACGAGATGGGCGAGGCCCAGCAGGACATGCAGATGATCCGCAGCGTGCGCGTGGCGCAGGGCGATCCGCCGCAGGTGATTCTCGACGAGGCGCGGAAACTCGGTGCCGATCTGCTGGTCGTAGGCAGTCACAGCCATGGCGCGGCACAGGAAATTCCGCTGGGGAGGACCGCAGCTCGCCTGCTGCAACTGTCAGAGACGCCGGTCTATCTGGTGCCCATGTTGCAACACCGCTAGCGGCGCTTATCGCCAAGCGTTAGACGAACGGCATGCATAGCTCAGAAAATCGTCTAGTTTTATCTCTGAACCGTTAATATGGTTATATCGCTGCATTGGCCAATTCGCGCAGCGTCTATCTGCTTTGAGGGACATTTATGAAGCTGCAGCAACTGCGCTACATCTGGGAAGTGGCGCATCATGACCTCAACGTCTCCGCCACCGCGCAGAGCCTCTATACCTCGCAGCCTGGCATCAGCAAGCAGATCCGCCTTCTGGAGGACGAGCTGGGCGTCGAGGTGTTTGCCCGCAGTGGCAAGCACCTGACCCGAGTAACCCCGGCCGGTGAGCGCATCATCACCACCGCCGGCGAGATCCTGCGCAAGGTCGAAAGCATCAAGCAGATTGCCCAGGAATTCTCCAACGAGAAGAAGGGCACCCTGTCGATCGCCACCACCCATACCCAGGCGCGCTATGCGCTGCCGCCGGTAATCAGTGGCTTCATCAAGCAGTACCCGGAAGTGGCCCTACACATGCATCAGGGTTCGCCGACCCAGATTGCCGAAATGGCAGCCGACGGCACCGTGGACTTCGCCATTGCCACCGAAGGCATGGAACTGTTCAACGATCTGGTGATGATGCCCTGCTATCGCTGGAATCGCTGCGTGATCGTGCCGCAGGGGCATCCGCTGACCAAGTTGCCGAAACTAACCCTGGAGGCACTGGCCGAACATCCGATCGTTACCTACGTGTTCGGCTTCACCGGTCGCTCCAAGCTGGACGAAGCCTTCAATCACCGCGGGCTATCGCCCAAGGTGGTGTTCACCGCAGCCGACGCCGACGTGATCAAGACCTATGTGCGCCTGGGCTTGGGCGTTGGCATCGTGGCGCGCATGGCCGTCGACACCAAGCTCGACAGCGACCTGGTGATCCTCGATGCCAGCGAACTGTTCGAAGCCAGCATCACCAAGATCGGTTTCCGCCGCGGCACCTTCCTGCGTGGCTTCATGTGCGACTTCATCGAGAAATTCGCCCCGCACCTGACCCGTGACGTATTGGCCAAGGCCGTGCAGTGCCACACCAAGGCCGAGCTGGACGAGCTGTTCGAAGGCGTGGACTTGCCTGTTCACTGAGTAACAGGACAAGAAAAAGCCCGGCGATTGCCGGGCTTTTTTCGTTCAAGCCTTGGCAATCACGTTGCCGGCGTGAAGGCCGCACTCTTTCTGGGTTTCCTCTTCCCACCACCAGCGCCCCTCGCGCTCGTGCTGGTTTGGCAGCACAGGGCGCGTGCAGGGTTCGCAGCCGATGCTGATGAAGCCGCGTTCGTGCAGGCTGTTGTAAGGCAGTTCCAGCATGCGGATATAGGCCCAGACTTCCTCGCTGCTCATCTGTGCCAACGGGTTGAACTTGTACAGCGGCTGCTGCGGCGAGGAGAAGGCGGCATCCAGCTCGAGCACGGCGACCTGGCTGCGAGTGCCCGGGCTCTGGTCGCGGCGCTGCCCGGTGGCCCAAGCCTTGACCGTGGCCAGCTTGCGCTTGAGTGGCTCGATCTTGCGAGTGCCGCAGCACTCTCCATGGCCGTCCTTGTAGAAACTGAACAGGCCTTTCTCGCGCACCAGGTCCTGCAGCTTCTCGGCATTCGGGCTCATCACCTCGATCGTGATGCCGTAGTGCTCGCGCACCTGCTCGATGAAGCGGTAGGTCTCCGGGTGCAGCCTGCCGGTATCGAGGGTGAACACCTTGACCTGCTTGTTGAGTTTCCAGGCCATGTCCAGCAACACCACATCCTCGGCGCCGCTGAAGGAGATCCACAGCTCGTCGCCGAAGTGTTCGAAGGCAAGCTTGAGAATGTCCTGAGGGGATTTGTTGGCATAGGCCGCTGCCAGTTCGGCAACGTTGAAGGTTTGGCTCATCGGGCGGGCTTCCTGGTGATCGGCGCTCGGGCGCTCTGTGGCGAGAATGTTAACAAGAAAGCTTTTATGCGCCTAAATAACCAAATCGGAGTCTTACTGCTGCTTTCGGATATAAAAGGCGCGTTGCGCCCGCTCTGGTGAATCGCTAGAGTGCCGGCTTTCTTCATTCAGACCGTTAGGAGTCTCCCGTGGAAATCGCCTGCCTCGACCTCGAAGGTGTACTGGTTCCGGAAATCTGGATCGCCTTCGCCGAAAAAACCGGTATCGAAGCGCTCAAGGCGACTACCCGCGACATTCCCGACTACGACGTGCTGATGAAGCAGCGTCTGCGCATCCTCGACGAGCACGGCCTGAAGCTGAAGGATATTCAGGAAGTGATCGCCACCCTGAAGCCGCTGGAAGGCGCCGTCGAGTTCGTCGACTGGCTGCGCGAGCGTTTCCAGGTGGTGATCCTCTCCGACACCTTCTACGAGTTCTCCCAGCCGCTGATGCGCCAGCTGGGCTTCCCGACCCTGCTGTGCCACAAGCTGATCACCGACGAAACCGATCGCGTGGTGGGCTACCAGCTGCGCCAGAAGGATCCCAAGCGTCAGTCGGTGATTGCCTTCAAGAGCCTTTACTATCGTGTGATTGCCGCCGGCGACTCCTACAACGACACCACCATGCTCGCCGAGGCCCATGCGGGCATTCTGTTCCACGCGCCGGACAACGTGATCCGCGAGTTCCCGCAGTTCCCGGCGGTGCACACCTATGAAGACCTCAAGCGCGAGTTCCTCAAGGCATCCAATCGCGAGCTGAGCCTGTAAGCTTCGCCGCAATGAAGAGGCCCGCATCTGCGGGCCTTTTTTGTGGGCGCTCGTTGGGATCAGAGCGCTTCGAGGGTCTGCAGCAACACCTTCACCTTGGTGATGGACTCTTGGTACTCGGCCTGCCAATCCGAATCCGCCACGATGCCGCCACCGCCCCAGCAGCTGACGGTGCCGTCCTTGATCAGCAGACTGCGAATGGCGATGGAGCTGTCTAGCTCGCCACGCACGTCCAGGTAGAGCAGAGAGCCGCAGTAGATGACGCGGCGCGTTGGCTCCAGCTCGTCGATAATCTGCATGGCGCGGATCTTCGGTGCGCCGGTGATCGAGCCGCCGGGGAAGCTGCCGGCGATCAGGTCGAGGGCATCGTGGTCCTCGGCCAGCTCGCCGGTCACCGCGCTGACCAGGTGATGGACGTTGGGGTAGCTCTCCAGGGCGAACAGCTCCGGTACGCGGACCGAGCCGGTCTTGCAGCTGCGGCCCAGATCGTTGCGTAGCAGATCGACGATCATCAGATTCTCGGCACGATCCTTGGCGCTGCCGACCAGCTCATCGGCATTGGCCTGGTCGTCTGCAGTGCTGATACCGCGCGGGCGGGTGCCCTTGATCGGTCGCGTCTCCACGCGCCCCTGGCTGACCTGCAGGAAACGCTCCGGTGACAGGCTGAGAATGGCGTCACCGCCTTCCAGCGCCTGGAAGCCCGCAAAGGGCGTGGGGCAGGCGGCTCGCAGCGCCTGGTAGGCGCTCCAGGCATCGCCCTGGCAGGGCGCCTGGAAGCGCTGGGCGAAGTTGACCTGGTAGCAGTCGCCCGCCTGGATATAGGCCTGGATGCGCTGGATGGCGTGGCGATAATCATCCTGGCTCTGGTCGGCCCGGAAAGCCTGGCGCAGGGAGAAGGGTGGGCATGGCGCTGCGTGGCCGGCCTCGAATAGCTGAATCAGGCGCTCCCGCTCCGAATCGGTCAGCGCAGGATGGAACAGCAGTTGGCTGGTCTGCCGCTGATGATCGCTGACCAGCGCCCAGGCATACAGACCGAAGCGTGCGTCCGGCAGCTGCAGGTCGTCAGCAGCCTGTTCGGGGAGTCGCTCGAGGCGCCGGCCGAAGTCATAGGACAGGTAGCCGATCAGGCCGCCGGTGAACGGAAGCTCACAGCCGTCCGGCGCCTCGGCGCGGCCCAGCTGATCCAGGCCGGCACGCAGGCGCTGGAAGAAGCGCGTACCGCTCTCGTGGGCTGCTGCTGCGTAGGTTGCCAGCGGCCAGGCGCTCAGCAGGTCATAGCGGCCGCGCTCGGCCTGCGGGCGTCCGGCATCCAGCAGCACGGCGCCTGGCGCATGGCGCACCAGGGCGAAGTAGCTGGCGGGATCTGGCCGATAAGGCAGCGAGTGGACGCGGCAGAGGCTCATGCTAAAGGTTCGGGGTATGGGGTTGCGATTGTAGGAGGGCGGGCGGAAATGAAAAAGCCCGGCATCGCCGGGCCTTTTCAGCGAGCCTAAGCTCAGACTTCCTTGGGTTTGACGTGGCCGAACAGCTGTTGGGAGAAGCGCACGCGCTCTTCCACGCTTTCCGTAACGCCATTTTTCGCCAGCTCGGCCAGGTGAGCCTCCACCGCATGGGCGCGATGGGTCAGGCCGCAGTCGTTGGCGATCTGGATGTTCAGACCGGGGCGGGCGTTGAGTTCGAGAATCAACGGGCCCTTGTCGACGTCCAGCACCATGTCCACGCCGATATAGCCGAGGCCGCACAGCTCGTAGCAGCCGGCGGCCAGCTTCATGAAGCCATCCCAGTTGGGCAGTTGCACGCCGTCCACCGCATTGGTGGTGTCCGGGTGCTTGCTGATCTTGTTGTTCAGCCAGGTGCCCTTGAGGGTGATGCCGGTCGCCAGGTCCACGCCCACGCCGATGGCACCCTGGTGCAGGTTGGCCTTGCCGTTGGACTGGCGGGTGGGCAGGCGCAGCATGGCCATGACCGGGTAGCCCATCAGCACGATGATGCGGATGTCCGGCACGCCTTCGTAGCTGATGCTCTTGAAGATCGGGTCCGGGGTGACCCGGTACTCGATCAGCGCGCGGTCGCGGTGGCCGCCCAGGGAATACAGGCCGGTGAGGATGCTGGAGAGCTGGTGCTCGATGTCTTCCTGGCTGACGATCTTGCCGGAGACGGTCTTGTAGCGGCCCTCGAACTTGTCGGCGATCACCAGGATGCCGTCACCACCGGCGCCTTGCGCCGGCTTGATGACGAAGTCGCTGCGGCCGCCGATGATCTCGTCGAACTTCTCGATCTCCTTCTCCGTGGAGATGATGCCGTACAGCTCCGGCACATGAATGCCGGCGGCGATGGCGCGCTCCTTGGTGATGATCTTGTCGTCGACGATCGGGTACAGGTGCCGCTTGTTGTACTTCAGCACGTAGTCCGCGTTGCGTCGGTTGATGCCCATGATGCCTTTGGCTTCAAGGGCCTTCCACGTCTTCCACAGGCCGATCATGGGTTCAATCCTTCAGGAAGGCTTTGAAGCGGAACAGTTCGGTCAGGCGGTAGCCGCGGTAGCGACCCATCGCCAGCATGAAGCCCACCATGATCAGCAGCACGGCCGGGAAGGTGAAGATGAAGTAGGTCAGCTCCGGAATGGTCATCAGCAGGTGCGCCAGGGTGGCGGCGAACAGGGTGCCGACGGCCACCTTGAAGGCATGGCTGCCGCCACGTTCTTCCCAGGTGATGGACAGGCGCTCGATGGTCATGGTCAGGATCACCATCGGGAACAGCGCGACCGAGAGACCACGCTCCAGGCCGAGCTTGTGGCTGAACAGGCTGATCACGGCGATCAGCACCACCACGAAGGTCAGCACCACCGACAGTCGCGGCAACATCTGCAGCTTGAGGTGCTCCAGGTAGGAGCGCAGCGACAGGCCGAGGGCGGTGATGATGGTGAACAGCACGATGCCGAAGCCCAGCTGGGTCTCGCGGAAGGCCAGGGCGATCAGTACCGGGGTGAAGGTGCCGAGGGTCTGCAGGCCGCCGAGGTTGCGCAGGATCAGGATCACCAGCACACCAATCGGGATCATGATCATGATCTGGTAGGTCTGCTGGGTCTGCAGCGGCAGGCCGTACAGCGAGTACTCGAGGAAATCGACGTCGGTGTTCTCGTCGGTCAGCTTGGCCAGGCGGATGGCGTTCATCTCGCTGTTGTTCAGGGTGAAGCTGACTTGCGGTTTCTTGCCACCTTCGATGGTCACCAGCGGTTCGTCACCGGTCCACCAGACCACGCGGTCACTCGGCAGGCCCTGCTCACCGCTCTCTGGGTTGAAGTACAGCCAGTTCTCGCCGTTGAAGCTGCGCAGCCAGAGTTCCGGGCTCTGCTGGGCGTCGGCGACCAGGCGAATGGTATGCACGCGCTCCATCGGTACGTGGGCAATGGACAGCAGCAGGTCGATCACCTTGGCCTTGTTGGCCGTGGAGGCGTCGCCACCGAGCAGCAGCTTGACGTTGTCATCGTTGACGTTGTTGACGCGCTTGATGGTCTCGCTGATGAAAGTCTGCACGTCCGCGGAGTGCTGGCGGATGGGGGCGAGCAGGGCTTCGGCGGCGATTTTCTCGGCGCCTTCCACCGCGATGCTGTCGCGGAAGATCGGCCCCTTGGCCTTGGCCGGCTCACCGCTGTAACGCTTGGTCAGCACCAGGCGGTAATAGAGGGTCTGGTTGCCGTTGGCGCGACGAGCCGACCAGGTCAGCTTGCGGTTGCCGTCGACGCGGTTGACGCTCACACCGTAGTTGTTGGAAATGAAGCTCTCGTTGAGGCTGACATAGTCCTGGTTCAGCGGCGGCACGAACATCTGCACCTTCACCGGTTCACGCGGACTGGCCTGGAACTCGACCTTGGCGTCGATGTTCCACAGGTCATCGGTTTCGTCTTCGGTCACCGGAATGCCAAGAACGAAGATCTGATAGGCCGTGACCAGAACGCCCACTGTCACCAGTAGGGTGATAAGGACTTTCAGATGCAGGGTAAGAGAGCGCATGTGAGTTACTCGGCAGAGTTTGCGTCAGAGGTGCAGCCAGGTTTACCAGCGGCATATTTAAGACTGGGATCGACCACGGCATCCAGGCGCTTGAGTGCCTCGGAGCCAATCAGCAGCGGGAATTGGAATGCGCTGCGGTCGGTCAGGTTCACTTCGATGGTGCGCAGGGCCTTGCCCATGCATACCTGCAGTTCGATCACCGGGCGGGCGGTGTAGGTCTTGCCCTCTTCAGGGTCGAAATCGCCAGCCCGGCGCTTGATCTTGCTGATACGGGCCAACGGCCGCTCGATCGGGTGCGCGTGGGCGTCATCGATAGCCAGGTAGAAGCGCACCCAGGTTTCGCCGTCACGTTTGAAGCGCTCGATGTCGCGTGCGCTGAGCGAAGCGGTCTTGGCTCCGGTATCCAGTTTGGCGGCGACTTCGAGGTCGAGATCGGACAGGCTGACGTATTCGTTCAGACCATAGACGGTCTTTTCCGCGGCGAGACTCAGGCCGGGCAGCAGGCTGAAGCTGAAGAGAAGGGCGAAAGGCTTGAGTCGCATAAATCCTTTGGTATTCGCGTCGTCGGGGCGGCGGCGGGGCGCTACAGCCGGCGGGTAAAGTCTAGCAGGCGTGGAGGCGGCTCCGGGCCGACGCTTGCGGGCGGCATTCTAACATGGGGTTTTTCTGCTGCGACAGCGGCTTATAAGCGTTTCTGCAGGTTGATTACACGGTTGCGAGACATTTCCTCCCAGGGATGGATTGTCGACAATCTTGTTTTTAGCGATTGACATGAGTGGGCTTGAAGCCTAGTTTTGCCGCTATCAAAACTCATTGTGTTGACAATAATGCTCGACGCTCTCGACGTTACCAGCAACGAACAACACGACTCGGAAACGCTTGCCGAGCACGTGTTTCGCCGTATCCAGGCGGCCATCGTGCAGGGCGAGATACCACCAGGCAGCAAGATCTCCGAGCCGGAGCTGGCGCGTACCTACGGCATCAGTCGCGGCCCGCTGCGCGAGGCCATCCACCGCCTCGAAGGTCAGAAGCTGCTGGTGCGCGTGCCCCATGTCGGCGCGCGGGTGGTTTCACTCAGCCATGCCGAGCTGATCGAGCTGTACGAGATTCGCGAGTCGCTGGAGGGCATGGCCTGTCGCCTGGCCGCCGAGCGCATGAGTCAGGCCGAGATCGACGAGCTGCGTCGGGTGCTGGAGCTGCATGAGCAGGATGCTGCCTTCAAGGCGGGCGTCGGCTACTACCAGCAGGAAGGCGATTTCGACTTCCACTACCGGATCATCCAGGGCAGCGGCAACCAGACCCTGGCGAAGATGCTCTGTGGCGAGCTGTACCAGCTGGTGCGCATGTATCGCCTGCAGTTCTCCGCCACACCGAACCGCCCGCACCAGGCCTTCGCCGAGCACCACCGCATTCTCGATGCCATCGCCGAACGTGACGGCGAACTGGCCGAACTGCTGATGCGCCGCCACATCGGCGCCTCCAAGCGCAATATCGAGCGCCACTACCAGGAAGCGCTCGCCAACCCGTCCAAAACACGAGGTGAGTCATGAGTGCAAGAACCCCCGGCCAGCGCTTCCGCGATGCCATCGCTGCCGAGCAGCCGCTGCAGGTGATCGGCGCGATCAACGCCAACCATGCGCTGCTGGCCAAGCGTGCCGGCTTCCAGGCCATCTACCTGTCCGGTGGTGGTGTCGCCGCCGGCTCCCTGGGCCTGCCGGACCTGGGCATCAATACTCTGGATGACGTGCTCACCGATGTGCGCCGCATCACCGATGTCTGCGACCTGCCCCTGCTGGTGGACATCGATACCGGCTTCGGCCCCAGCGCCTTCAATATCGAGCGCACCATCAAGAACCTGATCAAGGCTGGCGCCGCTGCCGCGCATATCGAGGACCAGGTCGGCGCCAAACGCTGTGGCCACCGTCCGGGCAAGGAAATCGTCTCCTGCGAGGAGATGGTCGACCGCGTGCGTGCGGCTGCCGATGCCAAGACCGACCCCGATTTCTTCCTGATCGCCCGCACCGACGCCATCCAGGCCGAGGGCGTGGATGCCGCCATCGAGCGCTGCCAGCGCTATGTGGAGGCGGGCGCCGACGGCATCTTCGCCGAGGCCGCCTATGACCTGCCGACCTACAAGCGCTTCGTCGATGCGCTGAACGTGCCGGTGCTGGCCAACATCACCGAGTTCGGCGCCACCCCGCTGTTCACTCGCGACGAGCTGGCCTCGGTCGGCGTGGCCATCCAGCTGTACCCGCTGTCGGCCTTCCGCGCCGCCAACAAGGCGGCGGAAGCCGTCTATACCTCGATCCGCCAGAACGGCCACCAGAAAGACGTCATCGAGCTGATGCAGACTCGTGCCGAGCTGTATGACCGCATTGGCTATCACGCCTTCGAGCAGAAGCTCGACGCCCTGTTCGCCGCCGGCAAGAAGTGACCGGACCGCAGGCCGCATGCGGCCTGCCACAACAACAAGCCGTACCACCGGATTCAGACTGAGGAGACCGCGATGAGCGCTTCCGTAGATACCACCACGCCCGGCTTCAAGCCGAAGAAGTCCGTTGCCCTGAGCGGCACCGCCGCCGGCAACACCGCCCTGTGCACTGTCGGCCGCACCGGCAACGACCTGCATTACCGCGGCTATGATGTGCTCGACTTCGCCAACCGCTGCGAGTTCGAGGAAATCGCTCACCTGCTGGTCCATGGCAAGCTGCCCAATGTCGCTGAGCTGAACGCCTACAAGGCCAAGCTCAAGGCCCTGCGTGGTATTCCTGCGGCGCTCAAGGCGTCCCTGGAGCAGCTGCCGCCGTCGGCTCATCCGATGGATGTGATGCGCACCGCCGTGTCCGTGCTGGGCTGCGTGTCGCCGGAGAAGGACGACCACAACCATCCGGGCGCCCGTGACATCGCCGACAAGCTGATGGCCTCACTGGGATCGGCGCTGCTGTACTGGTATCACTTCAGCCACAACGGCAGGCGCATCGAGGTGGAAACCGACGATGACTCCATCGGCGGCCACTTCCTCCACCTGCTACATGGCGAGAAACCGCGCGAGTCCTGGGTGCGCGCCATGCACACTTCGCTCAACCTGTATGCCGAGCACGAGTTCAACGCCTCCACCTTCACCTCGCGGGTGATCGCCGGTACCGGTTCCGACATGTACTCCTGCATCGCTGGCGCCATCGGCGCGCTGCGCGGTCCGAAACACGGCGGCGCCAACGAAGTGGCCTTCGAGATCCAGAAGCGCTACGACAACCCGGACGAGGCCGAGGCCGACATCCGCGCCCGTGTCGAGAAAAAGGAAGTGGTGATCGGCTTCGGTCACCCGGTCTACACCGTCAGCGACCCACGCAACAAGGTGATCAAGGAAGTAGCGCGCGAGCTGTCGCTCGAGCAGTCCAACACCAAGATGTTCGACATCGCCGAGCGCCTGGAGAGCGTGATGTGGGAAATCAAGAAGATGTTCCCCAACCTCGACTGGTTCAGCGCCGTCAGCTACCACATGATGGGCGTGCCCACTGCCATGTTCACTCCGTTGTTCGTCATCGCCCGCACTTCGGGCTGGTCTTCGCACGTCATCGAGCAGCGTATCGACGGCAAGATCATCCGTCCGAGCGCCAACTACACAGGTCCTGAGGACCTCAAGTTCGTGCCGCTGAAGGACCGCAAATAATGAGCAGCGCGATGAACACCCAGTACCGCAAGCACCTGGCCGGTACCTCGCTGGACTACTTCGACACCTGCGAGGCGGTCGATGCCATCGCCCCGGGCGCCTACGCCAAACTGCCGTACACGTCCCGTGTGCTGGCCGAGCAGCTGGTACGCCGCTGCGAGCCAGAGCTACTGACCGATGCGCTCAAGCAGCTGATCGAGCGCAAGCGCGACCTCGACTTTCCCTGGTACCCGGCCCGCGTCGTGTGCCACGACATCCTCGGTCAGACCGCACTGGTGGACCTCGCCGGTCTGCGTGATGCGATTGCCGAGAAGGGCGGCGATCCGTCCAAGGTCAACCCGGTGGTGCCGACCCAACTGATCGTCGACCACTCCCTGGCCGTCGAATTCGGTGGTTTCGATCCGGATGCGTTCGAGAAGAACCGTGCCGTCGAAGAGCGCCGCAACGAGGACCGTTTCCACTTTATCGAGTGGACCAAGACCGCGTTCAAGAACGTCGATGTGATCCCGGCCGGCAACGGCATCATGCACCAGATCAACCTGGAGAAGATGAGTCCGGTGATCCAGGCGCGCGGCGGCGTGGCCTTCCCCGATACCTGCGTGGGCACCGACTCGCACACCCCGCACGTCGATGCGCTGGGCGTGATCGCCATCGGTGTCGGCGGCCTGGAAGCGGAAACCGTGATGCTCGGTCTGCCGTCGATGATGCGCCTGCCCGATATCGTCGGCGTCAAGCTGACCGGCAAGCGCCAGCCCGGTATCACCGCTACCGATATCGTGCTGGCCCTGACCGAGTTCCTGCGCAAGGAGCGCGTGGTCGGCGCCTATGTCGAGTTCTTCGGCGAGGGTGCGGACAGCCTGTCGATCGGCGACCGCGCCACCATCTCCAACATGTGCCCGGAGTACGGTGCCACGGCGGCGATGTTCTATATCGATCAGCAGACCATCGATTACCTCAAACTGACCGGGCGCGAGCCCGAGCAGGTGGCGCTGGTCGAGCAATACGCCAAGCTCACCGGCCTGTGGGCCGATGCGCTGGTCACCGCCGAGTACGAGCGGGTACTGAGCTTCGACCTGTCCACCGTCGTGCGCAACATGGCCGGCCCGAGCAACCCGCACAAGCGCCTGCCGACCTCGGCGCTGCACGAGCGCGGCATTGCCGACGAAGCCAAGCTGGCCGCGGCCAAGGCCGAGGAAGCCGAAGGTCTGCTGCCCGATGGCGCGGTGATCATCGCCGCCATCACCAGCTGCACCAACACCTCGAACCCGCGCAACGTTGTGGCTGCAGGTCTGTTGGCGAAGAAGGCCAACGAGCTGGGCCTGGTGCGCAAGCCCTGGGTCAAGACCTCGTTCGCTCCGGGCTCCAAGGTTGCCAAGCTGTATCTGGAAGAGGCTGGTCTGCTGACCGAACTGGAAAAACTCGGCTTTGGCATCGTCGCTTACGCCTGCACCACCTGTAACGGCATGTCCGGAGCGCTGGACCCGGTGATCCAGCAGGAAATCATCGACCGCGACCTGTATGCGACTGCCGTACTCTCCGGCAACCGCAACTTTGACGGGCGTATCCACCCCTACGCCAAGCAGGCCTTCCTGGCTTCGCCGCCGCTGGTGGTGGCCTACGCCATTGCCGGTACCGTGCGCTTCGATATCGAGCAGGACGTACTGGGCGTTGATGCGAACGGCAAGCCGATCACCCTGAAGGACCTGTGGCCGAGCGACGAGGAGATCGACGCCATCGTCGCTGCCAGTGTGAAGCCGGAACAGTTCAAGCAGATCTACATCCCGATGTTCGATCTGGGCACAGTGCAGGAGGCCGAAAGTCCGCTGTACGACTGGCGTCCGATGTCCACCTACATCCGCCGTCCGCCGTACTGGGAAGGCGCGCTGGCAGGCGAACGCACGCTCAAGGGCATGCTGCCGCTGGCGATCCTGCCGGACAACATCACCACCGACCACCTGTCGCCGTCCAATGCCATCCTGGCGGACTCGGCTGCCGGTGAGTACCTGGCGAAAATGGGCCTGCCGGAGGAGGACTTCAACTCCTACGCCACCCACCGCGGTGATCACCTGACTGCCCAGCGCGCCACCTTCGCCAACCCGCAGCTGGTCAACGAAATGGCCGTGGTCGACGGTGTGGTGAAGAAGGGTTCGCTTGCGCGCGTGGAACCCGAGGGCAAGGTAATGCGCATGTGGGAAGCCATCGAAACCTACATGAACCGCAAGCAGAACCTGATCATCGTCGCCGGTGCTGATTACGGTCAGGGCAGCTCGCGTGACTGGGCTGCCAAGGGCGTGCGCCTGGCCGGCGTCGAAGTGATCGTGGCCGAAGGCTTCGAGCGCATCCACCGCACCAACCTGGTGGGCATGGGCGTGCTGCCGGTGGAGTTCAAGCCGGGTACAACCCGCCTGACCCTCGGCCTCGACGGTACTGAGACCTATGACATCGAAGGCGATATCTCGCCGCGTTGCGATCTGACGCTGGTGGTCAATCGCCGCAACGGCGAGGTGGTCAAGGTGCCGGTGACCTGCCGTCTGGACACTGCCGCTGAAGTCCACGTGTACAAGGCCGGTGGTGTGCTGCAGCGCTTCGCCCAGGACTTCCTCGAGTCGTCCGCCGGCTGAGGCTGGCACTAACTCCCTCTCCCGCTGGGAGAGGGCTGGGGCGGCCGGCGTACCGGTGAGGGTGGCCAGCTCCCTCATCCGCCCTTCGGGCACCTTCTCCCAGAGGGAGAAGGGTATTAGAGGCCTTTCAGGATATTTCCATGGCTCACGTACCTCAGATCAAAATTCCCGCCACCTACATGCGTGGCGGTACCAGCAAGGGCGTGTTCTTCCGCCTGCAGGATTTGCCGGCGAACTGTCAGGTGCCGGGCGAGGCCCGTGACCGCCTGTTCATGCGGGTGATCGGCAGTCCCGATCCCTATGCGGCGCATATCGACGGCATGGGCGGCGCGACGTCCTCGACGTCCAAGTGCGTGATTTTGTCGAAAAGCAGCCAGCCGGAGCATGACGTCGATTACCTCTACGGTCAGGTCTCCATCGACAAGGCTTTCGTCGACTGGAGCGGCAACTGCGGCAACCTCTCCACCGCCGCCGGCGCCTTTGCCATTCATGCCGGGCTGGTCGATCCGGCGCGCATTCCGGACAACGGCGTGTGCGTGGTGCGTATCTGGCAGGCCAACATTCAGAAAACCATCATCGCCCATGTGCCGGTGAGCAATGGCCAGGTGCAGGAAACCGGCGACTTCGAGCTGGACGGGGTGACCTTTCCGGCCGCCGAGATCGTGCTGGAGTTCCTCGATCCGTCCGATGATGGCGAGGAGGGCGGCTCGATGTTCCCTACCGGCAACCTAGTCGATGACCTGGAAGTGCCCGGCGTCGGCACCTTCAAGGCGACCATGATCAGCGCCGGCATCCCCACCGTGTTCGTCAGTGCCGAGGACATTGGCTACCAGGGCACCGAACTGCGCGAGGCCATCAACGGCGATCCGGCGCAGTTGGCGCGCTTCGAGCAGATTCGCGTGGCCGGCGCCCTGCGCATGGGCCTGATCAAGACGGCCGAAGAGGCGTTGACCCGGCAGCACACGCCGAAGATCGCCTTTGTCAGCCCGCCCAAGTCCTACCAGGCCTCCAGCGGCAAGCAGATCGAGGCGGGCGAAGTGGACCTGCTGGTGCGCGCGCTGTCCATGGGCAAGCTGCATCACGCCATGATGGGCACCTGCGCGGTGGCTATCGGCACGGCGGCGGCTGTGCCAGGCACACTAGTCAATCTGGCGGCGGGTGGTCAGGAGCGTGAAGCGGTACGCTTCGGTCATCCGTCCGGCACCCTGCGGGTCGGTGCGCAGGCTGCGCTGGTAGATGGGCAGTGGGTGGTGACCAAGGCCATCATGTCGCGTTCGGCGCGCATCCTGATGGAAGGCTGGGTGCGGGTGCCGGGTGATGCGTTCTGATGCATGAAAAAGCCCGGCACTGGGCCGGGCTTTTTGTGGGGCAGCGCCGGTTTTACTTGAGCCGGCGTTCCACGCCTTTTTCCACCAGGATCTTGGCGGAGATCTCCTCCACCGAAAAATGGGTGGAGTTGATGAAGTTGATATTCTCGCGGCGCAACAGGTTTTCCACCTCGCGTACCTCGAATTCGCACTGCGCGTAGCTGGCGTAGCGGCTGTTGGGTTTGCGCTCGTGGCGAATGGCGGTGAGCCGGTCTGGGTCGATGGTCAGGCCGAACAGCTTGTGCTTGTAGGGCTTGAGCGCGGCGGGTAGTTGCAGGCGCTCCATGTCCTCTTCGGTCAGTGGGTAGTTGGCGGCGCGGATGCCGAATTGCATGGCCATGTAAAGGCAGGTGGGCGTCTTGCCGCAGCGCGACACCCCGACCAGGATCAGATCGGCCTTGTCGTAGTAATGGGTGCGGGCGCCGTCATCGTTGTCGAGGGCGAAGTTGACCGCCTCGATGCGTTCCATGTAGTTGCTGTTGCTGGCGATGGAATGCGACTTGCCAACCGAATAGGAGGAATGCTCGCTGAGCTCAGCCTCCAGCGGTGCCAGGAAGGTCGAAAAGATGTCGATCATGAAGCCGTCGGACTGGGCCAGGACGTCGCGAATCTCCTGGTTGACCACGGTGTCGAAGATGATCGGCCGAGCGCCGTCCTTCTCCGCAGCATGGTTGATTTGCTGTACCATGGCCCGCGCCTTGTCGACGCTGTCTATGTAGGGGCGTGTGAGCTTGGTGAAGCTGATGGCCTCGAATTGCGCCAGCAGGCTTTGCCCCAGAGTTTCCGCGGTGATGCCCGTGCCGTCGGAAATGAAGAATGCGGTGCGTTTCATTGATGGCGGAGGCCTTAAGTCAGGAACGATTCTTGGCTATGATAGGCCCCCTTTGCCGGGCCCGTACTGGTCGGCATTGTGACTTATTTCCTTGAGGCAAAGCCAGGTAGCGGCGGCGCTGCACCGGCTCTGCCACGTACAGTGGAGAGTTCACCTTGGTAGAGTACGTCGTTTCCCTCGATAAGCTCGGCGTCCACGATGTGGAGCATGTAGGGGGCAAGAATGCATCCCTGGGCGAGATGATCAGCAACCTCGCCGGTGCAGGCGTATCGGTTCCCGGCGGCTTTGCCACTACCGCCCAGGCCTACCGTGACTTCCTCGAACAGAGCGGTCTGAACGACCGTATTCACGCCGCGCTCGACGCTCTCGATGTCGACGATGTCAACGCCCTGGCCAAGACCGGCGCGCAGATTCGCCAGTGGGTGATGGACGCCGAGTTCCCCGAGCGTCTCGACCGTGAAATTCGCCAGGCCTTCGCCGAGATGGCTGCCGGCAACGACAACATGGCCGTCGCGGTGCGTTCCTCGGCGACCGCCGAAGACCTGCCGGATGCCTCCTTCGCTGGCCAGCAGGAGACTTTCCTCAACATCCGTGGCGTGGACAACGTGATCCGTGCGGCCAAGGAAGTCTTCGCCTCCCTGTTCAACGACCGTGCCATCGCCTACCGCGTACACCAGGGCTTCGACCACAAGCTGGTTGCCCTGTCCGCCGGCGTGCAGCGCATGGTGCGTTCGGAAACCGGTACAGCCGGGGTGATGTTCACCCTGGACACTGAATCCGGCTTCCGTGACGTGGTGTTCATCACCGGTGCCTACGGCCTCGGCGAGACCGTGGTGCAGGGTGCGGTGAACCCCGACGAGTTCTACGTGCACAAGCAGACACTGGAAGCCGGTCGCCCGGCCATCCTGCGCCGCAACCTGGGCAGCAAGGCGATCAAGATGGTCTACGGCGACGAGGCCAAGGCCGGTCGCTCGGTCAAGACCGTCGACGTCGACCGCGCCGACCGTGCGCGTTTCTGCATCACTGACGCCGAAGTCAGCGAGCTGGCCAAGCAGGCGCTGATCATCGAGAAACACTACGGTCGCCCGATGGATATCGAGTGGGCGAAGGATGGCGATGACGGCAAGCTGTACATCGTGCAGGCCCGTCCGGAAACCGTGAAGAGCCGTGCCAGCGCCACCGTGATGGAGCGCTATCTGCTCAAGGAAAAGGGCAAGGTTCTGGTCGAAGGCCGTGCCATCGGTCAGCGCATCGGCGCAGGCCGCGTGCGGGTGATCCACGACGTGTCCGAGATGGACAAGGTGCAGCCGGGCGACGTGCTGGTCTCCGACATGACCGACCCGGACTGGGAGCCGGTGATGAAGCGCGCCAGTGCCATCGTTACCAACCGCGGCGGGCGTACCTGCCACGCGGCGATAATCGCTCGCGAACTGGGCATTCCGGCCGTGGTCGGCTGCGGCAACGCCACCCAGGTACTGCAGGATGGCCAAGGTGTGACCGTGTCCTGCGCCGAGGGCGACACCGGCTTCATCTTCGAGGGTGAGCTGGGCTTCGATATCCGCAAGAACTCGGTCGACGCCATGCCCGACCTGCCGTTCAAGATCATGATGAACGTCGGCAACCCCGACCGCGCCTTCGACTTTGCCCAGCTGCCTAACGAGGGCGTGGGCTTGGCCCGCCTGGAATTCATCATCAACCGCATGATCGGCGTGCACCCCAAGGCGCTGCTGAACTTCGCCGGCCTGCCGGCCGAGATCAAGGACAGCGTCGAGAAACGCATCGCCGGCTACGACGACCCGGTCGGCTTCTACGTCGAGAAGCTGGTCGAGGGCATCAGCACCCTGGCCGCGGCCTTCTGGCCGAAGAAGGTCATCGTGCGCCTGTCGGACTTCAAGTCCAACGAATACGCCAACCTGATCGGCGGCAAGCTCTACGAGCCGGAAGAAGAGAACCCGATGCTCGGCTTCCGCGGCGCCTCGCGTTACATCAGCGAGAGCTTCCGTGACTGCTTCGAGCTGGAATGCCGTGCGCTGAAGAAGGTGCGCAACGAGATGGGCCTGACCAACGTCGAGATCATGGTGCCCTTCGTGCGCACCCTGGGCGAGGCGTCGCAGGTGGTCGAGCTGCTCGCCAGCAATGGCCTGGCCCGTGGCCAGAACGGCCTGCGCGTCATCATGATGTGCGAGCTGCCGTCCAACGCCCTGCTGGCCGACGAGTTCCTCGAGTTCTTCGACGGCTTCTCCATCGGCTCCAACGACCTTACCCAGCTGACTTTGGGCCTGGATCGTGACTCCGGCATCGTCGCGCACCTGTTCGACGAGCGTAATCCGGCGGTCAAGAAGCTGCTGAGCAACGCCATCCAGGCCTGTAACAAGGCTGGCAAGTACATCGGTATCTGCGGTCAGGGCCCTTCGGACCACCCGGATCTGGCGCGCTGGCTGATGGAGCAGGGCATCGAGAGCGTGTCGCTGAACCCAGACTCGGTGCTGGACACCTGGTTCTTCCTCGCCGAGGGCCAGCAAGGCTGATAGTTGAATATCGCGGAAAGGGCGGGAGCGATCCCGCCTTTTTTGTGAGCGGTGATCCATGCGGGATGCCTCGGGCATCCGATAAATCTGTGTGCAAGAAGCAGTATGCAAAGCAGTAGTGAGTTGTTTCCCGTCGCCCTGGTCAGCGCCGAGTTGCGCGGTGATCTCAGCGAGGACGTCTATCGCCTGAAACCCGGCAATTCGCCGGATTTCACCGTCGAACTGGCCGTCACCCGTCTTGGCCTGGCCGGCCAGGAAAACCGTGGCGTGCCGGTTATCCTGTTGCACGGCAGCTTCTCCAATCGGCGCTTCTGGTACTCGCCGCGGGGCATCGGGCTCGGCCCGCACCTGGCGCGTGCCGGCTTCGACGTGTGGATCGCCGAAATGCGTGGCCACGGTCTGTCGCCGCGCAACCAGGCCTACAAGCACAACAGCGTGGCGGACTATGCCCGCTACGACCTGCCCGCCATCGCCGCCTTCGTTCGCGAGCAGACCGCTCAGGCGCCGCACTGGGTTGGCCATTCGCTGGGTGGCACGACGCTGGCGGCTGCGCTGGGTGGCGGCTACCTGGGGGCCGAGGAGACTGCCTCTGCGGCGCTGTTCGGCACGCAGATCAGCCGTATCTACTGGCCGCTCAAGGTGCCGCCGGTGGAGTGGGGCAGTCGCCTGCTGCTCAAGGGCTTCCACCATATCTCCGGAGCACGCTTCAAGCGCGGTCCCGAGGATGAACCGATCGGCCTGGCACTGGAGAGCCTGCGCTGGCACCGGCTGTTCGGCCGCTTCGGCGACGCCGAGCGTGACTGGTGGGCCGGCATGGCCGATGTACAGCTGCCGCTGCTGGCGGTGAGCGCCGCCGGTGACCAGCAGGATCCCACCTGGGCCTGTCGCAAGCTTTACGAGCAGTTCATCGCGGCGCCGCGGCATTTCCTGCTGCTGGGCAAGAAGCAGGGCTTCAGCAGTGACTTCGGTCATGTCGAGATGCTGGTCAGCAAGGAGGCGCAGGGCGAAGTCTGGCCACTGGTCGAGCACTGGTTGCGGGAGCTGCAGCTGCCGCCTGAAAAGCAGCAGGATTGAGGTTCCAAGCGCTCTGGCATGCGGCTAAGATGTGACGAAATTCGCCGAGCTGGTCACGATTAGTCATGTTCGTAGCCTTGGAGCGCCTGATCAATCTGCAGGATGGCTATCGGTCCACATTTCGGGTCGCCGGCCTTGATCTTCTGTTGTTGGTGGTCGATGGTCGGCCATTGCTGCTGGAGAACCGCTGCCCACACCGCGATGCGCCGCTGCACAGCGCTTCGCTGAACGGCCAGGTACTGCGCTGCGCGCGCCATGGCATTGAGTTCGACCTGCGCAGCGGCGAACCGCTATCCGCCAGGTGCGCAGCACTGAAGATGTTCGCCCCGGCCTATGACGGCGACCGCATTGGTATCGATGTCTGAGTCTCAACCCACAGGAGTTTTCCCATGCAATACGTCACCCCCGATCTGTGCGACGCCTACCCCGAGCTGGTGCAGGTGGTCGAGCCGATGTTCGCCAACTTCGGCGGCCGCGACTCCTTCGGCGGCGAGATCGTCACCGTCAAGTGCCATGAGGACAACTCGCTGGTCAAATCCCAGGCCGACCAGCCGGGCAAAGGCAAGGTGCTGGTGGTCGATGGCGGCGGCTCGCTGCGCCGCGCGCTGCTGGGCGACATGATTGCCGAGAAGGCGGCGAAGAACGGCTGGGAAGGCATGGTGATCTATGGCTGCGTGCGCGACGTCGATGTGCTGGCGCAGACTGACCTGGGCGTACAGGCCCTGGCCAGCCACCCGATGAAGACCGACAAGCGCAATATTGGCGATCTCAATGTGGCTGTGACCTTCGGCGGCGTGACCTTCAAACCGGGCCACTACGTATATGCCGACAACAACGGCATCATCGTTTCCCCCGAGCCGCTGAAGATGCCGGAATAAGGCCTGACGCACGCAAGGATGTACGAGAAAGACAATCTGCATTGGGGGCTGGTGCACGCCTTCGTCCTCGACGGACGAGGTGGCGCCCGCAGCCTGGAGTGGGGGCAGCTGGAAGGGTTGCAGCTGGCGGAGCGGGAAAGCCTGTGGCTGCATTGGGATCGCGGTCACCCGCAGACCCATGACTGGTTGCGCGAGCACAGCGGCCTCAGCGAGTTCAGCTGTGACCTGCTGCTGGAGGAGAACACCCGCCCGCGCCTGCTGACCCTGCCGGAGCATGAGCTACTGCTGTTCCTGCGCGGTGTCAATCTCAACCCGGGCGCCGAGCCCGAGGACATGGTTTCGGTGCGCATCTTCGCCGATGCGCGCCGGGTCATTTCCCTGCGCTTGCGCCCGCTGCGCGCCACCGAGGAACTGATCGCCCTGCTGGAGAAAGGACAGGGCCCGCGCGATGGCGCCGAGTTGGTGCTGCAGCTGGCGTATCATCTGACTGATAGGGTCGACGGCCTGATCGAGGAGCTTTCCGAGCAGCTCGAAGGCCAGGAAGAACGCCTCGACGGCGACTCGCGCTTCATGCCCGACCATGGCCTGGTGCTGCACGTTCGTCGCCGCGCCGCCGGGTTGCGCCGCTTCCTGGCGCCCCAGCGCGACATTTTCGCCCAGCTGACGCGCAACGGTTTCGGTGATGGCAACCAGTGGAACGAGCTTAACAACCGCCTGACCCGTTACTTGGAAGAGCTGGAGATGGTCCGCGAGCGGGTGGGGCTGGTGCTGGAGTCCGAGCACCGGCGGATGAACGAGAAGATGAACCGCGCCATGTACCTGCTTGGCGTCACCACGGTGTTCTTCCTGCCCATGAGCTTCCTGACCGGCCTGCTCGGCATCAACGTCGGCGGCATACCGGGGGCGGACAGCGAATATGGCTTCCTGCTGATCTGCGCCATTCTGGCCAGTGTCGGCGCCCTGCAATGGTGGCTTTTCCGTCGCTGGCGCTGGCTCTAGATGTGACTTGTTCCCAAGGTGTCACGTCTAGGCAACAAATCCGTGCGAGGTACGCATGTACGATCCCTTTGAAGAATCTCTGCGCGACCTGCTGAAGTCGTCGCCCGCGGAGCACGATGACGATGCGGCCCTCGGCCGCGTCCTCAAGACCGCCAATCGCCAAGTCGGCGTGGGTGATTTGTTCGTGCTGCTCGGTCGTGGCCTGGAAGCGGCGATGATCGCCCTCAACAATGGTTCCGCGCACCTGGCTCCGGTATCCCGTCGTACCCGCTCTGCAGACAAGGCTGACTGAATATGGAATTCGATCCCTGGACTCAAAGTCTCGTTAACGCCATGAGCTCGGTATGGGCTCCGATTGCAGGTTTCATTCCGCGCCTGTTCGGCTCGCTGGTGGTGGTTCTGCTCGGTTTCGTGGTGGCCAAGCTGCTCGACACCCTGCTGTCCAAGCTGCTCGCCAAGCTCGGTCTGGATCGCCTGATGGCGGGTACCGGATTGAACAAGATGCTGTCACGCGTGGGCATCCAGGTCCCGGTTTCGACGCTGATCGGCAAGATCATCTATTGGTTCGTGCTGCTGATCTTCCTGGTCACCGCCGCCGAGTCGCTGGGGCTGGACCGCGTGTCTGCCACCCTCGATCTGCTGGCGCTGTACCTGCCGAAGGTGCTGGGTGCCGCCGCCATCCTGCTGATCGGCGTGTTGCTGGCGCAGCTGGTCAGTGGCATTGTGCGCGGTGCCGCCGAAGGCGTCGGTCTGGATTACGCCGCCGGCCTCGGCCGCATCGGCCAGGGCCTGGTGATCATCATCAGCATCTCGGTGGCCATCGGCCAGCTGGAAGTGAAGACCGATCTGTTGAACAACGTGATCGCCATCGTGCTGATCTCCGTCGGCCTGGCCATGGCTCTGGCGCTGGGCCTGGGTAGCCGCGAGATCGCCGGGCAGATCCTGGCTGGCATTTATGTGCGCGAGCTCTACGAGGTCGGGCAACAAGTGAAACTCGGCGATGTCGAAGGGCAGATCGAGGAGATCGGCACGGTGAAGACCGTCCTGCTCACCGAAGACGGTGAACTGGTTTCGGTCGCCAACCGTACCCTGCTCGAACAGCGCGTCAGCAGCCGCTGACGCGCCAATCCCTGCTAATGTATGCGACCAGCGCGCCCGCGTTGCGCTCTGGCGCTGTCATTTACCTGACTGGCACGAGTCGTTTTGAACAAGGCCCAATCGCTTCCCACTCGGTATGACCCGCGCGAGCTCTCGGATGAGGAGCTGGTGCAGCGGGCTCATGTCGAGCTGTTCCATGTTACCCGGGCATATGAAGAGCTGATGCGGCGTTACCAGCGCACACTGTTCAACGTGTGTGCCCGTTACCTGGGCAATGAGCGCGATGCCGACGATGTTTGCCAGGAAGTGATGTTGAAAGTTCTATATGGCCTGAAGAACTTCGAGGGCAAATCGAAGTTCAAGACATGGCTATATAGCATCACTTACAACGAGTGCATTACCCAGTACCGCAAGGAGCGGCGCAAGCGTCGTCTGCTCGATGCGCTCAGCCTAGACCCGCTGGAGGAGGCCTCGGACGAGAAGGCGCCGAAGCTGGAGGAGAAGGGCGGGCTGGATCGCTGGCTGGTGCATGTCAATCCAATCGACCGGGAAATTCTGGTGCTGCGTTTCGTGGCAGAACTGGAGTTCCAGGAAATTGCCGACATCATGCACATGGGCCTGAGCGCAACCAAGATGCGTTATAAGCGTGCACTTGACCGTTTGCGCGAGAAATTCGGCGGCGCCCTCGAAACTTAATCTGCAACAAACAATCTCACGCACGGCTTTGGGTATTTTTGTTACAATGCCGGCCAAGTTGTTTCCTGCTGCCTGGCAGGTCAGCTATTAATCGTTAAATGATGGGGATTTACGGATGAAACTGAAAAACACCTTGGGCGCTGTCATCGGTTCGCTGATCGCAGCCACCTCGTTGAACGTACTGGCCCAAGGCCAAGGCGCTGTTGAAGTTGAAGGCTTCGCCAAGAAAGAATTCTTCGACAGCGCTCGCGACTTCAAAAACAACGGCAACCTGTTCGGTGGCTCTGTCGGCTACTACCTGACCGACGATGTCGAGCTGCGCCTGAGCTACGACGAAGTGCACAACGCGCGTGCCGAGGACGGCCGCAACATCAAGGGCTCCAATACCGCCCTGGATGCCCTGTACCACTTCAACAACGCCGGTGACGCGCTGCGTCCCTACGTTTCCGCCGGTTTCTCCGACCAGAGCCTCGGCCAGAACGGCCGTGGTGAGCGTAACGGTTCCACTTTCGCCAACCTGGGTGGCGGTGCCAAGTACTACTTCACCGAGAACTTCTACGCCCGTGCCGGCGTTGAAGCTCAGTACAACATCGACCAGGGCGACACCGAGTGGGCCCCGAGCGTCGGTATCGGCCTGAACTTCGGTGGCTCCTCCGCTCCGGCCCCGGCTCCGGTTGTCGAGCCGGCCCCGGTTGTCGAAGAAGCTCCGGTCACTCCCGAGCCGGCCGAGACCGTGCGCGTCGAACTGGACGTGAAGTTCGACTTCGACAAGTCCAAGGTCAAGGAAGAAAGCTACGGCGACATCAAGAACCTGGCTGACTTCATGAACCAGTACCCGCAAACCAGCACCACCGTTGAAGGTCACACCGACTCCGTCGGTACCGACGCTTACAACCAGAAGCTGTCCGAGCGTCGTGCCAACGCCGTTCGTGAAGTACTGGTCAACCAGTACGGCGTAGGTGCTGAGCGCGTAGGTTCGGTTGGCTACGGCGAGTCCCGTCCGGTTGCCGACAATGCCACCGAAGCCGGTCGCGCGGTCAACCGTCGCGTAGAAGCTGAAGTAGAAGCTCAGGCCAAGTAATCTGGCGCTGAGCGTTGCAGAAAACCCGGCCTAGGCCGGGTTTTTTGTGAGCGACTTCATAGTGATTGTAAGGCCGATGCAGGCTGATTAGACTGCGCGGCAATTCAGCCCCTCGCAGTTCCAAGGATTGCCATGATCAAGAAATGTCTATTCCCGGCGGCCGGATACGGCACCCGCTTCCTGCCAGCTACCAAGGCCATGCCCAAGGAAATGCTGCCGGTGGTCAACAAGCCGCTGATCCAGTACGGCGTAGAGGAGGCCCTGGAGGCCGGCCTGAAGGAAATTGCCATGGTCACCGGCCGTGGCAAGCGCGCGCTGGAAGACCACTTCGATATCAGCTACGAGCTGGAACACCAGATTCAGGGTACCGACAAGGAGAAGTATCTGACCTGCATCCGTCGCCTGATCGATGAGTGCACGTTCTCCTACACCCGTCAGGTCGAAATGAAGGGTTTGGGCCATGCCATCCTCAGCGGCCGCCCGCTGATCGGTGATGAGCCGTTCGCCGTAGTGTTGGCCGACGACCTGTGCTTCAACCTCGGTGGCGACGGCGTACTGCAGCAGATGGTCAAGCTGTACAACCAGTTCCGTTGTTCCATCGTCGCCATTCAGGAAGTGCCGCCGGAAGAAACCTCCAAGTACGGTGTGATCGCCGGTGAGATGATCCGTGACGACATCTACCGTGTGAACAGCATGGTCGAGAAGCCGAAGCCGGAAGACGCGCCGTCGAACCTGGCCATTATCGGCCGTTACATCCTCACTCCGGACATCTTCGACCTGATCGAGAACACCGAGCCGGGCAAGGGTGGCGAGATCCAGATCACCGATGCGCTGATGAAGCAGGCCCAGGATGGCTGCGTGATCGCCTACAAGTTCAAGGGCAAGCGTTTCGACTGCGGCGGCGCCGAAGGCTACATCGACGCCACCAATTTCTGCTTCGAGAACCTGTACAAGACCGGCAAGGCCTATTAAGGCTGCCGAGTTGTCACGAAGCCACCTACGGGTGGCTTCGTCGTTTCAGGGAATCGGCATCGCTTGCGAACCAGGCCCCAGCGGCTGGCCATAGCTGAACTCGACATAGTTGCCGGCTGGGTCGCGCAGGCCGCAGTAATACCCCACCGGATAGGGCTCGTCGCGTGGCGCCCAGATCAGGCAGCCGTCCTGCGCCGCTTGCTCGGCGATGCGGTCGACCGCCGCACGACTCTCGACCGCGAAACCGAAGTGGCTATAGTCGTCGGCGGCCAGCTGGCGATCGTTTCCGCCGGGCATGATGACGAAGATGAACTCATGCTCTTTGCCGGGCTCGGCCATCCAGACGATCTTCGAGCCCTTGCCGGCGCGTTCGTGGATCACCCGCATGCCGCAGAAACGCTGGTAGAAGTCGATACAGGCGCTCAGGTCCGGCACATGCAGGGCGATATGGGTGAGAGTAGGGCGCATGGCGAGTTCTCCGCAGAGAGGTTAAGCATACACGCAGGTTATCTCCGGTATGCTTGGGGCCTGCAAGGAGAACTATCCATGTCTTATGACTTCGACCTGTTCGTAATCGGTGCCGGTTCCGGGGGCGTTCGTGCTGCACGCTTCGCTGCCGGTTTCGGTGCCCGCGTGGCGGTGGCCGAGAGCCGCTACCTGGGCGGCACCTGCGTCAATGTCGGCTGCGTGCCGAAGAAGCTGCTGGTCTACGGCGCCCACTTTTCCGAAGAGTTCGAGCAGGCCGCCGGGTTCGGCTGGAACCTGGGCGAGGCGAATTTCGATTGGGCGACCCTGATTGCCAACAAGAACCGTGAAATCCAGCGACTGAACGGTATCTACCGCAATCTGCTGGTCAACAGCGGCGTCAGCCTGCTGGAGGGCCACGCCCGCATCCTCGGCCCACACCAGGTCGAGGTGAACGGCCAGGCCTACAGTGCCGGGCACATCCTGATTGCCACCGGGGGCTGGCCGCAGCTGCCGGACATCCCCGGCAAGGAGCTGGCGATCAGCTCCAACGAGGCGTTCCACCTGCAGCAGTTGCCGCGCCGTGTACTGGTGGTTGGCGGCGGCTACATCGCCGTCGAGTTCGCCTCGATCTTCCAGGGTCTTGGCGCACAAATCTCGTTGCTCTATCGCGGCGAGCTGTTCCTGCGTGGTTTCGATGGTGCAGTGCGTCGCCACCTCAGGGAAGAGCTGGACAAGAAGGGCCTCGACCTGCAATTCAACAGCGACATCGAGCGGATTGAACGGCTGCCCGACGGCAGCCTGCTGGCCACGCTGCGCGATGGACGCACGCTGCCAACCGACTGCGTGTTCTACGCCACGGGCCGGCGGCCGATGCTGGATAACCTGGGCCTGGAAAACACCGCAGTCGAACTGGACGAGCGCGGCTTCATTCGGGTCGACGAGCAGTACCAGACCGGCGAACCGTCCATCCTGGCGCTGGGCGATGTGATCGGCCGGGTACAGCTGACCCCCGTTGCGCTGGCCGAAGGCATGGCGGTGGCACGGCGGCTGTTCCGCCCCGAGGAGTACCGTCCGGTAGACTACGGCAACATCCCCACTGCCGTGTTCAGCCTGCCCAACATCGCCACCGTCGGCCTCAGTGAGGAGCAGGCGCGCGCCGAGGGGCGTCAGGTGAAGATCTTCGAGAGCCGCTTCCGCCCGATGAAACTGACCCTTACCGATAGCCAGGAGCGCACGCTGATGAAGCTGGTGGTCGATGCTGACAGCGATCGCGTGCTCGGCTGCCACATGGTCGGTCCGGAGGCCGGCGAGATCATCCAGGGCCTGGCCGTGGCCATCAAGGCAGGGGCGACCAAGCAGGTCTTCGACGACACCCTGGGCATCCACCCCACGGCCGCGGAAGAGTTCGTCACGCTGCGCACGCCGGTCGGAGGCTGAAGCCGCCATGGATCGCCTGTTCTACCTGGCCGACCTGTTCGGCGTGGCGGTATTCGCCATCACCGGCGCGCTGATGGCCGGCCGCAAGTCCATGGACCTGTTCGGCGTGCTGGTCATCGCCATCGTCACCGCCCTGGGTGGAGGGACCCTGCGTGACCTCATCCTCGACAACCACCCGGTGAGCTGGATTCGTAACGACACGTATATCTGGGTGGCGTCGCTGGCCGCCGTCGGCACCGTGCTCTGGGTACGCATGACGCAGCCGATTCACGAGCGCGGCCTGCTGATCGCCGATGCCTTCGGTCTGGCCGTGTTCACCGTGATCGGCACCGAGGTGGCGCTGCAGCACAACATGCCCTACAGCACCGCACTGATCATGGGGGTGATGACCGGTGTGGCGGGCGGCGTGATGCGCGATGTGATTTGCAACGAGATCCCGCTGATTTTTCAGAAGGAGATCTACGCTACCGCCTGCCTGCTGGGTTCGCTGGTGTTCATCGGCATGCGCGAGCTGGGGACGCCTCACTGGCTGGACACCGGCGTGGCGATGTTGTGCGTGCTGCTGGCGCGCCTGGCGGCGATTCGTTGGCATCTGGCGTTACCACGTTTCCATCTGCTCAACCGTGACTGAAACGGACAGGAACACATGACCCAAGGATACGAACTGGTCGAAGGCCGGTTGCCACCGCTGGACAAGCTCATCGCCTGTCATGAATGCGATCTGCTGATGCTCCACCCACATCTCGACGAGGAGCAGAAGGCCAGTTGCCCGCGCTGTGGCTACGAGATGGTGGTGCGCCGCACGCAGATGCGCAAACGGGCACTGGCCCTGGTGATCACTGCGCTGCTGCTTTTCGTGCCGGCCAATTTCCTTCCTATCATGAGCCTGGGGCTGCTCGGACAGAGCGCGGTGGATACCGTATGGAGCGGTGTCCTGGGGCTTTACCACTCTGGTATGCAGGGTGTTGCCGCCGTGGTGTTCATGTGCAGCATGCTGGTGCCTCTGCTCAAGCTGCTCTGCCAGCTGTTCGTGCTGCTGGCCATGCCCAGGCCGGCGTGGCGGCGTGCCGCTTGCCGCTGCTACCGGGCCTACCACCATCTGCGCGAGTGGGGCATGTTGGAGGTCTATCTGTTTGGCATCCTGGTTTCCATCGTCAAGCTCATTGACTTGGCCGAACTGCACCTCGGAGTCGGCCTGGCCTGTTTCGTGGCGCTGATGCTGGCACAGGTGTGGTTGGAAGTGACCATGTCCCCGCACCAGGTCTGGGATGCGCTGAGCGAGGAGGATGAGCATGCGCGCACTTGATGCCGGGATCATCGTCTGTGACGAATGCCACCAGCTGGAGTACCTGCGCGAAGGTGAAGTCCAGCATTGCACCCGCTGCGGCGCCCGCCTGCATGCGCGGCGCCCTGACAGCATTGCCCGCACCTGGGCTTTGCTGATAACCGCAGCCATTCTCTACATCCCGGCCAATCTGCTGCCGATCATGACGGTCAGCATGCTGGGGCAGGGCATGCCGGCGACCATCATGGGAGGCGTCATCGAGCTGGTACAGGCCGATATGCTGCCGATCGCTCTGGTCGTATTTGTCGCCAGTATTCTCGTGCCGACCTTCAAGCTGGTGGGCATTGCCCTGCTGCTCTACTCGGTACAGCGTCACCAGCCGATGTCGGCCCGCCAGCGCATCCTGATGTACCGCTTCATCGAATGGATCGGTCGCTGGTCAATGTTGGATGTCTTCGTCATCGCCATCCTGGTAGCCCTGGTGAACTTTGGAAACCTGGCGACGATCGAGGCAGGTATGGGCGCTACCGCCTTTTGTCTGGTGGTGATACTCACGATGCTGGCTGCGGTGACCTTCGACCCGCGACTCATCTGGGACAACATCTTCGTTGCGGAAGACGAACTGAGCACCGACAAAAAAATCCCCGCGGACAGGAGCTGATCCGCGGGGAGCGCAATGGCCGACAAAGGGCAGGGTCGGCCCAGGAGGAAAGGGTGAGCAGGCGGGTAACACCCGCGCTCATGGCTCAGGCGCTGGGCTGCCAGCCTCCGCCGAGCGCCTTGTAGATGGCGACTATGCCGCGGTACAGCTCGATCTCGGCCTGGGCCTGGGCGTCCTCGGCGGCCAGGCGCTCACGCTCGGCGTCGAGCAGCACGAGGAAATCCTCGGTGCCTTCGCGGTAGCGAATCGCCGCCTGCTCGGCCGCCGCGCGGCTGGCCTCGACCTGGCGCACCAGCGAGACCAGGCGCTGCTGGCGCTTGGCGTAATCGCTGAAGGCGTTTTCCGACTCTTCCAGGGCCAGCAGCACCTGCTGCTCGTAGCTGGCCAGGGCTCCATCGGCGTCGGCCTCGGCACCGCGCAGGCGGGCGCGCACGCTGCCCAGATCGAAGGCCGCCCAACTGATGGTCGGTGCCACGCCCCAGGCGTTGGCCGCTGCAGCGCCCAGTTGCGAACCGCGCCCGGCGGTGAAACCGAGGAAGCCGCTCAGGCTGACCCTGGGGAACAGGTCGGCGGTGGCCACGCCGACATTGGCGGTGGCGGCGGCCAGCTGACGTTCGGCGACGATCACATCCGGGCGGCGGCGCAGCAGCTCGGCGGGGTCGCCAATCGGCAGCGCCTTGGCGATCACTGGCAGCGGCCGCGGCGATAGGTCGACGCTCAGCTGTTCCGGGCGCTGGCCGAGTAGGGTGGCGATGCGGTGACGGGCCCGTGCTTCCTCGGCCTGCAGTTGCGGCAGGCTGGCCTCGGTGGCGGCCAGACGGGCATCGGCGCGCAGCACATCCAGCTCGCTGCCGATGCCGGCGTCGCGCAGCTGCTCGGTGAGGGCACGCGACTGGCTCTGGTTCTTCAGGTTGTCGCGGGCAATCCGTTCGCGCAGCTGAGCACCGCGCAGGTTGCCGTAGGCGTCCACCAGCTCGGCGATCAGGCTCACCTGCAGCTGGTACAGCTCGGCCTCGGCGGCTTCGCTCTGTGCCTCGCTGGCCTCGATGCTGCGCTGGATGCGGCCGAACAGGTCCAGCTCCCAGGCCATGTCCAGGCCCAGGTCATAGCGCTCCTGGCGGATACGCTCTTCGCTGGTCGGCGGTTGCTGGGCCTTACCGAACTCGCCGCTGGCGCGGCTGGTGATCACCGGCAGCTGGTCGTTGCCAACATCGTCGCGGATGGCGCGGGCGGCGCGCAGGCGGGCGAAGGCCACGCGCAGCTCGCGGTTTTCCTTGAGCGACTGTTGCACCAGCTGGCTCAGGGTAGGATCGTCGAACTGCTTCCACCAGGCCGCCTCGAAATCGGTGCGGTCGTAGTCGCCGGCCTCCAGCGCAGTGATCTGCGCCGGCTGGGTTTCTGGCGCCTGGTAATCCGGGCCGACGGCGCAGGCGCTGACGGCGAGGGCCAGCAGGGCGGGAATCAACGGCTTCATGCATGCACCTCCTGCCGGCGAGCAGCTTTCCTCGCTTCGCGCTTCTCCACAAAGGCGCGGATCAGCACGTAGAACACCGGGGTCAGCAGCAGGCCGAAGAAGGTCACACCGATCATCCCGCTGAACACCGCCACGCCCATGGCGTGGCGCATCTCGGCACCGGCGCCGCTGGATAGCACCAGGGGCACCACGCCCATGATGAAGGCGATGGAAGTCATCAGGATCGGCCGCAGACGCAGGCGGCAGGCCTCCAGCACCGCGCTGATGCGATCCAGGCCTTCCTCCTGCTTCTCCTTGGCGAACTCGACGATGAGGATGGCGTTCTTGCACGCCAGGCCCACCAGCACGATCAGGCCGATCTGGGTAAACACGTTGTTGTCGCCGCCGGCCAGGATCACCCCGACGATGGCGGAGAACAGCACGGTCGGCACGATCAGGATCACCGCCAGCGGCAGGCTCCAGCTCTCGTACTGGGCGGCCAGCACCAGGAAGGCCAGCAGCACGCAAAGCGGGAAGATGAAGATCGCGGTGTTGCCGGCGAGGATCTGCTGATAGGTCAGCTCGGTCCATTCGTAGGTCATGCCGTTGGGCAGCTCCTCATCGAGCAGCTTGGCGATCGCCGCCTCGGCCTGGCCGGAGCTATAGCCCGGCGCCGCCGCGCCATTGATCTCGGCGGTGAGGAAGCCGTTGTAGTGCATCACCCGGTCCGGGCCCGAGGCACTGTCGACCTTGACGAAGGTGGACAGCGGTATCATCTCGCCACGGTTGTTGCGCACCTTGAGCTGGCCGATCTGCTCCGGCTCCAGGCGGAACTGCTGGTCGGCCTGGACGTTGACCTGGTAGGTGCGGCCGAAACGGTTGAAGTCGTTGGCGTACAGCGAGCCCAGGTACACCTGCAGGGTGTCGAAGATGTCGCTGATGGCCACGCCGTGGGTCTTGGCCTTCTCGCGGTCGATGTTGGCGTCGATCTGCGGCACGTTGACCTGGTAGCTGGTGAACACCGACATCGGGTCCAGTTCCGGCAGCGCCCGCGCCTTGGCCAGGATGTTCTGGGTCTGCTTGTACAGTTCCTCGTAACCCAGGCTGCCGCGATCCTCCACCTGCAGGCGGAATCCACCGATAGTGCCGAGGCCTTGCACGGGCGGCGGCGGGAAGATGGCGATGTAGGCGTCCTGGATACCGGCGAACTGGGCATTCAGCTCGGCGGCGATCGCCCCGGCGGACATGCTCGGGTCCGTGCGATCGTCGAACGGCTTGAGCGGGGTGAAGACGATGCCGCTGTTCGGGCTGTTGGTGAAGCCGTTGATCGACAGGCCCGGGAAGGCCACGGTGTTCTCCACGCCCGGGTGCTTGCTGGCGATTTCCGACATGCGTTTGATCACATCCTCGGTACGGTCGAGGGTGGCGGCGTCCGGCAGCTGGGCGAAGGCGACCAGGTACTGCTTGTCCTGCTGCGGCACGAAGCCGGTCGGCGTGCTGGAGAAGCCCAGGTAGCCGAGCACCAGTAGGCCGCCGTAGACCAGCAGGGCAATCGAGCTGCCACGCAGCACGCGCTTCACTGTGCCGACGTAGCCATGGCTGGCGCGGTCGAAGAAGCGGTTGAACGGGTTGAACAGCCAGCCGCCGAACAGCTTGTCGAGCACGCGGGAGAAGCGGTCCTTGGGCGCGTGGTGATCCTTGAGCAGCACGGCGGCCAGGGCCGGCGACAGGGTCAGCGAGTTGAACGCCGAGATCACCGTGGAGATGGCGATGGTCAGCGCAAACTGCTGGTAGAACTGCCCGGTGAGGCCGGAGATAAAGGCGGTCGGCACAAATACGGCGCACAGCACCAGGGCGGTAGCGACGATCGGCCCGGTCACTTCCTTCATGGCCTGGCGGGTGGCTTCCACCGGCGACTTGCCGAGGCCGATGTTTCTCTCGACGTTCTCCACCACCACGATGGCGTCGTCCACCACGATGCCGATCGCCAGCACCAGGCCGAACAGCGACAGGGCGTTGAGCGAAAAGCCGAACAGATGCATCACCGCGAAGGTACCGATCAGCGACACCGGCACGGCGGCCAGCGGGATGATCGAGGCGCGCCAGGTCTGCAGGAACAGCACCACCACCAGCACCACCAGCACGATGGCTTCGAGCAGGGTATGCACCACCGCCTCGATGGAACCGCGGACGAAGATGGTCGGGTCGTAGACGATCTCGTAGTCCACGCCCTGCGGGAAGCTCTGCTTCAACTCGGCCATGCGCGCACGCACCGAGTCGGAGATCTCGATGGCATTCGAGCCGGGGCGCTGGAACACCGGGATGGCCACGGCCGGCTGGTTGTTCAGCAGCGAGCGCAGCGCGTACTGGCTGGAACCCAGCTCGATCCGGGCGATGTCCTTGAGGCGGGTGATCTCGCCATCGTCGCCGGCGCGGATGATGATGTTCTCGAACTCTTCCTCGCTGACCAGACGGCCCTGGGTGTTGATCGACAGCTGGAAGCTGTTGCCGGCATCCGAGGGCGGCGCGCCGAGGGCGCCTGCGGCGACCTGGCGGTTCTGCTCGCGAATGGCGTTGACTACATCGGTAGCGGTGAGGTTGCGCGAGGCCACCTTGTTCGGGTCGAGCCACACGCGCAGCGAGTAGTTGCCCATACCGAACAGCTGCACGTCGCCCACACCGTCCAGGCGCGCCAGCTCGTCCTTGACGTTGAGCGCGGCGTAGTTGGACAGGTAGAGCATGTCGTAGCGCTGATCCGGTGAGGTCAGGTGCACCACCATGGTCAGGTCCGGCGAGGCCTTGTCCACGGTCACGCCGAGGCGCTGCACTTCGGTGGGCAGGGTCGGCATGGTGCGGGTCACGCGGTTCTGCACCTGCACCTGGGCGTTGTCCAGGTCGGTGCCGAGGGCAAAGGTGATGGTCAGGGTCAGCTTGCCGTCGGCGGTGGACTGCGACGACATGTAGAGCATGCCTTCCACGCCGGTGATGGCCTGCTCCAGCGGCGAGGCGACGGTCTCGCCGATCACCTTGGGGTTGGCGCCGGGGAAGTTGGCGCGCACCACTACGGTGGGCGGCACCACTTCCGGGTACTCGCTGATCGGCAGCTGGAACAGCGAGATCGCACCGGCGATCAGCACCAGCAGGGACAGCACGGCGGCAAAGATCGGCCGCTTGATGAAGAACTGGGAGAAGTTCATGGCGTTCTACCTCAGCCGCGCGGCGCGTTGCTGGATTTGGCGTGCTGTTCGGCCACGCGCGGGGCGTCGCGGCCATCCACGGCCTGGCGCAGGCGCGCCAGCTGGGCGAGGGTGCCCTCGTCGGCCATCGGCACGGCCTGCGGATCGACGGTGGCGCCGGGCATGGCGCGCTGCAGGCCGTTGACCACGATCTTCTCGCCCTTGGCCAGGCCCTGACGGACGATGCGCAGGCCTTCCAGCTTCGGGCCGAGTTCGATGGCGCGGTACTGCACGGCGTTATCCTTGTCGAGGACCAGGACGAACTTCTTGCCCAGGTCGGTACCGACCGCTTCGTCCTTGATCAGCGCGGCCGGGTAGGTGCCGCTGCCGACCAGCTTGAGGCGAGCGTAGAGACCGGGGGTGAAGCGGCCGTCGCGGTTGTCGAACACGGCGCGGCCACGGATGGTGCCGGTGCGCGGATTGACCTGGTTGTCGAGGAAGTCCAGCTGGCCTTCGTGCGGGTGGCCGCTTTCGCTGGACAGGCCGAGGTACACCGGGCTGGCGCCACGGGCATCGCTGCCGGCCTGGCGCGCCAGCTCGATGTACTTGAGGAATACGCGCTCGTCGGCGTCGAAGTAGGCGTAGACCTTGTCAGTGGAGACCACGGTGGTCAGCAGCGACTGGCCGGCACCGACCAGGTTGCCAGCGGTGATCTCGGCGCGGCTGACGCGGCCATCGATGGGCGAGGTGATGCGGGTGAAGCTGAGGTTGAGCAGCGCGTTGTCCAGTTCGGCCTGGGTCGCGGCGACCGCGGCCTGGGCCTCGGTGGCGGCGCTGGCGCGGGCGTCGGCCAGTTCAGCGGAGATGGCGTTGCTCTGGCGCAGGCGCTCGCCACGGCGGGCCTCGTTGGCGGCACGGGTCTGGCTGGCGCGGGCCTGTTGCAGCTGGGCCTGCAGGCGCTTGACCTCGGCCTGGAACGGGCGCGGGTCGATCTGGAACAGCAGATCGCCTTTCTTCACCAGGCTGCCTTCGTCGAAGGCCACCTTGTCGATGTAGCCGGAGACTCGCGGGCGTACTTCGACCGACTCAGGCGACTCCAGGCGGCCGGTGAACTCGTCCCATTCGTTGATCGGCTGCTCGATCACTTCGGCGACGCTGACCTTGGCGGCCGGCATCGGCTGGCTCGCTTCCTCGCCCTTGCCGCAGGCGCTCAGTACCAGGGCCGTGGCAATGGCCAGGGGCAGGCGCCAGGAGAGATTGAATGACTGTTCCATGCTTGACTCCGCCAGTCGGATTTTTGAATGGGCGGAGTGTGCTCGGCGGAGTTTGAAGGCACGAATCGAACCCTCCGAAGATGACTATCATGCGGAATGATGATTCATGCGCTTGCGTTGATAATGGACGAGGCGCCCGTGGCAGAGCGCCGCGAAGCCTCAGGCAAGGCTGTCCGGGTCGCCGCAGAACATCTGGATGCGCGAACGCAGCCAGCGCTCGGCCGGGTCGTTGTCCTGCGCGCCGCGCCAGGCCATGTGCAGCTCGAAGGTGCGCGAGGGCAGCGGCAGGTCCTCGGCACGCAAGCCGCCGGCGGCGGTGAGCGCCGCGGCCGTGTAATCCGGTACGGTGGCGACGATGTCGGTGCCGGCCAGCAGGGTGCCAAGGCCGTTGAACTGGGGTACCGCCAGGACCACACGGCGCTTGCGCTCCAGCTTTTCCAGCTCGTCGTCGATGAAGCCGGTCGTGTCGCCGGCAAAAGACACCAGGGCGTGCGGACGAGCACAGAAGTCATCCAGGGTGATTGTCCCTGGCACGCTGTCCGCGCGCAGCAGCTTCGGTTTGCTGCGGCGCAGCACTTTGCGCTTGGCATTGGCCGGCAGCTCCTCGGTATAGCCGACACCCACCGAGATCTCCCCAGAAGCCAGCAACCCCGGCATCAGCAGGTAGTTGGCGCGGCGCACCACCAGCACCACGCCAGGTGCCTCGGCACGCAGGCGACGGAGCAGCGGGGGCAACAGGGCGAACTCGACGTCATCGGACAGACCGATGCGAAACACCTGGTTGCTGGTGGCAGGGTCGAAGTCAGTGGCGCGGCTGACGGCGGTGGAGATGGAGTCCAGTGCTGGGGAGAGCAGTGCGAATATCTCGTTGGCCCGCGCAGTGGGCTCCATGCTGCGCCCGGTACGCACGAACAGCGGGTCGTCGAACAGGCTGCGCAGGCGGGCGAGGGCGGCGCTGATGGCTGGCTGGCCGAGGAACAGCTTCTCGGCCGCACGAGTCACGCTGCGTTCGTGCATCAGGGTCTCGAACACGATCAGCAGGTTGAGGTCGACACGGCGCAGGTCGTTGCGGTTCATGCTCAGCTTCCATCCGGGAGTCCGTGAAAGGTGCGGGCGCAGCGCGCTGCCGTCAAGCCCGTGACGGAACAGGAGCGATGGTGGATCATCGCGATTTATGGTGACTATCAATGGGCGCGGGTAGTTTTGCCGGATAAGCCCGTATAGAGTCCGTGGCCATAGAGATATGAAGGCGAGGTGTGTGATGTCCCGCATGATCCGTTTCCACCAGTTCGGCGATGCCAGCGTGCTGCGCCTGGAGGATGTGCCGACCCCGAAGCCAGGGCACGATGAGGTGTTGGTGCGCACCCGGGCGCTTGGGGTGAGCTGGCGTGACGTGCTGTGGCGGCAGAACCTGGCACCCGACCAGGCCGCTCAGCTGCCCGCTGGCGTTGGCTTCGAGCTGGCCGGGGTGGTCGAGGCCGTCGGCCCCGGCGTCGATGATTTCGCTCCCGGCATGGCGGTTGCCAGCTTCCCGTCCTTCAGTCCCAACCAGTATCCGGCCTGGGGCGACCTGGTGTTGATGCCGCGCCGCGCCCTGGCCCGTTATCCGGATGTACTCAGCCCGACCGAAGCCGCCGTGCACTACACCCCCTACATGCTCGCGTACTTTGCCCTGGTTGAACTGGCCGAGGTGCAGCCGGGCCAGCGCGTGCTGATCACCGAGGCGGCCCACTGCCTGGCGCCGCAGGCGGTGCAGATGGCGAAGGCGCTGGGCGCCGTGGTGATTGCCGCCACCAGCGAGGGCGATACCCGTGCCTACCTGCGCGAGCTGGGTGCCGACAAGGTGATCGACACCGAGGAGCAGGATCTGGTGCTGGAAGTGGAGCGTTTCACCGACGGCAAGGGGGTCGAGGTGGTGCTGGACCAGTGCGCCGGGCCGCAGATGAAACTGCTCGGCGATGTCGCGGCGACCCGCGGCAAGCTGATCCTCTATGGTGTCAACGGCGGCAACGACGCGGCATTCCCGGCCTGCGCGGCGTTCAAGAAGCACCTGCAGTTCTTCCGCCACTGCGTGCTCGATTTCACCGGCCAGCCCGAACTGGGCCTGGAGCGCGACGAGGCTGCAGTGCAGCGTGCCCTGCAGCGGATCAACCAGATGACCGCTGACCGCCTGCTCAAACCCAGCATCGCCAGGACGTTTGCCTTCGAGGACTTCGTCGCGGCCAACCAGTTCATGGAGACCTGTCCTGCTGGCGGACGGGTGGTGATGACGCTGCAACCCTGAGCCACCTAGCGCTCGCAGAGCGCCGCCTGCGGGCGGCGTTTTCATTTATCGGTAAATCTCCTGCTCGGAATGCTTGTATTGATAAGGATTATCATTAAGATGCGCATCACGTCGAAGCCGAGGATCAGGCCATGGGGATGCTGCAAAGTTGGGATGAGCAGGGCGCTACGCCGCTGCGCTTGGCTGCCCATCGAACGGATCATGGGCTGGAGCGCCTGTATGCCGGACATCGGCGGGTACTGATCGACGCGGCCCAGGGCGTGCTCGGCTGCCGCGCACGCGCCGAAGACGTGGTGCACGACGCCTTCCTCAAACTCTGGGAGAGCGGCGATCGTCATACGATCGCCGACCCGCTGCGCTACCTGTTCCGCATGGTGCGAAACCTGGCCATCGACCGTCTGCGCCGGCAGAACCTGGAAGGTCGCTACAGCGTTGATGACGACATGCTCGACGAATTGCCAGCGCCGCAGTCCGGGCCCGAGCAGCGGGCTATCAGCCAACTCGAGTGGCAGCGCCTGCAACACGCGCTGGGCGAGTTGCCCGAGCGCACCCGCACCGTATTCACCATGAGCCAGCTGGAAGGCTATAGCCAACGCGAGGTGGCCAGCCATCTCAGCGCCTCGCCGACCCTGGTGCATTTCCTCCTGCGTGACGCCCTGAGTCACTGCCGCAGCCGCCTCGAACCCGAGGCGGCCTGATTCCTGCCGTTCTGGACCCGCTATGAAACTGCTCAAGCTGCTGTTCCGCGACAACCGTCTGCCGCTCTCCGGCATCGTCCTGCTCAGCCTGTGTAGCGCCATGCTCAGCGTCGGCGTGATCGCCTTCATCAATCTCAGGCTGATCCGCATCGACGGCGCCCTGGCGACCACGCTGCTGAGCTTCCTCGGTCTGCTGGCGGCACTGCTGCTGTGTTCTGGGGCAGGGCAGGTGGCCCTGCACACCCTCGGTCACCGCTTCGTCTACCGCCTGCGCCGCAGCCTGGTACGGCGCGTACTGGACACCGATATCGAACGCCTGGAGCAGATTGGCGGCGCCCGCATCCTCGCCAGCCTGTCCAGCGACATCCGCAACATCACTATCGCCTTCGTTTACCTGCCGGAGCTGACCTACGGGCTGATTCTCAGCATCGCTGCCTTTGCCTACCTGGCCTGGCTGTCGCCGGCGTTGTTCGGCGTCACCGTCGGCTGGCTGGGTCTGACCCTGCTGGTAGGCTGGTTCTTCGTTGGCAAGGTCAATCATCACATCCGCCTGTTGCGCGAGGCCGAGGACCATCTGTACCAGGACTACCAGGCGATCATCGACGGGCGCAAGGAGCTGGCACTCAACCGCGACCGCGCGCGCCTGCTCTACGACGAGGAGTTCGATCGTGACGCCCGTGCCTATCGCGATAACGTCACCCGCGCCGACATCTTCAATGGCCTGGCCGGCAACTGGGCCAACGCCATGGTGCTGGGCAGCATCGGATTGGTGTTCTTCTGCGCCAGCGGCCTGGGCTGGGCGCCGGCTGAGGTCGCCGCGACCTTCGCCCTGACCGTGCTGTTCCTGCGCGCACCGATGGTTGCCACCGTCGCCGCGCTGCCCAGCCTGCTGGCCGCGCGCATCTCGCTGGACAAGCTGGAGACCCTGGAGCTGGCGCCGGAAACCGCCGAAATCGCGGTGGTCGAAAACCTCGGCGAGTGGCAGAGCCTGCAACTGGCCGGTGTCGAATACCGCTACCCAGGCGAGGGTGACGAGGCCGGCTTCGATGTCGGCCCCGTCAATCTGGAGCTGCGTCGTGGTGAACTGGTGTTCCTGGTGGGCGGCAACGGTAGCGGCAAGTCGACTCTGGCGCGCTTGCTCACCGGCCTGCATCGCCCGGCTGCCGGTGAAATTCGCCTGGATGGACGCGTGCTGCAGCCCCATGAGTGGCAGGCGTATCGGCAACTGTTCGCCAGCGTCTACACCGACTTCCACCTGTTTGCGCGTCTGCTCGGCCCAGCTGGTACCGAGGTCGAGGAGTCGCTGGTGGGGCAATGGCTGGAGCGCCTGCGTCTGCGTCACAAGGTGCGCTTCGCCAACGGGCGGCTGGCCGACACGCGCTTCTCCCAGGGCCAGCGCAAGCGCCTGGCGCTGATGCTGGCGATGCTGGAAGGGCGAGACATCCTGATCCTCGACGAATGGGCCGCCGACCAGGACCCGCTGTTCCGTCGCCTGTTCTACCGCGAGCTGCTGCCGCAGCTGAAGGCCGCCGGCAAGACCGTACTGGCCATCACCCATGACGACCACTATTTCGACCAGGCCGACCGCCTGCTGAAGATGGATGGCGGTCGCCTCAGCGAACTCACCGGCGAAGCCCGCGACCGCGCCACCCAGGACGCGGTGCGTGAGATCGGCGGCACCCTCCCGGCCTGATTCCCCGCTGTGCCAGGCCCCGATGCAGGGGCCTGGTGCTGTCATGTTCGCGAAATAGAATTAAGTGAAAATTATTCTCATCTTCGTGCGTCTTTAAAGCGTGCCATTTCTAACGAGGGATACCCCATGAGCCTGGACAACCCGCAAACCACCTTCCTGGTCGTTGTCAATGACGAGCAGCAGTACGCCATCTGGCCGGCCTACAAGGCCGTGCCGGCCGGTTGGAAGGAAGACGGCGTGCGCGGCGACAAGGCGACCTGCCTGGCGCACATATCCAGTGTCTGGACCGATATGCGTCCGCGCAGCCTGCGCGAGGCCATGGACGCCTAATGCAGCTGTTCTGCCTGGCTCATGCCGGCGCCAGCGCCATGCCCTATGCACGCTGGCGCAAGCGCCTGCCGCGTTGGCTGGACGTCTGCCCGCTGGAGTTGCCGGGTCGCGGTGCTCGCGAGGGCGAGCCCCTGTGCCAGGAGTTGCCGGCGCTGCTGGCTGACCTGAAGCAGGCCTGGCGCCGCGAGTGCCAGGGGCCCTACCTGCTGTGGGGGCACAGCCTGGGCGCCATGCTCGCCTTCGAGCTGGCCCAGGCTCTCATCGGCGAGGGGCATGAAGCACCGCTGGCGCTGTTCGCCTCGGCCTCGCGCGCGCCCTCGCGACGCCTGCAGGCGCCGCGTCTGACTGCGCGCAGCGACGGTGAGCTGTTCGCCAGCCTCGATGGCTTTGCTCGTCTGCCGCGCGAACTGCTGGCCGACCCGCTGTTCCGCCGCGAGCTGCTGCCGGTGTTGCGCAGCGACTTTGCCTTGGCCGAGAGCTACCGCTACCAGCGCCGTGCGCCCTTGCCCTGCGCCCTGCATGTGCTCGGCGCGCGGCGTGACAGCCTGAGCGAAGACGACCTGCGCGCCTGGCGCCGCGAGACCCGCGGCACCTTCACCCTGGAGTGGCTGGATGGCGATCACGCCTACTTGCGCCCCCAGGAAGAAGAACTGTTGTCCCTGATCGAATTCCATGCCTCGCGCCTGCTGCGGCACGAGGCGGCCGGCTTGCCCCTGGGCGCCTAGGCCACTCTTTGCGAGGTTCTGCCATGAACGCACCTGTCACGAGCAACATTGCCCTGCAATGGACTCCGCTGTCCTTCGCCCAGCAGCGGCTGTGGTTCTTCAGCCGCCTGGAAAGCGGCAGCACCGCCTACAACATTGGCGGTCTGCTGCGCTTCGAGGGGCCCCTGGACCTGGACAGCCTGCGTCATGGACTGGATCAGGTCTACGCCCGCCATGCGGCACTGCGCACCCTGTTCCGCGAGCAGGATGGCCTGGCTCAGCAAGCCGTGCTGCCGCCCGGCTCGATGCCGCTGCAGATCATCGACCTGGAGGGCGGCGACGAGCACCTTGAGGCGATGGCGCGTGGTTTCATCGAGGCCGACTACGACCTGACCCGTGGCCCGCTGGTGCGCTGCGCTCTGTATCGCCTCGGCGAGAACAGGCATGCCCTGGCGGTGGGTATGCACCACATCATCTCCGACGCCTGGTCGGTACGGGTGATGGTCGAGGAAATGGCCGAGTTCTATCGTGCCCGCCTGCAGCAGCGTCAGCCGTTCATGACGCCACAACCGGTGCAATACAGCGAGTACGCCGTGGGCCAGCGCGAGTGGCTGGATAGCGAGGCGGGCACCCGTCAGATGACCTTCTGGCGCGAGCGCCTGGGCAGCGAGCAGCCGCCGCTCAGCCTGGCACCGGACTTCCCCCACGACGCCCAGGCCGCGCGCCGCGCCGCCTATCGCACGCTGCAGGTCGAACCGGCTCTGGTGGCGCGTCTCAGCGACCTGGCCAAGGCCAATGGCGCGACGCTGTTCACCGTTCTGCTGGCGGCCCTGCAGCTGCAGCTGGCGCGCCTGTCCGGCCAGCGCGAAGTGCGCATCGGCGTGCCGGTGGCCGGCCGTGCCAAGGGTTTCGAGCGCCTGGTGGGTTTCTTCGTCAACACCCTGGTACTCAAGGCCGAACCGCGCCCTGAACTGTCGGTGGCTGAGTGGCTGACGCAAACCCGTGCCGGCCTGAAAGCGGCCCAGGCCAATCAGGAAATGCCCTTCGAGCGCCTGGTGGAAGAGCTCGCGCCTAGCCGTAGCCTGGGCCAGCAGCCGCTGTTCCAGGTGGCGTTCAACTACCGACGCCAGCATCCGCTGGCAGCCAACTGGCTGCCGGGCATCGAAACCGCGCTGGACGAGGTGCCGTCCAGCCAGATTCCCTTTGACCTGGCCCTGGATGCGGTGCGCGACAAGGGCGACCAGTTGTCGATCAACTTCGCCTATGCCGCCGACCTGTTCGCCGAAAGCAGCATCGAGCGTCTGATCAGCGGCTTCCTTGAGGTGCTCGACGGCTTCGCCACCTCGCCGCAGGCCGCGCTGGGCGAGCTTGGGCTGGTCAGCAGTGGTGAGCGCCGCTTGCTGACCGAGTGGAACAAGCCGCGCCAGACCTTCGATGCTGCGCGCCTGCTGCCCGCGCTGATCGCCGAGCAGGCGCGTCTGCGTCCTGAGGCCATCGCCTTGGTGCATGGCGGTGAGCGGATTGCCTTTGCCGAGCTGGAGTCTCGCTCCAACCAACTGGCCAATCTTTTGGTTTCCCACGGCGTACAGCCGGAGTCGCGTGTCGGCGTCTCGCTGGAGCGCGGCAACGCGATGATCGTGGCGATGCTGGCGGTGCTGAAATCCGGTGGTGCCTTTGTGCCGCTCGATCCGGACTATCCGCGCGAGCGCCTGAGCTACATGGTCGAGGATTCGGGGCTGAAGTGGCTGATCACCTCGTCCGATCTGACCGAGCGCCTGCCGCTGTCCTCTTCGGTTGAACCGCTGTATCTGGATCAGCTGGATCTGTCCGCGTTTGATTCGTCAGCGCCTGAGGTGCAGCTCCATCCGCTGAATCTTGCCTACCTGATCTACACCTCCGGCTCCACCGGCCAGCCCAAGGGCGTGGCGGTGAACCATCTGGGTCTGACCATGCATGTGCAGACCATCGGCCAGCGCTACGGCATGACCCCGGATGATGTGGAGCTGCACTTCGCCTCGATCAGCTTCGACGGGGCCCTGGAGCGCTGGACCGTTCCGCTGGCCTTTGGCAGCCGCCTGGTGATTCGCGATCAGGAACTGTGGAGCGCCGAGAAGACCTGCCAGGTGATCGCCGACGAAGGCGTGACCATCTCCTGCCTGCCGCCGAGCTATGCCCAGCAGCTGCTGGACTGGGTCGAATCGCAAGGTCTGCAACTGCCGGTACGTTCCTGGACCCTGGGCGGTGAGGCCTTTACCCGCGAAACCTACGAGCGCCTGCAGAAAGTGCTGCAGCCGCAACGGATCATCAACGGCTACGGCCCGACCGAGACGGTGGTGACCCCGCTGATCTGGGAAGCTTATCCCGGTGACAGTTTCGAGGCGGCCTATGCGCCCATCGGCAACCCGGTCGGCCCGCGCAGCCTCTATGTGCTGGATGCCGAGCTGAATCTGCTGCCCATCGGCGTGGCCGGCGAGCTGTATATCGGCGGCGAAGTCGGCCTGGCGCGCGGTTACTTCCAGCGTCCCGAGCTGACTGCCGAGCGCTTCCTGCCCGATCCATTTGGCCAGGCAGGAGAACGCATGTACCGCACCGGCGATCTGGTGCGCTGGCGCGAAGACGGCACCCTGGACTATCTGGGCCGGGTCGACCATCAGGTGAAGATCCGTGGTTTCCGTATCGAACTGGGCGAGATCGAAAGCCAGTTGCTGGCCCTTGAAGGCGTACAGGAGGCGGCGGTGATCGCCCGCGAGACACCGACCGGCAAGCAGCTGGTGGGTTATGTCGTCGCTCGCGACAACACTGATACCCATGCTCTACGCGGCGAGCTGGCCAAGGTACTGCCGGACTATATGGTCCCCGCGCAGATCATCGCCCTGGAAAAACTGCCGCTGACCCCGGCCGGCAAGCTGGATCGCGCTGCGCTGCCGGAACCGGTCTGGCAGAGCCAGGACTACGAAGCGCCGCAAACCGACAATGAGCGCATCCTCGCCGCCATCTGGGCCGACGTACTGGGTGTGGAGCGGGTAGGGCGCCAGGATCATTTCTTCGAGCTGGGCGGCGATTCCATCGTCGCCTTGCAGGTGGTAAGCCGTGCACGCCAGCAGGGGCTGGGCCTGACGCCCAAGGACCTGTTCCAGCAGCAGACCCTGGCGCAGCTGGCCGGAGTCGCCCGCCTTGTGGTCGCCCCGCTGGCCGAGCAGGGGCCGGTGACCGGCACCGCACCGTTGCTGCCAATCCAGGCCCGTCTGTTGGCACGTGAAGGCCTGGCGCCGTGCAACCAGTACCTGCTGCTGGAGCTGGCCGAGCCGTTGCCGGCCGCCCAGCTGGAGCAAGCCCTGCAAGCCCTGGTTCAGCATCACGACGCCCTGCGGCTGCGCTTCGAACAGCACGCCGGCCAGTGGCAGCAAATGCATGCCAGCGAAGTCGGTAGTCCGCTGCTGCAACAGGTCGAACTGGCTATCAGCGAAGACCCGCAGCCGCACTACGATGCCGCCCAGCGCAGCATCGACCCGGCCAGCGCCGCACACCTGCGCGGTCTCTATCTCACCCAACCGGGCCAGGCCGATCGCCTGCTGCTGTCCATCCATCACCTGGTGGTCGATGGGGTGTCCTGGCGCGTACTGCTGGAAGACCTGCAGCGTGCCTGCCTGCAACTGGCCAGCAGCCTGGCGGTACAACTGCCGGCCAAGACCAGTGCCTTCAAAACCTGGGGCGAGCGCCTGGTCGACTGGAATGTGGACGCACAACTGCCGTACTGGCAGGCCCAGCAGACCGGCGGCGAGCTGCCCCTGCAGAGCCAGGAGGCGGGCACCGAAGGAACCCGCAAGCGCATCGAGCTGAGCCTGGACGCCGCCTTCACCCGCGAGCTGCTGCAGGCCGGCCAGCGGGCCTATCGCCTGCGTGCCGACGAACTGCTGCTGACCGCCCTGAGCCGCGTGCTGTGCAGCTGGAGCGAGCAGCCGGCGCTGACCCTGCACCTGGAGAGCCATGGCCGCGCGCCGCTGTTCGAGGATATCGACCTGTCGCGCAGCGTCGGCTGGTTCACCAGCCTCTACCCCGTGCGTCTGCAGCCCGAGACCGAGCTGGCTGCCAGCCTCAAGGCGATCAAGGAGCAGCTGCGTGCCGTGCCCGATCTGGGCCTGGGCTTTGGTCTACTGGCCCAGCAAGGCCAATTGACCGAGCGCGCCCCGCAACTGCTGTTCAACTACCTGGGCCAGTTCGACGAGGGCGAGGGCGGCTTGCGTCTGCGCGAAGGCGGCCTGTGGCGCGAAGCCGATGCGCCGATGGATGCGCCATTGGTCATCAACGCCGAGCAGCGTGGCGGTGCCCTGCAACTGCACATCGACTTCAACCCTGCGCAGCTGGCGCGCACCACCCTGGAGGGTCTGGTCGCACGTCTGCAGGATGAGTTGCACAGCATCGCCCAGCACTGTGCCAAGGTCTCGCCACGGCTGACACCCAGCGATGTGCCGCTGGCCGGTCTGAGTCAGGTCGAACTGGATGCACTGGCCGGCGTGGAAGACATTCACCCGCTGTCACCGCTGCAGCAGGGCCTGCTGTTCCACAGCCAGCTGGAAGGTGCCGGCAGCTATGTCAGCCAGCTGCTGCTGCCGTTCACCGGCCTCGATCCGCAGCGGCTGCAGAATGCCTGGCGCCAGTTGCTGGCGCGCCACGGCGTGCTGCGCAGCCGCTTCCAGCTGGGCGAGCGCCCGCTGCAACTAGTGCAGGCCGAGGTCGAGCTGGACTGGCAGGATCTCGACTGGCGCGGCGTTGCCGATTTCGAGACGCAGCTGCAGGCCTTCTGCAGCGCCGAGCGTGAGCGCGGCTTTGCCCTCGACCAGGCGCCGCTGCTGCGCCTGGCGCTGATCCAGCGCGGCGCCGGCGACTTCGTGCTGGTCTGGACCCTGCACCACCTGCTGCTGGACGGCTGGAGCAACGGCCTGCTGTTCGCCGAGGTGTTGGCCCTCTATCACGGTGACCGCCTGCCGGCGCCGGGCGGCCAGTTCCGTGACTATATCCACTGGCTCCACGGTCAGGATGCGGCGACCGAGCAAGCCTTCTGGCGTGAACAGTTGGCCCCGCTGGACGGCGCCACCCGCATCGCCGGCTGCCTGCCGTGCCGCAAACCGGGGCAGGGCCATGCCCGTCATCCGCTGCCGCTTGATAGCACCACCGAACAACGGATTCGCAGCTTCGCCCAACGCCATGGCCTGACCCTCAACACCCTGGTACAGGCCGCTTGGGCCTTGCTGCTGGCGCGCCTGACCGGCAAGCGCAGCCTTTGCTTCGGCGCCACCGTGGCCGGTCGCCCGACCGAGCTGTCCGGCAGCGAGCAGATGCTTGGCCTGTTTATCAACAGCCTTCCCGTCGCCGTGCAACTGCCGGCCGAGCTGCCGCTGGGCGACTGGCTGGCCGCGCTGCAGGTGCAGAACCTGCAGCTACGCGAGCACGAGCACAGCCCGCTGCACGATATCCAGCGCTGGGTCGGCAGCGCCGGCGAGGCGCTGTTCGACAGCCTCTTGGTATTCGAGAACTACCCGCTGGGCGAGGCGCTCAAGCAGGCCGAGCGTGGCGAGCTGCGCCTGGGCCTGCCACAGAGCCATGAGTTCACCCATTACCCGATGACCCTGGCCGTGCTTCCGGGCAGCCGCCTGGAGCTGCTGCTGGCCTACGATCGCGCGTATTTCGATGCCCATGGCATCGCCCAGGTCGAGGCGCTGCTGCGCCAGGCGCTGGATCAGGTGTGTGGCGATCCGACGCGGACGCTGGGCAGCCTGCAGCTGAGTTCCGTCGATGAGCAGGCACGCCTGGCCGAGTGGAACACTCCGCGCCAGGGCTTCGATGCCGCCCGCCTGCTGCCCGCGCTGATCGCCGAACAGGCCCGCCTGCGTCCCGAGGCCATCGCCCTGGTGCATGGCGGCGAGCGGATTGCCTTTGCCGAGCTGGAGTCTCGCTCCAACCAACTGGCCAATCTGCTGTTTTCCCACGGCGTACAGGCGGAGTCCCGTGTCGGCGTCTCGCTGGAGCGTGGCAACGCGATGATCGTGGCGATGCTGGCGGTGCTGAAGGCCGGCGGCGCCTTTGTGCCGCTTGATCCGGATTACCCGCGCGAGCGCTTGAGCTACATGGTCGAGGATTCGGGGCTGAAGTGGCTGATCACCAGCTCCGATCTGGCCGAGCGACTGCCGCTGGGTGAGAGCGTCGAGCCGCTGTATCTGGATCAGCTGGATCTGTCCGCGTTTGATTCGTCAGCACCTGAGGTACAGCTCCATCCGCTGAATCTGGCCTACCTGATCTACACCTCCGGCTCCACCGGCCAGCCGAAAGGCGTAGCGGTGAATCACCTCGGTCTGACCATGCATGTGCAGACCATCGGCCAGCGCTACGGCATGACCCCGGATGATGTCGAGCTGCATTTCGCCTCGATCAGCTTCGACGGGGCCCTGGAGCGCTGGACGGTGCCGTTGGCTTTCGGCAGCCGCCTGGTGATCCGCGATCAGGAACTGTGGAGTGCCGAGAAGACCTGCCAGGTGATTGCCGACGAAGGCGTGACCATCTCCTGCCTGCCGCCGAGCTATGCCATGCAACTGCTGGACTGGGTCGAGTCGGAAAAGGCCGCGGAGGCTGCTGCGCTAGGCCAGCCGTCGTTGAAAGCGGCTTCGGAATGCTCATTGACTGATGTGTCAACTGCGCTTCCTCAGCCGCTTTCGCCTAGCCTGACCGTCGCTCGCGACGCCTCCACGACCTTTTCGAGAATGGCGGTACGTTCCTGGACCCTGGGCGGCGAAGCCTTTACCCGCGAAACCTACGAGCGCCTGCAGAAAGTGCTGCAGCCGCAACGGATCATCAACGGCTATGGCCCGACCGAGACGGTGGTGACCCCGCTGATCTGGGAAGCCTATCCGGGTGACAGCTTCGAGGCCGCCTATGCGCCCATCGGCAACCCGGTCGGCCCGCGCAGCCTCTATGTGCTGGATGCCGAGCTGAATCTGCTGCCCATCGGCGTGGCCGGTGAGCTGTATATCGGCGGCGAAGTGGGTCTGGCTCGTGGCTACTTCCAGCGTCCCGAGTTGACCGCCGAACGCTTCCTGCCCGATCCGTTCGGTGCCGCTGGTGAGCGCATGTACCGCACCGGCGATCTGGTGCGCTGGCGTGCGGACGGCACCCTGGATTACCTGGGCCGCGTCGACCACCAGGTGAAGATTCGCGGCTTCCGTATCGAACTGGGCGAGATCGAGAGCCAGTTGCTGGCCCTCGAAGGCGTGCAGGAGGCGGCGGTGATCGCCCGCGAGACGCCGACCGGCAAACAGCTGGTGGGCTACGTTGTCGCCAAAGACGGCACTGACGCCAATGTCTTGCGCAGCGAGCTGGCCAAGGTACTGCCGGACTATATGGTGCCGGCGCAGATCATCGCGTTGGAAAAACTGCCGCTGACCCCGGCCGGCAAGCTGGATCGCGCCGCGCTGCCGGAACCAACCTGGCAGAGCCAGGACTACGAGGCCCCACAAACCGATAATGAGCGCATCCTCGCCGCCATCTGGGCGGACGTACTGGGCGTGGAGCGGGTAGGGCGCCAGGATCATTTCTTCGAGCTGGGCGGCGATTCCATCGTCGCGCTCAAGGTGGTCAGCCGCATCCGCCAGCAGGGCCTGCAGTTGCCGCTCAAGGCGCTGTTCGAGCAGAGCCGTCTGGCCGATTGCGCTGCTGCCCTGCAACGCGAAGCCGCCGATGCGCCGGTGCTGCGCGCGCTGCTGAGGGGCGGCGACCTGCCGCTGTCGCATGCCCAGCAGCGCCTGTGGTTCCTCAATCGTCTGGACCCGAGCAACTGCGCCTACCATATGCCGGCAGGCCTCGACCTGCAGGGCCGCCTGGATCGCCAGGCGCTGCAGGCCGCTTTCGACCAGTTGGAAGCGCGCCACGAGGCGCTGCGTACGCGCTTTGTCGAGGTGGATGGCGAGGCGCGCCAGCGCATCCTGGCGCCGCAGGGCCAGCGTATCGACTGGTTCGACCTGCGTGAACTGCCGGCCAGTGAGCGTGAAGTCGAGGCGCGCGGTTATGCGCAGAAGCTGCTCACGCGCCCGTTCAACCTGGCTTCCGAGCCGCTCCTGCGGGTGAGCGTGCTGCGTCTGGCCGATCAGGAGTACCGCCTGCTGCTGGTCCAGCACCACATCGTCTCCGATGGCTGGTCGATGCAGCGCTTTATCGGCGAGTTCGCCGCCGCCTACGCGGCGTTCGCCGAGGGCCGTACCGCGCAGTTCGCGCCGCTGCCGCTGCAGTACGCGGACTATGCCCAGTGGCAGCGCGACTGGCTGAAGTCAAGCGAGGCCACGCGCCAACTGGATTACTGGAAGGCGCGCCTGGGTGAACACCAGCCGCTGCTGGAACTGCCCACCGACCATCCGCGCCCGGCTCAGGGTGCGCGCCAGGGCCTGCGTTGGCGCTTCGAGCTGTCGCCGTTGCTCACCGCGCAACTGCGCGCCCTGGCCCAGCGTGAGGGCAGCACCCTGTTCAGCCTGTTGTTGGCGGCCTGGCAGACCTTGCTGCACCGCTACAGCGGCCAGGAAGATATCCGCGTCGGCGTGCCGGTGGCCGGGCGTAGCCTGGCGGAAATGGACGGCGTGCTCGGTTGTTTCATCAACACCCTGGTGCTGCGCGGCGAGCCGGCGGGGCTTAAACCCTTCCGCGAACTGCTCGGCGAACTGGCCCAGGCCAGCCGTGATGCCCTGGCCAACCAGGAATTGCCCTTCGACCAGTTGGTGGAAGCCCTGCAACCGACGCGCAGCCTGAGCCATCACCCGCTGTTCCAGGTGGCCTTCAACCACCAGCAGGTGGACTTTAGCGCCCTCGGCAACCTGCCGGGCCTGCGCGTGCAACCGCATGACCCGGGCGCCGCCGGCGCGCAGTTCGACCTGGCGCTGGATACCGAGGAGTCGGCCGATGGCAGCCTCAGCGGTTTCGTCAGCTACGCCGCCGAGCTGTTCGAGGCGCGCACCATCGCCCGCCTGGCACGGCATTTCGTGCGACTGCTGGAAGGCATCTGCGCCGACCCGAGTCAGGCCATCGGCCTGCTACCGTTGCTCGAGGAAGACGAGCAGGCGCAGCTCGCCACCTGGAACGACACGGCCAAGGACCGAGGCCCGTTGGTCAACCTCAGTGAGCGCATCAGCCTGCAGGCCGCGCGCACGCCGCAGGCGCCAGCCCTGGTGTTCGGCGCGCAGACGCTGAGCTATGCCGAGCTGGAGGCACGCATCAACCAGTTGGCCAACCGCCTGCGCAGCCTCGGTGTGCAGCGCGGCAGCCTGGTCGGTATCAGCCTGGAGCGCTCGCTGGAGCTGGTGATCGGCCTGCATGCCATCGTCCGCGCCGGTGGTGCTTACGTGCCGCTCGACCCGGAATACCCGCTGGAACGCCTGGCCTATCTGCTGGAGGATTCCGGCGTCGACCTGCTGCTGTCGCACAGCGCGCTGGTCGAGCGCCTGCCGCTGCCGGCCGGGTTCAAGGCCCTTTGCCTGGATCGCGAGGACTGCAGTGCCGAGCCGGTCACGCCGCCGGCAATCAGCCTGCAGGGCAACGATCTGGCCTACGTCATCTACACCTCCGGCTCCACCGGCAAGCCCAAGGGCGCCGGCAACAGCCACGAGGCCCTGGCCAACCGCATTCTGTGGATGCAGGAGGCCTATCAGCTGGGCGCTGGCGACGTGGTGCTGCAGAAGACCCCGTTCAGCTTCGACGTCTCGGTATGGGAGTTCTTCTGGCCGCTGGTCACCGGCGCCTGCCTGGCCGTTGCCGCGCCGGGCGACCACCGTGACCCGCAGAAGCTGGTGGAGCTTATCCAGCGCCACCGTGTCAGCACGCTGCACTTCGTGCCGTCCATGCTGCAGGCTTTCCTCCTGCATCCGGACGTGGAGCAGTGCCAGAGCCTGACCCGCGTCATCTGCAGCGGCGAGGCGCTGCCGGCGGAGCTGCAGGTGCGGACCTTCCAGCGCCTGCCTCAGGCTGGCCTGTACAACCTGTACGGCCCGACCGAGGCAGCCATCGACGTCAGTCACTGGACCTGCGTAGAGGAAGGGCTGCATGCCGTGCCGATCGGACGGCCGATCGCCAACCTGCGCCTGCACATCCTCGATGCCCAGCTCAACCCGGTGCCGCAGGGCGTGCCCGGCGAGCTGTACATCGCCGGCATCGGCCTGGCGCGCGGCTACCACCACCGTCCGGAACTGACCGCCGAGCGCTTCCTGCCCGATCCGTTCAGCAGCGAGGGCGGACGCATGTACCGCACCGGCGACCTGGTGCGCTGGCGTGCCGACGGCGCCATCGACTACCTGGGGCGCATCGACCATCAGGTGAAGATTCGCGGCTTCCGCGTCGAACTGGGCGAGATCGAAGCCCAGCTCGGTGCCCAGCCGGGCGTCGCCGAGGCCGTGGTGGTGGCCCGCGACAGCCAGATCGGCAAGCAGCTGGTCGGCTATCTGGTGGCCGATCCGCTGCCGGTGGATGAGACCGCCTGGCTGGCCGGCATCAAGGCGGCATTGAAGAGCGAGCTGCCCGAGCACATGGTGCCCTCGATCCTGATGCGCCTGGAGCGCATGCCGCTGTCGCCCAACGGCAAGCTGGAGCGTCGTGCGCTGCCCGAGCCGGTGTGGCAGGCACGGGTTTACCGGGCGCCACAGAGCGAACGGGAGGTCGCCCTGGCGGCTATCTGGCAGGAAGTGCTGGAAGTGGCCCAGGTCGGCCTCGACGACAACTTCTTCGAACTCGGCGGGCATTCACTGCTGGCTACCCAGGCCGTGGCCCTGCTGCGCCAGCGCCTGGGGCTGGAACTGCCGCTGCGCGCCTTCTTCGAGGCGGAGAACCTGGCGGCCCTGGCCGCCAACCTCGATGGTCAGGCTCCGGCCGCTGCCGAGGAAGAAGACCAAGACCTGCGCGACATGGCCGCGCTGCTCGACGAACTGGAGGCCCTGTGACCGCGCCCATCGACAAGGCCGCCCTGGCGCGGCGTTTCCTCGCCTTAGGGCCAGCAGAACAGAAGCGTTTCCTCGAGCTGCTGGCCAGCAAGGGCATCCGCTTCGACCGTCTGCCGCTGGTGCCGGCAACCCGTGGCGAGCATCAGCCAGCCTCGCATGCCCAGCAGCGCCTGTGGCTGGTGGCCCAGCTGGAGCCGGACAGCAGCGCCTACCACATGGTCGGCGCCTTCGCCCTGGAGGGTGAGCTGGATCGTGCCGCGCTGATGGCGGCTCTGGAGTTGATTGTCGAGCGCCATGAGGCGCTGCGTACACGCTTCTACGAGCACGACGGACAGCTATGCCAGCGCATTGACCCGCCAGGTCCGCTGGCCCTGGAGGAGCGCGACCTGCGCGGCGAGACCGAGACCGTGCAGACCCTGGCCGATGCCCATGCGGCGCGGGCCTTCGACCTGATCGAAGGGCCGCTGCTGCGTGTGCAGCTGCTGCGTCTGGACGAGCAGCGCTGGCGCTTGCAGATCGTCTGCCACCACATCGTCTCCGACGGCTGGTCGATCGGCGTGTTCGCCGAGGAACTGGGCCGCGCCTATGCCGCGCTGCGCCAGGGGCAGGCGCCTCAGCTGGCCGAACTGCCGATCCAGTACGTTGACTATGCCCAGTGGCAGCGCGCCTGGCTGGAGGCCGGCGAGCGCGAGCGCCAGCTCGGCTACTGGCGCGAGCGCCTGGGTAGCGAGCAGCCGGTGCTGGCCTTGCCCTACAAGCTGGATGCCTCCGGCCAGCGCCATGCCGCGCGCCAGGCCATCGCTGTGCCGCAGGCATTGGCCGAACGCCTGCGCCAGCTGGCCCAGGGCGAGGGCGCGACCCTGTTCATGCTGTTGCTGGCCGCCTTCCAGCTGCTCTTGGCGCGCTACAGCAACCAGCGCGATATCCGCGTCGGCGTGCCGGTAGCCAACCGCCAGCGCGCCGAGACCGCGCCGCTGGTGGGCTTCTTCGTCAATACCCAGGTGCTGCGTACCGAGTTCGATGCCGGCCTGAGTTTCCGCCAGCTGCTGGCCGAGGTGCGCCGTCACGCGTTGGACGCTCAGGACCAGCAGGATTTGCCGTTCGACCAGCTAGTGGAGGCCCTGGCGCCCGAGCGCAGCCTGGGCCAAACGCCGCTGTTCCAGGTGTTGTTCAACCACCAGAAGCGCGACCTCGGCGCCTTGCAGCTACCCGGCCTGCGCCTGGAACCGCTGGCTCAGGGGGTGCCGCACGCACTGTTCGACCTGGCCCTGGACAGCCTGGAAGACAGCGCCGGCCAGCTGCGCCTGACCCTGACCTGGGCCCGCGAGCGCCTCGACGATGGGCAGATGCAGAAGATGGCGGCGCATCTGCTGAGCCTGCTGGAGCGGGTCAGTACCGCGCCGGATCAGCCTTTGGTGCGTCTGGAGGTGCTGGATGGTCAGGATCAGTTGCAACTGGCCGAGTGGAACATGTCGCGGCAGAGCTTCGATGCCGCGCGCCTGCTGCCCGAGCTGATCGCCGAGCAGGCGTACCTGCGCCCCGAGGCCATCGCCCTTGTACATGGCAGCGAGCGGATTACCTTTGCCGAGCTGGAGGCGCGCTCCAATCGCCTGGCCAATCTACTGATAGCTCACGGCGTGCGTGCCGAATCCCGCGTTGGCGTATCCCTTGAGCGTGGCAACGCGATGATCGTGGCCATGCTGGCGGTGCTGAAATCCGGTGGTGCTTTTGTGCCGCTGGATCCGGATTACCCGCGCGAACGTCTCAGCTACATGGTCGAGGATTCGGGGCTGCAGTGGCTGATCACTTCCTCCGACTTGGCCGAGCGCCTGCCGCTGGGCGAGGGCGTTGAAGCGCTGTATCTGGATCAGCTCGACCTGTCTGCCTTCGAAGCATCTGTGCCTATGGTGCAACTGCATCCGCTGAATCTGGCCTACCTGATCTACACCTCCGGCTCCACCGGCCAGCCCAAAGGCGTGGCGGTCAATCACCTCGGCCTGAGCATGCATGTGCAGACCATCGGCCAGCGCTACGGCATGACCCCGGACGACGTGGAGCTGCATTTCGCCTCGATCAGCTTCGACGGCGCCCTGGAGCGCTGGACTGTACCGCTGGCCTTCGGCAGTCGCCTGGTGATTCGTGACCAGGAACTGTGGAGCGCGGAGAAGACCTGCCAGGTAATCGCCGACGAGGGCGTGACCATTTCCTGCCTGCCGCCGAGCTATGCCCAACAACTGCTGGATTGGGTGGAAAGTCAGAACCTGAAGCTGCCTGTACGTTCCTGGACCCTGGGAGGCGAAGCTTTTACCCGCGAAACCTACGAGCGCCTGCAGAAAGTGCTGCAGCCGCAACGGATCATCAACGGCTACGGCCCGACCGAGACGGTGGTCACTCCACTGATCTGGGAAGCCTATCCGGGCGACAGTTTCGAGGCGGCCTATGCGCCCATTGGCAATCCGGTCGGCCCGCGCCGCCTCTATGTGCTGGATGCCGAGCTGAACCTGCTGCCCATCGGCGTGGCCGGTGAGCTGTATATCGGTGGCGAAGTCGGCCTGGCTCGCGGCTACTTCCAGCGTCCGGAGCTGACTGCCGAACGCTTCCTGCCTGATCCATTTGGTACAGCCGGCGAGCGTATGTACCGCACCGGCGACCTGGTGCGCTGGCGCGAAGACGGCACCCTGGATTACCTGGGAAGGGTCGACCATCAGGTGAAGATCCGTGGTTTCCGTATCGAACTGGGCGAGATCGAGAGTCAGCTGCTGGCTCTTGAAGGCGTGCAGGAAGCAGCGGTGATTGCCCGTGAGACGCCGACCGGCAAGCAGCTGGTGGGCTATGTCGTCGCTCGCGACAATCTCGACACCAATGCTTTGCGCAGCGAGCTGGCCAAGGTACTGCCGGACTATATGGTGCCGGCGCAGATCATCGCCCTGGCCAAACTGCCGCTGACCCCGGCCGGCAAGCTGGATCGCGCCGCGCTGCCGGAACCGACGTGGCAGAGCCAGGACTACGAGGCCCCGCAAACCGACAACGAACGCATCCTCGCCGCCATCTGGGCCGAGGTGCTGGGCGTAGAACGGGTAGGGCGCCAGGATCATTTCTTCGAACTGGGCGGCGACTCCATTGTCGCCTTGCAGGTGGTCAGCCGCGTGCGCCAACAGGGGCTGCAACTGGCGCCGCGCGAGCTGTTCCAGTTCCCCCGCCTGGTCGAGCTGGCCCAGGCCGCCCGCGCTGCCGGTGAGGAAATCGCGCAGGAACCGGTCACCGGCGAACTGCCGCTGGCGCCGATCCAGGCGCATTTCTTCTCCATGAATCAGGCGGAGCCGGCGCACTGGAACCAGGCGCTGAATCTGGAGCTGCTGCGTCCGCTTGATCCGATCCTGCTGGAGCAGGCGCTGCAGGCACTGGTGGCCCATCACGATGGACTGCGCCTGCGTTTCGAGCAGCGCGACGGTCGCTGGACCCAGCACTACGGCGAAATACAAGCCGATCAGACGCTGCTCTGGCAGCGCGAAGCGGCTGACGACGAGCAGGCCGAAGCGTTGTGCAACGAGGCGCAGCGCAGCCTGGACCTGGCCCGAGGGCCATTGCTACGCGGCTTGCACCTGCGCCAGGCGGGCAAGGCGGACCGTTTGTTACTCGCCGTCCATCACCTGGTGGTGGACGGGGTGTCCTGGCGCATCCTGCTGGAAGACCTGCTGGCGGCCTATCGCCAGCTGGAATCAGGGCAGACCCTGCGCCTGCCGGGCAAGAGCCTGTCCTACAAAGGCTGGAGCGAATCGCTGCAGCAGTGGGCGCGCGGCGCGGCGGCGCAGGTCGAGCTGGACGCCTGGTGCAGCCGCTTGAGCGGCCCGGCGCTGGCACTGCCGCGCGAGCTCGACGGAACCAGCGCCAGCCATGGCGACAAGCGCGAAGTGCGCCTGGCCCTGGATGCAGCCGAAACCAAGCGCCTGCTGCAGGCTCCGGCGCAGCTGGGTGTGCGTATCGATGCGTTGTTGCTCGCCGCGCTGACGCGCGCCCTGTGCCGTTGGAGCGGCCACTCCGGCCTGCGGGTCAACCTCGAAGGCCACGGCCGCGAGGCGCTGGCCGGCGACCATGATCTGACGCGCACGGTCGGCTGGTTCACCAGCCTGTATCCGCTGCAGCTACCGCACCTGGATGATCCGCAGCTGCAACTGCAGCGCGTGCAGCAGCATCTGCAGCAGATAGAGCATGGCGGGCAGGGCTATGGCGTGCTGCGTTGGCTGGGCGATACGCAGGCGCAGGCTTCACTTGCCGAGCTGCCGAGCGCCGAAGTGATCTTCAACTACCTCGGCCAGTATCAGGCCGGCGCGGCGGCTGACTGGTTCCGTCCGGCCAGCGGCGGTGGTGTGGCCGTGGCGGCGGACAATCCGCTGGCGGCGCGTCTGGCGGTCAATGGCCAGGTGTATGACGGCCAACTGCAACTGTCCTGGGAGTACGGGGCCAACCAGTACCGCGCCGAGACCATCGAATCCCTGGCTGCGGACTATCGCCGAGAGCTGCTTGGCCTGTTGGAGCTGGCGCGCGGCCAGGCCGTGCAGGGCCCGTCGCCCTTGCTGCGCCTGACCCGTCAGCAGGCAGATAAAACCCCGCTGTTCTGCCCGCACCCTGTCACCGGGCGGGTCACCGGCTACCAGCCGCTGGCGGCGCGCCTGGACGGCACGCGCGAAGTCTTCGGCCTGCAGTGCCGCAGCTTCCTCGACCCGAGCTGGCGCGATGCTTCGCTGGCCGAGATGGCCGATGCCTACCTTGCCGCGCTGCTCCAGCAGCAGCCGCAGGGCCCGTATCACCTGGTCGGCTGGTCGCTGGGCGGCAGCCTGGCCCTGGAGTTGGCGGCACGTCTGGAAGCACGGGGCGCGGAGGTGGCCTTCCTCGGCCTGCTCGACTGCTATGTGCCAGGCACCGAGATCGCCGGCGACGATGCCCGCCACCCGCAGGCCCGGGCCAAGCTGGTCGAGCATCTGCAGCTGTTAGCGCCGGAGCTGCCGGCCAAGGCCTGGGATAGCCTGTTCGAACGACTCTTGCAGCTGGAACCGCTGGACTGGCCGCAGGTCGCCAGCACCTGGTTCGCGGGGCAGGCGCTGGACGGCATGACCCGCCAGAGTCTGGAAGAACTGCTGTTCGCCTGGGCGCTGGAGCAGCATATGCGCCGCTTGTGTGCCGGCTACGCACTTCCCACGGTGAAGGTGCGTCCGCACTGCTGGTGGGCGGCGCAGCCAGCCGGACGCGCGGCGCTGCTGGAGCGTGGCCTGGAGCAGGTGCAGGGCCGGGCAGCCAGCCATCGCCTGGTGGATACCGATCACCAGGGCATCGTCCGCCATCCACAGGTGCTGGCCGAGCTCGCATCCTTGCTGGGCTGAAAACGAAAAGTGTCAGGGGTTCGTAAATTTTCTGTCGGCCCGTACGTCTAGTACAGGCAAGTTGCACAAATGCGAATCCTTCTAATTTGATTTCATTGGGGAGTATTGATGGAACAGCAAGCGAAGAGCCTGGCCCGAATTCCGTTCGCCAAGGCGCGTCTGCCGTTGGCCATGGCCTGCGCACTGGGTGCATTCAGCATGGGACTGCAGGCTGAAGAAGCGATCCAGCTGGAAACCACCAATATCAGTGGCGAACTGGACAGCCCGGTCGGCGAGGACCAGGGCTACGTGGCCAAGAACAGCCGCAGCGCCACCAAGATCAATACTCCGCTCAGTGAAACCCCGCGCTCGGTCTCGGTCGTCACCGAAGAGCAGATGAAGGACCGCAACGTCCAGACCATCAGCGAGGCGCTGCGCTACTCCGGTGGCGTGCAGGCCGGTTTCTACGGCGAGGACAACAAACAGGACTGGTTCATCATCCGCGGCTTCAAGCAGGCCAACAACGGCCTGTTCATGGACGGCTCGCGCATTTATTCCAGTGCCTTCTATAGCTGGCAGATCGACCCCTACATGCTCGAACGCATCGAGGTGCTCAAGGGTGCGGCCTCGGTGCTGTACGGCCAGACGCCGCCCGGCGGTCTGATCAACCTGCAGAGCAAGCGCCCGACCGCCGACGCCCGTAACGAAGTGGGTATGCAGTTCGGTAGTTTCGGTCGCAAGCAAATCAATGCCGATGTCGGCGGCAAGCTGGATGAAGAAGGCAACCTGCTGTACCGCGTGGTGGCCCTGAGTCGTGACACTGGCACCCAGGTCGATGACGTGGATGCCGCGCGCATCCTGCTGGCCCCCTCGATGACCATCAACTTCAACGAGGACACCTCGCTGACGCTGCTGGCCAGCATGCAGAAGGATCGTTCCGATCCCCAGCTGCAGTTCCTGCCGTCCAGCGGCACCATCGAGCACAACCCGAACGGCAAGATCGACACCGACACCGCCGTGGGCGATCCGAGCTACGAGACCTTCGAGCGCGACCAGTACACCCTGGGCTACGAGCTGAACCATCGTCTGAACGACAACTGGGACTTCCAGCAGAACCTGCGCTACGGCCACATGGAGCTGGAACTGCGTCAGCTGTTCTACTACGGCAACCTCACCGATCGCGTGATCAACCGTGGTCTGACCTACAACGACGGCAAGGCCGACAACCTGTCGGTGGACAACCGCCTGCTCGGCAACTGGTTCGGCGACCGCTGGGAGAACACCCTGCTGCTGGGTGCCGACTACCAGCAGCTGAAGATCAACGACCGCAGCCCCAACGGCTACCCGAACTTCCCGGTCATTCCGCCGCTGGATATTTTCAATCCGAGCAACAACAGCCCGGTCTTTGGTTCGATTCCAGTCGGCAACGATGTGGCCATCGGCGACTTCGCCCTAGAAGACAAGGACACCCGTGCCGACCAGATGGGCTACTACCTGCAGGAGCAGTTCAAGTACGACAACTGGGTGTTCCTGCTCGGCGGTCGCTACGACACCTCGCGCACCGACTTCGACAACCGCACCACGGGCGTCAGCCACAACGTGCGTGACGAGGACTTCACCTGGAGCGGTGGCGTGGCCTATGTGTTCGACAATGGCCTGACGCCCTACATCAGCTATTCCGAGTTCTTCCTGCCGGTTACCGACCTGAATGCCGTGACCAACGAGCCGTTCAAGCCCGAGGAAGGCAACCAGAAGGAAATCGGTATCAAGTACCAGCCGCAGGGCCTGGACGCCATGTTCACGGCTGCGGTATTCGAGCTGACCCAGGAGAACGTCAAGAAGAACCTGTCCACGCCGACCGGCAGCGTGCCGACCCAGCTGGGCGAAGTGCGCAGCCGTGGCCTAGAACTTGAGGCCCAGGCCAATGTCACCGAGAACATCAGCCTGATCGCCAGCTACACCAAGCTGGACCCGGAGACCACCAAGAGCACACGTGAGGCGGAAGAGGGCAAAAAACCAGCCAACGTCGCCGACGAAATGGCTTCCCTGTGGGGCAAGTACCAGTTCATCGGTGGCACGCTGGACGGCCTGGAATTCGGTGCCGGCGTACGCCACACCAGCTCCAGCTATGGCGACAACACCGAGACCCTGGAAGTGCCGTCCTACACCCTGCTGGACGCCATGATCAGCTATCGCATCCAGGACGTGCGCCTGCAGCTCAACGCCAACAACCTGACCGACAAAGAGTACGTCACCGCCTGTGACTACTACTGCTGGTACGGCAACCGTCGCAACGTCATCGCCAGTGTGAGTTATGACTTCTAACCCGTTGCAACAACTGCCGCTGCCCACCGGGCAGCGCCTGCTCGGTCGCGACGACGGCGCCAGCCTGGCCCTGCACCTGGACGAGCGCGCGCTGCTGCGCGCCCGTCGTCAGGATGGGTTCCTGGTGCCGCTGGAACTGGCTGCCGAGGAGCAAGCCGAGGCGCTGTGGGCGCTGGCCTACTGGTGCTTCGCCAACGACACCCAGCTGCAGGCCGTGCGCCTGCAGCTGGACTCGGTCGAGCCGGCCCTGCTGGCCAGCGGTCTGCTGGTCGGCGAGGGCAGCGAGCTGCGCATCGAACGCTCGACGTTCTGGCAGCTGCCGGGCCCTTTCCTGCGCACTGCCGGCAGTGCCGGCTACCCGCAGCAGATGGTCATGCACCCGACGGGCCGTCGTCACCCTCGCCGCGCGCCCAAGCCGGTGGGCGAGGTCTACCGGCGTTTCGATGCCACCCTGGGCGCCTGGATCTCCCTGCGCACCCTGGACATCGATGAAGACCTCGCGAGCTTCAACCGCTGGCAGAACAGTGCACGCGTGGCGGCGTTCTGGCAGGAGGAGGGCGATCTGGCCAAGCATCGCCGTTACCTCGAGGAGCTGGCCTGCGACCCACGCGTGCTGACCCTGATCGGTTGTTTCGACGACCAACCCTTCGCCTACTACGAGGCCTACTGGGCCAAGGAAGACCGCATCGCGCCCTTCTATGAGGTTGGCGACTACGATCGCGGCATCCACATGCTGGTGGGTGAGGAGAGTCATCGTGGCCCGCACAAGGTGGCGAGCTGGCTGAGCGCGCTGACCCATTACCTGTTCCTCGATGATCCACGCACTCAGCGTGTGGTTGCCGAACCCCGCGCGGACAACGCCCGGATGATCGGCCACATGCAGGCGCAGGGTTACCACAAGGCCAAGGAGTTCGATTTCCCGCACAAGCGCGCGGCACTCATGGTGCAGTCGCGCGAAGTGTTCTTCGAGCGTTGCCGCCTGGCATGAGCAACAAGGCTCGCGGCAATCTGCCGCGAGACCACAGAACAACAGAGCCGCGCCCGAGCGCGGCCGTGAATCACTGATGAGGTTGGGCAGGCGGATGCCTACTGCGTCCGCCCCAGACACGAGCCACTCCACAGGATCGGGGCCTGACATGAGCATAGAAACACTGGAATACGACGTCATCGGACTGGGCTTCGGGCCCGCCAACCTGGCCATTGCGGTGGCCCTGGAAGAAGATCGCCGCGTGCGTGAGAACGGCCTGCGCTATTGCTTCCTGGAGAAGAAACAGGCTTTCGAGTGGCATGGCGGCATGCTGCTGGACGACAGTCGCATGCAGATTTCCTTCCTCAAGGACCTCGCGACGCTGCGCAATCCGTCCAGCCGCTACACCTTCGTCAACTACCTGCATCAGAAGCGCCGTCTGGAAGCCTTCATCAACATCAGCACCTTCACGCCCTCGCGCCTGGAGTACAACGACTACCTGGGCTGGGCCGCCGGCCACTTTGCCGACCGCGTGCACTACGGCGAGGAAGTGATTGCCGTCGAGCCGGTGATGGACGGTGGCGAGGTCAGTCGGGTCAAGGTGATCTCGCGCCTGGGCGATGGCCGCACCCGTGCGCGCATCACCCGCAACCTGGTGGTCAGCATCGGCGGTGAGCCGGCAGTGCCGGAAATGTTCCGCCCGCTGCGCGAGGATGGGCGGGTGATCCACTCGGCCCAATACCTGGAGCGTATCCAGGGTGTGGCCGAGCCACGCCGGATCGCCGTGATCGGCTCCGGGCAGAGTGCCGCGGAGATCTTCACCGATCTGTGTGGGCGCTTCCCGACCGCCGAGGTGAGCATGGTGATGCGCAGCCAGGCCATGCGCCCGGCCGACGACAGCCCCTTCGTCAACGAGATCTTCGACCCGGCCTACACCGACGTGGTCTTCGGCCAGGCGCCGGAAGAGCGTGAAGCCTTCCTGCAGGCCAATGCCCAGACCAACTACTCGGTGGTCAACCTGGACCTGATCGAGAGCATCTATCATCGCCTGTACCAGCAGAGAGTCACCGGCCATGCGCCGCACAGCCTGCTGCCGCAGCGCAGCATCGAGGCCGTACAGGCCGGGGCCGAAGGTGTGCGCCTGACCCTGCAGGGTCCGGAAGGCCGCGAAGATCGCCTGTTCGACGCGGTCGTGCTGGCCACCGGCTATCGCCGTGATGGCTACAAACGCCTGCTTGGCGGCTTGCAGGCGCACCTTGGCGAGGGCGTGGAACGCGATTATCGTCTGTGCTGCCAACCGCAGATGAGCGCCGGCATCTACCTGCAGGGCTGCTGCGAGGCCAGTCACGGCCTGAGCGACACGCTGCTGTCGGTACTCGCCATTCGCTCGCAGGAAGTGGTCGACGCCCTGCTGGACAACAGTCGTCGCCGCCAATCGACAGGAGTCGCCAGCGCATGTGCCTGACCCAGGTGGGGGGCCGATGATCCCGGCCATTGCCCCGCTGTTCCAAGGGCCTTTTGCCCATTACCGCGATGTTCTCACCCTTGCGGATGACCCACGCCCGGCACTGTCCGGGCGTGAGTTCGTCAGCTCCCTGCGTCTGGAAGAGCAGATGCTGCGCTTCGCCCCGGAGCATGCCGAGGGTGACCGGCGGGCGCTGCTGTCGCTGTGGTCGAAGTACTACTTCCTGCGCCTGATCCCGCCGGTACTGGCTGCCGGCCTGATCCTCAACTGGCGCCTGCCGCTGGCGTTCGACGAAATCCAGGTGGTGGTCGGTGCCGACGGCTTGCCGGAGGCCTTCAAGCTGCCGCATGCCGGTGAGCGCTTGGCTGCGGCGCCGGCCAACGGTTTCGAACGCTTCTCGGGGCTGCTGGACGACAACCTGCTGCCCTTCATCGACGGCCTGCGTGCCCATCGCAAGATTGCCGCCCGGGTACTGTGGAGCAACGCCGGTAACTACTTCGAGTGGTTCATGTCGACGCTCGGCGGCCTGCCGTTCCCCAAACCGATGCTGGCCCAGGGTTTCGAGATACTGGAAAGCAAGCTGCGCCCGGATGGCAGCCGCAACCCGCTGTTCGAGCCGGTCAGCTATGTGCCGCAGGGCGAGGGCTGCGCGCCCTGGCGCCAGCGCAAGCTGTGCTGCATCCGTAACGAGCTGGGCATGGCGATGTGCGACAACTGCCCGCTGCTGGAAGAGCCGCCGGCGGAAGGTGTGGCCGTACTGGATTGATGCAGGCGGGGCGCCATAGCGCCGACGCTCTCGATGAGGTCAACCTGGACGGCATGGCCACCGTAATCCTAGCCATCTTGAAGAGCGATTCATAAGCCAGATCGTTTGACCCCAAAGACAGCTCACCCAGTGTCCGGTTTCATTACACGCAACAGCAGGCGTCTGTGGGCGGGTCCTGAGCATATTTCCTTCAATATTTCCCAAAGAGTTGGCGCCTCGCCCCTTAGCTTCGCATGCAGTTGCGACCATCCATGAGATTTTTGTTTTAGTAACAAGGGCACCTGGCCCGCCAATGCGCAACGGTCGATTCTCGACGCTGTTCCCGGATGACTCAGGCGTTGTAGAGTCGCACCCTGTTCGAGGAGATGTTCATGTCGAAACTGCTTTATATGCCCATCGTTGCCGCTGTTGGCGCACTCCTTTCGGCCTGCGCAAGCGGCCCCCGCGAAGGCGGGGATGACAAGATCCATTTCAAGGTGCAGCAGCAATCGATTATTGCTGTGGCAAACGCCAAGCCCGCAGATCTGCCGGCAGAACTGTCGGATACCGACCGTGCGCGTTACTTGCACGGCTACCCTTCGGTGGAACAGTTCCCCCTGGGCAATCTGCCAACTTCGGCTTTTGAGGTAAGTGGCGAAATTAACGTCGAAAGATTTCTCGGGACCGGTCGAGCCAACAGTGGCTCCGGTCGGTTCAACGCCGATACGGGCATCGCAGTTGGTACCTCCATCGGCGGTGCTGCTGGCGGGGCTATCGGGCTTCTATCCATGATTGGCCCGAGCGATGCTCAGCTGGATTTCCGGCAAATGCGCTCCAGCGCGCTTTGCTATATCCCAATCGCCGAAGCCATCTCCCCAGATGACGCAGTTGAGAAATGCGCTCTGGCCGTTCGGGGGCACTTCAAGAGCACTCTTGCCAACTCGGTTGAGGTGAACACTCCCGGCACAAACTTCTTAATCAAGGGCGGTATTGACGCCGGCGGCGAGCAAAGAACTGCATATCTCCAGGTCTTCAAAAGTGGCGCCTACTACGCCAAAGGATATGCACCGGCGAACATCGGAGGCTATGAGGCCCATATCGCCTACATAGCGGTAGGCAATTTCACGCCAAAACCGGACAACCTCGTCACTGTCGAGGACGTGGTTCAGGCACTCAAAGTCGGTAAGCCGGCGAACATGGCGTTCATTTTCTCCCCCGGCATGGATGGCAGGAAGCGCATGGGCGTCAACCAGGTGGGCGTCTACTAACCCGACCTGCAGGGCGGCATGGTTCAGGGCCTGCCGCCTTTGTGCTTGAAGGGGGCAGGGTGTGGGGTCGCTTGCACATGCGACAAGCCGTGAGAGGCTGAAATCAGTCAACTGGCCCCCCGGCCACCAAGATGAGGAAGGCCCCATGTCCACAGCGTCCCCCGCTCCGCAACTGAAGCTCTCTCGCAACGCCAAACGCGCCATTGCCAGCTATGGCCGTCAGAAGTGCGTCGATGCCTTCGAGATGACCAAGCCGGGCGACGGCGCCAGTACCATCGGGTTCTCCCTGGGCCTGACCACCACGGCCATTGCTGACAGCCGCGAGCAGGCTGCTGGTGCGCAGTAGCATTAAGTCTTGTCCCGCCCTCAACCGCCCTGTAGACGAGTGCACCTTACGCAGGCCATGTGAGCATTGGTGGCATGCGCAACAAATGGTCCGTCGCCAGGCGCGTCAGTCGTAGCCCGGACGCAATCCGGGATGCAGGCGACTCGCTTCCCGCATTGCATCCGGGCTACAGATATCGGGCGCGATAGCGCCCGGTGTCCTCAGCGCCGATACAGGCACAGCATGAAGTAGGCGCCACCCAGCAGTGAGGCCAGCAGCCCAGCCGGCAACTGCGCGGGGAACAGCAGGGTGCGTCCCAGCCAGTCCGCCGCCACCATCACCAGCGCACCGAGCAGCGCCGCACCGAGCAATTGCGGTACGGCGCGGGCCAGGCCGAGCAGGCGCGCCAGGTGCGGCGCCAGCAGGCCGATAAAACTCAGCGGCCCGACGATCAGCGTGGCGCCGGCGGTCAGCAGTGCCGCCAGCAGAAGCAGCACCAGACGTCCGCGCCCCAGCGGCACCCCCAGGGCGCGTGGCGTACCTTCGCCCAGCGGCAGCAGCTCCAGCCAGCGGCCGAAGGGCAGGGCAGCAGCCAGCAGCACCAGGCTGCAGACCAGGACCCACAGCGCCATCTGCGGACCGACGAAATAGGTGGAGCCGGACATCCAGCTGAGCAGGTTCTGCCCGCGCGGGTCGCCGCCGGCCAGCAGGATGACCTGCAGGGCGTCGAATAGCGCGGTGATGCTGATGCCGATCAGCAGAACCTTCTCCGGGGCGAACCCGGAGCGGCGCGACAGGCCGAGCAACAGCAGTAGGGTCAGGCCGGCGCCCAGGCCACCCAGTGCCAGCTGCGCCAACGGGCCGGAGTAGGGCAGCAGGAACAGCAGGGCGATCAGCCCCAGCGCCGCACCGGCACTGATGCCGAGCACCTCGGGACTGGACATGGGGTTGCCGGTCAGGCGCTGGATCATGCAGCCAGCCAGTGCCAGCATGCAGCCCGCGGATGCTGCGGCCATTACCCGTGGCCAGCGCCAGTCGAGCAGCGCGGTATCGCCGAGGTTCCAGCTCCAGCCTTCCAGCCCGCGCCCCAGGCCCAGCGCCAGGACGACGCCGGCGGCCAAGGCCAGCAGCAGTGGCAGCAGGCGCCGAGACGGGAACGGATGGCGAGCGAAGCTGTGCTCGGCATCGCTCTGGGGCTGGCCGCCGGCCAGGTGCAGGCGCGGCAGCAGCCAGAGCAGCAGCGGCGCGCCGAGAAGAGCCGTGGCAGCGCCGGTCGGCACCAGCTCGGCCAGGTTGCCGGCCAGGCGCTGGATACCCAGGTCGGTGACGCACAGCAGCAGGCCACCGAGCAGCGGCGCCCAGACCAGGCGCTGGGCAAAGCTGCGCGCGCCGAGCAGGCGCACCAGAGCCGGCGCGGCCAGGCCGATAAAGCCGATCACGCCGACCACACTGACCACGCAGGCGGCCAGGTACACGGACAGGGTCAGGCTGACGATGCGCAGGAAGCGCAGCGGCACGCCGAGGCTCTTCACCCCGCTGTCATCCAGCTCCAGCAGGGCCAGCGGGCGCAGCAGCGGCAGCAGGAGCAGCAGGCCGACGGCCAGGCGTGGCAACAGGAAATGCACGCCGCCCCAGCTGTTCTGACTGAGCGAGCCCGAGCCCCAGATGAACACGGCATTGAGATCCTGCTGCTGGACCAGCATCAGGGTCACGTTCAGTGCGCTCAGGTAGAGGGTTACCACCAGGCCGGCGAGGATCAGCGTCAGCGGTGCCAGGGCGCGGCGCCAGGCCAGGGCGAACACCAGCAGGGACGCCAGGCCACCACCGGCCAGGGCCACCCATTCGCGGCCATAGTCCAGCGCCCAGGGCGCCCACAGCGTGGCGACCAGCAGGCCGAGCTGGGCGCCGCTGGATACGCCCAGGGTGGTTGGCGAAGCCAACGGGTTACGCAACACCTGCTGCATCAGGGTGCCGGCCAGGGCCAGCGCGGCGCCGCAGAGCAGGGCCATGCACAGGCGCGGCAGCCAGCTGAAATGGAGGATCAGCTGCGCCATATCGCCCTCGGCAGGGCTTGTCATGGCTGCCAGCCACTCGTCGAGGGGCAGGCGTCGGCCGAGATCGCTCAACGCCAGGCCGAGGGACAGCAGCAACAGCAGGCCACACAGCCAGCCAGGATGGCGGGAGAAGCTGAAACGCGCGCGGGTAGGCAGCGGCCCCTGGGCCAGCAGGTCGGTCATGGCGCGATCTCCGGCGCCAGGCGCGCCTCCAGCAGATGGGCGAAACGCTCGGCGGCCATCAGGCCGTTGAAACTCCATACCGGCGGCAGGCCATACAGGCGCTGCTCACGCACGGCCGGCAACTGCTGCCACAGGGCGCTGGCGGCCAGGCCATCGGCGGTGCCGGGCGGCATGGGCTCCAGGTAGAGCAGGGCGGCGCCGGGCTCTTCGGCCAGGCGCTCAATGCCCTGCTGGCTGAAGCCCCAGTAGTTGGTCGGCCCGTTCCAGGCATTGTGCAGGCCGACGCGATCCAGCACGCCCTGGTAGATGCTCTGCTTGCCGAACAGGCGCACATGACGTTCGTCGAGGAAGGTCAGCACATAGAAAGGCGGCAAAGCCCGCGAGGCCAGGCGTTCTTTGACCCGCGCCATCGTGGCGTCGATGCGCGCGATCATCGCCTCGCCCTGCGCCTTACGGCCGAGCAGTTCGGCCAGCTCGCGGGTCACCCGCTGAGCGCCGGCATAGGCCTCGGCCTCCGGGGTGTAGATGGCCAGCATGTGCACCGGCGCGATGCGCTCCAGCTGCGGACGGCTGGCGGCGAACTGCGGGGTAATCAGGATCATGTCGGGTTTGAGCTGGCTGAGCAGCTCCAGGTTCGGCTCCACCCGCAGGCCCAGATCGACCACCGAAGTCGGCAGTTCGGGTGCTTGCACCCAGCGCCGATAGCCTTCGGTCTGGGCCACGGCGATCGGTGTCACGCCCAGGCCCAGCAGGGTTTCGGTAAGGCCCCAATCGATCACTGCGATGCGCGGCTGGTGAACATCGGCCCGGGCCAGGCCCGCCAGCAGGGCGAGCACACAGAGCAGCCCGCGCATCAGACCACCACAGCGATGGGTTGCTGGCCCTGCGGATGGCTGAGCACCTGCATGGGCAGGCCGTAGATGGCCTCCAGATTGCTATCCGTCATCAGTTCGGCCGGGCTGCCATCCAGCAGCAGGCGGCCGCTGTGCAGGGCGATCAGGCGGTCGCAGTAACGCGCCGCCATATTGATGTCATGCAGCACCACGATGACGCTCAGGCCGAGCTGCTGGCTGAGTCTGTGCACCAGCCCCAGCACATCGACCTGGTGAGCGATGTCCAGCGCCGAGGTCGGCTCGTCCAGCAGCAGGAAACGGCTGTTCTGCGCCAGCAGCATGGCCAGCCAGACGCGCTGGCGCTCGCCGCCGGAGAGGCTGTCGACCATGCGCTCGGCGAAGCGCGCGGTGTCGGTAAGTCCTAGGGCCTCTTGCACCTTGGCATGGTCTTCGCTGCCGAAACGGCCGAGCAGACCGTGCCAGGGATAGCGACCGAAGCCGACCAGCTCGCGCACCGTCAGGCTCTCGGCGGCTGGCAGCTGCTGCGGCAGGTAGGCGACCTGGCGGGCAAAGTCGCGGTCCTTCCAGGCATCCAGCGGCTGGTCATCCAGCAGTATGCGGCCGGTGCTCGCCGGCTGCTGGCGGGCCAGCATCTTCAGGAGGGTGGATTTGCCGGAGCCGTTGTGGCCGATCAGGCCGACCATCTGACCCTGGGGGATATCGAGTGACAGCGGATGCAGGAGCGTACGCTCCGCCAGGCTGAAGCTGACCGCATCGAGTCGGAACATGGACAATCCTTGGCAAGCCGGACATGCGCGAAGGCGGCGACTTTAGCCAAAATGATAATCCCTGGCAAACGCAATGGATTCGCTTGTGCCTTTGCCAGTGCCTCCTACGCCTTGCGCAGATCGCCCTGCATCTGCTTCAGCGCCGCGGCGAATTTCTGCTGGCGTTCCTCCAGCTGCTTTTTGCGCTCAGCGTTGAGCGTACCGATCTGCTTGGCCAGGTCACGCAGCGGCGGCTCCTTGGCGATCACCCGCTTGAGCTCGGCTTCGTTGAGCACGGATTCGGTCTTGGCCACGGCCTCCTGGGCCGTTGCGAAGCGCTGAGTCAGGTGCTTGCCGAAAGCCTCCAACTCGGCTGCCAGGTGGGCCGCAAGCTGGTCGTCAGGTCCATCGCCGGCGCGCTTGGCCTTGGCCCGCAGCTCCGGCAGATCGGGCACCTTGAGCAAGCTGCCGGCGCGCAGGCTGGTGATCTGGTCCAGCTGCGGGTTGGCCTTGAGCAAGGCATCCTCGACCTTCTCGCGCTGGCGCGGGGTGAGACGGTTGAATAGCTTGTCGGCCAGCTCGCCGAGATTCTTTTCGCCACGAAAGGGGGTGACGGCCATGTCGTGTACTCCTAGAAACCGATGAGATTGGTCAGTGCCATGTCCGCAGGAATGGAGCTGCCGTTGGTGACACGGATGTTTCCGGTGCTGGTGTTGCCGATAACGATGGCCTGCTCGATCTGTTCATCGGGCGTCAGGTGCAGCGTATCGTTGTCGCCCAGCCCGATCAGGCGGTTGTTGCTGGCATTGAGCGTACGCGCCTGCAACTCGCCGGACTGTACGCCTTCATTGGCTTCCCCCAGACTTTCGCAGCGGTTGCCGGCGAACAGGCAGTGGTCGAGCCCTGCGCACAGATTGAGCGACACGCTGCTCAACATGGCCCGCAGGCGGTTGTTCTGGATTGCCAGATCAGCCGGTCGACGCGGTATGGCAAAGGCACGGCTGGCGGTGAGCAGGTAGGCGTTGTCCGGGGCGGCGACCAGATAGCCGGTGGTGAAGTTGCCGGGGCTGCGCAACCCCGCCGGAGCAATTAGGATCGCGCGCCAGATGGCGGGTTCCGGCTTCTGCTGCGGATCCTCGCCGACCCGGTCGACCTGATTGCCTTCGATCGCCGCAGTGTCGAAGGGCGGTATCAGCTGCATCCCCACCAGCTCGCCGCTGCTGCGGTCCGGCCCGATGCCGAAGAAGCGGTTGCCTTCGACGCGCAGCTGGCCGACGGCCAAGGCGCGCAGGCCGGCGATGGCCGGCGAGAGCAGGGCGTCGCGCGCCACCTCGGCGACCAGGTTGTCGCTGAAGTCGCCACGCGCCACGCGCAGCAGCTGCACGGCGGCGAAGGCCGTGCCCTGGTCATTGGCCTGCAGGCCCAGGTTGCGACAGCGGTTGCCGTTCATGCTCAGGTGCTGCACCGCGCCATCTTCACCCATCACCAGCGCGCCCAGACCGATGTCCTCGATCAGGTTGCCGTCGATGGCAGCATGCTCCAGCGGCTGCTGGATGGCGATGGCATTGCCCTGCAGCCCACGCAGGCGGTTACCCTCGATGCGTGCATCGCGGATGCCCTCGGGGTCCAGGCCTTCCTCCAGAACTATGCCTTCGCCGCTACGTTCGCCACCGCTGATTTCGTTGTCGCGGATGCGCAAGCCGTCTACCCCGGCGCGTATGCCATCGCCCTGGGTGTAGATGATGTTGCCCTCGATGCTGAACGGCGACCCCGGCAGTACGGCGCCGCTGGCTAACAGCGCCGGCTGGTTGCCGTTGATCATCAGGTTGCCGTCGATGCGGGTATTGCCGTAGTGCAGGCTGATGCCGTCCAGATTGACGGCCCGCTGGCTGCAGAAGAACAGATTGCGCGTTACCCGCAGCTCGGCGCTGAGCAGGTGTTCGCCGATACGCACGATGCCGCGCTCGGCCACCAGCGCACAGTCGCTGATGCTGACGCCGAGCATATTGCCGCCCAGGCCGATGGCCGCGCTGGCGCCATCGCCCGTTGCCAGGCACAGCACATTGATGTGCTCGGCACGCAGGTCAATGGTGTTGCGCACTCGCAGTGCCGCCGTGCTGCTGGCGCTGGTGGCCGAGGCGACCAGGCTGAGGTTCTCCAGGGCCACGCCGTTGCTGGCGCTGATGTCGATGATGGCGCCGGGCGCGCTGCCGACCAGCAGCGTGGCCCAGCCCTGGCCGCGAATACGTAGCGAGTTGGCGCCGGTCACGGTGAGCGGCTCACGGAGGTTGTAGGTGCCGATGCCCAGGCAGATGGTGCCGCCGACGTCCTTGATCGAGTCGATGGCCTGCTGGAGGGTGGCCGCGCCGCTGTTGTGACCCTCGGCGCTGACGCAGACGGTGCAGTCGCAGCCTTCGCCCTCGGCGATCGGCGGCCAGAGCACACGGCAGTCGGTCTCCTGGTCGGGGAAGTTGACCATGGCCAGGCGCGCGTAGTGGTGGTGGATGCCCAGCGGTGGTGCCTGGTTGAGCAGCTCGATGCTGGCGTCCACGGTGCGTGCGGCGAACACCCAATGGTCGCCGCTTTTGAACTGGCCGCCGGCCGGCGCCAGGCCGAACTCCACCAGGATGCCGTGTTCGAGGAACAGGCGGGTGCCGGCCGCAGGAATCTGGATATCGCCGGCCGCGCCGGGGGCGTTGAGGTCCGCTACCTGGCTGCCGTTCTCGCGGCGCACCAGGCCGGCCTGGTCCCAGCGCCGCACCCGGGTATTGCGCGCCGGGTCGGTGGCCTGCTGGGCGTTGGTGGGGAACATGCCGACGGGCAGTGCCAGGTCGAACTGCAGGGTCCGCGCGCCTTCGTCAACGCCGCCGGCCACGCGGATGCGGCGCAGCTCGCCGGGCAGGTTGTGCAGTTCGCGCCAGTCGTCGGTCACCTCCACCCAGTCGCCGTCGTGGAAGCGCAACACATCGTCGCGGCCGATGCTCTCGACCGTGATGCGGTCGCGCGCCGGGTTGATGTGGCTGACCCGCGAGGCCACCGTGGCATTGTCCCGTGACCACTTGAAGGTGGCGGTGCCGAGCGCACCGCCACGGTGCACCTCGACCCGGTACAGCTGGTTTTCCAGGCCTCGATAGCCGGCGGCCGGCGGCACCTGGCAGGGATCGGGCTCGAAGTTCGGCACCCCGGTGCTGGTGGAAAGGCGCGCCGCCGAGGGGGCGGTCAGGGCCAACCAGCCGGGTACGTCTTCATCCTCGGTGGCGCAGGTGCTGTTGCCGACATTGGCCAGCACCTTGACCTGCCATACCGTCTGCAGGCGGCCGGTGCTGTCCACGCCCACGGCCTTCTCCACCAGGTCGGGGGCCTGCACCGCCGTCACCTCGCGCTGCCAGACATCGACGTAGACTAGGTGCGGCCCGCCCTGGGGCAGCGGCGGCGGGTTGGGGTAGTAGGGCTGGCTGGCGTAGTTCAGCGGGTTGCTGCCGACCTGCTCGGCCAGGCGTGGCTCCCAGACGTTGGGCGCGGCACCATGATTCTCCGCCAGCAGACCGTCCACATAGATGCGCCCGACGCCGATGCTGAAGCTGCCGCCACCGGCCTCGATGCAAAAACCATCCGGGGTGATGCGCGGCACCACGTTGCCGCCGTAGGTATCCAGCGAGCCTGCCTGGATCCGCCGCGCCAGCTGCGCTACCCACTCGTTCCAGTCGGCGTCCAGCTGGACCCGTCCCTGCTGCATGACGACGCCGAGGAAGTCGCGGCGGACGTCGAAGCGGATTCGACTCAGATCGAAACTCATGATGCTCCCTCAGGATTCGTGGAAGATGCCGGCGCGCAAACCCACCCGCAGGTATTCCGCGAGGCGGATGCGCAGGTTGGTGACCCGCTGCGCGCCGTACAGCTGGTGGAAAACGCCCATCTCGCTCTCGTCGTCGGCGCCCTGGAGAACTTCCAGAGGGGTGGACGAGGCCAACTGGCCGTAGGCCGGGGTGCCGTAGCGCAGCGAGGTGAACCGTGGCGCGATGTGCCGTGCGCTGCTGCTGGAATCCGGCTGGCAGCGATGGCGCCTGGGCACCCTGGAGTTGAACGGCAGCCAGCTGAAGCGCACGCAGCCGACCTGCTTGCGCGCCGCACGCACCGGCACCGCCCAGCTGTCGCCGGGGGCCAGGGCGGCGAACAGAATGCTGTTGGAGATCAGCCCCACCTCGGCGGTATGCACCTTGCCAATCAGGGTGCAGGCGCTGAGTGACAGCGCCGCGCCGGGAGCTGCGCCATCGATGGCGGCGAAGGCCACGGCGTCGCGGGCGGTGGCGTCGATCAGGCTGTCGCTGGCTACCACCTGCGCGTGCTCATAGGCACGGATGGCTCCGACCAGGCAGCGGTCGATTTGCACTGCCAGCCCCGGAATCTCCAGCACCAGGCTGGCCGCGTTCGGTTGCTGGGGCTGACCGGCGGCATCCAGGGTGATGCCAGGCACCAGGGTGCAGTGGCTCAGTTCCAGGCGTGCCAGGGCATTGCCGGCCCCGGCCGGCACCTGCAACGGCGCGCCGGCGATCAGCAAACCGTTGAGCAGGCAGGTGCTGTCCACCGCTCCGGCGATGCTCAGCCCGCTCAGCATCAGGGTCGGACGGCGGCCATTGCTGGCGCGGATCTCCACCGCGCCGTCGGCCACCACTTGGATGTCCAGCGCCTCCTCGTAACGGCCGTTGTCGGTGATCTCCACCACGCCATCGCCGGCGATCTCGGTCAGTGCAGCGCTGATGCTCGGCTGATCGTCCGGCACCCGCACCAGCGCGCGTCCGGCCGGCACCACGGGCAAGTCGGCACCGCGTTCGTATTCGCCGCCACCGATGTCGGCGGAGAAGCCTTCGTGCCAGGTCAGCTGCACTTCGGCCGGGTCCGGGGCATCGCCGGGCAGGGCGAAGCGTCCCAGCAGCGGGTCGATGGCATAGGTGCCGTCCGGCGGCGGGGTGTGGGCCCAGCCGGCGCCGTCGTCGCCCAGATGGCAGATGCAGATCTGCTCACGTTCGATCGGCACGCCGTCGACCCACAGCCGCAGGCTCGGCGCCGGGTTGTCGAGTGCTGCCGTGGCGTTGGCACGCACACCGTAGTGGCGGGCCAGGTGGGCTTCGAGGCGCCGCCGCGACAGCGGCCAGGGCACGTTGTCCGGTTCGGCCAGGTGGCCGATGTCGTCCTCCACCTGTGGCTTGTTGTACAGCGCCAGGTCGTGGCCCAGCGGGCTGGCCCGGTAGCGCCGCGGCCCGGCGCGCAGGCAGGGGGCCTGGCTGCGCGGGTAGGCCTGGATGCGCCATAGGTGCAGGCCGACGTTGGGGATGTTGTGGCGACCGCGACCGGATTCGATGCGGCGCACGTCGACGCTGCGCTGGGCAGTCTCGAACGCCGTGCCGAGCCACTCCAGGGCCTGGCCCTGGCGCAAGTCCGGCGTCTGCAGGGCATGCAGGCGGGGATGGTTAATGTACTGGGTGGCGCACAGGCGCTGGAAGTACTCCACGGCGCGGGCGTCCCAGCCGGTCACGTCGCGCGCCAGCTGCTCCAGCACGGTGGCCGTGCCCTTGCGCCGACGCAGGGCGATGGTGTGGGCCACCTCGGCGCGCGGGCTGGCGATGCCGGGCACGCTCTGGTGCAGGCTCTGGTAGCCGATCAGGTCGCCGATATAGGGCACCACCCAGTCGGCGCAGGTCTCGATGAACAGATCGTCGTGCAGCTGCTCCAGGCCTTCCTCGGCCACGCCCAGCTGCTCGGCCAGCAGCATCACCAGCTCCTCCAGCGGGCCGCGCGCGAGGCCCTCGGCCTGCGCCAGTTCGGCGTCACGGACGCGGTGGATGGCCGGCAGCAAGGCGAACAGGGATTGCGCGTCCAGGCTCATGGCAGCACCTCCAGCTCGACTGGCGCGGCGGCCAGGGTCAGCAGCTCTGCGGGCTGCGGCAGGCTGCTGGGCGAGGCCACCGGCAGCGCCGCATACAGGCGCGGCACCAGGCCCGGCGGCTGGCCCTGGCGATACAGGCGGGTGATCTGCACCGCCTGCACCCCGGCAATGCGGTGCGCTACGGCGGCCAGCTCGTCCACCGAGACGGTCTGGCCGAAGTCGCGGCGGGCGAAGCCGAAGTGCTCGCGCAGACCGGCCTCGACCTGTTGCAGCACCACTTCAGCGTCGTACTCCGCCAGCACCTTGACCGCCAGGCGGCAGCGGAAGCGCGCATCGACGTAGCTGAGCAGGCGCAGCGGCATCAGCGGGTCGCCATAAGCGAGCAGGGCGCTGAGCAGGGCGGCGTGGGTGGCCTCGCCCTCGTTCACCGGCGCGCCGGCGACCCCGGCCAGGGTGAGGAACACGCCGCGCGCCGGGCCACTGGGAATCCACAGCGCATGGGCCTTGTCGATGCCGGCGAAGGCGCGGGCGAAATTGGCGTAGTCGGTGATGGACACGGCGCGGTCCAGGGTCAGCACCGTCAGCGGCGCGTTACCGCGCGCCTGCTCCAGGGACTCGGCATCCTCACCGCCAGTGGCCGGCACCGGGTTGAGCACTTCGCCGACGCCCAGCGGGCGCGACAGCAGGGTGGTGAGCTTGCCGGCGGCCAGGTTGCCGGCGACGCCCAGGCCCTTGCGGTAGCGTGCGCGCACATTGCTGTGGCCGCTGGGCAGGCGCGCGCCCTCGCGGCCGTCGCCGAACTGCAGGCTGGCGAGGCCGGCCTCGTCCTGGCTGGTCTCGTAGCTGCGCGCGTTGGCCGGGGCGCCATAGAGCGTGGGCAGCTCGCTCCACAGCACGTCGTTGACCCGCAGCTCCAGGCTGGAGACGCGCCCGCTCGGCGTGCTGGCACTGGTGTAGGTGAGCGGTGCCTGGTTGAGCTGGAAGCGCTGGTTGGCCATGGCCGCGTTGCCGTCGCCGAGTATGGCCTCCACCGTCTCGCCGTGGCTGGCCGGGGCGACGTTGCCGTTGATGCGCAGCGTGGCCCGCTCGTAGACATGCTCCAGCGCCGCGCCGAGCTTGAGGCTGGTGTGGTCGCGGTCGTGGCTCAGCGCGTCCTCGCCGTCGGCGATGAAGGCGATCTGGCGCACCAATGGGTCGTTCTTCTGCCCGGGCGCCAGGCGCAGCTGATTGCCCTTGGCCTGCAGCAGGCCGCTGCGGCCGTCGCGGTCGAGCAGGTACAGGCGCAGGGTGACCGAGGCATTGCCGAGCAGCCCGGCGAACTCCTCGGCGCCGAGCGCCACCGGGGTGCTGCCGAACAGGCGCTCGGCCGGGGCCAACATGAACAACTGGTCGCCATGTTCCAGGGCCAGGCTGCCGCCCTCGTCGAGCTGCAAGGCCAGGCCGCTGGCCTGCAGGGTGATGCGCTGGCGCCGGCCGCTCAGGGCCAGGGGCTGGCCGGGCTGCAGGCCGTCGACGCGCAGATCGAGGTCGAGCAGGTCGCCATACACCGGGTGGAACAGCGGCGTGGCGCGGGTCGTCAGCGCCTCGCTCTGCGCCAGTACCAGGGTCTGGCGCAGCGGGAACAGGTTGGTGGTGAGGTTCTCGTCGGTGTCCGGGGTGAGGCGAGTGATCTTGCCGGACAGGGCAAAGGCGCTGCGGCTGCGGTGGATCACCCGCACAGCGCGGAACAGCTCGACATAGCCCGGCAGGTCGGCGCTGCCATAGGCGGGGTCGTTGGAGACCAGGGCGAACCAGCTGCCGGCCACGATCTTGGCGTTGTCGGTGTCCAAGTCGATGGCCGTCGGGCTGATGACGAAGTTCTTCCAGCGCCAGTCGCTGGCGGTGCTCTTGTCGATCTGATGGCCGATCTGGATGTTGTCCTCGCCGAGCAGGTTGGGGTCGGGCGCGTTGTGGCCGAACAGGGCGGTGCGCTGGCGCAGGGCGAATACCTTGGCCCCCGCGCGGCTCGGGTTCATCGCCGGGAAGCCGCTGCCCAGCGGGTGGTTCCAGGACAGGCGGGTGCGGCCGTTGTCGTTGTCCGGCTCGACCCGGGCCAGCACGCGCACGTCCCAGCGCTCGCTGCCGGGGTCCTGCTCGCGCTCGGCGCCGACGATGAGGATGGCATCGCCGGGCTGCAGCTGGGTGGCGAGGCCGTCCAGCCACAGTTCGGTGTCGCCCTTGCGCGGTCGCCAGGCACGGCTGGCCAGGGCCGGTACGGCATTCCATTCGGCCCGCGCGGGCGCCGCAGCGATGGTCTCGAAGGTCTGCGCCTGCTCGCCCTGGCCCGGCACGCTCTGCACCTTGGTGCCGACCGGGATGACGATGGGCTCCACCGGCAGGCCCGGCGCGCTCTGCAGGGTGAAGGCCAGGTGAGTGGAGGCGGCCACCCCGGGCGCCGGGCGGTAGCCGATCAGACGCGCCATCTGGCGTACCGAGAGCGGCTCGGTGGCGGTGCGCAGGTAATGTTCCTGGGCGTAGCGCTCGGTGTAGAAGCCGAGTACGTCGAGGCTGCAGGCCAGGGCGTCGCTCAGGGCCAGGGTGAAATCGCTGCTCTCGCGGCTGGTGAGGGCGGCCAGGACCGGGTATTCGGCGCTGGACAGGCGCGCGCGCAGGCTGTCGTAGAAGTCCGCGTGGCGACCGATGCGGTAGTCGATGGCCGGCAGGCCGGGCGGGTTGGCGATGCGCCGCGGGGTGTCGGCGTCGACGCCGGCGCAGCAGTCGCAATCGGGTTGGCGGGCCATCACTTGCCTCCATGCAGATCGAGCCGCAGCACGCCGTGCTCGGGGAAGTTGGGGTCGTTGTCCAGGCGGGCGATTTCCAGGCGGCCGAGGCGGATGAAGCCGTCGGCCAGCGGTTTCGGATCGGCCTGGCCCTGGCGCTGCAGGCGCGTCACCTGTACCGAGGCCACCCCGGGCACGGTACGTGCCGCGGCGTACAGCGGGCTGAGGAAGAAGGTCTGGCCGAAGCTGAAGTTGTCCGGGTGGAACAGGCCGCGGGTGCCGTCGGCGCGCTGGCGGTTGCCAAGCACGTCGAGCAGGCTGCGGCGCACATCGCTGCGGAAGTAGCCGGCCCTGACGCAGACCAGCAAGTCGATCTCCAGCGACACCTGCACCGGCTGGTTGACCCGCAGGTCATGGCCGGCCATGCGGTAGCGGTCCAGGTGCTCGACCACGGCCTTGGCGAAAGGCGCATCGACCGCGGCGCCGCCGTCGCGGTCGACGGTGACGAACACCGTGTGCCAGCTGCCGGTCCAGCGCAGCCCGGCAGCGGCGCGCTGCACACCGGCCAGGCGCTCGGTGACCTCGGCGTAATCCTCGGGCGTGACGGCCCGTTCCTGGGTGCGGAATGCTTGCGGCGCGGCGCGGCGCAGCTCGGCGGGATGCTCGGCGGCGACCCCGCCGCTGGCCGGCAGCGGGTTGCTCACCGCGACGATGCGCGCCTCGGCGCTGACCACATGGGCAATGCTGGCGGCACCGACATTGCCGGCCGGACCGTTGCCGACCCGGTAATAGGCCCGGAAGTCGTCGCCGACATTGGGCCGGCGGCCATGCCGGTCGTCGCCGAAGCGCAGGCGGGCACTGCCGTCGTTCTCCGCTTCGAGCACGAAGTGGCGGTCCTCGGCCTTGCTGTCCAGCAGGTTGCGCTGCACGCCCCAGTGTTCCGGACTGCCCTGCGCACCGCTTTCCAGGCGCAAGGCGGGCAGTGCGTCGGCGCTACGCCAGCGCAGGGCAGCGCTGGCGGCGGCGTCCGGGTCGAACAGCACCCATTCGCGGCGCAGCAGGCCGCCGTCCAGCACCCGACGCTGGACCCGGCCCCTGTGGGTCACCGGCCCCTCGGCCAGCAGCGGCCGGTAGCGCGGCGGCAGCGGCTCGGCGGCCTGCAGCTGGCAGGCGCCACCACTGGCCGGGTACTGCAGGCGTGGCTGCGGCACCTCGGCCAGCACCTCGTCGAGCACGCTGCGGCCGTGGTCGACCAGCAGCATGTTGCCCAGCGCAACGCTGACGTCGGCCAGCTGCACCTGGCCGTGGGCCTCGTCCGTCTCGCTGGAAATGCACAGGGCGAATGGCAGGGCGTCGTCGGCATGCCAGGCGATCTCGGTGATTTCGCTGTCGTCCAGCGGGTCGAGCAGCGGGTCGCTACCGTCGAAGGCGCGCACCCGGGTCAGGCGCACCGCGTGACGGCGCTGCGGGTCGGCATCGGCCGCCTCGCCGGTGAGCGGCCCCATGACCTCCTGCAATAGCAGCACGTCGCCCACGGCCAGGTCGGGCAGGTGGCCGCGCAGGGTGGCGGCGGTGGCGCCCTGCGGCAGACAGCAGCGAGCATCGCTCCAGGTATGGAAGAACAGCTGGTTGTGCGCCTCGCGCAGGCTGATCTCGTGCATCGGCTCGAACACCAGTGGCGTGGCCTGCAGCGCCTGACGCTCCTGCGGCGAGTCGGCGAGGATGCGCGCCGGCACGCCGGGCACCCGGGTGTAGAAACGCAGCCCGGCGGGCAGCGGGAAGGGCCCGCCGCTGACCTCCAGGTGCAGCCAGGCGCGGGCGTTGCAGCCTTCGTGCAGCTGGTAGTCCACCAGTAGCGCGTGGCGGCGCAGGCTGCTGCGCCGGCGCGCCGTGTGCAGGTAGGCCTCGGTGGCGACGGCGTCGAGCTGGTAGTGCTGCAGATCGCCGACATAGGCGATCAGCTCGCCCAGGGTAGTGGCCAGGTCCGCAGGACTGCGGTCGCGCCAGCCGGGCATCTGCCGGGCCAGACGGTCCATCACCAGGCGGCGCAGGCTGGCATAGTCGCGGGCCAGGTAGTTGATGTCGGCGGCGGCAGCGACCGGTTCGGGGCAGTCGTGCCGGGGCTTGCAGTCGAAGTCGCTGGGGCATTCGACCTTGAAGGCGAAGTCCACCGCCGACAGGCGCGGGTCGAAGTCCGCCAGCGGGGTGTCCAGCGATCCGGCCTGGCGCAGGCGCAGGCTGTAGGTGGAGTGATCGCCGTCGCTGTCGGTGCGTACCACCAGCACATGGTCGGGCTCGTCCAGCGCCAGCAACAGTGCCTGCTCGGCGGCGCTGGCCTGGGCCGGTGGAGTGCCGGCGATGCCGACCCATTCGACGTTGACTTGGCGGATACGCTCGCCGCCGGTGATGCTCAGGTTGTCCGGGCTGAGCCCGGCCGGCACCGGCTTCAGCAGACGTACCAGCAGGGTGCGCTGGCGCGGGCTGCCTAATGGCGCGTCGAGGTCGAGCACCTCCAGATGGTCGATACCGTTGAGGCTCGGGTGGGCGTCCACCAGGGCCCGGCGGTTTTCCTCGCAGCAGTGGTAGATCATGCCGGTACCCCCTGCACGAAGCTGTCCGCACGGCGCTGATTGGTGCGCAGGATGCGGTACTGCACCTGAACCATCAGGCGTGCATCCACAGCGATGACCTCGACCGATTCGACCTGTATCAGATCGGCCAGCCACTGCTGCAGGGCACCCTGCACGAGGAACTGCACGGTGGCCGCCAGTTCCGGGCTGTTAGGCGCGAACACCAGTTCGCGCAGGCCACTGCCGAAGTCCGGACGCATCACCCGCTCGCCGGGTGTGGTGAACAGCACCTGTTCGATCAGCCCGCGAATCCAGCTGGCTTCGTCCGCCTCGCGGCTGCGACCATGGCCATCGAAGCAATAGGGAAAGTGCAGTCGCTGGGTCATGTTCAGCTCCCTATCACGCGGGTCTGCGCCGCTACTGGCAGCAGCGGCGTACCGTTGGGCGCGCAGACTGCCTGGCTGTCCATCAGCACCAGCGGCTGGCCGTTCGACATGACCCGCAGCGCCGCCACCACCCATTGCCCGGTGATGCAGGGCACCGGGCTGCCGGAGACATTGAACGGGCAGCCGGCGACCAGGTAGGGCGCGCTCATCAGCACGGTCGGCTGGCCGCTGACCAGTACCCGCGGGTTGGGCGCGGTGGGGGTGGCGGTGCCGCCGTGGGCGCAGAGCACGCTGGCGCCGACATGGAGGAGGGGGCCTGGCATCTCAGCAGGCCTCCTTGAGCCGCGGGGTATGCTGCCGGCGGCGCTGCTGCGTTGCGTGTCTGTCCATATCTGCCTCCTTGTTCCGCATTCCACGGGAACCGCAACCGGCCAGAAAGGTGGCCTAGATCACCATCAGCGCGCCGTTGTTGATGGTGACTGCCGGTCCGATCAGGGTGAGCATGGCGCCCTTGCCGTTCTGGATGTAGATGCCGGTGTCGTTGACGATCAGGGTGGCGCCGGTGGCGCTCTTGAGCATGATGCCGCCGGTGGGGCCGGGCAGGTCGGAGATGGTCAGGCCGTTCTGCAGTGGGGTCTGCAGGGTGATGGCCGACAATCCTGGTGGAGTCAGGCGGGCCAGGGCCGGGATCTCCGCAGCGCTGCCCCAGAAGCAGCCGACCCAGATCGGGTGGTCCGGGTTGCCCTGCTCGAACTCCACCCACACCCCGGAACCGATCATCGGCAGCGCCAGCATGCCGTTCTGGATGCCGGCCACTGGCACGCAAGGCATGGCCCAGCTGGTCGGCACCAGCCCGGCGACATCCGGCACCTGCACCTGCAGGCGGCCTTGCTGCATGGGGTCGATGTTGTTCAACACCATGCCGCGATACTTGCCGTAGTAGCGTTGCTGGCTCATGCGGGCACCGTGGGCGTGATGGAGATGAGGCCGTTGCGGCTGAGGTTGAAGCTCTGGGTGAACTTGCCGCGGGCCAGGGTGCTGGTGACGCTGCTGACGTAGTACAGGCCGTCGTAGGCAAGCCCGGCGCCGCGCACTCCGACCAGCTTGCGCGGGCGCAGGATGCGGCCGTAACGCAGCACGTCGAGGCTGCCGCTGGCGGTCACCGAATCCTGCGACCTCTTCGCCTCGGCAAGCCCGGCGCTGATGGCCTGCATCGGGTTCATCTTGGCCGTGTCCTTCATCATCTTGATGTTGGCCAGCGGCGTGGACAGCACGCCCAGCGGCGGCTGCAGCGGATTGAGGTTGGGAATCGGGATGGGGATGGGCACGCGGGTCATCTGGTTCTGGATGAACACCACCGGCAGCACGCCCTTGGTCGGGTCGAAGCTGAAGTTCAGCGACTCGACGTTGGTGTGCGCATCCATGTCGATGTTCAGCGCCGGCTGCGGCGGGCCGACTTTGATCTCCGGGCCGAAGTAGGCGATGTTGGTCAGCGGCACCTCGCCCGGTTCGATGTAGAACACATGGCCGACTTCCTCGGCCAGCTGGCGGATATAGGCCAGGTCGGTGCCCTGCTGGGCAGGGATGCGCTCGATGGGAATCGGCACATCCGTGAAGAACGACGGGATCGGTAAGGGAATGATGCCGAATGCCGCGTATTTGGCGCAGATCAGCGCCACACGAGCCTCGATCGGCATGGCCGGGTAGGGCATGCCGGAGAAGTCGATCAGGTCCATGACCTTGGTCAGGTCCTCGCCGGTGATGGTGATGCTGCCGGGCTGGCGGTTCTGCCCGGCCTGCACCTCGACGTTGGTCAGCACGCCGTCGAACAGCGGCTGCGGCCGCCCGCCCAGGGTGACGATCAGCACCACCCGCAGCGGCGGCGTGCCCAGGCTGGTGTTGTTGCCCACGGCGATCAGGAACAGGGTGTTCAGATCGGACTTGCTGTTGACCTTGAAGCGCAGCTGGAAGCCGCTGGCCCCCTCGCTGGCGCTGGTCACCGTGACCTCTTCGAGAGCGTCGATCAGTATGGCCGGCACCGGCAGCGGAATGATCGGGCCGATCAGCAGGCTGAGGTGCACGGCGTTGCTCATGAGTCCTCTCCTGGCACGCCTTCCGGCAGGGTGATGCGCAGCGTGCGGCCGACCGTCTCGGTCAGCTCGTCCGGGCGCAGCGCGCCGTTGCCGTCGCACAGCCGCCAGTACTGCTGTGGGTCGCCCAGATAACGCGCGGCCAGGTTGTCGATGCGGTCGCCAACCGCCACGCGATGTTCGCTCAGGGTGGCGAAGTGCTCCGGCGGCGGCACGAAACGCCGCCGCACATAGCTCAGTACCTCGCCGTCGGCGCGGGTCCACTGGGCGATGTCCAGGCCGTGATAGCGGCTGTCCGGAGCGAAGGCCGGCGCGGTGATGGCGTTGGCCTGCAGGAAGGCCTTGAGCGGATCGGTCATGGCAGGCCTCCGATACCCAGCGCGTCGAAGCCGAAGGTGGCGGCCTTGCCGGCCAGCTTCTCGCGCGATTGCAGATAGGCCATGAACAGCCCGCCGCCCTTGTGCTCGAAACCGAGGTCATCGATCGAGAGCACGCGCAGGCTGAGGTTGCAGGTGGCGTTGATCGGGTTCAGTTGCGGGTCGAAGGCTTCCTCGGCGATGGAGAAGTCGGTCACCCGCACCGGCACGATGCGCTTGGCGCCCCAGACGAACAGCACCAGTGACGACTCCATCGGCGCAATCTCCAGGGTGCCGGCCGCCGCCAGCGCCTTGCCGGCCAGCAGGTCGGCCGCCGCCGGATTGATCAGCGACTCCAGCACCGCCAGTTGCGGCGCGATGCCGGCATCCACCACGGCCTGATGCCGCTCGGGAAACTGCAACTGGTCAGCGGCATCGATTTCCGCCTCCAGCTGAAAGGTCTCTACCGCCGGGCCTTTCAGACGCATGGCCTCCGAACGCTCGGCACCCTCACCGGCGCCCTGCACCTGCAGGCTGCGGGTGAGCTTCTCCGGGTTGTACTGCAGGGCGATCACCCGGCGTACTCGAGCCGATTGCGGGTCGATCATGACCAGGCCGGCTTTGATCAGGCGCGGGGAACTGCTGATGCCGCTCATCTGGCACGCCTCTGGTTGCCTAGCTGCTGTGCATCGAACCTGCATGCTGTTTTCATTGCGCTCTCCTTGTCCGCGGGCCGCTATTCGCAGCTGCTGTGTCTGGCGTAGCTGCGGGTATAGCTGCCGCTGACCTCGACCGTGGTGACATTTGATCTGGCGTTGTCGAAGATGATTTTTGAGGCTCCCCGGTGCAGCCGGACACAGCCGTGGGAGGCAGGGTGGCGGGGCACGCTGGAGTAGTAATGGAAGCCCACGCCGTCGCGCTGGAAGCCGCTGAAATTCTCCAGCCCCAGGCGCGAGGTCACACAACTCTGTGCACCCAGCGTGAATGTCCCTATGGGGGTGCAGCAGCTTCCGCCGGTTCTGCTGTGGGCGGCGTTGTTGCAGCTGGTCTGGCCAGCTACTCCGGCTCCGGTGGTGCAGTTGATAACGCCGTCACCGGTGGCAGCCAACACGTTTCGCTCGGCTTCCGCGACGCTTGGGCCGGTCCAGTCCAGGGTGACCCGCTGGTTGGTCAGCGAGACATTGATCTTTCTGATGTAGGTAGCCGGAAAGTCCAGTGGCTGGGTGCTTGGGTGCTCGTTGACCTCACCACGGCAGATGGTCGACTGGTACAGCTGCCAGCCGATGGGTGCCGGCGAGATGTTCGGCGGCGCATCCTGCAGTCGGGGCGGCTGTCGTGATGTCCGGGGGCCGTTTGTCGTCAGCGGCGCGCGGCCCTGTTGCACCACGTGGGTCAGTTCGTGGGCGAGCAGCGCCTTAGGGCGGCTGGTTGCGACTTGCTCGGATAGGTAAATGTGGTTGCTGCGTGTAGCCGCCAGGGCATTGATCTCGCGGGTGTAACGATGAGCCTGGCTGTCGTTGTGGATGCGTACCGAGGAGAAGTCCCGACCGAAGAAAGCTTCGAAGGGGCGACGCTCGGCGACGGGCAGGGCAGCGCCACCTTCAGCCGAGGAGGGCGCGTGGATGACTGCTTCCACTCGCGCATCGGCACGCTTGGTCAGCACCTCGCCACCACCGCCCGGCTCGTCGAGATTGCTCTCGGCCGTTTCATTGACCGAGCCACCACCTTTCTGCTCCTGTGCGCCCTCTGGCATGGGTGCACGCGCTTGCTCGTCGTCCTTCTTCAGCACAGCCAAAGGCGCGCTGGAGGTAGTGGGCCTCTGCGCATCGTGAGCGAAGCCGGAGCGGGTGAAGCGATCGGCCACCTGATCCGCTTCGTTCTCCAATCGCTGCCGTTGCGAGTGGCTGAGCAGGGAGGGTTCTCGGCCTCTGGGACTGCGCGAATGTGCGCGCTCCTTGCAGCTTTCACACTGGCTGCAGGGCGCCGCTTTGTTGCATGAACCCATGATCGCTCCTGCCTCCGCTCTGTAATCAGGGCTTCTCGAAGGAAACCGTTGAGTTGTGATCGCGGCGCATGACCAAGGTGATGTGGTCCATGACCGCGCCTAGATGCCGGGAAGAATTGCGCCTGATATCGTGATAGAGCACGACTATCTTCGGCGCAGAAGGAGTGGAAACCCGCCAGCCATTGGCGGCCAGGGTGCGCAAGCCATCGGTGACATTGGTCTTGAGCTGCGCCAGCGACAACTCACCTCCCGGATCGCCGTCTATGTCCCAGAGCAGATTGGTCAGACTAAGCGCGGAGTAGGTTGCGCGTACCGCTGGGTCCGAACTACCGAAAGGCGGCCTGACTAGCGTGGTTTGCACACCGGGCTCGGTCTCGGTAGCAGTGGTATCGCGGATGAAGTCGCGGGCCCCCACTAACTCGCCGCGCAGGCGCCCGGCGGCTTGTGCCGTAATGTGCGACTCGTGGTCCCGGGTGCCTCCGGTGTGGATGCCGATAGCATGGCCTTCGGCATGCATGCGGCGGATCAGTTGCCTGCCAACCCGCGTGTTGCCGCGAATGGGCCGGCCATCACCGCCCTGCGCATGGGTCTGAATGAAGAATCCCGCCTTGGCATGTTTATCGCACAGGGTGTCGAGAACCTTTTCAGTTCGGTTGTTGCCGGTACCCAGGGCTGCCGCATGTGGGCCATCGTCGAAGGTCAGGGAAACTATCCGGCGGGTGGGTGAGGCGCTACCAGCCTGCTTCGATTCCTGTAGCGGCGCTGCTTGTGGCGGAGCATCATCCGAACCATCCCCAGTGCGCTGCACAAGCCGGTTCCCCGCAGCAGATGCACCCTGCTGTACGACATGCGCCAACTCGTGGGCCAGTAATGCCCGCCCGCTGAGGCTTTCCGGCGCATAGCGTCCCTGAGCGAACACCACATGCGGGCCCACGGTGTAGGCATGGGCTGCGACATCTCGTGCCGAGCTGGCTGCGGCATTGTCGCGATGCACCCGAACCTGGGCGAAATCATGGCCAAATCGTGGCTCAAAAAAGTCTCTGGTGGCACTGGATAGCGGTTCCCCGGAGTCCTGCAAGGTTCTACTCACGCTGGCTGGCGCCAGCGCGCGGGTGGCGGTGCCACTGGCAACGCGGCTGAGGCGAGGGAGTGTCGAGCCCTGAACGCTCGCCTTGCCCGCCCCGCCAAGCACTTGAGTGGCGGCTCGGTCGGCCTCCTGCTCCAGTGGGTCATCAGTTGCCCCCACCGCCAATCGGGTCTGCATCCATGGCGGCGGGGTAAGACGTCCGAACGCGCTGTCCGCACCTTTGCTGTAGGCCTGATTGCCGTAGCCCCCGTTGTGTTGCAAAGGCTTCGTCGCGCTGGCCGGAGCTGCTTGGCTCAGATTAGTCCTGGCGCTCATCGTCACACCTGCTGTCAGGGAGCGGGATACTGGTCACTGAAGTCTCCTTTCTTCTTGCAGGCATTCTGCGCATCCGTTGCGGTAAAGCTTTGCCAGGCGGAGCCATCCCAATAGGTCACGGTTCCGCCCTGATAGATGCCCGGTTGCGGACCGGTCTGCCCCTTGTGATGCGACTCCGCGATCGCCTTCCAGATGGAGATGATCGCGGCCACATCGACAGGGTCATCGATCAGCAGGGGACGATTGAGCTCGTTGATGCGTTTGGTCAGATCAGAGCGTACGGCTCCACCATCGATAGGCGCCGACTTGCGGTAGCCAAGGATCACCGCATTGGGAAACAGGCTGCTGAACACCGCTGTCGCTTCCTTGCACAGGGTTGCGCAGCTGGTGCTGATCATCAGCTTCACATTGGCGAAGCCTCCCGCCTTGTCGACGTAGCGCAGATCAAAACCATTGGTCTCGTCGCCGTCAGCGAACAGGCCGGGGGCCTTGTACTGGGCATACTGATGGCCGCGGAAGTACACGATGTCGGTACGTGCCAGGTCGCCTTTTTCCTTGTCGGCGGCCGCTTTGGCGCGCTTCTTGTGTGTCTTGCCTTCCTCAGACAGCTCGAAGGTGCTGGACGACAGTGATTCGCTGGCACCGAGCTTGTTCAAGTGGGTTTTGACGTCCGACGCATACCCGGGATAGAAACCGACATAGCCGCCGAAGGCGGTTCCGGCCGAGCTCCAAGCCACATCCGCCTTACTCTTGGTGATAGCGCTTTCCAGGTCGCTCCGGACCTGCTTCTTCTGTTCCTCGCTGGCGCAGCGACGAATCGGCTTGAGGGCGCGGATCAGCGGCAGCATGTCGGTACTATCGGTGAAGTGCTTGGCTTGCGCCTTGACGGCCTTGCTGGCGGCATCGAAGTTGAATTTGCCGCACAGAGGGTCCGGGGTTGGGGCCGCTGGTTTCTTGGCAGGCTTGCGCCGCAGCGAAGGCGTCTGCTGGCGCACATGGGTGAGCTCATGGGCCAGCAGGCGCTTGCCCTCGTGACTACCGGGCGCATATTGCCCCGGAGCAAACACCAGGTCCTGACCGACCGTGTAAGCGCGTGCACCGACTGCCCGGGTCGACTCGGCGGCCTTGTCGTCCGCATGGATTCGCACACGGGAGAAATCATGTCCCAGACGCTGCTCGAAGAAGCTCTTCTCCGCAGCCGCGAGTGGCTGGCCGGGTGTTTTCAATGCCTGCTGCACCACTGCGGGGGGCTGAGCGCCAGCAACACTTTGGCCCGCTCGAGGGGGCGGCAGTGCTTCTGCGGCCTCCGTAGACGGCGACCCGGTCACGCGCTCGGCAACGCGGTCGGCCTCGCGCTCGTATGGATCGTCGACAGGTCCGATTTCCAGCCTCGGCTGCAGCGCGCGGGCACAATCCTCGCATTCCCCGGTCAGCGCCGAAGCCTCGCCACCACAGGCGCACTTGCGCTGCAACAGCAGTCTGGAGTGCTCGTCGGGCGGGCTGAGGCTTTCGAACCTGCCGGTATTCATGACTCACCTCCAGGACTGCCAGGCAGCACATGGGGAGCCACCGCGCGCGCCAACTCCGCGGCGTTGGCGCGCTCCTGAACTCGCACGGCCGGTGGCCGGTAAGAGGCGCGGTGACCGGTGCCGAGAAGGCTTTGCCCGCCACTTTCGACGAGCATCTGGTGCAGTTCGGCGCGCAAGGCGGTGGCAAAGGCCTCGGCATCACTCGAGTGAATGCCACGCAGTAGCAAACGGTCGATATGCAGCACGATGCGGCTCATACCCACCCCCGCGTTTCCGCATCGGAAATCGGCTTGTCGCGTTTGGCTGCCTCGATATGCGCGGCGCGCAGTAGGTGGCGCATGCCGACCGGAGTTCCCGCTTCGGCGGCGAGGAAGGCGGCGGCCAGCGCTATGTTGCGGATGGTGCCGCCGGGCACGGCAAGCCGTGCCAGCTTGCGATAGTCCAGCTGGTCCAGCGGCGCCGCGGGGGGGAACACACCGTGCCAGAGCGCTTCGCGCTGGGCCTCGTCGGGGAAGGGGAAGTGCACCACGAAACTCAGGCGGCGAGAGAAGGCGGAATCCAGCGCGGCCTTGTGGTTAGTGGTGAGAATCGCCAGGCCGCGATAGGACTCCATGCGCTGCAGCAGGTAGCTGACCTCGATGTTGGCGTAGCGGTCGTGACTGTCCTTGACCTCGCTGCGCTTACCGAACAGCGCATCGGCCTCGTCAAACAGCAGGATGGCGCCAAGCGCCTCTGCACTGTCGAAGACCCTGCGCAGGTTCTTCTCGGTCTCGCCAATGTACTTGCTGACCACTGCAGACAGATCGATGCGGTACAGCGCCAAGCCAAGCGTGCTGGCCAGGACCTCGGCGGCCAGGGTCTTGCCGGTACCGGAGTCGCCCCAGAACAGAGTGGCGATGCCCAGCCCGCGTGAACTCTTGCCGGCAAATCCCCAGTCGTGGTGCACGGTGAGGCGATGGCGGGCATGCATGGCGATCTGCTGCAGGATGCGGCACTGAGCCTCGGGTAGTACCAGATCGTCCCAGTCTGCCCGCGGCTCTATGGGTTGGGCCAACTCACTCATGCCGGGTGTGTCGGTACGGCAGGCGCGATGCACGACCTTCAGATCGACCTCCGAGCCAAGCCGTGCGGCAATGCTGCTGATGCGTCGGGCGCCGAGCCGGTATTGTCCGGCCAGACTGTCGATAACCGGTGCCAGATCGGCGCCCCGTTGGCCAAGCGCAACCTGCCAGAGTCGGCGCTGCTCGGGGACCTCGGGGCGGTCCACGCTGAACGCCTCGCCGTCCAGAGCCGTGGGCACACGTGAGGCGATAATCAGCAGGCCACCGAGACGCTCGACAAAGCGCTCGAGCACCTTGCTGTCGTCATCGCGCAGTTCGATCAGCAAGGCACTACCGAGCATGACGGCCTCGCGCTGCCACAGCGTGGCCAGAGCGGCCTGCTCGTGCGCCGTCGTGGGGATGTCTGCGGCACGCAGGCAGTACAGGGTCAGTCCCAGGCGCCTGGCAATATCGGCGGCGACATCCTGCTGGCCCTGCGGGTCATCGCCGGACAACAGAATCGCCCGTGGCAATCCTCCATCGCGTTGCAGTCTGCTACAGGCATCGATGCAGACCTCAGCATGTGCATGGCTCATAAGCGCCGCGGGTGACAGGGGCTGGAGCAGGGGCTGCAGGCGTTGATCCAGAGCATTGATGCCGGCCAGGTAGTGCAGGACGCGCTCGTCCATGCGCACCCGTGAGCCTGTCAGCCCGGCGCTCTCGTCCAAATCCAACAGGCGCCAGCGCCGCAGTGGTTCGGCAGGAGACAGGGCATCCCAGTGCGCGGCGGGCAAGGCACTCATGGCCAGGCCGAAGGTGGCCCAGGGACGATTGGGCTGACCGCTGACTTGGGCACAGAGCAGGCCCAGCGCGGCGTCCATCTCTACACCCGCGACCAGGAGCAGAAGATCGCGTTCGAAGCCGCTCAGCTCGAACAGGTGCGCCAGCGTGTCGATAGCGGGGGGGGCACTCATCGTAGCCCGCAGACCGTCGATCGAGGCCTGCAAACCCTTGCCATCGCTTCCGTCGAGCAAGGCGCGGAGACGGGCGAACTCGGCCACCAACAGTTGCTGGTTGGCCGTGCTCCAGTCCAATCCGGCAGGCGCGTTCATGCGATGGTCAACCGTTGGTTGAGGAACACCGGCGGCGTGCTGGCGTAATCGACTATGGGGCTGTCGATGCCATCGATGCGCAGGCGCACCAGATGCTCGCCAGCCTCGGCATTCTCGATCAGGAAGTCGAGGCTGGAGACTGGCGCAGTGAAGCTTTGTGGCGCCACCTCGCGCTGACCGACCAGCAGGGTTGCGCGCTGTCCGGGGCGCAGTTCGGGGGTGAAGTCGATAGTCACCAGCGCATCGCCGTCACCATCGAGGAGTACGTTCTGCGGCAGATTGGTGATGTCCGGCGCCAGAGTGAAAGCCAGGCGATTGCTTTCCCGTGCGATGCTTTCGCTAGGGCGAATCAGGCGGGCGTTCGCCTCGTACACACCCACCGGGAAGTCGGCGGCGCGCGCCACGGGAATCAGCAGCTCCATCTGCGCCGCGCTGTTCGCACCGCCAGCCGCCAGCACATCGCTCACCTCATAGCGTGGATTGCCAATGCGCACCTCACGGCTGGTGCCGTCCAGATGGTGGCCGCGCAGCACTATGCCGTGGCCGAGCCTTGCCACTGGCTGATTGGCGGCAGGTACTATGGCTTCCAGTGTCGGCAATGCGGGTACCAGGCTGGGGGAGACCATCACGCCGCGTTCGCGGCCCGATAGCGGGTTTACCTCGCCACGTGTCAGTACGGGCAGCGGGGCGAGGGCAGGGCGGGTGGCCTCGATCAGCACTACCGAGACCTGATAGGCGGCGGTGGGACGCAGGCTCGACTGGGTGGCCGACCACAGCTTGGAACTTTCCTCGGTGTTGAGCGCCTGCGGGGTGACGCGCAGCATCTCCACCTGATCAGCCAGGCCACATTCGGCCAGGGCACGCAGCGCTGGTGGCAGTACCACGCCGACGTCCGGTGATGGGCTGAGGGCGGTGCGAATCATCTCGCGGGTGATGATGGGAAACTCGTGCATCAGTTGCATGGCATAGCCGAGCAGGATCTCGGCATGCAGATCGCCGCCGCTGTAGGCGGAAATCAGGTAATACAGGTCGAGCGCCAGGGGCTGGTTGGTCAGCCGTTGCCTGCCGCTCGCGTCATGGGCTGGCAGGCCCTGGTTACGCCAGCTGGCATTGGGCATGACCTGATAGAGGAACAGATTGAGCTGGCTCGACTCGGTGCCATCGGCCGGCACCACGCGGTCCGGAGCCAGCACGCTGACGCTCACCGTGCTGCCCAGTACCCCGGCGACGTTGTGATTGACCAGGCCGTCATTGAGCCGGTCGCGCAGCACGGCGGTGACGCCGGCAATGGCCAGGGCGGTACTCATGAGCCATCCCCCTTGCGCCTAGCCAGGTAGTCATCCAGCGAGAGCGGCGCCGCGCCCTTGCGCGATGGCTTGCTGGCCGGTCTGGATTCCTGGATGGCTGTCACTTCGATGCGGCCGATATGGATATGCACCTCGTCCGGTTCGCGTGCAGGTAAAGCCAATGCGCTAGCAGAGGCCGCTGCTGCTGGAGCTGGGGCAGCTCCGCGCGGGGTTGCCGGGAGCAGGGGCAGCGGTAGCACGAGCTTGTCCAGCGTTCGCTCCGGCACCGCGCCAACCTCGCTGCCGTTGGCAGGGGGCAGCGACGGCTGGGCGACGGGTTGCAGGGGCAACTCAACGGGCACTTGATCAAGGGAGGCCGGCGTTGACAGATCGTCTGGTGATTGCGGTGGCAGCAAGGCCGCAGGCGCAGCGGGACTGTGTATCTCTGCATGCTTCTCGGACGCACGACCCAACACCCCAGCGCGCTCGGCGCGAAGGGTCACACCGGGTCGATTTGTCAGAGGGGGCAGGGGAGCGATCCATTCTTCCTGCGAGACTTTCTCGGCCTGCTCCCGGAAGAGCCCAGATGGAACATGCCGAGTTGGCGCAGCAGGCGCCACGCGTTGCGACGGGTCGGTCGGCTCCTGAGGTGGCTGCCTGTCCGCGAGCGATGGCGGCGCAGTGGCGAACTCTGGGGTGGGCTGCAGGCGTTCGGGTAGGGATTGATAGGGCAACCGTGCCGGCGAGTGCAACGTCGTCCCGCGCTGTCCGGTGGCCTGGGCGGCCAGACGCACGAACAGGCCGCTCATGGGGCCACCCGGGCCAGATAGGCACTGCGCCGGGCTGGACTGAGCGCGAGTATCTCGCTCTCGCTCCAACCGTAGGCTTGCGCCAGACTGTGTATGTCGTCGAGCAAATGGCGGCTGCAGGCCTCAATTTCCTCCCACAGGTAGGCGGGCACATCCAGGCTGGCAGCGTCGGTATGCTCGCAGGCAGGGCACTGGAAATTCAGGGAGATGTCCGCCCAGGGGTCGGCCGCCTCGATGGCGGCTTCGATGGCAGGTCGTAGTGCATCATCGGGCGCATCGCCGGCGGCGCATGCGTGCAGCAGCCGGGCAGAGGCATCGGTCAGGTCGTGCATGCCGGCAATGCGCGCCAGATCACCGATTCCGGGACAGCGAAAACGCTGACCGGCGACTTCCACCGACTCGGCAGGCATCTCCATCGGTGGCAACTGCTCCGGCAGCAGGACGAACTCCATGCGCTCGCGGCAGGCCGGACAATCCAGCCAGAGCGGCAGCTGCGTGCCGAAGCTGCGCCAGCGCAGGCGCATCAGCGCCGCGTTGCATTCTCCCAGGGGACGCTCGGGCAATTGCTCAACCGCCAGCTCCGGCGCTGCCTGGGCGAACAGTAGCAGCGCGCGATCCAGGGGGTGGCGTGTCGCGCCGTGCTCCCAGAGCGTCAGCAGTTGTGCAGGAGTCAGTGGCAGCATGGCTTCAGGCCGGCTCGGTGAAGTTGGGCTCGGTCGGCTCGGTCACGTCGTAGTCACGCTCCCAGCCCTCGTTCTCCAGCTTGATGGTCTGGAGCGCCACGGCATTGGCATTGGCGTCCAGATCCGGCAGCGCCTGGTACTCCGACACCCAGCAGCGGAACACTTTGTAGGCGAGGGCGAGTTGGCCGGCCTCGTTGTACACCTCGATGATCAGGTCTTTGCGGAAGTCCTTGAGCGAGACCTCGGCCCCGAGGCCGGCACCGAAATTCCACACCTTGTTGGCCCACTTCTCGAATTCGGTGTCGTGGGTGACGCCGCGTTCCAGGGTGATGGCCTCGAACTTGGTTCGTCCGGGCGACTTGCGCGAGGTGGAGGGGTCGCCACCTTCGCGGTGTTCGACCATTTCGGTGCTGCGCTTGAGCGAGCCGACCTTGCTGATGCCGGCGACGTAGCGGCCGTCCCACTTCACGCGGAATTTGAAGTTCTTGTACGGATCGAAGCGCTGTGCGTTGACGCTGAACTGGGCCATGGTCTGTTCTCCTAGACGTCGATCTGTCCGGCCATCTGCTGCAGCTTGATGACCACGAACTCGGCGGGTTTGAGCGGAGCGAAGCCGACCAGGATGTTCACCACCCCGCGGTTGATGTCGCTCTGTGTGGTGGTTTCGCGATCGCATTTGACGAAGTAGGCATCGCGCGGGCTGCTGCCCTGGAACGCGCCCTGGCGGAACAGGTCCTGCATGAAGGCACCGATGTTGAGCCGAATCTGCGCCCAGAGCGGCTCGTCGTTGGGCTCGAACACGACCCACTGGGTGCCACGGAACAGGCTTTCTTCCAGGAACAGCGCCAGGCGCCGTACCGGCACATATTTCCATTCAGAGGCCAACAGGTCGGCGCCGGCCAGGGTACGTGCACCCCAGACCAGATGCCCGGCCACCGGAAAGGTGCGCAGGCAGTTGAGGCCGACGGGATTGAGCACGCCGTTCTGCCGGTCGGTCATGGTGTAGGTGAGGCCCTGTACCCCGGAGAAAGACGCGGCCAGGCCGGCCGGTGCTTTCCACACACCGCGCTGCACATCCGTGCGTGCCATGATGCCGGCGACCGCGCCGCACGGCGCGAAGTCGGCCAGGCGGTTCTCGGACAAGGGATCGGCCATGCGCAGGCGAGGGTAGTAGACCGCTGCGTTGATTGCGTCGTCGTTGCCGACAGTGCCACGCAAACCGTTGACACCGGTCTCGGCATCGTCGATGGCGGTGCTCGGGCTTGCCGTCCAGGCGGCCGGTGGATCAATGATCAGCAGGGCCCGGCGATCCTGACAGTAGCTGGCGGCAGCGGCCCAGGTAGCATCGGCCAGGTCGCTGTCGCGGGCCAGGGGAGGGATGCACAGTAGGTTGAACAGGTCAGCTGCCTCCAGGGCGAAGATGCCGGTGCGCTGTGCCTGGTCACCGGTAATCTCGCTGTCGGTAATGGCCGTACCATCATCGCCTAGTGTTCCCTCTGTGGTTGCCGTGCCATCGGGGTTGGCGACAGTGGCCGTACCATCGTTTGGACTTTCGTCAGCAGGTGCGGAGGTACGCACATTGACCAGCGCGGACTGCTCGTTGAGTACCGTATCAACGAAACGCGGACTGAGCGGATCGACCGAGACATTGCGGAACACTTCTGAAGCCACCGCCACAGTGCCACCGGGGCGATCCAGCTCCTCGATCAGCAGGTTGAACAGCAACGGATCAGCCGTATCGCGTGTGTCATGGTCCACGCTGGCCTGTAGCCGGCTGCCCCAGGTACCCGGGCTGGCGGCCTCCAGCAGCAAGGAACCGGAGGCGGTTGCCAGATCCAGCGTGGCGGTACTGGCAGCGGCATCGCCACCGAAGACTCGGACGATCAGCGCATCGCTGCCGCCATGCTGGAAAAACTGCAGCACGGCATAACTCAGGGGGCTCGGCTGCCAAAGCCCGCCGAACAGGCGCGAATACTCGGCGAAGCTCTGTACGCGAACCGGATCGTTGACCGGCCCACGTAGCGCTCGGCCCACAAATGCGGTGATGGAGGTGGCGACGCCGGTGATGGTGCGCACGCCGCTGGGTACTTCTTCGATGTAGACGCCCGGATAACTCAGGTTGGATGGCATGAGTTGAACTCCTCAGAAGGAATCTGCGACCCGGCCTAGTACAAGATGGCGCGCAAACCGGGCGTTAACTACTCGGTGCACTGAGATCGATGCGGACAGTACGAATGCGCGCAATCAGGAAAGACGAGCGTCCAGGCCCAAATGCGGCGGAGAGGAGAATGCGTGGCTTCCATCCATGAAAACTAGGCGGTAACGCGGACTGCAAAAGCCCGACTGGCCATATGGCCGATGATGCTGTTTTCACACTAGGTCAGCGATGCCGTGCCGCAATAGTGTCAAACTGCCTGCCTGACGAGAGGCACGATAATTCGCATAATGTATATTATGTTAAATCATGGTTATGCCGTTGGACTGGTTGCTTACCGCACGCCCCCTTGTCTCCTGCCAGCGACAAGATTTATCTACGCGTCTTAGACTCGCTTTCGCATGCAAGGCCTCGCTGCTATCCAGTTCCTCACACTCACAGCGCAGATCGCATGCCGACTCATGTGTCGCATCTGCCGGCTGCGTCTGACAAACGTCTGCTGCACTGCGGCATGTCTGTCTGATCGAATCTATTTCGCTTTTTCGCAGCGCCCGGCTCAGAGCTGGAGATTTCTCTCTTGGCCGAGATACCGCTAGCATCGGCAAACCGTTTCCAAGCCCCTCAAGGAAGGTCGATGAAAAAGCTCGCGCTGTCTCTGCTCTGCCTGTTCGCCCCGCTCGTCCACGCCGACCCGTCGTTGACCGAAAACAGCATCCGCAATCTTTACGCCCAGTTAGCGGCAGACGCCTCGCAGCGTGACGTCGAGGCAACCTTGGCGCATATGAGCGACGACGTGCGCATCCACATCAGCGCTGCCAAGGGCAGTATCGAACTTGATGCAGACAAGTACCGTCAGCTGCTCAAGCAGGGCTGGAGCGGACTGGACGGCTATCGCATGGAGGTGGACATCGAGTCGATCGAGATCGCCGAGGACGGTCAGAGCGCCACGGTCCGGGACACCACCAAGGAGACCCTGCAGCTACGTGGCCATGAGATGACCACCGGCATGCAGGAAACGGCGAGCCTGCGCCTGATCGAGGGCGAACCTAAGATCGTGCGCATCGAGGCGACAATCCAGCCCTAAAGCGCTGCGGGAGTATCTGGGCGGCAACACTCAAATTGGCCGCGAAGACTGTTGGCCGGCCAAGACCGCTCCCACAAGCTCCCTACTCTTCTACTGGCAGGCCCTGCCAGCCGCCACCCAGCGCCGCGATCAGCTGCACGCTGGCGATCAGGCGGCTGCCCTGCAGGGTCAGACGAGTGCGTTCGTTGGACAACGCGGTGGTCTGCACGCTGACCACATCGGTGAACTCCACGGTGCCGGCGCGGTACTGGTTGAGGATCAGGCGCAGCGATTCACGGGCGGCGTCCAGCGCCTCCTGCTGGACCACCGCCTCGCGCTCCAGCACGGCCAGCTGCACCAGATAATCCTCCACCTCGCGGAAGCTGCCGAGTACGGTCTGCCGGTAGTCGGCTACGGTCTGGTCGTAGTTGGCCTCGGCCTGCTCGACGCGCGAGCGGATCAGCCCGCCATCGAACAGATTCAGCGCGAACGCCGGGCCAATGGACCAGAAACGGTTGGGCGAGCTGATCCAGTTGTCCAGGCTGCCGCTGCGATAGCCGCCGCTGGCCGACAGGCTCAGCTCGGGGTAATAAGCGGCTTCGGCCACGCCGATTTCGGCGTTGGCGGCCATCACCCGGCGCTCGGCGGCGGCCACGTCAGGGCGCCGTTCCAGCAGGGTCGACGGCAGGCTGACCGGCACACTGGGCACCGCCGGGACCTCCTCGCGCACCGCCAGTTCGAACTCCGACGGCGCCACGCCGACCAGCACCGCAATCGCGTGCTCCAGCTGGGCGCGCTGGTATTCCAGGTCCACAGCCTCGGCTTCGGTGCCCTTGAGCTGAGTCAGCGCCTGGGTCACGTCGGACCTGGGCACGATGCCGGCCTTGTACTGGTTCTCGGCGATGCGATAAGCCTGCTTGTAGGCGGCGACGGTTTCATTCAGCAGGCGTTGCTGCTGATCCAGCACGCGCAGCTGCAGGTAATTCTGCACCAGCTCGGACTGCTGACTGAGGCGGACCGCCGCGAGGTCTGCGGCGCTGGCATCGAGGCCGGCGTTTTCCGACTCCAGCTGGCGTCGCAGCTTGCCCCACAGGTCCAGCTCCCAGCTCACACCGAGGCTGGCCTCGTAACTCTTGGATACGGTGGAGGCATTGGCGCCGCTGACGCTCACCCCGCCGGTGGTACCGATGGTGCTGTCTCCCCCACCCTGCCCTGCGCGGGTCACCCCGGTGTTGAGGCCCAGCGTCGGGAAGAAGCTCGCCCGTGCGCCACGCACCAGGGCCTGGGCCTGGCGATACTTGGCCTCAGCCGAGGCCAGGTTCTGGTTGTCGGCATTCAGACGCGCGATCAGCGCATCCAGCTCAGGGTCGTCATACAGCGTCCACCAGTCGCCGCGCAGCGCAGTGTCGGCTGGTGTCGCGGACTTCCAGCCGGCGGCCTGCTTGAACTCGACCGAGGGGGCGCTTGCTGGCCGCAGGTAGTCCGGGCCAACGGCGCAGCCGGCCAGAGCCAGGGCAACGAACAGGGACGAACAGCGGAGCAAGATGGGCTTCATAGCGGAGTTTCCAGAGCAGCATCGCTGCGCACGCCGCGCCAGCGGTTGACCCGATGGCGCAGGCGGTCGAGGTACAGGTAGACCACCGGAGTGGTGTAAAGGGTGAGCAACTGGCTGAGCACCAGGCCGCCGACAATGGCCAGGCCGAGCGGCTGGCGCATCTCGGCGCCTTCGGCCTGGCCGAGCAGCAGCGGCAGCGCGCCGAGCATGGCGGCCAGGGTGGTCATCATGATCGGGCGGAAGCGCAGCAGGCAGGCGCGGCGAATCGACTCCTGCGGGCTCAGGTGTTGGTCGCGTTCCAGTTCCAGGGCCAGGTCGATCATCAGGATGGCGTTCTTCTTCACCACGCCGATCAGCAGGAACAGGCCCAGCAGCGAAACCATGCTGAACTCGCTGCCGGTCAGCAGGATCGCCGCTAGCGCACCGACACCGGCCGAAGGCAGCGTGGAGAGGATGGTCAGCGGATGGATATAGCTCTCGTAGAGAATGCCGAGAACGATGTACACCACCAGCAAGGCGATCAGGATCATCACCGGCTGGCCCTGTGCTTCCTTCTCGAACTGGCCGCCGGTGCCGCCGAGCAGGCCCTGCACTTCGATGGGCAGGTTGAGTTCGGCCACCGCCCGACGGATCGCCGTGTTGGCCTGGTCCTGGCTGACGTCCGGGGCCAGCGAGTAGCCGATGCTCTCGGCGGCAAACTGGCCCTGGTGGTTGACCCGGTCTTCCTCCAGGCTGCGTTCCCAGCGGGCAAAGCCGGAGAGCGGCACGCGCGCGCCGTCGGCGCTGATTACCTGGATCTGGTCCAGTGCCTCCGGGTACTGGGCATAGGCCGGATCGATCTCCATCACCACGCTGTACTGGTTAAGGGACTCGTAGATGGTGGAGATCTGCCGCTGGCTGAATGCGTTGTTCAGCACGCTGGTGATCATCGCCATGTCCACACCCAGGCGCTGAGCCGTGGCGCGGTCCACCACCAGGTTGATCTGCTGGGCGCCCTCGCCTTCGTTGGCATCGATGTCGGTCAGCTCCGGCAGCTTGGCCAGGGCGTCACGCACCTTGGGTGTCCACTCCTTGAGCAGCGACAGCTCGCTGGCCAGCAACACGTACTCGTTCTCCGAGCTGCGCCCCTGACGGCCGCCGAACTGCAGGTCCTGGTCGGACATCAGCATCAGCCGCGCGCCAGGCACCTTGGGCAGCTCCTTGCGCAGGCGATCCATCACCTCGCGGGCGGACATGTCGCGCTCGGCGATGGGTTTCAGGCGCACCACCAGGAAGGCGTTGTTGATCCCGCTCTCGCCGCCGATGAAACCGGCCACGCTGTGGATCGCCGGGTCCTTGAGCAGACCGTCGCGGAAGGCGTCCATCTTCGGCTGCATGACCTGGAACGACAAACCGTCGTCGCCACGCACGAAGCCGATCAGCTGGCCGGTGTCCTGCTCGGGCATCAGGTTTTTCGGCACCGTGGCGAACAGGTAGAAGTTGCCGGCAATGGTCAGCAGCAGGGTGAACAGGGTCAGCCGCGAATGCGCCAGCGCCCACTCCAGGCTGCGTCCATAGAAGGCCAGTACACGCTCCTGCACCCGCGCGCCGAACTGCTGCAGGCGGCCGGGCGCGCGTTCCTCTTCTTCGGCCTTGAGCCAGCGAGCGCAGAGCATCGGCGTCAGGGTCAGCGACACGGCCAGGGAGATCAGGATCGCCGCCGTCAGGGTCACGGCGAACTCGCCGAACAGGCTGCCGACGATGCCGCCCATGAACAGGATGGACATGAACACCGCGACCAGCGACAGGTTCATCGACAACAGGGTGAAACCCACCTCCTGCGACCCCTTGAACGCCGCCGCCATGGGCTTTTCGCCGGCCTCGATATGCCGCGAGATGTTCTCCAGCACGACGATGGCGTCGTCCACCACCAGGCCGGTGCAGATGATCAGCGCCATCAGCGACAGGTTGTTCAGCGAGAAGTCCAGCAGGTACATCACCGCGAAGGTGCCGACCAGCGACACCGGTACCGCTAGCGCCGGAATCAGCGAGGCGCGCCAGCGGCCGAGGAACAGGAAGACCACCATGATCACCAGGGCCACGGCGATCAGCAGGGTACGCTCGGCTTCGTGCAGGCTGGCGCGGATCACCGGCGAACGGTCCATGGCCACGTCCAGCTGGGCGCTGGCCGGCATCACCGCCTCCAGGGCCGGCAGTTCGGCGCGGATATCCTCGATGGTCTGGATGATGTTGGCGCCCGGCTGGCGGTTGACCACCAGCAGCACGGCCTTCTCGTCGTTGTAGAAGCCTGAGTTGTAGCGGTTCTCCACCGAATCCGCGACCTTGGCCACATCGCCCAGGCGCACCGGCGCGTTGTTCTGGTAGCGGATGATCAGGTCCTGGTACTGCGCGGCCTTGCGCAGCTGGTCGTTGGCCTGGATCTGCCAGTGGCGGTCGGCATCGGCGACGTCGCCCTTGGGGCGATCCTGGTTGGCCTGATCGATGGCGTTGCGCACCTCGTCCAGGGCCACGCCGTACTGGTCGAGCAGGCGCGGCTCCAGCTGCACGCGCACGGCCGGCAGTGAGCTGCCGCCGATCTCGATCTTGCCCACGCCCTGCACCTGCGACAGCTTCTGCGCGATCACCGTGGAGGCCAGGTCGTACAGCTGGCTCTTGTCCAGCTGCGGCGAGGTCAGCGACAGCACCATGATCGGCGCCTGTGACGGGTTGAATTTCTCGTAGGTGGGCATGGTGCGCATGCCACTGGGTAGCAGGTTGCGCGAGGCGTTGATCGCCGCCTGCACCTCGCGCGCGGCGGCATCCACGTTCCGCCCGATCTCGAACAGAATGATGATCCGCGTGTTGCCCTGGGCGCTGCGGCTGGTCATCTCGCTGATGCCGGCGATGCTGCCCAGCGCCCGCTCCAGCGGCGTGGCCACGCTGGAGGCCATGGTCTGCGGGCTCGCACCCGGCAGGCTGGCGCTGACCACGATGGCCGGGAAATCCATGTTCGGCAGCGGCGCCACCGACAGCAGGCGGAAGCTGACCAGCCCGGCGAGGATGATCGCCAGGCTCAGCAGCAGCGTCGCTACCGGGCGACGGATGAAGGGGGCGGATAGGTTCACTGTCCTTCTCCCCTCGGGAGAAGGTGGCCCGGAGGGCCGGATGAGGGACGAGTGGCCGAGAGCGCCCTCACCCCTACGCGGGCCGCCCCAGCCCTCTCCCAAAGGGAGAGGGGGTTATCCGTGCAGAAGGGACAACTCACGCCGGCACCCCTGAAGCGCTACGGCCGAGCAATCGCCGCGACAACCGATCGAAGGCCAGATAGATCACCGGCGTGGTGAACAGCGTCAGCACCTGGCTCAGCAGCAGGCCGCCGACCATCACCAGGCCCAGCGGCTGGCGCAGCTCGGCGCCGGAGCCCGAGGCCAGCATCAGCGGAATGGCGCCAAACAGCGCGGCCAGGGTGGTCATCAGAATCGGCCTAAAGCGCAGCAGCGCGGCCTGGTAGATGGCCGCCTCGGGTGCCATGCCCTGGTGGCGCTCGGCCTCCAGGGCGAAGTCGATCATCATGATCGCGTTCTTCTTGACGATGCCGATCAGCAGGATGATGCCGATGATGGCGATCAGGCCCAGGTCGTTGCCGGTCAGCAGCAGCGCCAGCAGCGCGCCGACGCCAGCCGAGGGCAGTGTCGAGAGGATGGTGATCGGGTGGATATAGCTCTCGTAGAGCACACCGAGCACGATGTACATGGTGATGATGGCAGCCAGGATCAGCAGCAGCGTGCTCGACAGCGAGGCGCGGAACGCTTCGGCCGCACCCTGGAACTGGGTCTGGATGCCCGCCGGAAGGCCGATGCCCTGCTTGACCTGCTCGATCACCGCCACCGCCTCCCCCAGCGACACGCCCGGCGCCAGGTTGAACGACACGGTGACCGCCGGGAACTGGCCGATGTGGTTGACCAGCAGGCTGGCCGGCCGCTCCTCGATGCGCGCCAGCGAGGCCAGCGGCACCTGCGCGCCACTGGCGGTGGCGACATGGATGCGTTGCAGCGCCTGCGGCCCCAGCTCGCCGGCGCTGGCGCTCTCGAGCACCACGCGGTACTGGCTGGACTGGGTGAAGATGGTGGAAATCTGCCGCTGGCCGAAGGCGTCGTAAAGGGCATCGTCGATGCTGCCGACGCTCACGCCCAGGCGCGAGGCGGCGTCACGGTCGATGTTGAGGAACACCTGCAGGCCGCGGTTCTGCAGGTCGCTGGCCACATCGCGCAGCTCCGCCTGCTGGTTCAGCGCGGTGATCAGCCTGGGCGTCCACTCCTCCAGCAGCGCGCCGTCCGGCGACTCCAGGCTGAACTGGAACTGGGTACGACTGACCCGGTCCTCGATGGTCAGGTCCTGCACCGGCTGCAGATACAGGGCGATGCCCGGCACCTTGGCCAGCTCGGGGCGCAGGCGCTCGATCACCTCGCTGGCGGTCACGTCGCGCTCGCGGTGTGGCTTGAGGTTGATCAGCAGGCGCCCGCTGTTGAGGGTCGGGTTGTCGCCGTCCACACCGATGTAGGAGGACAGGCTGGAAACGTCCGGGTCGCGCAGGATGACCTCGGCCAGGCGCTGCTGGCGCTCGCTCATGGCCTTGAACGAGATCGACTGCGGCGCCTCGGAAATGCCCTGGATCACCCCGGTGTCCTGCACCGGGAAGAAGCCCTTGGGCACGGCCAGGTACAGCACCACGGTAAGCGCCAGGGTGCCGATGGCCACCAGCAGGGTCAGGCCCTGATGGCGCAGGGTCCAGGTCAGGCCCACGGCGTAGCGCGCGATCAGGCCGTCGATAAAGGCGCCAGCGGACCTGTAGAAGCGCCCCTGTTCGTCCTCTTTCTCGGCCTTGAGCAGGCGCGCGCACATCATCGGCGTGAGGGTCAGCGACACCACCAGGGAAATCAGAATGGCCACCGCCAGGGTGATGGCGAACTCGCGGAACAGTCTGCCTACCACATCGGCCATGAACAGCAGCGGAATCAGCACGGCGATCAGCGAGAAGGTCAGCGATATCAGGGTGAAGCCGATCTGCTTGGCCCCCTTGAGCGCGGCGTTGAACGGTGTCTCGCCCTCCTCCAGATGGCGCGCGATGTTCTCCAGCATGACGATGGCATCGTCCACCACGAAGCCGGTGGCGATGGTCAGCGCCATCAGCGTCAGGTTGTTGATGGAGAAACCGGCCAGGTACATCACGCCGAACGTGCCGATCAGCGACAGCGGCACGGCGATGGACGGGATGATGGTGGCGGAGACCTTGCGCAGGAACAGGAAGGTCACCAGCACCACCAGGGCGATGGCCAGCACCAGCTCGAACTGCACATCCTTGACCGCCGCGCGGATGGTCTGGGTGCGGTCGGTGAGCACCTGCACCTCGATGCTCGCCGGCAGGCCCGCAGTGATCTGCGGCAGCAGCTTCTGGATACGGTCGACCACCTCGATGACATTGGCGCCGGGCTGGCGCTGGATGCTCAGCAGCACCGTCTCGTTGCGGTCGGCCCAGGCCGCCAGGCGCTCGTTCTCGGCGCCGTCGACGATGCTGGCCACGTCACGCAGGCGCAGCGCCGCGCCGTTCTCGTACTTGAGGATCAGGTCCTGGTACTCGGCGGCCGACTTGAGCTGGTCGTTGGCATCCAGCTGCGAGACGCGGGTCGGGCCGTCGAAGTTGCCCTTGGGCTGATTGACGTTCTGCGCCGCGATCAGCTGGCGCACGTCAGCCAGGTTGAGGCCATGGCTGGCCAGCGCCTCGGGATCGACCTTGATGCGCACCGCCGGGCGCTGGCCACCGGCCAGGCTGACCAGGCCGACACCGCTGATCTGCGCGATCTTCTGCGCCATGCGCGTGTCGATCAGGTCGTGCACCTGGGTCAGCGGCAGGGTGCTGGAACGGATCGCCAGCGTCAGCACCGGGGTGTCCGCGGGATTGACTTTGTTGTACACCGGCGGCGCCGGCAGATCGTTCGGCAGCAGGTTGCTGGCGGCGTTGATGGCGGCCTGCACTTCCTGCTCGGCGACATCCAGATTCACCTCCAGGCTGAAGCGCAGGGTGATCACCGAGGCACCGCCCGAGCTGGTCGAGGACATCTGCTTGAGCCCCGGCATCTGGCCGAACTGGCGCTCCAGCGGCGCGGTCACCGAGCTGGTCATCACCTGCGGGCTGGCGCCCGGATACAGGGTCAGCACGCGGATGGTCGGGTAATCCACCTCCGGCAGCGCGGAGACCGGCAGCAGACGGTAGGCGATCAGACCGGTGAGGAAGATCGCCACCATCAGCAGCGTGGTGGCGACCGGCCGCAGGATGAACAGGCGCGAGGCGTTCATGCGCCCTGCTTCTGTGCTGCCTGGGCCTGCGGTTGCGCCAGGGCACCCGGCTCGTTGCCGATCACCTGCACCTGGCTGCCATCCTTGAGCTTGTCGATGCCTTCCAGCACCAGCCGCTCACCGACCTTGACGCCCTCCTCCACCAGGCTGGTGGCGCCGTCGCTGGCGGCGATGCGCACATCGCGGATCTGCACCTTGTCGCCCTCGCCGAGGACGAAGACGAAGGTGCCGCGCGCACCGAACTGCACCGCCGCCGAAGGGATCAGCGTGGCCTGCTGGCGCGTTTCCACGCGCAGGCGCACGTTGACGAACTGGTTGGGGAACAGCTGCTCGCCGGCATTGGCGAAACGCGCCTTGAGCTTGACGGTGCCGGTGGCCACGTCGATCTGGTTGTCCAGGCTGTGCAGCTCGCCTTCGGCCAGGCGCTGCTGCTCGCCCCGGTCCCAGGCCTCGACGCGCAGCTTCTGATTGTCACGCACCCGCGCCAGTACTGGCGGCAGGTCCTTCTCCGGCAGGGTGAAGTTGACGGCGATGGGCTCGACCTGGGTGATCACCACCAGCGGCGTGGTGTCGCTGCTGCGCACCAGGTTGCCGAGGTCCACCTGGCGCAGGCCGAGGCGACCGGAGATAGGCGCGCGGATGCGGGTGAAGTCGAGGTTCAGGCGCGCCTCGGCGACGGCGGCCTGGTTGCTCTTCACCGTGCCGCGGTACTGGCCGACCAGCGCCTGCTGGGTATCCAGAGTCTGCTTGGCGATGCTGTCCTCGGCGTACAGCCCCTGGTAGCGCGCCAGGTCGATCTCGGCATTCTTCAGCTGCGCCTGGTTCTGCGCCAGGGTGCCCTCGGCCTGCTGCAACGCCACCTGATAGGGACGCGGGTCGATCTGCGCCAGCAGGTCGCCGGCCTTTACCAGTTGCCCCTCCTCGAAGAACACCTTGACCAGTTCGCCATCCACCCGCGAGCGCACATTGACCGTGTTCAGCGCGGTAACGGTGCCCAGGGCCTTGAGCTCGATATGAAAATCACCGCTACCTACCTCGGTCAGGCGCACCGGCACCGGGCCATCCCAGGGGCTGTTACCCTCTTTCTTCGTGGCCGGTTTGCCGGGCAGCAGCCACCACAGCAGCAGCGCGCCGAGCAGCACGGCCAGGCCGATCAGCCAGCGACGGGAAATACGGGGGGTGGCACGGAAATCGGGCATAGCGCGGTATCACTTTCCTGGGGAGGATGAACGATAAGTACTCCCAGCAGCCAGGCAAAGGGTCTTTACCGCCTATTTACCCTTGTTTGACGTAACAAGACGTTAGGAATTTAGAAAAAACAACGGCCTGCATAAGGCAGGCCGTTGTCGATGGAGCACTCGCCCTTACTTCAGCACGGCGATGGCGGCCGCATAGTCCGGCTCATCGGCGATCTCGCCGACCAGCTCGCTGTGCAGCACCTTGCCCTGCTCGTCCAGCACCACCACGGCACGGGCAGCCACGCCCACCAGCGGGCCGCTGGCGATGGCCACGCCGTAGTCCTTGAGGAAGCTGGCGCCGCGCATGGTCGACAGGTTGACCACGTTGTCCAGGCCTTCGGCGCCGCAGAAGCGTGCCTGGGCGAACGGCAGGTCGGCGGAAATGCACAGCACCACGGTGTTCGGCAGAGCACTGGCCTCGGCATTGAACTTGCGCACGGAGGTGGCGCAGGTCGGGGTGTCGATGCTCGGGAAGATGTTCAGCACCTTGCGCTTGCCGGCCAGGCTGGCCAGGGTCACGTCGGACAGATCCTTGGCCACCAGGCTGAACGCCGGGGCCTGTTGACCGGCCTGCGGCAGCTGACCATCGACCTGAACCGGGTTGCCCTTGAGAGTTACTTGAGCCATTTGCGAGTTCCTTCAGTGTGTTGATGCCGGGTCACGGCACCCAGCGGTTGAACGGCCGCTAGTGTGACCGGGCGGTGCTGCTCCGGCAACGCCGCCATCAGGCCGAGGCTTGCCGGACCACCTGCGGGTTGGGATGGAAGAATACGTGTTCGCGGATCGGCCCTACCGCCACTTCGCCGATTTCCTCGTAGCCCTGGCGCTTGTAGAACTCCAGGTAATGCGGGTTGCCGGTGTCGAGTACGACGCCCTGCGAGCCGGCATCCTCGGCGCACCAGTCATGCAGAGCACCGAGCAGCTTTTCGCCGAGCTGCTGGCCCTGGAACTGCGGGTGCACGCCAATCAGCGGCAACACGTGGTAGGGCCCCGGCGGCAGGCAGGCGAGCACCGCGTCGTGATATTCCAGGTAGCGCTTGGTGCAACGGAAGCCGGTGGTCATCAGCATGCGCAGGCGCCAGCCCCAGCTCTCGGTGATGTCCAGACGGCGGATCGGCGGCGCGATCAGGGCGATGCCGACCAGGCGCTCCTCGATCACCAGGCCGATGGCCGGCAGTTCCTCGGCGAAATGCTGCTGCACCAGTTCGCGCACGGTGGCTCGCACGCGCTGGTCGAAGCCGGGGCGCTCGCTCTCGAACAGGTAAGCGAAGGTCGGGTCGTGGCGGTAGGCGTGGTACAGCAGCGAGCGGGCCTCGCGGACGTAGCCATGGTCGAGCATGCGGACTTCGGCGTTACGGTGGGGCATCGGGCTGACCTCGGTTGTTATTGGTTTGGCGGGTCGAAGGCCAAGGTAGCACCGCAACCCACCCCCTGCCAGACGCTGGCCGTCGCCGGAGCGCTGGGCTAGCATCGCGGTTTTACCCGCCGGTGCCTCCCCATGAAGATCGTTTCCTTCAATATCAACGGCCTGCGCGCCCGACCTCATCAGCTACAGGCGCTTATCGACAAGCACCAGCCGGATGTCATCGGCCTGCAGGAGACCAAGGTCGCCGACGAGCAGTTCCCCGAGGAAGACATCCGCCAACTCGGCTACCACGTGCACTACCATGGGCAAAAAGGCCACTACGGCGTCGCCCTGCTCTCCCGCGAAGCACCGCTAGAGCTGCACAAGGGTTTCCCCGGCGACGCCGAAGACGCCCAGCGCCGCTTCATCTACGGCACCTTCGCCGATAAGCAAGGCAACCCGGTGACGGTGATGAACGGCTACTTCCCCCAGGGCGAGAGCCGCGACCACCCCACCAAATTCCCCGGCAAGCAGCGGTTCTACGCCGACCTGCAACAACTGCTGGTTGAGCGCTTCGACCCGGCCCAGGCGCTGGTGGTCATGGGCGATATCAACATCAGCCCGGAAGACTGCGACATCGGCATCGGCGAGCCCAACCGCCTGCGCTGGCTGAAGACCGGCAAGTGCAGCTTCCTGCCCGAGGAGCGCGAGTGGCTGGCGACTCTGAAGAACTGGGGCCTGGTCGACAGCTTCCGCCACCTCAACCCGACCGTGAACGACCGCTTCAGCTGGTTCGACTACCGCAGCCGCGGCTTCGAGGACGAGCCCAAGCGCGGTCTGCGCATCGACGTGATCCTCGCCACCGCCGCCCTGCAGGCGCGGTTCAAGGACGCCGGCATCGACTACGAGCTGCGCGCCATGGAAAAACCGTCCGACCACGCACCGATCTGGCTGGAGCTGAGCTAAGCCCGGCATCCTGAGCTTCACCACCTAAAACAAGCCAGCACAAGCGCTGGCTTGTTTACGCCCAGGGCCCATGCCAGAGCGGCGCGCTGTAACCTGACTGCAACTTTATCGACTTATTCTGCGCGGCACTTTCCCCCCCTAGAAGAAGGTCTGCGCCGCATGTCACGCGTACTGCCAGTCAGTGATCGGCAATCCTGCAACCATGCCTACATCTGGTTGATCCTCGGTTTCATCTGCTACGCCCTGCCCTGGTCGGTGTTCGCTGCCGAAGCCACCACCCTGTTGCGCATCCAGGGCTCCAATACCATCGGCGCCAAGCTCGGCCCGGCACTGGTCAGTGGCCTGTTCGAAAGCCAGGGCATGAGCAATGTGCGCATTGCCAAAGGCGCGGAAAACGAGCAGAGCGTGCTGGCCGAGGACAAGCTGGGGCGCACCCTGCAGGTCAACGTCGCGGCCCACGGCTCCGGCACCGGTTTCGTCGCCCTGCAGGACGGCAGCGCCGAGCTGGCCGCCTCCTCGCGGCCGATCAAGGATGCCGAGGCCGCAACGCTGCAAGCGCTGGGCGATATGCGCGGCAGCGCGGCCGAACAGGTGATTGCCATCGACGGCCTGGCCATCATCGTGCACCCACAGAACCCGGTGCAGGCGCTGACCACCGAGCAGCTGGCCGCCGTGTTCGCCGGCGAGATCAAGGACTGGTCGGCCCTCGGCGGCACGCCTGGGACAATCAACCTGTATGCCCGCGACGACAAGTCGGGCACCTTCGACACCTTCAAGGAACTGGTGCTGGCCAGCCAGGGCAAGAGCCTGGACGGCGCCGCCAAGCGCTTCGAGTCCAGCGACCAGCTGTCCGACAGCGTCAGCCAGGACCCGGGCGGCATCGGCTTCATCGGCCTGCCCTATGTGCGCCAGAGCAAGCCGCTGGCGATTGCCGACGGTGATTCGCAGCCGATGCTGCCCAGCACCACGCTGATCGCCACCGAAGACTATCCGCTGTCGCGTCGCCTGTTCCTCTACAACCCACCGGGCACCACCAACGAGTGGGTGCAGGCACTGGTGCAGTTCGCCCACAGCCCGGCGGGCCAGGCCATCGTGGCCAAGACCGGCTTCATCCCGCAGACCGTGCAGGCGGTGAAGGTCGAGCCCAGCGCGCAGATGCCGGAGCACTATCGCCGGCTGGCCAGCGAGGCGCAGCGCCTGTCGGTGAACTTCCGCTTCCAGGAAGGCAGCGCCGAGCTGGACAACAAGGCCCAGCGCGACCTGGCGCGGGTGCTGGACTACCTCAAGGCCAACGACAAGCTGCGGCAGAAGGCCGTGCTGGTCGGCTTCGGCGACCCGAAGAACGATCCGGCGCGCGCTGCCCTGCTGTCCAAGCTGCGCGCAATGGCCGTGCGTCGTGATCTGGTCAAAGGCGGCGTGATCTTCCGCGACATCACCGGCCTGGGCGAACAGATGCCGGTGGCAGCCAACGATGCGGACGAGGGTCGGGTGAAAAACCGCCGCGTCGAGGTCTGGGTGTACTAACAGCGCCCTCTCCCCCTGGGAGAGGGATGGGGCGGCCCGCGTAGGGTGAGGGACTAAGCCCTCACTCATCGCAACACCCTCACCCCTGGCCCCTCTCCCAAAGGTAGAGGGGAACAGACCTGCGTTTGCCGAACCCGGCAGCCGGCTGTAGCCTTGTTCGTGGACGAGCGTAAAGCGCTCGCCAGTGACGCCGGGCCCCTCTGGCGGCGCCCCCAACGCCGCGATGTCGGAGTCACTGTCTGACCGACAGCGACGGAGGGGCTCATGGAACCGCTACTCGTCTTTCTCACCACCCCCGTACTCGGCACTGCCACCTGGCTGTGGCTGAGCTTCCTGGGCATCGTCATCGCCCTGCTGGTGCTGGACCTCGGCATCCTGCACCGCGACCAGCACGAGATCGAGATGCGCGAGAGTCTGCTGCTGTACAGCGGCTACTTCAGCGTCGGCGTGCTGTTCGGCCTGTGGATCTGGCATGAGCTGGGCGTGCACAAGGCGCTGGAGTTCTACACCGGTTTCCTGGTCGAGCAGTCGCTGTCGATGGACAACGTGTTCGTCATGGCGATGATCTTCGGCTTCTTCGGCATCCCCCGGCGCTACCAGCACCGGGTGCTGTTCTGGGGCATTCTCGGGGTGATCGTGCTGCGCGCCATCATGATCGGCCTGGGCACGGCGCTGGTGCAGGAGTTCGAGTGGCTGCTCTATGTGTTCGGCGCCTTCCTGCTGCTCAGCGGGGTGAAGATGCTGTTCAGCCGCGAGGAGCACCACCCGGACCTGGCGCAGAATCCGCTGCTGCGTTTTCTGCGCCGGCATATGCGGGTGACCGAGGAGCTGCACGATGGCCACTTCTTCGTGCGCAAGCGACCGGAAGGCGCCACCCACCACCTGCTCTACGCCACGCCGCTGTTTCTCGCCCTGGTGCTGATCGAGCTGGCCGACCTGGTGTTCGCCGTGGACAGCGTGCCGGCAGTCTTCGCCATCACCCAGGACCCGTTCATCGTCTACACCTCGAATATCTTCGCCATCCTCGGCCTGCGCTCGCTGTACTTCGCCCTGGCGGCGTTGATGCACCGCTTCGTCTATCTCAAGTACGCACTGGCGCTGGTGCTGATCTTCATCGGCGGCAAGATCTTCCTGCACGGCTTCATCGGCAAGATTCCCGCCCTGCTCTCGCTCGGTGTTACCTTCGGCCTGCTGGCCGGCGGCGTGCTGCTGTCGCTGCTGAAAACCCGCAATCGCCCGGAGCAGGAGTCCTGATGGACGTACGGATCGACAGGCTGGAGCGCCAGGGCCAAGTGCTCTGGCGGGTGCAGATGGGTCGGCGCAGCCTGATCTTTCACGAGGAGCTGGCCGCGCGCACCTTCGCCGCCCAGCTGCATCTGCGCCTGAGCTGGCTGAACTAGAAGGAACTGGCCGAGGACGGCAAGGAAGGCTGAGCACGACTCGACCGTAGCCCGGATGCAATCCGGGAAGCAGGCGACTCCGCTCCCGGATTGCATCCGGGCTACAGAAACGACAAGGCCCGCTTTCGCGGGCCTTGTGTATTGCAGCGACTACCGGTCAGCGGCTGGCTTTCATCGCTTCGCGCGGTACGTACTTGCCGACCTCGTACTTGCCCACCGCCGCGCGGTGCACTTCGTCCGGGCCGTCGGCCAGGCGCAGGGTGCGCTGCATGGCGTACCAGTAGGCCAGCGGGAAGTCGTTGGACACGCCGGCGCCGCCGTGGATCTGGATGGCGCGGTCGATCACGTTGAGCGCGACGTTCGGCGCCACCACCTTGATCTGGGCGATTTCACTGGCGGCCACCTTGTTGCCCACGGTGTCCATCATGTACGCGGCATTCAGGGTCAGCAGGCGGGCCTGGTTGATCTCTATGCGCGAGTTGGCAATGTGGTCGATGTTGCCGCCCAGGCGCGCCAGCGGCTTGCCGAAGGCGGTGCGGCTGACGGCGCGCTTGCACATCAATTCCAGCGCGCGCTCGGCCATGCCGATGGAGCGCATGCAGTGGTGGATACGGCCCGGGCCGAGGCGACCCTGGGCGATCTCGAAGCCGCGGCCTTCGCCGAGCAGCACGTTGTCATAGGGTACGCGCACGTTGTCGAAGATCACTTCGGCGTGGCCATGCGGGGCGTCGTCGTAACCGAACACCGGCAGCGGACGGACGATCTTCACCCCGGGAGTGTCGCTCGGCACCAGGATCATCGAGTGCTGCTGGTGGCGCGGCGCGTCCGGGTTGGTCAGGCCCATGAAGATCATGATCTTGCAGCGCGGGTCGCAGGCGCCGGAAGTCCACCACTTGCGGCCGTTGATCACCCACTCGTCACCCTCGCGGCGGGCGTTGGCCTGCATGTTGGTGGCGTCCGAAGAGGCCACGCCAGGCTCGGTCATGGCGAAGGCGGAACGAATCTCACCGGACAGCAGCGGCTCCAGCCACTGCTTCTTCTGCGCCTCGCTGGCGTAGCGCACCAGGGTCTCCATATTGCCGGTGTCCGGCGCGGAGCAGTTGAACGGCTCGGCGCCGATCAGCGAGCGGCCCATGATTTCGGCCAGCGGCGCGTATTCCATGTTGGTCAGGCCGGCGCCGTATTCGGATTCCGGCAGGAACAGGTTCCACAGCCCCTCGGCCTTCGCCTTGGCTTTCAGCTCCTCCATGATCGCGGTCGGCTGCCAGCGGTCACCCTCGTTGACCTGCTCTTCGAACACGGCTTCGGCCGGGTAGACATAGGCTTCCATGAACGCGGTGACGCGCTCACGCAGTTCCTGAACCTTGGGGGAATAGGCGAAATCCATGAGGACACCTTGGTGGTTGGCTTCGATGTGGAATGATGCTAGAACAGCACCCACGATTTATCTAAGCTATTTTCCTGCCTTATCAACATTCATAAGCAATATGAGATAAGGCTTGAAGCACGGAGAAGACCATGAATCTGAACAAGGTAGACCTCAACCTCTTCATCGTCTTCGACGCCATCTACACCGAGGCCAACCTGACCCGCGCCGGGCAGATTGTCGGTATCACCCAGCCGGCAGTGTCCAACGCCCTGGCACGCCTGCGCGAGACCTTCAACGACCCGCTGTTCGTGCGCACCGCCCAAGGCATGGTGCCCACGCCCATGGCGCAGAACATCATCGGCCCGGTGCGCAATGCCCTGCAGCTGCTGCGCGTGTCGGTACAGGAAAGCCGCACCTTCGACGCCAAGCAGGCGAACAAGACCTACCGCATCAGCATGACCGACCTCTCCGAGCAGATCCTCCTGCCGCCGCTGTTCCAGCGCCTGCGCCGCCTGGCGCCGGCGGTGCAGATCGAAAGCTTCCAGGCCAAGCGCCGCGAAACCACCAAGGAACTGGCCGCCGGCCGCCTGGACTTCGCCGTCGACGCCCCGCTCAATACGGATCCGCAGGTGCGCCACGTCAAGCTGATGGAAGACCGCTACGTCTGCGCCATGCGCCCCGGCCACCCGCTGGCCAAGGACAAGCTGAGCCTGGACGAGTACCTGTCACAGGCACATATCCAGATTTCCAGCCGCCGCAGCGGCCTCGGCTACATCGACCTGTCGCTGGGCAAGATGGGCCTGCAGCGCAAGGTGGCGCTGCGCTCGCAGCACTACCTGATGGCCTCCAGCGTGCTGCACAATACCGACATGCTGATGACCGTGCCGGAGCGCTTCGCCCGCCGTCACAACCTGCACCACGTCGACCTGCCAGTGAGCGACGTACCGGCCCTGGAAACCCACCTGTACTGGCACGAAAGCACCGACCAGGACCCGGCCAACCGCTGGATGCGCGAGCAACTGATCGAGCTGGCGCAGCAGATCAGTGCCCAGGAGAAGAAGGCTGCCGAGCCCGCCTGAGCCACTTATCCCTCTCCCGCCGCGTTCTCCCTCTCCCACTGGGAGAGGACCGGGGTGAGGGTACCGCAGGCGACTCGATGCAGACCTAAGCACCCTCACCCTACGCGGGCCCTCCCAGAAAACCGCAACCCGCTTACAAGCTGCGCGCGATCACCATGCGCTGCACATCACTGGTGCCTTCGTAGATCTGGCACACGCGCACGTCGCGGTAGATGCGCTCGACCGGGAAGTCCTTGAGGTAGCCGTAGCCGCCCAGCGTCTGGATCGCCGCCGAGCAGACCTTCTCCGCCATCTCCGAGGCGAACAGCTTGGCCATCGAGGCCTCGGTCAGGCACGGCTGGCCGGCTTCGCGCAGGCTGGCGGCGTGATGCACCATCTGCCGCGCCACGGCGATCTGCGTGGCCATGTCGGCCAGGCGGAAGGCCACGGCCTGATGCTCGATGATCGCTTTACCGAAGGTCTTGCGCTCGTGGGCGTAGTCGCGGGCCGCCTCGAATGCGGCGCGGGCCATGCCCACCGACTGCGCGGCAATGCCGATGCGCCCGCCTTCCAGGTTGCTCAGGGCAATGCGGTAGCCCTCGCCCTCCTCGCCCAGGCGCAGCGACGCCGGAATACGCACCTCGTCGAGCTGGATCTGGCAGGTGTCCGAGGCATGCTGGCCGAGCTTGTCCTCCACCCGCACCACCGAATAGCCGGGCGTGTCAGTCGGCACGATGAAGGCGCTGATACCCTTCTTGCCGGCCGCAGGGTCGGTCACGGCGAACACGATCACCATTCCGGCGTGGCTGCCGGAGGTGATGAACTGCTTGGCGCCGCTGAGCACATAGTGGTCGCCGTCACGCCGCGCGCGGGTGCGCAGGTCGCTGGCGTCGGAGCCGGCCTGCGGTTCGGTGAGGGCGAAGGCACCGAGCATGGCGCCGCTGGCCAGGGGCTGGAGGAAGCGCTGTTTCTGCTCCTGGCTGCCGAACTTGAGGATGGGCATGCAGCCCACCGAGTTGTGCACGCTCATGATGGTCGAGCAGGCGCCGTCGCCGGCGGCGATCTCCTCCAGGGCCATGGCATAGGCCAGGTGGCCGGTCTGCGCCCCGCCCCACTCCTCCGGCACCAGCATGCCGAGGAAGCCGAGGTCGGCCATCTCCTTCAGCGCTTCGGCGGGGAAACGATGCTCGCGGTCCCAGTCGGCGGCGAAGGGTTTCAGCCGCTCCTGGGCGAACTGGCGGGCCATGTCGCGGATCAGGATGTCCTGTTCGGCGGGAATCATCGGCTCACCTCACTTGGCGGCCATGCGCAGCGCACCATCCAGACGGATGACCTCGCCGTTGAGCATGGCGTTCTCGACGATATGGCGGACCAGCGCGGCGTACTCGGCCGGGCGCCCCAGGCGCGGCGGGAACGGCACGTTGGCGGCCAGGGAGTCCTGCACCTCCTGGGCCATGCCGGCCATCATCGGTGTCTCGAAGATGCCGGGGGCGATGCACATCACGCGGATGCCCGAGCGCGCCAGGTCGCGCGCCGCCGGCAGGGTCATGGCAGCGACGCCGCCCTTGGAGGCCGAATAGGCGCACTGGCCCATCTGCCCGTCGAAGGCCGCCACCGAGGCGGTGTTGATGATCACCCCGCGCTCGCCGCCTTCGTTCGGCTCATTCTTGGCCATGGCCTCGGCGGCCAGGCGCAGCATGTTGAAGCTGCCGATCAGGTTGATCTCGATGGTGCGGCGGAAGCTGTCCAGCCCATGAGCACCGTTGCGCCCGATAACCTTCTCGGCCGGCGCCACGCCGGCGCAGTTGACCAGCCCGTGCACGGCACCAAAGGCCTGCAGAACCTCTTCCACGGCGGCGCGGCCGTCGGCCTCGCTGCTGATATCGGCACGCAGGAAGCGCGCGCGTTCGCCCAGCTCGGCAGCCGCCTTGGCGCCGGCCTCGGCGTTGATGTCCAGCAGCAGCACTTTAGCGCCCTGCGCCACCAGCTCGCGGGCGCTGGCCAGGCCAAGGCCGGAGCCACCGCCGGTGATGAGGAATACGGAGTCTTCGATACGCATGCACAGTCCTCGAATCGATGAGGCGTCGGACCCTGCCGACATTGACAGGCAGATTTGCACAGGTTTACGTTAACGTAAAGGTAAACGAGAGCCGCGCATGTCCATCACCTACTCCATCTCCGATCTGGCCCGCGAGCTGGACGTCACCACCCGCGCCATCCGCTTCTACGAGGAGCAAGGCATGCTGGTGCCGGAGCGGCGCGGCCAGGAGCGCATCTACCGGCCCAAGGACCTGGTGGCGCTCAAGCTGATCCTGCGCGGCAAGCGCATCGGCTTCTCCCTGGCCGAGTGCAAGGAACTGATCGACCTCTACGACCCCAGCAGCGGCAACCGCAAGCAGCTGGAGACCTTCATGGCCAAGATCGCCGCCCGCCGCGCCCAGCTGGAACAGCAGTTGCTCGACATTGAGCAGATGCAGCTGGAACTCGACACCGCCGAGGAACGCTGCCTGGCCGCGCTGGCCGCCACCGAATCCGCCGTTTCCTGACTCACAATTACAAGACACAGGTGACCCCATGAGCTACCCAACCCTCAACTTCGGTCTCGGCGAGACCATCGACATGCTGCGCGACTCGGTCCATCAGTTCGCCCAAGCCGAGCTGGCCCCGCGTGCGGCGCAGATCGACCGCGACAACGAGTTCCCCATGGACATGTGGCGCAAGTTCGGCGACATGGGCCTGCTCGGCATGACCGTGGAAGAGGAATACGGCGGCACCAACATGGGCTACCTGGCGCACGTGATCGCCATGGAAGAGATCAGCCGTGCGTCGGCCTCGGTCGGCCTGTCCTATGGCGCCCACTCCAACCTGTGCGTCAACCAGATCCGCAAGAACGGCAGCGAGGCGCAGAAGCAGAAATACCTGCCCAAGCTGTGCTCCGGCGAGCACATCGGCGCCCTGGCCATGAGCGAGCCGAATGCCGGCTCCGACGTGGTGTCGATGAAGCTGCGCGCCGAGAAGCGCGGCGACCGCTACGTACTCAACGGCAACAAGATGTGGATCACCAACGGCCCGGATGCGCACACCTACGTGATCTACGCCAAGACCGACATCAACGCCGGTTCGCGCGGCATGACCGCCTTCATCGTCGAGCGCGACTACAAGGGCTTCTCCCGCCACCAGAAGCTGGACAAGCTGGGCATGCGCGGCTCCAACACCTGCGAGCTGGTGTTCGAGGACTGCGAAGTGCCGGAGGAGAACATCCTCGGCGCCGAGGGTGCCGGCGTGCGCGTACTGATGAGCGGCCTGGACTACGAGCGCACCGTGCTCTCCGGCGGCCCGACCGGGATCATGAGCGCCTGCATGGACGTGGTGCTGCCCTACGTGCACGAACGCCAGCAGTTCAAGCAGTCGATCGGCGAGTTCCAGCTGGTGCAGGGCAAGCTGGCCGACATGTACGCCGGCATGAACGCCTCCAAGTCCTACCTGTACAACGTGGCCAAGGCCTGCGACCGCGGCGAGGAATCGCGCAAGGACGCCGCCGCGGTGATCCTCTACACCGCCGAGATGGCCACCAAGATGGCCCTGGACACCATCCAGCTGCTCGGCGGCAACGGCTACACCAACGAATACCCGGCCGGCCGCCTGCTGCGTGACGCCAAGCTCTACGAGATCGGTGCCGGCACCAGCGAGATCCGCCGCATGCTGATCGGCCGCGAGCTGTTCAACGAGACGAAATAATCCTTCTCCCCCTGGGAGAAGGTGCCCGAAGGGCGGATGAGGGAGCCATGACCAGCTCCCTCACCCTGGCCATCTCCCAGAGGGAGAGGGAATCAAAGCATACGAGGCATACATGGCCATCCTGCATACCCAGATCAACACCCGCTCGCCGGAGTTCGCCGCCAATCAGGCGGCCATGCTCGCCCAGGTCAACGACCTGCGCGCCCTGCTCGCCCGCGTCCATGAAGGCGGCGGCGCCAAGGCGCAGGAGCGCCACACCTCGCGCGGCAAACTGCTGCCGCGCGAACGCATCAACCGCCTGTTGGACATCGGCTCGCCCTTCCTCGAGGTCGGCCAGCTAGCCGCCCATGAGGTCTACGGCGAGGACGTGCCGGCCGCCGGCGTGGTCGCCGGCATCGGCCGCGTGGAAGGCGTCGAGTGCATGATCATTGCCAACGACGCCACGGTGAAAGGCGGCAGCTACTACCCGCTGACCGTGAAGAAGCACCTGCGCGCCCAGACCATCGCCCAGCAGAACCGCCTGCCGTGCATCTATCTGGTCGATTCCGGCGGCGCCAACCTGCCACGCCAGGAAGAAGTGTTCCCCGACCGCGAGCACTTCGGCCGCATCTTCTTCAACCAGGCCAATATGAGCGCCCAGGGCATTCCGCAGATCGCCGTGGTCATGGGCTCCTGCACCGCCGGTGGCGCCTACGTGCCGGCGATGAGCGACGAGACCATCATGGTGCGCAACCAGGCCACCATCTTCCTGGCCGGCCCGCCGCTGGTGAAGGCCGCCACCGGCGAAGTGGTCACCGCCGAGGAGCTGGGCGGTGCCGACGTGCACTGCAAGACCAGCGGCGTGGCCGACCATTACGCCGATGACGACGAGCATGCCCTGGCCATCGCCCGCCGCTGCATCGCCAACCTCAACTGGCGCAAGCTCGGCCAGCTGCAGACTCGCACCCCGCTCGCCCCGCTGCACTCGGCGGACGAGTTGTACGGAGTGATCCCGGCCGATGCCAAGCAGCCTTTCGACGTGCGCGAGGTGATCGCCCGCGTGGTCGACGGCAGCGAATTCGATGAGTTCAAGGCGCTGTTCGGCACCACCCTGGTCTGCGGCTTTGCCCATATCCACGGCTACCCGGTGGCCATCCTGGCCAACAACGGCATCCTGTTCGCCGAGGCCGCGCAGAAAGGCGCGCACTTCATCGAACTGGCCTGCCAGCGCGGCATCCCGCTGCTATTCCTGCAGAACATCACCGGCTTCATGGTCGGGAAAAAGTATGAAGAGGGCGGCATCGCCAAGCACGGCGCCAAGCTGGTTACCGCCGTGGCCTGTGCCCGCGTGCCGAAGTTCACCGTGATCATCGGCGGCAGCTTCGGCGCCGGTAACTACGGCATGTGCGGCCGTGCCTACGACCCACGCTTTCTGTGGATGTGGCCCAACGCGCGCATTGGCGTGATGGGCGCCGAGCAGGCCGCAGGCGTCTTGGTGCAGGTCAAGCGCGAGCAGGCTGCCCGCGCCGGCCACCCGTTCAGCGACGAGGAAGAAGCACGCATCAAACAGCCCATCGCCGCCCAGTACGAGCAGCAGGCCCACGCCTACTATTCCAGCGCCCGCCTGTGGGACGACGGCGTGATCGACCCGGCGCAGACCCGCGACGTCCTCGGCCTAGCCCTGTCCGCCAGCCTCAATGCGCCGATCGAGCCGACCACTTTCGGGGTGTTCAGAATGTAACCCCCCTCTCCCTCCGGGAGAGGGGCCGGGGGTGAGGGACGGTTTGAAGAACGCCGACCACCCTCACCCCAGCCCTGGCTACGCGCCCCGCTCCAGAGAGAGAGGGAGCAAAAAATACCTGGAGCCGTCATGACCGACTTCACCACCGTTCAACTGGAAAAAGACCCGCGCGGCTTTGCCACCCTGTGGCTGAACCGCCCGGAGAAGAACAACGCCTTCAACGCCGAGATGATCCGCGAGCTGATCCTTGCCATCGACGCGATTGCCGCCGACAAGACCCTGCGCTTCCTGCTGCTGCGCGGGCACGGCAAGCATTTCTCCGCCGGCGCCGACCTGGCCTGGATGCAGGCCAGCGCCAAGCTGGACTACAACGCCAACCTGAATGACGCCCGCGAACTGGCCGAGCTGATGTACAACCTCAACGGTCTGAAGATACCGACCCTGGCCGTGGTTCAGGGCGCGGCCTTCGGCGGTGCGGTGGGTCTGGTGAGTTGCTGCGATATGGCCATCGGCGCGGACGACGCGCTGTTCAGCCTGTCCGAAGTGCGTATCGGCCTGGCCCCGGCGGTGATCAGCCCCTTCGTGGTCCAGGCCCTCGGCGAGCGCGCCGCTCGCCGCTATGCACTGACCGCCGAACGCTTCTCCGGCAGCCGCGCCTGCGAGCTGGGCCTGCTGGCCGAGGCCTACCCGACCGCCGAGCTGGATGCCCAGGTCGAAGCCTGGGTGAACAACCTGTTGCTCAACAGCCCGCAGGCCATGCAGGCCAGCAAGGACCTGCTGCGCGAAGTAGCCAGCGGCGTACTCAGCCCCAACCTGCGCCGCTACACCGAGAACGCCATCGCCCGCATCCGCGTCAGCCCCGAAGGCCAGGAGGGGCTCAACGCCTTCCTGGAGAAACGCACGCCCACCTGGCAGGAGCAATAAGCATGATGATTCCCTCCCTGCACGCCCTGCTCGGCAAAGCACTGGATAAACGTTCAAACCTCCGGCAGGAGCCGCAAGCATGAGCCACAAGCACATCGACACCCTGCTGGTCGCCAACCGTGGCGAGATCGCCTGCCGGGTGATGCGCACCGCCAAGGCACAGGGCCTGAAGACCGTGGCCGTGCACAGCGCCATCGACGCCAGAGCACGGCATGTGCGCGAGGCCGATATGGCGGTGAACCTCGGCGGCGCCAAGCCGGCCGACAGCTACCTGCTGGTCGACAAGATCATCGCCGCGGCCAAGGCCAGCGGCGCCCAGGCCATCCACCCAGGCTACGGCTTCCTTTCCGAGAACGCCGGCTTCGCCCGCGCCATCGAGGCAGCCGGCCTGGTGTTCCTCGGTCCGCCCGCCTCCGCCATCGACGCCATGGGCAGCAAGTCCGCGGCCAAGGCGCTGATGGAAGATGCCGGCGTGCCCCTGGTGCCCGGTTATCACGGCGAAGCCCAGGACGTGGAGACCTTCCGCGTTGCCGCCGAGCGCATCGGCTACCCGGTGCTGCTCAAGGCCGCCGCCGGTGGCGGTGGCAAGGGCATGAAGGTGGTCGAGCGCGAAGCCGAGCTGGCCGAGACCCTGGCATCCGCCCAGCGCGAAGCCCAATCCGCCTTCGGCGACTCGCGCATGCTGGTGGAGAAATACGTGCTGCAACCGCGCCACGTGGAGATCCAGGTATTCGCCGACAGCCACGGCAACTGCCTGTACCTCAACGAGCGCGACTGCTCGATCCAGCGCCGCCACCAGAAGGTGGTCGAGGAAGCCCCGGCTCCGGGCCTCTCGCCTGAACTGCGCCGCGCCATGGGCGAGGCGGCGGTCAAGGCAGCCCAGGCCATCGGCTATGTCGGCGCCGGCACCGTGGAGTTCCTGCTGGATGCCCGCGGCCAGTTCTTCTTTATGGAGATGAATACCCGCCTGCAGGTGGAGCACCCGGTTACCGAAGCCATCACCGGCCTCGACCTGGTGGCCTGGCAGATTCGTGTTGCCCGTGGCGAAGCGCTGCCGATCAGCCAGGATCAGGTGCCGCTGAATGGCCACGCCATCGAGGTACGCCTGTACGCCGAGGACACTGACAACGACTTCCTGCCCGCCTCCGGCGACCTCAAGCTGTATCGCGAACCCGCCGCCGGCGAAGGCCGCCGGGTGGACAGCGGCGTGGTCGAAGGCGATACCGTTTCGCCCTTCTACGACCCCATGCTGGCCAAGCTGATCGCCTGGGGCGAGGACCGCGAGCAGGCCCGCCAGCGCCTGCTCGCCATGCTCGAGGAAACCGCCGTTGGCGGCTTTGCCAGCAACCTGCCCTTCCTGCGCCGCGTGCTGGGCCATCCGGCCTTCGCCGCTGCCGAGCTGGACACCGGCTTTATCGGCCGTCACCAAGAACAGCTGCTGCCGACCGTGACCGAGCTGCCGGGCGAGTTCTGGCAACTGGCCGCAGAAGCCTGGCTGCACAGCGAGGTGCCGCGCCGCAGCCACGAGGACTATCACTCGCCCTGGGCCACCAGCAGCGGCTGGCGCTCAGGGTTGGCGTCGGAAACCGATGTACACCTCGCCAGCGGCGAGCAGCGCCATACGGTTCACCTGCGTGGCCCGGCGCAATCCTGCCTGCAGGGCGAACAACTGTGGACCGAGCAGAACGGCCTGCGCCGAGCACACCGGGCGATCCGCCAGGGCGATGCGCTTTATCTGGAATGGCAGGGCCGCCTGCACGACGTGCGCCGCGTCGATCCGATCGCCGAGGCCGAAGCCAGCCACGCCCAGCACGGCGGGCTGACGGCCCCCATGAACGGCAGTATCGTCCGCGTGCTGGTCGAAGCCGGCCAGACCGTGGAGGCCGGGCAGGCCCTGGTGGTGCTGGAAGCCATGAAGATGGAACACAGCATCCGCGCGCCCCACGCCGGCACGGTCAAGGCGCTGTACTGTGGCGAAGGCGACATGGTCAGCGAAGGCGCTGCATTGGTAGAGCTGGAAGAAATCCCTGCCTAGCACGGACAGTTCCCTCTCCCTCCGGGAGAGGGTTAGGGTGAGGGACATTGCCGGGCCGATCCGCCCCTCACCCTACGCGGGCCGCCCCGCCCTCTCCCCTGGGAATAGGGGGTGTCAAACCAATCTTGCGAGGAGCTTCATGAACCTGCCCCACCACGTCCGCCTGGTCGAAGTCGGCCCGCGCGACGGCCTGCAGAACGAGAAACAGCCGATCAGCGTGGCCGACAAGGTGCGCCTGACCAACGACCTGAGCGCCGCCGGCCTGAGCTATATCGAGGTGGGCAGCTTCGTCTCGCCCAAGTGGGTGCCGCAGATGGCCGGCAGCGCCGAAGTATTCGCCGGCATCCAGTACAAGCCCGGCGTGGTCTACGGCGCCCTCACCCCCAACCTCAAGGGCTTCGAGACCGCGGTCGATGCCGGGGTGAAGGAAGTGGCAGTGTTCGCCGCCGCCTCCGAGGCTTTCTCCCAGCGCAACATCAACTGCTCCATCGCCGAGAGCCTGGGGCGTTTCGTGCCGGTGATGGAAGCGGCCAAGGCTCACGGCATCACGGTGCGCGGCTATGTCTCCTGCGTGCTAGGTTGCCCCTACGAGGGCGAAGTGGCGCCCGAGCAGGTCGCCGCCGTGGCGCGCGAGCTGCTGGCCATGGGCTGCTACGAAATCTCGTTGGGCGACACCATCGGCACCGGTACCGCCGGCAAGACCCGCACCCTGTTCGAGGTGGTCGGCCGCGATATCCCGCGCGACAAGCTGGCCGGGCATTTCCACGACACCTACGGCCAGGCCCTGGCGAACATCTACGCCAGCCTGCTGGAAGGCATCGCCGTGTTCGACAGCTCGGTCGCCGGTTTAGGCGGCTGCCCCTACGCCAAGGGCGCCACCGGCAACGTCGCCACCGAGGACGTGCTCTATCTGCTCAACGGCCTGGGCATAGCAACCGGCATCGACATGGACAAGCTGATCGCTGCCGGTCAACGCATCTGCGAGGTACTCGGCAAGCCCAACGGCTCGCAGGTGGCCAGGGCCAGACAGGTTTAGCCCAGGCAGGCACGGACAGTCCCCTCTCCCATTTAGGGGAGACGACTGCAGGGATGCAAGCAGGACGCTCGAACCAAGGGTTAGGGAGAGGGAAAGCGCTCGAGTAGCCCGGATGCAATCCGGGGAAAAACCACCCCACACCTAACCCTGTCAGCTTTTCCTGACAGGCTGTAAAGCGCGCAGCGCCCGTCATCGCTGCACCGTAGTGCCCACGCCACAGCGGCGTAGCTCAAAGGTAGGCCGACCGATGACAGCGGCTATGGCCGCCTCCGGACAACACTTTAGGCTGTGCCATCCGCCGCCTCAGGGCTGGCGCGAACGACAAGAACCATCGAGGAATCGAGATGCAACAACCGCTCTGGGCGCCCTCCGCCGAACGCATCGCCGCCACCCGCATGGATGCCTTCCGCCGCTTCGTCAACCAGCGTCACGCCCTGCAACTGACCGACTACCCCGCCCTGCACGCCTGGAGCGTGGCGCAGCGCGAGGCGTTCTGGCAGGCCATCGTCGATTTCTTCGAGGTGCGTTTCGCCAAGCAGCCCGAGGCGGTTCTGCGCGAAGGTCCAGCCATGCCCAGCGCGCACTGGTTCCCAGGCGCCACCCTGAACTTCGCCGAGCACCTGCTGCGCCGCCGCGACGAGCACCCGGCGCTGGTCGCCATTGGCGAGGACGGTTCGCACGAGCAGCTCTCCTATGCCGAACTGGCCGCCCATGTCGCCGGCCTGCAACAGAGCCTCAAGGCCGCCGGTGTCGGCATCGGTGATCGCGTGGCCGCCTTTATGCCCAACACCTGGCAGACCGTGGTCGGCATGCTCGCCACCGCCAGCCTGGGCGCCACCTGGTCGTCCTGCTCGCCAGACTTCGGCACTCAAGGGGTGATCGACCGCTTCGGCCAGATCGAACCCAAGGTGCTGATCGCCGCCGCTGGCTACCGCTACGCCGGCAAGAACCTCGATCTGACGGCCAAGCTCAACGAAATCCTCGAACGCCTGCCCTCGCTGCAGCAACTGGTGGTGGTGCCCTACTCCAACCCGACGGCCGGGGCCGGCGACTTCCGCAGCACCGCCCGCGTCAGCCTGTGGCAGGACTTCTACCAGGCCGGCGGTGAGCCGCAGTTCAACCCGGTGCCCTTCGAGCAGCCGCTGTACATCCTCTATTCCAGCGGTACCACCGGCGTGCCCAAGTGCATCGTGCATGGTGTCGGCGGCACCCTGCTGCAGCACGTCAAGGAACTGGGCCTGCACACCGACCTGACGGCCGACGACACCCTGTTCTACTACACCACCTGCGGCTGGATGATGTGGAACTGGCTGGTCTCCGGCCTGGCCCTGGGCGCCAGCCTGGTGCTGTTCGACGGCTCGCCGTTCCATCCCTCGGCCGAGCGCCTGATCGACCTGATCGACGCCGAGAACATCAGCCTCTTCGGTACCAGCGCCAAGTTCATCGCCGCCCTGGAAAAGTCCGGCGCCAAGCCGCGCGAGACGCACAAGCTGAGCCGGCTGAAGGCCATCCTCTCCACCGGCTCGCCGCTCGCCCACGAGAGCTTCGAGTACGTCTACCGTGACATCAAGCGTGATGTCTGCCTGTCCTCCATCTCCGGCGGCACCGACATCGTGTCCTGCTTCGCCCTCGGCAACCCAACCCTGCCGGTGTGGCGCGGCGAGCTGCAGTGCAAGGGCCTGGGCATGGACGTGCAGGTGTGGAATGACCAAGGCCGGCCGGTCAACGGGGAAAAAGGCGAACTGATCTGCGCCCACCACTTCCCGTCCATGCCGGTCGGCTTCTGGAACGATGCGGCTGGCGAGAAATTCCACGCAGCCTACTTCGCCAGCTTCCCCGGCGTCTGGGCCCATGGCGACTACGCCGAGATCACCGAGCACGGCGGCCTGGTGATCCACGGCCGCTCCGACGCCGTGCTCAACCCTGGCGGCGTGCGCATTGGCACGGCCGAGATCTACCGCCAGGTGGAAAAGGTCGAGCAGGTGCTGGAATCCATCGCCATCGGCCAGGACTGGGAAGGCGATGTGCGCGTGGTGCTGTTCGTGCGCCTGCGCGACGGCGTTGTACTGGATGACGCCCTGCAGGCCGAGATCCGCCAGGTGATCCGCGCCAACACCACACCGCGCCATGTGCCGGCGAAGATCATCCAGGTCGCCGACATCCCGCGCACCATCAGCGGCAAGATCGTCGAACTGGCGGTGCGCAATGTGGTGCACGGCAGGCCGGTAAAGAACACCGACGCCCTGGCCAACCCAAAGGCGCTGGAAATGTATCGTGACCTACCGGAGCTGCAGTCTTAATGAAGTTGTAAGCCATCCATCATTCGCAGGAAGCGACTCTGCGCGCTCTATGCTTGATGCGCATACCCCGGACAGGATGTTCCCGATGCCAATCGTTATCTGCCTGCTGGTTTCCCTGCTGTTCAGCGGTCACAGTGCTGCCGAGGTACCGCTGGAACTGCATATGCCGGATGCCCCGCCGCTTACCCTGCACAACAACGCGCGTGGTCAAGGCATGGTCGGCGACATCACCCTCGCCGCCATCACCCTCATTGGCCGAACGGCACGCATCATCGACGAGCCCTGGGCCAGGGCGCAGGTCAAAGTCGCCACTGGCCACAATCAACTGATCATCCCGCTGTCGCGCACCCCGGAGCGCGAGGACCGCTACACCTGGATCGTCCCGATCATGCCGCTGGAGCGCGCATTCTTCAGCCTCGACGAACCTGTCAGCAACTTCGCGCAGGCCCGCCAGCGCTACCGGCGTATCGGCGTCGGGCTTGGCACCGCCCAGGTGGAAATCCTCCGGCGCGAGGGCTTCGCCGAGGAGCAGATCATCCAGCTCAAGCTGGGTGAGAACCCCGCCATCCTGCTCGAACGCGGGCGCCTCGATGCCTGGTTCACCGGGATTCCGGAGGCGCTGTATATCTGGCACCAATCGTCGCAACAGCGCCGCAAGCTCAACCAGAGCCCGGTCATGGCCAGCACCGATCTTTACCTGGCCTGTTCCAGGATCTGCGATCCGCAGATCGTCGAGCAACTGCGCGCCGCCGTGCTGGAACTGGAGTCCAGCGGCGTCAGCCCGCGACTGCGTCAGGCCTATCTCCCCGAGGTTGGTCAACAGTGACCACTGCCTCCGCAAGCAGCTAAAAGCTGAGCTGACCAACCACGCAGGACACCTGCGCCGGCTTGAGCAAAGCGCCGGCACTGGGGCAGACTGCGAGCACCTCGCACAGACCCGGTGACAATATGGACGTTGTCAAAACCCTCAAGCCCGGCAAACCCGGCACCAAACGCTTGCAAGAACGCTACGGCGAGCAACTCGTCGCCGTCCGCTACCGCCTCGACCGCAAAACCAACACCCACTACACCACGGTCGAACTCATCGTCGAACAAAAGTACGCCCTGTACAAAACCCCACCGCCAGCAGCCACCCCGCCGGTAGCCCTGCGCATCTTCCGCCACGAAAACGACCTCCAGCGAATGATCAGAAGCGCCGGCGGCAAGTGGGACCGTGAGAATCAGGTATGGCTGATCGAACGAAGCGAGGCCGAGAGGCTGGGGTTGGCGGAGCGGATCATATGGACATAATGGCTATATGTGGATATCAACATGCCTAGCAATAGCCACAAACACCCAGTATCGGACATTATGCCTACCCCTAGGCATGTCGTATAAACACTAGTTAGGGTTAAAACTTAAATCGGAGCACGACCGCACATGGACGTCAGATGCAATTCAATCAATGAAGTACGCGAGAATATCGATCAGATAGATCGAAAAATCGTAGCGTTGCTTGCAGAACGTGGAAATTTTGTAACCCAAGCAGCTGCGTTCAAAAAAACAACAGATGAAGTCAGAGCCCCAAACCGGGTCGAGCAAGTTATTGAAAAGGTTCAGTCACTCGCACAAGAACATGGCGCAAACCAAAAAGTAGTGGAAACCGTCTATCGAGCTATGATTTCGGCTTTTATCGAAGCGGAGCTTAAAGAGCATTCCTTGCTTAACGAAAATTGTGCAAAACCCTAACAACTGGTTCAAGTCGTTCGCTTCGCTCACTCGGGACCGGCTAAAGCCGGCCCCTTAACCAAACGTTAGGTGCAGGAGCAAGTCATGGATGAGATAACAAAAGGCATATTGA